>NZ_BMRI01000001.1:0-8617 GCF_014648555.1 Kitasatospora griseola
CCGCCCATCGGCTGGACCAGCTGCTGCTGGCCGCCCATGGTCTGGCCCATCTGCTGCTGCATCGGGTTGCCCATCGGACCGCCCATCGGGCCGCCCTGACCGGCGGGCAGCTGCGGCGCGCCGGACGGCAGGCCGAGCGGCTGGTTGCCCATCCCCTGCTGGGGGCCGGCGAGCTGCTGCGGGCCGCCGAGCTGCTGCGGACCGGGGCCCTGCTGCTGGCCGGGCACCGGCGGACCGGATATGGCGGCGGGCACCGGAGCGCCGGGTCGTCCGCCGTCCTGCGGAGCCTGCTGCTCCTTGCGCATGTTCGCCTGGTTCTGCGCGGCGGCACGCGTGGCGGCAGCCAGCTTGGCGCGCAGGTCCTCGTTCTCGCGCAGCAGGCGGGTCAGCTCGGCTTCGACCTCGTCGAGGAAGGCATCGACCTCGTCCTCGTCATAGCCTTCGCGCAGCCGGACGGTCGTGAACTGCTTGTTCCGAACGTCCTCGGGGGTCAATGGCATCTCTTCACCTCAACGTGATCGTCGGACCGGCATCCTGTCGCATCGTTCAGAACGACAGGCGCTGCACGAGCGAGATCAGGACATACACAATGATCATCAGTACGAAGAAGGACAGGTCGAGCGCCACGCCCCCGAGACGCAACGGCGGGATGAATCGCCGAAGAAGCTTGAGTGGCGGATCCGTGACAGTGTACGTGGCCTCCAGCACCACGACCATGGCCTTCCCAGGACGCCACGATCGAGCGAACTGGAAGACCCAGTCCATCACCAGCCTGAAGAGCAGGATCAGCAGGAACACGGTCAGCACCCAATAGAGCACCGAACCGAAGATCCCCATCACTTCTCCCTCTCCCTGACCGGCAGTCCGTCAGTGACGCACTGTCAAACTGATCCACACAGAAAGTCGTGGCCGGGTCAGCTCTGGTTGAAGAACCCACCCTCGGCGATCCGAGCCTTGTCCTCCGCCGTGACATCGACGTTAGCAGGCGACAGGAGGAACACCTTCTGTGTCACGCGCTCGATACTGCCGTGCAGACCGAAGACCAGTCCAGCCGCGAAGTCTACGAGCCGCTTGGCGTCCGTGTCGTCCATCTCGGTCAAATTCATGATCACGGGCGTGCCGCCGCGGAACTGTTCACCGATCGTACGGGCCTCGTTGTAGGTGCGAGGGTGCAGCGTGGTGATGCGGTAGGGCTCTCGTTCGTTGACGACCTTGGGCATGATCACCGGGGTGCTCTTCTCCAGATTGCGGTGGCGCTCGGATGTGATGGACGACACGGGAGCCATCCGCGGCTGCTCCTGTCGGATCGGGACCGCGGCGGGCACCGGCTGGGGGGCGATGTGGGCCACGGGCGCCGGCTGCGCGGGGGCCGCGGCGGCGGGGTTCGCGGACCGCAGGTCCTCGGTGCGGCCGGTGCGGATCGGCTCCGGGTCGGTGTCGTAGTCGTCGTCAGGGTCGTACCCCTGGCTGTCGTAGGTCTCGTCCTCGACCAGGCCGAGATAGACCGCCATTTTGCGCATCGCGCCGGCCATGCTGCTGTCTCCTCCGCTCATGCGCCCACCGTTCACCTGCGGACGCCGTGATGGTCACGGCCTGTCAGGCCGACGGTCCGTCAGACCGCGGAGGTGTGCGCTCGGATGCGATCCACGGTTTACCAGCAGACTGATCATCTGCTAGGTTCTGTCCTATTTTGTCCTGCAGTCTGATCTACTTACTCGGTGACGTTACCCGAGCGGTGACCGCACTCCGAGTACCGCCGTACCGACGCGTACATGTGTCGCTCCGGCGGCGATCGCCTGCTCCAAATCTCCGCTCATCCCTGCCGAAACCATCGTGGCAGTCGGATGCTCGGCGCGTACGGCGCTTGCGATTTCCGCAAGGCGCGCGAAGGAGCGCGCGGGGTCGCCCGCCAGCGGGCCCGCGAGCGGTGCGACCGTCATCACACCGTCCAGTCGCAGCCCGGGCGTGTCGGCGATCTTCGCGGCCAGCGCGAGCACGTCGGCGGGCGCGACGCCCGCGCGGTGCTCGCCCTCGCCCGCCTCCTTGTCCAGGGCGACCTGCACCAGGCAGCCCAGCGGCGGGCGTTCGGCGTTGTGCACGGCCGCGGCCAGCGAGTCGACCAGGCGCTCGCGGTCCACCGAGTGCACCAGGTCCGCGTAACGGACCACCGAGCGCGCCTTGTTGGTCTGCAGCTGGCCGACGAAGTGCCAGGTCAACGGGAGGTTGACGCAGCGTTCGGCCTTCGGGGCGGCGTCCTGGTCGCGGTTCTCCGCGACGTCGGTGACGCCCAGTCCGGCGAGGAGTGCGGTGTCCTCGGCGGGGTAGGTCTTGGTCACCACGATCAGGGTGACCTCCTCGCGCGGGCGTCCGGCGGCGGCGCAGGCGTCGGCGATCCGGCGCTCGACCACGTCGAGGTTGGCGCCGAGTTGGTCGAAGCGGGCGCGCTGGGCGTCCGTCAGGGCGGCGGCGAAGTCGGCGCCGCCGGGGAACGGACCGAAGATGTCGTTCGTCATGAGAGTGGAGGTCCCAGCCAGACGTAGCTCGCGAGTCGGCCGGTCCGCTGCTCCCGACGGTAGGAGTAGTGGTCCGGAGATTCCAGGGTGCAGACAGATGATCGCACCAGGTCGTGCACGCCCGCCTCGGCGAGTTGGGCGGCGACACCGGCCTGCACGTCCAGGGCGGGAGTGCCCCAGGAGGTCTCCGACCGAGCGGCCGGGACGAGTGCGGCCACCTCGGCGCGCATCGCCTCCGGCACTTCGTAGCAACGGCCGCACACGGCGGGGCCGGTGGCGGCGAGGATCCGCTCGGGGCGGGCCCCGAGTTCACGCATCGCGGCGACCGCCGCGGGGACCACCCCGGCCGCCAGGCCCGGGCGCCCGGCGTGCGCCGCGCCGATCACTCCGGCCTCCGGGTCGGCCAGCAGCACCGGCACGCAGTCCGCGGTGAGCACCGCGAGGGCCAGCGGGCGGTCGGTGACCACCGCGTCCACCGTCGGTGCGTACCCGTCCGGTTGGCGGTCCGTCACCACCTCGACGTCCGCGCCGTGCACCTGGTTCATCCAGACCACATCGGCCGGGTCCAGTCCCAGTTCGCGGGCCGCGAGGAAACGGTTCTGCTTCACAGCTTCGGGCGAATCGCCCACCGCGCCGCCGAGGTTGAGCTCCCCGTACGGCGAGGTGCTCACCCCGCCCCACCGGGTGGTGGAGGCGAAGTGAGCACCGTTGCGAAAGGCCGTACGAATCACTTCAGGAAGTCCGGCACGTCGAGCTCCTCGGCGGGGCTCTCGACGTAGGGCTGGCGCACCGGCTGCACCTGCGGCGGCACCGGCGGGGCGGTGGTCACCGGCGCCGGGGCCTCGGACGGGCGGGCCGGCTCCTCGGAGCGGGTGACCGAACCGATCGAGCCGTAGGACGGACGGGTGGCCGGCCGCTCCGGGGCGGACGAGCCGCTGCTGCTCGACGTCGAGCTGGACGCCGACTTCACCACCGGCTCGCGGACGATCGCCGGCGGCTGGCCGCCGTCGAAGCCGGCCGCGATCACGGTGACCCGGACCTCGTCGCCGAGCGCGTCGTCGATGACCGCGCCGAAGATGATGTTCGCCTCGGGGTGGGCCGCCTCGCTGACCAGCTGGGCCGCCTCGTTGATCTCGAACAGGCCGAGGTCGGAGCCGCCCGAGATGGACAGCAGCACACCGCGGGCGCCGTCGATCGAGGCCTCCAGCAGCGGCGAGGAGATCGCCATCACGGCGGCGGCCTTCGCCCGGTCCTCGCCGCGCGCCGAGCCGATCCCCATCAGCGCCGAACCGGCGTCCGACATGACCGACTTGACGTCGGCGAAGTCCAGGTTGATCAGACCCGGGGTGGTGATCAGGTCGGTGATGCCCTGCACACCGGAGAGCAGCACCTGGTCGGCGGAGCGGAACGCGTCCAGCACCGAGACCTGGCGGTCGGAGATCGACAGCAGCCGGTCGTTGGGGATCACGATCAGGGTGTCGACCTGCTCGCGCAGCGAGGCGATGCCGTCCTCGGCCTGGTTGGCGCGGCGGCGGCCCTCGAAGGTGAACGGGCGGGTGACCACGCCGATCGTCAGGGCGCCGAGCGAGCGGGCGATGTTGGCCACCACGGGCGCACCGCCGGTGCCGGTGCCGCCGCCCTCGCCGGCCGTCACGAAGACCATGTCGGCCCCCTTGAGGACCTCCTCGATCTCCTCGCGGTGGTCCTCCGCGGCCTTCCGGCCGACCTCCGGGTTCGCGCCGGCGCCGAGGCCGCGGGTGAGCTCCCGGCCGACGTCGAGCTTCACATCGGCGTCGCTCATCAGGAGGGCCTGCGCGTCGGTGTTGATCGCGATGAACTCGACGCCCTTGAGCCCGACCTCGATCATCCGGTTGATGGCGTTGACTCCGCCGCCACCGATGCCGACGACCTTGATGACCGCGAGGTAATTCTGGGGTGCTGCCACGTCGGGGCCTCTCGCCTCGAATTTCCGGGTCGGCGCCCCTGGAACGAAGGCCGACGGATGTCGATGGGTGGGAAGCGCGTGGTTCCAACCCGAACCCTAAACTTGAGGTTGAGGGTTATCGCTGTGCCGGTGTCAGTTCGTTGTCGAGCACAGCTCGTTGACACAGGACAGTAGGTCGCAACCAGCGCGTGTTTCAACGAACACGCCGAGCTTCCCTTTTTCTTTTGAGCCTATGTGATCATCGACCCCCCGGTGAAACCGGGGTGACCATCAAGGGTCGGACCGGAGCCTCGGCTCCGTCAATACCTCCCCCGGGCAGAGAACTTACCGGATCAGCCGGACACCGCCGGGGCATCCGGCGCACTCACGTCGTAATTCGACGCCTTCCGGCCGAGCAGGGCCGTCAGGATCCGGGCCTTGCGCGGGGTTTCCTCGGCGCTGCCCCAGCGGACCGTGGCGCCGGAGGAGAGTTGGAGGCGGATGTCGTCGTACGAATAGACCGTGAGCGAACCGGCCTGCTTGGCCACCTCCGAGGGCAGGCCGGCGGCCACGGTGATGGCCGAACGGACCAGCGTGGGGCGGTCGATGACGGACAGTGCGTCGTTCGCGGGTTGGCCGAGTTGCAGCGCCACCACGGGAACGCCGGACGGCGGCTGCGGGCCCGTGGCGAACTCCACACCCAGCGCGTCGACCTGGACGAAGCGGCCGTCGTCGGCACGGACCGCCGCCACCGGTTGACGCTCCGTCACCTTGATCCGCAGGGTGTGCGGCCAGCCGCGCCAGACCTCGACCCGGGCCACCCGGGGCACCTGGCCCACCAGTTGCCGGGCCCGGTCCAGGTCCACCCGGGCCAGCGGGCCCTGCGCGGTGGAGCCGAGCGCGCGCTCCACCTCCTCCTGGCTCAACTGCCCGGAGTCCAGGCCCTGGACGGCCACCCGGCGGACGTCGAGGGCGGCGGAGAAGAACACCGTCCAGCCGAGCCCGCCGAGCACCAGGACCGCCAGCGCCAGCAGTACCAGCACGCCCCGGCGGGACAGTCGGAGCCGGGGCGGACGGGTCTCGTCGCCGTCCTCCCCGAGCTCCTCCTCGTAGTCCTCGTCAGCCACGACGCCGGCCGCCGCGGGCGGCCTCGATCGCCTCGTACACCATCTGCACCAGCAGGTCGTCCGCGTCCCGGCGGCCGAACTCGGCGGCGGAGCGCGACATCTCCCACAGCCTCGCCGGGTCGGTGAGCACCGGCAGCACGTTCTTCAGCACCCAGTCCGGGGTCAGCTCGGCGTCGTCCACCAGCAGACCGCCGCCGGCCTTCACCATCGGCTGGGCGTTCAGCCGCTGCTCGCCGTTGCCGATCGGCAGCGGCACGAACGCGGCCGGCAGGCCCACCGCGGCCAGCTCGGCCACCGTCATCGCGCCGGCCCGGCAGAGCATCATGTCGGCGGCCGCGTACGCCAGGTCCATCCGGTCCAGGTACGGCACCGCGCGGTACGGCGGCATGCCGGGGATGTCGTCGATGGTCGGCAGCTCGTTCTTCGGGCCGACGGCGTGCAGGATCTGCACGCCGTACTGCTGGAGCCGGGGCGCGATCGCCTGCACCGTCTCGTTCAGCCGGCGGGCGCCCTGCGAGCCGCCGGACACCAGCAGGGTGGGCAGGCGCTGGTCCAGGCCGAAGTAGTGCCGGGCCTCCGGGCGCACCGTGCCGCGGTCCAGGGTGGCGATGGTGCGGCGCAGCGGGATGCCGATGTAGCGGGAGTCGCGCAGCTTGGAGTCCGGGGTGGAGACCGCCACGAAGTCGCTGTAGCGGGCGCCGATCTTGTTGGCCAGGCCGGGGCGGGCGTTGGCCTCGTGCACCACGATCGGCACCCCGGCGCGCTTGGCCGCCAGGTAGGCGGGCATCGCCACGTAGCCGCCGAAGCCGACCACGGCGTCCGCGTTGACCCGTTCGATGACCTCCTGGGCGGCCCGCACGGTGCCGCGCAGCCGGCCCGGGACGGTGATCAGCTCGGGGGTGGGCTTGCGGGGCAGCGGCACCGCCGGGATCAGCGCCAGCTCGTAGCCGCGCTCCGGGACCAGCCGGGTCTCCAGGCCGCGCTCGGTGCCGAGGGCGGTGATCCCGATGGACGGATCGTGCCTGCGCAGCGCGTCCGCGAGCGCCATGGCCGGCTCGATGTGACCGGCGGTCCCGCCGCCGGCGAGTACGACATGCACCGAAATTCACCGCTCCCTGCGCGACGACCCGGGGGCCTTGCGCGCTGTGGTTTTCCTACCTGGCACCACCCGGTCCAGGACGGACCCGAACCGGGAGTTGGCCCCTTTTCGCCATCGGCGGGGCCGGGCAGCCAGCGCTGCCTTCGCCACCGGAGTGCTGCGCGCGAAGCACAGCAGCAGCCCGATGGCGCACATGGCCGACAGCATCGCGGAACCACCGTACGAGAACAGCGGCAGCGGGACGCCCGCGATGGGCAGGAGTCCCAGCGCCGACCCCAGGTTGACCACGGCCTGAGCCATGATCCACGTGGTGGCGGCGCCCGCCGCGTACCGGACGAACGGGTCCGTGGTGCTGAGAGCCACACGGATACCCGCGTAGCCTAGTGCCGCGAAGAGCGCGAGCACCGACAGCGTCCCCACCAGGCCGAGCTCCTCGCCGGTCGCTGCGAAGATGAAGTCGGTGTGCGCCTCCGGGAGTTGCCCCCATTTCTCGACGCCCGCACCGAGTCCGGATCCGAACGGTCCGCCCGCGGCCAGCGCGTACAGTCCGTGCAGGGCCTGGAAGCAGTCCAGGTTCGGGTCCGGTTTGGTGACGCCCACGCAGGCCAGTCGGCCCAGCCGGTGCGGCACCGTGATGATCAGCGCGGTGCACGCGACCACCGCGATGCCCAGGGTGGCGGCGAACAGCCGCAGCGGCGCGCCGACCATCCAGAGCAGGCCGAACAGCATCGCGACCAGCACCATCGTGGTGCCCATGTCGCCGCCCAGCATGATCAGCATCATCAGCACGACCGTGCCGGGCACCAGCGGGACCAGCAGGTGCTTCCACTGGTTGAGCATGTGGGTGCGCTGCTTGCGGGCCAGCAGGTCGGCCGCCCACAGCAGCAGCGCCAGCTTGGCGAACTCGGACGGCTGGATCTGGAAGAACCCCAGGCTGATCCAGTTCCGGTTGCCGTTGATCCGCACCCCGATGCCGGGGATCGTCACCAGCACCAGCGCCGCCACCACTCCGAACAGCAGCGGGTACACGGCGGTCCGCAGCACCCTGATCGGGGCCCTGGTCAGCACGACGGCGATCGCACCGCCCAGCAGCAGGGCGATCAGCTGCTTGCGGAAGAAGAACGTCATCGGCAGCCCGAAGTCCACCACCACGCTCTGCGAGGCGGAGAACACCATCACCAGCCCGAGCACCACCAGCAGCAGCGCCGAACCGAGGATCAGGTAGTACGGCGTCAGCGGACGGGCCATCAAGTACCCGAACCGCTCACGCGCTGCGCGCACCCGCGCGACGGGGCCCTCGGACTTGAAGGTGGTCGTGGTCGCCGAGACCAGTCGCAAGCGCGGCTGCTTCTCGCTGGGCGGCA
Source organism: Kitasatospora griseola (assembly GCF_014648555.1). Classification (GTDB taxonomy): domain Bacteria; phylum Actinomycetota; class Actinomycetes; order Streptomycetales; family Streptomycetaceae; genus Kitasatospora; species Kitasatospora griseola. Next base: position 8,028 of record NZ_BMRI01000001.1, read on the forward strand.
CGTCCGTCTCCTTCGTCGTTTCGGTGGCTGCGCGGACAGCGGGCGCGGGGCACTGCGCGCAGCGGAAGAGCACACAACCGCAAGATCGCGCCCCCTGGCAATGACTTGCTCGTGGGCGCGACCTTGCGGTGTGGTCCGGTTCAGAGTCCGCGAACCGCTGCGGCGAACATGTCCCCGCGCTCACCGTAGTTGGTGAACATGTCCATCGACGCGCAGGCGGGTGCGAGCAGGACGGTGTCGCCCTTCTGCGCTGCGGCGGCAGCCACGCGGACGATCTCGGTCATCGCCTCCGCGCCAGTCTTCCCCGGCGCGGGTTCGAACACCGGGACTTCCGGGGCGTGTCGCGCGAGCGCCTCGCGGATCAGTTGGCGGTCCTGGCCGATCAGGACGGCCGCGCGCAGGCGCGGGGCCGCGTCGGCGACGAGTTCGTCGAAGGTCGCGCCCTTGGCGAGGCCGCCGGCGATCCACACCACGGGGCGGTACGCGGCCAGCGAGGCCGCCGTCGCGTGGGTGTTGGTGGCCTTGGAGTCGTCCACGTAGGTCACGCCGTCGATCTCGGCGACGTGCGCGATCCGGTGGGCGTCGGGCGT
>NZ_BMRI01000001.1:8660-29386 GCF_014648555.1 Kitasatospora griseola
GAAGGCGCGCAGACCGTCGCGGACGGCCTTGGCGTCGACCCCGTAGGCCCGGGCGAGGGCGGCGGCGGCGAGCGCGTTGGCGATGTTGTGCGGGGCCGGCGGGTCGATGTCGGCGACGGCGCCGAGCTCCGCGGCGGCCCGGTCCCGGTCGGGGACGAAGGCGCGGTCGACCAGCAGGCCGTCCACGACGCCGAGGTTGGAGACGGCGGGGGCGTCGAGGCCGAAGCCGATCGCGCGGCAGCCCTCCTCGACGTCGGCCTCGCGGACCAGCGCCTCGGTGGCCGGGTCGGCGAGGTTGTAGACGCAGGCGACCTGGTTGCCCTGGTAGATCCGGCCCTTGTCGGCGGCGTAGGCGTCCATCGAGCCGTGCCAGTCGAGGTGGTCGGGGGCCAGGTTGAGCACGGCGCCGGAGTGCACACGGAGCGAGGGCGCCCAGTGCAGCTGGTAGCTGGAGAGTTCGACGGCCAGGACGTCGTAGGGCTCCTCGGCGAGGACCGCGTCCAGCACCGAGACGCCGACGTTGCCGACGGCGGCGGTGCGCTTGCCGGCGGCGGTCAGGATCGACGCCAGCATCTGGACGGTGGTGGTCTTGCCGTTGGTGCCGGTGACGGCCAGCCAGGGGGCCGGCTCGCCGGTGGCGGGGTGCGGGGTGCGCAGCCGCCAGGCGAGTTCGACGTCGCCCCAGACCGGGACGCCGGCCTGCTCGGCGGCGGCGAACAGCGGGCTGTCGGGGGCCCAGCCGGGCGAGGTGACGATCAGCCGGGTGCCCCCGGGCAGGCCGGCGCCGTCGCCGAGGCGGACGGCGATGCCCTGCTCGGTGAGGGCGGCGGCCTTGGCGTCCAGCGCGGGGCCGGTGCCGCCGTCCACGACCGTGACGTGCGCGCCGAGTCCGTGCAGGACCCGGGCGGCGCTGACCCCGGAGAGGCCGAGTCCCGCGACGACGACCGGAAGGCCGGCCCACTCCGGGTTGATCATCCGGTCACCCATCCCGCGTAGAAGAGTCCGAGTCCGACGGCGACGCACAGGCCCTGGATGATCCAGAACCGGACCACGATCAGGACTTCGCTCCAGCCCTTGAGTTCGAAGTGGTGCTGGAGTGGCGCCATCTTGAAAACGCGCTTGCCGGTCATCCGGAACGAGCCGACCTGGATGATCACCGAAAGGGTGATGATCACGAACAGGCCGCCGAGGACGGCCAGCAGCAGCTCGGTGCGGGAGACGATGGCGAGGCCGGCCAGGGCGCCGCCGAGGGCGAGCGAGCCGGTGTCGCCCATGAAGATCTTCGCGGGCGAGGTGTTCCACCACAGGAAGCCGAAGCAGGAGCCCATCAGGGCGGCGGCGACCACGGCGAGGTCCAGCGGGTCGCGGACGTCGTAGCAGGACGCCGTGGCCTTGATCGCGTAGGCGCAGTTCTGCCCGTGCTCCCACAGGCCGATGAAGGTGTAGGCGCCGAAGACCATCACCGAGGCGCCGGTGGCGAGGCCGTCCAGACCGTCCGTCAGGTTCACGCCGTTCGACATCGCGGCGATCATGAAGTACGCGAACAGGACGAACAGCACCGGGCCGATCGCCCAGTCGAAGTCCTGCACGAAGGACAGGTGGTCGGAGGCCGGGGTCTTCCCGCGGCTGTCCTCGAACTGCAGCGCCAGGATGGCGAAGGCGAGCGCGAAGAAGGACTGGCCGAGCAGCTTCGCCTTGGCCCGCAGGCCCAGCGAGCGGCGCTTGACCACCTTGATGTAGTCGTCCAGGAAGCCGACCAGGCCCAGGCCCGTGGTCAGGAACAGCACCAGCAGGCCGGAGGCAGTGGGCGACTCGCCCGTTATCGCCTTGGTCGCGAAGTAGGCGATCAGCGTGGCGAGGATGAAGGCGATGCCGCCCATGGTGGGCGTGCCCTTCTTGCTGTGGTGCGCCTTGGGGCCGTCGTCCCGGATGTACTGGCCGTAGCCGTGCCGGGCGAGCAGCTTGATCAGGGCGGGGGTGCCGAGCAGGGTCAGCACCAGGCCGATCAGGCCGGAGAAGAGGATCTGCTTCACTTCGCGGCACCGTCCGCGAGCAGTGCGTCGGCGACCTTCTCCAGGCCCACCGAACGGGATGCCTTCACCAGGACCACGTCCCCCGGCCGCACCTGACTGCGCAGCAGCTCGATCGCCGCGTCCGCGTCGGACACCAGCACCGACTCCTCACCCCACGAACCTTCGTTCCTCGCGCCCAGTTCCATCCGGGCCGCCTCGCGTCCGCCGACCGCCACCAGCTTGGTGATGTCGAGCCGGACGGCGAGCCGTCCGATGGCGTCGTGCTCGTCGAAGCTGTCCTCGCCGAGCTCCCGCATCTCACCGAGCACCGCCCAGGTGCGGCGGCGCTCCGGGCCCTTGCCCGCCATCGTCGCCAGTGCCCGCAGCGCGGCCCGCATGGACTCCGGGTTCGCGTTGTAGGCGTCGTTGACGACGGTCAGGCCATCGGCCCGGTCGACCACCTCCATGCGCCAACGGGACAGCGCACCGGCTTCGCCGAGTGCCTCGGCGACGCGGTCGACGGGCATCCCGAGCTCCACCGCCACCGCGGCGGCGGCGAGGGCGTTCGAGACGTGGTGCTCACCGTACAGGCGCAGCTGCACCGGTGCGGAACCGGCCGGGGTGCTGAGCGTGAACTGTGGCCTCCCGGTGGCGTCCAGGCGAACATCGGTGGCGCGGATGTGTGCGTCCTGGGACTCCCCGAACAGCACCACGCGGGCCTTGGTGCGGCTGCTCATGGCGCGCACCAGCGGGTCGTCGGCGTTCAGCACGGCGACGCCGTCGGCCGAAAGCGCCTCCACCATCTCGCCCTTGGCGTCGGCGATGCCCTGCTTGGAGCCGAACTCGCCGAGGTGCGCGGTGCCGATGTTCAGCACCAGGCCGACGGTGGGCGGGGTGATGCCGGTCAGGTACTCGATGTCGCCCTTGTGCCGGGCGCCCATCTCCATCACCAGGTGGCGGGTGGTGGGGGCGACCTGAAGGGCCGTCAGCGGGTGGCCGATCTCGTTGTTGTGCGAGCCGGCCGGGAAGACCGTCTCGCCGTGCTCGGCCAGCAGTTGGCCGATCAGGTCCTTGGTGGAGGTCTTGCCGGCCGAGCCGGTGAGCGCCACGATCCGCACGTCGGCGGCGCGGGCGACCACGGCCCGGGCGAGCCGGCCGAGCGCCACGACCACGTCGTCGACCAGGATCGCGGGCACGCCGACCGGGCGGGTGGCGAGCACCGCGACCGCGCCGTCGGCGACCGCCTCGGCCGCGAAGTCGTGGCCGTCGACGCGCTCGCCGAGCACGCACACGAACAGGCCGCCGGGCTCGATCCGCCGGTTGTCGGTGACCACCGCACCGGTGATCACCGCGTCCGGGTCGGCCGCGTCCAGGGTGCCGTCGACCGCCTTCGCGGCCTCGGCCAGGGTCAGTGCGATCACCGTTCTGCCTCCATGAGCTGCTCCATCGCCACCCGCAGCACCTCGCGGTCGTCGAACGGGCGGACCTCGCCCTTCACGTACTGCCCGAGCTCGTGGCCCTTGCCGGCCACCAGCACGGTGTCCCCGGCGTGCGCCCGGGCGACCGCCAGCGCGATCGCCTCGGCCCGGTCGGGGACGGCGAGCACCTCGCCGCGCTCCTCCTCGGGCACCTCGGCGGCGCCGCCGAGCATGGCGGCGAGGATCGCCAGCGCGTCCTCGGAGCGCGGGTTGTCGCTGGTGAGGACGGCGGTGTCGGCGAGCCGGGCGGCGATCGCGCCCATCGGGCCGCGCTTGTACGGGTCGCGGTCGCCGCCGCAGCCGACGACGACGTGCAGCCGGCCCTTGGTGACCTCGCGCAGCGAGGCGAGCACGGCGCTCAGCGCGTCCGGCTTGTGCGCGTAGTCGACCACCGCGACGTACGGCTGCCCGGCGTCGACCTTCTCCAGCCGGCCGGGCACGCCCGGGACCTGCGCCACTCCGGCGACCGCGGCGTCCAGCTCGATGCCGGCGGTGACCAGCGCGGTGATCGCGCCGAGCGCGTTGGCGACGTTGAACGGGCCGGGCAGCGGCACCGAGGCCGCGGCGCGGGCGCCGTCCGGGCCGACCACAGTGAAGGTGGACCCGGCCGGGCCGAGCTGGACGTCAACGGCGCGCCAGTCGGCGGCCGGGTCGCCCGCGGCGGAGAAGGTCACCATCGGGATCCGGGCCTCGCCGGCCAGTCGGCGGCCGTAGGAGTCGTCGCGGTTGGCGACGCCGAGCCGGGCCTTGCCGGGCTCGAACAGCCGGGCCTTGGCCCGGTAGTAGTCCTCCATGTCGGGGTGGAAGTCGAGGTGTTCCGGCGTCAGGTTGTTGAACAGCGCGACGTCGTAGGCCACGCCGTCGGTGCGGCCGTACACCAGCGCGTGGCTGGAGACCTCCATGACCACCGCGCCGGCGCCGGACTCGTGCATCACGGCGAGCACCGCGTGCAGGTCGGTGGCCTCGGGGGTGGTGCGCTCGGACTTGATCCGCTCGGTGCCGACCCGCATCTCCACGGTGCCGATCACGCCGGGCAGCCGGCCGGCTCCGCGCAGGCCGCCCTCGACCAGGTAGGAGGTGGTGGTCTTGCCGTTGGTGCCGGTCAGGCCGATCATCAGCATCCGCTCGGCGGCGGCCCCGTAGACCGCCGCGGCGAGCTCGCCCATCACCGCGCGGGGGCTGTCCACCACCAGCAGCGGCACGCCCGCGTCCGCGGCCAGCTCCGCGCCGGCGGCGTCGGTGAGCACCGCGACCGCGCCGGCGGCCACCGCGCCGGCGGCGAACGCCGCACCGTGGTGGTTGGCGCCGGGGAAGGCCACGTACACGTCGCCCGGACGCACCGCCCGGGAGTCGTGGGTGATGCCGGTGACGGCCGGGCCCTCGGCGGGCGGCAGCCCGAGCAGCCGGGCCGCCTCGGCGAGGGGCAGCGCCGCGGCGCTGCTCGGACGGGGGGGACTCGCGGAGATTTGATCGGATTTCGGCACGGCCGGAAGGCTATCGGCCCCATGCCCCCCGGGGCCAAACCGGGTCCCGTCGGCCGTGACGCTGCTCACATCGCGAGCGTCGCGAGCGTCGTGCTCGGCGCGCCGGGCGGTGTCGGGGGTGTCGCTCATCTCAGGGCTTCCAGTCGACGGGCAGGTTCGGCGCCTCGCTGCCGCTCGGCGGGACCTGGAGGGTCTTGAGGGTGAACTCCATCACCTGCTTGAACACGGGCCCGCACAGCTGCCCGCCGAAGTGCCCGTTGACCGGGTCCTGGATGACGCAGGAGACCGTCACCCGGGGCTGGTCGGCGGGCGCGAAGCCGATGAAGGAGGCGGTGTACCCGGAGTACTTGCCGGTCTTCGGGTCCACCCGGTTGGCGGTACCGGTCTTGCCGGCCACCCGGTAGCCCGGGATCTGCGCCTTGGTGCCGGTGCCCTGCTCGTCGGTGACGACGGACTCCAGCATCTCGGTCAGCGTCTTCGCGGTCGCTTCCGTCACCACCCGGCTCTGCGCCCCGGCCGGCGCGGGCGTGAACCGCCCGTCCGGTCCGGTGGTGCCGGCCAGCAGGCTGGGGGCGACCCGCACGCCGCCGTTGGCGATGGTGGAGAACACCGAGGTCGCCTGCAGGGCGTTCACCGACAGGCCCTGGCCGAACGGGATGGTGTACTGCTGCGAGCCGTTCCAGTCCTCCGGCTTGGCCAGGATGCCGCGGGTCTCGCCGGGGAAGCCCAGCCCGCTGGGCTTCCCGATGCCGAACTTGTCGAGGTACCCGGCGAGCACCTTGTTGGCCTCCGCCTGGGTCGGGCCCAGGTGCTCGGCGGCCTCGATGGTGCCGATGTTGGACGACTTGGCGAGCACGCCCGCCAGCGTCAGGTACCAGGTCTCGTGGTCGACGTCGTCGTGGAAGACCCGGTCGGAGCGCTGCAGCGTGTTCGGCACCGTCACGTGGGTGTCCCAGTTCGCCGAGCCGGTGTCCAGCACCGCCGCCATGGTCATCAGCTTGGCGGTGGAGCCCGGCTCGTAGGCGTCCTGCAGGGCCGGGTTGCCGAGCTGGTCGGCGCGGGCCGAGGACAGGTCGTTCGGGTTGAAGCCCGGGGAGGAGGCCATCGCCAGCACCTGACCGGTCTTCACGTCCTGGACGACCACGTAGCCCTTCTCCGCCCCGGCGTTGGACACCTGGTCGGTGATGGCGCGCTGCGCCGCCCACTGGATGTCCGGATTCACCGTCAGCCGCAGGTCGCTGCCGGGCACCGCGTCCTGCCGGCTGCCGCCGGCGGTGGCGACCCGGCGGCCGCCGGCCGAGGCGTAGGTCGAGTAGCCGTCCTCGCCGGCCAGCTGCTGCTGGTACTGGAGTTCCAGGCCGCCGGTGCCGGTGCCCTCGGAGTTGACGAAGCCGATCAGGTTGGCGGCCAGGCCGTTCGCCGGATAGCTGCGCCGGGTCGACTGCTCCCAGAACACCCCGGCCAGTGGGTTCACGCAGGCGGTGTCGAGGAACTGCCGGCCGCCCTTCTCGGCGGGCTTGCCGAGCAGTTCGCGCTGGCCCCGGCAGACCTTGGTGTCGGTCTGCTTGGTCAGCGCGGACTTCAGGTCGGCGATCTGCGCCTTGGCCTTCGGCTCCTGACGGGCGGTCAGCAGCGCGTACTGGCTCTTCGGGTTCTTCGCGTTCAGGTGCAGCGCGGCCGCCAGCTTCTCCTTCGGCTGACCGAGGATCGGCGCGAGCAGCGCCGCGGCCTGCTCGGGGGCGTCCGGCAGGTGGGTCGCCTCGGGGGTGAACATGGTCGGGTCGGCGGTGATGTCGTACGCGTCCACGCTGGTGGCCAGCACGGTGCCGTCGGCGGCGGTGATCGAGCCGCGCTCGGCGGGCAGCGACACCCGGACGTACTTGTTGGCGCCCGCGCCGGCCGCCAGCGCGTCGGAGTCCAGCAGCTGGAGCTGCACCAGCCGGCCCGCGAAGATCACGAAGACCAGGCCCAGACAGACCGTCACCAGCCGCAGCCGGCGCTTGGGATCGGCCAGCTTGATCACCCGCGCGCCGGACGCCGGGCGGCGGGCGGGCGGGCGGCGGACCTCGGGGCGCGGCCGGGGCCGGGCGGCGGGCCGGCACTCCCCCGCGGCCGGCCGCGGGCGGGCCGGGCGCGGCGGGGCGCCGTCGCCGGAGCGGCGCGGCTCGCCGACCCGGCGGCGGGGCGCGGCGGGGCGGCCGCCGGACGGCGGGGTACGGCGCGGGGGGTGGCCGTCGCCGGGCGGGCGGGTCACCGCTGGGCCCCGGGCGAGGGGCTGGCGGGCGGCGCGGGGGCCAGCTCGATGCCGGGGTCGCCGGGGCTCGGCGACCCCGCGGGTGAGGGCGAGCCGGAGGCGGCGGGGCGCTGCCAGGGGTCGGCGCTGCTGCGCGGCACCGGCGGGTTGTCCTCGGCGGCCTTGGGCTTGCCGGTGACGCTGCCGTCGGCGCCCAGGAAGACCGGGTCGCCGCCGGGGACCATGCCGAGGTCGCGGGCGCGCTGCTCCAGCGCGTCGGGCGCGGACTGGGCGGCGATCTCCTGCTGGAGGGACTGCTGCTGGTCGGTGGCCTCGGTGGTCTGCTTCCGCAGCCGGGACAGCGTGAACGAGCCCTCGTTGAGGGCGGTGTTGAGCATCAGCAGCCCGAGCAGCCCGGCCGACAGCAGGGTGACCACCAGCACCGCGAACGGGGTGCGCCCCCGCATCGAGCGCGCCCCGGGCCGGACGGTGATCCGTGCCCTGCCCCCCTGCCCGGGGACGCGCCCCCGGGTCCGCTCGCCGGCCACCGGCACCGCTCCACTCCCCTTCGCTCCGCTGCTCCCGGCGGCTGGCTACCTCCGGGTCTCCCTGATCCTCTCCGCCACGCGCAGCCGTACGGGTGCGGCGCGCCGGTTCTCCTCGATCTCCTCCTCGGTCGCCAGTTCGGCTCCTCGGGTGAGCAGCTTCAGCCAGGGCTGGAGCTCCTCGGGGATCACCGGCAGGCCCGGCGGGGCGGTCGAGGTGGCGCCGGCCTGGAAGTACTGCTTGACCAGGCGGTCCTCCAGCGACTGGTAGGACATCACGACGATCCGACCGCCCATCGCGAGGGCGTCCAGCGCGCCGGGGATGGCCCGGTCCAGCACCTCCAGTTCGCCGTTGACCTCGATCCGCAGCGCCTGGAACGTCCGCTTGGCCGGGTTGCCGCCGGTCCGCCGGGTGGCGGCCGGGATGGCGTTCCGCACCAACTCCACCAGACGAGCGCTGTTGGTGAACGGTTCCTTCTCGCGTTCCCGCAGCACCGCGGAGGCGATCTTCCCGGCGAACCGCTCCTCGCCGTACACCTTGAGGATCCGGGCCAGGTCGCCGTGGCTGTAGGTGTTGAGGACCTCCGCGGCGGAGATGCCGCGGGTCTGGTCCATCCGCATGTCCAGCGGCGCGTCCTGGGCGTAGGCGAAGCCGCGGTCGGCCTCGTCCAGCTGCATCGAGGACACCCCGAGGTCGAACAGCACGCCCTGCACCGCGGGGATCCCCAGGTCGGCGAGGACCTGCGGGATCTCGTCGTACACGGCGTGCACCAGGGTGGCGCGGTCGCCGAAGCGGGCCAGCCGCTCGCCGGAGAGCTTCAGCGCCTGCGGGTCGCGGTCGACGGCGACCAGCCGGACGTCGGGGAAGCGGGTCAGCAGTGCCTCGCTGTGGCCGCCCAGGCCCAAGGTGGCGTCCACCACCACCGCGCCGGGCGCGGAGATCGCCGGAGCGAGGGCGTCCAGGCAGCGCTCCAGCATCACCGGAATGTGCCGGGGGTTGGGGCTGTCGGTACTCATACGGGGGCCGGGCCCTTCCTCAGGTGCAGGTGTGGCCCCGCCATTCTCGCTCACCGGCCGGCCGGCTCCGCACGCCACCCGTGGTCCCCGCCCGCTCGCCCGGGGGAAGGAGCGACCGCCCGGCGCCGGGGAAGGTGCGCCAGGTGGGCACGGAGCGGGAGGAGGCCGCGGACTGCGTACGGGCCGGCCGGCCCGGTGCGGAGAGCGGCCGGGCGCCCGGTTGCCGGGTGCCGTCCGCCGTGCTCCACTGCGCCGCCAGACTATCGCCCACGCCTCGCCAGTCAACGCTCCACCACGGCGCACCACCCGCCCGGCCGTATCCGTCCTCGCAGGTCGGACCGGTGGTGCGGGCCGCCGGCCGGACGGGGCGCGGAGCGCTCCGGACGCGCCGGTCGAACCAGGTCGAAGCCGTCCGAACGGGGCCCGGAGCCCGGCGGGTAAAGGCTTGCGCAGGTGGGTCCCGCCGCCCGCGCCGCCCCACTACGGTCGTCGCATGGCACCTGCTCCCGGCTCCGACCGGCCGTCCGAGACCGACCGCTTCGTGGCAGCCAACCGCTCCTACGCCGAAACCTTCCGGGACGGCGGCATGGACGCCCGCCCGGTGCGCAAGGTCGCCGTGGTGGCCTGCATGGACGCCCGGCTCGACCTGTTCGCCGCGCTCGGCCTGGAGCTCGGCGACGCGCACATCATCCGCAACGCGGGCGGCGTGGTCACCGACGACACCATCCGCTCCCTGACCATCAGTCAGCGTGCCCTGGGCACCCGCACCGTGGTGCTGATCCACCACACCGGCTGCGGCCTGCTCGGCCTGACCGAGGACTTCCGGCACGAGCTGGAGCAGGAGGTCGGACAGCGCCCGCAGTGGGCGGTGGAGGCCTTCACCGACCTGGACGGCGACGTCCGCCAGTCCATGCAGCGGGTGCGCACCTCGCCGTTCCTGCCGCACCGCGACCAGGTCCGCGGATTCGTCTTCGACGTGCACACCGGACTGCTCCGCGAGATCCGCTGAAACCGTCCGGGCCGCGCCCTCGTCCCAAACCGGGACAAGCCTTCGCGTGTCGCCCGGCCGGGTGACTTCTGGTCGGGGGACAGGGAAGAATGCGCCAAGTATTCGGGGCGGGCCGGGCTCGAACCAGCCGCCCGGCGACTGTTGCACATGGGAGCGTACGGGTGACGACCATCAACGGACAGGGCACGGGGCAGCCGGAGCAGGACCGCCGCGAACGCCGGGAGCCGGCCGGGCTGGCGGAGCTGACGGCGGTGGTCGACCGGGTCCGGGCGTCCGTCGAGAGCGTGATCGAGGGCAAGCCGGAGGCCGTCCGGATCGCGCTGACCGTGCTGCTCGCCGAGGGTCACCTGCTGCTGGAGGACGTGCCCGGCGTCGGCAAGACCATGCTCGCCAAGGCGCTGGCCCGCTCGGTGGACTGCACGGTCCGCCGGATCCAGTTCACCCCCGACCTGCTGCCCTCCGACGTCACCGGCACCAACGTCTTCGACCAGCACCAGCGGGACTTCGAGTTCCGGCCCGGCGCGATCTTCGCGCAGATCGTGGTCGGCGACGAGATCAACCGGGCCTCCCCGAAGACCCAGTCGGCGCTGCTGGAGTCGATGGAGGAGCGCCAGGTCACCATCGACGGCACCTCCTACGAGCTGCCCTCGCCGTTCATGGTGATCGCCACCCAGAACCCGGTCGAGATGGAGGGCACCTACGCCCTGCCCGAGGCCCAGCGCGACCGCTTCATGGCCCGCATCTCGATCGGCTACCCGAGCCCCGAGGCCGAGTACGCGATGCTCGACCTGCACTCGGCCGCCAACCCGCTGGACGACCTGCGGCCGGTCGCGCACGCCGCCGACCTGCTCAAGCTGATCGAGGTGGTCAAGGGCGTGTACGTCTCCGACCCGGTCCGCCGGTACGCCGTCGACCTGGTCTCCGCCACCCGCAACACCCCCGAGTTGCGGCTCGGCGCCTCCCCCCGGGCCACCCTGCACCTGGTCCGCGCGGCCCGCGCGCACGCCGCCCTGGACGGCCGCGACTACGTGCTGCCGGACGACATCCAGGCGCTGGCCGTGCCGGTGCTGGCGCACCGTCTGCTGCCCACCTCGGAGACCCAGCTGAGCCGCCGCACCGTGGAGAACGTGGTGCTCGACCTGGTGTCCCGACTGCCCCTCCCGCGTCCGCAGGGCCGCTGAGGTGCCGGGCCCCGCCCGGCCCTCCGGGCTGCGCGCCGCCCTGCAGGGGCTCACCACCCGGGGGCGTTCCTTCCTGGCCGCCGGCCTGACCGCCGCGCTCTGCGCGTACCTGTTCGGCCAGAGCGCGCTGTTCCAGGTCGGCGTGCTGCTGGCGGTGCTGCCGCTGGCCTCCGCGCTGCTGCTGGTCCGCACCCGCTACCGGGTCGCCTCCGGCCGCCGGCTCAGCCCGCAGCGCGCCGCGGCCGGCCAGGAGGCCCGGGTGCACCTGCGGCTGGACAACGTCTCCCGGGTGCCCACCGGCCTGCTGCTGCTGGAGGACAAGGTCCCGTACGTGCTGGGGCCGCGCCCGCGCTTCGTGCTGGACCGGGTCGAGCCGCGCGGCTTCCGCGAGGTGTCCTACCGGGTCCGCTCCGACCTGCGCGGCCGCTACCCGCTCGGCCCGCTGCAGCTGCGGCTGTCCGACCCGTTCGGGATGTGCGAGCTGACCCGCGCGTTCACCGCCGCCGACGTGCTCACCGTGGTCCCGCAGGTCCTGGACCTGCCGCCGGTGCGGCTGCCCGGCGAGTCCGCCGGGCAGGGCGAGTCCAACACGCACGCGCTGGCGCTGGCCGGCGACGACGACGTCATCCCGCGCGAGTACCGGCACGGCGACGACCTGCGCCGGGTGCACTGGAAGTCCACCGCCCGCTACGGCGAGTTGATGGTCCGTCGGGAGGAGCAGCCGCTCCGGGCCCGCGCCACCGTGCTGCTGGACACCCGGGAGACCGCGCACCGCGGCTCCGGCCCCGCCTCCTCGTTCGAATGGGCGGTGTCCGCCGCCGCCTCGATCTCCGTCGACCTGGTGCAGCGCGGCTACCAGACCCGGCTGCTCACCGACACCGGCCGCGCCCACCCGCAGCACGGCGCCAACACCACCACCGCCGAGACCGTCGGCGTGCTGCTGGACGCGCTCGCCGTGGTCGAGCACTCCGACGGCGGCGGCCTGGGCCGCGCCGAGGAGGTGCTGCGCCTGGGCGGCGAGGGCCTGCTGGTGGCGATCGTCGGCGACCTCGACGAGGACCAGACCGAGCGCCTGGCCAGGCTGCGCCGCCGGGCCGGCGGCGCGGTCGCCCTGCTGCTGGACACCGGCACCTGGTCGGGCCTGCGGCACCTCTTCCCGGACTCCGCCGACGAGCAGGCCGACACGGCGATCGGCCGACTGCGCGCGGCCGGCTGGACCGTCCTCCCGGTGCGGGCCGGCGACTCGCTGCCCGCGCTGTGGCGGGCCGCCGACCGCACCCAGAATTCCGTTCCCTACCGAGACGAGGTCGGCGCGTGACCACCCGGGCCAAGTTGACGCTCTGCGCGGCCCTGGCGACCGCCCTGGCGGCGCTGTCCCTGTCCCCGCTGTTCCAGGACTCCTTCGCCCTGGCCCCGCACGGCCTGCTGATGATCGCCGTCGCGGCCGGCGCCGGCGCCGGCCTGCGCGCGCTGCCGCTGCCCCGCCCGCTGGTGCTGCCGCTCCAGCTGCTCGCGGTGGTGTACGTCCTGATGCTGACCACCGTGCAGTCCGCGATGACCGTCGGCGTGCTGCCCGGCCCGGCCGCGTTCGACGCCCTCTCCACCCGGCTGGCCGCGGGCGGCAGCGACATCCAGGAGTACGCGATCCCCGCGCCCACCACCGACGGCCTGCGGCTGATCGTGGTCGGCTCGGTCGCCCTGGTCGCCGTCCTGGTCGACGCGCTGGCCGTCACCTACCGCCGGGCCGCCGCCGCGGGCCTGCCGCTGCTCGCCCTGTACTCGGTCGGCTGCGGCCTGGCCGGCTCGCCGGGCGGCATGTGGCTGTGGTTCCTGTTCGCCGCGGCCGGCTACCTGATCCTGCTGTACACCGAGGGCCAGGACCGGCTCACCCGCTGGGGCCGGGTCTTCCACGGCACCGGCCGCTCCGCCGTGGCACTGTCCAACGGCGGCCGCCGGGTCGGCCTGATCGCACTCGCCACCGCCCTGCTGCTGCCCGCCCTGCTGCCCTCGGCCGGCTCCGGCCTGTTCGGCGGCCTCGGCGGCGGAGCCGGCAACGGCAACGGGACGGGCAACGGCCCCGGCGACGAACGCTCGCTCAACCTGGTGGTCGCGCTCACCGCCAACCTTCGCTCCAACGACGACACCGAGCTGCTGCGCTTCTCCACCGACGCTGCCGACGCCGACCAGCTCTACCTGCGGGTCGCCGCGCTCAGCGAGTTCGACGGCGAGGAGTGGAAGGTCGGCAACCAGTCCGGCGAACCGCTGCCCACCACGCTGCCCGCCCCCGAGGGCCTGGCCGCCGGCGTCGCCACCAACCCGATCCGCACCAACGTCAGGATCTCCGACCGGCTCGGCGCCACCTGGCTGCCGATGCCGTACCCGGTGTCCTGGGTGGAGATGCCGTCCATCCAGAACTGGCGCTTCGACCGGACCGGCCGCACCGTCGTCGCCGTCAACGGCCAGAAGACCAACGGCCTCTCGTACTCGGTCGGCTCGGTCACCGTCAACCCCGACGCCTCGCAGCTGCGCTCGGCCGCCCCCGCCCCCGAGGACATCACCAAGCGCTACCTGGGGCTGCCCGCCAACCTGCCCGCCGTGGTCGGCGAGACCGCCCGGAAGATCACCGCGAACGCCAACAACCCGTACGACCAGGCCGTCGCGCTCCAGCAGTACTTCACCAAGGGCGACTTCACCTACAACACGAAGATCGAACCGCGCACCGGCCCGGACGCCATCGCCAAGTTCCTCCAGGACAAGGAGGGCTTCTGCGTGCACTTCGCCGCCACCATGGCCGCGATGTCCCGCTCCCTCGGCATCCCCGCCCGGGTCGCCATCGGCTTCACCCCCGGCACCGGCGACGGCTCCAACCGGATCGTGCGCAGCTCCAACTACCACGCCTGGCCGGAGCTGTACTTCTCCGGCCTCGGCTGGATGCGCTTCGAGCCCACCCCGAACCGGGGCGCCGCCCCGCTGTACTCCGTCCCGCAGGCCGCGAACACGGCCAAGCCGAGCGCGCAGCCCAGCGCCTCCTCCTCCGCCGACCGGCCCTCCGCCGGACCGTCCGCGTCCAGCACCTGCACCGCGCAGCAGCACCGCATCGGCGACTGCGACGACCAGTCCGCGGTGGTCGAGCACCGCACCGCCGCCACCGCGTGGTGGCGGAGCCTGCCCGCCCTGCTCGCCGCGGCCGCCCTGGTCCTGCTGCTCGCCGTGCTGGCCACGCCCATGATGCTCCGCGGCCGCCTGCGCCGACGCCGCCTCGGCGCCGGCCGGCACGGACCCGGCGCGGACGGCCCCCGGCTCACCGACGAACAGGTGCTCGCCGCCTGGGCCGAACTCGTCGACTCCGCCTGGGACCTGGGCCTGCCGCCCGACGAGGCCCGCACTCCCCGGAACGCCGCCCGCCGGCTCGCCGAGGACGCCCACCTCGCCCCCGCCGCGGCCGAGGCCGCCGGCCGGGTCGCCCTCGCCACCGAGCGCGTCATGTACGCCCGCGAGTCCGACCCGTCTCCGCACCTCGGCGCCGACGTCCGCACCGCCCGCGACGGCCTGCTCACCCAGGCCACCCGCGGCCGCCGCCTGCGCGCCCTGTTCCTGCCCGCCTCCACCGTCCGCCTCTGGTGGCGCACCCAGGAACGCATGGCCGCCCTCAACGAACGCACCGCCCGCCGCACGGACGCGATCCGCAGCAAGCTCACCGGACGCTTCCGCCGCACCCCGAAGGAGTAGCCGCCGCAGGTCCCCGCGCCCCGCCCGGGCGCGGGGAGCTGCGGGAAGGCGCTGCACGCAAAGATCCGCCCGACGAGGGAAGACTCCCTCCTCGGGCGGATCTCTTCGTTGTGAGTTCCGGTCGCGCTACAGCCCGCTCTGCTCGTCGCGGCGCCGCTGCCAGCGCTGTTCCATTTTGTCCACGACGCCGGTCTTCCGGCGTGGCGCTGCCGCCTGCCGTGGACCGTGTCCCGCCGGGCCTCGACGCCACGCGGTGACCGCGAGGACCGCACAGCCCAGCATTACCAGGAACCCGATCACGCTGACCCAGATGACCTGCGCGACCAGGCCGCCCATGAGCAGCGCGATGCCTGCCACGAACCCCGCCGCGGCCAGGTAGACCCGCCGACGGGTGTAGGTGCGCAGGCCGGTTCCCTCAAGCGCTGACGCGAACTTGGGATCTTCGGCGTACAGCGCTCGCTCCATCTGCTCGAGCAGTCGCTGCTCGTGCTCCGAGAGCGGCACGGAGTCCTCCTACTCGTCGGTCGCGGGGCGACCGGTCCGCCACCCCTGGCTCGGGCCTCGTGGTCCATATGCCCCACCGGTCTGGCCGTCATGCTTACCGGCTTTACCCAGATCATACGGTCCACGGGCCCGGTTCGGCGTGGTCAATCAGGCGTGGCACGGGCCACCACGAAGCGGGGCCCGCACTTCTGCAAC
This sequence comes from Kitasatospora griseola, assembly GCF_014648555.1. Classification (GTDB taxonomy): domain Bacteria; phylum Actinomycetota; class Actinomycetes; order Streptomycetales; family Streptomycetaceae; genus Kitasatospora; species Kitasatospora griseola. Next base: position 24,048 of record NZ_BMRI01000001.1, read on the forward strand.
GAGCGGACCCCCCACTTGGTGCCCCTGGCTGTGCCGGTGGGCGGTCAGGCCGCTTCGGCGAGCAGGTGGAGCTGGGTGGCGACGGCGTGGAAGGCGGGCTGCTCGGCGGCGGCCAGCTCCAGCTTGAGCAGGGCGTCGAGCGCGCCCGGCTCGGTGTCGACCAGGACGCCGGGGACCAGGTCGGCGAAGACCCGGATCCCGTGCACGGAGGTGACCCGCAGGCCGGCGTCGGTGGCGAGGGCGTCGAGCTGGTCGCCGGTGAAGCGGCGGGGCATCGGGTCGCCGGCGCCCCAGCGGCCGTCGGGGGCATCCAGCACGGTGCGGGCGTCGGTGAACTGGCCGGCCACCGCGCGGGCCAGCACGGCGCCGTTGCGGTTGGCGGCGAGCAGGCTGACCAGGCCGCCCTTGCCGAGGGTGCCGACCAGGTGGCCGAGCGCCTCGGCGGGGTCGTCGACGACCTCCAGCACGCCGTGGCAGAGCACCGCGTCGACCGAGCCGGCCGGGACCAGCTCGGGCAGCGTCTGGGTGTCGCCCTGGACGGCGCGCACCAGGTCGGTGACCCCGGCCTCGGCGGCCCGCCGCTCCAGGGCGAACAGTGCGTCGGGGCTGGGGTCGACCACGGTGACCCGGTGGCCCAGCCTGGCCACCGGCACGGCGAAGTTGCCGGTGCCGCCGCCGGTGTCGACGACCTCCAGGACCGGCCGTCCGAGCTCGGCGGAGCGCCGTTCCAGCGCCGACCGCAGCACCTCCCACACCACGGCGGTACGCAGCGCACTGCGGGGACGAGTCGGATACAAGGCGGCACCCCTCTTGGCAGGTCTTCCACGGCGGGAACGCCCTTACCCTATCCGTCCGAACAGGGCGGGCCGGGTGCGGCGCAGCCGCCGGCTCAGGGATGCAGGGCCAGGATCCGCTCCACGATCCGGAGGTAGAGGGCGGTGTTGCGGATCAAGTCGTCCGCGTCCCGCGGCCCGGCGGCGCCGGCGATGCCGGCCTCGGCGGCGGCGCGGCGGCGGGCGCCGGCGGCGAAGTAGGCGGCCCACTCGGCGAGTTCGGGGGCGACCTCGGGCAGCAGCTCCCATGCGGGGCGGATCGCGTGGCGGCGGCGCGGATGGCGTTCGGGACGGCCGCGGACCGCGAGCACGGCGGCGGTGGCGCGCAGCGCGGCGAGGTGGGCGGTGGCGTAGCGCTCCAGCGGATCCTGCCGGCCCCGGGCGAACACCAGGGTGCGGTGGGCGTGCCGCAGCAGTTCGAGCGCGGCCGGCGAGGCGGGAACCCGCCGCAGCACCGGGTGGACCTCGGCTCCGCGGGCGGCGGGCAGGGTGGGCTGGTCGACGACGGGTTGATCGACGGCAGGGCGGGCGACAGGCTCAGGACGACTGATGGTCATGGGTCTCCCCCGTTCACTCCGGACCTTGCCCGGGCCGGTCGGCCCGGTCATGCATCCATCGTGAACGGGGGGTCTGACAACTCCCTGACCGCTCGTGGCCGGTCGGTCGTCCCCACGGCCGCTCCCCCGGCGGGGGCCGGGCTCCGCCGCCCCGTGTCGGCGGTGCCCGGCCCCTTTCGTGCGGCCGTTGGTCGCGCCCAGGGCCTGTGGTGCGGGCCGCCGTTCCCCCGTTGGACGTGGCCTGCCCCGGGCGCTTCGGGAGGCTCACCGGCGGCGGCCGTCCCGTTGCCCACTACTGTGCCGTCACGCCGTCGCACCGGGAATCCGCGCGGGTACTCAACCGGCGATCTGAGTACGGATACTCAGACACCCCCGACGGTCGGCGGGGCGGGTACGGTGGCCGGGTCCGTCCGAGGGCCGGACGGACGGAGCGTGTGCGAGGGGGCTGCGGTGGAGGCCGTTCCGCTGATCTTCACCAGCGGCTGGGCGAGCGGGATCAACGCCTACGCCGTGGTGCTGCTGCTGGGCCTGTTCGGCCGGTTCGGCGGCGCGGACTCGGTGCCGCCAGTGCTGGAGCGCACCGACGTGCTGATCGCCGCGGCGGTGCTGTTCCTGTGCGAGGCGGTGCTCGACAAGATCCCGTACGTGGACAGCGTGTGGGACGTGGTGCACACCTTCGTCCGCCCGATCGCCGGCGCCACCGTGGGCGCCCTGCTGGCGGCACAGGACCCGGGCTCGCTGGGCGAGGTCGCGGCCGGCGCGGTCGGCGGCGTGACGGCCCTGCTCAGCCACGGCATCAAGGCCGGCCTGCGGATGGCGGTGAACACCTCGCCCGAACCGGCCTCCAACATCCTGCTCAGCCTGGGCGAGGACCTGTCGGTGGCGGGCCTGGTGACCCTGGCGGTCTTCCACCCGTGGCTCGCGGCCTCGGCGGCCGCCGTCCTGCTGCTGCTCGGGGGGCTGCTGGTCTGGTTCGCGGTGTCCCGCATCCGGCGGTTCTGGCTCCGCCGCCAGGAGCGCCGCCGGGCGAAGGCCGGGGCGCGCACCCCGGGGCTCGACCCGGCACAGTGACCTGCACGTGGATGAGCGACGCGGAGGCAGCCGCCAGGTGAAGGCCGCATAAGATCTCCTGCCATGGCTCGCATCATCGTCGTCGGCGCAGGTATGGGCGGTCTGGCCGCCGCGTCCAGGCTGGCCACCCTCGGGCACCGGGTGACGGTGCTGGAGGCGGCCGGAACGCACGGCGGCCAGGTGGGGTCGTACCGGCGGGAGGGTTTCGGGTTCGACACCGGGCCGGGCCTGCTGGCACTGCCCGCCGTGTACCGCGACCTCGCGCTGAAGACCGGCCGGGAGCCGCTGGAGGAGTTGGTCGCGCTGCGACCGGTGGACCCGGAGAGCCGGCACCTGTTCGCGGACGGCAGCGAACTGGTGCTGCCGAACGCGTCCCGCGGCGGGGTCGGCCAGGCGCTGGACTCGACGTTCGGCGCGGGCGCAGGTGAGCGCTGGAACGACATGGTCAACCGGGGCCGCACCGTCTGGGAGGCCACCCGCCGCCCGCTGTTGGAGGAGCCCCGCCCGGCCGTCGACCCCGTCGACCCGTACCCGGTGCCGCCGCGTCGCGGCCTGTCCCGGCTGCTGCCGCGCGGCCGCCACACGCTGGCCGACGTCACCGCCCGTGAGCTGGACGGCGAGCCCGGCCCGACGGCGCTGCTCGCCGAGTACGCGCTGCGGTACGGCCTGAACCCGCTGACCGCGCCCGCCTCGGCGACCGTCCTGCCGTACATGGAGCAGTCGTTCGGCGTCTGGTACGTGGGCGGCGGCATGCGGGCGCTCGCCGACGCGGTGTTCGCGCGGTGCGGGAGCCGCGGCGTCGAGTTCCGCTTCGACACGCCCGTACGGGCGCTGGAGCGTGCCGACGGGCGGGTGACCGGCGTCCGCACCGACGACGGGGTGCTGACCGCCGACGCGGTGCTGTCGGCCGTCCCCGGCCTGGGGGTCGCCGCGCCCACCGAGCCCGCGCCCGGCCGCTTCACCGTCCTGCTCGCGCTGAACGGCGCCCGCCCCGCCGGCACCGCGCACCGCACCGTGCTGCACGGCGCGGACGTCGCCGCCGAGGCCCGCGCGGTCTTCACCGACCGCACCCTGCCCGCGCGCCCCACCGTCCAACTGCTGCGCCCGGACGACCCGTCGCTGGTGCCCGACGCGGACTCCGAGACCGCCGTGCTGACCGTCACCGTCCCCGCCGGGCTCACCCTGACGGACGCCCAACAGGACGCCTACGCCGAACAGTTGCTGGCCCACCTGGCCGCCGCGGGCCTCGACCTGCGGGAGCGGCTGCGCTGGCGGGAGACCCGGCTGACCACGTCCGTCCCGGTGCCCGCGCTGGCGGGCGGCCAGCTCGCCCAGGCCAACCGGCCCGGCGAGCCCGGCCTGTACCTGATCGGCGCGCACGCCCACCCCGGCGGCGGGCTGGCCCGGGTCGGGATGTCCGCCTCGATCACCGCCGGGCTGATCGGCCCCGCCTGACGGCGGCTCAGTACTGCTGCTGGTAGTACCAGTTGTGCTGCTGCTCACCGGGCTGCTGCGGGATGTACGGCGGCTGCTGCTGGTACTGCTGCTCCGGCTGGTACTGCTGCTGCTGCGGGAACTGGTAGACCGGCTGGCCGTACTGGTCGTAGCCGATCAGTTGCGGCTGCGGCTGCTGGTACTGCTGCTCCGGCTGGTACTGCTGCTGGTAGCCGTAGTCGGGCTGCTGCTGGTAGGCGTACTGCTCCTGCATCGGCTGCTGGTAGGAGACCGACTCCTCGGTGTAGACCCCGGCGTCGAGCTCCTGGAACTCCTCGTACGCGTACGGCTGTTCCTCCACCGGCTCGTCCTCGACCGGGCCGACCTCACCGACCTTCGGAGCCGCCACTGCGGCCGCCGCGACGGCGGTCGTCCCGCCGGTGGCCGCGGCCAGCAGCGGAACCTTCGCCAGCGGCCCGGGCAGGGAGCCGTCCGCGCGACGCAACGACCAGCCGACCGGGCGACCGCGCTTGACCGAAAGGGTGACCATCGCCTGGCCCGCCGCGAAGGCGCCGGCGCCCGCGACTATCACCGGCACGGAGGACTGCGTCATCCCCGCCACCACCCCGAGGAACCCCGCCAGGGCCAGCGCCCGCCAGTGCAGCGCAGCGCGATTCTGCAGCAGCAACTCGGCCACCAGCCAGACCGCGACCAGCGCCAGGGCGCCATAGAGGAACAGGTGTCCGATGCCCATCCCCGCAACCTCCAGACGCCACCATCACCGCGCGATTGCGGGCGACTGTACCGCCTCCGGGCAAACACCACCGCATCCCGCACCACCCTCCCCCAACACGACCCCCCACCCGCGCCCCACCGCACCCCCGCACGCCCCACCCCCAACGCCGAAAAGCCCGGCCCGCCGGGCTAGAACCCCACGCCACCGGCTGAATCCCACCGACGCCGAAGCGCCCGGCCCGCAAGGCCAACAGCTCCCCGCCCCGCCAAAGCCTGGCCCGCAGGGCCGAAACCCCGCACCACCAGCCGGTCGAACCCCGCCAACACCGAAAGCCCGACTCGCAGGGCCAAACCTCGAACTCTCCCGCCCCCAAGGCCCGGCCCGCAGGGCCGAGACTCCGCGCCGCCGGCCGGTCGAACCCCGCCGACATGAGCCCGGCCCGCAGGGCCAACAGCTCCCCGCCAAAGCCTGGCCCGCAGGGCCAGAACCCCGCACCGCCAGCCAGCTGAATCCCGCCGACGCCGAAAAGCCCGGCCCGCAGGGCCAACCTCGAACTCCCCCGCCCCCAAAGCCCGGCCCGCAGGGCCAACCTCGAACTCCCCCGCCCCCAAAGCCCGGCCCGCAGGGCCAAAACCCCGCACCGCCAGCCAGCTGAATCCCGCCGACGCCGAAAAGCCCGGCCCGCAGGGCCAACCTCGAACTCCCCCG
>NZ_BMRI01000001.1:29452-30445 GCF_014648555.1 Kitasatospora griseola
GGAACCCCACATCACCGGTCGGTCGAACCCCGGCGGCGTCGAAGGGCCTGGCCCGCAGGGGCCGTCAGTGCTTGTTCAGGCCCAGGTTCTGGTAGATCTCCAGCGTCGAGGTGCTGTGGTTGAGCGTGATGAAGTGCAGGCCCGGCGCGCCCTCCGCCAGGAGCCTCTCGGCCATGGCCGTGGCGTGCTCCAGGCCGACCGCCCGGACCTCGGCCGGATTCTCGGCGGCGGCCTCCAGGCGGCGGCGGAACTCGGGCGGGAAGTCGGAGCCGGACAGCTGGGGGAAGCGGACCAGCTGGCGGATGTTGGTGACCGGCATGATCTCCGGGATGATCGGCGTCTCGCAGCCGGCCGCGGCGACCCGGTCGCGCAGCCGCAGGTAGTCCTCGACCTCGAAGAACATCTGGGTGATCGCGTAGTCCGCGCCGGCCCGGCACTTGGCGACGAAGTGCTTGATGTCCTCGTCCCACTCGGTGGAGCGCGGGTGCATCTGCGGGAACGCGGCCACGCCGACGCAGAAGTCGCCGATGCCCTTGATGAGTTCGACGAGTTCGTAGGCGTAGCTGACGCCGTCCGGGTGGCGGACCCACTCGCCCATCGGGTCGCCGGGCGGGTCGCCGCGGACGGCGAGCACGTTGCGGACGCCCTCGTCGGCGTACTGGCCGATGATGTTGCGCAGCTCGGCGACCGAGTGGTCGACGGCGGTGAGGTGCGCGACGGGGGTGAGGGTGGTCTCGGTGGCGATCCGGCCGACCAGGTTGACGGTGCGGCCGCGGGAGGAGCCGCCGGCGCCGTAGGTCATGCAGACGAAGTTCGGGTCGAGCGCCTCGACGCGACGGATCGCGTCCCAGAGTTTGCGTTCGCCCTCCTCGCTGCGGGGCGGCATGAACTCGAAGGAGAAGGAGCGGTCGCCTGCCGCCAGCAGGTCACGCACGGTCTGTGCGCGGTCGCTTCTGGTGGAGGGAATCCCGAGTGCCATGCAGGCAGGTTAGC
>NZ_BMRI01000001.1:30479-69098 GCF_014648555.1 Kitasatospora griseola
CTTCGGCGGCGCGGCCCGGACAAACCGTGTCCAGGAGCTGAGACACGTGTTGAGATTTCCGGACAGGCCCCGACGGCCCGGCCCGGACCTCGACGGATCGGCGCACCCGGGCGGGGGCGTTAGTCTGACTGTCAGACCAATCTATCCGGAGTTCCAGGTGCCCTCCTCCACCCGTCTTCCCCGCAATCCCATCGATGCGGAGGACGTGCGCGACCGCGTCAACGCCGCGTTGAGCGCGTTCATGGCCGAACGGACCGCCCTGCTCTCCGGCATCTCCGACCAGCTGGGTCCGGTCGCCGACGCGCTGCGCGAGTTCCTCCTCGACGGCGGCAAGCGGCTCCGCCCGGCGTTCTGCTACTGGGGCTGGCGCGCGGCCGGCGGCGACGCCGACGAGCCCGGCATCGAGCGGGCCGCGGCCGCCCTGGAGCTGCTGCAGGCCAGCGCCCTGGTGCACGACGACCTGATGGACCGCAGCGACACCCGTCGCGGCCTGCCGTCCATCCACCGCCGCTTCGAGGGCCTGCACCGGTCCAGCGGCTGGCGCGGCGACCGCGAGCAGTACGGCGCGTCCGCCGCGGTGCTGCTCGGCGATCTGCTGCTGATCTGGTGCGACGAGCTGTTCCAGCGCTCGGGGCTGCCCGCCGCCGCGGTCTCCGCCGCCAAGCCGGCGTTCGACCTGATGCGCACCGAGGTCATGCTCGGTCAGTACCTGGACGTGCTGGAGCCGGTGGCGGGCGACTCCACCGACGCCGACGCGCTGGACCGCGCCCGGACGGTGCTGCACTACAAGTCCGCGAAGTACACCATCGAACGCCCGCTGCAGGTCGGCGCGCTGCTGGCCGGCGCCGGCCCCGACCTGGTCGAGGCGCTCGGCAACTTCGGCCTGCCGCTGGGCGAGGCGTTCCAGCTCCGGGACGACCTGCTCGGCGTGTTCGGCGACCCGGCGGTCACCGGAAAGCCGGCCGGCGACGACCTCCGCGAGGGCAAGCGCACCCTGCTGGTCGCGCACGCCATGCGCGGCCTGTCGGAGAGAGACGCCAAGACCCTGGACGCCCGCCTCGGCGCGCCCGACCTCACCGCGGACGAGGTGGCCGGGCTGCGCGACCTGATCTCCGCCAGCGGCGCCCCGGCGATCGTCGAGGCCCGCATCGACCAGCTGCTCACCGAAGCGCTGACCGCCCTGCGCAACGCGCCGATCGCCGACGGCCCGACCCGCGAGGTGCTCCAGGCCCTCGCCGACGCGGCGACGGTGCGCAAGTACTGATCAGCGGGCCCACCACCGCCGGGCGGCGAGCGCGGCCAGCCCGGCGCCGGTGGCGTTCAGCAGGACGTCGTCCACCGAGGAGACCCGGTCCAACCACAGCACGTACTGGGCGGTCTCCACCAGCACCGAACAGGCCGCACCGAGCGCCAGCATCCGGGGCACGGACGCCAGCGCACGGAACCGCATCGGCGCGAAGAAGCCGAGCGCCGCGAACACCAGCAGGTTGCCGCCGATCTGCACCACCGCGGTGACCGGCGTGCCCTGGGTGAGGACCTCGTACAGGTCCCGCAACGGCAGCAGGCTGACCCGCCGGGGCGCGACGCCCGCCCCGGGCCCCGGCAGCAGGATCATCCAGACCCACGGAACCGTCCCGTGCACCATGGCGACCTCGGCGAACGACCGCCCCCACCCCCGGTCGCCCCGCCGCCGGGCCAGCACCCACACCAGCCCCGCCGACAGCGGCAACGCGACCAGCGACCAGAACACCGCCGCATTGACCGTCCCGAGCCACGGCTGCCACCCGGCACGGTGATGCAACGGCCGCTGCGCAACGAACGCGACGGCCGCAGCGAGAAGGACGACCGGAGCGAGCAGCACGGCCCGGCGGGCACGGAATTCGGGGTTCACGACTGCACGGAGGCCACCAGAGCCACCAACGGTTCCCGGGAAGCGCAGGAACCCGTGAGGGCGCGAAACCAGGGGCGCGGGGAACTGCGCGAAGGGGAACGCACCCGTCGGAAAGATCGCAGCGCAAGGCAATGACTTGCACGTGATCGCGACCTTACGGACGGGCCTTGCGCTTGTCGCGCAGTTCTCCCCCAACCCTGGCGGGCCGGGAGGCGCCCCCACGCGCCCCTGATCGGTCACCCACCTGCCTACCGCAGGCGCGCAGCCAGTTGCGCCGCCGCCGCGCCCGGGTCCTCGGCGGCCGTGAGGGCCCGGACGACCACGATGCGGGTGGCGCCGGCGGCCAGGACCTGGTCGAGGTTGTCGTGGTCGATGCCGCCGATCGCGAACCAGGGTCGGGTCGGGTCGGCGGCAGCCGCGTAGCGGACCAGGTCGAGGCCGGGAGCGTGGCGGCCGGGCTTGGTGGGGGTGGGCCAGACCGGGCCGGTGCAGAAGTAGTCGACGCCGGGCTCGGTGATCGCCGCGTCCACTTCGGTCTCGGCGTGGCAGGAGCGTCCGATCAGGACGTCCTCGCCGAGGATGGCCCGGGCGACGGCCACCGGCAGGTCGTCCTGCCCGAGGTGCAGCACGTCGGGGCGGGCGCCGAAGGCGACGTCGGCGCGGTCGTTGACGGCCAGCAGCTTGCCGTGCCGCCGGGCCGCGTCCGCGAAGACCTCCAGGTAGTCGAGCTCCTGGCGGGCCTCCAGGTTCTTGTCCCGGAGCTGGACGATGTCGACGCCGCCGGCCAGCACGGCGTCCAGGAAGTCGGCCAGGTCGCCCTGCTCGCGCCGGGCGTCGGTGCACAGGTAGAGCTTCGCGTCGGCGAGCTGCTGACGGGCTGCCACCGGGCTGGTCACAGCGCCATGGCCTGGGCGCGGCGCTTGACCTCGGTGCCGCGGTTCTCGCGCAGCGCCTGGATCGGGCTGCCGGGCAGCGATGGGTCCTCGGTGAACATCCACTCCAGGATCTCCTGGTCGGAGAAGCCGCAGTCGCGGAGCACCGTGAGGGTGCCGACCAGGTGCTTGACCGGGCCGTCGTCCTCGATGAAGTCGGCGGGCACCTGGAGGGAGTTGTTCTCGCCGCGGCGGACGGCCAACAGGGTGCGGTTCCTCACCATGTCGCGGACCTCGGTGATCACCACGCCCCACCGCTCGGAGATGTCGGGCAGGTACAGCCACGCGGGGACCAGGGCGTCAATCTTGGGATCAATAGTGCTCACGGCACCCAGCCTACCGACCCGCTACCTGGCCGCCGCCTTCAGCTGGACGGCCGGGTCGGCGGCGAGCTCCGGGTCGAGCACCGTGCCTCGTTCGATCAGGCGGCGGCCCTGCGCCAGGTCGCGCGGCCGGTCCACGGCCAGCAGGGCGACCAGCGCGCCGTCGCGCAGCCACAGCACCGACCAGTCCCGGCCGGACGGGGAGCCGCGCCACAGCAGGTGGTCGGCCCCGGCGTGCCGGCCGGCGTACTGCACCATGCGGTCGAACTGCTCGGACCAGAAGTACGGGACGGGGTCGTAGGGCGCGTCCAGGGCGCCGAGCACGGAGGCGGCGACGGTGCCGCCGGAGTGCAGGGCGTGGTCCCAGTGCTGGACGGCCAGCCGGGCGCCGAACCGGGCGGACGGGTAGGAGACGCAGTCGCCGGCCGCCCAGACGCCGGGCAGCGCGGTGCGCAGGCGGTCGTCGACCGGGATCGTGCCGTCGGGGTCGAGGGCGAGCGGGCTGTCGGCGAGCCAGCCGGTGGCGGGGCGGGCGCCGATGCCGACCACCACCTCGTCGGCGGGCAGGTGGGTGCCGTCGGCGAGCAGCACCCCGCCGTCGGCGGCCCCGGCGACGCCGACGCCGCAGCGCAGTTCGACGCCGGCGGCGGCGTACCACTCGGTCATCAGCGTGCCGAGTTCGGCGGGCAGCGCCCCGGCCAGCGGAGTGGCGGCGGCCTCGACGACGGTGACGTGGCAGCCGAGGGCGCGGGCGACGGTGGCGGTCTCGGCGCCGATCCAGCCCGCGCCGACCAGCACGATCCGCTTGCCGGGGGTGAGCGCGGCGCGCAGCGCGTGCGCGTCGTCGACGGTGCGCAGGGTGCGGGCGTCGGGCAGGCCCGGCAGCGTGCGGGGGTCGGCGCCGGTGGCGATCACCAGGGCGCTGTAGGGGAGTTCGGCGCGGTCGGTGTGCAGCACGCCGGCGTTCAGGCCGGTGGCCCGGTGGCCGGTGAGCAGGTCGACGCCGAGGTCGCTCCAGTCGATCTCGAAGGCGGTGGCGTCGGCCTTGCCGAGCAGCACGTTCTTGGAGAGCGGCGGCCGGTCGTACGGCAGGTGGAGTTCCTCGCCGACCAGGGTGACGGCGCCCTGCCAGCCGCCCTGCCGCAGGTTCAGGGCGGCCTGTGCGCCCGCCATGCCCGCCCCGACCACGACGACCCGGTCCGTTGCCCTCAGCTCAGCCACGGCGTCCACCCTAACCGGCCCGCTGCCGCTACGGGCACCGGCGTTAAAGTGGAGGGACTGAACTATCACGGGAGCCCGGCGCACCGGGCTGAGAGGCGGGCTGTGGCGGCCCGCGACCGTCCGAACCTGATCCGGGTCATGCCGGCGAAGGGAGAAGAAGTGCTGTGGCACCTACCGACGTGCTGGTGATCGGCGGCGGCATCATCGGCCTCGGCGTCGCCTGGCGCACCGCGCAGCGCGGGCTGAGCGTCGCGGTGGTGGACCCGTCGCCGGGCGGCGGCGCGGCGCAGGTCGCCGCCGGGATGCTCGCGCCGGTCACCGAACTCCAGTACGGCGAGGAGCCGTTGCTGCGCCTGGGCGTGGCGTCGAACGAGCGCTACGGCGCGTTCGCGGCCGAGCTGACCGAGCTGACCGGCCTGGACACCGGCTACCGCCGCACCGGCACGCTGGCCGTCGCGCTGGACTCCGACGACCGCGAGGAGCTGCGCGAACTGCACGCCTTCCACGGCCGGTTGGGCCTGGAGTCGCAGTGGCTGACCGGCCGGGAGTGCCGGCGGCTGGAGCCGATGCTGGCCCCGGGCGTACGCGGCGGCCTGCACGTCGCCGAGGACCACCAGGTGGACGGCCGCCGCCTCGCCGCCGCGCTGGTCGCGGCCTGCAAGCTGCTGGGCGTCGCCTTCCACCGCACCCAGGCCGCCGAACTGCTGGTCGACCGCGACGGGCCCGACGGCGACCGGGCCATCGGCGTGCGGCTGTTGACGGGCGAGCAACTGACCGCCGGACGGACGGTGCTGGCGGCCGGCTCCCGCAGCCACCTGCTGCCGGGCCTGCCGGACGGGGTGCTGCCGGCGATCCGCCCGGTGAAGGGGCAGGTGGTGCGGCTGCGGATCCCGAAGCTGTACGCGCCGTTCCTGTCCCGCAACGTGCGCGCCGTGGTGCGCGGGCAGCACCTGTACCTGGTGCCGCGCGCCGACGGCGAGTTGGTGATCGGCGCGACCACCGAGGAGATGGGCCACGACACCACCGTCACCGCGGGCGGCGTGTACGAGCTGCTCCGGGACGCGCACGAACTCGTGCCCGGCATCACCGAGTTGCCACTGGTGGAGACCAACGCGGGGCTGCGGCCGGGCTCGCCCGACAACGCGCCGCTGCTCGGCCCGACCGCACTGCCCGGCCTGGCCGCCGCCACCGGGCACTACCGCAACGGCGTGCTGCTCACCCCGGTCACCGCCGACCTGCTCGCCGACTACCTGGCCACCGGCGAACTCTCCCCGCTGGCGGCCGACTTCACCCCCGACCGCTTCCGCACCGAGGTGCCCGCATGAACACCGTCGCCCTGACCGTCAACGGCGAACCCCGCACACTGCCCGAAGCCACCACCCTGGACGCGGTGGTCGCCGAGGTGTCCGCCGCCAACACCGGCGTCGCCGCCGCCGTCAACGAGGCCGTGGTGCCGCGCAGTTCGTGGCCGACCACGGCGCTGCTGGCGGGCGACCGGGTGGAGATCCTCACCGCCGTGCAGGGAGGCTGAGATGGCCGACGACCTGCTGACCATCGGCGACACGACCTTCGCCTCCCGCCTGATCATGGGCACCGGCGGCGCGCCCAGCCTGGACGTGCTGGAGCAGGCGCTGCGGGTCTCCGGCACCGAACTGACCACGGTGGCGATGCGCCGGGTCAACACCGCCACCCAGGGCTCGGTGCTGGAGGTGCTGGCCCGCAACGGCATCCGGGTCCTCCCGAACACGGCCGGCTGCTACACCGCCGGCGAGGCCGTGCTCACCGCCCGCCTCGCCCGCGAGGCGCTCGGCACCGACTGGGTGAAGTTGGAGGTGATCGCCGACGAGCGCACCCTGCTGCCCGATCCGATCGAACTCCTGGACGCCGCCGAGACCTTGGTCGACGACGGCTTCACCGTGCTGCCGTACACCAACGACGACCCGGTGCTGGCCCGCAAGCTGGAGGACGTCGGCTGCGCGGCGATCATGCCGCTGGGCTCGCCGATCGGCTCCGGCCTGGGCATCCGCAACCCGCACAACTTCCAGCTGATCGTGGAGTCCGCGAACGTCCCGGTGGTGCTCGACGCGGGTGCGGGCACCGCCAGCGACGTCGCCCTGGCGATGGAACTCGGCTGCTCCGCCGTGATGCTGGCGTCCGCCGTGACCCGCGCCCAGGACCCGGTGCTGATGGCCGACGCGATGCGCCGCGCCGTCGAAGCCGGCCGCCTCGCCCACCGGGCCGGCCGGATCCCGCGCCGCTACTACGCCGAGGCCTCCTCCCCCACCGCCGGCCTGGCCGACACCCGGGAGCGCCCGGCGTTCTGACGGCGCGCCCGAACCGCCGGGCGCCCCGGCGCGTCCTCGGGGCGAGGGGGTGCGCATGGCACAGGCACGACGGAACCGGGCCGACCTGGTGGGCGCGGTGCTGTTCGGCGCGGCGGCGGCGCTGCTGACCGGCGCGCTGCTGTGTCTGATCCGGCAGTTCACCCACCTCGCCCCGGGACTGGAGACGGCCGGACGCAACGCCCCGCGCGACGGCGCGGTACGGCTCTCCGGGCTGCTGCTGCTCCCGGTGCTGGTCTGCGCCGCAGTCGGCGCGGTCGGCGCCGGGCGCGACGTGGGCCGCCTGCGGCGGCTGAGCCGGGCCGGCCTGGGCGCGCTGATCGGCCACCTGCTGCTCGTCGGCGCGCTGCTCGCCCCGATCGCCGTGTCGGCGCTCCGGTCGTGATGACCGATTCGGGCGACTCGGCCCCTAGACTCCTCGGGTGGACATGACCATAGGTGACCCTCTGCTCGGCGTGCTGCTCGACGGGCGCTACCGGGTCGAGCAGCGGATCGCCGTCGGCGGCATGTCGACCGTCTACCGCGGCACCGACACCCGTCTCGACCGCGCCGTCGCACTGAAGGTGATGCACCCTTCGCTGGCGGGCGACGCCGACTTCACGGCGCGGTTCATCCGCGAGGCGAAGGCCGTGGCCCGGCTCGCGCACCCCAATGTGGTCAACGTGCTGGACCAGGGCGCGGATCCGCGCGCGGTGTTCATGGCGATGGAGTACGTCCCCGGCCGCACCCTGCGCGACCTGCTGCGCGACCGCGGCGCGCTCTCGGTGCGGGCGGCGCTGGACGTCCTGGAGCCGGTGCTGGCGGCGCTCGGCGCGGCGCACCGGGCCGGGCTGGTGCACCGGGACGTGAAGCCGGAGAACGTGCTGATCACCAACAACGGGCTGGTGAAGGTCGCGGACTTCGGCCTGGTCCGGATCATGGGCGCCGCCGATTCGAGCACCACCGCCGCCACCGAGGCGGGCCAACTGCTCGGCACCGTCTCGTACCTGGCGCCGGAGCAGATCAGTCAGGACGCGCCCACCGACCAGCGGGTCGACGTCTACGCGGCGGGCATCCTGCTGTACGAGATGCTGACCGGCGCGAAGCCGCACACCGGCGAGAACGCCGCCCAGGTGATGTACCGCCACCTGCACGAGGACGTCCCCGCGCCGTCCCGCACCGCCCCCGCGGTGGGCCGGGAGCTGGACGCGCTGGTCGCGGCCGCCACCGCCCGCGACCCGCAGGCCCGGCCGTGGGACGCGGTGGAGCTGCTGGCGGCGGTGCAGCGGGTGCGCCGCACGCTGCCGGCCGCGCAGTTGGACGCGGAGCCGCCGGCGTCCGGCCGGCCCACCCCGCAGTTCGGCCCGGGCGAGGCGACCGCGGTGATCAGCGCCCCGCCGGGCCTGGAGCGCACCAGTGTGCTGGACATCCCGCCGGAGCTGCTGCCGCCCATCCGCCCGGTGGACGAGGACCTTCCGCCGCGCCGCCGCCGCGCCGCGCGCGGCCGCAGCCGCACCCCGCTGATCTGGTCGGCGGTGGTGCTGGTGGTGGTGCTGCTGGTCGGCGGCGTGACGTACACGCTGTCCAGCGCGGTGTACGCGACGGTGCCGAGCGTGCTGGGGCAGAGCCGGCAGCAGGCCGTCACGGTGCTGGACAAGCAGGGCCTGCACGGCGCGTTCAGCGAGCAGTTCAGCGAGTCGGTGCAGGCCGGGCAGGTGATCTCCACCGATCCGGGCGTGGGCGCCAAGGTCCGCAAGAGCGACGCGGTGAAGGTGGTGGTCTCGCGCGGCCCGGAGCGGGTGCCGGTGCCGCAGGTGACGAGCCGTCCGCTGGCGGAGGCGTCGAAGGCGCTGACCGACGCCCGGCTGACGGCGGGCACCACCACCGAGCAGTTCAGCGACTCGGTGCCGAAGGGCGCGGTGATCTCCACCGACCCGGCGGCCGGGACGGCTCTGGCCCCGAACTCGCCGGTGGCGCTGACCGTTTCCAAGGGCATGCACCCGGTGCCGGACGTCTCCGGGATGTCCCGGGACGACGCGGCGAAGGCCCTGCAGGACGCCGGTTTCACCCCGCAGATCGCCGGCCTGCTGCCGTTCGGCAAGGTGACCGAGCAGTCCCCGGCCGCAGGGACGCCGCGCCCGCAGGGGTCGACGGTGACGATCACCATCAGCCTGTTCTAGCCGTTCAGCGCAGCGGGCCGTCGCCGTCCTGCTCCTGGTAGGAGTAGCGCTGCTGCTGCCAGGGGTCGGCCCGGTTGTGGTAGCCGCGTTCCTCCCAGAAGCCGCGCCGGTCGGCCCGCATGTACTCGACGGCGCGGACCCACTTGGGGCCCTTCCAGGCGTACAGGTGCGGCACCACCAGGCGGACCGGGAAGCCGTGTTCGACGGTGAGCGGCTGTCCGTCGTGGTGAGTGGCGAAGACGGTCGCCGGGTCGGCGAAGTCGGCCAGCCGCAGGTTGGCGCTGTAGCCGTACTCGGCCCACACCATGACGTGGGTGACGGTCGGGTCGGGCGGGGCCAGGTCGAGCACCGTCCGGGCGGCGACGCCGCACCACTCGTTGTCGAGCATGGAGAACTTGGTGACGCAGTGGAAGTCGCCGCGGACGGTCACCTTGGGCAGGGCGTGGAAGGCGGCGAAGTCCCAGCTGGTCTTCTCCGCGTCGGCGGTCGCCCCGAACACCTGGAAGTCCCAGCTGTGCGGCTTGAACCGGGGCACCGGCCCGTAGTGCAGAACCGGCCAGCCGCGCTGTCGACGCTGGCCCGGCGGGAGCCTCGGGTCAGAGGGCGGCGGCGGTTCCGATTGGTGCTGACCCATGGCTCCATGGTGACAGACGACGTTCGCCGAACCGCGTCCGGCCCCTTCGGGAACGCATTCCGACGGAGGGGGGCAACACGACGGAAATGCACCCGGCCATTCGGGCCAGATACCCGCTAACGGCCCAATCCGCGCAGCATCTGCGCAGGTCAGCGAATTCCCGGGCGGAACGAAACGCCGATCCGGGGCCGCCCGGTAAGCGTGGACTTACTGGAAGTGACCTCGACCGGCTGCCACGATGCGGGCAACCGGGCAGCGACCGGAACGAAGAGTCAGGAAGGCAGGCCATGCAGGGCGATCCCGAGGTCATCGAGTTCCTCAACGAGCAGCTGACCGCCGAGCTCACCGCGATCAACCAGTACTTCCTGCACGCGAAAATGCAGGAGAACAACGGCTGGACGAAGCTCGCCAAATACACCCGGCACGAGTCCTTCGACGAGATGAAGCACGCCGAGACGCTGACCGACCGGATCCTGTTCCTGGAGGGGCTGCCGAACTACCAGCGGCTGTTCCACGTCCGGATCGGGCAGACCGTCACGGAGATGTTCCAGGCCGACCGGCAGGTCGAGGTGGAGGCGATCGACCGCCTCAAGCGCGGGATCGTGGTGATGCGCGCCAAGAACGACGTCACCTCGGCGAACATCTTCGAGGACATCCTGGCCGACGAGGAACAGCACATCGACTACCTGGACACCCAGCTGGAACTGATCGACAAGCTCGGCGAGGCCCTCTACATCGCGCAGCTGATCGAGCAGCCCGACAGCTAGAGCCTGCCGGAGGGCCCGCTACGCCGCCTGCGGGGCGGCCTGCTCGGCCAGGCCGATCCGCTTGGCCAGCCGGGCGGTGGGGCACGGGCGGGCGCCGCTCTCGCCGAGCAGCGCCTGGATGCGCCGCACGCAGGAGCCGCAGTCGGTGCCGGCCTTGCAGCCGCGGGCTATCTGGCGCGGGGTGGTGGCGCCCTCGTCGATCTCCTGCTTGACCCGGGCCTCGGTGACCGCGTGGCACATGCACACGTACATGTGCGGCCCCTTCCAGCTCGGCGCTTGTTTACTGAGCCTTACCTTACCTGGTGCTCCGGGTACGAAGAAGGCCCCTCGGTCCTCGGATCACCGAAAACGGAGGGGCCTTCGTCACACCGGCCGGGGCCGGTCACGCGCCGCTACTGGCCGCGGTACATCTCGGCCACCAGGAACGCCAGGTCCAGCGACTGGCTGCGGTTGAGCCGCGGGTCGCAGGCGGTCTCATAGCGCTGGTGCAGGTCGTCGACCAGCACCTCGTCGCCGCCGCCGACGCACTCGGTGACGTCGTCGCCGGTCAGCTCCACGTGGATGCCGCCCGGGTGGGTGCCCAGCGCGCGGTGGACCTCGAAGAAGCCCTTGACCTCGTCGAGCACGTCGTCGAACTTGCGGGTCTTGTGGCCGCTGGACGCCTCGTAGGTGTTGCCGTGCATCGGGTCGCTGATCCACACCACCTGGGCGCCGGACGCGGTGACCTTCTCCACCAGGGTGGGCAGGTGGTCGCGGATCTTGCCCGCGCCCATCCGGGTGATGAAGGTGAGGCGGCCGGGCTCGCGGTCCGGGTCCAGCCGGTCGATCAGGGTGAGCGCCTCGTCGACCGAGGTGGTCGGGCCGAGCTTCACGCCGATCGGGTTGCGGATCTTCGATGCGAACTCGATGTGCGCGTGGTCGAGCTGACGGGTGCGCTCGCCGATCCACACCATGTGGCCGGAGACGTCGTACAGATCGCCGGTGCGCGAGTCGGTGCGGGTCAGCGCCGTCTCGTAGTCCAGGATCAGCGCCTCGTGCGAGGAGAAGAACTCGACCGTCTTGAACTCCTCCGGGGCCACCCCGCAGGCGTTCATGAAGGCCAGCGCCTGGTCGATCTCCCGGGCCAGCTGCTCGTAGCGCTGACCGGCCGGGGAGTTGCGCACGAAGTCCTGGTTCCAGGCGTGCACCTGGCGCAGGTCGGCGTAACCGCCGGTGGTGAAGGCGCGCACCAGGTTCAGGGTCGAGGCGGAGGCGTTGTACATCCGCTTCAGGCGCTCCGGGTCCGGAATCCGGGACTCGGGGGTGAACTCGAAGCCGTTCACCGAGTCGCCGCGGTACACCGGCAGCGTCACGCCGTCGCGGGTCTCGGTGTTCTTCGAGCGCGGCTTGGAGTACTGGCCGGCGATCCGGCCGACCTTCACCACCGGCACGGAGGCGGCGTAGGTGAGCACCGCCGCCATCTGGAGCAGGGTCTTCAGCTTGTTGCGGATGTGGTCGGCCGACACGCCGTCGAAGGCCTCGGCGCAGTCACCGCCCTGCAGCAGGAACGCCTCACCACGCGCGACGGCGCCGAGCCGGGCCCGCAGCTGGTCGCACTCGCCGGCGAAGACGAGCGGCGGATAGGAGGCGAGCTCCGCAAGGGTCTTGCGCAGAGCCTCTTGGTCCGGCCATTCAGGCTGCTGCGCCGCGGGCAGGGACTGCCAGGAGTGGTTAGTCACGGTCACAAGGGCAAGGCTACGGGGTCGCCGGAGCAGGACGGGGACGCCGCCCGGTGGGTGAGACAGCTCGTGGACATCCCCCCGGGCGGGCGAACAGTGGGCTATCGTCTGCTCCGTGACCGCGACCTACACCTGCTCCTGGTGGTGGGCCTGCCCGTTGGGCGGCCCACGGATCGCGCGTCCCTAGCTGACGAACGACGGCCGCCCTTCGGGGCGGCCGTCGGCGTCTGTGTCCAGCGTCACGACCGTTCCGGAGGGCGGCGGCAGAGCCCGCAGCCCACTCCCGGAAGGACCCCCGCAGTCGTGACCACCACCGCAGCCGACCTGCTCGCCCGGCTCACCGCGCCCGGCGCCCCCGCCTTCGCCCTGCTGCACCGCCGCGCGCCGCGGCTCGCGCCGGACACCGTCGAGCTGCTGCTCGGCACCGTCTCCGAGCACGACACGCTGGCCGAACTGCCGGTGCGCCACGGCGTGCCCGCCGACGGCCCCCGGCACGACCT
Organism: Kitasatospora griseola; assembly: GCF_014648555.1. Lineage (GTDB taxonomy): Bacteria > Actinomycetota > Actinomycetes > Streptomycetales > Streptomycetaceae > Kitasatospora > Kitasatospora griseola. The sequence continues at coordinate 42,967 of NZ_BMRI01000001.1, forward strand.
GCTGGCCCTGGTCCCCTACGCCCAGCTGCGCGAACGCGGCTTCGCCGCCCGCCAGGACGGCACCCCGCTGCGCGCCCTGGCCGTCGAGGAGCAGCACGCGCTGCCGCTGGCCGAGCTGCTGGCCGCGCTGCCGAACGCGCCGGTCGAGCTGCTCGGCGGCGGGTTCGACATCGCGGACGAGGAGTACGCCGGGATCGTCCGGCGGGTGATCGAGGACGAGATCGGGCGCGGCGAGGGCGCCAACTTCGTCATCCGGCGCGACTTCCGGGCCGAACTGGCCGGCTTCTCCACCGCCACCGCGCTGACCCTGTTCCGGCGACTGCTGGAGCAGGAGCGCGGCGCGTACTGGACGTTCCTGGTGCACACCGGCGACCGGGTGCTGGTCGGCGCGTCCCCCGAGGTCCACGTCCGGCAGTCCGGCGGCACCGTGGTGATGAACCCGATCTCCGGCACCTACCGCTATCCGCCGACCGGCCCCACCGCCGAGTCCCTCCTCGAATTCCTGCGCGACCCCAAGGAGTTGGAGGAGCTCACCATGGTGGTCGACGAGGAACTGAAGATGATGTGCGCGGTCGGCGACCTCGGCGGGCAGGTGCTCGGGCCGCGGCTGAAGGAGATGTCGCACCTCGCGCACACCGAGTACGAGCTGCGCGGCCGCACCTCGCTGGACGTCCGGGAGGTGCTGCGGGAGACCATGTTCGCCGCCACCGTCACCGGCAGCCCCGTGCAGAACGCCACCCGGGTCATCGACCGGTACGAGCGCGGCGGACGCGGCTACTACTCGGGCGCGCTGGCGCTGATCGGCCGCTCCGCCAGCGGCGGCCAGCAGCTGGACTCGCCGATCTGCATCCGGGCCGCCGACATCGACCCCGCCGACGGCTCGCTGGTGGTCCGGGTCGGCGCCACCCTGGTCCGGCACTCCGACCCGTACTCGGAGGTCGCCGAGACGCACGCCAAGGCCGCCGGCGTGCTCTCCGCGATCGGCGCCCGCCCGGCCCGGCCCGCCAGGGCCGCCGCCGCCCGGCCGCGGCTCGCCGAGGACCACCGGGTGCAGGCCGCACTGGGCTCCCGCCGCGCGGGACTCGCCCCGTTCTGGCTGCGGATGCAGCAGCCGGCCGAGCCCCGGCCGGACGCGCACGCCCTGGTGGTGGACGGCGAGGACACCTTCACCGCGATGCTCGCCCACCTGCTGCGCTCGCTCGGGCACACCGTCACCGTGCTGCGCCACGACACGCCCGGGCTGCGCGAGCGGGCCGCCGCCCACCCCGGCCCGCTGGTGCTCGGCCCCGGCCCCGGCGACCCCGCCGACCCGGCCGACCCGAAGATGGCGCTGCTGCGCCCGATCGTCGCCGACGCCCTCGCCGCCGCCCGGGACGGCTCCCGCACCGCCCCGCTGCTGGCCGTCTGCCTCAGCCACCAGCTGCTGTCCGCGCAGCTCGGCCTGCCGCTGGCCCGCAAGGCCGTGCCCTACCAGGGCGCGCAGGAGGCCGTCGACCTGTTCGGCGTCCGCCGCACCGTCGGCTTCTACAACACCTTCACCGCGCGCTGCGACGGCCCCGCGGCGCAGCGGCTGGCCGCCGACGGCGTCGAGGTGGCCCGCGACCCGCGCACCGGCGACGTGCACGCGCTGCGCGGGCCGGGCTTCGCGAGCCTGCAGTTCCACCCCGAGTCGGTGCTGACCAGGGACGGCGTGGAGATCGTCGCGGAGCTGCTGCGCGGCGTCCCGGCGGTGCGCCGCTGACCCGTCCGCCACACCCGCCCCGCCCGCACCGAACGCCGAAAACGCCTAGTCCGGACTTGAGTTGACTGATATTCATATCTCGCCGCGCGAGGGGGAATCGAGGAAGACATGGCGTATTCGGCAGAACACGAAACGATGGAGATCGTCCTGGACGACGGCACCGTCCTGCACGCCGCCGTCCGGGCGGACACCGAGCGGGCGGCCGGCGACGCGGGGGCCGTCTCCCGGACGGTGACGCACAGCCTGGGCGAGGTGCGGCGGACCGTCCGGGCGGTCGGCCGCTGGGCCCGGGACACCGCGCGGGAGGCCGGCGACCCGGACTCCTTCGAGGTGGAGTTCGGGCTGACGCTGGGGCTGAAATCCGGCCAGCTGATCAGCGTGCTGGCGGAGGCGTCCGGGGAGGCCAGCCTGGTGGTGCGACTCGGCTGGTCCCGCCCGGACGAGCGCCCCGCCGAGTGACCGCGCAGGACGCGCCGGCCGCCGCGCTCTGGTTGGCCGGGTCCGACGACGAGTTCCTCGGCAGCGGCTTCCACCTGGGCGCGGGCCGGGTGGTCAGCTGCGCCCACGTGGTGGCCGGACAACCGGTGGTGACGGTCCGCCACTCCGGCACCCCGCACCCGGCCCGGGTGGTGCTGCTGGCCCCGCCCGAGCGCCCGCCCGGATCCGCCGTGCACCCGCCGCCGGACCTGGCGGTGCTGGCCGTCCCCGGCCTGGCCGACGCCCCTGCCGTCCGACTCGCCGAGCGCGACATCGCGTACGGCACGGACGTGCTGGTGCACGGCTACGCGGTGAACGCGGTGACCCGCGAGGTCGGCCCGGAGTCGACCCGGCTGACGGTGGCCGGCCCGTCGGGCATCGGCCTGCGCGGCGAACAGGGCTGGATCCCACGGGGGTTGAGCGGCAGCATGGCCGTGGACGGGAACGGCCGGGTGGTCGGCATGGTGAAGGCCACCGCGGACCACCGCAACCCGGTGGGCGGCTGGCTGACCCCGCTGTCCGAACTGCTGCCGCTGCTCGGCGGACCCCCGCCCGCGCCCGAGCCGCAGGTCACCGCGCTGTCCTGCGCCCGGCTGCTGGCCGAGGTCGCCCTGCTGGAGGACCCGGCGGTGCGGCTGGAGCTGGTCCAGTCCGTGAACGAGCAACTCGGCCCCGACGCACGGATCAAGGTGCCCTACCACGGGCATGCATACCTGCACCTGCGCGGCATCGCCGCCGCCTGCCTGAACCACAGCGACCCCGCCACCGCCCTGCCCGCGCTGCTGAACGGGGCCCTCGCCCTGTGCGGACCGCACCGGGCGCTCGCCGAACTCGGAAGACTGCTGCACATCGACCCGGAGGGGTGAGGGATGGACCGCTGCACCAGGGAGACCCGGCACATGCTGCAGCGCATCCTGTCGGGCTGGTACGAACTGGCCCTGCCGCTGCCCCACCTGGAACAGCACCTCGCCGAACAGACCGACTACGTCGTCCAGGTCCACCACACCGGCCTCCCGCAGTCCGCCCAGCGGATCGCCAAGTACCTGGCCGAGGACCACGCCCAGCCCGCCGCCGCGATCGGCCACCTGCACGACTGGCTGACCGACGCCATGGGCACCCAACTGCGCGGCGACTGGGTGGCGTTCCTCGGCCGGGTGCAGGACGCCCGCGGGCTGACGGTGGACCAGCGCGCCGACTTCGTGGTGATCGCCGAGGTGCTCTGCTTCCCGGCGCAGCCGTCGGAGCACGCCACCGGCCTGGAACTGCTCGTCCTGGCCGAAGCGGCCCTGTCCAGCGGCAGCCCCGCCCTGCTGCTGCTCGAAATCGACCGCCTCGACGAGCAGTTGGCCCAACAGGCCCGGGCCGCGGTGGAACGCTCACGGGCCTACGTCCCGCACGTGCCGACCCCGCCCCGGTACTGGCCGGTCGCAGCTGTCGTCGCCGTGCTGCTGACCGTCGCGGGCGTGGTGACGGCCGCACTGCTGCCCGGCGGGCCGCCGCCGCTGCCCGACCAGGAGGTGCGCTGGGACCCCGCCGAAGTGGAGCCGAACGGCCTGTCCACCGCACAGGTGAACGTCCCGGCGGAGGCGCACCGCCTGGTGGCGCACATCCAGCTGACGGATCAGCATCCGGCTCTCGGCAGCTGCACCGACATGCAGGTCTACCTCGACACCGACCTGGGCGAGTTCACCAAGTGGCAGCCCGCGGACGCCACGCTGTCCGTCGCCGTGCCGCCCGGCCACACCAAACTGACCATCTCCCTGCACCTGAAGGCCCCGAACGGCTGCATACAGCGCATCGACACCCAGCGCGTCGAGTTCGAACGATAGGAGGTCCCCGTGCCTGCACCACGCTTCGCCCCGCTGTCGGTCGGCCTGCTCCTGCTGGCCGGCACCCTGCTCGGCTGCGACACCGCCGACAAGAACTCGGCGGCCCCGTTCGACAGCCTGCCGATCAAGGTCGGGTTCAAGATCGGCCGCCCCGGCATGTCCGACCTCACCCACAACGGCTCCTTCGACGGCTTCGAGCCGCACGTCGCGCTGAAGGTGCTCCAGGAGTCCCTCGGCCGCAGCTACACCTCACTGACCGTGACCACCGCCAACTGGAAGGACGCCCTCAGCGACGGCAAGGTCAACCACAACAAGGTGGACCTGGTGATCGCCGACATCTCCGAGCAGGAGAGCCTGAAGACGGACTACGACCTGGCCGGCCCGTACCTGCAGACTCCGCTCGGCGTGCTCCTCAAGGCCTCGGACGGCACGCCGATCGGCAAGGCGGAGGACCTTCGCCCGCTGGCCGTCTGCGTGCAGGAGAACACCACCGCGTACGCCACCCTCCAGCTGAACGGCGGCCGGCCGCCCGTCGTCCAGCCCGACCTCGACGCCTGCATGGCCCGGCTGAACGACGGCACCGCCCAGGCGGTGCTGGCCGACTACGTGGTGCTGCAGGGCATCGCCGTCAACTCCGGCACCGGCACCGAGCACACGTACCGGGTCGCCCGGGACGCCCACATCGGCAAGGCGCAGCAGCTGATGATGGTGCTGCCCAAGGGGCACCAGAAGGCCTGCGAACTGCTCCGCAAGGCGATCGCCGACTACCTCCAGGACACCGACTGGACGACCTCGCTGAAGCAGAACCTCGGCCTCGGCGACTTCACCAACGACGAGATCCGCGACACCTTCCGACCCGTCACCACGTCCGTCGGCAACCGCTGTTCCGCTTAGCCCAGCTCCTCGTCCAGCCCCTGCTCGATCGCGTACCGGACCAGCTCGACCCGGTTGTGCAGTTGCAGCTTGCCGAGGGTGTTCTGCACGTGGTTCTGCACGGTGCGGTGGGAGAGCACCAGCCGGTCGGCGATCTGACGGTACGACAGGCCCTTGGCGACCAGCCGCAGCACCTCCGTCTCCCGGGGGGTCAGCTGCGGCGCGGCCGACTCCGCGGGGGTGCCGGGCTCGGTGGCCAGGCGGCGGAACTCGCCGAGCACCAGCCCGGCCAGGCCGGGGGTGAAGACCGGGTCGCCGAGGGCGGTACGGCGCACCGCGTCGATCAGCTCCTCGCGGCCCGCCGACTTCACCAGGTAGCCGGTGGCGCCGGACTTCACCGCCTCCAGCACGTCGGCGTGCTCGCCGCTCGCGGACAGCACCAGCACCCGCACCGCCGGGTCGGCGGCCACCACCTGGCGGCACACCTCGACGCCGGGCAGCGCGGGCAGGTTGAGGTCCAGCACCACCACCTGCGGGGCGCTCGCCCGGGCCCGGCGCACCGCCTCCTCGCCGTCCCCGGCGGTGGCGACCACCGCGAACCCGGCCTCCGCCAGGTCCCGGGCCACCCCGTCGCGCCACATCGGGTGGTCGTCCACCACCATCACCCGCACCGGCTGATCAGTCATCGCCACCCCTCCGCGGCCACCGCAGTTCCACTTCGACGCCCTCGCCGGGCACCGAGTACAGCTCGGCGCTGCCGCCGAGGTCCAGCATCCGGCCGCGGATCGACTGCGACACGCCCAGCCGGCCGTCGCGCTGCGCCTGCGCCAGCCGCCCGGCCGGGAAGCCGGGGCCGTCGTCGCGGACCGAGACGGTGACGGCCTGCGGCTCGTCCTCCAGCAGGATCCAGGCCCGGGCGCCCTCCCCGGCGTGCACCCGGACGTTGTCCAGCGCCGCGGCGACCGCGGCGGCCAGCTCGGCGGCCACCGGCGCGGGCAGCAGCACCGGTGTGGCGGGCGCGGCGACGGTGATCCGCTCGTTCGCGTGCCGGGAGACCAGCGGCCGCAGGTCCGCCTCGCCGTCGCCCGGCTCCGGCAGTTGGGCGCCCGTCATCAGCGCGCGCAGCGCCCGTTCCTGCTCCCCCGCCAGTCGGCCCAGCTCGGCGGCGTCGCCCTGCTGACGGTGCACCAGGGCGAGCACCTGCAGCACGCCGTCGTGGATGTCCCGGGACAGCCGCTCGCGCTCCCGGGTGGCGGCCTCCACCTGGAGCGCCCGGGTGAGCACCGCCTCGCTGGCCCGGGCCAGTTCGATGACGTAGCCGATCGCGCAGCCCGCGACCAGCAGCAGCACGATGTTGTGCAGGTTGTCGGGGCTGATCCCGCCGTGGCCGAGGATGTTGGCGGCGCCGATCACCGCCCCGGCGAACGCGGCGGGCCGCCAGCCGCCCTTGCCGGCGAAGCCCAGCACGGTGCCGGCCGCCCAGATGGTGGGCAGCGTCGGCGCGCCGGCGTGGATCCGGGCGGGGGTGTCGATGAAGCCGCTCTGCACGATGCCGAACACCGCGAACAGCAGGTCGGTGCCGAGCACCGCCCAGGTGCACCGCTTCGGGCCGGCGAACGCCCGGGTGCTGGCCAGCGTCCACAGGGTCAGCGCGCCCAGGTAGATCCAGCCGGACACCGGGTGCAGGAACTCCCGGTACGCGCTGAAGAACCGCAGCACCGCGTAGCCGAGCGCCAGCACCCGGAAGTACCCCATGGCGCGCCACAGCGGCAGCTCCACCGACATCCCGCCGGCCATCACGGCCGCGGTCGGACCGGTCCGGGCCGACCGCGTCACGACAGGTCTGTGCTCCTCCACGCCAAGCCCCCCTGACGGCCGGTCAGGCCCCGGCGTCCTTCTCCTGCTCGGTGGACTTCTCCTGGTCGGCGGCCTTCTCCTGCTCGGCGGCCTTCTCGGCCTTCTGCTGAGCCTTGCGGTCGGCGTCGGCGGCCTTCTTCTCCTCCGCGAGCTGCCGCTTGGCGGCGGTCGCGTAGATGTCCACGTACTCCTGGCCGGACAGCCGCATGATCTCGTACATCACCTCGTCGGTGACCGAGCGCAGGATGAACCGGTCGTTCTCCATGCCCTGGTAGCGGGAGAAGTCCAGCGGACGGCCGATCCGGATGCCGGGGCGGACGCCGAAGTTGGGGATCACCTGGCCGGGCGGCTGCACCTTCTCGGTGTCGATCATCGCGACCGGGATCACCGGCGCGCCGGTGGCCAGCGCGACCCGGGCCAGGCCGCCGACCTTGCCGCGGTACAGCTTGCCGTCGGGCGAACGGGTGCCCTCCGGGTACACGCCGAACACCTCGCCGCGCTCGATCACCGCGATGCCGCTGCGGATCGCCGCCTCGCCGGCGCCGCGGGCGCCCGAGCGGTCCACCGGCAGCTGGCCGACGCCCTTGAAGAACGCGGCGGTCAGCCGGCCCTTGATGCCGGGCGTGGTGAAGTACTCGGCCTTCGCGATGAACGTCACCCGCCGCTTCAGCAGTGCGGGTAGGAAGAACGAGTCCGAGAAGGACAGGTGGTTGCTGGCGAGGATGGCCGGGCCTTCGTCCGGAATGTTCTCCTCGCCCTCCATCCACGGCCGGAAGAAGATCCGCAGCAGCGGCGCGACGATCATCTTCATCAGTCGGTAGAACAACCGGGGCCTCCTGTTGTGCGGACCGGACGATCCTAATGCTTGCGCCCGCGCACCCGTGCACCGGCGACCCGTCGGGGCCGCAATGGGCCTCTGTACGGGGCAACCCGCCCGTGGGACGATCGAGTTCCCCCCGCCTGCCCCCACACCCAGGAGTCCTGCCGATGCCGATGCTGCCGGGAGCCGAGCCGTACCGCCACGACGGCGGTCCGGTCGGTGTGCTGCTCATCCACGGTTTCACCGGTTCCCCGCAGTCCATGCGCCCGTGGGCCGAACACCTGGCCGACGCCGGACTCACCGTCAGCGTCCCGCTGCTGCCCGGCCACGGCACCCGCTGGCAGGACCTCCAGGCGACCCGCTGGGAGGACTGGTACGCCACCGCGGAGGCCGCCCTCACCGAGCTCGCCGCCCGGTGCGAGCAGGTCTTCGTCTGCGCGCTGTCGATGGGCTCGTCGCTCGCCCTCAAGCTCGCCGAGAAGCACGGCGACCGGATCTCCGGACTGGTGCTCGTCAACCCGTCGGTGCGCTCCGACAACCCCGGGACGGTGCTTCTTCCGGTCCTGCGCCACCTGCTGCCCTCGCTGCCGGGCGTCGCCGGCGACATCGCCAAGCCCGACACGGCCGAGGTCGGCTACGACCGGGTGCCGCTGCACGCCGCCTGGTCGCTGGCCAGGCTGTGGAAGAGCGTCCAGGCGGGAATGCCCGCAGTGACCCAGCCCGTTCTGCTGTTGCACAGTCCGCAGGACCACGTGGTCTCGCCGAGCAACTCGGCACTGGTGCTCGCCCGGATATCCTCGACCGATGTGACGGAGCTGCTGCTCGACCGCAGCTTCCACGTGGCCACGCTGGACCACGACGCCGGTCTGATCTTCGGGGCGAGCCTCGACTTCGTCCGGCGGCTGGCCCCGGCAGCGGCGGTCGATGCCGGGAACCACTCGGGCTGAAAGGCCGATAGTGAACGAGACCAGCAAGGCGAACGACGACGAGGACCTGCCCCGCGACGACCCCAAGGCGGCCGAGCCCGCCGAAGAAGCCGCGCCCGAGCCCGCCCCGCGGCGCCCCGCCGCCGGCAGCCAGGCCGAGCAGGACGCGATCTTCGCCGCGCTGGTCGCCCAGTTCGACGAGCCGGTGGACGCCACCGACCAGGCCTGGCCCGACGCGGAGAACGTCCGCGAGCGCCCCCGCCGTCCCAGCGCGCCCACCGGCCCCGCCGGCCTCGGCGACTTCACCCCCCGCCCGGTCCCCCGCCCCACCGACGGCCCGCGCGACTACACCGTCGCCGAGGACGAGGACGAGGGCCACTTCGTCCCGCCGGAGCCCCCGCCGCTGCCCTCCGCCGACACCACCGCCAAGTTCGCCTGGCTGGCCGTCCTCGGCGGCCCCGCACTGCTCCTGTTCGACGCCGTGGTCTGGCGCGAGGTCTCCGGCTGGCCCGCCTGGGTCGGCGTCATCGCCTTCCTCGGCGGCTTCGGCACCCTGGTCTCCCGCATGAAGGACCGCGACGACGACGAACCCGAGGACCCGAACGGCGGAGCCGTCGTCTGAACACCGCCGCCGCGCGCCGGAGCTGACGACCGCTCAGCCCCGGCGCGACCCGCTCCTCACGGCCCGGGCACCCGCAGTGCCGCCAACACCGGCAGATGGTCCGTCGCCGCCCGCAGATCCGCCTCCGAGACACCCGGCAGCGGATACGGCACCCCGCAACCCAGCACATCGATGTCCGGCGTGGCGAACACCCCGTCGATCCGCTGATACGGCTGCGCCGGCACCGAAGTGAACGTCCCGCCCCATGGCGCCTTCGCGTGCGCGTCCGTCAACCCCTCGGCGAACGCCCGCCAACCCGGGCCCTCCGGCGGCTCGTTGAAATCCCCCGCGACCACGCCCGGCTCCCCCGGCCGCAATTGACGCTGCAACAGCTCGAACTGCCGCAGCCGCTCCTCCGGTTGAAGACTCAGATGACAACTCGTCACCGAGAACGGCCGCGACCCGCCGATCCGCACCAACGCGCTCGCGAAACCGCGCGCGTGCAGCCCCCGGGTCTTCGGCAGCAGCACGTCCCGCAGCTCCAGCACGTCCACCCGCAGCTTGCCGAGCAGCAACGGCCCCGCCGCCACTCGGCCGCCGCCGGCCAGAATCACCATCCCGGTCCGGTGCGCCAGCCACGCCGCGGCCTTCTCGCTCTTCCAGTACCGCGGCGACTCCTGCACACACACCACGTCCGGATCACACGCCCGGATCACCCGAGCCACCGCCGTGCGGTCGTCACGCAACGACCGCACGTTGTAACTCATCACCCGCACCCGCCGCGCCCCGTCCGGCTCCACCCCGGAGGACGCCAACGCAACATCAGTGTCCGTCACCTGACCGACAGTAACAGCTGGGACGCACGAACAGGGGCCCCGAGGACACCCCCGACGCCCCTGTTTTCGCGGCCCTCGAACCCCTAGCTGCGCGCCAGGTCCGCCGCGCCGGCGATGCCCGCCGCCGATCCCATCGACGCCAGGACGACGTTCGCGCGGGGCCGGGCCGGACCACCCGTCAGGTACCGTTCGAACGCGGCCGCGACCGGGTCGAGGAGGAGCCGGCCGGAGTCGGAGACGCCGCCGCCGAGGACGAAGACCGCCGGGTCGAAGAGCGCGGCGAGGTCGGCCATGCCGCGGCCGAGCCAGTCGGCGACCTCCGCGTAGCAGGCGAGGGCCAGCGGGTCGCCCTCCTCCGCGGCCTGGGTGATGTGGATGCCGCGGATGGTGTCCGCGAGGCCCTCGTTGAGTTCGAGCATCCGCTTGCCGGCGATCGGGTCGGCCGCGGCCTTCTCCCGGCCGTAGCGTCGCAGGGCCCGCCCGGAGCCGTACTGCTCCCAGCAGCCGTGGCCGCCGCAGCCGCAGAGCAGACCGTCGGGGACCATGTTGAGGTGGCCGATCTCGCCGGCCACGCCGAAGCTTCCGCGGTGCAGCCGGCCGTCGAGGACGATGCCGCCGCCGATGCCGGTGCCGACGGTGATCAGCACCATGTCCTCGTACTCGGCCGCGGCGCCGAACCGGAACTCGGCCCAGGCGGCGCAGTTGGCGTCGTTCTCGACCACGGTGGGCAGGCCGGTGAGTTCCTCGACGCGCTGCTTGAGCGGCTCGTTCTCCCAGGCGATGTTGGGTGCCATCAGGACGGTGGAGCGGTCCCGGCTGACGAAGCCGGGGGCACCGACGCCGACGGCGGCGACATCGGGGTACTGCTCCTTCAACTCCCGCACGCCCTGGGCGATGGCGTCGACCGCCCACTGGGGGTCGGCCGGGGTAGGCACCCGGGTCCTGGCCAGAATCTCGCCGGACTCGTCGACCACGCCTGCTGCGATCTTGGTACCGCCGACGTCCACGCCGATGGTCAGAGCCATGTGTCCCTCAGCTATTCACTCGTTCCCGCTCAGGCGAACGGTACCGGCTGAGGGGTGCCCACGTACACAGTTCGGCCTACATTATCCGAAGGCAACGTTCGATCATCGACGAATCTGCCTTCAGAAGTCATAGCAACTGTCCCGTTCGGTGATGACTCGAAATCATAACGTGACGATGACGAAGTGTCGGCTTAATTACTTGTCGGAGGCCTCTTCGGCCCCGTCCAGGTCCACCCGCTCGGTCTCGGCGTGTTGGGGCGCCGACCAGCGCCGCTCGTGCCCGGCCACCACGGCCCGGTACGCGGCCAGCAACTCGCCGCCGGCGGCGGCCAGGTGGCCGTACACCTCGGGGTTGGACTCGCGCAGCTTGCCGCCGATCTCCACGGCCTTGCCGCCGAGTGCGGTCGCGAACTTCCGCACCTCTTCCACCAGCGGCGCGAACTCGCCCGTCCCGCCCGGCTGTTCCGTACCCATCACACGCTCCCGTCCGTCAGATCCCGCTACCCGCGCGGCCACAGCGCGGGGTCGGGGGTGAACCGCACCGACAGCGTTCCGTCGACCAGGCCGGCCCCACTGACCGTGCAACGGCGCAGCGCCGACGGGAGTGCCACGACCCGCCGGTAGCTTCCGGCGCCGAGCACCAGTTCGTCGCCGCGGCGCAGCAGTTCGAGGTCCGTGCGGTCGGCGCCGGGCAGCGGCAGGTGCCAGATCAGCTGGTTCTCGGCGGCCAGCCGGTCCTCGGTCCACGGCTCGGCGGGCGCGGGGATCCGGGGCGCGCCGGCCGGGTACAGCTCCTCGGCGAGCGCCTGCAGCGAGTCGGGCTGTCGCACCGTCAGCAGCGGGACGTTCAACTGCTCGGCGATCTCCGCGAGCTGCTCGCGCTGCCGGGCGGCGGTGCGGGCCAGCCAGGGGTCCGGGGAGTCGACGGCGCCGGCCGGGTGCGCGCCGTGCGCGACCACCGCGTCCAGCGGCAGGCCGTGCAGCGCGAGGCCGGCCCGGATCCGGGCCAGGGCGCGCGGCGCGGGGCGGGCGGCGTCCAGCACCAGGCGGACGGTGGTGCCGGGCGCGGCGATCACGGCGGCGGCCTCGGCGAGCGCGGCGGACGCGGCGGCCCGGGCCTCGAACAGCTTGTCGGTGGGCATCGGGACGCCCGCCAGCCCGGCCAGCAGCGGGCGCAGCGCGCGGGCGGCCTGCCGCTGCTCGGGCAGCAGCCGGGCCAGGTAGCGCTCCAGCTGGGCGGGCAGCGCCAGGGTGGCGATCAGTTCGGCGGGCGGCGGGGCGGCGACCACCAGCACCTCGGCCTCGGCCCGCGGCAGCGCGCGCAGCAGGGCGAGGGCGCGGGTGCCGGGCAGCGGGGCGAGCTCGTCGGGGTCGAGCGGCTGGGCGCCGATCAGGTCGAGCGCGGGGGCGAGCCGGTCGCGGTAGCCGTCCAGGGCGGCACGGAAGGCGGCCTGCTCGTCCATCCGGGCGGCGGCCAGGCACGGCTCCAGCTCGACGGCCTCGGGGTCGAGCCGGACGCCGAGCAGGTCGTCGACGGCCCGGTGCGGGTCGTCGGCGGCCAGCAGCAGGGTCGTGCTGCCCTGCCGGGCGTGGTGCAGGGCGGTGGCGGCGGCGATCCTGGCGGACTCCGGGCCGCTGATCAGTACGGTGCGGGTGGCCACGGGCCCGATCAGCCCTCGACGCGCTTCTTCAGGCCGGCCAGCGCCCGGTCGATGATGACCTTCTCCGCCTTGCGCTTGATCATGCCGAGCATCGGGATCTTGACGTCCACGGCCAGCTGGTAGGTGACCTCGGTGCGGCCCTGGCCGGCCGGGGTGAGCCGGTAGGACCCGTCCAGCGAACGCAGCATCTGGCTCTTGACCAGGGTCCAGCTGACCTCGCGGTCGCCGTCCCAGGTGTAGGCGAGCGCGTGCTCGTCGCGGATCGCGCCGGCGTCCAGCAGCAGCCGCACCTCGGCGGCGCGGCCGTCCGGCCCGGTCTGCAGGACCTCGATCTCCTTCAGCTCGTCGGTCCACTCCGGGTAGGCGGCGAAATCGGCGATCACCGCCATGACCTCGGCCGGGGTGGCGTCGATGACAATGCTCGACCTGGTGTGCTCCGCCATTGCGGCCTCCGCGATCTCCCTGTGCTGCTGTGCGCCCAGCAGAGGCTATCGCGGGCGGGACCCCGTCCTTTCCGCCGAGGCACCTTACCGGCGGGTCACCTCGCGCCTGACGTAGGGTTCGCATCGATCCATCCCACGTCCGACCTGCGATGTGACGATCGGAACACCGAGGCCGACCCCTCTGGTCGAACTCACCTACCCAGCAGTAACGTCCAGTCGTCCCGCAGCGTCGCAGACGAGGAGCAGTCTTGCTCGAGGAGTTCAGCCTTCCGGCCCGTTACCAGGTACCGAGCGACGGCAACCTCGCCGACCTGGTCCACCAGAACGCGGAGCGGCACCCGGGCGTCGCTGTGCTCAGCCGCAAGGCGGACGGGCAGTGGCAGGACCTCACCGCCGTCCAGTTCCTCGCCGAGGTGCACGCCGTCGCCAAGGGCCTGATCGCCGCCGGCGTCGGCCCCGGCGACCGGGTCGCCGTGATGTCCCGCACCCGCTACGAGTGGACGCTGCTCGACTTCGCGATCTGGACCGCCGGCGCGATCACCGTCCCCGTCTACGAGACCTCCTCCGCCGAGCAGGTGCAGTGGATCCTCGGCGACTCCGGCGCCCGCGTCGTGGTCACCGAGACCGACAAGCACGCCGACGTGGTCGCCGAGGTCCGCGAGGCGCTGCCCGCGCTCGAACACACCTGGCAGATCGAACGTGACGGCATCGCCGCACTGACCCTGGCCGGTCAGGACGTCGCCGACCAGGTGATCGCCGAACGCCGGGTGATCGCGAACCCCGACACGATCGCCACCATCGTCTACACCTCCGGCACCACCGGCCGCCCCAAGGGCTGTCAGCTCACCCACGGCAACTTCCTCGCCGAACTGGGCAACGTCACCGCCCGGATGCCCGAGCTGTTCGTCACCGGCGAGTCCTCGGTGCTGCTCTTCCTGCCGCTGGCCCACGTGCTCGGCCGGATCGCCGAGATCGCCGCCGCCATCGTCCCGGTCAAGCTCGGCCACGTCTCCGACATCCGGAACGTCACCGACGAGCTCGGCTCCTTCCGGCCGACGCTGATCCTCGGCGTCCCCCGGGTCTTCGAGAAGGTCTACAACACCGCCCGCGCCAAGGCCCAGGCCGACGGCAAGGGCAAGATCTTCGACCGCGCCGCCGACACCGCCATCGCCTACAGCCGCGCACTGGACGCCGGCGGCCCCTCGCTGCTCCTGCGGATCAAGCACGCGATCTTCGACAAGCTGGTCTACGTCAAGCTCCGCAACGCGCTCGGCGGCCGCTGCAAGACCGCCATCTCCGGCGGCGCCCCGCTCGGCGAACGGCTCGGCCACTTCTACCGGGGCATCGGCTTCTCCGTCCTGGAGGGCTACGGCCTCACCGAGTCCTGCGCCGCCACCACCTTCAACCCCAACGACCGGGCCAAGATCGGCACCGTCGGCCAGCCGCTGCCCGGCTCCGCGGTCCGGATCGCCGAGGACGGCGAGGTCCTGCTCAAGGGCCCGCAGATCTTCACCGGCTACTGGAACAACCCCACCGCCACCGCCGACGCCCTCCAGGACGGCTGGTTCGCCACCGGCGACCTCGGCAGCCTCGACGACGACGGCTACCTCACCATCACCGGCCGCAAGAAGGAGATCATCGTCACCGCCGGCGGCAAGAACGTCGCCCCCGCCGTGATCGAGGACCGCATCCGCGCCCACGCGATCATCGGCGAGGTCATGGTGGTCGGCGACCGCAAGCCCTTCATCGCCTGCCTGGTCACCGTCGACGACGAGTTCTTCCCCCGCTGGAAGGCCCTCAACAACAAGCCCGCCGACGCGACCGTCGCCGACCTCCGCGAGGACCCCGACCTCCTCGCCGCGATCCAGGCCGCCGTCGACGACGGCAACCAGGCCGTCTCCCACGCCGAGGCCGTCAAGAAGTTCCGTCTCCTCACCACCGCCTTCACCGAGGCCAGCGGCCACATCACCCCGTCCCTCAAGCTCAAGCGCAACGTCGTCCTGAAGGACTTCGCGGCCGAGATCGAGGCGCTCTACACCCGCTAGCGGGTGGTGAGCGCGAAACCCGGGGAACGCACAGCCAGGGGCGCTGGGGGTACCCCCAGCGCCCCCGGTTTCGCGCCCGCCAGCTCTCGCGCCCCTCTCAGCGCACCTCCAGCAACCCCGTGAGCCGTTCCGCCAGCATGTCCCAGCGCCACGCGTCATGAACCCACTTGCGTCCGGCCTCCCCCATCTCGCGTCGCAGACTCGCGTCCCCCAGCAGCCGCACCAGCCGGTCCGCCAGGACCGTCTCGCCGTGCTTGCCCGGCACCACGAACCCCGTCTCCCCCTCGCGGACCGCGTCCGGCGCGCCGCCGGAGTCCCCGGCGACGACGGGCAGGCCGGTCGCGGAGGCCTCCAGGTAGACGATGCCGAGGCCCTCGACGTCGAGTCCGCCCCGCCGGGTGCGGCACGGCATGGCGAAGACGTCCCCGGCCCCGTAGTGGGCGGGGAGTTCCTCCCAGGGCACGGCGCCGGTGAAGACCACCGAGGACCGCACGCCGACCTGGTCCACGAGCTTTTCGAGGTCGCCGCGGTACGGCCCGCCGCCGACGATCAGCAGGACCGCGTCGGGCTGCGCCGCCAGCACTCGCGGCCAGGTGCGGATCAGCGTGTCCTGCCCCTTCCGGGGGACCAGCCGCGACACGCAGACCACGACCGGGCGCTCCGTCAGCCCGAGCCGGGCCCGGACCGCGTCCCCGCCGGAGTCGGGTCGGAAGGTGGACTCGTCGACACCCGGCGGCAGTTGGGCCATCCGGGAGGCGACCCGGGGGCCGACCGCGCGGGCGATCCGCGAACGCGTGTACTCGCCGAGGTAGGTCAGCAGGTCGGTGTTGCCGCCGATCCGGCGCAGCAGCTGCGCGGAGACCGGCAGTTGGGCCCACGCGGCCTCGTGGCCGTGGGTCATGCCGAGGAGCCGCTGGGCGCCGGCCCGGCGCAGGTGCGGGGCCATCAGGCCGAGCGGGGCGGCGGCGCCGAACCAGACGGAGGTGCAGTTCTCGGCGCGCAGGATCTCCGCGGCCCGCCGGGTGACCCGGGTGGTGGGGATCATCATCCTGGTGCGGTCGCGGATCACCGGGAAGGGCTGTTCGGCGTCGAACTTGGCGACTTCCCGCCCGTCCCGCCAGGTGGAGGCGTACACCACGATCGATCCGGCGGGTTGCCGGACGGCCATGTTGTGGACGAACGCCTGGATGCCGCCTGGCCTGGGCGGAAAGTCGTTGGTGACGATGAGGGTTCTGTTCATGTGCCGCGGCTCGCTCGGTCAGGGGGTGCTCGGAGTACCAGTGAGTGGTCCGTACGATAGGTCACCGTGCCCGTCCGCCGGGAACGGCCCGCACCGTCCACGGCGGCGGGACCGTCGCAGGACCGGAAGGTTCGGACACGGTTCGGAGAAGTTAGAGGACACGGCCGCAACCGATGCGGTGTGCTTGGTGGTCCTGCCCGGTACCCCCGGCGGGCGCCCGGCACCGGTGCGTACGCGACGACCCGAAGGAGCGTAGTGGAGTCACCCCAGGCCGAACGGCCCGGCAGTTCGGAGGCCCCGGCGCTGCCTGCCCCGTCCGGTTCCGCGCCGAGTCGCCGTCCGCTGTGGGCCCTGGGAGCCGCCTGGACGGTCTCCCGGACGCTGCTCGTGCTGGTCGTCTCGGGGGTGTTGCGGATCGCCAACACGGACGTGACGGCGGACGTCTCGGTGATCTACCACAGCTGGTACGAGGTGCTGTGCACCGGCACGTTCCCGCTGGACGACGTGACCTGGCAGTACCCGCCGGGCGCGGCGCTGGTGATCCTGCTGCCGGGGCTGCTGCCGTGGTCGTACCTGGTGTCGTTCTTCGTGATCTGCGCCGTGGTGGACGCGGCGGCGATGGCCCTGCTGATGCGCGCGGGGGTGCGCAAGGGCCGGAGCTACCTGGGCGCCTGGTACTGGGTGGTGGGCGTGCCGCTGCTCGGGCCGACGGTGTACTGCCGGTACGACATCATCGTGACGGCGCTGGCGGTGGCGGGTCTGCTGGTGGTGCTGCGCCGCCCGGCGGTGGGCGGCATGCTGCTGGGCCTGGGCGGGCTGTTGAAGATCTGGCCGCTGCTGGCGCTGTTCGGCACGCCGCGCGGCCGGCGCACCCGGCGGTCGTGGACCTCGGCGGCGACGTGCGCGGCGGCGCTGGGCTTCCTGCTGACGGCGGGCATGAACGGGGCGTTCGAGTTCCTGAAGTTCCAGTCGGAGCGGGGCATCGAGATCGAGTCGCTGGGCGCGCTGCCGCTGCACTTCGCGAAGCTGGCGGGTTCGTGGCACGGCACCGTGACGATGAACTACGGCTCGGTGGAGTTCCTCGGCCCGTGGGTGCCGGTGATCTCCAAGGTGATGGTCGGCATGACGGTGGCCGGTTTCGGCTGGCTGCTGATCTGGCGGCTGCGGGCGGCCCGGTGGACGTCGGCGACCACGTTCGACGCGGCGCTGTGCGCGCTGCTGATCTTCACCGCGACCAGCCGGGTGATCAGCCCGCAGTACATGATCTGGGTGGTCGGCCTGGCGGCGGTGTGCCTGACGGTGCGGGGCAGCAGCCAGCGTCCGGTGGCGGTGCTGGTGCTGGTGGCCACGGTGCTGACCACGCTGGAGTTCCCGGTGATGTTCGGCTCGGTGAACCGCAGCGAGCTGGCGGGCGTGCTGGTGCTGACGGCCCGCAACCTGGTGCTGCTGGTGACCACCGTGCTGTCGGCGTACCGGCTGTGGCGCTCCACCCGGCGGCGCGAGGCGCTGACCACGGTGGTGCTGCCGGCCGGGCAGGTGGTGTCGCAGTACCCGGTGCGGCCGGGCATCGCCTACGAGCAGGACCTGCTGGACGACCTCACTCCGGCGGACCGCACCTGACGGACCGTCACATCGCCCTGCAAGTTTCTGAAAGCGCTTGCAGCGGCGGGCTTTCCGCTGCCACCATCGCCGGATGATCGACTACGACATCCTGATCGTCGGCGGCGTCGGCGTGGACACCATCGTCCGGGTGGACCGCCTGGAGATCCCGCCCGGCCGCGACTCGGTGCACGTCCCCCCGGTGCGCGACTACCCGGCGCACACCGGCAACGGCGTCGCGCTGGCCTGCCACACGCTGGGCCTGCGCACCAAGCTCGCCGACTTCCTCGGCGAGGACCCGCAGGGCGCCCTGGTGCTGTCCGAGTACGCCCGCCGCGGCCTGGACTTCAGCCACCTGCCCGCCCCCGCCGGCACCCCGCGCAGCGTCAACCTGGTGGACGCCGACGGCCTGCGGTTCTCCTTCTACGACGGCCGCCACCCGGCGGACGCCCGACTGCCGCGCGAGTTCTGGCTGCCGCTGCTGGAGCGCTCGAAGCACGTCCACCTGTCGATCACCGGCGTCAACCGGGACATGTACCCGGACGTCGAGCGGCTGGGCCGCCCCAGCTCCACCGACCTGCACGCCTGGGACGGCGAGAACGAGCACCACCGCTTCTACGCGCTCCGCTCGGACGTGGTGTTCCTGTCCGCGGCCGGCCTCGACAACCGCCCGGAGGCGGCGATGCGGTCGATCCTGGCCCACGGCCGGGCCGAGCTGGTGGTGGCCACCGCGGGCGCCCACGGCGCGTTCCTGCTCACCCGCGAGGACGACGCGCCCCGGCACTTCCCGGCGGTGGACCCGGGCGCGCCGATCGTCGACAGCAACGGCGCGGGCGACGCGTTCGTCTCCGGCTTCCTGCACCACCGGCTGACGGGCCGCCCGGTCGAGGAGTGCATGCGCGCGGGCGCGGCGGCCGGCGCGTTCGCCTGCACCACGGCGGGCACCCACACCGCGTTCCTGGACGCGGCGGGCCTGGAGCGGGCGCTGGCCTGATGGCTCAGGACCGCAGGGTGGCCACCTCGACCTCCCAGCTCTTGGTGAACTCTGCGACGCCGAGGCCGAGTTCGGACCGGAAGGCACGCTCCAGGCCGCCGCTGCCGTTCTGCCCGACGGCCCGGTAGAGCGCCACCAGCCGCTGCGGCCCGTACCGGCGGGCGATCAGGTCGCAGGCCAGCCAGGACTGCTCGTAGGCCTGGGCGATGCCGGCCGAGCCGGCGGTGAAGGCGTCGTCGGTGGGCAGCCCGGCGGGCATCTGCCCGGCCCGGACGTCCCGGGCGAGTTCGGGGGCGATCTGCCGGACGGTCCGCCCGGTGCCCTGGTAGCCGGTGTAGTCGGCGACGCCCTCGGACAGCCACAGCGGGGTCCACGACCTGGTGTCGGCCCGGGTCGCGACATGGGTGGCCTCGTGGGTCACCACCACCCGCCGGCCGAGCTCGCTGAGCTGCCGGTACGCCTCGGGGTTGACCACGATCCGGTCGGCGGGGGTGTGCGTCGGCGCGCCGCCGACCGCCAGGGTGACCGCCGCTATCCCCTGGTAGGCGTCCGCCGAGACGTCCATCCGACGGGCGAACTGCTGGACGGTGAGCGGCAGTTCGAGCAGCAGCCGACCGGGCTTCCAGGCGCCCCAGACGGCTTCGACGGTGGGCATCGCGCGGTCGGCGAGGGCGGCCAGGTCGGCCAGTTCGGCGTCCTCCCCGAGGCCCAGCACCAGGCTGTGCCGCCCGGTCGCGGTCCGGACGGCGCCCAGGTCCCAGGGCGCCACCGCGCCGGTCGGCGCCTCCCTGAACACCCGCCAGCCGGCCGGCTCCCGCCGGAGTTCGACCTGCCGTTCCAGCAGCGCCGGGTAGTCGTCCACGCCGGCGATCCGGTAGCCGAGTTCGGCGCCGACGGTCAGCCGGTCGGCGCCGGGCGCGGGTTCGGCGAACGCGGTCAGCCGCAGCGTGTACTCGGTGAAGCGGATCGCGGCGGTGCGGGTGAGCACGTCCCGGTCGGCCTCCTCGGCGCCCACCGCCGTCGGCAGCCCGCCGGGGTCGCGCCGCAGGATCGCGCTCGCCCGCCGCGCCAGCACCTGCGCGACGGCCTCCCGGACCCCGGACGGCGCGCCCGGCCCGGGCGGGGCGGCGGCCGGCGCGGCGGGCCCGGCCGGGAGCACCCGGGGCAGCGACAGCTGGGCGGCGCACCCGGCGACGACCAGCAGCGCGGCCCGCCGGGACAGCGAGGCCCCGGCCTGTCGCGGGGCTTCCGGCGGCAGGTCGGTGACCAGGGGCTCGTGCTGGTTCAGACCCGCACCACCGAGTTGACCGGCATCGCGCTGACGCTCTCGTAGCGGACCCGGGCGCCGGGGTGGGGCGCGTGCACGACGACACCGCCGCCGGCGTACATGCCGACGTGGTGCCTGTCCTTGAAGAAGATCACCAGGTCTCCGGGCCGGGCTTCGGCGAGGCTCACCCGCCGACCGGCCGAGGCCTGTCCCTGCGAGGTCCGCGGCAGGGTCACTCCGGCCTGCCGCCACGCCCAGTACATCAGACCGGAGCAGTCGAACGTGGTCGGGCCGGTGGATCCGTACACGTACGGGGAGCCGATCTTCGAGACCGCGGCGTTCAGCGCGGCCGCGGCGCGGTCGGACGCGGGGGGCAGGTCGCCGAGGTCGAGCCGGTCGGTGCCGCGGGTGGCGCGGTCCTGGGCGTCCCGGGCGTCGTCGTCGGCCAGCCGGACCCGCTCGGCGGCGCTGAGGCGGCCCAGCAGCCGCTGGGCCCGGGCGAGCCGGCTGTGGACCTCGTCCTTGGCGGCGGCCAGGCGCTGCCGGGCCAGTTCCAGTTCGTCGAGCTTGGCGGTGGCCTCCTGGCGCCGCTGGTCCAGTCGGCGCTGCCGTTCGTGCAGCTCGCGCAGGGTCTCGTTCTGCCGCTCGGTGGCCTGGCCGAGGGCGCGGGCGCCGGCCAGGTAGGACGCCGGGTCCTTGTCGAGCATCAGCCGCAGGGTGGGGTCGATGCCCTGGGTGCGGTACTGGGCGGCGACCACCGCCCCGAGGTCGCCGCGCAGCCGGTTGAGGTCGTCCTGCCCGGCCGCGACCTGGCTCTGCAGGGCACCGGCCTCGCGCTGCAGCCTTCGCTGCTGCTCCTGGGCCGCGTTGTACTTCTCGTTCGCCTGCTCGGCCTCCTCGTACAGCTGGTCGACCTGCGCCTTGACGTCGGTGCGGTCGGGCGGGTCGGTCGGCGCGGCGCCGGCCGGGGCGACGCCGAGGTGGAGGACGCCGGTCGCGGCGGCGGTGAGCGCCAGGGCGCGGGCGAGGCGCTGGACACCGGGCAGTGGGGGGCGACGGTGCACGGACACGTGCGACGACTCCGTTCCTGCGGCCGGCCTCCGCCGCCGCCCGCCGGTCGGGCGGCCGTCCGCACGGGGGGCCGGGCCAGAGGTTAGCGACTCGGAAGGATCCAGTCCAAACCCTGACAACCTCGAATATTCGACCGCGAATCGGACACCGGAACGAGTGCGGCCCGGCACCCCTTGTGCGGGGTGCCGGGCCGGGCGCTCGAAGGAGCCGTCAGATCCGGACGATCTTGGTGATCGGCATCACCGTGGCGGACTCGTAGCGGACCTGCGCGCCGGTGTGCGGGGCGTGCACGATCTGCCCGTTGCCGACGTACATGCCGACGTGGTGCTGGTCGCCGTAGTAGATGATCAGGTCACCCGGTCGGGCGTTGGCGATGTTGGTGCCGAGGTTGGTTCCGGCGCCCGCCTGGGCCTGCGAGGTGCGCGGGATCGACACACCCGCTTGGGCGTAGGCCCACTGCATCAGACCGGAGCAGTCGAAGGTGCTCGGGCCGGCCGCGCCGTAGGAGTACCAGCTGCCCAGCTTGGACAGCGCGGCGCTCATCGCGGCGCCCGCGTAGCCGGCCGGAGCCTGCACCGGGGCGGAGAGGCCGGTCCGGGCGGTGTCGCGGGAGGCCCGCTCGGCCTGGCTGCGGGAGGCGTCGGCGGCCTTGGCCTCGGCCGCGGCGAGCTCGTCGCGCTCCTTCTGGGTGAGCGAGTTGAGCAGCTCCTGCGCCTTGGCCAGCTTGGCCTGGACGTCCTCCTTGTCGGCCTTGAGGGCCTTCGTGGTGGTGTCCAGCTCGGCGAGCTTCTGCTCGGCCTCCTTGCGCTGCCCGTCCAGCTTGGCCTGCTCGGCCTTGAAGCTCTTCAGCAGGTCCGACTGGGTGGCGCCGACCGTGTTGAGCGTGCCGGCCTGCCCGAGGAAGGCGTCCGGGCTGCTGGAGAGCATCAGCTGCATGGTCTGCGAGATGCCGCCGTTGCGGTACTGCTCGGCGGCGATGTTGGCCAGGCTGTCCTGAACGGTGGTCACCTGGTCCTGCTGGCGGGCCAGCTGGTCCTGCAACTGGGTGACCTGCTTCTGCAGGTTCTGCTGCTTCTCGACGGAGGCGTTGAGCGCCTCGGTCTTCACCTCGGCCTGCTCGTTGAGCTGGTCGACCTGCTGCTTGACCTGGTCCTTGGTGGGCGCCGGGTCGGCGTGCGCGCCGGTCTGCGCGGAGAGCGCGACGGCGGTGGCGGCAGCGGCAGTGAGAATCGAGACCCGGGCACGGCCGACGGGCTTGGGACGACGATGGGACGCCACGAAGGCGGACTCCTTCTTCCTCACACCGCCTACCGGGTGAGCTGACGGGTTCGGGCCGGAAGAGATGCCCTACAGCGCTTCACCGACCGCTGTCGCGGCCGGCCCGGCGCCGATTCACCCCGGGGGAACGTGGTTCCCCGGCTCCGTTCGACAGCACCCCCGCAGGGGTATCCCCGTCGGCGGACCTCGTTCTGACGGTCCACCCGCTGCGTCACGGACTCGGCGGCGACCCCCACCGTCGCCCCCCTTGGGCGATCGACTCTGCGGCGGTCGAACCAAGACCCTAGTAACCGATCCGTGATCGGTTCAAATCCTTGTCCGAAAAAAATCTGAATCTGAGTCAATTTCGATTACGGAAATGACCGAACGTAAGGGATTCGTTGCACAGTGCGCAGCATTTCCCATCGTTCCACCGAAAAACACAACGCCCGGACGTGTTCGAGATCACAGCGGAATCTCGACCCGTCCGGGCGTGTCACGGCGCGTCAGTTGTCGCCCTCTGGGGCGTATGTCCGGATTGTCGGACCGTCAGACCCGGCGGATGGTGAGGATCGGCAGGGTGTCCGCGGCCATCAGCTTCACCACGTCGCCGGTGCGCGGTGCGTGCACCACCATGCCGTTGCCGACGTACATGCCCACGTGGTGCGCGTCGTTGTAGTAGACCACCAGGTCACCGGGCTGCGCGTTGTGCCAGTCCTTACCCACGTTGGTGCCCACGCCGGCCTGCGACTGCGAGGTGCGCGGCAGCGAGACGCCGGCCTGCGCGTACGCCCACACCATCAGGCCGGAGCAGTCGAAGGTGCTCGGGCCGGTCGCGCCCCACACGTAGGCCGAGCCGCGCTTGTCGAGCGCCCGCTGCACCGCGACGCCGGCGTAGCCGGCGGCCTTCGGCAGGCTGCCCAGGTCGACCCGGTCGGCGCCGCGCGAGGCCGCGCCGCCGCCGCGCAGGATCGCGGCCCGGTCGGCGGCGGAGAGCTGGCTGAGCAGCTTCTGCGCCTCCTGGAGCTTGCTCTGCACGTCGTTCTTGGCGTCGTTGAGCGCCTGGGTGGAGCTGTCCAGCTCGGCCAGGACGGTCGCCGCCTCCTGCTTCTGCTGGTCGAGCCGGCGCTGCTGGTCCTCCAGCGACTTCAGCGTGGCGGCCTGGGTGCTGGCCGCCTGGTCGAAGGAGGACGCCTGGTCCAGGTACTTGTCCGGGTCGGAGGAGAGCATCAGCTGCATCGACGGGTCGATGCCCGCGTGCCGGTACTGGTCGCCCGCCACCGCCGCCAGCCCGGAGGCCAGCTCGGTCAGCTGCTCCTGGCCGCGGGCCACCTGGTCCTGCAGCTGGTCGGCCTGCTTGCGCAGCTGGTCGGCCTTCTCCTTGGCGCCGTTGTACTTCTCGGCGGCCTGCTCCTGCTCCTCCAGCAGCTTGTCGACCTGCGCCTTGACCTCGTCCTTGCTCGGCTGGGCCGGCGCGGCGTGCGCACTCACCTGGGCCGACAGGGCGACCGCGGTCGCGGCGGCAGCGGTCAGCACGGTCACCCGGGCGCGACTCGGCTGCTTGGGACGGCGGTGGGAGGCCACGGCGGTGCTCCTTCTTCCTGCTGGACTCACCCGATCAGGCGATAGTCCGGAATATAGGTTTGACGCCAGACCCTAGTGAAGTCCCTACCCCCGCGTCCACTCCCGGGGGGCTCCCGAATCGGCTTCTCCGCCCCTTTTCACCACACCGACACACTCCGGACGCTTCAACGCCGCTGACCACCCGTCAACTCGATCAGCTGCGCGACAGCCGGTTCAGCAGCAGCACCGAGGCCACCGGGCGGGCGCCGGCCTTGCGCACCCCGTCCGCGACCTCCTTGTCGGCGGAGACCACCACCACCGGCCGGCCGTGCGGCTCGGCCCGCACCAGGCGGCGGATCAGCTCGTCCGCGGTCTCCCCGGTCCGGCTGAACCGGACCCGCACACCGCGCGGCGGAGCCATGATCACCGGCACGTCCAGGTCCTGGCCGTCGAACACGCAGGTCACCTCGGCCTGGGTCCGCTGGGCCAGCATCGCCAGGCCGCCCAGCAGCCTCAGCCGCTGCTGCTCCAGCGGCAGTTGCGGATAGCCGGTCTTGGTCACGTTGTAGCCGTCCACCACCAGGTGGACCTGCGGGATGGCCAGCAGCTGGTCCAGCAGCGCCGGATCGTCCTCGGCCAGGCCGCGCCGGGCCACGTCGTGCGGCGAGGCCGAGCCGGGCTCCACCGCCTCCACCAGGTCGGCCGGGCGCAGCGCCGTCACCGGCAGCGCCAACTCCCGCTGCAGGCCCTGCGCGGACTGCAGCACGGTGTCCAGCAGCAGCCGCAGCCGCATGTCCTCGACGCTGCGGCCCTCCCGGGCGGTGCGCCGCCCGGTCTCCACCGCGGACTCCAGCTCGGACACCCGGTGCCGCAGCCGGCGGGCCTCCACCTCGGCGGCGCCGCGCTCGGCCGCGGCGGCGGCCCGGGCGGCCTCCAGCTCGGCGGCCAGGCGGCGGCTCTCGGCCTGCGCCCGGCGGGTGTCGGCCTCCAGCGAGCGGACCTTCTTGCGCAGCGAGTCGGCCTCCCGGCGCACCCCCTCGGACTCGGCGCGGTGCCGGTCCAGCTCGGCGCGGGCGGCGGAGCGGGCGTCGGCGAGCTCCTCCTGGAGCTTCTCGACCATCCGGGCGGCCTCCGCGGCGACGCCCTCGGCGTCCACCCGCTCGGCCTGCTCGCCGGCCTCCTCGACCAGCCGGGCCCAGCCGGTGGGCCGCACCAGGTAGGCCGCGGCCGCCACGTCCATCGGGTCGGCGGCGGCCGGCACGGTGCCCGCCTCCAGCGCGCGCACCAGGTCGGGCTGGCCGAGCCGCAGCCGCTCGGCTATCCGCACCCGGAACGCCGGGTCGGACTCCAGCGCGGCGGCCAGCGCGGTCGCCGCGTACTTGGCCCGCCGGGCGGGGGTGAACTTCGCGTAGGGGCGCAGCGCGGCGGGCAGCTCGCCGGGCGCGATGCCGCCGAGCGCGTCGGACGCGATGCCCACCACCCGGCGCCGCACGCCCTCGGGCAGCGCCCGGCCGGCCGTCTCGCCGTTGCCGTCCTCGGCGCCCGGTGCGGTCTCGGCGGCCTCGACGGGCCCAGCGTCCTGGGTCTGTCGGACCGGAGCGGGCGCGGTCCCGTCCGTGCCCGTGGGCGCGTTCGCTGCCTCCGCCACTGTTCTCGGCTCCGATCCTGGTCCGGGCGGGCCCCGGCGGGTGCCGGGGGCGTTGGTTCCGCCGCTGCTTGCAATTGTCCCGTCTACCGTGCCGCACCGACAGCACCCCGCCGACGAGTCCGCCCCGCGCCCCCGTCCGGGGCGCGGACGGGAACGCGGGGCGGTGGAAGTGCGTCAGCCCTGCGCGGGGCCGCCCTCCGCGGACTCCTCGGCGCCCGGGCGGGCCACCAGCTCGACCTGGTCCACGGCGTTGCACCAGCGGCAGCGCACCGACTCGACGGTCTCGGAGAGCACCTGGGTCTCCTCGACCTTGGAGTCGCCGGCCAGGTCGAAGTGCACGAAATCGATCACCCGGGAGG
>NZ_BMRI01000001.1:69138-74749 GCF_014648555.1 Kitasatospora griseola
ACCGGGTGACGTCGAAGCGGGTGAGGTTGCCGCACAGCGTGCAGCGCCAGCGGGTCTCGGCGGTCGGCGCGGCAATGGTCATCAGTGGTCCCTCTCGGCTGGTCCCGGTTCCGGGCCTCCAGCCTATTGCCTGTGCCGCGGCGGCCGGGTCACCGGTCCACTGCCCGGACGCTCACCCGTCCGGAGCAGCGCCCGGTGTCGCGGACGCGCCCCCGAGGAATGCTCACCGGCATGGTGCTCACCACCCCCGCCCGGGCCGGTTCGCCGACAGCCGGGCGGACCGCCCGCACCCCGGTCGTCTGCTACCTGCTGATCGCGCTCTCCGCGCTGGTCCTGCTGGCAGGCCCGGCCGGCGGCCTGAACCCGGCGTACGGCAGCGGCCCCGCCCGGGCCTGCGCCGAGCAGCGCTACGAGCACCGCTGGGGCGCGGTGCCCGCCGAACTGCTCGGCGGCCGTCCCCTGACGGCGGACCGGCTGTCCTCGCTCACCCCGGCGACGCCGGGCTGCGCACTGCCGCCGACCCCCTCGAAGATCCCCGAACTCTCCGTGCTCACCTCGCTGTTCGTCCACGCGGGGTGGCTGCACCTGGTCGGCAACCTGCTGTTCCTGTTCGTCTTCGGCCCGGCCGTGGAGGCCCGGCTGGGCCGGATCCGGTTCCTGACCGGCTACCTGGCGATCGGCTACCTGGCCACCTACGGCTACGCGGTGGCCGAGGCGCACACCGCGGACGGGCTGCGCGCCCTGGTCGGCGCGTCCGGCGCGATCGCCGGGGTGCTGGGCGCGTACCTGCGGCTGTGGCCGAGAGCGCGGGTGACGGTGCTGGTGCCGGTCCTGCTGTTCCTGCCGCTGCGGTTCCCGGCCTGGCTGGTGCTCGGCCTGTGGTTCGCGCTCCAGTGGTGGTCCGTCAGTTCCGGCGGCGGCGGAGTGGCCTATCTGGTGCACGTGATCGGCTTCGTGACGGGCTGGCTGTTCGCCTGGGCCGCCCGTCCGGCGGGCGATACCCTGGGCGCACCTTCTCGAACAGGAGTTGCTCAGTGATCACCGCGATCGTCCTCATCAACACCAGCGTCGACCGGATCCCCGAGATCGCCGAGGCGATCGCGGCCATCGAGGGCGTCAGCGAGGTCTACTCCGTCACCGGCACCTACGACCTGGTCGCCATGGTCCGGGTGCGCAACCACGAGGACCTGGCCGAGGTGATCCCCGGCCGCCTCAACAAGGTCCCGGGCGTCTCCAACACCGAGACCCACATCGCCTTCCGCACCTACTCGCAGCACGACCTGGAGGCCGCGTTCTCGCTCGGCCTGGACGAGTAGCCGCTCAGCGCTGCCTGGTGTCCGCGACGCAGCGGCCGCCCTCGCTGCGGTAGCTCCACCGCGCCCCGTCGGTGACCAGGTCCCGAACGGCCGTCAGGAACCGGTCCAGGTGCTCGACGGGGGTGCCGGCGCCGAAGCTCACCCGGATCGCGTTCAGGCTGCGCTCCCCCGGCAGCGACGGCTCGGGCGCCCCGCACTCGCTCGGCGACGCGTCCTCCCCGCCGAGCAGCGTCCGCACCAGCGGGTGCGCGCAGAACAGCCCGTCCCGCACGCCGATGCCGTACTCGGCGGACAGCGCGGCCGAGAAGTGCGAGCTGTTCCAGCCGCGCACCACGAACGACACCACGCCGACCCGGTCCGAGTCCTCGCCGAACAGGCTCAGCACCCGCACCTCGGGGATCGCCGCCAGCCCCTCCGTCAACTTCGCGACCAGCGCCCGCTCCCGGGCCTCCAGCGCGTCGAAGCCGGCCTCGGTGAGCGCCCGGCAGGCCGAGGCGATCGCGTACGCGCCGATCACGTTCGGCGAACCGGCCTCGTGCCGGGCCGGGCCGGTGTGCCACTCCACCGCCACCGAGCCGTCCAGCTCCCGGGCCACCGTCCGGCTCGCCCCGCCGCCGGCCAGGTACGGCTCCGCCGCGTCCAGCCAGTCCGCCCGGCCGGCCAGCACGCCGGCGCCGAACGGCGCGTACAGCTTGTGCCCGGAGAACGCGATCCAGTCGACGTCCAACTCCCGCACCGACACCCGGTGGTGGGGCGCCAGCTGGGCCGCGTCCAGCACCACCCGGGCGCCGTACCGGTGCGCGACCGCGGTCAGCTCCTTCACCGGCCACAGCTCACCGGTGACGTTCGACGCCCCGGTCACGCAGAACAGCTTCGGCCCCTCGGCCGCCCCCAGCAGCGCCTCCTCCAGCGCGGCCACCGCCTCACCGTGCGAACGCGGCGCCCGCAGGTAACGGACCGTCAGGCCCTCGCGCCGCCACGGCAGCAGCGAGGCGTGGTGCTCGGTCTCGAACGCGAACACCTCGGTCCCGACCGGCACCGCCCCGGCCAGCAGGTTCAGCGAATCGGTGGTCGCCCGGGTGAACACCACCTGGTCGCCGTCCCGCAGCTCCAGGAAGTCCGCGACGGTCCGCCGGCTCTGCTCGAACAGGTCCGTCGACAGCTGCGACAGGTACCCGGCCCCCCGGTGCACGGACCCGTAGTACGGCGCGTACGCCGCCACGTCCTCCCACACCCGGGCCAGCGCCGGCGCACTCGCCGCGTAGTCCAGCGCCGCGTACCCGACCTTCTCGCCGGACGCCAACGGCACCTCGACCTCCTGGCCCAGGACGGCCAGCGGCTCACAGATTTCGGCGATCACGGACATGGATGCACTCCTCCACGGGGTAAGGACCCCGGGGTGCATCGACCGGAAGTCCGCGCTTGCCGCGCGGGCGGATCGCCACGCAGCCCGGTCCTCACCCAGGGCACCCCGCCACGGACGGAGGGTTGCCGGACAGCAAGCTGGGGCTTGTCGCTGCCACTCATGACCTGCGAAAGACCTTACACGAGAGCCCCTCGCGCTCAACCCCCGTCCGCCACCTGGACACACTCCTGAAACCTCGTCAGCCGCGCCCCCGCCCCGCCAGGGGCGCGAGCAGGCGCCCGCCAACGGCAAGGTCCGCCCGGGGAGGAGCAACTCCCCTCCCCGGGCGGACCCTTGAAGCTCACTGGGTCGCGTCGGCCCACCGCTTCAGCAGCTCCCCCGCCGCTCCGGAATCGATCGCCGAAGCCGTCCGCACCATCGCCGCCGCGAGCTGCTCGCTCAGCGGCGCGTCCGTCAGCTCCAGCGCCACCAGCGCGGCGGCGCTGTTGAGCAGCACCGCGTCCCGCACCGCCCCGCGCTCCCCGTTGAGCACCCGCCGCGCGACCGCCGCGTTGAACTCCGCGTCGGCGCCGCGCAGCGCCTCGATCCCGACCAGCTCGATGCCGACGTCCCGCGGGTCGAACCGGGTCTCCGTCACCCGGCCGTCCCGGATCACCCAGACGTGGGACGTGGTGGTGATCGTCAGCTCGTCGAGTCCGTCGTCACCCCGGAACACCAGTCCCTGTCCGCCGCGCCGGGCGAGCACGCCGGCGATCAGTCCGGCCAGCCGGGTGTCGAAGCAGCCGACCGCGTGGGCGCCGACCCGGGCCGGGTTGGTGAGCGGGCCGAGGATGTTGAAGACCGTCGGGACGGCGAGCTCGGCGCGGGCCTGCGCCGTGTGCCGCATCGAGGGGTGGAACTTGGCGGCGAAGCAGAAGGTCAGTCCGACCTCCTCGGCCACCGCCGCGACCCGGGCGGCGGACAGGTCGAGGTTGATGCCGAGCCGGCCGAGCACGTCCGAGGAGCCGGACGCGGAGGACGAGGCCCGGTTGCCGTGCTTGACCACCTTCGCGCCGGCCGCCGCGGCGACCACCGCCGACATGGTGGAGATGTTGACGGTCTTGGCCCGGTCGCCGCCGGTGCCGACGATGTCGACGGCCGGGCCGGGGATGTCCAGCGGCACGGCGTGCGCGTACATCGCCTCGACCAGGCCGGAGATCTCCTCGACCGTCTCGCCCTTGCCGCGCAGCGCGATCAGGAAGCCGGCCACCTGCACGGGGCTGGCCTCGCCGCTCATGATCCGGTCCATCGCCCAGGCGGTGTCGGCCTGGGCGAGGTCCTCGCCGCGCATCAGGGCCATCAGGAGGTCGGGCCAGGTGCGGACCACCTGCGCGGGGTCGCTACCGCCGTTCGCAGAGTGCACGTTCACCATGGCCGTCTCCAGCTCTCGTCTTGTCGCAGAGGAATCGGAGTCAGCCTATCGAGCGGGCGGGGACGGCCGCCCTGACTTGCCGTCCCCTTCTCTCCAGGTGAGACAGGCCGGTCCGCGGACCGGACCGGTCAGCGTGCGACCGGCGCCCGCCGGGCCACTCGGGCCCGCAGCAGCGTGGTCGCGGCGTCGACCAGCGCGACCGGGTCGACGGGGTGCGAGATCGCCGCGTCGGCCCGGCTCCAGGCGGCCAGCCAGGAGTCCTGCGGGCGGCCGATCAGCACCAGCACCGGCGGGCAGCCGTAGATCTCGTCCTTCAGCTGCCGGGTGAGGCCGAGGCCGCCGGCGGGCACCGCCTCGCCGTCCAGCACGCACAGGTCGACGCCGCCCTTCTCCAGGGCGCGCAGCACCGCGGGGGCGGTGGCGCACTCCAGGTACTCCAGCGCGGGAACGTCCCCGGCGGGGCGCCGGCCGAGGGCGAGGGTCACCTGCTCACGGGTGTTGCGGTCGTCGCTGTAGACGAGAACGGTGAGCGTCTCGTCGGTGTGCTGCGCCATGTCCCCTGCTTCCTGGTGCTCGTCCTCTTATATGTGTCCACTGTGTCCGTGCGGGCCACGACCGCGCGCGGACCCCGACCGAACGGCCCAGTGTGACCCGGACCACGTTCTGGGACGGATGCTACTCCGGTGGGCCCGTCCTGAAGAGACCCCGACGCGATCTCGCTCAAGCCGCCGCGCCACGGGCTCACTCCCCCGGCCCAGTTCCCTCACCCGGTCCGAACAACCGTCAGAAAACGGACGGACCGCGAGGTGGGCATACCTCACGCACCGGACACTCCGAGGGAGACCCCCCGGCGTGAAGACGGAATAAGGGACCGACATAATGTCCGTCGTGGCGACAGCAACAGCAACAGAAACCGGACACGCGCACGGAGCGGTCAACAGGCCGAACCTGGTCAGCGTGGGAACCATTGTCTGGCTGAGCTCGGAGCTGATGTTCTTCGCGGCCCTGTTCGCGATGTACTTCACCCTCCGCTCGGTCAAGGGCGCCGAGTTCTGGCACGAGAAGGCCCATGCCCTCAACGTGCCCTTCTCCTCGGTCAACACCACGATCCTGGTGCTCTCCTCGCTCACCTGCCAGCTCGGCGTGTTCGCCGCCGAGCGCGGTGACGTGAAGAAGCTGCGTTCCTGGTTCGTGGTCACCTTCGTGATGGGCGCCATCTTCATCGGCGGCCAGATCTTCGAGTACACCGACCTGGTCAAGAAGGACGGCCTCTCGCTGTCCTCCGACCCGTACGGCACGGTGTTCTACCTGACCACCGGCTTCCACGGACTCCACGTGACGGGTGGTCTGATCGCCTTCCTGCTGGTCCTCGGCCGGACCTACGCGGCGCGGCGCTTCACCCACGAGCAGGCCACCGCGGCGATCGTGGTGTCGTACTACTGGCACTTCGTCGACGTTGTGTGGATCGGCCTGTTCGCGACCATCTACCTGATCAAGTAACAGCCGCCCCGCCCCTGA
>NZ_BMRI01000001.1:74774-81226 GCF_014648555.1 Kitasatospora griseola
CCCGGCGTCATCGCGACGCATGTGGAGTCGGGGGCAGGCTGCTGCCGACCAGATCCTGACACCGGGGTTATTCCGTGAAAAAGCTCTCCGCACGACGGCGCCACCCACTGGCGGCGGTCGTCGTTCTACTTCTCGCCCTGGCGGCCACCGGGGGGCTGTACGCCGCTTTCGCGCCCGCCTCGAAGGCGCAGGCCGACAGCTCCTCGCAGTCGCTCGCCATCGACGAGGGCAAGAAGCTCTTCGCCGTCGGCTGCTCCTCCTGCCACGGCCTGAACGGCCAGGGCACTTCTGACGGTCCGTCGCTGGTCGGCGTCGGCTCTGCTGCTGTCGACTTCCAGGTCGGCACCGGCCGCATGCCGGCCCAGCAGCCGGGCGCGCAGGTCCCGCGCAAGAAGGCCGTCTACAACCAGTCCGAGATCGACCAGCTGGCCGCGTACGTGGCCTCGCTCGGCCCCGGCCCGGTCACTCCGAACCCGGACCAGTACCAGCCGTCCGAGGACAAGGTCACCAACGCCGAGCAGGTCGCCAAGGGTGGCGAGCTGTTCCGCACCAACTGCGCCCAGTGCCACAACTTCGCCGGCAAGGGCGGCGCGCTGACCGACGGCAAGTACGCCCCCTCCCTGGAGGGCGTGGACTCCAAGCACATCTACGAGGCCATGCAGACCGGCCCGCAGAACATGCCGTCGTTCCCCGACACCACCATGCCGGAGGAGCAGAAGCGCGCGATCATCGCGTACGTCCAGAACACCAACGACGCGCCGAACCCCGGTGGTCTGGCCCTGGGCAGCCTCGGCCCCTTCACCGAGGGCCTGTTCAGCTGGATCTTCGGTATCGGCACGCTGATCGTGATCGCGATCTGGGTCGCCGCCCACACCACCAAGGCCAAGAAGTCATGAGCCACGACATGTCAGAGAACCTGCCGGAGGCGCACGGAGCCTCCCACGGCGCTGAGGTCGTCACCCACGACGACCCGTTCGCCGACCCGGGCCTGCCGGCCCACGAGCCGCGTCGGACCGACATCGACGAGCGGGCCGCCAAGCGGGCCGAGCGCCAGGTGTCGCTGATGTTCGTGCTGTCGATGCTGGCGACCGTCGGCTTCATCGCGTCCTACGCCGCGATCGACGCCGACAAGCTGGTCTACATCTTCCCGCTGGGCAAGGTCAGCGCCCTCAACTTCGCCCTGGGCATGACCCTCGGCGTGGCGCTGTTCTGCATCGGCGCGGGCGCGGTCCACTGGGCCCGCACCCTGATGTCGGACCACGAGCTGCCGGCCGACCGTCACCCGATCGAGGCCTCCGACGAGGTCCGCAACGACGTCATCGAGCAGTTCAAGACCGGTGCCGCGGAGTCCGGCTTCGGCCGTCGCAAGATGATCCGCAACACCCTCATCGGTTCGATGGCCCTGGTGCCGCTGTCCGGTGTGGTGCTGCTGCGCGACCTCGGCCCGCTGCCGGAGAAGAAGCTCCTGCACACCGGCTGGGACGAGGCCACCCAGGCCAAGCCGATCCAGCTGGTCAACATGAACACCGACCAGCCGATGAAGCCCGAGGACATCATCCAGGGCTCGCTGACCTTCGCCAAGCCGCACGGCCTGGAGGAGTCGGACGAGGACTTCCAGCAGCGCATCGCCAAGGACGCCCTGATGCTGGTCCGGATCGCGCCGGAGGACATCAAGGACGCCCAGTCCCGCGACATGGGCTTCGAGGGCATCCTGGCCTACTCGAAGATCTGCACCCACGTCGGCTGCCCGATCTCGCTGTACGAGCAGCAGACCCACCACGCGCTCTGCCCCTGCCACCAGTCGACCTTCGACCTGGCGGACGGCGCTCGCGTCATCTTCGGCCCGGCCGGCCACCCGCTGCCCCAGCTGAAGATCACCACCGATGAGCAGGGCTTCCTGGTCGCCACCGGCGACTTCGACGAGCCCGTCGGCCCGAGTTACTGGGAGCGCAAGCGATGAGCACCGCGAGCGGCACCACCACTGGTGCCTCCAAGCCGGCCAGCACGCGCGCCAAGCCCGCCAACAAGGCCGAGGCGACCGCGGACTGGGTCGACGGCCGGCTGGGGATCTACTCCCTGGCCAAGGCCAACCTGCGCAAGATCTTCCCGGACCACTGGTCCTTCATGCTCGGTGAGATCTGCCTCTACAGCTTCATCATCATCATCCTCACGGGTGTCTACCTGACGATGTTCTTCAAGCCGAGCATGGCGGAGACCGTTTACCACGGTTCCTACCTGCCGCTGAACGGCATCCGGATGTCGGAGGCGTACGCCTCGACGGTGGACATCAGCTTCGAGATCCGCGGCGGTCTGCTGATCCGCCAGATCCACCACTGGGCCGCGCTGGTCTTCGTCGCCGCGATGTTCGTGCACATGATGCGCGTCTTCTTCACCGGCGCGTTCCGCAAGCCCCGTGAGATCAACTGGCTGTTCGGCTTCCTGCTGCTCTGCCTGGGCTTCTTCGACGGCTTCTTCGGCTACTCGCTGCCGGACGACCTGCTGTCGGGCACCGGTATCCGCTTCATGGAGGGCGCGATCCTGGCGGTGCCGATCGTCGGCACCTACATCCAGATGTTCCTGTTCGGCGGCGAGTTCCCGGGCACCGACATCATCCCGCGCTTCTTCACCATCCACGTGCTGCTCATCCCGGGCATCATGCTGGGCCTGCTGGTCGCGCACCTGATCCTGGTCTTCTACCACAAGCACACCCAGTGGGCGGGCCCGGGCAAGACCGAGAAGAACGTCGTCGGCATGCCGCTGATGCCGGTCTACATGGCCAAGGCCGGTGGCTTCTTCTTCCTGGTGTTCGGCATCATCGCGGCGATGTCCGCGATCGCCACCATCAACCCGGTGTGGGCGTACGGCCCGTACCGTCCGGACCAGGTGTCGACCGACGCCCAGCCCGACTGGTACATGGGCTTCGCCGAAGGCCTGATCCGCTTCATGCCGGGCTGGGAGATCTCCGTCTGGGGCGGCCACACCCTGAACCTGGGCGTGTTCATCCCGCTGATGCTCTTCCCGCTGGTCCTGGTCGCGATCGCGGTCTACCCGTTCATCGAGTCCTGGGTCACCGGCGACAAGCGCGAGCACCACATCCTGGACCGCCCGCGCAACGCCCCGGTCCGCACCGCGCTCGGCGCGGCCTGGATCTCGCTGTACCTGGTCCTGCTGGTCGGCGGTGGCAACGACCTGTTCGCCACTCACCTGCACATGTCGATCAACACGATCACCTACATGGTCCGGGTCGGCTTCTTCGTGGTGCCGGTCATCACCTTCTTCGTCACCAAGCGCTGGTGCCTCGGCCTGCAGCGCCGCGACAAGGACAAGGTGCTGCATGGCCGCGAGTCGGGCATCATCAAGCGCCTGCCGCACGGTGAGTTCGTCGAGGTCCACACGCCGCTGTCGCAGACGGACCTGCACACCCTCACCGCGCACGAGCAGCCCCAGCCGCTGGAGCTGCCCGCCGAGACCGACGAGAACGGCGTGGCCCGCAAGGCCGGCGTGGTCACCAAGACCCGTACGAAGCTCTCCGAGGGCTTCTACGGCGAGGGCAACCAGATCGCCAAGCCCACCTCCGAGGAGTACCTGGAGATCACCAGCGGCCACGGCCACCACTGATCCCTAGCTGTCACGCCACGTCAGAACCCCCATCGGCTCCGGCCGGTGGGGGTTCTGGCATATTTCTCCGGCACCGGCCCGACGCCCTGTTATCTTGGCCGGGTGCACGTGGCGATCGACCCTCTCTCCTCCACGCCGCCCTACGAGCAGGTGCGCTCGCAGATCGCGGCCCAGGCCCGTACGGGTGAACTCCCGACCGGCCTGAAGCTCCCCACCGTCCGCGCGCTGGCCGAGCAGCTCGGCCTGGCCGCCAACACCGTGGCCCGCGCCTACCGCGAGCTGGAGGCGGACGGCGTGGTCGAGACCCGCGGCCGGGCCGGCACCTCCATCGCCCCCACCGGGGACACCTCGCACCGCCTGGCGGCCGACGCAGCCGCCGAGTACGTGGCCCGCACCGCCCGCCTCGGCCTCGGCCGCGACGAGGCGCTGGCCGCCGTCCTGACGGCGCTGGACGCCGCCCACCGCTGACGCGAACGGCGAGGTCCGCCCGGCAGGAGCCGGCGCTCCTGCCGGGCGGACCTCGCCGCCGTCGCTGTCACTACCGGCCCGCGGCCGTCCCGTCCGGCGCCGGGTTGTTCACGGCGGTCTCCGGCGCGGCCGTGTTCACCGGCTTGCCGAGGGCGCTGTGCTTCACGTAGTCGTCCCAGTCGACGTTCCAGTCGCCGAAGCCGTTGCCGAACGGCTCCATCTCGTGGCCCTTGCTGTTGACCACCTGCACGAGGTCGCCGACCCGGGTGTTGTCGAAGAACCACTTCGCGTCGTCGGTGCTCATGCCGGTGCAGCCGTGGCTGACGTTCTCCCGGCCCTGCGCCCAGGTCGACCAGGGCGCCGCGTGGACGTACTCGCCGCTCCAGGTGACCCGGGTCGCCCACTTCACGTCCAGGTCGTAGGACTCGCTGCTGCCGTCGGGTATGCCGATGGTCTCGCCGCTCATCCGGACGGAGGACTCCTGGCCGAGCACGACCTTGACGCCGTTGCGGGTGTCGAAGCCCGGCTTGCCGGTGGTGACCGGGATGGTCCTGACCACCTCGCCGTTGCGCTTGTACGTCAGCTCGTCGCTGTCGGCGTCGATCACCGCCTCGACCCGGTCGCCGGTCCGCAGCGCCAGGGTCTTCTCGTCGCCGCCGTACACGCCTTCGGAGACCCGGATGCCGGGCAGGTCGTAGGCGAGCTTCACGGTGGCGTTGGCCGGCCAGTAGTCCTCCGGCCGGAAGTGCAGGTTCTGGTCGTCCACCCAGTACCAGGCGCCGGTCACGGCGGGCTGCGAGGTGACGGTCAGGCCGTTCTCTATCTGCTTGCGGGCCGCCGGGTCGGTGACCTTCTCGGACAGCGTCACGGTGAGCGGCTGGCCGACGCCGTAGACGCCGCTGCCGGAGCTGTCCGGGCCGAGGTCGGCGCCTATCACGTGCGGGGCGGCCCCGGTGGTGAAGGTGGAGTCGGCCTCGCCGTGGCCGCCCTTGCCGTCCTCGGCGGTGACCTTGACGGTGTATCCGGCGCCGGCCCGGAGCGGGTCGGTGGTCTGCCAGTGCTGCTGGTCGGCGGCGAGCTGTCCGGCGACGGGCTTTCCGTCGGGGCCGGTGACGGTGACCTCGCCGAGCTTGGCGGTGCCGTCCGCGGTGACGCTGAACGCCTTCGTGGGGTCGGCCTTCGCCCCGGCCGCCGAGGTGTGGATCAGCGGCGCCACGTCGACCTGATGGGGCGAGTTCTTTCCGGACGGGCCGCTGGTGGAACATGCCGCAGCCGGTGTGATCACCAGCAGGGCGGCCAGCGTGGTCCGGGTATTGACTATCCGAGAGCCCTTCAACGGAACCTCCCAGGGGTTGGAACCTGCCTCGAAGCGTAGGAAGGCGTCACCCCGGAGGCACTCCGGGTAACCCGCGCGGGGGAACTTCGGAGCGGTACCCGGACGACGAAGGGCCGGGCACCCCCCGAGGGGAGTACCCGGCCCGCCGTACGGCTTGCGCGATCCGGAACCCTACTGGTTCTGGTTCTCGCCGCGGTAGAACTCGAAGACCCAGCCGTACAGACCGATCAGCAGGACCGGAATCGACCAGAACAGCAGCCACCAGCCGAAGATGACGCCCAGGAAGGCCAGCGCGCCACCGACCGCCAGGGACAGCGGCTGCCAGCTGTGCGGGGCGAAGAAGCCCAGCTCGCCGGCGTCGTCCGAGACCTCGGCCTCGGGGTTGTCACCCGCACCGGTGTCCACCCGCTTGGCGGTGAACGCCAGGTAGAAGCCGATGAAGGCGCACAGGCCGAAGGCCAGGAACAGCGCGGTGGTGCCGGCGGCCTCCAGGCCGTGGTCCGACTTGGTGGTCCACACGAAGTACGTGATGGCGATGGCCAGCGTGAAGACGGCCAGACCCGCGAAGATCTTTCCCTGTTCCTTCATCGGGCGTCGCCCTCCTTGCCCTTGCCAAGGGAGCGGCCGTCGTACTGCGCGGGCGTGACACCCTCGAAGTGCTTCGCCATCTCACCGTGGTTCTCGAGGTAGTCCAGCGCGGCGATCTCCGGGTGGTGCAGGTCGAACGCCGGGGATTCCGAACGGACACGCGGCAGCGTGGTGAAGTTGTGCCGCGGCGGCGGGCAGGAGGTCGCCCACTCCAGCGAACGGCCGTAGCCCCACGGGTCGTCGACGGTGACCTTCTCGCCGTACTTGGCGGTCTTCCACACGTTGTAGAGGAACGGCAGCATCGACAGGCCCAGCAGGAACGAGCCGATGGTCGACACCGTGTTCAGCGTGGTGAAGCCGTCCGAGGC
Source organism: Kitasatospora griseola (assembly GCF_014648555.1). GTDB lineage: Bacteria > Actinomycetota > Actinomycetes > Streptomycetales > Streptomycetaceae > Kitasatospora > Kitasatospora griseola. The sequence goes on from NZ_BMRI01000001.1 coordinate 81,153, forward strand.
CAGGTAGTCGGCGTAGCGGCGGGGCATGCCCTCGGCGCCGAGCCAGTGCTGGACCAGGAAGGTGGTGTGGAAGC
>NZ_BMRI01000001.1:81257-84686 GCF_014648555.1 Kitasatospora griseola
AGAACAGCGTCCAGAAGGTGATCTTGCCGAGGCGCTCGTCCAGCATCTTGCCGGTCATCTTCGGCCACCAGAAGTGGAAGCCGGCGAACATCGCGAAGACGACGGTGCCGAACACCACGTAGTGGAAGTGCGCGACGACGAAGTACGAGTCCGAGACGTGGAAGTCGATCGGCGGGGAGGCGAGCAGCACGCCCGTCAGACCGCCGAACAGGAAGGTGACCAGGAAGCCGATCGTCCAGAGCATCGGGGTCTCGAAGCTCAGCGAGCCCTTCCACATGGTGCCGACCCAGTTGAAGAACTTCACACCGGTCGGGACCGCGATCAGGAAGGTCATGAACGAGAAGAACGGCAGCAGGACCTGGCCGGTCACGTACATGTGGTGCGCCCACACCGTCACCGAGAGGCCGGCGATGGCGATGGTCGCGGCGATCAGGCCGGAGTAGCCGAACATCGGCTTGCGGCTGAACACCGGGATGATCTCGGAGACGATGCCGAAGAACGGCAGCGCGATGATGTACACCTCGGGGTGACCGAAGAACCAGAACAGGTGCTGCCACAGCATGGCGCCACCGTTGGTCGGGTCGAAGACGTGCGCCCCGAACTTGCGGTCCGCCTCCAGGGCGAACAGCGCGGCGGCCAGCACCGGGAAGGCCAGCAGGATCAGCACGGCGGTCAGCAGGACGTTCCAGCAGAAGATCGACATCCGGAACATCGTCATGCCGGGGGCGCGCATGCAGATGATGGTGGTGATGAAGTTGACCGCACCGAGGATGGTGCCGAAGCCGGAGAAGGCCAGGCCCATGATCCACATGTCGGCGCCGATGCCCGGCGAGCGAACCGCGTCCGACAGCGGCGAGTAGGCGAACCAGCCGAAGTCGGCGGCGCCCTGCGGGGTGATGAAGCCCGCCACCGCGATGACCGAGCCGAACAGGTACAGCCAGAAGGCGAACATGTTCAGACGCGGGAACGCGACGTCGGGGGCGCCGATCTGGAGCGGCATGATCCAGTTGGCGAAGCCCGAGAACAGCGGGGTGGCGAACATCAGCAGCATGATCGTGCCATGCATGGTGAACGCCTGGTTGAACTGCTCGTTCGACAGGATCTGCGTACCCGGCCGGGCGAGCTCGGCGCGCATGACCAGGGCGAGCACGCCACCGATCAGGAAGAACGCAAACGAGGTCGCCAGGTACAGGGTGCCGATCGTCTTGTGGTCAGTGGTGGTGAGCCACTTGATGATCGCGTTGCCCGGCTTGCGCACACGCGGGGTCCCGGAGGTGACGGCCCCGGCTGCCCCACCGGCCGCGGCGGGCTCGTTGAGGATGGTCACTTCTCTTCACTACTTCCCGTGGGGAGGATGCCTGCGGGAACCGCGCCGGCCTGGCCCTTGTCGCGAAGTTCCTTCAGGTGCGCCTCGTACTCGTCGTGCGAGACGACCTTCACGTTGAAGAGCATCCGCGAGTGGTCGACACCGCAGAGCTCGGCGCACTTGCCACGGAAGGTGCCGTACGCGGTCGGGGTCACCTCGAACTCGTTGACCACACCGGGCACGACGTCCATCTTCATCATGAAGTTGATGGGCCAGAAGTCGTGGATGACGTCGTTCGAGGTCAGCTTGAACTTCACCGACTCGTTGATCGGCAGGTAGAGGGTCGGAGCCTCCTTGGTGCTGCCGACCTCGTACGCCGCCGTGGTGCTCGACGGGTCGGGGATCTCGCTGTTCTCGTAGTTGAACGCCCAACTCCACTGGAAGCCCACCACGTTGATGGTGTGCTGGGGCTTCTCGGAGACCTTCGTCAGGGTGGCCTCGTCGCGAGCGACGAAGTAGAACAGCACCGAGACGATGACGAGGGGGACCGCGGTGTACAGCGCCTCGATGGGCACGTTGTACCGGGTCTGAGCGGGGACCTCCACCTTGGTGCGGCTGCGCCGGTGGAAGATCACGCTCCAGAGGATCAGACCCCACATCAATGCACCAACAACCAGAGCCGCGATCCACGAGCCCTGCCACATGTGAAGGACCAGAGGGCCTTCCTTGGTGACGGGACTGGGGAGGCCAAGCCTGGGCAGGTCGTTGGCCGAGCAGCCGGTGGCGGTCGCGATGACGAGGCCCAGTGCCAGCGCCTGAGGCAGCTTCCGCCGCATCGTGCGCCGCGGCGAGCGGTCGGAGCCGTTGGGACTCACGTAGCGCCTTCCCGAAGTCTCGCCCGCGAACGCACCACCATGGAGAGTCCGTTGTCTGGTCTCTCCGGCGGTCCGGCCACGGGCACGGTTTGAATGCTTATGCGGGCCAAACGCTACTCCATCCTTATGCGGCACTCACGGGCAGCCCCCGCTAACGCGCCGCCCGGCTACCCGATCAGCCCCCGAGGGGTGAAGCACCTCGTAGGAGGGGACGGAGTCGCAGGTCATGGCGGACTTCCGAGCCTCTCACGACCGAACGGGCGACCGCACTACGACACGCGGGTGACGGGCCGTCGGCTCCCCCGGAGGCCGGGAGGAATCCCCCCGTAAGGGGCGTCGTCTACCGTGGCCCCGTGCCCTACTTCGACGCCGCATCCACCGCTCCGCCGCACCCCGTCGCCCGGCAGGCGCTGCTCGCCGCCCTCGACGAGGGCTGGGCCGACCCGGCCAGGCTGCACCGATCCGGCCGACAGGCCCGGATGCTGCTCGACGCCGCCCGGGAGACCGTCGCCGAGGTCCTCGGCGCCCGGGCCGACGAGATCGCCTTCACCGCATCCGGCACCCAGGCCGTCCAGTTGGGCGTCCTCGGCGTCCTGCGCGGCAACCGCCGTCGCGGCGCCCACCTGCTGCACTCCGCCGTCGAGCACTCCGCCGTCCTGCACACCGCCGAACGCTGGGCGGCCGACGGCGGCAGCGCCACCGCCGTCCCGGTCGACCGTCACGGCCGGGTGGACGCCGCCGAGTTCGCCGCCGCGCTGCGCCCCGACACCGCGCTCGCCGTCCTGCAGTCCGCCAACCACGAGGTCGGCACCCTCCAGCCGGTCGCCGAGACCGCCGCGCTGACCGGGGACGTCCCGCTGCTGGTGGACGCCGCGCAGAGCGCCGGGCGACTCCCGGCGCCGAGCGGCTGGTCGGTGCTGACGGCCAGTGCGCACAAGTGGGGCGGCCCGGCCGGCGTCGGGGTGCTGGCGGTCCGCAAGGGCGTCCGGTACTCGTCGCCGCTGCCCGCCGACGACCGGGAGAACGGCCGGGTGCCCGGCTACGTCAACGTCCCCGCGATCGTGGCCGCCGCCGCCTCGCTGCGCGCCGTCCGGGCCGAGGCCGAGGCCGAGAACGCCCGGCTGCACGCCCTGGTCGAACTGATCCGGCATCGGGTTCCGCAGCTGGTCCCCTCGGTGGAGGTGGTCGGCCACCCCGAGCTCCGACTCCCCCACCTGGTCACCTTCTCCTGCCTGTACGTGGACGGCG
>NZ_BMRI01000001.1:84712-108129 GCF_014648555.1 Kitasatospora griseola
AGGTGCTGCTCGGCGAACTCGACCGGGCCGGCTTCGCCGTCAACTCCGGCTCCTCCTGCACGTCCAGCACGCTGACGCCCAGCCACGTGCTGGCCGCGATGGGCGTCCTCACCGAGGGCAACGTCCGCGTCTCGCTCCCGCCGGGCACCGCCGCCGCGGACGTGGACCGCTTCCTCGACGTGCTCCCCCGGATCGTCGCCGAGATCCGCGCCCCCCTCGGCCTCGACCTCCCAGCCCCCGCCGCCACCGCCGACGCCCTGGTCCTCGACACTCTCGGCAGGCGCTGCCCGGTCCCGGTCATCGAGCTCGCCAAGCGCATCCCCGAGGTCGCCCCCGGCGGCCGCGTCGCCGTCCTCTCCGACGACGAAGCGGCCGCCGAGGTCGCCCCCGGCGGCCGCGTCGCCGTCCTCTCCGACGACGAAGCGGCCCGCCACGACATCCCCGCCTGGTGCGAGATGTGCGGCCACACCTACGCGGGCGAGACCTCGGCCACCGACTACGGCGCGGACCACGGCACGGCGTACCTGGTGGTCAGGTCGGGGGCGTAGCAGCGGGCTCCGCCCCCGGCCGGACTACAGCTTCGCGCGGACCTCGGCCGCGGCGTCCGCCCCGTAGGCCGCCTCGAAGCGCTCCAGGAAGTGCCCGCTGCGCAGCTCGTACTCCTGGGTGCCGACGGTCTCGATGACCAGGGTGGCGATCATGCAGCCGACCTGGGCGGCGCGCTCCAGGCCGAGGCCCCAGGACAGGCCCGCCAGGAAGCCGGCCCGGAAGCCGTCGCCGACGCCGGTGGGGTCGGCCTTGCGCTCCTCCGCGGCGCAGCCGACCACGATGTCCGGCTCGCCCTGGCGCTGGATGCAGACGCCCTTCGGGCCGAGGGTGGTGACCCGGGTGCCGACGCGGCTCAGGATCTCGTCCGCAGACCAGCCGGTCTTGGACTCGATCAGCGCGGCCTCGTACTCGTTGGTGAACAGGTAGGCCGCGCCGTCGACGATCTCCCGGATGTCGTCGCCCTCCAGGCGGGCGAGCTGCTGGGAGGGGTCGGCGGCGAACGCGTAGCCGCGGGTGCGGCACTCCTGGGTGTGCCGCACCATCGCGGCGGGGTCGTCCGCGCTGATCAGGACCAGGTCGAGGCCGCCGACCCGGTCGGCGATCGGCTTCAGCTCGATGCTGCGGGCCTCGGCCATCGCGCCGGTGTAGAAGGACGCGATCTGGTTGTGGTCCTGGTCGGTGGTGCACATGAACCGGGCGGTGTGCCGGGTCTCGGAGATGTGCACGGACTCGGTGTCCACGCCGTGCCGGTCGAGCCAGCTGCGGTACTCGGCGAAGTCCGCGCCGGCCGCGCCGACCAGGACCGGGCGCAGGCCGAGCACGCCCATGCCGAAGGCGATGTTGCCGCCGACGCCGCCGCGGCGGATGTCGAGGGTGTCGACCAGGAACGACAGCGACACCGTGTGCAGCTGCTCGGGGACCAGTTGGTCCGAGAAGCGGCCGGGGAAGGTCGTCAGGTGGTCGGTGGCGATCGAGCCGGCGACGGCGATGCGCACGGAGTTCTCCTCGGGCGGCCCGGCGGGGGCCGGAGCAGCGGACATCAACCCACCTAAGGTACCCGCCCGATCCGGTACTACCGATGGGTAGGCCTGTCGCCGGGGCCGGGAGCGTCCTAGGGTCGCCAGTACGGGGGCCGGACGCGGCCCCCGTCCAGTCCGCGGCAGCGTGGCCGCGGCGCGGCGATCGGAGCTGGTACCGCATGGTGATTGATCACTCCCCCCGCCGACTGCCGGTCGGCCTGGACGACCCCGATGTGGAGTCGCTGGCGGACCTGCTGGACTCCTCGCGCAAGCTGGGCCGGTTCTGGCCGGCCACCGGGCCGGGCCCCTCGCGGTCGGTGCCGACGGCGCTGGGCGTCCGGGTGCCGATGGAGGCGCGCCGGGTGGTGGCGGGGATGCCGGAGTTCGGCGAGTAGCGGGAACCGGATTCCTCCCGGGCACGTCGAATCCGCGCGGTGCCGCTCCCGGCGGCACTGCGCGACCCTCGGGAGGAACGCAGATCATGGACGTCAGGACCGCAGCCGTCTCCGCCAAGCCCGCGCACCGGCGCCGGACCGCGCTGGCCCTCGCCGCCGTGTCCCTCGCCGGCGGCCTGTTGACCGCGTGCGGCAGTTCCACCCCGACCGCCGCGGGCTCCCCCGGCTCGTCGAGCCCGTCCGCCGCCTCCGACGCGACGCCCGGCCCGGGCACCGCGGCCCCCGGATCGCCGACGGCCACCCCGTCCGGCGGGGCCGACACGGGCGCCCAGTCCTCGCCGACGCCCGGCACCGGACAGCCGACCAGCCCGGGCATCGCGGTCGGCGAGCACCCGCCGACCGCGGTGAGGATCCCCGTGACGGGCTACCGGCAGGACAGCCCCACCCAGTTGACGGTGTTCTACGTCGCCGGGGTGTGCGACAAGTACGGGGTCCGGCTGGAGGAGGACGCCCCGCCCACCGTGAAGCTGCGGATCGTGATCACCAGGACCGCCACGCCGGGCCAGGCCTGTCCGCAGCTGATGAAGGAGCAGCAGGCGACGGTGACCCTGCCCCGCCCGATGAACGGCGGCGGCGTGGTGGACACCGCGACCGGCGACCAGGTGCCGGTGCAGACCGACGGGGTGGGCGTCGGCGGCCCGCGCTGACCCCGGAAAGCCCCGAGGGCGGCTCCCCGACCGGGGAGCCGCCCTCTTCGTTCGCGCCGTCCTGAAGGCTTAGCTGAACGAGTCGCCGCAGGCGCAGGAGCCGGTGGCGTTCGGGTTGTCGATGGTGAAGCCCTGCTTCTCGATGGTGTCGACGAAGTCGACGGTGGCGCCGCCCAGGTACGGGGCGCTCATCCGGTCGGTGACGACCTTGACACCGTTGAAGTCCTTGACGACGTCGCCGTCCAGCGAACGCTCGTCGAAGAACAGCTGGTAGCGCAGGCCCGAGCAGCCGCCGGGCTGCACGGCGACGCGCAGCGACAGGTCCTCGCGGCCCTCCTGCTCCAGCAGGCCCTTGACCTTGGCCGCGGCGGCATCGGTGAGGAGGATGCCACTCTCGACGGTGGTCTCGTCCTGGACGGTCATGCTTACTCCCGGTCTGTGACGACTGTGATCCGCCAGTGCCAACCAGCGGCCCCCCGGATTCATTTCCGGGAGGTGGTGCGTTCGGGGGACTTTTTTCGTCGCCCACTCCCCCACGTACCCCATGCTCGCACACCGCGCGCAGGCGGTCACCGCCCACTTGGGCAAACCGCTACCGCCCGCACACCCGGGCACAGCAGGATGTGACGGTGATCATTCGTCAGCTGAGAGACACCGCGGAGGACGCCGAGGCCGTGAACCGGGTCTCCCGGGCGGCGTTCCGCGACCTGGACGGCCGGCCGGCGGACGCCGAGCCGGAGGCGGCGGACGCGCCGTCCCGGATCCGCCGGCTCGCCCGCTCCCGCCACCTGGCCGTCACCGACCCGCAGGGGTGCTGGATCGCCGAGCAGGACGGCGAGGCGGTGGGGGCGGCGCTGTCGCTGCGCCGCGAGGGCGTGTGGGTGCTGGCGCTGTTCGTGGTGCTGCCGTCCGCGCAGGGCCAGGGGGTGGGCCGGCTGCTGCTGGAGCGGGCCGCCGCGTACGGGCGGGGCTGTCTGCGCGGCATGCTGTGCGCCTCGTCGTCGCCGGCGGCGGCGCGCCGCTACCGGGCGGCCGGGTTCACCCTGCACCCGACGATGCGGCTGACCGGCCGGGTCGACCGGGAGCGGCTGCTGGACCCGGGGGACATCCCGGTGCACACCGGCAACGCCTCGCACCTGCACCTGCTGGACTCGGTGGACCGGCGGCTGCGGGGCGCGGCGCACGGCCCCGACCACCCGTTCATGCTGGCGCACTTCGAGGAGCTGCTGATCGCGGACACCCTGGCCGGCACCGGCTACTGCTACCGGGACGGCGGCGCCGTCCAGTTGGTCGCCGCCACCTCGAAGCGGATCGCCACCCGGCTGCTGCGCGAGGCGCTGGCCCGGGTGCCGGAGGGCGTCGACGCGGACGTGGAGTTCCTGACGGCGGAGCAGGAGTGGGCGGTCGACGTGGGCCTGGAGCTGGGCCTGTCGCTGACCACCCGCGGCTACCTGGCGGTCCGCGGGATGCGCCCGCCGGCCCCGTACGTGCCGAACGGCGGCTACCTGTAGCCGCCGTTCGGGACGGCACGTCACCGCATGGTGTCGAGGATCTCCTGGACCATCTCCATGGTGGTGCCGGGGTGCAGGAACGCGAACCGGGCGACGGTCTCGCCGTCCCAGCCGGTGGGGGTGACGAAGCCGACCTGGTCGGCGAGCAGCTGCCGGGACCAGCGGTAGTAGTCGTCGTGGGTCCAGCCGGTGCGGCGGAAGCAGACCGCGGACAGCTGCGGGTCGTGGAGCAGTTCGAGGTGCTCGGTGTCGCGGATCAGCTGCGCGGTGTCCTTGGCCAGCCGCAGACCGGTCTCGATGGCGTCGGTGTACGCCTGGACGCCGTGGACGGCGAGCGAGAACCAGAGCGGGAGGCCGCGGGCGCGCCGGGTGAGGTGGTAGGCGTAGTCGGTGGGGTTCCACTCGTCGCCCTCGGTGTGCAGGACGTCCAGGTAGCCGGCGTCCTGGGTGTGCACGGCGCGGGCCAGGCGCGGGTCGCGGTAGAGCAGCGCGGCGCAGTCGAACGGGGCGAACAGCCACTTGTGCGGGTCGACCACGAAGGAGTCGGCGTGCTCGATGCCGTTGTAGCGCTCGCGCACCGAGGGGGCGAACAGTCCGGCGCCGCCGTACGCGCCGTCCACGTGGAACCAGAGCCCGTGTTCGCGGGCGACCTCGGCGATGCCCGCGAGGTCGTCGACGATGCCTTCGTTGGTGGTGCCCGCGGTGCCGACCACGGCGATGACGGTCTCGGGGTGCGGGTCGGCGGCGAGGGCGGCGCGCAGGGCCGCGCCGGTGAGGCGGCGGTCGACGGCGGGGACGGGGAAGGCCTCGACGCCGATGATGTTGAAGGTGTTCTTGACCGAGGAGTGCACCTGGTCGGCGACGGCGATCCGCAGCCGGGCCTCGGGGCCGACGTTCAGCCGGCGCCGGGCGGTGTCGCGGGCGACCACCAGCGCGGACAGGTTGCCGGCCGAGCCGCCGGAGACGAAAACGCCGCCGGCCGCGGCGGGCAGTCCGGCGCGGTCGGCTATCAGCCGCAGCACCTGGTTCTCGGCGGCGATCGCGCCGGCCGCCTCCAGCCAGGAGATGCCCTGCAGGGAGGCGCAGGAGACCACCATGTCGAACAGCAGCGCGGCCTTGGTGGGCGCGCACGGGATGAAGGACAGGTATCGCGGGCTGTCGGCGGAGATGACGGCGCGGGACAGCTCGTGGTCGTACAGCTTGAGCACGTCGGCCGGGTCGTTGCCGTGCTCGTTCAGCAGCCCGGCGAGCACCTCCCGCAGGTGGGCGCCGTCGCCGGGGTGGTCGAGCGGAACGGGGTCGTACTGCAGCCGTTCGCGCATGTAGTCGAAGACCAGGTCGACGAGTTCGCTGTCCGGCTTGTGCATGCGGTCGGGGGCTGCGTACACGGGTGTCCTCTTCGCTGCTGCGGTGCGTGGGGTCATGATCAGCGTAGGCAGCGGTGCGGTGCGGGCGCGCGTCGGAACGGGGCCGGTCAGGGCCGGTTTCGTGCGTGTTCGGGGGGTCCTGCGCAGGATTCCTGCGTCAGATGAGCTGGGAGAGCACCACCGACGAACGACTGCGCTGGACGCCGGGCTCCTTGCGGATGCGTTCGATGACGGCTTCCAGGTGACGGGTGTCGGCGGCCCGCAGGTGGACCAGCGCGTCCGGGTCGCCGGTGACCGTCCAGGCGGCGGCCACCTCGGGGAACTGGCGCAGCGAGGCGAGCAGCTCCTCCGGCGAGGTGCGGGCCCGGCAGTAGACCTCGACGAACGCCTCGGTGCCCCAGCCGAGCAGCGCGGGGTCGAGCACCACCGTGAAGCCGCGGACCACGCCGCGCGCCCGCAGCCGGTCGATCCGGCGGCGGACGGCGGTGGCGGACAGGTTGGTGAGCAGCCCGATCTCGGCGTACGAGGCCCGGCCGTCCCGGCTGAGGTGCTCCAGCAGCAGGCGGTCGGTGTCGTCCAGGGCCTGTCCGGTCACCGCCTGGCCGAGGTCGGGCGGCCGGTGGGTGCTCATGGCGGGGCTCCACGGGTGGTACGGGTGAGGGTGTGGCGAGCCGCGGCCCCCGCACAGGGGCGGACTCTGCGGGGCCCATTCTTGCCGACGCCGGGCGTCCGCTCAGTCCACCAGCAGGACGATCTTGCCGCGGGTGCGCCCTTCGGCGTTCAGGGCCTGCGCGGACGCGGCCTGGCCGAGCGGGAAGGTGGAGGCGACCGGCACGGTGAGCAGCCCGTCGTCGGCGAGCCGGGCGACGGCGGCCAGGTCCTCGGGGTCGGGCCGGGTCCAGATGTAGTGACCGCCCAGCCCGCTCACCCGGTAGTCGACGGCGGAGGCGATCCGGGTCGGGTCCTTGACCAGGGCGGTGGACACGTCGAGCGCCTCCCCGCCGACCAGGTCGAGCACCGCGTCCACCCCCTCCGGGGCGAGCGCCCGCACCCGCTCCGCCAGGCCCTGGCCGTACTCGACGGGCTCCGCGCCGAGCCCGCGCAGGAAGGTGTGGTTGTGCGACCCGGCCGTCCCGATCACCCGGGCGCCGAGCGCGGTGGCGACCTGCACCGCGAGCGAGCCGACGCCACCGGCCGCGGCATGGATCAGCACGGTCTCCCCGCGCCGCACCCGCAGCGCGTTCACCAGCGCCTGCTGCGCCGTGAGCCCGGCCGTGGGCAGCCCCCCGGCCTGCGCCCAGTCGAGCGCCGCCGGCTTCCGGGCCAACGTCCGAACGGGCGCGGCGACGAGCTCGGCGTACGTGCCGTACCCGATGACGTCCTTGCGGACGTACCCGATCACCTCGTCCCCCGGCCCGAACTCGGTGACGGCCCCACCGACCGCCTGCACCACCCCGGCCAGGTCGAACCCCATGATCATCGGGAAGCACACGTCGAGGATCCCGTCGAGGTGCCCCTCCCGGATCTTCCAGTCGACCGGATTGACCCCCACCGCCCGCGTACGGACGAGAACGGAGTCGGGGCCGACCTTGGGATCCGGCAGCTCGGTGTACTCGACCACCTCGGGCCCGCCGTAGCGGTTGATCGCGATTGCCTTCATGCCCCCCACCCAACCGGGGCTACGGCCGGTTCTCGCGCCGGAAGCATCCATCCCGGTGAGCGGTTCTCGTCACATCGACAGAATGGCCATCGTCAGGCTGACGACAACCGGTTATCATAGATAGCGTCAGATAGACGAGAAGGCTGGTCGAGAACGATCCGGCCGCACCAGGAGGGCAGCCGCCCGTGACCACCACCACCGAGACGCACGGCGTCGACCCGACTCCCTCGCCGCTCGCCCTGCTGCTGCTCGGCCGCGAGGCCGACCCGAACAGTGAGCGCGGGGTGGAGTGCCCCGGCGATCTGCCTGCGGCCTCCGACCCGGACCTGGTGGCGCGGGCTCGCGCCGCCAAGGAGAAGCTGGGGGACCGGGTCTTCATCCTGGGTCACCACTACCAGCGGGACGAGGTCATCGAGTTCGCCGATGTCACCGGCGACTCCTTCAAGCTGGCCCGGGACGCCGCGGCCCGTCCGGAGGCCGAGTACATCGTCTTCTGCGGCGTGCACTTCATGGCGGAGTCGGCCGACATCCTCACCTCCGAGCGTCAGCAGGTCGTGCTGCCGGACCTCGCCGCGGGCTGTTCGATGGCCGACATGGCCACCGCCGAGCAGGTCGCCGAGTGCTGGGACGTGCTGACCGACGCGGGTGTCGCGGACGTGACCGTGCCGGTCTCGTACATGAACTCCTCCGCCGACATCAAGGCCTTCACCGGCAAGCACGGCGGCACCATCTGCACCTCGTCCAACGCCAAGCGGGCGCTGGAGTGGGCGTTCGAGCAGGGGCAGAAGGTGCTGTTCCTGCCGGACCAGCACCTGGGCCGCAACACCGCGGTGCTGGAGATGGGCTTCTCGCTGGAGGACTGCGTCCTCTACAACCCGCACAAGCCGAACGGCGGCCTGACCGCCGAGCAGCTGCGGGACGCGAAGATGATCCTGTGGCGCGGCCACTGCTCGGTGCACGGCCGGTTCAACCTGGACTCGGTCAACGAGGTGCGCGAGCGGATCCCCGGCGTCAACGTCCTGGTGCACCCCGAGTGCCGGCACGAGGTGGTCACCGCCGCCGACCAGGTCGGCTCGACCGAGTACATCATCAAGGCGCTGGACGCCGCCGAGCCCGGCTCCAAGTGGGCCATCGGCACCGAGCTGAACCTGGTCCGCCGCCTGGCCAAGGCGCACCCGGACAAGGAGGTCGTCTTCCTCGACCGCACGGTGTGCTTCTGCTCCACCATGAACCGGATCGACCTGCCGCACCTGGTGTGGGCGCTGGAGTCGCTCGCCGAGGGCCGGGTCCCGAACGTGATCACGGTGGACGCGGAGACCGAGAAGTACGCCAAGGCCGCGCTGGACCGCATGCTGGCCCTGCCGTAACGATTCGCCGCACACCGGCGCCGGGCACGCGAGAGGGCGGGCATCCCCTGGGGGATGCCCGCCCTCTCGTCACGAACGGCGCCCGAACTACTCCGGGATGCCCGGGATCAGGCCGTCACCCTCGGCGCGCAGCAGCTCACGCACCTGGTCCAGGGACGCCTCGGCGTCCGGCAGGATCAGGTCCGACGGCTCCAGCGAATCCGCCGGCACCGGCGTGCCGACCTCCCGGACGGCCGCCAGCAGGCTGCCGAGGGCGGCCTTGAAGGCCTCCTCGTCGTCCGCCTCGACGGCCTGGAGCAGGTCGTCGTCCAGCTGGTTCAGCCGGTCCAGGTCCTTCTCCGCGACCTCGAACTGCCCCTCACCCAAGACCCGCATGATCATGCTGGTACGTCTCCCCTGCTCGCGGGCTTACTTCTGGTAGTTGATGGTGGGCGGCGGGGTGTCGTTCTTCCCCTGCTCGATCGCGTGCGGCTGCGAGGCCGGAGTGCCGCCGGTCAGCTCGGCCTTCATCCGGGCCAGCTCCAGCTCGACGTCGCTGCCGCCGGCCACCCGCTCCAGCTCGGCCTCGATGTCGTCCTTGCGGCCCAGGCCGCTGGCGTCGTCGAGCGCGCCGGAGGCCAGCAGCTCGTCGATCGCACCCGCGCGGGCCTGCATCTGGGCGGTCTTGTCCTCGGCCCGCTGGATCGCCAGGCCGACGTCGCCCATCTCCTCCGAGATGCCGGAGAAGGACTCGGCGATCCGGGTCTGCGCCTGGGCGGCGGTGTAGGTGGCCTTGATGGTCTCCTTCTTGGTGCGGAAGGCGTCCACCTTGGCCTGGAGGCGCTGGGAGGCGAGCGTGAGCTTCTCCTCCTCGGCCTGCAGGGCCTGGTACTGCGTCTCCAGGTCGGTGATCTGGGACTGCAGGTTGGCCTTGCGGCTGAGCGCCTCGCGCGCCAGGTCCTCGCGGCCGAGCGACAGCGCCTTGCGGCCCTGGTCCTCGTACTTGGAGGACTGCTGCTGCAGCTGGGTCAGCTGGAGCTCCAGGCGCTTGCGGGAGGTGGCCACGTCGGCGACGCCCCTGCGCACCTTCTGCAGCAGTTCCAGCTGCTTCTGGTAGGAGTAGTCGAGCGTTTCGCGCGGGTCCTCCGCCCGGTCCAAGGCCTTGTTCGCCTTGGAGCGGAAGATCAGCCCCATACGCTTCATGATTCCGTCGCTCATGGGCCTCGATAGCCCCCTTCTTCGGGCCTGGGTTTGCGTCTCGTGACAGGTCGAGTGTATGCGCGACGGGGTCCCCGGCGCAGTCCACCGGCCAGCAACAATGCTGCTACAGCGAGCGGCCGTTCGGCATCGTCCTCACGATCGATATCGGTTCGCATCCGGGGCCGGGCCGGAAAGCGGCCGGTCAACCCGTACGCTGGGAGTGTGTTTCGACGCCGCTCTGATGACTCCGCCGCCTCCTCGTCCGTCACCTTGACGAAGGAGGAAGAGCGGCTGCCCCGCGACCCGCAGGCCCCGAAGGGCCGACCCACGCCCAAGCGCAGTGAGGCCGAGGCCAACCGGAAGACCCGGGTCACCGTCCCCAAGGACCGCAAGGAGGCCGCCCGCCAGGCCCGCGACCGGATGCGCGTCGAGCGCGAGAAGCAGCGCATCGCGATGCTCGAGGGCGACGAGCGCGCCCTGCCGGCGCGCGACAAGGGCCCGGTCAAGCGCTACACCCGCGACTTCATCGACTCCCGCCGCGCCGTGGCCGAGTACTTCCTGCCGTTCGCCGTCGTGGTGCTGGTGCTCGGCATCGTCCGGATCGGCTACCTGCAGACGCTGTCCTCGCTGCTGTTCATGCTGTTCTTCGTGACGGTGATCCTCGACTTCGTCCGGCTCGGCCTCGCGCTGCGCAAGGGCCTCGCCGCGCGCTTCCCGAACGAGAACACCCGCGGCGCCGTGATGTACGGCCTGCTGCGCACCCTGCAGATGCGCCGGCTGCGGATGCCCAAGCCGATGGTCAAGCGGGGCGAGCGGCCCTGACCGCGGAAGCCGTTCCGCCGTACTGGGCCCCGCCGGCGCAGCAGCCGGTCGGGGCCTTCGGCACACCGGGCGTCCCGGCGCAGTACGGGGCGCCGCGCGGCCGTCACGGGCGGCTGCCGGCCCGTGGCGGGCCGTATCACAGCGGGGCCGGCGAATGGCTGGAGCGGCACGGCGGACTGCACAACCTGGTCCGCCAGGAACTGGTGACCCGGCAGCTCGCCGAGCAGCTCACCCGCGGCACCGCGCTGCGGGTGCTGGACGTCGGCTGCGCCGAGGGCACCCAGGCGCTGCGGCTGGCCCGCGCCGGGCACTTCGTCACCGGGATCGACCCGGACCCGGGCATCCTCGCCGTCGCCCACCAGGCGCTGGCCGCCGAGCCGCCCGAGGTCCGCGACCGGGTCCAGCTGCTCACCGGCGACGGCCACCAGGTCGGCCGCTGGTTCGGGCCGCGCAGCTTCGACCTGGTGCTCTGCCACGGCACCCTGATGTACCTGCCCGACCCGGACCCGATGCTGGCCTCGGTGGCCCGCATCCTGGCCCCCGGCGGGCTGCTCTCGCTGCTGGTCCGCAACGGCGACGCGCTGGCCATGCGGGCCGGGCTGACCGGCGACTGGCGGGCCTGCCAGGAGGCCTTCGACACCACCCGCTACACCAACCGCCTCGGCCTGCCCGCCCGCGCCGACCGGCTCGCCGAACTCTCCGGCACCCTCGCCGGGTTCGCCGTCCCCGTGCGCCACTGGTACGGGGTGCGGGTGTTCACCGACACCATGCCGGACGAGGCCGCCCCGGTGGACGGCCGTCAGCTCGGCCAGCTGCTGGACGCCGAGGAGCGGGCCGGCAAGCAGGACCCGTACCGGCACGTCGCCGCGCTGCTGCACGTGGTCTGCGCGAAGTGACGGGGCGTCAGCCCTCGTGCAGGCTCATCGGGTAGATGTCGCGGCCGTCCTCGACCAGCACGACCCGGTCGACGCCGTCGTCCAGCAGCGTCTTCCACTCCTCGCCGATCCAGGTCTCGGCGTCGCCCTGGCTGGAGAACTCCTCGGCGTCGCCGGCCGGGCTCACCACGGTGCCGTCGTTCTTCTCGTACCGCCAGGTCCACACCATGCCGGGCTCCTCCGGGTCGAACACTGCTGCTGAAGGGTTGCGACAGTAGCGTGCCCACCCCGCAGGCGGGCATGCGCCGTCCGGCAGGATGATCGCATGGCACTCCCCCGCACCCTGCTGCTCGGCGGCGCCCGCTCCGGCAAGTCCACCCGCGCCGAACAGCTGCTCGCCCCGTTCCCCGACGTCCTGTACGTCGCCACCTCGGGCGCCCGCGACGGCGACACCGACTGGGCGCACCGCGTCGAACTGCACCGGGCCCGCCGGCCGGTCCGCTGGCGCACCGCGGAGACCTGCGAGCTGGAGACCGTGCTCGCCGACGACAGCGACCCGGCGCCGGTGCTGATCGACTGTCTGGCGCTGTGGCTGACCGCCGTGATGGACGAGCACCGGGCCTGGGACGACGAGCGGTGGCTGGACGGCGGCAGGGAGGCCGTCGAGGCGCGCTGCGCGGCACTGGCCGCGGCCTGGGCCGGCACCCGGCGAACGGTCGTGGCGGTCTCCAACGAGGTCGGCATGGGCGTGGTCCCCGCCACCGCCTCCGGGCGGCGCTTCCGGGACACCCTCGGACGGCTCAACATGGCCGTCGCCGACGCCTCCGAGCAGGTGCTGCTGGTGGTCGCGGGACAGGTGCTGACCATCAAAGCGACGGCCGTGTAGATTGCCGAGCGATGGACACCACCGTGGATCTCGACACTTTCTCCTCGCTCGTCGAACGGCCTGACGAGAGTGCGCGCCGCGGCGCCGAGGAGCGCTGGCAGCAGTTGGCCGTGCCGCGCGGCGGCCTGGGCCGGCTCCAGGAGCTGGCGGCCTGGCTGGCGTCCGCGCAGGGCGAGGCGCCGACCCGCCCGCTGCACGCCAGCAAGGTCCTGCTGTTCGCCGCCGACCACGGCGTCGCCTCGCTCGGCATCTCCACCCTCGACGCCCGCGGCGGCACCGCCGACCGGGTCCGTGCCGTCCTCGACGGCACCGCGCCGGTCGCCGTGCTGGCCCGCCGCTACGGCGCGGACGTCCGGGTGGTCGACATCGCGGTGGACGCCGACCCCGCCGAGTTCCCCGAAGAGGTCGTCCGCCACCGCGTCCGGCGCGGCTCCGGCAGGATCGACGTCGAGAACGCGCTGACCCTCGACGAAGCCACCCGGGCCTTCCGGGCCGGCATGGCCGTCGCGGACGAGGAGGCCGACGCCGGCACCGACCTCGTCCTGCTCGGCGACCTGGGCGTCGGCTCCACCACCGTCGCCGCCGTCCTGATCGGCGCGCTGTGCGGCACCGACGCCGCCGCCGTCACCGGCCGCGGCTCCGGCGTCGACGACCGGGTCTGGATGGTCAAGTGCGCCACCATCCGCGACGCGCTGCGCCGGGCCCGCCCCGTGCTCGGCGACCAGCTCGCGCTGCTCGCCGCGACCGGCGGCGCGGACTTCGCGGCGATCACCGGCTTCCTGCTGCAGGCCGCCGTCCGCAGGCTCCCCGTCGTCCTCGACGGCGTGGTCTCCGCGGCCTGCGCGCTGGTCGCCCAGCGGATCGCCTTCCGGGCCCCCGAGTGGTGGCGGGCCGCCGCCCTCACCGGCGAACCCGCCCAGGCCAAGGCGTACGACCGCCTCACCCTGACCCCGCTCCAGGAGATCGGCGCCACCATGGGCGAAGGCGTCTCGGCGGTCCTGGCCCTGCCGCTCCTCCAGGCCGCGACCGACACCCTCGCCGAACCGGCGGCGGTGCCGAGCGCGAAGCCGCTGCCGCCGCGGGCGCCGGCGAAGCTGCCGACGGCTGCGGAGCTGCTCGGGCGCTACTGATTTGAACGAGAACGCCCAGCCCGGGGCCGAGCGCGCAGAAAGTCTCTCGGCGGGGGGCGCTGCGTCGTCGGTTCCGCGCCCACCGGCACCTCGGTTGACGGACGCGCTACGTTTCGCTTTCGGGACGCTGACGGTCTTTCGGGTGCGGGTGCACCGGTGGGACCGGGCCGCCGGTGGGGCGGCGATGGCGGTGGCGCCGGTGGTCGGGGTCGTGGTGGGGGTGCTGGCCGGGGCGGTGGGGGCGCTGGTCGCGTGGCGGGGTGGGGCGCTGCTGGGCGCGGTCGCGGTGGTGGCGGTCGGGGCGGTGGTGACCCGGGGGCTGCACCTGGACGGGGTCGCGGACGTCGCGGACGGGCTGGGCAGCGGCAAGCCCGCCGAGGACGCGTTGCGGATCATGAAGCAGTCGGACATCGGCCCGTTCGGCGTGCTGACGCTCGTTCTGCTGATGCTCGCTCAGATCGCCGTACTGACAGGCCAGTTCGGGCAGTCGCTCTGGCGCGGGGCGCTCGCCGCGGCCGTCGCGGCGACCGCCGGCCGCACCGCGCTGCTGTGGGGCTGTCTGCGGTCGGTGCCGGCCGCCCGGCCCGGTGGGTTGGGGGCGATGGTGGCGGGGACGGTGCGTCCGGCGGTGGCGGTGGCGGTGACGTTGCTGGTGGTCGGCGCGGCGACGGCGTTGCGGTGGCAGGGCGGGGTGGCCGTGCTGCTCGGGGTGGCGGTCGCCGCAGGCGTGCTGCGGCGGTGCGTGCGGCGCTTCGGCGGGGTGACGGGGGACGTGCTGGGGGCGCTGGTGGAGACTTCGGCGACGGCGACCCTGGTGGCGCTCGCGCTGACATGACGGCGCGCCCGCGCGAGAACTCACGCACCGTCACGAGTTGCGCCGGTTCGTGCACGGGGGCAGGCGGGGCGGCGAGATCCCAATATGCGGACTACCATGCGGTGAGCACCCTGGCCCCGAGCCCCGTTTTGCCGCGGAGTCTGCCTGGGTTTGCCGGTCGGCAACGGAGCCGTCACCGGCTGTGGACCGCGAAAGAACAGGACGCATTTGTCGTGACTGCACTGTCTGTGAGCACCTCCTCCGCCGCGAGCCTGCGGGCGGATGCCCTGGTGATCGGCGTGGCGAAGGGCCCCAAGGGCCTGGTCGTGGCGGCTGGCGCCGAGGCGGTCGTCGAGGCGTTCGAGGGCAAGCTGGCCGAGGTCCTCACCACCCTGGGCGCCACCGGTGCCGAGGGTGAGGCGGTCAAGCTTCCCGCGCCGGCCGGGCTGAAGGCGCCGCTGGTGCTGGCCGTCGGCCTGGGCGAGGCCGTTGACGGCCCGTTCGGCGCCGAGGACCTGCGCCGGGCCGCCGGTGTGGCCGCCCGCACCCTGGCCGGTGCGAAGAAGGTCGCGCTGGCGCTGCCGACCGGCTCCGCCGAGGACGTCGAGGCGGTCGCGCTGGGCGCCCTGCTCGGCTCGTACGCGTTCGGCGCCTACAAGGCCGACGTGACGAAGGCCCCCGTCGCCGAGCTGGTCGTGCTGACCGACCGCAAGGGCTCGAAGGACGCCAAGTCGGCCGTCGAGCGCGCCACGGCGATCGGCGAGGAGATGAACCGGGCCCGTGACCTGGTCAACACCGCGCCCAACGACCTGAACCCGAAGTCGTTCGCCGCGATCGCGCAGGCGGCCGGCAAGGAGCACGGCCTGAAGGTCGAGGTCCTGGACGAGAAGGCGCTGGCCAAGGGCGGCTTCGGCGGCATCCTCGGCGTCGGCGTCGGCTCGACCAACCCGCCGCGGCTGGTGAAGGTGGCGTACACCCACCCGAAGGCGAAGGCGTCGCTGGCGTTCGTCGGCAAGGGCATCACCTACGACTCGGGCGGCATCTCGCTGAAGCCGGCCGGTCACAACGAGACCATGAAGTGCGACATGGCCGGCGCCGCCGCGGTGTTCGCCGCCGTGGTCGCCGCCAAGCGCCTGGGTCTGCAGGTCAACGTGACGGCGTGGCTGGCGCTGGCGGAGAACATGCCGTCCGGTTCGGCGACCCGCCCCGGCGACGTGCTGCGGATGTACGGCGGCAAGACCGTCGAGGTGCTGAACACCGACGCCGAGGGCCGGCTGGTGCTGGCCGACGCGATCGTCCGGGCCGGCGAGGAGAAGCCCGACGTGATCGTCGACGTGGCGACCCTGACCGGCGCGATGGTGCTGGCGCTCGGCAACCGCACCTTCGGTGTGATGGCCAACGACGACGCGCTGCGCACCCGACTGCACGAGACCGCGGGCGCGGTCGGCGAGCCGTCCTGGCCGATGCCGCTGCCGGCCGACCTGCGCAAGGGCATGGTCGAGTCGACCGTCGCCGACCTGGCGAACATGGGCGAGCGGATGGGCGGCGGCCTGGTGGCCGGCCTGTTCCTGCAGGAGTTCGTCGCCGAGGGCATCGACTGGGCGCACATCGACATCGCCGGCCCGGCGTTCCACGAGGCCGGCCCGTTCGGCTACACCCCGAAGGGCGGCACCGCCAGCGCGGTGCGCACCCTGGTCCGCTTCGCGGAGGACACCGCCGCGGGCAAGTGACCCGTTGATCGACGTGTGGGGCCCGACACCGACGGTGTCGGGCCCCACACGCATTACCAGCCAGTAGCAACCGGTGCCAATCCACCCGACTGTTCGCCTCCGGCGAAAATTGATTCCGCAGGGCGGAACTGCTACGGCGAAGCCCCCCGGACGGAGTACCTCCGAATGCCGATTTCCCGGCCGTGAGCTGGGACGATACCTCCGGGACCGGGTCACCCCACCGCTTCGCGGGTCGCACCGGGGCCGGGCCGGGGCACCCTCCGACGCCACCCGCCGCCAACAAGTGCAAAGATGTATTTCCGGCACGACTGGGCGCCTTACAAGGGCTCTCACCCACCGGACCGCGACCGGCCCGGCGATCCGCACCTTTTGCATGGAGGACGTGACGTGGCGAACGACGCCAGCACCGTTTTCGACGTAGTCATTCTCGGAGGCGGAAGCGGCGGCTACGCCGCGGCCCTCCGTGGCGCTCAGCTGGGCCTGAGCGTCGCGCTGATCGAGAAGGGTGAGCTGGGCGGCACCTGCCTGCACCGCGGCTGCATCCCGACCAAGGCGCTGCTGCACGCCGCCGAGGTCGCCGACGAGACCCGCGAAGCCGCCGACTTCGGCGTCCTGGCCACCTTCCAGGGCATCGACATCAAGGGCGTCCACAAGTACAAGGACGACGTCGTCGCCGGCCTGTACAAGGGCCTGCAGGGCCTGGTCGCCTCCCGCAAGGTCACCTTCATCCAGGGCGAGGGCCGGCTGTCCTCGCAGACCTCGGTGGACGTCAACGGCCAGCGCATCGAGGGCCGCCACATCGTCCTCGCCACCGGCTCCGTGCCGCGCTCGATCCCGGGCCTGGACATCGACGGCGACCGGATCATCTCCTCCGACCACGCGCTGAAGCTGGACTACATCCCGAAGTCGGCGATCATCCTCGGCGGCGGCGTCATCGGCTGCGAGTTCGCCTCGGTCTGGAAGTCGTTCGGCGTCGACGTCACCATCGTCGAGGGCCTGCCGCACCTGGTGCCGCTGGAGGACGAGAACTCCTCCAAGCTGCTGGAGCGCGCGTTCCGCAAGCGCGGCATCAAGTTCGAGCTGAAGTCCCGCTTCTCCGGCGTGGAGTACACCGCCGAGGGCGTCCGGGTCTCCACCGAGAACGGCAAGTCCATCGAGGCCGACGTGCTGCTCGTCGCCATCGGCCGCGGCCCGGTCTCGACCGGCCTGGGCTACGAGGAGCAGGGCGTCGCGATGGACCGCGGCTACGTCCTGGTCGACGAGTACCTGCGCACCAACGTGCCGACCATCTCCGCCGTCGGCGACCTGGTCCCGACCCTGCAGCTCGCCCACGTCGGCTTCGCCGAAGGCATCCTGGTGGCCGAGCGGATCGCCGGCCTGAAGGTCGTCCCGATCGACTACGACGGCATCCCGCGGGTGACGTACTCCAACCCGGAGGTCGCCTCCGTCGGCCTGACCGAGGCCAAGGCCGTCGAGCAGTACGGCAAGGAGAAGGTCGTCACCCTCAAGTACAACCTGGCCGGCAACGGCAAGAGCAAGATCCTCAAGACCGCCGGCGAGATCAAGCTGGTCCAGGTCAAGGACGGCGCCGTCGTGGGTGTCCACATGGTCGGCGCCCGCATGGGCGAGCAGGTCGGCGAGGCCCAGCTGATCTACAACTGGGAGGCCCTGCCCGCCGAGGTCGCGCAGCTGATCCACGCGCACCCGAGCCAGTCCGAGGCCCTCGGCGAGGCCCACCTCGCGCTGGCCGGCAAGCCGCTGCACGCGCACGACTGATCGCGCCCCCGTCCCTTTCATTCCTGAACGCAAGACTTGATAGGAGTCGCTGAAACCATGGCGGTCTCAGTAACACTGCCCGCGCTGGGCGAGAGCGTGACCGAAGGCACCGTCACCCGCTGGCTGAAGGCCGAGGGTGAGCGCGTGGAGATGGACGAGCCCCTGCTCGAGGTCTCCACCGACAAGGTCGACACCGAGATCCCGGCGCCGGCCTCCGGCATCCTGGCCTCGATCAAGGTCGGCGAGGACGAGACCGTCGAGGTGGGCGCCGAGCTGGCGATCATCGACGACGGCTCCGGCGCCCCGGCCGCCGCCCCGGCGCCCGCCGCCGAGGCCGCTCCGGCCCCGGTCGCCGAGGCTCCGGCCGCCCCGGCCGCCCCGGTTGCGGAGGCCCCCGCGGCTGCCGCTCCGGTCGCCGAGGCTCCGGCTGCCGCCGCCGCTCCCGCCGCCGACGCCACCCCCGTGGTGCTGCCCGCGCTGGGCGAGTCGGTCACCGAGGGCACCGTCACCCGCTGGCTGAAGGCCGAGGGCGACACCGTCGAGGTCGACGAGCCGCTGCTGGAGGTCTCCACCGACAAGGTCGACACCGAGATCCCCTCCCCCGTGGCGGGCACCCTGGTGAAGATCCTGGTCGGCGAGGACGAGACCGCCGAGGTCGGCGCCCAGCTGGCGCTGATCGGCGCCGCGGGCGCGGTCGCCGCCGCCCCGGCCCCGGTCGCCGCTCCGGCTGCCCCCGCCGCTCCGGCCGCTCCGGCCCCGGTGGCCGCTGCTCCGGCTCCGGTCGCTGCTCCGGCCCCCGCGCCGGTCGCGCCCGCCGCCCCGGTCGCTGCCCCGGCACCGGTGGCCCCGGCCGCTCCGGTCGCCGCCCCGGCCCCGGTCGCCGCCGCTCCGGCCGCTGCCGCTCCGGTCGCTGCTGCTCCGGCCGCGGACGCGGACGCCGGTGACGCCTACGTCACCCCGCTGGTGCGCAAGCTCGCCGCCGAGCACGGTGTCGCGCTGTCCTCCGTCGCCGGTACCGGCGTCGGTGGCCGCATCCGCAAGCAGGACGTGATCGCCGCCGCCGAGGCCGCGAAGGCCGCGCCGGCTCCGGTCGCCGCCGCCCCCGCTGCCGCCGCCCCGGCGAAGGCCGCCGCCGCGCCGTCCGCGCTGCGTGGCCAGACCGTCAAGATGACCCGCATGCGCAAGGTCATCGGCGACAACATGATGAAGGCCCTGCACGAGCAGGCGCAGCTGACCAGCGTGGTCGAGGTGGACGTCACCCGGATCATGTCGCTGCGCGCGAAGGCGAAGGACTCCTTCCTGGCCCGCGAGGGCGTGAAGCTGTCCCCGATGCCGTTCTTCGTGAAGGCCGCCGCCCAGGCGCTGAAGGCCCACGCGGTCGTCAACGCCCGGATCAACGAGGCCGAGGGCACCATCACCTACTTCGACACCGAGAACATCGGTATCGCGGTGGACTCCGAGAAGGGTCTGATGACCCCGGTCATCAAGGGTGCGGGCGACCTGAACATCGCCGGCATCTCGAAGAAGACCGCGGAGCTGGCGTCGAAGGTCCGCGACAGCAAGATCACCCCGGACGAGCTGTCCGGTGCGACCTTCACCATCTCCAACACCGGTTCGCGCGGTGCGCTGTTCGACACCGTCATCGTCCCGCCGAACCAGGCCGCGATCCTGGGCATCGGCGCGACCGTGAAGCGTCCTGTGGTGATCGAGGCCGACGGCGGCACCGCCATCGGCATCCGCGACATGACCTACCTGTCGCTCTCCTACGACCACCGCCTGGTGGACGGCGCGGACGCCGCCCGCTACCTGGTCGCGGTCAAGGAGATCCTGGAGGCCGGCGAGTTCGAGGTCGAGCTCGGCCTGTAAGGCACCCCGGTTCCGCCCGGAAGCCCCGCACCGTCCCCGGACGGTGCGGGGCTCGTGCGTGTCCGGGCACTTGTCGGGCTGTGCCGTCAGCGGTGCGATCGGGTGCGGGCGCGGTGCGGATTGTGGATGCTGGAGCGGTGATGGACGAGACGGCATTCTGGCAGCTGATCGACGACTCCCGGGACGCGGCCGGGGGTGATCCGGACGAGCAGGCACAGGGCCTGGTGGAGCGGCTGATGGGGCTGACCCCCGACGACGTGCTGGACTTCGCCCGGCAGTTCGAGGCGCGGTTCCAGCGGGCCTACACGGTGGACGTGTGGGGCGCCGCGTACCTGCTGCTCGGCGGGGCCTCCGAGGACAGCTTCGACTACTTCCGCTGCTGGCTGATCGCCCAGGGTCGGGAGGTGTTCGAGGGCGGGGTGCACGACCCGGACCAACTCGCCGAGCTGCTGCCCGACTTCGACGAGGAGGAGGACGGCGACGCGGAGGAGCTCGGGTACGCCGCCGACGAGGCGTACGAGCGGTTGACCGGCCTGCCGCTGCCGGACCTGGGGGTGCGTCAGCCGCGCGCGCCGCAGGGCGCCTCGTTCGACTTCGCGGACCGGACGGCGATGGCCGCCCGCTACCCGCAGCTGTGGGAGCTGTACGGGGACTGACGGCCCGTCGGCGGGGGCGGACGCCGTCCGGGTGGCGGCCGACCGGGTGCGGGCCGCCACCGGGCCGGTCCGGTCAGTCCAGGGCGCGGCCCATCCAGACGTCGTCCACGTAGGCGCCGTCCAGCAGGAAGTGCTCGGGGAGCACGCCGAGCACCTGGAAGCCGTTGCGCTCGTACAGGCGGCGGGCGGGCGTGTTGTGGCCGAGCACCCGCAGGGTCATCCGGCGGGCACCGACGGCGCGGGCGGCGTCGCAGGCGGCGGTGATCAGGGCGTCGCCGAGGCCCCGGCCGCGGGCCTGCGG
Source organism: Kitasatospora griseola (assembly GCF_014648555.1). GTDB lineage: Bacteria > Actinomycetota > Actinomycetes > Streptomycetales > Streptomycetaceae > Kitasatospora > Kitasatospora griseola. Next base: position 105,323 of record NZ_BMRI01000001.1, read on the forward strand.
GAGCACGCCCAGGCCCTGGATCTGCCGGACGTGGGCGGCGGACTCCAGCGGGATCTCCTGCAACTGGCGGATGTAGCCGACGACCTGGCCGTCGAGTTCGGCCACCAGGTACTGCTCGGGACGGTGCTGCGGGTCGAAGACCGGCGCGTCGGCGGCGCCCTTCGGGGAGACCTCGCTGAGCGTGGACCAGATGGCGTGGTCGACGGCGCGGATCGCCTGCTCGTCCTGCTCCACGGCGGGTCGGATGATCGGATCGGTCGATGGCATGGCGGCCATGCTAGGCGCTCCGCTGTGGATCTTGCCGGGAATTGTCGCCCCGTGCGCGGGCGGGCGGCCCGGCTGCCCGGGCGGGCCGGTAAGGGCTGCGAGGATGGCCGGTATGCGTATCGCGGTGACAGGTTCCACGGGATTGATCGGGTCCGCGCTGGTGGACTCCCTGGTCGGGGACGGGCACGAGGTGCTGCGGCTGGTGCGGCGGCGCTCGCGCACCGGCCCGCAGCCGGACGGGACGGTCGGGGTGGGGTGGAACCCGCTCCTGATGCAGATCGACGGCGCCGCGCTGGAGGGCGTCGACGCGGTGGTGCACCTGGCCGGGGCGGGCGTCGGCGACCGGCGCTGGTCGGACGCCTACCGGCGGGAGATCCGGGACAGCCGGGTGCTCGGCACCGAGACCCTGGCCGCCGCGCTGACCCGGCTGAAGACCCCGCCGAAGGTGCTGGTCAGCGCCTCCGCGGTCGGCTGGTACGGGCAGACCGGGGACCAGCTGATCGACGAACAGGCGCCCAGCGGCAGCGACTTCCTGTCCGAGGTGTGCCAGGAGTGGGAGCGGGCCGCACAGCCCGCCGCGGCCGCCGGGATCCGGGTGGTGCACCCGCGCACCGGCCTGGTGCTCGACCCGAAGGGCGGCGCGGGGGCCCGGCTGCTGCCGCTGTTCAAGCTCGGACTGGGCGGGCGGCTCGGCAACGGCAAGCAGTACTGGAGCCTGATCTCGCTGGCCGACGAGGTGGCCGCGCTGCGTTTCCTGATCGACTGCCAGGACCTCGGCGGCCCCGTCAACCTGGCCGGGCCCGCGCCCGTCACCAACGGCGAGCTGACCGCCGAGCTGGCCCGGCAACTGGGGCGGCCGGCGGTGTTCGCGGTGCCGGAGTGGACCCTGCGCGCGGTGCTCGGGGAGATGGCCGTAGAGGTGGTCGGCAGTCACCGGGTGGTACCGAAAGCCCTGGTGGAGGCGGGGTTCGAGTTCCTCCACCCGGACCTGGAGTCGATCGTGGCGGCGGCGCTCGGGCGACCCGGGAACTGACGGAACGTCAGGGGGCGCACGGGTGCATGGGGGCGGCGCACGGGGCGTGGACGGTGACGGTGCGCGCCCGCACCTGCCTCGCGCGCCCCGTTTGGCGCACGGTGGGTGACGGAGCCGCCCCGCTGTGTCTCCTCCGCCAGTGGTCCGAACCGATTGAGTGGCGGCCGGCGGTCTGGGTGGCCGGGTGACGGGGCATCACCTTCGACGGACCGTGTTGTCCTCGCCCCCCGCTGCCCGCCCCGGCACCCCCCGCTCATTCGCGGGCACTGCCGCGCGCGGCGGCAGCGGAGGGCTCCGCCAGGGAGGGAGCACCCACTCGTGCCCGCACATGACTTCATCAGCCGTGTTCACGCCACCGACCCCGACGCGATCGTGGTCGGCGCCGGCGTCGCCGGGCTGACCGCCGCCGCCGCGCTCACCGCCCAGGGCCTGCACGTCCAGGTCCTGGAGGGCACCGAACGCGTCGGCGGCCGCATGGCCACCCGGGAACTCGACGGCTTCCGCCTCGACCTCGGCGGCCACCTGCTGAACACCGCCGACCCCGAACTCGTCCGCCACCTCGACCTGGACCGGCTGGACCTGCGTCCGCTCGCCCCCGGCGTCCTGGTGCACAGCAGCGGCCGCACCTACCGGGTCGGCGGCCCGCAGCTCACGCCCGCGCGGCAGGCCGCCACCCGCAGCCCGCTCGGCACTCCACTGGACCGGGCCCGGCTCGCCGGCACCCTGTCCCGGCTGGCCGCCACCCCCACCGCCCGGCTGCTGGCCCGTCAGGAGACCACCGCCGCCCGCGCCCTGGCCGACCGCGGCCTGCCCGGCCGCACCGTGGACGGCTTCCTGCGCCCCCTGCTCGCCGCGCTGCTCGCCGACCCGGCACTCGGCACCTCCAGCCGGGTCGCCGACCTGGCCCTGCGCGACTACGCCCGCGGTCGGCTGTGCGTCCCCGCCGCCGGGATCGGCGCCGTCCCCGCCCAGCTGGCCGCCGGGCTGCCGGACGGCACGCTCCGCCCGGGCGTGGACGTCACCGCGGTCGGCACCGACGGCGTGGAGACCGCCGCGCACGGCCCGATCCGGGCCCGCGCGGTGATCGTCGCCACCGACGCCGCGACGGCTGCCACCCTGCTCCCCGGCCTCCGGCAGCCCGGGTTCCACCCCGTCACCACCTACTACCACGCCGCCAACCGCTCGCCGCTGGGCGAACCCGTGCTGCTCCTGGACGCCGAGCGCACCGGCATCTCGCACTCCCTGGTGCTCAGCGACGCCGACCCGTCCTACGCCGCCGACGGCCGCGCCCTGATCGCCACCACCGTGCTCGGCCGCCGCGCCTTCGACTCCGGCGGCCCGGCCGGCGACGAACCCGTCGTCCGACGCCGCCTGTCCGAGCTGTACGGCACCTCCACCGCCCCCTGGGAGTTCCTGACGGTCCGCCACGCCCCCGACGCGGTCGTCACGATGCCCCCGCCGCACCACTTCCGCCGCTCCGTCCGCCTCCTGGCCGGCCTGTACGTCT
>NZ_BMRI01000001.1:108179-127240 GCF_014648555.1 Kitasatospora griseola
CACCGCGACACCGGCACCCTCCACGGCGCGATCGCCTCGGGCCGGCGGGCCGCGAGCGCCGTCCTGCGCGACCTGGGGGTACGGACGGAACCGGAGGTCGTCGAGGCAGCGGCGTGAGAACTCGGGGGCCCGGGGAACGGCGGCAACCGGCAGGCGCGGCCCCGCCGTTCCCCGGCCCCGGGATCTAAATCACCCCTGCCTGCCGGGTGGCCTCCTCGAAGGCGCGGGCCGCAGGCGTCGTGCGGTAGGGCGCCAGGCGGCGGTGGAAGTCGCGGAGGTACTCGACGGTGCGGGCGGAGCGCATTTCGCCGGCCGCCCGGAGGCTGTCGGTGGCCATCGAGCAGGACTCGTCGACGTCGCCCATGCCGAGGCGGGCGGAGGCGAGGACGAGACGGCACAGGATGCGGCTGCGGGCGTACGCGGGGGCGCGCAGGCGCAGCGACTTCTCGGCGTGCTGGGCGGCGGGGCGCCACTGCTGGAGGTCGCGGTAGCAGTGGGCGAACTCGTCGGCGAGTTGGGCGTCGTCGAAGTAGCGGGCCCAGGACGGGACGTCGTCGCCGCTGCGGGCGGTGGCCAGGGCGCGTTCGCAGCGGACCAGGGCGGTGGTGCAGGCGCGGACGTCGCCGGCCAGGGCGTGGCCGCGGGCCTCGGCGGCGTGCATCAGGGCCTGGACGACGGGCGCGGCGGTGGTTCCGACGCCCTGCTGGGCGACCCGGGCGAGTTGGATGGCCTCGCGGGCGTGCCCGAGGTGGACGGCCTGTTGGCTCATGGTGGTCAGCACGAAGCCGCCGAGGACCCGGTCGCCGGCCGCCTGGGAGAGTCGCAGCGCCTGCACGAAGTAGCGCTGGGCGAGGCCGTGCGCGGCGATGTCGAAGGACGTCCAGCCGGCCAGCCGGGTGAGGTCGGCGACGGCGCCGAACAGGGCGCGGCCGATCTGTTCGCCGTAGCGGCCGCGGAGCATGGGCTCGGCTTCGCTCTCCAGGTAGCGGACCAGCGCCTGCCGGGCGTGGCCGCCGCCGTAGGCGTGGTCGAGGGCCCGGAAGAGGTCTCCGACGGCGCGGATCGCGGCGATGTCGCCGCGGCCGACCCGGACCGGGGGACGGGTCTCCCGGGCGTCCGCGGCGGCGGGTTCGAGGGCGCTGCCGCCGAGGCGGCGCGAGCCCTGCGGGGGGACCCGGGCGGCGGCGCCGGGCGGGGGTGTGCGGAGTTCCTCGGGGGTGAGGGTGGTGCCGTCCCGGGCGACGCGTTCGTCGGTGCGGCCGATCAGCCAGTCGCGGCTGGGGACGACCAGTCCGGCGGGGGTGAAGGCGATCTTGCGCAGTTCCGCGTAGGGGCCGTTGTCCTTGCGCCACATGGAGGCGACGATGTCGACAGCCTCCTGCGGGGTCTCGGCGAACTCCAGCCCGGCGTAGACGGGCGCGCAGGCGTCCAGGCCGACGTCCTGGGCGGTGAGGCGGCGGCCGAGGCGGCGGGTGAAGACTTCGGCGATCAGCGCCGGGGTGGCGCCGCGCGGTTGTTGGCCGCGCAGCCAGCGGGTGACGGAGGTCTTGTCGTAGCGCAGGTCGAGGCCGTGTTCCAGGCCGAGCTGGTCGACCCGGCGGGCGAGGCCGGCGTGCGAGAAGCCGGATTCCTCGATGAGTGCCGCGAGTTGGGGGTTCTGGGCGCGCCCGCCGGACGGTGGGTCGGCCGGCTCGGCGGCGCGCGGAGGGGTCTCGTCCGCTCCGGTTTGGCGCTGGCCGAGCGGGTCGAGCGGTCGGTACGCCGGGCTGTCGATTACGGGCCGTTGGGGCATAGCAGTCCACACCTCTCAGGCGCCGATCCGGCCCCTCCTGCCCGGTACAGCGCCCCCTGATCGGGAATCGGCGCGAATGTAGCGAGCATTGGGACGCTATGGGTGGATTCGGCCCACCCGTCCTCCGAACGGGTGAACCAGGCCCGCCCGTTCTGAGGAAGCCCGGGCGCCGCGTGTTTGAGTTCGGGGGCCTTTGCCCGCCTTCCGGCGGCATGGCGGGCGACACCATGCGGGAGGGGGATGCTGTGGTGTCCGCCCACATCGTTGCGGGGCCCGCGGATTCCTACCGTTCTCGGCCATGGACACCACTTCTGACCCGCTCCTCCGACCCTCCCTGCACGGCCGCACCGCACTGGTCACCGGCGCCGCCTCCGGCATCGGCAGGGCCTGCGCGGAGGCGTTCGCCGCGGCCGGCGCGCGCGTGTACGTCGTCGACCTGGCCGCCGGGCCCGCCGAGGAGCTGGCGGAGCGGATCGGCGGGGTCGCGCACGTCGCCGACCTGTCCGACCCGGACGCGGTGGAGGCGCTGCCGACCGACGCGGACATCGTGGTCAACAACGCCGGCCTGCAGCACGTCGCGCCGGTGCACGAGTTCCCGATGGAGCGGTTCACGCTGATCCAGCGGGTCATGGTGGAGGCCCCGTTCCGGATCCTCCGCCGCACCCTGCCCCACATGTACGAGCGCGAGTGGGGCCGGGTGGTCAACATCTCCTCGGTGCACGGCCTGCGCGCCAGCGCCTTCAAGTCGGCGTACGTGACGGCCAAGCACGCGCTGGAGGGCCTGAGCAAGACCGTCGCCCTGGAGGGCGCCCCGCACGGGGTGACCAGCAACTGCATCAACCCGGGGTACGTGCGCACCGCGCTGGTGGAGAAGCAGATCGCCGCGCAGGCGCTGGCGCACGGCATTCCCGAGAACGAGGTGGTCGAGCAGATCATGCTCGACCGCACCGCCGTGAAGCGACTGATCGAACCGGACGAGGTGGCGCAGCTGGCGGTGTGGCTGTGCTCGCCGAGCGCCTCCTACATCACCGGCGCGAGCCTGCCGGTGGACGGCGGCTGGACCGCGCACTGAGCGCACCCGCCGCGGACCGATAGGGTCCTGAACCTCCCTCACCCCCCCACCTCACGCCAGGGAGTTCCCGATGGCTGCCTCTCCCGAACTCGCGAGACCCGCCTCCCTTCCCCGGGTGGTGGCCGCCTCACTGATCGGCACCACCATCGAGTGGTACGACTACTTCCTGTACGGATCGGCGGCGGCGCTGGTCTTCGGGCACGTCTTCTTCCCGAAGTCGGACCCGCTGACGGGCACCCTGCTGTCCTTCCTGACCTACGCGATCGGGTTCGCCGCCCGGCCGCTGGGCGCGCTGGTGTTCGGGCACTTCGGTGACCGGATAGGTCGCAAGAAGCTGCTGGTGCTGTCCTTGCTGCTGATGGGCGGGGCGACCACCCTGATCGGCTGCCTGCCGACGTACGACCAGGTCGGCGTGGCGGCGCCGGTCATGCTGACGGTGCTCCGGCTGGTGCAGGGCTTCGCGCTGGGCGGCGAGTGGGGCGGGGCGGTGCTGCTGGTCTCCGAGCACGGCGACCAGCGGCGGCGCGGCTTCTGGGCGTCCTGGCCGCAGGGCGGTGCGCCGGCGGGCAACCTGCTGGCGGCCGGTGTGCTGTCGCTGATGACCGCCGTCCAGTCGGACGCGGCGTTCCTGTCCTGGGGCTGGCGGGTGCCGTTCCTGCTGTCGGCGGTGCTGGTCATGGTCGGGCTGTGGATCCGGCTGGCGGTGGACGAGTCGCCGCTGTTCAAGGCGGCGCTGGCGGCCGCCGAGGAGCGCACGGAGCAGCAGAAGCCGCCGCTGGTGGCGGTGCTGCGCGACCACTGGCGGGACGTGCTGGTGGCGATGGGCGCGCGGATGGCGGAGAACATCTCGTACTACGTGATGACCACCTTCGTGCTGGCGTACGCCGTCGGCCACACCCACCTGCCCAAGCAGACCGCGCTGAACGCCGTCCTGATCGGCTCGGCCGTCCAGTTCGCGCTGATACCGCTGTTCGGGGCGCTCTCCGACCGGGTCGGCCGCAAACCGGTGTACCTGGTCGGCGCGGTCGGCGTCGGCGCCTGGGCGTTCGTGTTCTTCGGCATGGTGGACACCAAGGACTTCACCTCCCTGGTCACCGCCGTCACCGTCGGCCTGTTCTTCCACAGCATGATGTACGCCCCGCAGGCCGCGTTCTTCTCGGAACTGTTCGCCACCCGCACCCGCTACTCGGGGGCGTCCATCGGCGCCCAGTTCTCCTCCGTCGCGGCCGGCGCCCCCGCGCCGCTGATCGCCACCGCGCTGCTCAAGGACTACGGCAGCGCCACTCCGATCGCCGTGTACGTGGCGATCGCCGCCGCGATCACCGTCCTCGCCGTGCTGTGCGGCCGGGAGACCCGCGGCACGGACCTCGCCGAGGCGGGCGCCGCTCGGGGGGACTCCGTGAAGGCCGCTACGACGGTCTGACCGATTCCGACAAAATCAGGGCCGCGTCACCGGGCACCCGCCCGGCGGCGCGGCCCCGGCCCGTCCAGGGCCTGTCCATTCGATCTTGTCGGATCAGCGTGCTTCCAGCCGGGATGATCCGGCGTCGCGCACCCGGCAGGATCGACCGGACAGGCCCCAGTGCGACGGGCCGCGGGCGACGGGGCCACGGGGGGCACGAGTGACAGGGAAGACCGAATGGACCGCCACACCACCGCCGCACCGGCGCTGCGCCGACTCCTCGACCTGCTGGCGACCGGCGCCGCCACCGAGGACTTCGGCGAAGTCCTCGCCGAAGCACGCCGGCAGGGCGCACCCGCCCAGGTCCTGACCGAGATCGACGACGCCACCTGGCAAGCCCTGCGGGTGCACCGGACGATGCGTCAGCACCGCCGCCGCGAAGCCGAGCTGACGGCCCTGTTCGACACCGCCGGAGACCTCGCCGCCTCCCGCGACCTCGACGCCGTGCTGCAGGCCATCGTCCGCCGCGCCCGCATGCTGCTCGGCACCGACACCGCGTACCTCACCCTCCCCGACGAGCAGGCCGGCGACACCTACATGCGGGTCACCGACGGCTCCGTCTCGCCGATCTTCCAGACCCTGCGGCTCAGCCTCGGCGACGGCCTCGGCGGCCTGGTCGCGCAGACCGCCCGCCCCTACGCCTCCCACGACTACCGGGTCGACGAGCGCTTCCGGCACACCGGCAAGATCGACGCCGGCGTGCTCGACGAGGGCCTGGTCGCCATCATCGGCGTGCCGCTGCTGCTCGGCGGCACCGTGATCGGCGTGCTGTTCGCCGCCGACCGCACCCCGCGCGCCTTCTCCCCCGACGAGGTCGCGCTGCTGTGCACCCTCGCCGCGCACGCCGCGATCGCCCTGGACACCGCCAAGTCGCTCGCAGACACCCGCGCCGCGCTCGCCGAACTCGCCACCGCCAACGCCGTCATCCGCGCCCACGCGGGCTCCGTCCAGCGCGCCGAACAGGCCCACGACCGGCTCACCGACCTCGTCCTGCGCGGCGCGGAGGTCGCCGACGTGGCCGCGGAGGTCGCCGCGCTGCTCGACGGCGAGGCCTCCGTCCACGACGCGGAGGGCGCCCCGCTCACCGGCCCCGGCGGCGCCCCCGACGGCCTCGCCGACGCCGTCTCCGCCTCCCGCGCCGGCGGCCACGCCGTGCGGCACGGCGCCGAGTGGGTCTGCGCCGTCCTGGCCGGCCAGGAGCTGCTCGGCTCGCTCGTGCTGCACGGCAGACCCGAGCTGGACGACGCCGACCGACGGGTGTTCGAACGCGCGAGCGTGGTCACCGCGCTGCTGCTCCTGCTGCGGCGCTCGGTCGCCGAGACCGAGAACCGCGTCCGCGGCGAACTGCTGGCCGACCTGCTCACCGCCCCCGACCGCGACCCCGCCGGCCTCACCGCCCGCGGCCGCCGCCTCGGCGTCGACCTGGGCCGCCCCCACCTGGTCCTGGTCGCCGTCTCCGCCGACGCCACCGCCCGGGAACGGCTCGCGGGCGCGGCGGCCCGGTACCTGTTCGGCTCGCGCGGCATCAGCGCCGAGTTCGGCGACGGCGTCGTCCTGCTCGTCCCGCACGACGGCGCCGGCGACGGCGCGGTCGCCGCACTCGCCGCGGAACGCCTCGCCCGGCTGGTCGGGGCGCCCGTCACCGTCGGCACCGGCCGCGCCGCGAGCGGGCCCGTCCCGCTGGCCGCGGCCTACGCGGAGGGCGTGCGGTGCGTCCGGGCCCTGCACGTGCTCGGCCGCGAGGGCGACGGCGCGTGCGCGACCGACCTCGGCTTCCTCGGCGTCCTGCTCGGCGACGGCCACGACGTCGAGGGCTTCGTCCGCGCCACCCTCGGCCCCCTGCTCGACTACGACGCCAAGCGCGGCACCGAACTGGTCCGCACCCTGCGCGCCTACTTCGACTGCGGCGGCAGCCTGACCCGGGCCAAGGACCTGCTGCACGTCCACGTCAACACCGTGGTGCAGCGGCTGGACCGGGTCGAGGTCCTCCTCGGCCGCGACTGGAACCAGCCGGAGCGGGCGCTGGAGCTGCAGCTGGCGCTGAGGCTCCTGCTGCTGGCCACGGGATGAGCGGGATGAGAGACGCGGGCGGGCGCGACACCGGGGGCGCGTGGGAGCGATCAGCCGTGCCGGAAGGGTGCGCCCGGGCACGGGCGTACAGTGGCGAGGTTGAGCTGAGCCGGCCGACAGGCAGGAGCGTGTGGTGAGCGAGAACGTGCGGTTCGTGCGGATGGGGATAGGCGAGCGGACCGTCCCCTACCAGGAGGCGTGGGCGGAGCAGCAGCGGCTGCACGCGCTGCGGGTCGCGGACGAGATTCCGGACACGGTGCTGCTGCTGGAGCACGACCCGGTGTACACGATGGGCAAGCGCACCAACCCGGAGGACCTGCCGCTGGACGGGACGCCGGTGGTGGAGGTGAACCGGGGCGGGGAGATCACCTGGCACGGCCCGGGGCAGCTGGTGGGGTACCCGATCGTGAAGCTGCCGGATCCGATCGACGTGGTGGCGTACGTGCGGCGGCTGGAGGAGGCGCTGATCCGGGCGTGCACCGAGTTCGGGGTGGAGACCGCCCGGGTGGAGGGCCGCAGCGGGGTGTGGAAGCTGGGCGCGGCGATCCCGGGCGCGGTGGTGGACCCGTCGAAGGTGGTGGAGATCGGCAAGCTGACGCTGCGGATGGGCCTGCCGCTGGGCATCGACCCGCGTCTCGCCGGACCGGAGTACGCCCCGTCCAACGCGGGCCAGCGCGGCGACGACCGCAAGCTCGCGGCGATCGGGGTGCGGGTGGCGCGCGGCGTGACCATGCACGGCTTCGCGCTGAACTGCGACCCGGAGATGACGTACTTCGACAAGATCGTCCCGTGCGGCATCCGGGACGCCGGGGTGGCGTCGCTGAGCGGTGAGCTGGCCCGGCCGTTCTCGGTGTCGGACGCGGTGGGGACGGTGGAGCGCACGCTGCGCGAGGTGTTCGCCGAGCTGCCTGAGCCGGCCGTCGCGGTCTGATCCTCGCGGTCGCGGAATCGGCGCGCCGTGCCCGGTGTTGCCTTCCGAACGAAGGCCCGGGGCCCGGAGCAGGCCATCGAAGCAACGGCGTACTCTTTGGGGTACCCCGTCTAGTTCTAGGAGTCGCACGTGTCCGCTGTCGCACCCGACGGCAGGAAGCTTCTCCGCCTGGAGGTCCGCAACAGCGAGACCCCCATCGAGCGGAAGCCCGAGTGGATCAAGACCAGGGCGAAGATGGGGCCGGAGTACAACGCCCTGCAGTCCCTGGTGAAGAAGGAAGGGCTGCACACGGTCTGCCAGGAGGCGGGCTGCCCCAACATCTTCGAGTGCTGGGAAGACCGCGAGGCGACCTTCCTGATCGGCGGCGACCAGTGCACCCGCCGCTGCGACTTCTGCCAGATCGACACCGGCAAGCCCGCCGAGTTCGACCGGGACGAGCCGCGCCGGGTCGCCGAGTCCATCGTCACGATGGACCTGAACTACGCCACCATCACCGGTGTCGCCCGTGACGACCTGGCGGACGGCGGCGCGTGGCTGTACGCCGAGACGGTCCGCCAGGTGCACGCGATGACGGCGGCCCGTGAGGCCGGCCGTACCGGCGTCGAGCTGCTGATCCCGGACTTCAACGCCGTCCCGGAGCAGCTCGCCGAGGTGTTCTCGTCCCGTCCCGAGGTGCTCGCGCACAACGTCGAGACGGTGCCGCGGATCTTCAAGCGGATCCGTCCGGCGTTCCGCTACGAGCGGTCGCTCGACGTGATCACCCAGGCCCGGGCGGCCGGGCTGGTCACCAAGTCGAACCTGATCCTGGGCATGGGCGAGACCCGCGAGGAGGTCAGCGAGGCGCTGGCCGACCTGGTCGACGCCGGCTGCGAGCTGATCACCATCACCCAGTACCTGCGGCCCTCGCTGCGCCACCACCCGGTGGAGCGCTGGGTGAAGCCGCAGGAGTTCGTCGAGCTCCAGCAGGAGGCCGAGGAGCTGGGCTTCGCCGGTGTGATGTCCGGCCCGCTGGTGCGTTCCTCGTACCGGGCCGGCCGGCTGTACCGGCAGGCGCTGGAGCGCCGCGCGCAGGCGGCGGTCTGAGCGGCTCCGTGACGGTGTGACGCTGTGACGCTGTGTTGCGAGGAGGGCGGGCCCGATCGGGCCCGCCCTCCTCGCGTACGGGGAGCTGTCCGGGCTAACCGCCGACGTTTCACGTGGCATTGACGGTCGGGTCACCGTACGGTAACGGGCGTCCGGGACGCTGAAGCGGTACCCGGGTCGAGGAGTTGGTGTGGTCATGCGTACCGGACTCAGGACCGCCCTGCGGCGGGCCGAAACGCTGTTGCTGATCCGCGGCGCGCGCCGCAACGCGTGGGCGGCGGTGTGCGAGAACCGCCGGCTGGCGGTCGAACGCGAGCAGCCCGAACGGGTGCCCGAGCGCAGCGCCTGAGCTCCCGGTGGCCTCCGGGCCGGGATCCGGGAAAGTCCAGGGTCGCCGAACCGGCACCGCCTTGGATGATCGCCACCCCCGCCCCGTACCATGAGCAGTATGGCGAGGCAAAAATCCGATACCCCTGGGCGGCTCGCACAGATCCGCCAGGCATATGTCATGACCAAGCAGGTCGACTCCAAGATCGGCCTGATCATCGCCGGCGTCGGCCTGCTGACCTTCGGCGTGTTCCTCGCCATCGGCTTCGCCCTGGACCACCCGGTCTACCTGGGCATTCTCGGTTTCGTGGTGGCAGTGCTGGCGGTCGCGATCGTGTTCGGCCGTCGGGCCGAGCGGGCTGCGTTCGGGCAGATGGAAGGCCAGCCGGGCGCAGTCGCCGCGGTGCTGGGCAACATCCGCCGCGGCTGGAGTGCCAACCAGACTCCGGTGGCGGTCACCCGTAACCAGGACGCGGTCTACCGCGCGGTCGGCCGGGCCGGCATCGCGCTGATCGGCGAGGGCAACCCGAACCGGGTGCGTCCGCTGCTGGCGTCCGAGAAGAAGAAGATGGCCCGCGTCGTCGGCGACGTGCCGGTGCACGACATCATGGTCGGCAACGGCGAGGGCGAGATCCCCCTGAAGAAGCTGCAGATCCACCTGATGCGGCTGCCGCGGGCGATCACGGCCGCCCAGGTCACCGAGACCAACGACCGGCTGCGGGCGCTCGGCGACCTGCTGTCGAAGGCGCCGATCCCCAAGGGCCCGATGCCGAAGGGCGCCCGGATGCCCAAGGGCGGCGCGCGCTAGGCGCCCACTCCCCCGTAGGACACCACGGCCCCGCTCGCGAGATTCCTCTCCGCGAGCGGGGCCGTTCGACGTTTCCGGGCTTCGGCGTCCGGGCTCCGGTTTCCGGGCTTCCGGTTTCGGTTCCGGGGCTTCGGTGCCCGGGCTCGGTTCCTGGGCTTCGACTCCCGGGCTCCGGCAGGGTCAGATCCGGACTTCGACGGTGCCGACGGCCTTGTCGTGCAGGCCGCGGGTGTCGCGGTCCCAGACGGCGGCCGGGATGACCAGGCAGAGCAGGAAGGTGCGCAGCAGCACCTGCGGGATGGTGGCGCGGCTGCCGTCCAGCCGGACCACCCGCAGGCCGAACAGGCGCTTGCCGACGGTGGTGCCGGTGGTGGCCAGGAACAGCACGCTGACGGCGTAGAACAGCGGGGTCGTCCACAGGTTGGCCGCGCTCCGGTCGCCCTGGGCGAGCAGGCCGTAGGCGACCAGGCTGACCAGCCAGCCGTCCACGAACAGGGCACCGATCCGGCGGCCGGGGCCGGCGATCGAGCCGGGGCCGGAACGCGGCAGGCCGAGGCGCTCGCCGCGGTAGCCGAAGTCGGCGCCCATCTTCTCGGCGGCCGCCTTCGGGCCGTCGATCCACGATCCGAGTGCTTCTCTGGTGTCCACGGACCCACCCTAACCGGGCTTACCCGCGGATCCGGTGGCGGGCCCGCGGGCGGGACGCGCCGGGGCGGGATCCCCCGAGGGTGAACCGAATTCCCCCGACTGCCGCGAATGGTCTGAACCACCCTGGGTACACGTCACCCGCAGGACAGGCGATTTGCCCGGGGCCGTACCGCTTTGCCACCCGCCGGAACGGCCTGGTTAACATGTTGGAAACAGTCGGGTCACGATCAGGAAACGGCCCATTCCTATCGTGAACCCCTGCACCGGGCCCCCGTCGCCCCTGACGGAGGCTCAGAGCGCACGCCGAGGAGGAGTACGGATGTTCACCAACGCCGACGAGGTGAAGCGGTACATCGCGGAGAACGACATCAAGTTCGTCGACGTCCGGTTCTGCGATCTGCCGGGCGTGCTGCAACACCTCGCGGTCCCGGCCGACACCTTCGACCCGACCGAGACACTGATGTTCGACGGCTCCTCGATCCGCGGCTTCCAGGCCATCCACGAGTCCGACATGGCCCTCGTCCCGGACTTCGCCACCGCCCGGCTGGACCCGTTCCGCACCGAGAAGCACCTCAACATCAACTTCTTCATCCAGGACCCGATCACCGGCGAGGCCTACAGCCGCGACCCGCGCAACGTGGCCCGCAAGGCCGAGGCCTACCTCGCCTCCTCCGGCATCGCCGACACCGCGTACTTCGGACCCGAGGCCGAGTTCTACGTCTTCGACTCGGTGCGCTTCGAAACCAGCGCCAACGCGTCCTACTACCACATCGACTCCGTGGCCGGCGCCTGGAACACCGGCTCCGCCGAGGGCGACGTCCGCGGCTACAAGGTCAAGTACAAGGGCGGGTACTTCCCCGTCCCGCCGGTCGACCACTTCGCCGACCTGCGCGCCGAGATGTCCCTCGAACTCGGCCGCGCCGGCCTGACCGTGGAGCGCCAGCACCACGAGGTCGGCACCGCCGGGCAGGCCGAGATCAACTACCGGTTCAACACCCTGCTGCACGCCGCGGACGACCTGATGCTGTTCAAATACATCATCAAGAACGTCGCCTGGCGGGCCGGCAAGACCGCCACCTTCATGCCCAAGCCGATCTTCGGCGACAACGGTTCCGGCATGCACGTCCACCAGTCGCTGTGGACCAACGGCAACCCGCTGTTCTACGACGAGCAGGGGTACGCGGGCCTCTCCGACACCGCCCGCTACTACATCGGCGGCATCCTCCGGCACGCCCCGTCCCTGCTCGCCTTCACCAACCCGTCGGTCAACTCGTACCACCGGCTGGTCCCCGGCTTCGAGGCGCCCGTCAACCTGGTCTACTCGCAGCGCAACCGCTCCGCCGCGATCCGGATCCCCATCACCGGCTCCAACGCCAAGGCCAAGCGCATCGAATTCCGCGCCCCCGACCCGGCCTCCAACCCCTACCTCGCCTTCTCCGCCATGCTGATGGCCGGCCTCGACGGCATCAAGAACAAGATCGAACCCGCCGAGCCCGTCGACAAGGACCTCTACGAACTCGCCCCCGACGAGCACGCCGCGGTCCCCCAGGTCCCCGCCTCCCTCCCCGCCGTCCTCGACGCCCTGGAGGCCGACCACGAATACCTGCTGGCCGGCGGCGTCTTCACCACCGACCTCATCGACACCTGGATCGACTACAAGCGCACCCAGGAAATCGCCCCGATCGCCCTGCGCCCGCACCCGCACGAGTTCGAGCTGTACTACGACCTGTAGGACCCCCTCCGACCTGTGGAAACGCAGGTTGATCCCTCATCGCTTCCGCAGGTCAGGCAGGGTCCTGACCTGCGGAAACGCGTAGAGAGGGGTCGGCTGCAGTACCTCTGGGGCTCGCGATGTGAAATGAGTGTGAAATGAGCAGGGGCAGATCGAACTCGCGATGATCGCCTCGTTGCCCTTGCCAGCACTGGGCAGTACACCCTCTCGCTACTTTCAGTAGTCCTCGCTCGCGGGCTACCGACTCAACAGGTTCGATCTTTTGCCAGCTCTGCCTCTCGCTCAGGTGTGTGGCGGGACGTCCTGCTGATCGAGCGCCGGAATGAGGTGGTCGGCTGACCCGGGGCCCGCCGAGGCCTCAGGCCGGCGGCTTGCTGCCCAGGTACCGGACCACCGAGTCGTCCTGGGCGAGTTGGATCTGGACGGTGGCCTCGCCCTCCTCCTCGAACTGGCGCAGAGCCTGTGGCAGGTTGAGGAAGCGCTCCACGCGGATCTCCTCGACCATCGGCCCCAGGTCGATCCGGTTGCCGCCGAAGTCGTAGGCGATGCATTCGTAGACAGCCGCCATGCGCAGCGGCTCTGCCGCGGCAGAGAAGCGGTCGAGGGCTTCGCGCCTGACGACCACGAGGGATGCCGTGCCGCCGTGGGACCGGGTCCGGCCGCCGTTGAGGAGCGTGAGCGCGTCCTCGACGTCGCGGGCGTCGCGCAGGGTGAAGCCGTCAGGGATCGGGAAGAAGTGGCCGGTGAGGCTCTGGAGGCGTGCGAGGTCGTCGAACGCGTCGGCCCACCGCCGCGCTTCTTCGGGCGGTATCAGGCAGACCGAGTCCGGAATCGGTTCACTGAGTTCGGGTCTGTCCCGGTCTCGCATGACCAGTTCCATCGAGCGGCCGGGAAGCATCTGCGCCATCAGCCGCAGCGCGGGTACGTAGGCGGACGGCATAGCGAGGTCGGGTGGGACGAAGGTCATCCGGAACTGCATACGCTGGGCGAGGGCGTCCAGCCTCAACCTGGCCTCGAAGACACCGGTCGAGTCGGCCCCGTAGAGGCACCCTCCGCTGGTGCCTGTGGACCGCTGGGTGAACCTGACCTGCAGGGAGGCGACCGGAAGGCCGCTCTCCGCCCGCACGATGACGGAGGCGACGGCCGGAGGGTCGAGAGGGACGCGTGGCGCGGAGATGTGGAGTTCACCCGGTGCCACGGGGCCGCTGATGCCGAGCGCGGCCGGCGCGTTCACCGTGATGTCCCGCAGGTGTTCTCCTGGCAGGTGGACGTCGTCGCCTCCGAACCGGATGACCCGTTCGAAGCGGCGCCGAAGGCGGGCGTGATCGGCGTCGCCCTCCTTGAAAAAGACCTGGCCGCTGAAGCTGATCAGCTCTTCCGTCGCGATGTGCCGGGTCTTGGGGACGATTTCGACGACCGGTGCCCCATCCAGGGCGGTGGTGGCGCGCAGGCTGTAGTGGGGGGAGACCTCCTGCGCGCGGGCGGCCAGCGCGGCGTAGCGCTCTGCGAAGTCCGGCACCCCACGCATCAGGGTGTCGCGTTCGGCTCTGGACTCGGCGATGTGTCGGAGGATCTCGTCGCTGGTGCTGTGCAGGCTGTAGCGCACCAGATCGGGGAAGGCGGCGATCTGGGTGTTCAGCCAGCTGAGCCCTCGCCAGTGCCGGACGAAGGGGAACTCGCTGCGGAGGCCGTCGAACCATTGCTGTTCGGACGGGTTCGCGTCGATCGGTACCAGGAGGTCCCAGTGGTCGGGTTGGTGGCGGGCGGTGGAGACCAGGGAGTCGACCACCTGCCTGCGCCGGCCCTTCGTCATGCGGCCGGCGAACGACTTGGCCTCGTAGTTAATAAGCTCGGAGTGCTCCGTGTACTCGAAGAGATCGCGGCCCCCGTCGCCTCCAGCCCCGTCGACCGGGAACGCCTGCGGACGCAGCCGGAGGACCAGCATGGCGATGAGGGCTTCGGAGACCTTGGGCTGCGAGGCCAGCTTGCCCCACGGGACTTCGACCATCCGCTCACGATAGCGACCGGTGCCGACGGTCGTGCCCCTGTTCCAGAGCTGTGCCGCCGCCCCGGACGTGGGACGCCGTCGCCGGGGTCCACCACGATCTCGGCTACGGCGGTGCAATGGCCAAGGTCTGCATCGATATCTCCGCCCAGGGGCCGAAGGTCCTCACCACCGAGGCCGTCCGGCCCTCCGACTACGTCATCACCATGGGCTGCGGCGACGCCTGCCTCTACTATCCCGGCAAGCCGGCTCCAGGGCCTTGATGAAGAGTGAGAACGTCGACTCCTGGAGAGCCGGCCACGCCAACTCCCGGCCGGCTGACGCCGCGGGAGCCGCGTCTCGCTCCGATGGAGCGTTGCAGATGCACACCTAGATCGATGAACACGTACAGTGCCGTCAGAAGGGTGTCTAGGTTCGTCTTCACAAACCAACCAGCGGCACCCTTCGTCATGGTTGCGGCCAGCCCGGACATCGGACTCATTCATCTAGGGTTCCGGTAACAGCCTTGCTTGCACTCCAGGCTGCGGCCGTGGGTGATTGTGGCGGCGCCCGACAGGATGCCCGGACCTGTTGACCAGTCCCATCAAGTGCTGCTGTCGATTCTCCTCTCGGGTCGGTGATCAGCTGGTGACGGCGACGGGGGCGTCCCAGGCGTTGCGGTCGACGGTCAGGGCGGCGCCGCCGTAGGTTTCGCGTTGGTTGACCTGGTATTGGTGGGCGCGGCGATGGCTAGCGAACAGCCCGCTGGCATAGGGGAAGCTGCTGGTGGTGTCGGCGGCACCGTCGTACTTGGCGTACCACAGGGCTTCGGGCATGTCGGCGGTGCCTGCTTCGGTGGCCTTGGCGATACTGGCGGCGCTGGAGGAGGCGAAGCCGTAGAAGCCGGGCCGGTACGAGCGGGCTTTGACTACGCGGTTGAAGGACTGGGTGTAGGCGAGTACCGCGTCCGCACAGGCGGTGTCAGCGGTGTTGTAGGCCTCCATGTCGAGGTAGAGCGTGCTGCCCGGGCGCATCCCCAGCCCCGATGCCTTGTCGACTGCGTCCGCGCCGTCCGCCGCGCCCAGTGAGACCGCCGTGGCGGCGGTGATCTTCTCGGGGCTGGCGCCGGTCTGGCACGGCGGCTGCGCGCCCACGTACAGCGGTATCAGCTTCCAACCCGAGCCTGCCACCGCACCGGCCCAGGACGCGGTCAGCTGCGGCTGCGCGCAGCCGCGGTTCTTGCCTCCGACGTAGACGGCGATCGCCCCGTAGGGGGAGGCGCCGCGCCAGGCGTTCATGGTGGCCAGCGGCGGGGCGGTGCACGTGTCGAAGGCAAGGCCGGTGAACACGTTTCCGCTGGAGACACCTGCCGGCGCTCCGCCCACGGGGCCAGGAGCCTTGGAGGCGCCGGGCGGCGCCGAGGGGGCCGGTGCGGTGGCTGACCCCGAAGCCGATGCGGGCGCGGAGCCCGACGCGGGTGCAGAGGGCGCCGTGGAGGCGGAGGCCGATACGGACGCCGACGCCGACGGAGCGTCAAGTGCGGATGGAGACATCAACGGTTGCCCGGCTGCTTCCACCGCCGCGCTGCGTGGATCGTCGGCCGGCTTCGCGCACCCGCCGAGCGCCAGGCCGACGGTGGCGATCAGGCAGGCAGTGGACAGCGCGGTGCGATGACCCGGACGGGTGGGGTCGTGCGGCACGGAGGTTCCTCACTGGTGAAGTGTCCGCGAGAGCGGCGAGCGATTGCCGATATGAATATCACCTGACGGTCAGTCAGTTCCACGTCGGCCCGGCACGCTGGTGGCTGGGAGGTCCGGCGCCGCACCCCGCCATGAGGACAGTGCAGCGGAGAGCCCCCGACGGGCGCCCCGGGGACACAGGAGCGGCCGATCTTCGGCCACTGGGACGGCACTTGCGGATGATGCCGCCAGCGATGCCGACGGAACGGCGCGGCCCCAGCCAGGCTGGGATGACTCATGCCGCCCAGGCTGGTTCGTCAGCACAGCCGAGCAGATGCGCCGTGACGCGAAGGCGGGTCGCGGGCTCCTGCCAGTGGCTGAATCAAACAGCTTCTGGGCCAAGACATGTGACGCCAAATCACGCTTTGATCACAGCTAAACCTGCCAGAAGATCCCGTTGTCACTATGTGGGGAGATCTTCACCCTTTCCGCCCGCTTTCCGTCCGCTTTAGCATCCGTGCACGCCCTATCGGAGTGATGGGTCTATGACAAGGAGTAGATGTGCGCGAACGCATATCAGGGCACCGCAGGCAGCTGACGCTGCCGGGCGCCCGGGGGGTGAGCGCCGTCCTGGCGATGGCCGTGGCGGTGCCACTGCTCGCCGGCACGGAGAGCGCGCTTGCCGCGCCGAAGCCCGGCAAGTCCAGTGGGACGCAAGGCGCGAAGGGTGCGCAGTGGGCCACGTCGGCGGCGGATGTGCCGTCGGCGCGGGTCGCAGCGCGGTTGTCGGGTCAGCGGGTGGAGGCTCTGTCCGAGCGGACCGACACGTCGACGACGTGGGTGAACAAGGACGGGTCGCTGACCACGGAGTTATTCGCGGGGCCGGTGCGATTCCAGCGTGACGGTCAGTGGACCGACGTGGATCTGACGCTCCAGCAGCAGGCGGACGGCTCGGTCGCGCCGAAGGCACATCCCGGAGGGTTGAAGCTGGCCGCGCCCGGCGGCACCCGCGCGAAGTCGCTCGCGGACTCGCAGGCGGGCAAGGGCGAGGACCGCACCCTGGTGACCGTTGGGGATGGGGACCAGCAGGTCGAACTGCAGTGGAAGGGCGGCCTGCCGAAGCCTGAACTGGACGGGACAAAGGCGACATACAAGGACGCGATCAGCGATGGCGCCGCCGACCTGGTGGTGGAAGCCACCCGGACCGGCTTCGAGCAGTACACAGTCCTCAAGCAGCGCCCTGCGATGGCCGGTTACTCGTACACGATGCCGCTGAAGGCCAAAGGCCTGAAGGTCGAGGCGCAGCCGGACGGCAGCGTACTGTTAAGCGACAAGAAGACTGGCGAGAAGCGGGCCGTGCTGCCCGCACCGGTGATGTGGGACTCCAACGCGGTGGCGGAAGGATCCCGTGAACACGCGAACAGGGCGACCGTCGACCTGAAGGTCGTCCAGCACGGAGAGAACATCGACCTGGTATTCACCCCGGACGCCAAGTTCCTCGCCGATCCGAAGACGCAGTACCCGGTCACCGTCGACCCGTCGACAATCGCGCTGGGCAACGTGTTCGACACCCGGGTGCAGAAGGGTGAGACGGTCGACTGGTCCGCGGACACCGAGCTGTACTGGGGCAACCCGGGCAGCACGAACGCGGACGGCTCCTCGCGCGAGGCCCGTGCCTTCATCAACTGGAACACCGCCCCGATCGCGGACGCGCTCGTGATGAACGCGACGCTGAGCCTGTGGAACTTCCACTCCGGCAACAGCGACTGCGCCGCTTACGCCTGGGACGTGTACGACACCGGCCTCGCCTCCACGGCCTCTCGGTGGGCCTCGCAGCCCGCCTGGTCGTCCAAGCTGGCCTCGTCGAACGAGACGGCGGGCCGCACCGGCTGCCAGAACGACGGTTGGATCAACGCGGACGTCACCAACCTGGTGCAGAGCTGGACTTCGGCGAAGAAGCCGACCGCCGGCATGGGCCTGCGCGCGCCGGACGAGGCCAGCACCAAGTACTGGAAGGAGGTCAACTCCTCCGAAGCCGGCTCGAACGTGCCGAAGCTGACGGTCACCTACAACTACCGTCCGCACACCGGCACCGACCAGCAGGCCGGCTCGCCGTTCTACAAGGACGGCAACGGCACCTGGTGGGTCAACTCCACCACCCCGACGCTGCGCGACACCTTCGTCGACCCGAACAACGACAAGGTCGACGGCACGTTCCAGATCTTCGACAACGACACCAACGCGCAGGTCGGCAACGTCCTGGTCTCCCCGTACGTCGCCTCGGGCCAGCCCGCCTCGGTGACCGTCCCGACGGGATTGCTGAGCAACGGCAAGACGTACCGGTTCCGCACCTCGCCGTACGACGGCATGCACTACAACAACACCTGGTCCCCGTGGGCGTACTTCACCGTGGACACCTCCGCGCCGTCCGCGCCGTCCGCGATCACCTCGACCGACTACCCGTCCGGGCAGTGGGTCAAGGGCGCAGGCCAGTCCGGCGTGTTCACCCTGACCCCGCCATCCGGTGACCAGAGCACCCTGGAGTGGACGCTCGACGGCACCAACTGGACGAAGGTGCCCACCGGCGGGTCCACGGCTCCCATCAACCTGACGGTCACCCCGGACAAGGCCGGCACTCAGACCCTCCAGGTCCGTGCCGTGGACAACGCCGAGAACAAGTCCGAGGCAGTGTCGTACATCTTCCAGGTCGGCGCCGGCGGCGTGATCTCGCCCAACGACGGCACCCGCACCGCCGCCCGCCTCCCGCTGATCGCCGAGGCCGACGCCGCGAAGTACGACGCCGTGAGCTTCTCCTGGCGCCGTTCCGACGCCGACCCGTGGACTACCGTCCCGGCCGCCGACGTCACCAACGGCGGCAGCGCGGTGAGTTGGCCGGTCGCACTGAACAGCGGCAAGAGCCCGTCGCTGACCTGGAACGCCACATCAACAGTCAATCCCGACGGCACCGTCCAGCTGCGCGCAGACTTCACCGGCCCGAACAACGCCGCCGTCTCCTCCGAGGGCGTCAAGGCCGTCATCGACCGGAAGGCGACCGGCGCAGCGACCCAGCAGGTCGGCCCGGGCACGCTCAACCTCCTGACCGGTGACTTGACGGTCTCCGCCACCGACGCCTCGTTCTTCGGCCTGACGGTCGGTCGCACCAACACTTCGCGCGACCCCAAGGCCGCGGCGAGCAAGGACGGCCAAACCCCGATCTTCGGCCCGAACTGGACCTCCGGCGTGGCATCCGAGGTCTCCCAGTCCGGGTACACCGAGATCCGCAAGACCTCTAACACCTCGCTGGAGGTGATCCTCGCCGGGGGCGACACCATCGGTTTCACCGCCAACGCGGCCGGCAATGGCTGGGTGCCCGAACCCGGCAGCGAGGCGCTGACCCTGCGCGGCTCCTTCGCCTCCGGGGACTTCACCCTGTCCGACACCGATGGCACCGTCACCGCCTTCGCCAAGGTCGA
>NZ_BMRI01000001.1:127270-181357 GCF_014648555.1 Kitasatospora griseola
CCCGGCCGCCGTCACCTGGACCGTGACGTCCAGTCTGCTCGACGGCATGGCCAACACCACCACCACCGTCATCTCCGAGAAGACCGTGGTGGGCGGCAAGACCCTGGCCCGGCCGAAGTACATGATCGCGCCGACCTCCGCCGCCACCCCTGCCGCCTGCGCGGCCGACCCGGCCACCAAGGGCTGCCGCGTCCTGCAGTTCGTCTACGCCAACACCACGACCGCGACCGGCTACAGCACCTCCAGCCAGTTCGGCGACTTCGCCGGCCAGGTCTCCACCATCAAACTGTGGGCCACCGCCCCCGGCGCGGCAAACGCCACCGCCACCGACGTCGCCACCTACCGCTATGACCTCGGCGGCTCGCTCCGCCAGACCTGGGACCCCCGGACCGGCCAGCCGACCCAGACCCAGTACTCGTACATTGCCGGTGGCGCCTCCGACGGCGCGCTGTACGCCATCCTGCCGCCCGGCATCAACGGCGGCTACCACATGGCCTACGGCAACATCGCGGCCAACCCGGCCGCCGGCGACGGCATGCTCACGAAGGTGTGGACCAACACCCTCGCCCCGGGCACCAACACCGTCAACGGCACCGCCAACACCACCATCGTGTACGGCGTTCCGACCAGCGGCAGCAAGGCGCCCGAGGAGTTGTCTGTCACCACCGGCGCGACCTGGGGCCAGACCGACCTGCCCACCGACGCCACCGCCGTCTTCCCCGCCGACCAGATCCCGGCCTCCAACAGCGGCACCGACCTGAACGCGGGCGACTACACCCGAGCCACCGTCAACTACCTGAACGCCTCCGGCCGCCAGGTCAACACCGCCGCCCCCGGGCACCGCATCACCACCACCGAGTACGACAAGTGGGGTAACAGCGTCCGCACGCTGGCCGCCGCCAACCGCGAACTGGCCCTCGGCACCACCGACGCCGCCAAGGCCCAGCTGGCCGACCTCGGCATCAACACCCTCCCCAGCGGTGAGCGCGCCCAACTGCTCTCCAGCGCCAGCCAGTTCAGCACCGACGGCCAGCGCGAGACGGAGAACTCCGGCCCGCTGCACCGCGTCACCCTTGCCGCCGACGTGGTGTCCGGCGGCGCGACCGTCGCCAAGGCCGGCACCCAGACGATCGCCCGCACCCGCACCGTGAAGACCTACGACGAGGGCCGCCCGACCGACGGCACCGCCAAGGTCAAGGACCAGGTCACCACCACCGTCACCGGCGGCGCCCTGCGCGCCTGGCCGGACGTCTTCGCCGAGACCCGCACCGACAAGACCGTCTTCGACTGGGCACTCGGCCTGGCCACCCAGCAGATCCAGGACGCCGGCGGGGTGAACCTCGTGACCAGCACCGGCTACGACAGCCAGGGCCGCACTATCTCCCAGTCACTGCCCAGGTCGAACGGTTCGGACGCGGGCACCCTCCGCACCACCTACTGGTCTGCCACCGGCACCGGCACCTGCGCGGGCCGCCCCGAGTGGGCCGACCTGGGCTGCCAGATCGGTCCGGCCGGCGATATCACCGGCGGCGGGACGAACCCGACCCAACTGCCCGTCAAGACCGTCCAGTACGGCCTGTTCGGGCAGACCGCGCAGACCGACGAGACCGCAAGCGGTGTCACCCGCACCGTCATAATCACTCCCGACGCCGCGGGCCGCCCCGTGACCACCACCGTCAGCGGGGGCCTCGGCGCCGCCGTCCCGGCGGTCACCACCACCTACGACTCCGTCACCGGCGCGGTCACCAAGCAGACCTCCACCACCGGCGGAACCATCACCAAGGCCTACGACGCGCTCGGTCGTCTGACCTCCTACACCGACGCCGACGGCGCGACCACCTCCACTCAGTACGACGCCCTGAACCGGCCCACCAAGGTCACCGACAGCGTCCCCTCCACCACCACCTACACCTACGACACCGCCATCGACCCGCGCGGCCTGGCCACCTCGGTCACCGACTCGATCGCCGGCACCTTCACCGCCCGCTACGACGCCGACGGCCGCGCCGTCACCCAGGGCCTGCCGGGCGGCTACACCACCACCGACACCTACGACCCGTCCGGCACCGCGGCCGTGCGGACGCACACCCGGGACAGCGACGGCACCGTTCTGGTCCGCGACAGCATCACCGAGACCGTCCACGGCCAGTGGGCCACCCACACCGGCACCCCCGGCGTCACCGCGGCCCAGACCTACGCCTACGACCGGACGGGTCGCCTGACGACCGTTCAGGACACCTCGCCCGACGCCGTCTGCACCACCCGCAGCTACGGCTTCGACAACAACACCAACCGCACCTCGCTGGCCACCGCGGTTGCCGCGCGCGGCACCGACTGCACCACCAACGGAGCCACCACCCAGACCAACACCTACGACACCGCCGACCGCCTGGTGAACCCCGGTTACACCTACGACGCGTTCGGCCGCACCATCGCACTGCCCGGCTCCACCGTCGCCTTCTACACCAGCGACCTGGTCCAGCAGCAGACCACCGGCGACAAGCGCCAGACCTGGACCCTCGACTCCAGCCAGCGCCTGCGCGCCTGGACCATCGAGACCAACAACGCCGGCACCTGGACCTCCACCGGCAGCAAGACCAACCACTACGACGGTGACACCGACAGTCCCCGTTGGATCGTCGAGGACGCCGCCGGAAACCTCACCCGCAACGTCGACAGCATGAACGGCAACCTGGGAGCGACCACCACCAAGACCGGTGGCACTGTCCTGCAGTTCGCCAACCTGCACGGCGACATCTCCCTCCAGCTTCCACTGGACACCGCCGCCGCTCCCACTGTCCTCGACAGCGACGAGTACGGCAGCCCGCGCGCCGGACAGGTGACCGTCCGCTACGGCTGGCTCGGAGGCAAGCAGCGCTCCGGTGAAACCGTCGGCGGCCTCACACTCATGGGCGTGCGCCTGTACAACCCGGCATCCGGGCGCTTTCTGTCCGTCGACCCGGTATATGGCGGAAACGCCAACGCATATGACTACACCTCGGGCAACCCCCTGACACGCTTCGACCTCGACGGCAAATGGAGTTGCGGTGCCTGCAAATACTTGAGGCGCAAGCATCTCGAAGCAACTGCGTGCGCTTCACTGGGACAGCGAGGGTGCCAGTGGGCGATGCAGCTCTCCAACATCCTGAAGAAGATCGCACCCGGAGGCCACGGCCGGGACAATGCCATTCGGCACTTCATGTGGCAGTCGGCCCTCACCCTCTACTTCGGCGCGGCCGCAGCCAAACGTCTGGGAGACGCCCACGAATACGGAGAGCATGGAGAGGACCACAATATCGACGTGTTCAACAACAATGTGGCCAGGAACTATGCGAGGAGCTATTGGTTCCGCAAGCGCATGAAGGCCGCAATCTCACGACGCCAGTTCTTCGAAGTTCTCTACCAACAGGCCGACCGGGTCTACAACTCCGGCGCCCTCCGCTAGTCGCGGGCCGCTCCACACGGATCCACCTCGCCCCCCACGAGGTGGATCCGTCCCCAACCGGGTCCTCTCTTTGAAATGAAGGGTGAAAATGAAGAAACTGTGGCGGGTCTATCTCCTCCTGGCTGCGACCGCGGCGGCAGGGATGGCCCTGCTCTCACTACCGGAGCTCCTGGCCGATAAGGGGTGCGACGCGGCCGTCGGACGCGCCGACTCCGAGCAAGCCCGGCAACTCCTGGCGGCACATCCGGACAGCGTCGCGGACGGGCGTTCCAGTAAGGCCTGCAACGTGGACGGCGGCTTCGGCCATGCCGAGACGGAATATCAGTACGCCGTGCCCGAGACGGACATTGTCGCCTTCTATCAGAAGCATGCCACCTCGATCGGATGGGCCGCTGACGACGAAGGCGCGACAGGCCATCCGGAGAATGTGGGGTTCTGCTTCACCGGGACGGTCTCCGACCGGCCGGTCCTGATCCGGGTCTCCTTCCGGAAGCCGGAGCACACCTACGTCGTCAAAGCCGAGTCGAGCCTGAAGGACGAGAAACCGGGCCGGTGCTGGGTGTCGTAGCCAACAGCAACGCCCGATATGACAACGATGCATGTCGCCAAAAACGGCCCCGCACGGCGTTGAGCGGACCTTCAGGAGCGACCGCGGCACACGGCACCGTCGGCGATGCAGAGGCGACTGCACAAGCGGCGGCCCTCTCCGCGTACGGCGCCTCGCTGTACTGATCGCGCACTCCGGCCCCTCCGCCCCCGTCGGGACGGAGGGGCCTCTGCATGCCGGCGGGACTTCTTCGCCGCCATGCTCGCCCCACCAAGCCGCTGAGTGGAACGACGCCACACCGCCACGATCAGTAGCCCCGCACCGAAGCCCACGGCGAGGAGCGGGCTCAACGTCGTGGTCTCCGCTCAGCGTTCTCGCTGCCTCGCATCGTCATCACCGTCGCGTGTGCACTGGTTGTGAAATGATCTTCCTCTAGAGCCATGATTCCGCAGGTCATAGGCATGTTCGATCAGAACTACGACCTGTAGGACTCCTCCGACCTGCGGAAGCGCTGTCTTCGAACCCGCCCACGACCGTCCGACGGCTCGCGATGCGGGATGGGCGCGAAACGGAGAACGGGCCTCCGGAGTGCCCCGGCCCGCCGGCTTACGGCCGAGGAGTCGCTACGGGTGCTGGGCGGTCGCTCGCCGTGGGCAGGTCCCGCAGGGGTTGGCCGGGTCGATGGCGTAGTAGAGGCAGCAGCCGCTGCGGGTGCGGGTCCAGGCGCCGTGCTCGTGGCGGAAGGCGGCGGGGCCGGTCCAGGGCGGGGTGCCGGCGGGGACGAGGGCGGTGGCGACGGCGACAGCCCGGTCCTCCTCGCCGAGCATCCGGCCGAGGTACTGGATGCCGGAGACCAGGTCGTCGGTGGCCATGCCCCACAGTGCGCGGGGACCGCGTCGGACGTAGGGCTGGAAGGCGGCGAGAACGGGCCCGACGTGGGCGGCGACGGTGTCGCGCAGGGTGGCTTCGTCGCCGAGCACCCAGCCGCCGGGGCGGAGCGCGAAGTCGCCGGTGTCGGCGTCGATCCACAGGTCGCGGGCGGGCAGGACCGGCACCCGCCGCTCCAGGTACCAGACGCCGCTGATCACCAGTGAGCCGGTCCACAGGTAGTGGTGGAGCAGCCGGGAGGCCGCGACGTGCGGCCGCGGGGTGATGCCGTGGCGGCTGTGGATCCGGGTGGCCTCACCGTCGATGAGCCGCTCGACGGACGAGGCGATCCGGTCGGCGGGGATCCACTGCCGGCCGTCCGCCGGGGCGTGGTCGACCAGGGTGAGGCTCAACACCGGGCAGTTCTCGCCAAGTTGACGGTACGTATCGGCCAGCCTGTCGGCCGTGCGCGCATACCCGGAGGGCAGGTGGAGCATGGTGACCCCCTGTCGGATTGAGGTGAGGCAAACCTTACACAGGCTCACCCCGGGCTTGACGAAATTAGGTAAGCCTCACCAAACTTTGATCTCGTGCTCAGTACCGAAACACCGGCGTCCACAGCCCCGGCGGCTCGGCACTCGGCGGTCCGGCGGCCTCTGCTGCTGGCGGCCGGTGTCGGTGTGCTGGTGATCTGCGCGGCGCTCAGCCTCGCCCTCGGATCGCGATCGATCCCGCTCTCCGCGGTGATTGACGCCCTGTCCGGAACGGCGCACGGCGGCGATGCCGATGTGGTGGTGGGTCTGCGGGTGCCGCGGACCGTCATCGGGGTGACCGTCGGCGCCGCCCTCGGGGTGGCCGGGGCTGTCGCCCAGGGCGTCACCCGCAACCCGCTGGCCTCGCCGACCACGCTGGGGATCAACGCCGGGGCGAGCTTCGCCGTGGTGATGGCGATCTTCGCGCTGGGTCTGACCCGACCGCTGGAGTTCGTCTGGTTCGCAGTCGCCGGTGCGGCGGGCGCCGCGCTGCTGGCGTACGGAATGGCCCGTCGCTCGGGCGACCTCGACCCGGTGCGGCTCGCGCTCGGCGGCACCGTGCTGTCGGCCGTCCTCGCTTCCTGGACCTCGGCGCTGATGCTGGCGAGCCGTCGGACGCTGGACGAGGCCCGGTTCTGGCTCGCGGGTTCGATCAGCGGGCGCAGCCTGGACGCGCTGTACCAGGTGCTGCCGCTGATCGTGATCGGCGTCCTGCTCGCGCTGCTGGTCTCCCCCGCGCTGAACGCGCTGGCGCTCGGCGACGAGACCGCGCAGGCGCTGGGCGTGCCGGTGGCGCGGATCCGCATGGTGGGCGGCCTGGCCGTGGTGCTGCTGGCGGCCGGTGCGGTCGCGGTGGCGGGGCCGGTGGCGTTCATCGGACTCGCGGCGCCGCACCTGGTGCGTCCGCTGCTGGGCAACGACCATCGGCTGCTGGTGCCGGGCTGTCTGGTCGCCGGTCCGGTGCTGCTGCTGGCAGCCGATGTGCTGGGCCGGCTGGTGGTGCGGCCCTCGGAGATCGAGGTCGGCATCGTCACCGCGTTCCTCGGCGCGCCGCTGCTCGCGGTGCTGGCGCGGAAGGTGGCGTCCCGATGAGCGCGGACACGTCGATCCACGGTCGGGCCGGCGCACCGGCCTCCGGTGCGTTGGCCGGGGCCCGCCGCCGGAGTCTGCTGCTGGTCGCCGGCGCCGCCGTGCTGCTGGTGCTGATGACCGGGGTGGCGCTGTCCACCGGCCAGGTCCGGATCCCGCTGCTGGACGCGCTGCGCGCGCTGTTCGGCTTCGGCACGGACGGGGACGTGCTGGTGGTGCGGGAGTTCCGCGCGCCGCGGGTGCTGTCGGCGCTGATCGCGGGGGCCGGCCTGGCCGTGGCGGGTTCGCTGCTGCAGCGCCTGTTCCGCAACCCGCTGGCATCCCCGGACGTCATCGGGGTGACCGGTGGTGCCTCGTTCGGCGCGGTCCTGCTGCTGGCCACCGGCGCCTCGCAGGCGTTGACCCCCCTGGCGGCGCTCGGCGGCGGGCTGCTGGCTGCGGCGCTGCTCGGGGCGTTCGCGTGGCGCTCCCGGCTGGCCGTGACCCGGCTGGTGCTGGTGGGCCTGGCGGTGCAGGCGGGCCTGGCGGCGGCGGTCAACCTGATGATCGTCCGATTCCCGGCGGAGCTGGCCGGCCAGGCGCTGCAGTGGACCACCGGTTCGCTGTACGGCCGCACCTGGCCCGAGGTGTGGGCGGCGGGCGGAGCCGTCGCGGTCGCGGTGACGGCGGTGTTCCTGCTGAACCGTCAGGTCGCGGTGCTCGACCTGGGCGACGACTCGGCCGGCGGGCTGGGCCTCGACCCGCACCGGATGCGGCTCGCCCTGCTGCTGCTCGCCGTGGTGCTGGCCTCGTTGGCCGCCGCGCTGACCGGACCGGTCGCCTTCGTGGCGCTGGCCGTACCGCATCTGGTGCGGCTGCTGGCCGGGCCGCCGACCCCGGCGACGCTGGCGCTGACCGCACTGACCGGCGCGCTGCTGCTGCTGACCGCCGACCACCTCGTCCTGCATGTCCTGCCGGTGCACGGCCTGCCCGTCGGCGCCGTCACCGCGACGCTCGGCGCCCCCTGGCTGCTGGCGCTGATGATCCGCCAGGGCCGACTGCCGCAGAGGAGTTCCCGATGACCACCGCCGCCACCACCGCCACCACCGGAGCCACCGGAGCCACCGCCGACCGGCTGGCCGCGCACGGCCTGCAGCTGCGGTACGGCGACCGCACGGTCGTCCGGGGCCTGGACCTGGAGCTTCCCGGCGGCGCGGTCACCGCCGTCGTCGGCCCGAACGCCTGCGGCAAGTCCACCCTGCTGCGCGGACTGGTCCGGCTGCTCGACCCGGCGGCCGGCACGGTCACCCTGGACGGCGCCGACATCCACCGGATGCCGGCCAAGGCGCTGGCCCGCCGGATGGGCCTGCTGCCGCAGCAGCCGGTCACCCCGGAGGCGGTCACCGTGGAGGCGCTGGTCCGGCTGGGCCGCTACCCGCACCAGCGGATGCTGACTCCCTGGTCGGCCGCCGACCAGGCCGCCGTCGAGGGGGCGCTGCGCCGCACCGGCACCGACGTGCTGCGCGACCGCCCGGTGGACCAGTTGTCCGGCGGCCAGCGGCAGCGCGCCTGGATCGCGCTGGCGCTGGCCCAGGACACCGACCTGCTGCTGCTGGACGAGCCGACCACCTTCCTGGACCTGCGGCACCAGCTGGACGTCCTGGACCTGGTCGCCGACCTGCACCGGGACGCCGGGCGGACGGTGGTGATGGTGCTGCACGACCTCGGCCAGGCGGCCCGCTACGCCGACCACCTGGTGGTGCTCGACGGCGGCGAACTGGCCGCAGCCGGCCCGCCGGGCGAGGTGCTGACGGCCGAACTGGTCGAGCAGGTCTTCCAGGTGCCCTGCCGGGTGATCCCCGACCCCGAAACCGGCACTCCACTGGTCGTTCCGCTGGCCCGCCGCTGACCCCGTCCCCCTGAGCTTCCGGTGATGCCACGAGAGAGCGCGCCACCGGGCGATGAACCCTGCCCGAAAATCCACCCCGCAAGGACAGAAACATGATCAACCGCAGACTCCCCGCCGCCGTGCTCGCCGCCGTCCTGTCCACCGCGCTGCTCGCCGCCTGCGGCAGCAACGGCTCCTCGGACGCCGAGCCGGCCGCGAGCCGGGCCGCGGGCGACAGCGCTGCGGTCTTCCCGCGCAGCGTCAAGCACGCGATGGGCACCGCCGAGATCAAGGCGCAGCCGAAGAAGGTCGTGGTGCTGGACTCGGGCGAGCTGGACGACGTCACCCTGCTCGGCATCACCCCGGTCGGAGCGGTCGCCCCGCACCTGAAGACCGAGGGCGGCTTCCCGGCGTACCTCAAGGGCAAGGTCGACGGCGCCAAGGACGTCGGCCCGATGAACGAGCCGAACCTGGAGCTGATCGCCTCCCTCAAGCCGGACCTGATCCTCACCTCCAAGGTCCGCCACCAGAAGGTGTACGACAAGCTCAACGCCATCGCGCCGACCGTGATGGCCGAGACCACCGGCGAGCCGTGGAAGGCGAACCTCAAGCTCTACGCCGAGGCGCTGGGCAAGGACGCCGAGGCGAAGAAGGCACTGGCCGACTACGAGGCGCGGGCCGCCGCGCTCGGCGAGGCGGTCAAGGCCAAGTACAGCGGCAAGGCGCCGACCGTGTCGGTGGTCCGCTTCGTGGCCGGCCCGACCCGTCTCTACCAGAACGCCTCGTTCAGCGGCGTGGTGCTCAAGGACGTCGGCATGGGTCGTGCGATCCAGGGGCCGGACGTCGACAAGTCGATGCTGGAGGTCGGCCCGGAGCAGATCAACCAGGCCGACGCCGACCTGGTGTTCGTCACCACCTCCGACGACCCGACCAGGACCAAGCAGGCCGAGGTCCAGCAGACCGCCGTCTGGCAGGGCCTGAACGCCGTGAAGAACGGCAAGGTCTTCACCGTGCCGGACGAGACCTGGATGTCCGGCATCGGGGTCCAGGCCGCCGACGAGATGCTCAAGGACGTCGCCAGGGCCGCCGGCGTCGACGCGCCCAAGTAACCCTTCCATTCCGCCACTTGTACCGGGGACTGATCACCATGCGGCTCTACCTGCTCGCCCTGAACCCCACCGACTCGGTGACCGACGGCTTCCTGCCGGCGGCGGCGAGGCTCGGACTCGACGTCACGGTGCTGACCGACAGCGTCGAGGACCACCGCCGGGCCTACGCGGACCGGGAGTTCAGACCGGAGCTGGTCGAGTGCGAGGTCCGCGACTTCCGCGCGGTGATCAGTACCGTCTCGCAACTGGCGGCCCCCGATGCGGTGTTCAGCAACAGCGACCACCTGCAGACCCAGACCGCGCTGGCCGCCGAGTACTTCGGGCTGCCGGCCAAGGACTGGAAGGCCGCGCTGCGTGCCAAGGACAAGGGCCTGCTGCGCCGCCACCTGGCGCTGACCGGCCTGGACACCGTCCGCTCCGCCGAGCTGCCGCCCGGCGCCGACCCGGCGGAGCTGGACGTGCCGTTCCCCTGCGTGGTCAAGCCGCGCGAGGGCGTCGCCAGCGAGGACGTCTCGCTGGTCTCCGACGCCGCCGAACTCGCCCGCCGCTGCGCGGAGATCCGCGCCCGGCGGGCGGGGGCGACGCTGGTGGTCGAGGAGTTCCTGACGGGCGAGCTGCACACCCTGGAGACCCTCGGCGACCGGCACACCCGGCACGTCCTCGGGGGCTTCCGGACTCGGCTCTCCCCACCGCCGGACTTCATCGAGGAGGTCCTGACCTTCGTGCCGGCGCACCCGCCGGAGGTCACCGCGCAGGTGCTGGCCCAGCTCGACGCGCTCGGCGTCGGCCTCGGCGCCTGCCACACCGAGTTCGTCGTCCAGCCGGACGGCCGGGCCCGGATCATCGAGGTCAACTACCGTGCCATCGGCGACCAGTGCGACCTGATGCTGGCGCGGATCCTCGACATCCCGCTCTTCGAACTGGTGCTGCGCGCCCACCTCGGCGAGCGACTGCCCGCCGACCTGGGGCTGCGCACCGACCGGCGGGCCCGCAACGAGGCAGTCCTCGCCGACCGGGCCGGCACCCTGGTGGCCGCGCCCGGCCCGTACGACAGCGAGGCCGACGGCGTCACCCTCTCCTACCGGCCGACCCGCCCGGTCGGCGAGCGCCACGAGCACTACCGGACCAACCGCGACTACCTCGGCGTGGTCTGGGCGACGGCCCCGAGCCAGCAGCGGGCGGACGCCGCCGTCGCCGCGTTCATCGCCGCCAACCGCTGGGAGATCGCCCAGTGACCGCCGCCGAGCAGTTGACGCTGCGGGTGCTCTCCGCGCTGCTGCGCGAGGACGTGCTCGGCCTGCGCACCGGCGCGGCGCTGGAGCAGCGGTCCGACGGGCCGTGGCTGCGCAGCGGCCGGTACGCGCTGCCAGTGGCGCCCGAGGGCTTCCAGTGCGAGTACGCCGCCCGGCTGCCGCTGCTGGAGGCCGACGACCGCAGGTTGACCGAACTCCCGGAGATCCTGGCCCGGTTGGCCGCGGACGCCGATCCGCTGGACCGGCCCGGACACCTGGCCTTCGCCGAGGAGTGCCGGCAGACCCTGGCCACCATGGAGCTGCACGACACCGTCCGGGACGAGGTGCACGGCCGGCTCGCCGAGGCGTACGGCAAGGACACGGCACAGTGGACCGGGCTCGGCGCCTCGCCGGCCTTCGACACCCTCGCCGCCTACCTCGACCACCCGGTGTACCCCACCGCGCGCGGCCGCTCCGGCCTCACCGACGGCCAACTGCGCGCCTACGCACCGGAGTTCCATCCCTCGTTCGAGCTGCGCTGGTTGGCCGTGCCGGCCGGCGAGCTGGACGTGCACGGGGTCGCGCCGCTCCCCCGCTGGTGGCCGAGCGCCCGCCGGTTCGGGGTGGCCGGCGACCACCTGACCATCCCGGTCCACCCGCTGACCGTCGGCCACCTCCCGGACCTGCCCGGGGCGGTCCTGATCGACGAGCCGTACCTGGAGGTGCTGCCGACCCTGTCGATGCGCACCGTCGCGGTCGCCCACGACCCGTCCCTGCACCTCAAACTGCCGCTCGCCACCGCGACCCTCGGCCTGCGCAACCGGCGCACCATCAAGCCGGGCACGCTCGCCGACGGGGCCGCCGGGCAGTTGCTGCTGCAGGCCGTCCTGGACCGCGAACCCCGGCTCGCCGGACGGATCCTGCACGCCGACGAGCAGTGCCACGCACAGGCCGCCGGCGACGAACTGCTCGCCGTGCTGCTGCGCCGCTACCCGGCCGGGCTCGACGACGCGGTGACCGTCCCGCTGGCCGCGCTGCTGGCCGCGGCACCCGGCGGCCGGCTGGTGGTCGACGACCTCGCGGACCGCTTCTACGCCGGCTCGGTGCTCGACCTGTACCGGGCCCTGCTGGAGCTGCTGCTGGACTGGCAGACCACACTGTTCGGGTACGGCATCGCACTGGAGTCGCACCAGCAGAACACCTCGCTGGTGCTGGACACCGAGGGCGGCCGGACCCGGCTGCGACTGCTCTACAAGGACAACGACGGCCCCCGGATCAACACCGCCCGGCTCGGCGAACT
This sequence comes from Kitasatospora griseola, assembly GCF_014648555.1. GTDB lineage: Bacteria > Actinomycetota > Actinomycetes > Streptomycetales > Streptomycetaceae > Kitasatospora > Kitasatospora griseola. Next base: position 139,260 of record NZ_BMRI01000001.1, read on the forward strand.
CGCCGACCACCGCAGCCTGTTCGACGACGCGCGGATCTTCGGCGACCAGGACCGGGCGCTGACCGACCTGTTCACCACCATCACCGGCCACCTGTGCACCGCCGCCCTGGCCTTCGGCCTCGCCGAGCACGGCCGCGCCCCGCTGGAGCAGACCCTCGGTCTGCTGCGCACCACGCTGAGCGAGGCGGTCGAGCGGCTCGGCCCGGTCGGCGCCCCGCTGCGCACCGACCTGCTGGACGCCGAACGGCTGCCGGTCAAGGCGATGGTGACCGCGGGCACCCTGCTGGCCAAGGACCGCTCGGGCGCCGCCGACATCAACAAGCACTACACCAGTGGGCCCAACTACCTGCTCCGCGCGGGGCGGTCGTGAGCAGCGGGGCGCTGGAACGCGACGCCCCGGCCGTCGACCGGCCCGCCGGCCTCGACCGGCGCCAGGTGCACGCGGTGGCCGCCTGCTACTTCGTCGCCTCGTTCGCGGCGCTCGGCCTGCCGCCGTACCTGACCCAAATCCTGCCGACCCTCGGCGACCGCGAGGGGCGCTGGGCCGGGGTGCTGTACATCGTGCCGACCGTGTTCAGCGCGCTCGGCGCCCCGCTCTGGGGCCGGCTGGCGGACCGGTTCGGCCGCAAGCGGCTGCTGCTGCGCGCCCAACTCGGGCTCACCGCCTCCTTCCTGCTGGCCGGCGCGGCCGACTCGCTGGCCGCCTTCACCGTCGCCCTGGTGCTGCAGGGCTTCCTCGGCGGCACCTTCGCCGCCACCAACGGCTACCTCGGGGCGGCGCTGCGCGGCTTCGAACTCTCCCGCGCCCTCACCCTGATGCAGGGCAGCGCCCGGGCCTCGCTGGTCGCCGCGCCGATCCTGGTCGGCGCGCTCTCCCCGTGGATCGCACCGCACCGGCAGTACCTGCTGATGGCCGTACTGCCGCTGGCCGCCGCCGCGCTGCTCGCCTTCCTGCCGGAGCCGGAGCAGCCGCACCGGACGGCGGCGACCACCGCCTCGGCACCCGCGCCGGTGACGCTGCTGCGCCTGCTCTACCTCTTCGAGTTCGCGTTCGTCTTCGCCACCATCGTCTCCTTCCCCTATCTGATCGCCCTGGTCGAACAGCGCCTGCCCGGTGTCTCCGGCACCGTCTCCGGCATGCTGTTCGCCCTGCCGCACCTGGTGTACCTGCTGACCGCGGGCCGGGTGCACCGGATGTTCCGACACCGGCCGCGCAGCGGCCTGTTCGCCGCCTTCGCGCTGGTCGCCCTCGGCCTCGCCGGGCACGGCGCCGCCCACTCCCTGCCTGCCTTCGTCCTCACCCGGGCGGTCCTCGGCGCCGGCGTCACGCTCGGCCTGGTCTGCCTGTCGGTCCTCGCCGCGGCCGCCGCCGAAGGGCGGGCGCCGGGGCGGATGTTCGGCACGCTGGAGCTGGTCTCCAAGGGCGGCGCGGTCGCCGCCGGCGCCGCTGCCGCCTTGGTCAACGGCGCCTTCGGTCCGACCGCCCCCGTGCTGGCCGGCACCGCCGCGGCCGCGCTCGCCGCCACCCTCGTCCTCCTGACCCGCTGGAGCCCCCGATGACCACCCAGACCGACCGCCATCCGCCGGCGGCGGGCCCGGACGCCCTGCCCACCGCCGACCATGTCGTCGCCCACACCCTGCTGAACTGCCTGCTCCGCGAGGTCTCCGGCCCCGAGCACCAGATCGCCGTCGCCGACGGCACCCTGCTGCTCCGTCTCCCCCGGCGCGGCGCCCTGCTCCGGGTCGCGCTGCGCCGCACCTCGCTGCTCGGCGCGCACCGCTTCACCGGCCCGGTCGGCGAGCAGACCCCGGACGGCTGGCGGGAGTTGGGCTGGCAGGAGCTTGCCGGGCACATCCGCGCCGAGCTCACCCTGCGCACCGGCGTGGCCAACGACGAGTTCCTGGACCAGGTCGCCTCCAGCCACCGCGGCGTCAGCGCCGCCCTCGCCGGCCGGCCCGCCGCCGCCGGCGACCGCTTCCTGGAGTCCGAGCAGGCCCTGCTCTTCGGCCACCGCTTCCACCCGACGCCCAAGTCCCGTTCCGCGGAGCGCGGTTCGTGGTCCGACTACGCCCCCGAGGCGCGCGCCGCGTTCCGCCTGCGTCACCTCGCCGTGCGGTCGGAGTACATCGCCCAGGACACCGCGGACCCGGGCGCGCTCGCCCACCTGGACGCGCTGCGCCCCGTCCCGAACGGCTACACCCTGCTGCCCGCCCATCCCTGGCAGTACCAGCTCCTCGCCGACCACCCGCTGTTCACCGCCGCCCTGGACCGCGGCGACGTCCTCGACCTCGGCGAGGGCGGCGCCCCGTACGCCGCCACCGCCTCGGTGCGCACCCTGTACGGCGAGGGCGCGTTCCTCAAGTTCAGCCTGAACGTGCGGATCACCAACTGCCTGCGGAAGAACTCGGCGTACGAGCTCACCGGCGCCGTCACCCTCACCCGGCTGCTCGCCGGACCGCTCGCCGACCTGGCGGAGCGCTTCCCCGACGCCGCGATGCTGCGCGAGCCCGCGTTCCGCACCCTCGCCCTGCCCGGCGCGGACGGCACGCCGGACACGGCGCTCTTCGAAGGCTTCGGACTGATCGTCCGGGAGGGGCTGGACCGGGTCGTCCGTCCCGGCCTGACCCCGCTGCTGGCCGCCGCCGTCGCCGACGAGTACCCGACCAGCCCCGCGCAGATCTCCGCCCTCCTGGCCGGCCACGACGCCGCGGACGCCCGCACCTGGTGGGCCGCCTACCTGCGGCTGGTCGTCCCGCCGGTGCTCGCCGCGTACTTCGACCACGGCGTCGTCCTCGAACCGCACCTGCAGAACGTCCTGGTCTGCGTGGATGCCGCCGGCCGGCCCGCGCAGGTGCTGTTCCGCGACCTGGAGGGCACCAAGCTGCTCCCCGAGCACAACGCCGCGCTGCTCGCCGGCCTGCCCGCCGAGGTGGCCGGCCCGATGACGTACGACGGCCGGCGCGGCTGGGACCGCGTCGTCTACTGCCTGCTCGTCAACCACCTCGCCGAACTGCTCGCCGCCCTCGCCGACCGGCACCCCGAGCTGGAGGCCGCGCTGTGGGACGACCTGCGCACGGTGCTCGGCGACTACGCCTCCGCCCACGGCTGCCCGCCGCGGCTCGCCGCCCTGCTCGCCGGCGTCCCGCTGCCCGCCAAGGCGAACCTGCTCACCCGCTGGACCCGCCGCCCCGACCGCGAGGCGGCCTACGTGCCGATCGCCTCGCCGCTGTCCCTCCCCGCCGGGGCGTGCGCGCCGCTCCCCGCCCCCGCCAAGGAGTACGTGTGACCGTCCGCACCGCGGCCGCCGAGCTGACCGAACTCCCGGCCTACCTGTACGACCTGGCAGCCCTGCGCACCCACGCGGCCGAGGTCCGGGCGGCCCTGCCCGGCCGGGTCGAGCTGTACTACGCCGCCAAGGCCAACCCCGAGGCACCGATCCTCGCCGCGCTGCACGGCCTGGTGGACGGCTACGAGGTCTCCTCCGGCGGCGAGTTGGCGCACGTCCACGCCACCGTCCCGGACGCGCCGCTGGCCTTCGGCGGCCCCGGCAAGTCCCCCGAGGAGATCGCCGCGGCCCTCCGGCTGCCCGCCGTCCGGCGCTGGCACGTGGAGAGCGAGCGCGAACTGCGCGTCCTCGCCGCGACCGCCGACCGGCCGGTGGACATCCTGCTGCGCGCCAACCTCCCGGTCGGCGACGGCACCCTCGACGGCGTGGCCCTCGCCATGGGCGGGCGCCCCACCCCGTTCGGCATGGACCCCGACCGGATCGAGGACTGCCTCGCGCTGCTCGCCTCCCCCGGCTTCGAGCGGCTGCGCCTGCGCGGCATCCACGCCCACCTGGCCAGCGGCCTGACCGCCGCCGAGCAGCTGCGCGTCGCCGAGCGGATCGTCAGCTGGTCCGCCGACCTGGCCGCCCGCCACCGCCTCCCGCTGCACGAGGTGAACGTCGGCGGCGGCATGGCCGTCGACTACGGCGACCCGGACGCCCGCTTCGACTGGACTGCCTTCGGCGAAGGCCTCGACAGGCTCCTGGCCCGCCACCCGGGGCTCACGACGCTCCGGATCGAACCCGGCCGCGCCCTCACCGCGCACTGCGGCTGGTACGCCACCGAGGTGCTGGACGTGAAGCACAGCCACGGCGAGGACTTCGCCGTGGTCCGCGGCGGCACCCACCACCTGCGCACCCCGGCCACCCGCGGCCACTCCCAGCCGTTCACCGTCCTCCCGGTCGAGGACTGGCCGCACCCCTGGCCCCGCCCGGCCGCCACTGACACCCGGGTCACCGTCTCCGGCCAGCTCTGCACCCCCAAGGACGTACTCGCCACCCGTGCCCCGGTCGCCGAGCTGCGGGCCGGCGACCGGGTGCTGTTCGCGACGGCCGGCGCGTACGCCTGGAACATCTCGCACCACGAGTTCCTGATGCACCCCCGGCCGGCCTTCCACTACCTCGACGGCGACCGGCGGTAGGCCGTCCGTCCGGCCGCCCCCGTGGGGAGTTCGCGTCGTCAGTCGGCGGACGGCGGGAGTCGGTCGGGGAGGAGGCGGCTGAGCAGCTCCCGCAGCCGGGCCGTCTCGTCGTGGGGCAGGGGCAGCAGCGGCGGGCGCGGCGGGCCGGACGGGCGGTTCTGGAGGTCGAGGCCCGCCTTGACGGCGCGGGGGAGGCCGTGGTCGACGATGAACCGCAGGAAGGGCAGCAGCTCCCGCAGCAGCTCATCGGCGCGGTCGTCGTGCCCGCCGACGGCTGCGGCGTGGAGCGCCAGCACCCACTCCGGTACGAGGCAGGGGGCGGCCGTGCACCAGCCGACGGCTCCGGCGCGGAAGGCGTCCAGGGCGACCGGGTTGCTGCCGTTGTAGACGGACAGCTCCCCGTCGGACCGCTCACGGATGGCGCGGAAGCGCGAAACCTCGCCCGAACTCTCCTTGACCATGGTGAGGTTGGGGATCTTCCGGGCGAGCGCGACCACCGCTTCCGGGTGCAGGTCCACGCCGCTGGTGCCGGGGTTGTTGTAGAGCATCATCGGCAGGTCGGTGGCACGGGCCACCTCGCCGTAGTGGCGGGCGAGTTCGTCCTCGGTCAGCTTCCAGTACACCTGGGGCAGCACCATGATCGCGGTGGCGCCGTGGCGGGCGGCCACCCGGGCACGGCGGACCGTGCCCGCGGTGCTCCAGTGGGAGACGCCGACGAGGGTCGGCACCCGGCCGGCCACGGTGTCGAGGGTGGTCTCGCAGACCGCGTCCCACTCCTTGTCCGTCAGGTAGGCGCTCTCGCCGGTGCTGCCCAGCGGGGCGACGGCGTGGCTGCCGGCGGCGACGAGGTCGCCGGTGAGGCTTCGCAGCGCGGGCAGGTCGACCTCGCCGGTGACGGCGTCGAAGGGGGTGACCGGGTAGGAGATGATGCCCTTCAGGGGCGGGTTGGCCATCAGAGTTCCACCTGTCCGGTCACACAGTCGGGGTGATTGCGCAGCGCCTTGCGCGCGTAGTACTCGAAGTTCGCCCTGCTGCGCCGGTCGGTGGAGGTCCAGTCGTGGGCCTCACGGGCCAGCGCCGGGTCCAGGGGTTGGATGGTCCCCGCCGACATCGCCAGCAGTTGCAGGCGGGCGGCCCGTTCGATGAGCAGCGCCAGGGTGCACGCCTCCTCGATCGTGGAGCCCGTCACCAGTTGGCCGTGGTGGGCCAGCAGGATGGCCCGCTTGTCGCCGAGGGCGGCGGAGATGATCCGGCCCTCCTCGTTGCCCACCGGCACGCCCGGCCAGTCCTTGAGGAAGGCGCAGTCGTCGTACAGCGGCGTCGTGTCCATCTGGGAGACCACCAGCGGCACTTCCAGCATGGCGAGTGCGGCCGTGTGCAACGGGTGCGTGTGGATGATGCAGTTGACGTCCGCGCGCTCCCGGTAGATCCAGGAGTGGAAGCGGTTGGCGGGGTTGGGCATGCCCTCCCCCTCCAGGACTTCCAGGTCCTCGTTCACCAGCAGCAGGTTGTCCTCGGTGATCTCGTCGAAGCCCAGCCCGAGGCGCTGGGTGTAGTAGGTGCCCGGCTCCCGCCCGCGGAAGCTGATCTGCCCGGCGAGGCCCGAGTCGTGGCCGCCGTCGTAGGCGATCCGGCAGGTGAGCGCCAGCTTCTGGCGCGTGGTCAGTTTCGAGTCCCCGAAGTGCCGGTCCATCTGCCGCTCGGCGCGGTCGACGAGGACGTCCTTCGAGTCCTGCAGTGTTTTCGCCATGTGTCTCTGCTCCCGCTCTCCGGCCCTGCCCCGGCGGCAAGGCCTGCGTCCGGAGCCGCAGCCCCGGAGGAAACTTTGTTCACCATAGGACACAAGGTTTCCTGTCGCAAGAGCCCCGGGGCAGGCGTCCGCAGCCCCGGCACACCACGGCGAAGTCCGCGACAGGCGCCGACGGGCCGCACCTCCCGGGCCTGCCGGTCGCGCCGCGGCGTAGCATGTGCTCGCCGTAGGACACGAGGTGTCATCAGGAGCGGACGGCACGCTCGGCACCGCACGGCCCCGTCGGTCCAGGGGCACGGGAGAGGAAGACGCCAGTGATCAACCGGGTACGCCGGCTGCGCAAGGAACGGCTGATGACCCTGGAGGCGCTGGCCGAGCGGTCCGGCGTCACCAAGAGCTACCTGTCGAAGGTCGAACGCGGGCAGAGCGTTCCCTCGATCGCCGTGTGCGCCTCCCTGGCCAAGGCCCTCGAAGTCCCCCTGGACAGCCTCTTCGCCGACGCCGACGAACTGAGCGAGGTCACCGTCACCCGGGCCGCGGAACGCCAGGCCCTGACCTCCCCGGACGAGCCCGGCACCCGCTACGAGGGCATGGCGCTCGGCGCCGGTGCCAAGGGCATGACCCCGTTCATGCTCTACCCGCCGCTCGACGACGGCCCCGCCGCCTTCCGGGACCACCCCGGCGAGGAGTTCGTCTTCGTCCACGCGGGACGGGTCGAACTGGTCCTCTCCTCGCGCGCGATCACGCTCGACCCCGGCGACTGCGCCTACTTCAAGGCCACCACGCCCCACCGGCTCCGCTCCCTGGGAACCACGCGCGCCACCGTCCTCCTCCTGGTCTCCAGCGACTACGGCGCTCCGGACGGCGCCTGGCCCCCGCACTCCCGCCTGCCCTGAGGCGCACCGGCGCTCGCCGCTCCGGACAGGCGTGCGGTGCCGGACGGATCGTCCGGCACCGCACGCCTGCGGAGGACCGGTCAGCAGGTGAGGACCGGACCCGCCCAGTCGGCGTGGTCACTGTTGTTGCCGTCGCCGCCGTCGGTGACGACGAGGTGCAGCTCGTCGGCGCCGGTGAGGTCGGCGGTGAGGTGCTTGACGCCGGCGGCGGCGTTCAGCACGCCGCTGTCGGCGACCTTGGCGCCGTCCTTCCAGATCTGGAAGGCGACGGTGCCGCGGCCCATGGCCTCGGCGTCGACGCCGACATCGGTGGTCAGCGAGGTGCAGGCGCCGCCGAGGTAGTAGACGATCTCGCTGAACGCGTTGGTGCCCAGGCCCTTGGCGTAGGTCGCGCCGTTGATGGTGATGGTGCGTCCGTCGCCGGACTGGTTGTCGCCGTTGCTCATGTCCTTCTCGACCTGGCCCCAGCCGTTGCTCGCGGAGGTCCAGGTGAGGTCGGAGAGCTGGTGGGCGCCGGCGGCGGGGCCGTTGCCGCAGGCGATCCTGGCTCCGGCCCAGTCGGCGTGGTCCCAGCTGGTGCCGTCGCCGCCGTCGGTGACCACCAGGCGCAGAACGGCGGCGCCCGTGAGGTCGACGGTGAGTTTCTTGGCCGCGTCCTTGCCGGTGAGCCTTCCGCTGTCGGCGGCGAGGGTTCCGTCCTTGAACACCTGGAAGACGGCGGAGCCGTTGCCGGACGTCTCGTCGTCGATGCCGACACTGGTCACCAGGTGCTTGCAGGTGCCGCCGAGGTTGAAGCTGATGTCACTGGGGGCGTTGGTGCCGATGCCCTTCGCGTACGTGGTGCCGCGGATGGCCAGGGTGCGGCCGTCGCCGGCTGCCCAGTCGCCGTTGCTGTGGTCGCGCTCGGCCGGGCCCCAACCGTTGGCCTGGGCGAGGAACGGCAGGTCGCTCAGGTGGCTCATGCCGGTGGGCGGCGGGACGGGCGTGCTCGGGGTGACCCGGAACATCGCGGTGCCGTGGCCGGGGACGGTGGCGCTGATCGCCCCGGTGCTGATGGTGCTCTTCTTCGACCACAGGTCCTTGACCGTGTACGAGGGCGCGCCGGCGATGCCGACGGCCTGCACGGTGGTGGTGATGGCGGCGTCGTAGGAGCCCTCGTTGGTGAGGGTGACCGCACGGCTGCCGTCGGCCAGCGGCTTCGACATGACGACCAGGCCGTTGTCGCTGGAGACCACCGAGCCCTGCTTGCCCAGTGGATCCTGGTCGATCGCGATGACGTCGGCGTTGGTGAGGATGTCGAACGTCTCCTGCTGGGCGGTGCGCAGGTCGGCGCCGATCAGCAGCGGTGCGGCCATCTCGGCCCAGAGGCTGAAGTGCGTGCGGTACTCGGTGCCGGTCATGCCGCCGTTGCCGACCTCCAGCATGTCCGGGTCGTTGAAGGCGCCGGCCTTGGCGTAGGCGGACAGTCCCTGGTTGGCGTGCGCGATGGAGATCATGCTCTGCCAGGTGTCGCTGATGTCGCCGGTGGTGCGCCAGGAGTTGCCGACCGGCTGCGCCCAGTTCCACGGGCCGCTGGAGCCCCAGTCGCAGATGCTGTAGAGGATCGGTCGGCCGGTCTTCTTCAGCGCGTCGCCCATGGTCTTGTAGCGGGTCTGCGCGTCGACGCCCGTGTTGTTGCAGTTGTCGTACTTGAGGTAGTCGACGCCCCAGGAGGCCCACAGGTCGGCGTCCTGCTGCTCGTGGCCGAGGCCGCCGGGGAAGCCCTTGACGTCGCAGGTGTGGATGCCGGCGCTCGAGTAGAGGCCGAACTTCAGGCCCTTGGCGTGGACGTAGTCCGCGAGCGCCTTGATGCCGTGCGGGAACCGGACCGGGTCGGGCACCAGGTTGCCGGACAGGTCCCGGGAGGGCAGCGCCCAGCAGTCGTCGAGGTTGACGTACTGGTAGCCGGCCGCCTTGAGGCCCTTGCTGACGAACAGGTCGGCCATCCCCTTGACCAGGTCCTCGTTGAACTGGGACCCGCACCAGGTGGTGTTCCAGTTGTTGAAGCCCATCTGGGGCGTCAGGTTGAGGCCGTTGTCGAGCGCCGACGCCGGTGGGGCGGTGGCGAGTTGGGCGCCGACGGCGAGCGCGCCGCCGCCGGCCAGCAGGGTGAGGGATGTCAACGCCGCACCGACGCGGCGGGACAGCTTTGCGCGTAAGGACTGCAAGGTTCCTCCTTGGGAACGGGACATGCGGAACTCGACCGCACGGAGACGCGGGTCGAGGAGGAGCCGTCGCGCGGTCCGCCGACGCCGTGGCGCGGACCGTGCGGAGTCGGGCGGCTCCTCGACGGAGGGTGCGGGGGCCCGAGGCGGCGCCGCCCCGCACTCTCCGGGCTGATGGGTCCGCCGCGTCAGGACACCAGGCTCCAGGACTGGCCTGCGGCCGATCCGTCGGGCCGGCTGAGGACGACGGCGGACGTGGGCGTGGACTGCGGGGCGTCCAGGGCGAGGCCGGTGGCCACGTTGGTGACGGTCAGCGCACCGGTGACGGTGTTCTGGACGACGCGCCACTTCTGGTAGGCGCTGTTGGGGTCGTAGCTGTTGAGGACCCACGCCGGGCCGCCGGGCGCGGCCGGTCCGGTCAGGGTGCCGTGGACCTGGGTGTCGGTGTAGCAGTCGTCGGTGATGTGCACCGTGCCGTCGCCGTTGGCGTCGAAGCGCCACCGCTCCGAGGTGTGCCAGTCCCACCAGGTGTTGATGTCGGTGGTCGAGCCGTCGGGGGCGCTGCACATGCCCCGGACCTCCAGGACCTGGCCGCCGGTGCCGCCGGCGCTGATGCCGTGGTAGCGGCCGTCGCCGATCACCGTCGCCGGGACGGTGACGGGCAGGGCCTTGAGCCGGTACATGGCCACGCCGTGCGGGGCGACCGAGGCGCCCAGCGTGCCGGTGATGTCGCCGGTGGCACCGGTCCACAGCTCCTTGGAGGAGTAGCCGGGGCCGGTCAGTCCCAGCGCGCTCAGGGTGGTGGAGACGGTCCGGGTGGAGTTCGGGTCCTGGTTGACCAGCAGGACGGCGGTGTCGCCGTTCGCCAGCTGCCGCTTGAGGACCAACGGGTCCGTGGGGCTGTTCGGCGGGCTGCCGACCAGGGTGGCGGGCTTGGCGAGGCTGTCCTGGTCGACGGCGATGACGTCGGCGTTCTTGTAGACGGCGAGCGCGGAGTCGCTGATGCCCGTGGACCAGGTGTAACCGCTGTCGCTGTGCTGGGAGTCGGCGGCGGTGCGCAGGTCGGCGCCGGAGATCAGCGGGGCGGCCGTCATGGCGAGGATCGACATCTCGCTGCGCGATTCGGTGTCGTTCATCGGCTTGTGGCAGGTGCAGGTGTCGGTGGTGCCGTAGAGGCCGTACGGATCGAGCCAGCCGGCGAACATCATGTCCATGTCGTTCCAGCTGCCCGGCCGGACATTGCCCGGATACTGCAGCGCGGTCTGCAACTGGCCGTTGTAGAGCACGCCTTCCAGGTCCGGGCCGCGGTCGCCGCCGATCCGGCAGAGGTTCGCGACCTGACCGCACCAGACGCCGGTCGGCGCGTAGCCGGGGGCCTGCCGGGCGGGGGTGCCGGCCGCGACGACCACCGGGTCGGTGCGGGCGGGGTCGTCACCGGCCAGCAGGTACGGGAGACCGGTGTGCACGGGCTGGGCGGACACGCTCAGCACGACGCGCGGTCGGCCCCGGGCGGCCGAGGCGGCGTCCAGAGCACGCTGGAAGTCCTGGGTGCGGGCGTAGATGGAGCGGGTCAACTCCCGCCCCTCGCCCTGGGTTCCGTAGCTGTACCCGTCCGGACCGGTGATCGGCGGGCCGTAGGGGCAGTCGTCGTACTTGACGAAGTCGACGCCCCAGGCGACGAAGTCGGCGGCGTCGGTCGACTCGTGCCCGAGGCTGCCCGGGTGCCCCTGGCAGGTGGTGTAGGTGCCGGTGGCGTAGAGGCCGAACTTCATGCCCTTGCTGTGGGCGTACCACGACAGGTACTGGATGCCGTTGAGGGTCTGCCCGTTGACGGTGTGCGCCGGGAAGTGGGCCGGGTCCGGTATCAGGTGTCCGGTCGTCAGGTCGAAGCCGGTGCCGTCGATGCCGCTGGTGGGGTTGCGGTCGGCGTCGTAGAGCTGCATCGCGCCGTAGGAGTTCTTGACGAGGTCAGTGGTCTGGCCGTCGCGGTGGGACAGCGACCAGCCGTCGTCGATGGTGACGGTGTCGTAGCCGGCCGCCACCAGGCCCTTGGACGACATGAAGTCGATGGTCTGGACGACCTGTTGCTGGGTCACCGCGGTGCCCAGGCTGTTCCAGGAGTTCCACCCCATGGGCGGAGTGCGGGCGAGGCCGTTGTCGAGGGCCACGGCGGGGGCGGAGGCGGCGGCGGGGGTGGAGGCGGCGGCGACGGCCGTGAGGCCGGAGGCCGCGAGGGACAACGCCGCCAGGGCGTGCAGCAGGGTGCGGGGCGTGGGTGGACGCATGGGGGCGCTCCAGGTGAGCACGCGGGGGAATGTGGCATGACCGTTCGGTTCTGTTGAATCCATCTCCAGAGATCGACGGCTGGAGGAATCTTCAAACAGAAAGCAACACATGGTAGCCAGACCGGAAACGCGCACTCAAGACCCCGAACGCGCCGTCTTCACGAAGCTTCAGGCCAAGCCGACACTTTGATCGCAACGGAGAACGTCACGAGCCGGCCGCGGAAACTGGCAGGCGCCCGCCATCTTGACATGCCCGCGCAATGGCACTGTGATATGTCGGGTCGCGTTCGAGCATGTTGGTTTCTGGTGGCTTGACGGGCCACCGGAGCCTGCGCGACGGAGTCAGGAGCCCTTCCCCTCTCGCGTCCGACGAAAAGGAGTCTCCCCTCATGTTCCGTGCCATCAACTATCGTGCCGCCGCAGGACTCCTGCTCGCCCTGGGCCTGACCACCGCCGCCTGCTCCACCGGCCGGGAGTCCACCTCCGGCGCCCCCTCGGTCGCCCCGGTCGGCGGACGGATCTCGATCACCTACCTACAGAAGCAGGGCGACCAGGAGTACTTCGTCGGCGAGGCGGCCGGCGCGAGAGCGAAAGCCGCCGAACTGGGCATCGACCTCAAGGTGGTGAACCTCGGCAACGACGCCAACAAGACCATCAGCGAGGTGCGGTCCGCGATCGCGCAGAAGACCAACGGCGTCATCGTGGTCGTGCCCGACCCGGCCGTCGGCCCGCAGGTCGCGCAGACCGCGAGGGACGCCAGGATCGCCCTGCTCACCTCGGACGACCAGGTCTGCGCCACCGGACCGGACCCGGCGAAGTGCGCCAAGTCCGACCTGGTGCCGCGGATCGGATTCTCCGGCGCGCAGATGGGCGGCGAGGTCGGCAAGCGCGCCGCCGAGGAGTTCAAGAAGGCCGGCTGGAACGCCGCCGACACCCGGATCATCTCCGCCTGGAAGCAGGACGTCACCGTCTGCGGCGACCGGGTCAAGGCCGCCAAGGAGGCCTTCGACTCCGCCGTCCCCGGGGTCCGGAACATCGACGTCGCCACCGACAACACCCCGACCGGCGCGCAGGACAAGGTCGCCGCGACGGTCACCGCCAATGCCGGGGTCAAGCACTGGGTGGTCTGGGGCTGCAACGACGAGAACGTCCAGGGCGGCGTCACCGCCCTGCAGAACGCCGGCGTCAGCCCCGACGACATCGACGGCGTGGGCCTCGGCGCCTACCTCGCCTGCAAGGACTGGACCGGCGGCAAGCCGTCCGGGATGAAGGCCGCCCTGTACATCAACGGCAAGGACGTCGGCGCACTCGCGGTCCGGACCATGTACGACCGGCTGAAGAACGACAAGGAGATGCCCGCCGAGGCGTTCGCCCCCACCACCATGGTCGACGCCGCCACCTGGAAGAGCGCCGGCGTCACCTGCAACTGACCATCCATGCCCCGTGGTCGCCCGGTGGGGCGGGCGGCCGCCACTCCTTCGCCCCAGGCCTGAGGTGACCCAGCAGTGAGCAGAGCACGCCCCTCAACCTCCGACTCCCCACCGCCCGCCGGCCGGCCCTCCACCGCCGGCGCGCGGGTCGAGGGGATCACCAAGCGATTCGGTGCGGTGCAGGCCCTGAACGACGTGACGCTCGACCTCCCCGGCGGCAGCGTCACCGCCCTCATGGGCGAGAACGGCGCCGGCAAGTCCACTCTCCTGAAGATCCTCACCGGCGACCACCGGCCCACCCGGGGACGCGTCCTGTTGGACGGGCGACCGGTCGACCTGCGCTCCCCGGCCGACGCACGGGCCGCCGGCATCCGGATCATCCCGCAGGAACCCGAGATCGTCCCGCACGTCCCGGTCGCCGAGAACGTCTACACCGGATCCCTGCCCCGCCGGGCCGGCCGCCGCCTCGACCGGGCCGAGCTGCGCCGCCGGATCACCGCGGACCTCGACCGGCTGGGTTTCGCCGACGTCCTGGAACCCGATCTGCTCGGATCACAACTGACCGCCGCCCAGCGCCAGTTGGTCGAGATCATGCGAGCGCTGACCGGCGGGAACGCCGCCCGGGTCATCGCCTTCGACGAGCCGACCTCCTCACTGTCCGAGCACGAGGTCGACGCGCTGTTCGCGCTGATCGACCGCTTGCGCGATCAGGGCGTCGCCGTCGTCTACGTGTCGCACCGGATGCAGGAGATCCTCCGGCTCGCCGACCGCATCGCCGTCCTGCGCGACGGAGCCCTGGTCGGCGTCCGGGATGCCAGGACCACCACCGAGGACGACCTGGTGCGTCTGATGGTCGGCCGCGACCTGTCGACGATGTTCGTCCGCCGGCCCGTCGTCGGCGACCGGGTCGTCCTGGACGTCCGCGGCCTGACGACGGACCGGGTCCGCGGCATCGACCTGCGGATCCACGCCGGCGAAGTGGTCGGCCTCGCCGGGCTGATCGGCGCCGGACGCTCCGAACTCGCTCTCGCGCTCGCCGGGGACCTGCCCGTCCGCTCCGGCAGCGTCACCCTGGACGGACGGCCGCTGCCGTCCGGCAACCCCGGGGCGGTGATCCGCGCCGGCCTCGGCCTGGCCCCGGAGGAGCGGAAGGCGCAGGCGCTGTTCCTGCACCGGACGATCCGCGACAACACGTCCATCGCGGTACTGGAGCGGCTGCGCCGCTTCCGCTTCGTCAAGCGAGGAGCGGAACGCGACCTCGCCCAGGAGTACATCGACCGCCTGCGGGTACGCACGCCGTCCATCGAGCACGAGGTCCGCACGCTCTCCGGCGGCAACCAGCAGAAGGTCGTCCTCGCCCGCTGGCTCGCCCGCAAGCCCAAGCTGCTGATCCTCGACGAGCCCACCCGCGGCATCGACGTCGGCGCCAAGGCCGAGATCTACCGGATCATCGCCGACCTCGCCGAACAGGGCGTCGCCCTGCTGGTGATCTCCTCCGAACTGCCCGAACTGCTCGGCCTCGCCGACCGGATCGTCGTCATGCAGAACGGCCGCACCACCGGCGAACTGAACCGTACGGAAGCCACCGAGGAGGCCGTCCTCGCCCTCGCCATGGCCGATGACATCAGCACCAGCGCCTCAGGAGCAGCCTCATGACAACCGCCGCCACACCGCCGGCCGTCCCGAACGACGGAGGCCGGCGCCGGCCCGCCGCGAGGATTCCCGTGCTGGGCGCCGTCGGCGGGCAGAACCTCGGCCTGATCGGCGCCCTGGTCGCGGTCCTCACCGTCTTCGGCCTCCTCAACGACAACTACCTCAGCCTCACCAACATGCAGGTGATCGCCGAGGCCGCCACCATCACCGGGCTGCTCGCCGTCGTCCAGACCGTCGTCATCATCTGCGGCGGACTCGACATCTCGGTCGGCTCCCAGGCGGGCGTCGCCTCCGTCGTCAGCGCCATGGCCTTCACCTCCGCCGGCTCCAACGCCTTCGCGGGCATGGCCGCCGCCGTCGCCGTCGGCCTGCTGATCGGCCTCCTCAACGGCGCGATCATCGTGTACGGCCGGGTCAACCCCACCATCGCCACCCTGGCCGGCCTCGCCGCCTACAAGGGCCTCGCCCAACTCCTCTCCGACGGCCGGGCCCAGGGCTACGTCCTCAACGACGCCGTCTTCGTCTTCCTCGGCCGGGGCCGGATCGCCGGACTCCCCGTCATGGTCTGGATCCTCATCGTCGTCGCCGTCGCCGTCCACGTCCTGCTCACCCGCACCGACATCGGCCGCAACATCTACGCCGTCGGCGGCAACGACACCGCCGCCCGCCTGGCCGGCATCAACATCAACAAGTACCTGGTCGCCGTCTACGCCCTCGTCGGCGCCGTCGCCGCCGTCGCCGGCATCCTGCTCACCGCCCGCACCGGCAGCGGACAGCCCACCTCCGGCAGTGAAGGCCTCGAACTCAAGGCCATCACCGCCTCCGCCCTCGGCGGCTGCGCACTCAGGGGCGGCAAGGGCACCATCGGCGGCACCCTCCTCGCCGTCGCACTCCTCGGCGCCCTCGACAACGGACTCACCGTCCAGGGCATCAACTCCTTCTGGCAGAACGTCGCCCAGGGCACGCTGCTCGTGGTCGCGGTCGTCGTCCAGCAACGCCGCACTGGGGAACGCGCCGTCGGCCTCCCCGCCTGACGCGGTGTCGGTGCACCGGCGACGGAAGCCATGGCGCGTGCTCAGCGGGGCAGCCGGGCGACGAGTTCCAGTTCGTCCGCCAGGAGGGCCGGGTCGCGCGGGCCGGCGTGCGGGGCGGGCAGCGAGCGGACGCGGAAGGGGTTGTGCGGGGTGGTGGCGTCCGCCTCGCGGATCATGAGGTCCTGGAGCGGGAGGGGGATGGTGCGGTCCTGGGTGTAGCGCAGGAAGGTGCGCGGCACCCGGCCCCACCCGGTCGGGAGGCCGCGGGCGTCCTCGCTCGCGCCGACGGCCGCGGACTCGTCCGGCTCCAGGATGTTCATCAACGCCCGGACTTCGGCGTCCGGGCGGTCGGCGGCGATCGACTCCTTGACGAGGGCGAAGAACGCGGGGTCGCCCGAGCGCCAGTTGACCCGGCTGACGCCCAGCTCGGGCGGGGTCTGGATCGCGGGGAGCCTGAACATGGAGCTGGTGGCCGCCTCGGGGGTCATCATCAGCCGCAGCACCGAGGGGTGTTCGGTCGGGCAGAACGCGGAGGCGTACACCAGGTGCGCGAGCAGGTCGGGCACCTGGTTGGCGACGGCGTTGAGGGTCACGCCGCCGAGGCTGCCGCCGACCAGCACGACCGGGCCGTTGCGGCGGGCCCGCCGCACCACGCCGATCACGTGCGCGGCGAAGTCGCCCAGCGTCACCCGGGATATCGGGGACGGCTCGGTGCGCAGCCGGTCGAGATCCTGCGGGAACTGGTAGGACTCGGGGAGGTACGCGCCGAGCCCGTGCCCGGGCAGGTCGACCGCGATCGCGCGGTGTCCGCGCAGGCCCAGTTCGCGCAGCAGGGGCTGCCAGTAGTAGGAGTTGCTGCCCGAGCCGTGGACGAGGACGAAGGTCGGCGCGCCGCGCCCGGACCCGTCCGCGTGCGCGACGGAGGCGGACGCGCCCAGTGCGGTGATCGCCCCCGCCCCGGCCACGGCCGCCTTCAGCGCGCTGCGCCGTGATGTTCCGCCGGTCTTCGTGCCGGCGCTCTCGACGCTGCGCTGTTCCTTGGTCATCGACGGCCCCCTCCTTGAGTGTTGAGTGAGTGTTGCACCCTTCACAGGAGGAGACGGGACAGCCCGCGGAGATGTGACACCGGCCGGGGCGCTATCGCTCGGCGACGACCTCCAGGACGGTCAGGGTGGGTTCGGCGCCCGCCTCGCGGAAGAGTCGCGGGGCGGCCGGCGGTTCCGGCTGTGCACGCATGGCGTCGAGCGCGGCGCGGTCCCGCCAGAGTGTCTGGATGCGCCAGTGGCCGCCCTCGGCGCGCAGCAGTCGGGTGTGCAGCAGCCCGTCGGGCAGTGGCCCGTCGACGAGTCTGCGGTAGGCGGATTCCAGCGCGGCCTGGCGGTCGGCGGGGACCACGGCGCCGACCTCGGTGAGGATCCTTCCGGACTCCACTGGCGTCTCCTTTCCCTGCGGTTCGCGGCCCGCCCGGTCGACGGGCCCCGGACGATTCCACCCGACGACCGGCCGAAATCGGGGGCCGACACCTCGGCATCGGGGGTGACGGTCGGCTGCCCGTACGTTCACCCTCCGGCCGCCGTGAACCGCCGGGCCGTCTCGCGCAGCGCGGCGGCGAAGCGGTCCAGGTCGGCGGTGCCGGTGAACAGGGCCGGGGTGACGCGGACGCAGTCGCCGGCGGGCGGGCCGGCGCGGCGGACGGTGAAGATGCGGTGGCGGTCCATCAGGTGTCGGGCGATCGCCTCGTTGTCCTGTTGCGTGGTGCGGCCGGTGATCCGGAAGGAGGTGAGCGCGCAGGTGGCGCAGCCGGGCCTGGGGCTGCGATCCACGTGTGCAGGCTGACGGCGGCGAATTCTGCGCCCAACTCGGGCAGGGTGAAGTCGAGTCGGCCGAAGGATCGGGCGGCGTCGAGGATCACGTCCGCGCCGGCGGCCCGGGCAGCCGTCTCCGGGCTCGGCATCACCCTCGGCAACCTCGCCGTCGGGGCCCTCTGGGACTACGCCGCCCGCCACGACGCCCGCTGCCTGCCCTGGCTCGCGCTCGCCGCCACCGGCCTGCTCTGCGCCGCCGCGGTGCACCGCCTCGCCCGGACCGGGCGGCTCCCCCACCCGGCCGAGGAGGCTGCCGCCTCGCCCGCCTGAAGACTGTTGCAAACTATGTGCAACTGCAATTGATACGCGAAAGTGGTGCGGGCCGATGCCGAAGTCGCCGGTGGTGCTGGGAATCGAGTCGTCCTGCGACGAGACGGGAGCGGGGCTGGTTCAGGACGGCGTGCTGCTCGGGCAGGCCGTGGCGTCGAGCATGGACGAGCACGCCCGGTACGGCGGGGTGGTGCCGGAGATCGCGGCCCGCGCGCACGTCCACGCGATGGCCCCGGTGGTGCGGGCGGCTCTGGACCGGGCGGGGCTGACGCTGCGGGACGTGGGAGCGGTCGCGGTCACCACCGGGCCGGGGCTGTCGGGGGCGCTCCAGGTCGGGGTGGCCGCCGCGAAGGGCTACGCGTTCTCGCTCGGGGTGCCGCTGTACGGCGTCCACCACCTGGCCGGGCACGTGGCCGCCGCCGGGCTGGCCGGCGGGCCGCTGCCGAACCCGTGCGTGGTGCTGATCGTCTCCGGCGGCCACACCTCGCTGCTGCTGGTCCGCGACCTGGCCCGCGACCCGATCGTGCACCTCGGCGACACCCTGGACGACGCGGCGGGCGAGTGCTTCGACAAGACCGCCCGCATCCTCGGCCTGCCCTACCCCGGCGGACCGGCGATCGACCGCGCCGCCCGCGACGGCGACCCGGGCGCGGTCCGGTTGCCGCGCCCGCTCACCGGGCCCGGCGACGCACCGTACGCCTTCTCCTTCTCCGGGCTGAAGACCGCCGCCGCCCGCTGGGTCGAGGGCCACCGCGCCGCCGGCGTCGAACCGCGGGTGCCGGACGCGGCGGCCTCGCTGCAGGAGGCGATCGCCGACACCCTCACCCGCAAGGCCGTCCGCGCCTGCACCGACCACGGCATCCGCACCCTGGTGGTGGTCGGCGGCGTCGCCGCCAACTCCCGGATCCGGGCCCTGACCGAACAGCGCTGCGCCGCCGCCGGCATCACCCTGCGGGTACCGCCCCTGCCCCTCTGCACGGACAACGGCGCGATGGTCGCCGCGATCGGCGACCTCCTGGCCCGCGCCGGCGCCGAGCCCGCCCCGCTGGACGTGTCGATCGACCCGTCCGCGCCACTGGAGTACGCGGCGCTGACGCCGCGCCCGCGGGCCCGGTCCGCCGCTTGATCCGAGGTCAGGACCCGGGCCGCCAGGAGCCGGACACACGGCAAAGCGCCGGCCGCGAGGGCCGGCGCTTCGGTGGTGCGGGAGGGAGGGCTGGGACGGCCCTCCCTCCCGGTCGAGCTCGGTGGGTCAGGATTACCAGCTCGCGCCCGAGTCGGTGGCCGAACCGGAGACACCCTCGTCGTCCGCGACGGCGAAGCCGCTGAAGTGCTCCACGCTGTTCGGGGTGACGAACGAGCCGGAGCCGGCGATGCCGGCGGTGGTCTCGTTGGCGATGAACTGGACCTCGACGAAGTGCGCCTCGGGGCTGCTGCCCTCGTGGGCGGCATCCATGTCGCCGCCCTCGTGGGCGGCGGCCAGGCCCGCGCAACCGAGCAGGACGGGGGCGGCGAGGCTGAGGGCAGCAACAGTGCGAGTAAGAGCACGCATGTGAAAACAATCCTTCCGAAAACGGAATCCGATTCGGGAAGCAGTGGGCTTCCCTGTACCCAAGACACACGACGTCAGCCGGGGCGGCCAGTCGGAAAAGTCCGATTGCTCCCCATGGCCGAGTGGCCCGATCCCCGGCCGGGACGGCCCGCCGGCCCGCCTTCCACTCCTTCGAACGGCCGCTCGACCGCCCACCCGCCCGCCCGCCCGATCGACCGTCAAGGCCGCGACTTTCCCGGGGAGTTGGCGGACTTCGCCATCCCCTGGCCGGATCGAA
Source organism: Kitasatospora griseola (assembly GCF_014648555.1). Classification (GTDB taxonomy): domain Bacteria; phylum Actinomycetota; class Actinomycetes; order Streptomycetales; family Streptomycetaceae; genus Kitasatospora; species Kitasatospora griseola. Next base: position 158,944 of record NZ_BMRI01000001.1, read on the forward strand.
ATCGCTTGGCGGAAACGACTGCCTAGGGTACCTTGGCGCAAAACTAGGGGCCCTAGGGAGACTGGAGGAGCCATGCGGCCACTGACCGAGGCGGAGATCCGGGCGTCGTTCGTCAACTGCACCAAGGGGGAGGCGAGTCGGGCCCGGCTGCCGCGCGATTTGGCGGAGCTGGACTGGGCCGGACTGGACTTTCTCGGCTGGCGGGAGCCAGGGGCACCCGACCGGGGGTACTTGGTGGCCGAGTTCGAGGGGCGGACGGTCGGGGTGGCCCTGCGACTGGCGCCGCAGCGACCGGGCGCGGGGCGCGGTGGGGCGATGTGCTCGATCTGCCTGACGGCGCATCCTGCCTCGGGAGTGGCGTTGATGACGGCGCGTCGGGCGGGCCGGGGCGCTGCGGTGGAGGAGTACGCCTCGGCGGGCGAGTACTTCTGCAGCGACCTGGCGTGCCCGCTGTACGTGCGGGGTCGAAAGCGGGTGGCCGCGGGCGGTGCGCGGATGACGGAGAGTCTGGACGCGGAGCAGCGGGCGGCCCGGATGCGGGCGAATCTCGCCGGATTCCTCGGGCGGGTCGTCCGATGACGGATCGTGCGGTGACGGACCGTCCGGCGACGGAGCGGGCGGCGGGCCGTGAGGCGCTCGGCGGGCCGGTGGTCCGGGCGGCGCTGCTGCTGGCAGCGGGCGCGTTCGTCGCACTGCTGGACACCACGGTGGTGGGGGTGGCGCTGGAGTCGTTCGCGCGGCGGTTCGACGCGGGCCTGGCGCAGGTGCAGTGGGTGGCGACGGCGTACCTGCTGGCGATGTCGGCGGTGATCCCCGCGACGGGGTGGGCGGCGCGGCGGTTCGGGGCGGTGACGTGCTGGACGGCTTCGCTGGCGGTGTTCCTGCTGGGGTCGGTGCTGTGCGGGCTGGCCTGGTCGCTGGGGTCGCTGGTGGCGTTCCGGGTGGTGCAGGGGTTGGGCGCGGGGATGCTGTTCCCGCTGATGCGGATCCTGGTGGTGCAGGTGGCCGGTCCGGCACGGATGGGCCGGACGATGGCGCTGATCGCGGTGCCGGTGCTGGTCGCTCCGGTGGCGGGGCCGGTGGTGGGCGGGGCGCTGGTCCAGGGCCACTCGTGGCGGTGGGTGTTCCTGTTGAACGTGCCGGTGTGCCTGGCGGTGGCGGTGCTGTCGCCGCTGCTGATGCGCAATCGGCGGGACGACGCGCCGGGCCGGCTGGACCTGGCGGGTCTGGCGACGGTGAGCGGCGGGCTGACGGCGGCCGTGCTCGGGTTCGTCCGGCTGGGCGGGGGCCGGCCGGTGGGCGACCTGCGGGTGCTGGGGCCGCTGCTGGCGGCCGCGGTGCTGCTGACGGCGCACGGACTGCTGTCGCGGCGTCGGCGGGAGCGGGCGCTGCTGGACTTCGGGCTGTTCCGGGACCGCGCGTTCGCCGCGTCGACCGCCGTCTCGCTGCTGAACAGCTTCGGCCTGTACGGGGCGGTGGTGCTGGTGCCGCTGTTCTTCCAGCAGGCGGGCGGCCGCGGGCCGTTGACCGCCGGCCTGGTGATGGTCGCGCAGGGGGCGGGCGCGGGCGTGGCGGTGCTGCTGGTGGGGCGGGTGATCGACGCCAGGAGCAATCCGCGGGCGCTGGTACTGACCGGGCTGGCTCTGGTCGCCGCGGGCCTGGCGGTGTTCGCCCGGGCCGGCGCCGCGGAACCGGGCGGACTGCTGCTGGTCGCCCTGTTCGCGCAGGGGGTCGGGCTGGCGCTGGCCGCCTCACCGGTGATGGTGACGCTCTACCACTCGCTGCCGCCGGCCGCGGTGCCCGCCGCGACCACCGTGAACGCGGTCGCGCAGCAGCTCGGCGCGGCGGCCGGCACGGCGGTGGTGGCGCTGGTGCTGCAGCACGCCTCGCCCGGCGGCGCGGGGACGGTCGCGGCGTTCCGTCCGGTGTTCGCGGTGGCGCTGGGGTTCGTGCTGCTGACGGCGGTTCCGGCCGCGTTCCTCCCGGCGCGACGGAAGAGCTAGGCCCGGCGGACGGGCTGGGCGGTGCGCGGCCAGTTCTCCAGCAGCCGGTGCAGGCCGGACACGATCCGCTGCCAGGAGCCGTCCACGCCGCGCGGGTGGTGGAAGCCGCCGTTGGCCTCGATGGCGATGAAGCCGTGGAAGGTGGAGCGCAGCAGCCGGACGGCGTCGGTCAGGTCGGGTTCGTCCAGCCGGTAGTGGCGCATCACCGCGTAGGTGAGTTCGACCGACCGGGCGAGGGCCTCGGTGTCGGCGAAGTCGGCGGGGTCCAGGCGCAGTTGGGTGGCGGCGTAGCGGCCGGGGTGCTGCTGGGCGTAGGTCCGCTGGGCGTCGGCGAAGGCGGTGAGGGCGTCGGCGCCGGAGCGGCCGGCGACGGCGCTCGCGATGCGGTCGTTGATCTCCTCGGTGGCGAGCAGGGCGACCCGGGTGCGGATCTCCTGGAGGCTCTTGACGTGCGAGTAGAGGCTGGCGTCCTTGACGCCGAAGCCGCGGGCGAGGGCGGAGGCGGTGACCTTGTCGATGCCGACCCGGTCGGCGAGTTCGGCGGCGGCGCGGGTGATCCGCTCGACCGTCAGTCCGGCGTGCGCGCCCATGTCTCCCGTTCCGAACCTTGCCTGCTGAAGCCCGCGTCAGTGTATCCGGGGTCGCTCCGGCCGCTCGGGGCGCGACGTTCCGGGGCGCCGGAGCGTATGGAAGTGGGGAGCCCGCGGAGTCCGGTCCGGGGAGCCCAAGGAGCCAGATATAAAGATCATCTGATTTCCCATCAGATGGTAATGTACCGGACAAACGGGGGCGTGGGTGACGCACGTTCCCCGGTCGATCCGCACCCTGGAGCCATCCGTGCCCGCACGTCCGTACCGCCGCACTCTGCCGCTGGCAGCCGCGGTCCTCGCCGCCTCCCTGCTCGCCGTCTCGGCGCAGGCCGACGACCCGAAGCCGGCCGACGCCACGCTGACCGCCGATCTGAACACCCTGCTCGCCGACCCGCGGCTGGCCAGCGCGCAGGCCGGCGTCGAGGTGCTGGACGCCACCACCGGCGAGGTGCTGTTCGCCCGGCAGCCGCAGTCGCTGTTCACCCCGGCGTCCACCCTGAAGACCGTGACCTCGACCGCGGCGCTCGACCTGCTCGGCGCGGACTACCGGTTCACCACCGAGGTCCGCACCACCGGCAACACCTACGGCGACACCCTGGTCGGCGACCTGGTGCTGCGCGGCGGCGGCGACCCCAGCCTGCTGGTGCAGGACCTCGACGACCTGGCCGCGAAGGTCGCGGCGACCGGCGTCACCACCGTCACCGGCCGGGTGCTGGCCGACGGCACCCGGTACGACTCGACGCCGTTCGGCCCGGGCTGGGCCTGGGAGGACGAGCCGTACTCGTACAACCCGCAGATCTCCGGACTGACCGTCGCCAACGACCCCGAGTACCTGATGGACACCGTCCAGGTGACGGTCACCCCGGGTGCGGCCGGCGAGGCCGCCAAGGTGACGCTGAACCCGGCCGAGGCGCCGATGAAGTTCGTCGGCACCGTCGCCACCGGCGCGGCCGGCAGCGGGTCGAGCGTGGGCGTGGACCGGCGCCGGGGCAGCAACGACGTCGCACTGTCCGGCAGCATCGCGGCCGGCGCCGCGCCGCAGACCTCCTGGCTGACGGTCGACGACCCCAGCACGTACACCGGGAAGGTGTTCGCGGGCGCGCTGGCCCGGCACGGCGTGCGGGTGGTGCGCGGGGTGCAGCCGGCCGCCGGCTCCGAGACCTCGCAGGCACTGGCCTCGCACCAGTCGAAGACCCTGTCCGAGCTGATCGTCCCGATGCTGAAGGTCAGCAACAACGGCATCGCCGAGCACCTGACCAAGGAGATCGGCAAGGTCAAGGGCGGCCGCGGCGACTGGGCGACCGGTATCAACCAGGTCAACGCCTTCCTGAAGGCGAACGGCATCACCGGCCCGACCACCCGTCAGGTGGACGGCTCCGGCCTGTCCCGCTACGACCTGACCACCCCCGCGAAGATGGCGGACCTGCTGAAGTTCGCGCAGACCAAGCCGTGGTTCGACGCCTGGTACAACGCGCTGCCGGTGGCGGGCAACCCGGAGCGGATGGTCGGCGGCACCCTGGCCGCCCGAATGCGCGGCACCAAGGCCGAGAACAACGTGCACGCCAAGAGCGGTTCGATGGGCGGCGTCGACAACCTGATGGGCTACGCGACCGCGCCCGACGGCCGCAAGCTGCTGTTCGTCGTGATGGTCAACAACTACGCCGGCACCAGCCCGCGCCCCGTGGTCGACGCGATAGCCGTCCGGCTCGCCGCCGGCCCCGCCGTCACGGCCCAGCTGAAGTCCAACAAGCTGGTCGCGCCCGGCGGTTCCGGTGACGAGTACACCGGCACCCGCTGGGAGGACTGCGAGACCCTGTCGCACTGCTGACGTCTCATCAGCACGGGCCCTGCCGCACCGCGGCGGGGCCCGTTGCCGTTCGCGGACGCTCGAAAATTTCTCTCCATCAAACGCTTGATCGGCGTCGGAGGGCGCGCGTACGCTCCCCCACCATGAGCCAGCACCGGACGGCCGCCGAGGCGAGCCGGGAACGGATCCTCGCGGTCGCCACCGACCTGTTCGCCGAACACGGTTACGACGGCACCACCACCCGGACGATCGCCGGCGCGGCCGGACTGAACGTCGCCACCGTCGCCTACCACGTGGGCACCAAGGCCGACCTGTACCGCGAGGTGATGCGGCGGGCCCACGAGGCCGAACGCGCCGCCGTCGACGCGGCGTTGGCGGAGTTCGCCCGGACCGCCCCGGACGATCCGGCCCGGGCGGCGGCCGAATTCGCCGACCGGTACCTGGACTTCTGCCTGGAACAGCCGCACGTCCCCGCCCTGTGGATGCGCCGCTGGATGGCCGACGCCGCCGAGTTCGCCGACCTGGAGGAGCGGTACGCCCAGCCACTGCTGGAGACCGTCCGGCGTGAACTCGTCGCCGCGCTGCCGCAGTTGACGGCCGACCGGGCCGAACTCGCGGTGTGGACGGTGCTGTGGACCACGCACGGGTTCTGCCGCTCGGTGATCCGCGCACAGGCGCCGCGCTTCCGCACCCACCTGCGGGCCCTGGTGCAGCGCGAACTCGGCCTGGACGGCGGCGCGTGGTGACGGGCCGCGAGGTATCGCGGCGGGAGCTCGCCCGGTACGCGGTGGGCTCGATCGGCACCGGCATCCACTCCACCGTCCCCGGCCTGCTGCTGCTCTACTTCATGACCGACGCACTGGGCGTCCCGGCCGGCCTGGCCGGCCTGGTGGTCGCCCTGCCGAAGGCCTGGGACGCGCTGTTCAACCCGCTGGTCGGCGCGGCCAGCGACCGCGAGGCGCTGCGCACCGGACGCCGCACCCGGATCCTGCTGGCCGGCACGCTCGCCCTGCCGGTCGCGTTCGCCGCGATGTTCCTCTCCCCGCTCACCGGCTCCGGCGCCGCCGCCTGGGTCGCCGCCACCTTCGTCCTCGCCTCCAGCGCGTTCGCGCTGTTCCAGGTCCCGTACGTGGCGCTGCCCGCCGAGATGTCGGAGCAGCCGCGGGTCCGCACCCGGATCACGGTGTGGCGGATCGTCTGCCTGACCGTCGGCATCCTGGTCGCGGGCGGCCTCGCCCCGGCCCTGGTCTCGCTGGCCGGCGGCGGGCGCGGCGGCTACGCCGTGATGGCCGTGGCGGTCGCCGCGCTGCTGCTGGTGACGCTGCTGGTCCCGACCCTCGGCGCCCGCACGGTGCCGGCCCGGCCCGGCGCGGAGCCGCTCGGGCTGCCCGCGGCGCTGCGCACCGCACGCGGCAACCGGGCGTTCTTCGCGCTGCTCGGCGCGTTCGTGCTGCAGGCCGCCGCGGTGGCGATCATGCTGGCGGCCGCGCCGTACGTCGCCGCCTACTGGCTCGGCGGGTACGGGCTGACCTCGGTGCTGTTCGTCTGCCTGGTCGCGCCGAGCGCCGTCGCCGTCCCGCTGTGGGGCCGGGCCGCCGCCCGCTGGGGCCGGCTGCGCTGCCTGACCGCCGCGACCGGTCTGTTCACCGTCGCCTCCGCCGCGCTCTGGCCCGCGGCGCACAGCGGCGCCCGGGTCGGGCCGGTGCTGGTCCTGTGCGCCCTGCTGGGCGTCGCGTACGCGGCCCTGCAGGTGCTGCCGCTCTCGCTGCTGCCCGACACCGTGCACGCGGACGCGGCGCGCACCGGCCGCCTCCAGTCGGGGGCGTTCACCGGGCTGTGGACCGCCGGGGAGACCGCCGGGCTGGCCGCCGGCCCCGGGCTGTTCTCGCTGGCGCTGGCCGCCGCCGGGTTCGTCTCCTCGACCACCGACCACCCCGTCGCGCAGACCGGCGCCGCCCGGGCCGGGGTGCTGCTCGGCTTCAGCCTGGTGCCCGCCGCCCTGATGCTGCTCTCGCTGCCCGCCCTGCGCGCGTACGGCCGACGCCGCTCCGCCGTGCCGAACGTCGCCAACTCCCCCCTTGGAGCCGAATCATGACCACCGCCCACCCCGGGCTGCCGCAATTCGGCCGCCCCGCCGAGGAGTTGCCCGACGAGCTGCGGGCGATGACCGCCCACGACCTGCCCACCCGCGGCGGGCGCACCACCGCCTACACCTACGACGCGGGACGGCCCGACGTCCGGGAGGCCGCGGAGCGCGCCTACCTGGCCATGCTGGACGTCAACGGCCTCGACCCGACGGCCTTCCCGAGCATCGTCGCGCTGGAACGCCAGGTGGTCGGCGCGGTCGCCACCCGGCTCGGCGGGGACGACGGCACACCGGGGATCTTCACCAGCGGCGGCACCGAATCGATCCTGCTCGCCGTGAAGGCCGCGCGGGACTGCCGCCCCGAGATCGCCGAGCCGGAGATCGTCGTCCCCGCCACCGCGCACGCCGCCTTCTTCAAGGCAGGACGCTACCTGAAGGTCAAGGTGGTGGCGGTGCCGGTCGACCCCGGGACGTTCCGGGCGGTGCCGGCGGCGATGGCCGCCGCCTGCACCTCGAACACCGTGCTGGTGGTGGCCTCCGCGCCCTCGTACGCGCACGGGGTGGTCGACCCGATCACCGAGATAGCCGCCGACGCGGCCGGACGCGGACTGCCCTGCCACGTGGACGCCTGCGTCGGCGGCTGGCTGCTGCCGTGGCTCGCCGAAGCGGGCGCCGCCGTCCCCGAGTTCGACCTGTCGGTGCCCGGGGTGACCTCGCTCTCCTGCGACCTGCACAAGTTCGGGTACGCCCCCAAGGGCGCCTCCGTCCTGCTGTTCCGGGACCGGCCGATGCGGCTCGCCGCGTACTTCGCCTGCGCGCAGTGGCCCGGATACCCGGTGGTCAACTCGACCGTGCAGAGCAGCAAGGGCGCCGGCCCGCTGGCCGCCGCCTGGGCCACCCTGCAAGTCCTCGGGGCGGACGGCTACCGGGAGTTGGGGCGCGCCGCACTCACCGCGACCCGCCGACTGATCGCCGGCGTCGACACGATCGACGGGCTCCGGGTGCTCGGCTCGCCGGACGCGACGCTGGTCGCGCTCGGCACGGACGACGCCGCCCTCGACCTGTGGGAGCTGGCCGACGAGACCCGCGCCCACGGGTTCTTCCTGCAACCCCAGTTGAGCGTGGCCGGCCTGCCCGCCAGCCTGCACCTCACCCTCACCGGCGTCAGCGAACTCGGCGTGGACGGGCTGCTCGACGCCCTCCGCGAAGCGGTCGCGGCCGTCCGCGCCCGCGGGCCCGTCGCCCCACCGACCGAACTGCTCGCCCTCCTCGACCAGTTCGACCTCACCGACCTCGACGACGCGACGCTCGCCACGCTCCTGCCTGCCGCCGGCTTCGGCCCCGCCCGCATGGCCGGCGTCAACCGACTCCTCGACGCGCTGCCCCCGGAGCTGCGCGACCAGCTGGCGACGCGGTTCCTGTCGGTGCTGTACAGCCCGTACCTGGAGAGCTGAAGGCGCCGAACGCGGGCGGGCGCGCCTGCCGTTATGCAGGAAGCAGCGCCGCCAGCCCGTCCGCGAGGCGTTGGAGGCCGAATTCGAAGCGGGTTTCCATGTCGGGGTCGGTGAGGTCGTCGGCGAGGGCGACCAGGTTGGGGTAGGTCTCGGCGGGAAGGGTGCGGAAGGTCTCGCCGGCCGCTCGGGCGGCCTCGCCGCGGGTCGCGCCGGCGGCTTCGGCGGCGGAGAGCGGGGACTGCTCCTGGAGGACGAAGCCCTGGACGTACGCGGAGAGCAGGTAGGAGGCCATCGCGGCGTCGGCGTCGCTGAAGCCCGCGGCGCGCAGGCGGTCGAGCTGGTCCTCCAGGACGGCGAGGATGTGCGGGCCCGGGGCGAGGCGGCCGGCGACGACCTTGGCGGCGTCGCGGCGGGCGAGCAGCAGGGCGCGGTGGCGGCGGCCGTACTCCAGGAACTGGTCGCGCCAACTGCCTTCGCGGGGCGGGAGTTCCGCGTCGGCGACGAGTGCGTCGCTGAGCAGGTCGAGCAGCTCTTCCTTGTTGCGGACGTGCCAGTAGAGCGAGGCGGCCTTGACGCCGACCTCGGCGGCGACCTTGCGCATGGACAGGCCGGCCAGGCCGTCGCGTTCGAGGATGCGCAGGGCGGCGGCGGTCAGGGCCTGCCGGGTGAGGGCCTGCCCGGGGGTGTCGGACGCAGCGGCGTCGGGGGTGGTCTCGGCCATGCGGGGTTCCTCAGGGTGGGTGGTCCGGGGCACTGATCGCGCTTGCAATCTAACACTGTTAGGGCCATCCTGGGTGCGCACCAACGGCCCCTAACACCGTTAGGGGCTATCTCGACACGCCCGGAGGGGGACGGTCCCGGTGGAAGGTTCGGTCAGCGCGCGCCACAAGTGGCAGGCGCTCGGCACGCTCTGCGTCACGATGTTCATGGCGATGCTGGACAACGTCATCGTCAACATCGCCCTGCCCCGGATCGGCCGGGACCTGGACGCGGGCATCAGCGGCCTGCAGTGGGTGGCCGAGGGCTACAGCCTGGTGTACGCGGCGCTGCTGCTCACCGGCGGCACGCTCGGCGACCGGTACGGCCGGACCGGGGTGTTCCGGTTCGGGCTGGCGCTGTTCACGCTCGGGTCGGCGGCCGCGGCGCTGGCCGGCGACATCGGGGTGCTGGTCGCCGCGCGGATGCTGCAGGGCGTCGGTGCGGCGCTGCTGACGCCGGGCAGCCTGGCGATCCTGCGGCAGGTGTTCACCGACGAGAAGGAGCGGGCCCGGGCGATCGGCCTGTGGTCGGGGGTCTCGGCGCTCGGCCTGTCGATCGGTCCGGTGATCGGCGGCCCGATGGTGGACGCGTTCGGCTGGGCCAGCGTGTTCTGGATCAACGTCCCGGTCGGGCTGCTGGCCATGGTGCTCGCGTACCGGGTGCTGCCGGTGATCGCGCCGCGCGAGCGCCGGATCGACCTCGGCGGGCTCGCGCTGTCCGCCGCCGGCCTGGGCGCGCTGGTCTACGGTCTGGTCGAGGGCCCGGGCCGGGGCTGGGCCGACCCGGTCGTGCTGGCCTGCGGGGCCGCCGCGGTCGTGCTGCTCACCGTCTTCGTGCTGGTCGAACTGCGGGTCGCGGAGCCGATGCTGGAGCTGCGGCTGTTCCGCGACCGGGTGCTCGCCGGGGCGCTGCTGAGCGGGCTGACGGTCAGTTTCGGGATGTTCGGCGCGCTGTTCTTCCTGCCGTTGATGCTGCAGGGCGTGATGCGCTGGGCCCCGACCGACGCCGGGTACGCCGGCCTGCCGATGACAGCCGTGATCATGCTGGCCGCGCCGCTGTCCGGTCGGCTGACCTCCCGTCACGGGGCTCGCCTGCCCCTGGTGCTGGGCATCGCACTGTGCGCGGCCGGTCTCGGCGGGCTGTCGCTGTACGGCGGGCACGCGCACTACTGGTCGTACGTGTGGACGCTGGTGGTGCTGGGCTTCGGCATGGGCCTGACGTTCACGCCGGTATCGATCGCGGTGCTCCAGCGGGTCGCCCCCGCGCAGACCGGCATGGCCTCGGCGACCATCAACACGCTGCGCGAACTCGGCGGCGTGCTCGGCATCGCGGTCCTCGGCGCCGTCCTCACCAACCGCCTGACCGACTCGCTCACCACCGCCCTGCCGCGGCTCGGCCTGCCCGTCGACCACGTCTCCCGCGCGGTGTCCGCCCTCACCGGCCACGGCGCCGGCCCCGCCGCGGCGCCCACCCCCGCCCCCGTCCAGGCCGCCGTCGACACCGCCTTCGTCGACGCCCTCCACCTGGCCCTGCGCTGCGGCTCCGCGGCCCTCGCCGCCACCGCCGTCCTGGTCGCCGTCCTGCTCCACCGCCCGGCCGTCCGACGACCGGTCGCCGAACCGGCCCCGGTCGGCGGGTCGGCGCGGCGACGGACCGCCGACCACTCGGCCGGGTGACGGCCGCGGTCCGGGACGACTGTTCACCCCTTCAGGTAAAGCATCGTCAAAGTACGCACCAAGTAGGGTGACGAACGGTATGCGGGGATGTGGTGAACGGCCCTGGGTTCGGCGGCCGGGTTTCGCTAGCATGACCCGCTCAAGTGGTCGGACCGACACCGGTGTTGGGGGATGGCGTGCGCGACGTGGGCCCAGGCGGCAGTGGCGGCGGGTTCCAAGTGGATCCGGACGAGCTGGACGGGGCGGGGCAGACCGCGAGGATCGTCGCGGAGCGGGTCCCGGACGCGGCCGGGCGGGTGCTGGGTCCGTCCGACAACGCGGAGGGCGGGCTGCGCGGCTGGCTGACGGGCAGTGAGCTGGACGCCTGCACCACCGCGTGGAAGTCGATGCTGGACCGGCTGTCCGCGGAGATGGACCAGCAGGGCGAGAAGCTCCGGCAGACCGCGGCCAACTACCGCAGCGCCGAGCAGGCCGCGGGCAACGCCGTCGCCACGGCCGGTGGGCGGTGACCATGGACGTCCCCACGCTCCGCGACGCGGACCCGCAGCGGCTGTTCGGCGCCGCCGACGCGTACCAGGCGCTCGCCGAGGCCGTCGCCGACGACGGCCGGCAGTGGCGGGCCGGGGTGGACGACCGGGTGCGGAACTCCGGGTGGACCGGCAACGCGGCCGACGGCGCCCGGCAGTCACTGTCCCGGACCACCGGCAAACTGGCCGCCGCGCAGCTGGAGTTGGCCCGGATCGCGCCCGTCCTGCGGGAGGGCGCGGAGGCGTTCGTGCTGGCCCAGGCGGACCTGCGCCGGGCCCTGCAGGAGGCACAGGCCGGCGGCTACCAGGTCTCCGACGACGGCGGGATCTCCTGGCCGCCGCCGAGCGCCGCCGAACGGCACGACCCGGACGCGCCCGACCGCGCCCGGCAGGGCACCGACCTGCGCGACCGGATCGGCGAGGCGCTGTCCAAGGCCGCGCACGCCGACCAGGTGACGGCGGAGCGGCTGCGCCAGTACACCACCGACGCCCGCACCGGCGCCGGCCTCGACCCGGGCACCGCCGCGATGCGGCTGAACAGCACGCTGCTGCGCGCGTTCACCGGCAGTGAGGACCTGGTCCTGGCGGGCATGCCGGACCAGAACGCCTCGCCGACCGAGGTGAACTCCTGGTGGAAGTCGCTGCCGGCGGACGAACAGCAGCGGCTGATCAGCCAGCACCCGGGCGAGATCGGCAACCGCAACGGCATCCCCACCCCGGCCCGCGACCAGGCCAACCGGATCCGGCTCGACCAGCTGGTGAACGACCTGTCGTCCCGTCAGAACCTTTCGGAGTGGGACCAGAAGAAGCTGGAGGGCTTCCGTTCCATCCAGGGCCGGCTGAAGGACGACCAGGGCAAGCAGCCGCCCGCCTACCTGCTGGTGATCGGCGACCAGGGCCAAGGCCGGGCCGCACTCGCGTACGGCAACCCGGACACCGCGGACGACGTGGTGGCGTACGTTCCGGGCCTGAACACCGAGATCAAGAACATGGGCGGCGGCGACGCCAACCGGGCCCGCGACCTGTGGCAGTCCGCGCACGACATCGACCCGAGCCGGTCCACCGCCTCGATCGCCTGGCTGGGCTACGACGCCCCGCAGGCCAAGGGGATCAGCCCGGACGCGCTGGCGGTGGCCGGCGACGAGCGGGCCAAGCAGGGCGGCGAGGCCTACCAGGGCTTCCTGCAGGGCCTGCGGGCCTCGCACGAGGGCCAACCGGCGCACCTGACGGCGCTCGGCCACAGCTACGGCTCGTTCACCGTCGGGCAGGCGGCGCAGCGGCCGGGCGGCATACCGGCGGACGACATCATCCTGGTCGGCTCGCCCGGCACCGGTGCGCAGAAGGCCGGGCAGCTGGGCGTGGACGGCTCGCACGTCTGGGTGGGCGCGGCCGAGCACGACCCGGTCTCGCACCTGCCGAGCCACGCCGAGGCGAAGGGCATCGGCATCGGCGCGGGCATCGGCGGTCTGGTCGGCGGCGTGCCGGGCGCGGTGCTCGGCGGCTTCATCGGTGACAAGATCGCGGGGCACGGTGATCCGCACGAGCTCTGGTTCGGGCAGGACCCGGCGAGTTCCGAGTTCGGCGCGCGCCGTTTCGACGTGGCGGACGGCCCGCTGGGCTTCCAGTCGCACTCGGACTACTGGAATCAGGGCGACGGCCGGGACGGCCACTCGCTGCGCAACATGGGCATGATCGTCTCCGGTCACGGTGACCGGGTGATCGGACAGGACCGGCGATGAACGACTTCGCGGCACCCCACCCGTCGGCCGCGCTGCTGGCCGCGAAGGCGGCGGTGGACGAGCTGCTGGACTCCGCCCCGGCGGCGCTGAACCCGCCCGCCGACTGGGCGGACGGCCCGTACGTGGCGGTGGAGCACGAGCACCCGTACACCCGGGAGCCGGACGGCACCGCGCACCTGGAGAAGCGGCGCTACCTGATGACCCGGCTGTCGGCGGACCGCTACCCGGAGCTGCTCGCCCAGCTGGGCCGGGCCTGGCGGGCCCGCGGCTGGCAGCTGAGCGGCGAGAACGATCCGGTGCTGCCGCTGCTGCGGGCCGAATCACCGCTCGGGACGGTCGAGTTGAGGATCGGCATCCCGGGCAACGCGACGCTGCTGGCGCGGGTGCAGGACGTGCCGCCGAGCGGCACCTCGTACCCGTTCGGCGGCGACTCCACCGTCCCGCTGGGGCCGGACGGCGTGATGGACACCATGCCGCGCCGGCACGACCCGTTCTGGTCGGTGTGACGCCGATGAGCGGTCGGACGAGGCTGCGGGTGGCGGGCGCCGTCGCGGCGCTGCTGCTGGGGCCGGCGCTGGCGGGCTGCGGCTCCTCCGGCGCGGCCGCGGGCGGCGGTTCGGCGCAGGCTGCGGACCTGGCCCGGGGGCGGCTCCAGGAGCTGGTGGACGGCACCACCTCGGCGCTGACGCCCGCGGTGCGGTTCGCCGACGACGCCTTCCGTGCGGTGCCGCACGAGAACGCCCGCCGGGACAACGACGGCACCGCGCAGTTGACGCTCCGTCGGTACGTGCTGACGAAGGTCTCCGAGGCCAACCGGCCCCGACTGCTGGAGCAGGTCCGGGCGTACTGGACCGGCCGCGGCTGGACGCTGACCGAGAACTCCGCCTTCGCGGCGGGCGCGCGCACCTCCGACGGGACGGGCGTGACCGTCACCGTCGGCGTGCCCGGCAACGTGACGGTCGCCGCCACCGCGCGGGTGAAGGACCCGGGCGCCACCGAGCCGTTCGGGCCTGCCCCGAGCCCGCTGCCGACCGGCCCCGACGGGGGCCCCGACACCCTGCCGCGGTTCACCGACCCGGGGTGGTCCTGACGTCCGTCCCGACGGGCCCGCCCGACCTTTGACCTGGACGAACCGGGCCGGACCGGGTCTGATCGGACGTCAGCACAGGTGACGTGGGCGGCATTTGCCGGGGCGCTCTAGGGCTGGCGTGGCCATGCTGGTTATAGTCGCCCATGATTTAGCCGGAACGGCGGCCGGCCGAGGGGTTCCCTCGGTATTGCCATTGCCGTTCGTCGGCCATGTCGCCATGCCGTCCGCAGCTCCGGGCCGTCGTGTGTTCCGCCGTTGACCACGGGGAGAGACGACGACCATGGCACACACGACCGGGCGGGGGCGCACCGCGCTCGTCGCCGTCATCGGCGGGACGCTGCTGCTGGGCGGCTGCGGCACCGGCTCCGGCGAGAAGAAGGTGGACCTGCACGCACTGCTGCCGGAGGCGGTGCGCAAGGCGGGGGTGCTGAAGGTCGGCACCTCGTTCACCGCGGCGCCGGTGGTGTACCGCAACGACCGCAACGAGCCGGACGGCCTCGACCCGCACCTGGCGGACAAGCTGGGCGCGGCGCTCGGCATCCGGATGGAGCTCCACGACGCCGGGCCGTTCGCGAACGTGCTGCCGGGCCTGATGAGCCGCCAGTACGACATCGCGATGTCCGGCATCACCGACACCCGCGAGCGCGAGGAGGGCCTGGACAAGGACGGCAAGCCGACCGGTCCGGGCGTGGACTTCGTCGACTACTTCATGGCGGGCATCGGCATCGCCGTCGACAAGGGCAACCCGCAGAACATCGCCGACATCGACCAGCTGTGCGGGCACACCGTGGTGGTCAAGAAGGGCACCACCCACGACGACCTGGTGCAGCGCCAGGTGAAGGCCTGCGAGCACGAGTCGAAGCCGCTGAAGGTGGTGCAGACCGACACCGACACCGCCGCGCTGGAGAAGCTGAAGGGCCAGGCGGACGCGTTCGTCACCGACTACCCGAAGGCCAAGTACGCGGCGCAGACCGTGGACAACGGCAACGCCTTCCAGATGGGCGGCCCGCAGATCCAGCCCCGGCCGTTCGGCATCGCGGTGCGCAAGGAGGATGCGGCGCTGCGCGACGCGCTGATGCGGGCGATGAACCGGCTGATCACCGACGGCACCTACGACCAGGTGCTGGCCGACCACGACATGGCGGTCGGGGCGATCCAGAACTCGGTGATCAACGGCTCGACCTGATCGGGGCCTTCGCCCGGGTCAGTGCGCGCGCAGGGCCAGCACGGCGACGTCGTCGGTGAGGGCGCCGGCGTGGCGGCGGACGTCCTGGGCGAGGAAGGCGACCAGGGTGTCCGGGTCGGTGATGGGCAGCGTGCCGAGCCGGGCGGCCAGCGGGTAGAACTCGCCGTCGCCGTCCCGGGCCTCGGTGACGCCGTCGGTGTGCAGCAGCAGGCTGTGCCCGGCCGGCAGCGACACGGCGGTGGGCCCGGCGGCCGGACCGGCGGCGAGGTGGCCGAGGCCGAGCGGGAGGTCCTCGGCGCAGCGGACGGCGGCGACCGTGCCGGGGCCGACCACCAGCGGGTCCAGGTGGCCGCGGTTGACCAGCTCGAACCGGCCGGTGAAACGGTCGTGCTGGACCAGCACGGCGGTGACGAACAGCTCGCCGTCGCCGCGGTCCTCGGCCGCCCGCCGCACCTGGCGGTCGAGCTGGGCGGCGAGTTCGCCGAGGTCGGCGGTCTCGTGGGCAGCGATCCGGAACGCGCCGACCACGTCGGCGACGGTGCGCACCGCCTCCAGGCCCTTGCCGCGCACGTCGCCCAGCAGGATCCGGGTGCCGTACCGGGTCTCGCACACGTCGTACAGGTCGCCGCCGATGCCGACGTCGGCCTCCGCGGGCCGGTACAGCCCGGCGGCGCGCAGCCCCCCGACCCGGGCGGGGACGGGGTGCAGCACGGTGTGCTGGAGGGTGTCGGCGACGGCCCGCATCCGGACCAGGTCGCGGGCCTGGCAGCGGCGCTGCCGGGCCAGCCCGGCGCCCATCACACCGGCCAGCACGGTGCCCAGGTACGTCCACAGGTGGTGCTGCTCGTAGAGGTGCCCGGCCCGCAGGGCGAGCAGCGCCTGGAGGCCCACGGTGAGGGCGGTGGCGCCGGCCACCACGGCGGGGCCGGCGCTGAACGCGACGACCACCGGCAGCACGGTCAGCAGGAAGCCCGCGGCGACGGACCGGGGGACGGACTCCTCCAGCGCCAGGTCGGCGACCAGCAGCAGGATCGGCATGACGCGCACCCAGGTCGGGGTGCGCAGCGCCTCCGCCATGGCGGCCTCCCACCGGGCGGTGGCCTGACGGCCGTGCTGGCCGTGCTGGCCGTGGGCCGCCTCGCCGGGGGCGACGCGAACGGGAGCGGCGGTGGGCGCGGGCATGCTGACCTCCTCGGCGGGCGTCCGGATCCGGGTGCGATGTCGCTTTCAATCGTCCCGTGCCGTCGGTCGGGGCCACCCCTTACCAAAGTCCCGACGAGTTGGGCCCTTGGACCCGATTCGATCATATTTCAACCACTTCGGTGACCTGTGTCACCCCCGGGTTCACGACGCCTCGGCGGCTGGACGGCTGGACGGCTGGACGGCTCGACGGCTCGGCCGGTGAGGGTGACGGGCAGGGTGCGGTAGCCGCGCAGCACCAGCCGCTCCCGCCAGACGGCCGGACCGGCGGCGGCCAGGTCCGGGAAGCGGCGCAGCAGCGCGGGCAGCGCGGCGGTGGCCTCCAGCCGGGCGAGCTGCGCGCCGAGGCAGTAGTGCGGGCCGCCGCCGAAGCTGAGCGGCCGGCCGGCGGCGCGGTCCGGGTCGAAGCGCCCGGGGTCGGCGTAGCGCCGCGGGTCGCGGTTGGCGGCGCCGATCAGCAGCAGCACGCCGGTGTGCAGGGGGACGGGCATGCCGCCGACCGTGAGGCCGTCGGTGAGCGCGATCCGGGAGGTGAGCTGGACGGGCGAGTCGAACCGCAGCACCTCGTCCACCAGGGCGGCCGGATCGAGGTCGCCCTCACGCAGCCGCGCGGCGGTGTCGGGGTGCCCGAGCAGCAGGGCGAGGGCGTTGCCGAGCAGGTTGCCGGTGGTCTCGAAGCCGGCCACCAGCAGCAGCGCCAGGTTGGCCAGCAGCTCGGTGTCGGACAGCCGCTGCGGGTCGGCGTCGGCGGTCGCGACCAGCGCGCTGACCAGGTCGTCCTTCGGGTCGGCGCGCCGGAGGGCGGCCAGCTCGGCGAAGTACTGCGAGAGTTCCCCGGCGGCGCGGTCGGCGGCGACCAGTTCCGCGTCCTCGACCAGCGCCTCCAGCGTCACGGTGAGGTCGGCGGCCAGTGGCCGGAACAGGTGCCGGTCCTGCTCGGGCACGCCGAGCAGCTCGCAGATCACGCCGATCGGCAGCCGGAACGCGAAGGCGTCCAGGAAGTCCACCGGGCCGTCGCCGTGCTCGGCGAGCTCGTCGAGCAGCGCGTCGACGGCGGCGGTGACGGCGGGCTCCAGGGCCGCGACCCGGCGCGGGGTGAACACCGAGGAGATCAGCGAGCGCATCCGGCCGTGGTCGGGCGCGTTGCGCTGCAGGATCGAATCGCCCAGCAGGGTCTGGCCCGGGTGTTCGAGGTAGTCCGGCTCGAACCGGGTGGCCAGCTCCGGGTCGATCACCCCGAAGGCGGGGGTCCGCAGGACCTCGTCGGCCTCCTCGTGGCCGGTGACCATCACCATGTACTCGTCGGTCTGCACGACGGGCCCGAGTGCGCGCAGCTCCTCGTACAGCGGGTACGGCTCGCGGCGGCCCTCCGGGCCCAGCAGCCCGTTGACGATCGCGGCGATGTCCATGCGACTCCCCCAAGCAGCAGTCGTGTTCCTTCGTTCGGAGCGGGAACGGCCGGACGGCGCACCGGGGTTCCCGGCGGGCCGGACCGGACGGGCGGTCGGCGGGCGGGCGGCGGCGAGCGGCGGGCCGGACCGGACGGGCGGCCGACGGGCGGGCGGCGGCGAGCGGCGGGCCGGACCGGGCGGCCCGGGGTCGGTGGGTAGGCTGGCCGGTCATGGAGATCTGGATCAACCCGCGGTGCAGCAAGTGCCGCACCGCCCTGGGCGAGCTCGACGCGGCGGGCGCGGAGTACACGGTGCGCCGCTACCTGGAGGAGCCGCCGACGGCCGCCGAACTGACCGAGGTGCTGGGCCGCCTCGGCCTGGAGCCGTGGGACGTGGCCCGCGTCGACGAGCCGGTCGGCAAGGAGCTGGGCCTGCGGTCCTGGGGCCGCGAGGACGCCGACCGGGCCCGCTGGGTCGAGGCGATGGCCGCGCACCCGGCGCTGATCCAGCGCCCGATCATCACCGCCGACGACGGCTACACGGTGATCGGCCGCACCGAGGAAGCCCTCAAGGACGTGCTCTCGCACTGACCTCGCGGCGCTGACAGCCCGCTGACAGCGTGCTGTGAGCGGGCCCCGGCAGGCTGGCCCGGCCACCTCCGATCCGACAGGAGCCCGCCGTGCCCGACCTGCCGATCCGCCGACTGACCGTCACCGCCGTCCACCGCCCCACCCCGCGCACCGCCCGGGTGAGCTTCGCCCTGCCGCCCGGCGAGTTCGCCCTGGCCGGGCCCGACCAGCAGGTCAAGCTGTACTTCCCGCGCCCCGGGCAGGACCGCCCCGACCTGCCCGCGGCGGCCCCCGGGCAGGACCTGATGGACTGGTACCGGGCCTGCCACGCCGTCCCCGAACACCGCCGCCCGTGGATGCGGTCCTTCACCGTCCGCGCCCACGACGCCGAACGGCACACCGTGGACGTCGACTTCGTGCTGCACGGCGACGGCCCGGCGGCCGACTGGGCGGCCCGCGCCCGGCCCGGGCAGGAGCTGGCCATGTTCGGCCCCTCCCCCGAGTTCGCCCGCCCGTTCCCGCTGGACGGCGGCCGGCCGCTGCTGTTCGCCTGCGACGAGTCGGCGCTGCCCGCGCTCGCCACCCTGGTGGAGGCCCTGCCGGCCGGCGCCCGGGCCCACGCCTGGATCGAGACGGCCGGCCCCGAGGAGCAGCAACCCCTGCTCGGCTTCGGCGAGTTGACCGCCCACTGGATCCACCGCGAGGACGCCGCCCCCGGCGAGCGACTGCTCGCCGCCGTCCGCTCCGCCGACCTGCCCGCCGGCCTCGACCACGCCTGGCTGGCCGGCGAGGCCGGCACCGTCCGCGAGCTCCGCCGCCATCTGCTGACCGAGCGTCACCTCGACCGCGCGAACGTCCACTTCACCGGCTACTGGCGCCACCGCCTCACCCAGGACGACGCACCCACCGCCGAGGACCTCGCCGACGCCCGGGAACTGCTGGCGCAGTACGGCGGCTGACCGACTGCTACCGTTCCGGCCGGTGACCACCAGCCTGCTCCAACCACCCCTGCTCACCCGCCTGCTGGCCGCCGAACGGATCCTGATCGCCGGCGCGGGCGGCGGCTTCGACGTCTACGCCGGGCTGCCGCTCGCCCTCGCCCTGCGCGCCGCCGGGCGCGAAGTGCACCTGGCGAACCTCTCCTTCAGCAACCTGTACGGCCTCGGCCTGGACGTCTGGCAGGCCCCGGACCTGGCCCGGATCACCCCCGACACCCGCTCCGCCGACGCCTACTTCCCCGAACGCTCCCTCGCCCGCTGGCTGCGCGAGCACCAACAGCCGGACACCGTCTGGGCGTTCCCCTCCACCGGCGTCCAACCGCTGCGCGACGCCTACCGGGCGCTGGTCGAGCTGTTCGACATCGACGCGATCCTGCTGGTCGACGGCGGCACCGACATCCTGCTGCGCGGCGACGAAGCCGGACTCGGCACCCCCGAGGAGGACATGGCCTCGCTCGCCGCCGTCGCCGGCCTCACCGACGTCCCGACCCGACTGGTCGCCTGCCTGGGCTTCGGCATCGACGCCCACCACGGCGTCAACCACGCCCTGGTACTGGAGAACCTCGCCGCCCTGCACCGAGACGGCGGCTACCTCGGCGCGTTCTCACTCCCCGCCGACGCCCCCGAGGCCGCCCACTACCTGGACGCGGTGGCCCACGCCCGCGAGGAGTGCCCCGAGCACCCGAGCATCGTCCACGGCTCCGTCGCGGCCGCACTGCGCGGCGAGTTCGGCGACGTCCGCTTCACCGAACGCACCGGCAACAGCGCCCTGTTCATCAACCCCCTGATGACGCTGTACTTCGGCGTCACCGTCGAAGCCCTCGCCGCCCGCAACCTCTACCTCGACCGGCTGGAACACACCGTCCTGATGCGCCAGATCGCCACCGCCATCGCCGCCTTCCAGGACTCCCTCCCCCGCCAGCGCCCGCCCCGGGCCTACCCGCACTGAAAACCCGGGTGCCGCGCCGACCGGCCCCTGTTACCGTCCGCCCGATGACCACCAGCCTGCTCCAACCCCCGCTGATCACCCGCCTGCTGGCCGCCGAACGGATCCTGATCGCCGGCGCGGGCGGCGGCCACGACATCTACGCCGGGCTGCCGCTCGCCCTCGCGCTGCGCGCCGCCGGACGCGAAGTGCACCTGGCGAACCTGGCGTTCACCCACCACTACGGGCTGGACGCGACCGCCTGGGAGGGCCCTCAGCTGGCCCGGATCACACCCGACACCCGCTCCGCCGAGCCGAAGTTCCCCGAGCGTTCGCTGGCCCGGTGGCTGCGCGATCACCGACAGCCGGACACCGTCTGGGCGTTCGCCTCCACCGGGGTGAAACCGCTGCGGGCCGCGTACCGGGCGCTGGTGCGCCGGCTCGGCGTCGACGCGATCCTGCTGGTCGACGGCGGCACCGACATCCTGCTGCGCGGCGACGAAGCCGGACTCGGCACCCCCGAGGAGGACATGGCCTCGCTCGCCGCCGTCGCCGGGCTGCGGTCGGTGCCGACCCGGCTGGTCGCCTGCCTGGGCTTCGGCATCGACGCCCACCACGGCGTCAACCACGCCCTGGTGCTGGAGAACCTCGCCGCCCTGCACCGCGACGGCGGCTACCTCGGCGCGTTCTCACTCCCCGCCGACGCGCCGGAGACCGCGCTCTACCTGGACGCCGTCGAGCACGCCCCGGCCGCCGCGCCGGAGCGGCCGAGCATCGTGCAGGGGTCCGTCGCAGCGGCGCTGCGCGGCGGGTTCGGCGACGTCGGGCCCGCCGAGCGGGTGGTCGGCAGCGAACCGTTCGTCAACCCGCTGATGACGCTGTACTTCGGCGTCACCGTCGAGGCCCTCGCCGCCCGCAACCTCTACCTCGACCGGCTGGAGGGCACCGTGCAGACCCGGCAGATCGCCTCCGTCATCGCCGACTTCCGCGAGGAACTGCCCCGGCTGCGCCCCGCCCGGGCCTACCCGCACTGACCGGGCGTCAGCCCTTGCGGGCCGCGGCGGCGATCTTCGCGGTGGTGTGGAAGAACCGCGAAGTCGCCTGCCCCTGGTACGACTTGGGGAAGCAGGTGGCCGGGTTGCCGTTCATCCGCCCGCCGCGCAGGTGCATCACCACGAACGCCGCGCCCTCGTTCGCGCCGATCATCTCCCAGTCGCCCTTCGGCGAGGCCGTCGGCAGCTCCACCTCCGGCGGCATCGGCTCGGAGAGGAACAGCACGCACAGCCGGACGTCCTCGGTGACCTCCACGCCCGCGAACGGGTCCGACTCGACGACGGCCTCCACCTCCTCGACCGTCCGCAGCATCACCGGCACCGGGTACCCCAGGCCCTCGGCGAGCCCCGCCTCGATCCGGGCCGTCAGCGCCGCGCGGTCGGTCTCCGCGGTGCGGAAGAACACGTTGCCGCTCTGGATGTACGTCCGCACGCCGTCGAGACCGAGGCCCTCGAACAGCTCCCGCAACCGGTCCATCTTCACGGTGCGGCCACCGACGTTGATCGCCCGCAGGAAGGCAATGTAGGTCTCCATGGGCGGAGTCTAGGACGGGCCGCCGACAATCCGCGGTTCGGTCGGTGCGGCGGCCTACACTCGCGCGCATGACGACCTGGCAGGACTTCGAGCAGCAGGCTCCCGACCTCGCCCCGCGCATCCGCGCCCGCTTCGAGGCGCACCGGCACCATGTGCTCGCCACCTTGGCCAGGGACGGCTCGCCCCGGGTGAGCGGCATCGAGGTGGACTTCATCGGCGCCGACCTGTTCCTCGGTTCGATGGCGGGCGCGGTCAAGGCCCTCGACCTGCGTCACGACCCGCGCTGCGCCCTGCACTCGAACCCGGGGCCGGACACCAGCATGACCGGCGGGGACGCGAAACTCGCCCTGTCCGCCGTCGAGTTGACCGATCCGGTGGACATCGCCGGCTACCTGGCGGGCCTGCCCGAGCCGCCGCCCGGCCCGTTCCACGCGTTCCGGCTGGAACTGCGGCGGGCCACCCTGACCGAGGTGGCGGACGACCGGCTGGTGATCAGCACCTGGCAGCCGGGCGAGCAGGTCAAGGTGATCGAACGCCAGTAGCGGCCTCCCCCGGTCGCCACGGGGAGGCCGCTCCCGACGGGCCGTCAGCCGTTCGGCAGGATCACCGCCCGGCCGTCGATCCTCCCGGCGTGCAGGCGCTCGTACGCGAGCGGCGCCTCGTCGATGCCGTACGTCTCGACGTGGACGTCGATCGCCCCGGCGCGGGCCAGGTCCAGGACCTCGATCAGCTCGGAGCGGCTGCCCCAGTACGGGGAGCTGACGCGGACGTCGTAGGGCAGCGCGCCGAAGCCGACGGCCAGCGTGCCGCCGCCCAGGCCGACGACG
>NZ_BMRI01000001.1:181379-236427 GCF_014648555.1 Kitasatospora griseola
GAGACCTCGCCCTCGACGGCGACCAGCTGCCCGGCCAGCGCGGTGGTCGGCGGGGCGCCGACGAAGTCGAACACGGCCTGCGCGCCGAGCCCGCCGGTCAGTTCGCGGACCTTCCCGGCGGCCGAGCCGTCCGACCGCACGGCCTCGTGCGCGCCGACGGCGCGGGCCAGTTCGAGCTTCTCCTCGCTGATGTCCAGGGCGATCACCCGGGCCGCGGTCATCGCCCGCAGCAGCTGGACGGCGACGTGCCCGAGGCCGCCGGCGCCGATCACCACGGCCGTGGAACCGGGGACGAGCTTCGGCAGCGCGCTCTTGATCGCGTGATAGGGCGTCAGCCCGGCGTCGGTGAGCGGCACGGCGCGCACCGGGTCGAGGTCGCCGAGCGGGACCAGGTGCCGCGGGTCGTCGACCAGCAGGTACTCGGCCATCGCGCCGGGCGCGCCGAGCCCGGGCGGCGCGATGCCCAGCTCACGCGCCCGCAGGCAGTAGTTCTCCTTGCCCTCCGCGCACTTGGCGCAGCTGCCGCAGCCCCACGGGCCGTACACGGCGACCGACTCGCCCTCGGTGAAGCCGGTGACGCCGGCGCCCAGCGCGGCGATCGTGCCGACGCCCTCGTGGCCGAGGGTGAGCGGCAGCGGGAACGGCAGCCGGTCGGCGGGCCAACTCATCACGGCGATGTCGGAGTGGCAGGCCCCGGCGGCGGTGACCTTCAGCAGGACCTGCCCGGGGCCGGGCTCGGGGTCGGGGACGGTGACCACCTCGGGGTGGCCGCCGACGGTGCGGTACTGGACTGCCTTCATGTGCTCGGAACCCTCTCTGGTGCGCGCCCCCTCGACGGACGGTCAGCGGGCGGAGTAGCCGCCGTCGACCAGGTGGTAGCTGCCGGTGACGAAGGACGCCCGGTCGGAGAGCAGGAACGCGGTGAGCTCGGCGACCTCCTCGGCCCGGCCGAGCCGTCCGGCGGGGTGCAGCGAGATCAGCAGCTCGCGCCCGGCCGGGTCGGTGTCCTTCAGCAGCGGGGTGTCGATGAAGCCGGGGCCGACCGCGTTGACCCGGACGCCCTGCGGGGCGTACTCGATCGCGGTCGTCTTGGTCAGGCCGACCACGCCGTGCTTGGCGGCGACGTACGCGGGCGAGCCGGCGAAGCCGTTGGTGCCGAGGATGGAGGCCATGTTGACGATCGCCCCGCCGCCCGCGGCGAGGATCTCCGGGAGTTCGTAGCGCATCGAGTAGAAGACGCCGTCCAGGTTGGTGGCGAGCACCCGCCGCCAGGCCTCCGGCTCGTACGCGCCGGTGGGGGCGATCGCGCCGCCGATGCCGGCGTTGTTGACGGCCAGCGAGAGCGGGCCGAGGCCCTGCACGGTGGCGCGGACGGCGGCCTCGACGGAGGCCGGGTCGGTGACGTCGACCTGCACGGCGAGCGCCTCGGCGCCGGTCGCGCCGAGGGCGGCGGCGGCCTCCCGGGCGCCGTCCAGGTTGTAGTCGGCGACGGCGACGTTCGCGCCGCGCTCGGCGAGCAGGGTGGCGACGGCCAGGCCGATGCCGGAGGCGGCGCCGGTGACGAGAGCGGTGCGGCCGGTGAACTCCTGTGCGGTCATGGGTGGTCGGTCCTTTCGTGCGCCGCGCCCGGGGCGGGCGCGGGTGGTGCGGGGGTTTCTGACGGTCGGTCAGCGCGGGGGTTCGGCCGCGACCAGGTCGAAGGCGCGGTCGATCAGGGCGGGCAGGTCGCCCGCCGGGTCGCGCACCCAAGTGCGGGTGGCGGCGTGCAGGGCGGTGACGCCGAGACCGACGGCGACGGCGGGCCGCAGGTCGGTCTCCGGGTGCAGGCCGAGCCGGGCGGCGACCAGCCGGATCGACAGCTCCTCCTCGGCGACGGCGATCCGCCGGTAGGCCGCGGTCAGCGCGGGCTCCTCGTCGATCAGCGCGAACAGCGCGCGCATGCCGGGACGGCGGTGCCAGGCGGGGTGGTCGCCGTCGTGCAGCCAGGCGGTGACGGCGGCCCGGTACGCGGCGACCGGGGCCTCGGCGGCGGGCCGGGCGGCGAGGCGCTCGTTGATCCGGGCGAAGTCGGCGCGCAGCGAGTCCAGGACGGCGTCCTCGCGGGACGCGAAGTAGCGGCTGAAGGTGCGCCGGGAGACGTCGGCGGCGTCGGTGACCTGCTCGACGGCGAGGGCGGCCGGGCCGTGCTCCAGCGCCAGGCGCAGCGCGGCGTCGGCCATCGCCTCGCGGGTGCGGCGGGCCTTGCGGTCGCGCCGCCCGGGCGGGACCGGCGCCTGCTGCGGGTCGGTGCTCATACGAACACCGTACTACCGGAAATGTCCCGGCGGGACATCAGTCCCACCGGGACACTCGGGCCCGGAACGCGCTGCTCACGTCCCGGACAGGTGCGGGACGGGACTCACTGGCCCGCCGGGCCCCACAGACGGTCGGTGCAGCGGGCGTAGGTGTCGCGCCAGTGCGGCCAGTGGCGGACGGTCTCGTCGTCGCAGTCGGCCAGCAGCCGGTCGATCTGCACCGGGTCGACGCCTTCCAGCAGCCAGACCAGGGCGTCGGACGCGGACGGGCCGTCGGCCAGGCGCAGCAGGTCGAGCAGTTCGGGCAGGGTGCCGATCCGGGAGCCGGGCTGGAAGACGCCGGCCATCCGGGGCAGCAGCTGGCGCTCCTCGATCCGCAGGTGGGTCTCCACCCGGGCGGCGAGCTCCTCCACCGCGTAGGAGACCGGCCAGGAGCTGGCGGGGTCGCGGGTGGCGATGCCGACCAGCGTGGTGGTGCGGGTGAAGCACTGGTCGAGGTTGTGGTGGTCGGACTCCAGCCAGTTGAGCAGCAGCCGCAGCTCGGGCGCGAAGCGGCGCAGCAGCGGCCACAGCCGGGTGTCCTGCTGCTCGTGGTGGCAGGTGACCATGGCGGTCACGAAGTCCCAGTGCCGCTTGAGCGCGAGCGCGCTCTCGTGGTCGTCGGGCTGGAGCAGTCGCAGGGCCTGCGGGATCCGGGCGAGGTCGCGCCGGACGGCGGCGTGCACCAGGCTCAGCCCGGCGAACGGGAGGGGTTCGACAGCCGGCGCGGAAGGGAGCTCCTCGCGCGGGGCGGGAATGGTCGTCGGGCCGACGGACAGCAGGTGGCGGGACATGGCGCTCTCTTCACGACTGGCTGGGGCTGGGCCGGAGCGGGGGCCGCGGTTGCGGCGCCCCGGTCCAGTTCTCCGGTCCACGGGTTCCAGGGTGGGAGCAGTGCATCAGGGTCGAATGAACGACCGATTGATGTGCAGGTCAGCGCGCTTTCGGGGCCGCCCCGGGCGGTTTCGCGACCGTTCCGGACCGGCCGTCCGACCAGCCGGCCGCCGTCCGGTCAGTCCGACTCGGGCCCGGCGGTGTTGGCGGTCAGCCACTCCAGGGTGTGCGGGATCATCTTCTTGAAGTCGGAGGTGAGGTGCTTGCCGCCGGGCTGCTCGTAGTACTCGACGGTGGTGGGGGCCTTGGCCTTCTCCACCCAGGCCTTCACCAGCTTGGTCTCGTACGGGTTGGCGCCGCCCGCGGTGGCCAGCATCCGCACGTCGGCGGTGCCCGCGCCGATCAGCTGGTCGGGGCTGTTGGCCTGGCGCTCCTGCTCGTGGCCCTTCCACAGCGGCGAGTCCGGGTTCCAGTAGCCGTCGATCGGCACCGCGGCCTTGAACACGTCAGGGTGCTGCAGGGCGAGCTTGGCGCTGCAGAACGCGCCGGTGGAGGCGCCCATCACGGCCCAGCCGTCGCGGCCCTTGACGGTGCGGAAGTTGGCGCGGACGAAGTCGGGGATGTCCTCGGCCATCCAGGTGCCGATCTTCGGCTGGCCGGGGATGTCGGCGCACTCCAGGGCCCTGGACTCGGCGGAGTCCAGGTTCTGCACCGGCATGATCATGATGAACGGGTGGGCCTTGCCCTGGGAGA
Source organism: Kitasatospora griseola (assembly GCF_014648555.1). Classification (GTDB taxonomy): domain Bacteria; phylum Actinomycetota; class Actinomycetes; order Streptomycetales; family Streptomycetaceae; genus Kitasatospora; species Kitasatospora griseola. The sequence goes on from NZ_BMRI01000001.1 coordinate 185,300, forward strand.
CCATCTGCTGGTCGATCTCCTGGATCGGCAGCTGGTTGTCGGTCCAGGTGTTGTAGCCGGCGCTCTGGCCGCCCGCGTACAGGGTGAGCACCGGGAAGCCGGTCTTGGCGTACTTCGGGTCGTTGTACTGCGGGGGCAGCCAGACCCACACCTTGCCGCTGACGCCGGACTTGGCGCCGTTCAGGGTGGTCATCATGATCGGTCCGGCGGCGGTGTCGCGGACCTTGGACAGCTGCGCGGCCGGGCCGCTCGGCATCAGGACCTTGGACGGCTTGGGCGGCGCGCTGCTGCTCTTGGCGGCGGACGGCGACGAGTGGTCGCCGGAAATGGCGGCCTTGGCCTCGCCGGAGGTTCCGGTGTTGCTGCCGCAGGCGGCCAGCGGGGTGGCGAGGGCGAGCAGGGCGGCGGCGGTCAGCAGACGGCGGGCGGCGGAACGGGGCTGCGGCAGCACGGATCGGTCTCTCCGGGCGGGGGCCGACCCGGCAGTCGGGAGGGGCCCTGGTCATTGGGCTTCGCCGGGTCCGCCGTGCGCTGATGGCCGGCGCTCCCCGGGAACGGCCGCGGTCGCACGAGGGTGCGTCGGCCGGGCCGTCCGAGATCCTATGACGTGCCACCCCGGACCCCGGTTGCGGCGGGGTGAACAACCCCCCGCACGACGGGGGCAGCCCCCGCCGTCCGGCGGGGGCTGCGAGGCCGCGGCGCGCGGCCGCGGGCGCGGGATCAGGGGCGCCAGGTGTCGTTCAGCGCGATCCGCCCGCTCGCCGGGACGCTCGCGGTGCGGTTGGCGCCGCTCTCCCAGGTGACGTTGCCGGCGGCGTCCTTGCGGAGGTACTTGTACTGGATCGCGGCCCCGGCCGGCAGCGCCACGTCCAGCTTCCACACCGGGTACGAGGCGGATCCCAGCAGCAGCGCCTTGGAGGTGTCCCAGCCGCCGAGCGCGGCCGCGTCGCCGACCACGTAGAGGTTCTGGCCGAGCGTGGTGGTGCCGTTGACCGCGAACGAGGCGCCGGGCGCGGTGCTCGCGGCGGTGGCGCCGACGTACAGCGCGACGGCGTCGCCCGCGCCGACCGAGGCGGTGAACTTCCCGTCCGAACCGACGGTGTAGGTCGGACCGGAGCAGCCGCCGCTCACCGGGTCGCCGTGCTGGACGTCGCAGTAGACGCCGGCGGGCAGCGAGGTCTGGAAGGTCTGGGTGATCGCCGAGGTCTCCCGGTTGATCGCCACGTAGCCCTTGCTGCCGCGGCCGAAGCCGATCGCGTTGTTGCCGTTGGACCACCAGTTGGTCATCGCGGCGCCGGCGACGGCGTTGCGGAAGCCGACCATGTTGGCGACCTGCCGCCAGGCGTGGACGCAGTTCCAGCCGTTCTGGTAGCAGGCGGTGACGGCGCCGCCGTTCGGCGGGCCGTCGTCGTTGGCGTTGAACGCGTACCCGGAGTAGACGTTCGGCGAGCCGTACGGGTGGGCCAGCATGAAGACGTTGGCCAGCGTGTAGGTGGAGCCGTCCTTGTAGGTCAGGGTGGAACCGTTGCGCTCGGTGTCCCAGTTGTCGACGAAGGTGCGGGCCTGGGTGGAGGCGAGCAGGCCGCTGCCCCAGTTCTGCAGGTCGGAGATCTTGCCGCCGCTGAAGGCGCTCTTCAGCCACGTCCCGGAGCGGAACTCGTCCACGTCGCCGTTGCCGGTGTACTCGGAGGGCTGGACGGCCTCGCCCGCGCCGTAGATGACCTCCTGCACCCAGTAGGCGTTCGGGTTGGTCATCTTGGCCTTGACGGCCGCCAGGTCGGTGGCGGCCATGTGCTTGGCGGCGTCGATCCGGAAGCCGTCCACGCCGAGCGAGAGCAGGTCGCTGAGGTAGTTGGCGATGGTCTGCTGGACGTAGGCGGAGCCGGTGTTGAGGTCGGACAGGCCGGCCAGTTCGCAGTTCTGGACGTTGCTGCGGTCGCCGTAGTTGCTGATGTTCGTCCGGCAGCTGTGGAAGTCCTGGTCCTGGTAGTAGCCGGGGTAGTTGTACTTCGTGTAGGCGGTGCCGCCGGCGCCGGTGCCGCTGCCCGCGCTCATGTGGTTGATCACCGAGTCGGCGAGCACCTTGACGCCCGCGTTGTGGCAGGTGGTGACCATGTTCTTGAACGCGGTGCGGTCGCCGAGCCGGCCGGCGATCTTGTAACTGACGGGCTGGTAGGAGGTCCACCACTGGGCGCCCTGGATGTGCTCCTGGGGCGGGGAGACCTCGACGAAGCCGTAGCCCTTGGGGCCGAGGGTGTCAGTGCAGGCCTTGGCCACCGAGTCGAACTTCCACTCGAACAGGGTGGCGGTGACGCCCTTGCTGCCGGGCGTGGCGGCCGCGGCGGTGGGCGCCAGCGAGAGCCCGGCGCCGGCCGGGAGGCCGAGCGCCACGAGGGCGGTGCAGGCTGCGAGGACGCGCTTCCTGCGGGCGGGGGCGAGGGTGGGCAAGGGAGCACTCCTGGGGGGGAGGCCCGGTCCGCGGACGCACGTCGCGGCCGGGAGGCGGCAGGGTGGGGGCCGCGACGGCCGGGGGTGTTGGGGCCCCCGGCCGTCCGCGCGAAAGGGGGGCCGTCGCTACTGCAAGGATCCTGCAAGAGACTGCAAGAACGCCGAAACTTGCTGGAAATTTGCAGTGGCATGACCATATGGTCGGCCCGGACGGCCGTCAAGGGAGCCCGCGACCGCTTCTGGGGCCCCGAAAACGGCCGCGCCGGCCCGCCGCTGACAGTTCGTCAACGGCGGACCGGCGCGGGCCGGGCGGGATGCCGGAGGCGGGCGCCTCAGCCCAGCTGCTGCTCGATCAGGTCGCAGGCGCGGGCGGTGCCGCCCTCGCCCTTCGCCAGGGCGCTCAACTCCCGCAGGCGGGCGGCCACCGCCTCGTCCGCGACCAGCTCGGTGAGTGCCGACCACAGCGCCTCGGGCGTGGCGTCGGCGGTCTCCAGGCGGCGGGCCACGCCGAGCTCGACCAGCCGGTCGGCGTTCATGGGCTGGTCGGCGGCCTGCGGCACCGCGATCATTGGCACGCCCGCCAGCAGCCCTTCGGCGCAGCCGCCCATTCCGGCGTGGGTGACGAAGGCGTCGGCCTGCTCCAGGATCGCCCGCTGCGGCACCCACGGGTGCACCTCGACGTTGGCCGGGACCTCCCCCAGCTCGGCCGGGTCGACGAACTTGCCGATCTGCAGCACCACGTGCCAGCCGGGGCGGTCGCCGAAGGCGGCCAGGCAGTTCCGGTAGAACGCGGGCTGCCGGGTGAACGCCGAGCCGAGCGACACCAGCAGCACCTTCTCGGCCCCGGCCGGGCGCTGCCAGGCGCCCTGCTCCGCCCCCAGGTCGAAGCACGGCCCGACGAAGTCGACCGCCTTGCGGTCCACCCGCTCGGCGTTCGGCTGCATCGCCTCGGTGATCATCGCGACGACGCGCGCCGGCTGCCCGACGAACGCGTCCACGTCCACCGTGGTGGCGCCGCTGCCGGCCAGCCACTCGGAGAAGAGATCGAAGTAGGCGTCTGCCCCCGGCAGTTGCCGTATCTGCCCGCCCACCTCCTCCTGGTAGCCGTCCCAGGCGACCATGGCCGGCGAGAGCTGGACGACCGGCCGGCCCTGCGCCTCGGCGAGCGCCCGGGCGGCGTACGCGCCGATGTCGTACAGGTAGAGGTCGGCCGGGTCGGCGTCGTACTGCGCGCGCAGCCGGGGCAGCATCGCGATCGCGTCCTCCAGGAAGACCCGCATCTGGCCGATCGGGTCGGCCGGCCAGTCGTGGTCGGCGACCGGCAGCGTGGACGGGTACGGGACGAACTCGGCGCCGGTGGGGACGATCAGCTCGGCCGCCGACGGGTCGTTGAAGTACGTCACCCGGTGGCCGCGGGCGACGAGTTCGCGGATCACTTCGAGGCTCGGGCGGACGTGGCTGACGGCCGGGATGCCGATCATGGCGATATGGGCACGACGGGTCATGGCGGAGCACCTGCTTCCGGTCTACGGGGGTGGGAAAGGAACGCCGCACCGCCGACGCGCCGTCGAAGGGCGTCGGGGCGTGCGGGACGCGAGGCTCGGGGCGCTGCCCCGGCCGCGTCAGCCGTAGATCTGGTGGAAGAAGGACATGGCGGGACACTAACCCGCCGGGCCGGCCGCACGCATCCGATTAAAAACGCGCCCTCGACCAATATTTGACAGTTCATCAGATCACCGGACAAGGGCATGCCGGTGCCCGGCGGCCGCCGAAGCGACCGCCGGGCACCGGCCCTTGAGGGCGTGTCAGCTGGTCTGGATCGCGGTGTCGTCGACCACGAAGGAGGTCTGCAGCGAGACGTCCTCGACGGCGTTGAACTTCACCGTGACGGTCTGGCCGGCGTAGGCCGACAGGTCGATGGTCTTCTGCGCGTAGCCGGTGTTCTTGTCGAGGTTGGAGTACGTGGCGACCGAGGTGCCGTTGACGGTGACGGTCAGCTTGTCGTACGCGGTGGAGGTGGTGGTCTCAGCGGTGTCGATGTGCAGCCAGAAGCTCAGCGACGCCTTGCAGCCGGCCGGGACGGTGACGGTCTGCGAGATGGAGTCGGTGTGGGCCGAGCCGTAGCCGTCCATCCACGCCTTCCACGAACCGCCGTGCGCGGCCTGCGAGGCGGAGTTGTCGACCACGCCGCTGGTGGTGGTCCACGGGGCGGCGGTGCCGGTCTCGAAGCCCGGGTTGCCGAGCAGCTGGGCCGGGGTGCAGCTGCCGCCGCCACCACCGGTGACGGTCCAGGTGAAGGACACCGAGCCGGTCTTGTTGGCCGCGTCCTTCGCGGTGACGGTCACGTTGTAGGTGCCGGCCGCGGTGGCGGTGCCGGTGATCTTGCCGGTGGCGGCGTCGATCGACAGGCCGGTGGGCAGGCCGGTGGCCGAGTAGCTCAGCGGGGCGGTGCCGCCGGTGGCGTTGATCTGCAGGCTGACCGCGGCGTTCAGCGCGGTCGACTGGTTGCCGGGGCTGGTCACGGTCGGGCCGCCGGTGCTGGGCACCGAGCCGACGTTGACGGCCGCCCAGGCGGTCGCGGTGGCGTTGTACTCGGCCGAGTTGGCGCCGTACAGGTCGGTCGCGGCGGACAGCATGCCGGCCCGGGCGTTGGCGTAGTTGGTGGTGGAGGTCCAGTACGTGGTCAGCGCCCGGTACCAGATGGCGGCGGCCTTGTCGTGGCCGATGCCGGTGACCGGGATGTTGTTGTAGGTCGGCGAGTTGTAGTTGACGCCGTTGATCACCTTGGCGCCGCTGCCCTCGGACAGCAGGTAGAAGGCGTGGTTGCCGACGCCGGACGAGTAGTGGACGTCCTTGTTGCCGACCGTGGAGGACCAGTTGTCGGCCGAGGACCCGTCCTTGGACGGCTGGTCCATGTACCGCAGCGGCGTGCCGTTGCCGTTGATGTCGATCAGCTCGCCGACCAGGTAGTCGGGGTTGTCCTTGGCGATGTTGGCGTACCACTCGACCATGTTGCCGAACACGTCCGAGGTGGCCTCGTTCAGGCCGCCGGACTCGCCCGAGTAGTTCAGGTTGGCGGTGGCGGCGGTGACGCCGTGCGTCATCTCGTGGCCCGCGACGTCGAGTTCGGTCAGCGGGTGGGTGTTGCCCGAGCCGTCGCCGTAGGTCATGCAGAAGCAGCTGTCGTCCCAGAAGGCGTTGACGTAGTTGCTGCTGTAGTGGACCCGGCTGTAGGCGCCGACACCGTCGTTGCGGATGCCGTTGCGGCCGAAGGTGTCCTTGTAGAAGTCCCAGGTCTTCGAGACGCCGAAGTGGGCGTCGACGGCCGCGGACTCCTTGTTGGCGGCGGTGCCGTCGCCCCAGGTGTCGGTGGACTTGGTGAACAGGGTGCCGTTGCCGCTGGTCCCGTTGTTCATGTTGGTGGTGTACATCCCACCGCGGGTGCCGTCCTTCAGCTGGTACGTCGAACCGGACAGCGTGGTGCCGATGGTGACGTTGCCGACGAAGACGCCGGTGCCGGTGCCGGTCTCGACGCCCTCCCACTTCTGGATGACGTCGCCGCTGGTGGCGTCGGTCACCACGTGCAGCTTGCTCGGGGTGCCGTCCTTCTGGGTGCCGCCGACCACGGTCTCCCAGGCGAGGCGCGGGTTGTTGTCGGCGGCCCAGACCACCAGGCGGGGCGCGGTCTCCACCGCGGAGCCGGACTCGGCGGCCAGCGCGGTGGCCTGACCCTTGGCGGCGGCCAGCTTCGGGGTGGTGGACAGGCCGTTCAGCGACGCCGAGGAGGCCCGGTCGACGCCCTTGGTGGAGCCGTTCGCGGCCTGGTGGACGACCATGTCGCCACCGAGGACGGGGAGTCCGTTGTAGGTGCGCTCGTAGCGGACGTGCTGGGTGCCGTCGGCGTCCTTGCTGGCGTCCTTGACCACCAGCTTCTCGGCCGAGCCCAGACCCAGGCCCTGCGCGGTCTGAACGGCGCGGGCGCCGGCGTCCGAGATCAGCTGGGCGCGCCCGGCGGCCGCCTGCTGACCGGCGACCTGGGCGGCCGCGGACGGGCCGGCGGGGGCGGCCTGGGCCACCGCCACCGGAATCGCGGTCACCAGCAGGGCGGTGGTGGCCGCCAGGGCGGCCATGCTCACGCGGGCATGCGTGTAGCGAGACATGCAGACTCCTTTACCGACCGTCGCGGGGTCACGAGCGGTGGAGAGAATCTGGCCGCGGTTGCGGCGCAGCGGGGGCCCCAGCCGCTTGTCGCGGCGCGGGGTGCGGTGCATGTGCGCGGTGCGGTGCTGCGGGCTGCCGGTGGCCTGGGGAGGGCTCCACCGGCAGGAAGTGGGGCTACCTGTCTTCGCAGCGAGGGGAATCGTGGCAGCAAACACCCCACGAATGACAGATGCATGCCACGGATTGACTCATTTATGACCGCCCTACAAGACGCCCAAGGGCCCGCCATGGTCCGGCATTTGGGATGGCGTCCCGGTAAACCTGACGTTCGGTCGGGCCGACCGATGCTTTTCGGCCAACCCGCAAGGGGTCCCACCCGAAGGTGAGACCCCTGTTACCGACGGGGAACCATCACTTCTGGACGAACACCGCCACCGTCCGGCCCGGCACCGTGAAGGTCCCCGAGGCCGGGTCGAAGGCTGCCTGCCGGACCACCGGGTCGGCGCCCGCGGCCTGCACCCGGTGCAGCGCCTGCACGGTGCCGCTCAGGCCCGCCACGGTCTGGTTCTGCGCGGTCGGAGTGGCGTTGAAGACCACCGTGAGGCCCTTCTCCGCACCCGGCAGCCCGGTGCCGTCCAGGTGCATGGTGATCACGCCCGGGTTCTCCCCCGCGGTGCCGGACAGCGGGAAGGACAGCCGGCGCTGCACCTCGGCCGCGCTGGACAGGGCGAACAGCGGCGAGGACTGACGGATCCTCAGGAACTGCTGGTAGAGGGCGGTGCTCGCACTCATCTCGTTGCAGCCCATCCGCAGCTTCGGGTCGGCCAGCAGCTGCTTGTCGCGGGCCCACATCGCCTGGTTGTCGGCCGCCGTCGGCAGGCCGCGGCCCCAGCCGTTGCCCAGCCCGCAGTCCCAGTTGACGGAGTTGAACCAGTCGCCGGAGTCGTAGGAGTTGGCGTCCAGCGACTTCGAGCGCAGCAGGTCGCTGCCGGCCTGGGCGAAGCCCGGGCCCTGGGCGAGCGCGGTCAGCGACAGGCCGAGCGCCTGCATCCGGGCCCGGTCGGCGGGCGAGGTGCCCTGCGGCAGCTTGAACGCCAGCGCGTCGTACAGGTCGGCGTTGTCGTGCGCGTCCAGGTACTCCACCGCCTCGCCGGGCTGCGCGGCGTAGCCGGTCGGGGCGCCGTTGTAGTCGACTCCCTTGCCGGTGACGGCCTTTCCGGCGGAGTCGGTGAACGCGTAGCCGGCCAGGTTGCCGGTCAGGCCGACCTTGATCTGGTCCATCTGGTGCAGCAGCCGGGCCTTCTGGTCCGCCGGAGTGCCGTTGTCGGCCGAGCCGTTCGGGTCGGTGAACAGGCCCGAGGCGAAGCCCTGCTGCGGGGCCGAGGACAGCATGAAGTTGCCGCCGCGCCCGGCGTCCCGGATCCGGTCGTTGAAGGTGGCGATGCCGGTGCCGGCCATGTTGGCCTGGGTGGCCTGGACGAACCGCGCGTCGTTGGCGACGGCGCCGAAGTTCCAGCCCTCGCCGTACAGGAAGATGTTCTTCCCGTCGACGCCGTCCTTCTGCGGGGTCAGTCCGGCGAGCGCCGACTGCACGTCCAGCATGGTGGACTTCGGGTCCAGGCCCATCAGGTCGAACCGGAAGCCGTCCACCCGGTACTGCCTGGCCCAGGTGACCACCGAGTCGACGACCAGCTTGTTCATCATGGTGTGCTCGGGCGCGGTGTCGGCGCAGCACGAGTCGGTGGTGACCTTGCCGCTGTCGCTGAGGCGCTGGTAGTAGCCGGGGACGACCTTGTCCAGCACCGAGTGCTCGTCCTGCCCGGCCGCCGCGGTGTGGTTGTACACCACGTCCAGCACCACCCGCAGGCCCGCGTCGTGCATCGCCTGCACCATCTCGCGGAACTGCACGGTGCGCGCCGTCCCGGTCGGGTCGGTGGCGTACGAGCCCTCGGGGACGGTGTAGTGCAGCGGGTCGTAGCCCCAGTTGTAGGCGTCGTCGGCCTTCACCGCCGCCACGCACTCCTGCTGCTTCTCCGACGCCGCGGGCAGCGCGGCCAGGTCGCAGGCGGGGAGCTTCTGGTCGGCCCGGTTCTCCCGGATGGTGGCGATGTCGAAGGTCGGCAGCAGGTGAACGGTCGTCACCCCGGCCGCGGCGAGCTCCTTCAGGTGCCGCATGCCCGCGGACTTGGACTGCGTGAACGCCAGGTAGGTGCCGCGCTCGTCGGCCGGCACGGTGGTGTCGGCGGCCGAGAAGTCCCGCACGTGCAGTTCCTGGATCTGCTGCTTGACGGCCGGGATCGCCGCCGGGCTGCGGTGCTGGTCCCAGCCCTTGGGCTTGGTCGCGGCGGCCGACAGGTCGGCGACCAGGCTGCGCTTGGAGTCGGCGGCCAGCGCCGTCGAGTACGGGTCGGTGACGGTGTTGGTGACCACCTTCTGCACGCTCGGCGCCCACACCTTGACCTGGTACAGGTAGTACTTGCCGTCCAGCTCCTTGGCGTCCTTGGTCAGCGACCACACGCCGGACGCCTCGTCGCGCTTCAACGACACGGTCCTCGGGGTGCCGCCGCTCGCCCGGTCGAACAGCTGCACCGCCACCTCGGTCGCCGTCGGCGCCCACAGCGACAGCGTCACCTTGCGGTTGCTGCCGTTGCCCCGGCCCGGGCCCGTGTACACCGGGCCGAGCTGCGCCTGGGCGGCCTTCCCCGCGTACAGGTCGTCCAGCACGCCGGGGATCTGCACGCCGGTGGCGGCCAGCGCCGCGCCGTTCGGCAGGTGTTCGGCGAAGACCAGCTGGCTGCGCAGCGCGTCGGTGATCCGGCCGGCGTCGCGCGCGTCGACGGTGAAGGCCCGGTAGCCCGCCAGGTGCGGGAACTTCGTCTTCTGGGCGTCCGTCAGGCCGGCGGCCGCGTTGAGCCGGATCCAGTGGCCGGGCTCGGACAGCACACCCTGCTGGACGCTCAGGCCGCCGGCCGGGTCGTAGATCAGCTGGGCGCTGGTGCCGCCCTTCAACTGCGGGTCCGCCGCACCGTAGTTGGCGGGCACAACGACGGTCTTCGCGTCGATCCACTGGGCCTTCGCGGAGCCCAGGTCGAGCTGCGAGGAGACGCCGGCGGCCTGCGGCAGCAGATGGCCCTCCTGGCCGCCGATGATCCACACCTCGCGGCCGGAGACGGCGAAGTCCAGCGACTGGTCCTGCGGCAGGTCCTTGTCGTTGCCGTTGTGGATGATGTAGCTCAGGCTGGTCGCGCCCGGCGCCAGCGGCACCTCGAACACCGCGCCGAACGCGTCCTTGCGGGCCGGCATCAGCGGGTTGCCCCAGTCGGTCGGGGTGGCCGCGCCCGTCCAGTCGTGCAGGCCCCAGCCGTCGTAGTTGCCGTCAGCACGCCGGTAGTGGATGACCGCCTTGCCCTCCGGCACCGGCTGCGCCCCGTCCGGGTTCGCGGTGCGGACGGCCGGGTCGCCCTGCTTGATCCACACCTCACCGGTGGCGGAGATGTCGATGTGCCGGTCCTGCTCGACGTCCTTGACGCCGTTCTTCTCCACCACGAACCCGACGTCGGACGCCCCGCCCTTCAGCTTCACGTACGCGAACGCGCCGTACGCGTCCCGCCCGACGAAACCGTGCCCGTCCGGCCAGGTGGTGCCCTCGCCGTCGGCGATGTCGCCCCAGGTGTACAGGTTCCAGCCGTCGTAGTCGCCGTCCTGCCGCTGGTAGTGCACCACCGCGTACGGCCGGGACACCGCGCTGGGCGCGGGCGTCGGCGGCTGCTGCCCGGTGGTGAACTGCCCACTGGCGGAGGCGAGTCGGCCCGCCGAGTCCTGCACCACGGCCTTGAACCGCACCACCGTGCCCGGCGCGACGCCGTCCAGGTTCTGGGTGACGCGGTACACCCCGTTGTCGGCCGTGCCCAGCGTCTGCCACGGCCCGTTGCCGACCTGCGCGGCGAACGTCACCCGGTCGAAGCCGCCGCCGGGCACGCTCGCCCCGAGCGTCACCGTCCCGTACGAACCGTCGGCGGGGGCGTTCACGGTGATCGAAGGGCCGGCCGACGGCTTGGCCGGCTTGTGCTTGGCCTTCAGCACCAGCGAGGACGTCGCCGGGACGGTGACCGTCACCTTGCGGTCCGCGCCGCTGGTGGCCTTCCCCTGGAACCCGTACAGGCCGTCGAAGTCCATGCCCGCCGAGAAGGTGTCCAGCGTGACGGTCTTCGCCTCGGCCGCGTTGTTCACTGCCACCAGGTACTCCACCTGGTCCTTGGCATCGATCCGGGAGAACGCGTACACGCCCGGCCCGTCCGCCGCGTACCGCTCCACCTGCGCGCCGTCCGCCAGCGCCGGGTTGTCCTTGCGCAGCTTCGCCAGCCCGGCGATCCCCTGATAAAGGGCGCCGTCCTTGCCGTACCGGTCCTTCGAACCGGACGCCCCGCCGATCACCGGGTCGCTGTTGTACGAGGGGGTCTTCGAGGCGAACATGTCCTGCCGGGCGTCCTTGTCGCCGCCCGCGCCGGTGAAGCCCTGCTCGTCGCCGTAGTAGACCACCGGCTGGCCGCGGGTCAGGAACTGCAGCTCGTTGGCCAGCCGGTCCTTGGCCAGCAGCGCCTGGTCCGACGCCCCCGGGTTGTCGCTCCGCAGGAACGACCCGAACCGGCCCATGTCGTGGTTGCCGAGGAAGGTCGGCAGCTCGTACGCGTCGGTGTCGGCCGTGGTGTAGCGGTAGTCCTGCGCGTACAGCTCGCTCAGCGCCTTCGCCGAACCGTTCTGCGACACGTACTTCCGCGCCGCCTCCTGGAACGCGAAGTCCAGCGTCGCCTGCAGCTTGCCCTTGGTGACGTACGGGGAGGTCACCGCCGGGTCGCCCGAGTACACCTCGCCGAACATGAAGAACTTCTTGTTGCCCTGCCGCGCCGCGAACTGCTTCAGCGCCGGCGCCCACTGCTCCCAGAACGCCAGGTTCACGTGCTTGACGGTGTCGATCCGGAACCCGTCCACCCCGGTGTCGGCCACCCACTGCTGGTAGATCTTCGCCATCCCCGCGACGACCTTCGGGTTCTGCGTGTCCAGGTCGTCCAGGCCGGAGAAGTCGCCCTCGGTCGCGGACTCGCCGACGAAGGTCGAGTTGCCCCGGTTGTGGTAGAGCGCCGGGTCGTTCAGCCAGGACGGGGTCTTCGCGGTCGCGTCCGCCGGGCTCCGGAACACCGGGGTGTAGGGGAAGGAGTCCTTCGAGACGCTCGGCCACTGGGCCCGCGCGTCGGCGACCGCCGTCTCGTCCACCGGGTTGCCGTCCGCGTCCAGCGTCGGATAAGCGCCGGTGGAGCGGTAGTCGTAGCCGCCCTCCGCGAAGTCGATCACGTCCGCGGTGTGGTTGGTGATGACGTCGAAGAAGACCTTGATGCCGCGCCGGTGCGCCTTGTCGATCAGCTCCTTGAGCTGCGCGTTGGTGCCGAAGTGCGGGTCGACCTGGGTGAAGTCGGTGATCCAGTAGCCGTGGTAGCCGGCCGAGGAGTCCGCCCCCGTGCCCTGCACCGGCTTGTTCTTGAAGATCGGGGCCATCCAGATCGCGGTGGTGCCGAGGTCCTGGATGTAGTCCAGCCGGTCGATCAGGCCCTGCAGGTCACCACCGTGGTAGAAGCCCTTGTCCGCCGGGTCGAAGCCGTTGTCCAGCCGGCCCCCGGTGATCCCGCCGGCGTCGTTTCCGGTGCTGCCGTTCGCGAACCGGTCCGGCAGCACGAAGTAGAACTGCTCCCGGGTCAGGTCGTGCCGGGCCGCGGTCGCCGCCAGCGAGGCGTCCGAGGGCGCGGCCGGCGGAGCGGACGGCGCGGCCGACGCGAGCGGCACGGCGCCCAGCGTGGCGGCGATCAGCGAGGCCGCCACCAGGACGGAGGCCCGTCCGGGACGGCGGTACGGGGTGGTGCGGCGCGGGGAACGGGCTTGGGCGTCGGCCACGGCAGGGCTCTCCCTCTGAGGCGCTCGGGCAGGGTGGGTGGCGTGGAACCTAGCGCCCTGCAAGATGTTTCAGCAAGATGCGAAAGCCGTTCCAGGCGCGAGTCATACCGAGTCGTGACCTGAGCCCCTATGGGCGCTTTCCGCTCCCCCGCGGCGTCCGGGCACGAACGAGACCCCGGTTCGACCCCCGGTAACCCGCGCGACACAATGGACCGCATGCGCCTCGAGAACCGATCGACCCCTACCCCCGTAGGGGGACAGTCGGTGAAGAATCCCCGACCAGAGGATGAGCAAGCGGCCACACCTCGTCTGGCAGACTTCTCGTCCATGGGGGAACCGACCGAGATCCACGCAGCCGGCGCCGACCGCGCCGAGAGCACGCGCGGCGGTTCCGACCCGGGCACGGACCACACCGCCCGCAAGCCCGGCGGAGCCACCCGCGTCGCCCAGCCACCCGCCACCGGCCTCCGCGGCCGCCTGCGCGAACAGCGGCGCACCCCGCGTCGCCCGCACCTGTTCTTCGAACTCGCCCTGATCGGCATCAGCTACTGGCTGTACTCGCTGGTCCGCAACGCCGTTCCCGAACAGGCCGCGATAGCGCACAAGCACGCCGACTGGGTCTGGAACCTCGAACACACCCTCGGCATCGCCGTCGAGCGCTCGATCAACCACGCCGTGGATTCGGTCACCTGGCTGATCGTCGGAATGAACTACTACTACGCCACCCTGCACTTCATCGTCACCATCGGCGTACTGGTCTGGCTCTACCGCTCCCACCCCGGCCGCTACGCCGCTGCCCGCACGGTGCTCTTCGTCACCACCGGCATCGCGCTCCTCGGCTTCTACTTCTTCCCGCTCGCCCCGCCCCGCCTGATGGACGCCGGCTTCATCGACACCGTCACCGTCCACCAGACCTGGGGCTCCATGGCTTCCGGCGCGGGCGCACACGTCTCCAACCAGTTCGCAGCCATGCCCTCCATGCACATCGGCTGGTCCATGTGGTGCGGCCTGACCATCTTCTTCCTGGCCCGCCGCACCTGGGTCCGCGTCCTGGGCCTCGCCTACCCCCTGGTCACCCTCAGCGTGATCATCTCCACCGCGAACCACTTCTGGCTGGACGCGGTCGGCGGCGAGATCTGCCTCTTCATCGGCTTCGTCGCGGCCCGCCTGATCTACCACAACTGGGTCTACCGCCTCCCCCGCGACCCGGACGACGCCTCGGACCACGCTCTGACGGTTCCGGTCTCCTGGGACGCGAAAATTTCCGCATAGGGAACATCCAGGGAGCGCACCTCGCCCGTCCTACTCCGCGCCGTAGAACAGTCGCTCCACCGCGTGCCGCGCCCGTCGCGTCACGCGACGGTAGTCGTCCAGCAGCTCCCCGGAGTGCCCGACCCCGTACCCCAGGTACCGGGCCACACCCGCCAGCTCCCTCGCGTCGCCCGGGAAGCTGTCCCCCGCCCGGCCGCGGACCAGCATGACCGCGGCCCGCACCCGGGAGGCCAGGACCCACGCGGCGTCCAGGACCTCCGCGTCCTCCCGTTCCACCAGGCCGGCCGCCGTCGCCGCGGCCAGCGCCGCCCGGGTGCGGGTGGTGCGCAGGCCCGGGATCTCGTGCCCGTGCTGCAGCTGCAGCAGTTGCACCGTCCATTCGACGTCCGCCAGCCCGCCGCGGCCGATCTTCGTGTGGGTGGTGGGGTCGGCGCCGCGGGGCAGTCGTTCCGCCTCGATGCGGGCCTTGATCCGGCGGATCTCCGTCAGGTCGCGTTCGGGGACGCCCACCCCCGGATAGCGGAGCGGGTCGATCAGGTCCCGGAACCGCGCCCCGAGGTCGAGGTCCCCGGCCATCGGTTCGGCCCGCAGCAGCGCCTGGCTCTCCCAGGCGTGCGACCAGCGGGCGTAGTACCCGGCGTACGAGGCGAGGGTACGCACCAGCGGACCGTTGCGGCCCTCCGGGCGGAGGTCCGCGTCGACCTCCAGCGGCGGTTCGACGGAGGGCGCGGCGAGCAGGGTGCGCATCTCGCCGATCACGGCCTTCGCCGCCCCCGCCGCGTCCTCCTCCAGGACGCCGAGCCGCGGCTCGTGGACGAAGAGCACGTCCGCGTCGGAGCCGTAGCCGAGTTCGTGGCCGCCGAACCGTCCCATGCCGATGACCGCGATCCGGGTGGGCAGTTCGCCGTTCCGGTCCTCCCAGCCGTTGACGGCTGCGCGCAGCGCGCCCTGCAGTGTGGCGGCGGTGATCGAGGTGAGGGCTTCGCCGGTGGCGTCCAGTGCCTTCGCAGGGTCGTCGTCGAGGCGTCCGAGCAGGTCGGCGGCGGCGGTGCGGAACAGTTCGCGGCGGCGCACCGACCGGGCCGCGGCCACCCCCGCCGCCGGGCCCGCGGCGCGGCCGACCGCGGCGAGGATCTCCGATTCGAGCGCGGCCCGGCTGCGCGGCGCCAGCCCGGTGGAGTCGCCGAGCATGGCGACCGCCTCGGGTGCGCGCAGCAGCAGGTCGGGGGCCAGCCGGCCGGCGGACAGCACCCGGGCCAGCTGTTCGGCGGCCGCGCCCTCGTCGCGCAGCAGCCGCAGGTACCAGGGGGTGGTGCCGAGCGCATCGGAGACCTGCCGGAAGTTGAGCAGGCCGGCGTCCGGGTCGGCGGAGTCGGCGAACCAGCCGAGCAGCACCGGCAGCAGGGTGCGCTGGATGGCGGCCTTGCGGCTGACGCCGGAGGCGAGCGCGGAGATGTGCCGGAGCGCGGCGGCCGGGTCGGCGTAGCCGAGCGCGGCGAGGCGCTGCCGGGCGGCCTCGGCGGTGAGCCCGGCCGCGCCGGAGCGGGTGACCCGGAGTTCGGCGACCGGCAGTTCGGCGACGGCGTCGAGCAGCGGGCGGTAGAACAGCCGCTCGTGCAGGCGGCGCACCTCCACGGAGTGCCGCTTCCACTCGCGTTGCAGCGCGGTGACCGGGTCGTCCCTGGTGTCCCCGTTGATCAGCGGGGCCATGCTGCGGGCCAGTCGGCGCAGGTCGTCGGGGTCGGTGGGCATCAGGTGGGTGCGGCGCAGCCGGTGCAGCTGGATGCGGTGTTCGAGGGTGCGCAGGAAGCGGTACGCGCCGTCCAGCGAGGCGGCGTCGGCGCGGCCCACGTAGCCCCCGGAGGAGAGGGCGGAAAGCGCTTCCAGGGTGTTGCCGCTGCGCAGGCTCTCGTCGGTCCGGCCGTGCACGAGCTGCAGCAGCTGGACGGCGAACTCGACGTCCCGCAGGCCGCCCGGGCCGAGTTTCAGCTGCCGTTCCAGCTCTCCGGCCGGGATCGCGTCGACCACCCGTCGGCGCATCTGCTGGACGTCGGCGACGAAGTGCTCGCGGGCGGCGGCCTCCCACACCAGCGGGGCGACGGCCTCGCCGTAGGCCCGGCCGAGCTCGGCGTCCCCCGCGATCGGGCGGGCTTTCAGCAGGGCCTGGAACTCCCAGGTCTTGGCCCACCGCCGGTAGTAGGCGAGGTGGCTGGCCAGGGTGCGCACCAGTGGGCCGTTGCGGCCCTCGGGGCGCAGGTTGGCGTCCACCGGCCAGATCACGCCCTCGCCGGTGGTGTCCGAGCAGAGCCGCATCAGGTGCGCGGCGAGCCGGGTCGCGGCCTGCATCGCCCGCTGCTCGTCCACGCCGTCGCGCGGCTCGGCGACGAAGATCACGTCCACGTCGGAGACGTAGTTCAGCTCCCGGCCGCCGCACTTGCCCATGCCGATCACCGCCAGCCGGCAGGCGGCCGCGGCCTCCGGGTCCTCGGCGGCGGCGAGGTCCAGCGCGGTCTGCAGGGTGGCGCCCGCCAGGTCGGCCAGTTCGGCGGCGGTCTGCGGCAGGTCGGCGGTGCCGGACAGGTCGCGGGCGGCGATCGTCAGCAGGCAGCGCCGGTACGCGACGCGCAGCGCGTCGGCCTCGCTCCCGCCGGGCTGGACGCGACGGGCGAGCTCGCCGAGGAAGTCTCCGGCCCCGGGGTGGATGTCGCGCAGCTCGAAGCTGACCAGGGCGTGCCAGTCCCGCGGGTGGCGGGCCAGGTGGTCGCCGAGCGCGGAGGACGCGCCGAGCACGCCGAGCAGCCGGTCCCGCAGCGGCTTGGAGGCGGTGAGGGTGTCGCGCAGGGTGTGCCGCTCGTGCGGATCGAGCGCCTCCAGCAGCCGGGCCAGGCCGAACAGCGCCTGGTCGGGGTCGGCCGCCGCACCGAGCGCGTCCAGCAGCACGGGATCGGCGGCGAGCCCGTGCAGCGCCGGTTCGTCGAGCAGCCGCACCGCCTGGTCGGGGTCGGAGAACCCGCGCCGCACCAGTCGGGTCTCCAGCCGGCTGACCCGGCTCCCGGACCGTTCCTCCACCGCTCCGCCTCCCGTTCGTCCCCGTTCGTCGTCCGAAGCGTACGTTCCCGCCGGGCCCGGGCACCGCCCGTGACGCACCGTCCGCCGCGCTCATTGGCCCGGGGGCGACTCCACTCCCGTCCCTCACCGGCCTGCGTGTCCTGGCCGCCCTGCTGGTGGTCGGCCGCCCCGTCACCGCTGCCCTGTGGTCGCTCCCCCCTGCTGCACCCCTGGAACCGCGCCACCGTGATGGGCGGCAACCCGGCCGGACGGTCACCCGGCGACGAGGCCTGGTTCCACCTGCTCTTCCCGCTGCTGTTGCGACTCCGCCCCGGCCTGCGCACGCCTTCACGCCACCTGTAGGAGTCCTCGTGTCACGCTCTGAGTCATGAAGCCCGCCAGCGCCGGAACCACCGAGAACCTCTCCGTTTCCATGCCCGCAGACCTCATCGCGGAGCTCCGCACACGCGCTGGACGCCGCGGCGTGTCCGACTACGTCACCGGGGCGGTCCGACACCGACTCGCCATGGACGGCCTCGCAGAAATCGTCGCCGCGCACGAGGCCGACCACGGCGCACTGACGGAACAGGAGATCGAAGAAGCCCGTCGCGAGCTGTTCGCGGAGGACACCGGACGGGACGCCGCGTGAAGGATCAGCTCGCCCGATCGATCCGGCACGACTGCACTGGATCCTGCCCCGGCTGCGAGTGGAACCAGTCACCCCGGAGGCCTCGCTGACCGCAGTGGCCCTGCTTCGGAACGCAGGCGGACTGCACGGGCACGAATACGCCATCGCCGCGCTCGTCGCCTCACTCGTGCTCCGGCTCCCGGGCCCGGTGCTGATTTCCGACCGCGACGACTGGTCGAAGCTCTGCGGGAACCGCGTGGTCATCAGGGACGTGTGACGGCCACGAACCGATCGGTTCGCGCATCATCGGCACCATCCACCGCCACGCGCTGCCCCCGACGGCTCCGCTCCGACCGCCCGTCAGCTCAGCCCTGCTCGGACTCCGGCGGCAGGGCGTCCAGCAGCCGCCGTTGAAGGGCGGCCACCGGCTCGGCGGTCGCGGGGATCACCCGGACCAGCGTGGCGAGTTCGACGTGCAGTAGGGCGATCTGCCCGGCCGACGGGGCGGCCTGCAGGAACGACTCCAGCACGCGAGCGGCTTCGGCCGGGTCCGGTGCGACGGTGTGGGCGAGCACCAGGTTGCTCAGGTCGTCGATGCCGTGACCCGAGCCCAGGAGTTCGACGGCGCGCGCGAGACAGGCGTCCCGCTCGGGCCGGCCAAGGGCGTGCAGGACGACCGCCTTCTCCAGGTGGAACCAGCCGGTGTCCGGATCCTCTTCGAGCGCCCGGTCGAGATCGGCCAGCGCCACCGGGTAGCGGTCCAGCAGACGGTACGTCAGTCCTCGCGCCGCAACGGCCCAGACCGGAGCATCGAGCTCTACGGCCCGGTCGTAGTCGGCCAACGCCTCCTGGTGCCGACCCAGGAGCCGCTTCACGAGAGCCCGATGCGCATGATGGAGCATTGAGCCCGGATCGAGTTGCACCGCACGATCGCATGCCGCCAAGGACTCTGTGAGTCTCCCCATGGCCCGGTAGGTCAGGCCACGCATACCGGCGACCCCGGCGTCCTCAGGGGAGAGTGCGGCCGCCTGGTCGAAGTCTGCCAGTGCCTCCTCGTACCTCCCCATCACTCGGTAGGCATTCGCCCGCTGCATGACGGCCCAGTTGCTTCCGAGGTCGAGCGCCACGGCCCGGTCGAAGTCCACCAGGGCTTCCGTGTGCTGCTCCATCGCCAGGTGCTGGCCGCCGCGCCGGACGAGGTTCTCCAGGTTGTCGGGTTCGAGGGCGAGCGCCCGGTCGAAGTCGTTCAGCGCCTCCTGGCGATCTCCCATCGCCTGGTGAGTGGCGCCCCGAGCGGCGAAAACCTCTGCCTCGTCAGGCATGAGCCGGACGGCGTGGTCGAGGTCGGCCAGCGCCACCTGGTGATGTCCCAGCTCCCCGTGCACCTGCGCTCGTGCCAACACTGCCAAATGGGAGTTCGGGTCGAGTTCCACCGCCCTGTCGAAATCGGCCAGCGCTTCCTCGAACCGGCCGAGTTCGCAGAGGGCGTCACCTCGCGCGATGACTGCCGGGACGTACCCGGGGTCGAGCTCGATGGCCCGGCCGAGGTCGGCCAGTGCCTTCTCCAACCGCCGCAACTCCCGACAGGTTTCGCCACGAAGGAAGAGAACCGACGCGGAGTCGAGGCCGAGCTCGATCGCCCGGTCGAAGTCGGTCAGCGCCTCCTCGAACCGCCCCGACTCCCGATAGAGCTCTCCTCGCACTATGAAAGCCGCGGCATACTCAAGGTCGAGCTCAGCCGCCCGGTCGAGGTCAGTCAGTGCCTCCTCGACCCGGCCCAACTCCTGGTAGACCTGACCTCGGCGAACAAGGGCCAGGACGTTCGCTGAATCGAGCTCGATCGCCCTGTCGAAATCGGCCAGCGCTTCTTCGAGCCGGCCCAACTCCTGGTAGGTCTGACCCCGGAAGACGAAGGCCAGAGCGTACTCGGAGTTGAGCTCGATCCCGCGGTCGCAGCCGATCAGCGCTTCCTCGAACCGCCCCAACTGCCGGTAGATCTCGCCTCGAACGGTATAGGACCAGACGTTCTCAGGGTCAACCTCGATCGCTCTGTCGAGAGTGACAAGCGCCTCCTCGAACCTCTCCAGCCCCCACTGGAGCTGCCCACGACCGACCAGGGCCCAGATGTCCTCGGGATTGAGCTCAATGGCCCGGTCGAAGTCGGTCAGCGCCTCCTCGGTCCGGCCCAACTCCCGGTAGGTCTCGCCACGATGCGCGATGGCCCAGCTGTGGCCGGGGTCGAGCTCGATGGCGCGGTCGAAGTCGGTCAGCGCCTCCTGCCGCCGTCCCAGCAGTCGCAGGGCCTCTCCCCTGGTGGCGAAGGCCGCGGCGTAGTCCGGGTCCAGCTCGACGGCCCGGCCGAGGTCGGTCAGCGCCTCCTCGTGGCGCCGTAGGGCGATCAGGGCGCGCCCGCGGCTGTGCAGGGCCTCCGGCCAGTCCGGGTCCAGGGCGACTGCCTGGTCGAAGTCCACCAGTGCCAGGTCGTGCCGGCGTTCCGAGTGGTGTCCGATGCCGCGCAGCCGGTGGGCCGCGGCCCGGCCCGGGCGGTCGAGGGCCGGGCCCGACAGCAGCAGCGTCATCGCGGCGATTCCGGGCTCCGGCTCGCCCATCGCCGCGACCAGCCGGTCGCCCCACTCCCTCACCTCCCGGGCGTCCGTGTCGTTCCCGGCCCGGGCCAGCATCTGGACCCACCGGCGGAGCGTCGCGGTGCTGTCGCTCCAGGCGTCGAGCAGTTCCCGCAGCGCGAGCGGCAGCGCCCGGTCCGGGTCCGCGCACAGCCGGTGGTACGTCTCCTGGAGGCGGTACCCGCACCACCGCTCGTCCCGCCAGCGCTCACTCAACCCCAAATCGTCACAGGCGAGTTGGGTGCGCCACCCGGCGAAGGTATCGGCCAGCTGCGCGTGCTGCTGCCGCCACCGCGTCGGCGACTGCTGCCGTTGCAGGCGCAGCATCGCCGTCCGCACCACCTCGTGGTAGTGGCACCGCCCGGCCCGGTCGATCACGAACGGCATCGACCGCAGCCACCCGAACAGCTCCCGGGCTTCCTCGTCCGCCACGGCGGCCCGGTACACGTCCTCGTCGAGCTCCTGCGGCAGCGCGCACGCCAGCGCGGCCGCCCGCCGCTCGGGCCGGGCCTCCCACTTGAGGAAGCGTTCGACGGCGGTGCCGCTCGGGTCGCCGACCTCGGCGGCCGCCGTAGGGTGCGACTCGGCAAGGGTGGAGACCAGCAGCGGCAGCCGCCCGGACAGCCGCAGCACCACCTCGATGACGTGCTCGTCCGTCACACCCTTGGCCGCGAGCAGCTGCCGTGCCTCGGTCTCGGTGAACACGTCGAGCGGCAGATCCGCGACCAGGTCCAGCCAGTCGCCCCAGCACTGCGTGTCCAGCCGCCCCTGCCCGGCGAGCACCACCAGGACGTTCGCGGGCAGTTCGCCGTACCGGTCGCTGACCAGGACGTCCCGCAGCCAGGTGTCGAGCATCGGCCCGGTGCGTTCGTAGGTGTCGAAGAACAGCACCACCCAGCTGCGGCGCTGCGCGATCTCCGCCAGTTCCTGGAGGAATACCGGTGCCAGCGCCTGGACGGGCGACAGCACCAGCTGGACGTCCTCGTGGCTGCGGAACCTCGCGCTGAGCATGCCCTTCAACTGCTCGGCCCCGGCAGCGACTTGATTCGCGTCCAGCGCCCCGGTGAACGCCCCGACCCCGGGGATCAGCCCCAGCCCGACCAGGCCGACCCGCGACGCGATCACGCTGCCCGGCGACGGCGCAGGGCTGCCCTCCACCACACCGGCGTCCGCCTCGTGCCGCCGCTGCTGATACGTGTTCAGCAGCCGCTCCAGCGCCTTCATCTGCGCGCCCTGCTGAGCGAACTGGGCGGCGACCGCCTTCATCGCCTCGACCGGGTCGGTCACCGACTCGTCCACGTACCCGGTGACGGCCTGCGCCTCCCGCGCCGCCGTCTCCATCTGCCGCACCAGCGTGGACTTCCCGACGCCACCGGGCCCGTGCACATGGAACAGGAACTGCGTCGCGTCCTCCGGCGCCTGCCGCAACACCTCGGTGAACGTGGCCAGTTCACTGCGCCGGCCGACGAAGCCGGTGCGCCGCCGACGCCGGATCAGCTCCTGCCGCGAAGGCGCCCGGCCGCCGCCGCTCACTGGGCCAGCACGCCTGTCGGCGCGGCGTCGCGCTGCTGGGCCTCGGGCGGCTGTTCCAGTTGGAGTTCCTTCTTGCGCTGCTCCTCCTTCAGCCGCTCCACCTCCTCGGCGAAGCAGGCCGCGGCGTCCTCCGGCGGCAGGCGCTTGTAGCGGCGGATCCCGAGGTTCAGCGACTGGATCTCCATGTCGAGCGCATCGGCGGTCTGCTGGAGGTTCATGCTCCGCTCGCGGAACTTGAAGTAGGTGATGACGCCGGCCGAAATGCTCACCGTCGCGCTCAGCGCCACCGCGATCCAGCGCCAGCCGTCGTCCTCGGCCGAGGCCGTGGTGAAGACCGACGTCAGAATCGACCCCACCAGGACCGAGACCTGGAAGAAGTTGTGCCGGTTCCGGTATTTCGCGGCGCCCTGCCGGTAGCTGTCGCGGATCTCGACGACCGACTCGCGGTATTCGTGGAACGAACTGGCCACGGCCTGGTTCTGCCGCGCCAGGATCGACCTGCGCTCGGATTCCAGCTTCTTCAGTTTCGTCCGGACGGAGAGCAGCTTCCCTCGCAGGTCGAACCACATCGTGGGCGCCATGAAGAGCGAGAAGGCGAGGGGAGCCCCGAGCAGGAAGTTCAGCCCGATCCGGCCCTGTCCGGGGCGCGAATAGTCGACGAAGACGTTGACGGCGACGATTCCGAGCACCAGCACCGGAATTCCGCCGAACCCCCACAGCATCGACAACCGCTTCCGGAACATCAGTTGATCGATTTCCGCCTCGGCGTCGATCACCTCGTGTTCCACAACCAGCAACTCGCGCGGCCCGGCCATGATCACCCCCCGGCGCGGCAGCCTAGCAAGCCGGACCCCGGCCCGGCAGGCCTTCGCCGCCGAACCGGGGTCCCGTACGCGCTACAGCACCTGAAGGATCTTCTTCAGCTCGAACGGGGTGACCTCGGAGCGGTACTCCTCCCACTCCTGCCGCTTGTTGCGGAGGAAGAAGTCGAAGACGTGCTCGCCCAGCGTCTCGGCGACGAGTTCGCTGCGCTGCATGAGATCGATGGCTTCGCCGAGGTTCTGCGGCATGGGCTGGATGCCGAGGGCGCGGCGTTCGGCGTCGGTCAGGGCCCAGACGTCGTCGTCGGCGCCGGGCGGGAGTTCCAGGTTGTCCTCGATGCCCTTGAGGCCGGCGGCGAGGGTGACGGCGTAGGCGAGGTAGGGGTTGCAGCCGGTGTCGAGGGAGCGGACCTCGATCCGGGTGGAGCCCTGCTTGCCGGGCTTGTACATGGGGACCCGGATGAGGGCGGAGCGGTTGTTGTGGCCCCAGCAGATGTAGGAGGGGGCCTCGCCGCCGGCGCCGGCGGTGCGCTGGGAGCCGCCCCAGATGCGCTTGTAGGAGTTGACCCACTGGTTGGTGACGGCGGCGGTCTCGGCGGCGTACTTGAGCAGGCCGGCGATGAAGGAGCGGCCGACCTTGGAGAGCTGGTACTCGGCGCCGGACTCGTGGAACGCGTTGCGGTCGCCCTCGAACAGCGAGACGTGGGTGTGCATGCCGGAGCCGGGGAAGTTGGAGAACGGCTTGGGCATGAAGCTGGCGTGGGCGCCCTGTTCGAGCGCGACCTCCTTCATGACCAGCCGGAAGGTCATGATGTTGTCGGCGGTGGAGAGCGCGTCGGCGTAGCGCAGGTCGATCTCCTGCTGGCCGGGGGCGCCCTCGTGGTGGCTGAACTCGACCGAGATGCCCATGGATTCGAGCATGGTGATGGCCTGGCGGCGGAAGTCGTGGCCGATGCCGCGCGGGGTGTGGTCGAAGTAGCCGGACTGGTCGGCGGGGGTGGGCGGGGTGCCGTCGCCGGGGAGGTCCTTGAGCAGGAAGAACTCGATCTCGGGGTGGGTGTAGAAGGTGAATCCCTGCTCGGAGGCCTTCTCCAGGGTGCGCTTGAGGACGTAGCGCGGGTCGGCGTAGGACGGCGAGCCGTCGGGCATCAGGATGTCGCAGAACATCCGGGCGGTGCCGGGGTTCTCGGAGCGCCACGGCAGTATCTGGAACGTGGTGGGGTCCGGCTTGGCGATCATGTCGGACTCGTACACCCGGGCGAAGCCCTCGATCGCGGAGCCGTCGAAGCCGATGCCCTCCTCGAAGGCCTGCTCCAGTTCCGCGGGGGCGACCGCCACCGACTTCAGGAAACCGAGGACATCGGTGAACCACAGCCGGACGAACCGGATGTCACGCTCTTCGAGCGTGCGAAGCACGAACTCCTGCTGCTTGCCCATGGGGACAGTCTCACCTCTGCTCTTTACGCCCGTGTTACGCCCTGCGCGTCCCACGCGTCGTGCGCGCCGTGTCGTGCGCGCCGCGCCGGACCCGCTGCACGCCGGATCCGCACCGCGCCCGAACGCGCCGTCCCCATCATGGCGGATCCCCGCCCGCTTGCCGACCGCGGCGGCCCCGGAGGCACCCACGTCCGAGGGCCACCCCGAGCGACATAACGTCAGTTAGACGATTACACTCGTGGTCATGCCGAATCTGCGTCTCGCCCTGTGCCAGATCGACCCCTGGGTCGGTGACCTCGCCCGCAACAGCGAGGAGGTGCTGCGCTGGTCGAAGCGGGCCGCCGAGTCCGGCGCGGACCTGATCGCGTTCCCCGAGATGGTGCTGACCGGCTACCCGGTCGAGGACCTGGCGTTCCGCAACTCGTTCGTGGAGGGCTCGCGCGCCGCCCTGGTGGACCTGGCCGCCAAGCTGAAGGCCGAGGGCCTGGGCGAGGTCCCGGTGGTGGTCGGCTACCTGGGCCGGGGCGAGCCCGGCAGCACGTACGCGGGGAAGCCGCAGAACTGCGCGGCGGTGCTGCGCGGCGGCGAGGTGGTCACCCGGTTCGCCAAGCACTTCCTGCCGAACTACGGCGTGTTCGACGAGTACCGCTACTTCGTGCCGGGCGACCAGCTGACGGTCCTTCGGCTGCACGGCGTGGACATCGCGCTGGCGATCTGCGAGGACATCTGGCAGGAGGGCGGCCGGGTCGCCGCGACCGGCCAGGCCGGCGCGGGGCTGCTGCTGTCGATCAACGGCTCGCCGTACGAGCGCGACAAGGACGACGTCCGGCTGGCGCTGGTCAAGCGCCGGGCCGCCGAGGCCGGCTGCCCGCTGGTGTACCTGAACATGGTCGGCGCGCAGGACGAGCTGGTCTTCGACGGCGAGTCGCTGGTGGTCCGCGAGGACGGCGAACTGCTGGCCCGCGGGCCGCAGTTCGAGGAGGCGCTGCTGGTCATGGACCTCGACCTGCCGACCGCGACCGAGCCGGGCCTGCCGGACGGCACCGTGCTCGCCGACGGCCTGCGGCTGACCCGGGTCGACCTCGGCGGCGCGCCGAAGCCCGCCCCGGCCGAGCCCGTGCGGCCCCGGATCGGCGAGCGCCTCGACGACGAGGCCGAGGTGTACGCGGCGCTGGTCGAGGGCACCCGGGCGTACGTCCGCAAGAACGGCTTCCGTTCGGTGCTGATCGGCCTGTCCGGCGGCATCGACTCGGCGCTGGTCGCGGCGATCTCGGTGGACGCGATCGGCGCGGAGAACGTGTACGGCGTCTCGATGCCCTCGCGCTACTCCTCGCAGCACTCCCGGGACGACGCCGCCGAGCTGGCCCGCCGCACCGGCCTGCACTTCCGCACCGTGCCGATCGCCCCGATGTTCGACGCCTACCTGGGCGCCACCGAGCTGACCGGCCTGGCCGAGGAGAACCTGCAGTCCCGGCTGCGCGGCACCCTGCTGATGGCGATCTCCAACCAGGAGGGTCAGATCGTCCTCGCTCCTGGCAACAAGAGCGAACTCGCGGTCGGCTACTCGACGCTGTACGGCGACTCGGTCGGCGCGTACGGTCCGATCAAGGACGTCTACAAGTCGCTGATCTTCCGGCTGGCCCGCTGGCGCAACGCGCAGGCCGAGGCGCGCGGCGAGGTGCCGCCGATCCCGGAGAACACCATCAGCAAGCCGCCGTCCGCGGAGCTGCGGCCCGACCAGGTGGACAGCGACTCGCTGCCGGACTACGACCTGCTGGACGCCGTCCTCGACCGGTACGTCGAGGGCGACCAGGGCCGGGACGCGATCGTCGCCGAGGGCTTCCCCGCCGAGGTGGTGGACCGGGTGGTGCGCCTGGTCGACACCGCCGAGTACAAGCGCCGGCAGTACCCGCCGGGCCCGAAGGTCTCGCCGAAGAACTTCGGCCGCGACCGCCGACTGCCGATCACCAACCGCTGGCGGCAGGGCTGACAAGGCGGACGGCAGGGGCTAGGGTGAGCGCCGCGAGACGCGCCCGATCATGGACGGCGCACCGGCCGAAGGAGGTGGGAGAGATCACCGTGCAGGTTGTCGAGGTGCTCCCCCGCCGTCGGGCCGCGGTCTGACCGCACGGGAGCCCGCAAGGCTCTTCGAAGAGGTCTTCGTGTCGTTCCCCCTTCCCTCTGCCGAACTTTCCCCCGCCTGCCTGGCCGACCGGCTGCGGGCGGCCGGCTGCGTCTTCGCCGAGGACGAGGCCCGGCTGCTGCTGTCCGCCGCCGACCACCCCGCCCGGCTCGCCGAGATGCTCGAACTGCGGTGCGCAGGGCACCCGTTGGAGCAGGTGGTGGGCTTCGCCGAGTTCGCCGGGCTGCGCATCGCCCTGGCCCCGGGCGTGTTCGTGCCGCGCCGGCGCAGCGAGTTCCTGGTCGAGCGGGCCGCCGCGCTGGGCACGCCCGGCACGGTGGTGCTGGACCTGTGCTGCGGCTCCGGCGCGATCGGCGCGGCGCTGGCCGACCGGCTCGGCGAGGTCGAGCTGCACGCCGCCGACGTCGACCCGGCGGCCGCCGCCTGCGCCCGCCGCAACCTGGCCCCGTACGGCGGCGCGGTGCACCTGGGCGACCTGGACGCCCCGCTCCCGCGGGCGCTGCGCGGCCGGGTCGGGCTGCTGGTGGCCAACGCCCCGTACGTGCCGACCGGCGAGATCCCGCTGCTGCCGCCGGAGGCCCGCGACCACGAGCCGCCGGTCGCCCTGGACGGCGGCGCCGACGGCCTGGCCGTACAGCGCCGGGTGGCGGCCGCCGCACCGCGCTGGCTGGCGCCCGGCGGCCACCTGCTGATCGAGACCAGCGAACGGCAGGCCCCGGCGACGACCGCGCTGATGGCCGATCAGGGCCTGACCGTCCGGGTCGAGCAGGACGAGGACCGGGACGCCACCGTGGTGATCGGCGGGTTCTGAGGCCTGCCCCAGCTAGTAGCGGTAGCCGGCGACCACCGCGAGGTGGTCGCTGGCGTCCGCCGGCAGGGTGCGGGAGTCGGTGGGGACCAGCCCGCCCTTGCTGAGGATCTGGTCGATCCGGGCCATCGGGAAGGACGCCGGCCAGGAGAAGCCGAAGCCGTCGCCGGCCGCGCCCTGGGCGGAGCGCAGCTGCGAGGTGATCGGGGCCAGGCTGCGGTCGTTCACGGTGCCGTTGAGGTCGCCGAGCAGCAGCACCTTGCGCAGCGGTTCGTGCGCGACGGCGTCCCCGAGGGCCTGCACGCTGACGTCCCGGCGGCCGGCGGTGAAGCCGCTGTCGAACTTGACCCGCACCGAGGGCAGGTGGGCGACGTACACGGCGAGCGGGCCCTTGGGGGTGGTGACCTCGGCGCGGAAGGCCCGGGTCCAGCCCATCTTGATGTCGACCACCTCGACGCCGTCGATCGGGTAGCTGGACCACAGGCCGACGGTGCCCTCGACCGCGTGGTACGGGTACGCCTTGGCCAGCCCGGCGACGTACACGGGGACGGCGGATCCGGAGAGTTCCTGCAGGGCGACGATCTGCGCGCCGGAGCCGGTGAGCATCCGGATGGTGCCCTGCGGGTCGTCGTTGGCGGCGGCGACGTTGTGGCTGAGCACGGTGAAGTCGCCGGGGCCGCTGCTCTTGTCGACCAGCAGCGCGCCGAACAGGTTCAGCCACACCGCGGCGGGCAGCAGCGCGGCCAGCACGGCGACGCCGGAGCGCCGCCACAGGGCGAGCGCCAGCAGCACCGGCACGGTCAGGCCCAGCCAGGGCAGGAAGGTCTCCAGCAGGCTGCCCAGGTTGCCGACCGCGTTCGGCACCTGCGCGTGCGCCACCAGCAGCACCGTCACCAGCACGCCGAGCAGGGTGAGCGGCCGGCCGCGCCGCCAGTCGAACCAGCGGCGCAACCGGCCGCGCCGGGTCTGCTCCTGCTCGTCCGCCGCTACCGCCGGGCCCTCCGCCCGCACCATGCCCGCTCCTCGCCGCCGTGTCCGTCGTGTCCGCCGACTCCCCGTCGACCCCGTCCGACCTGCTCCGATCCGATTCTCGGCTCAGCCTATGACGGGAGGGACGCGACAAAGTGTGCGAAGAGTTCCCGCCGAAAGCCGGCGGGGCTCAGCGGGCGGCGAGGCCGTCGAGTGCGGCGTCGATCATCTGCCGGGGCAGGTCGGGGTCCTCCAGCGGCGCGTCGTCCCACAGGACGGTGCGCAGCAGGATCGGCCCGATCAGCATCTCGCAGAGCAGTTCGACGTCCAGGTCGGAGCGGAGTTCGCCCGCCTCGACACCGCGGCGGACGATCTGCCGGATCAGCTCGCGGCGCGGACGGACCACCCGTTCGTGGTACGTCTGCTTGAGTTCGGGCCAGCTGTTCATCTGCCCGAGCGCGGACTTGACGATCCACCGGGAGCGCTTGATCAGGCCGCGCCGGCGCATGTAGTCGACGGCGCTGATCAGGTCGTCCCGGTAGGTCGGGCCGGCCAGCGGCGGCATCGGCTCCTCCAGCCGGTCGACCACGTCGACCAGCAGGGCCTCCTTGTTGGGCCAGCGCCGGTAGATGGTGGCCTTGCCGACGCCCGCCTCGGCGGCGATCCGCTCGATGGACAGCTCGGCCAGGCCGACGCCGTCCTCCATCAGCTTCTCGACGGCGCCGAAGATCGCGTGCTCGGCGGCCTCGCTGCGCGGACGGCCCCGCCGCGGAGCGTCCTGCTCCGTGGCGGGGCCGTGGCACGGCTTGAGCGGAGTGTCGGCGCTTGTCATGGCCTTATTCTCCACCCTTGCGATCAGACCTTGGCGGGACTCGCGTCGGAGTCCGTCCGACCCTGCGCGCCGGGCTTCCCGGCGGGGGCGGCGGAGGCAGCGGGGAGCTTGCCGGGCAGCAGCGCCATCGCGAGCACCGCGCCGAGCACGGTGACGCCGGCCGAGACCGCGGAGACCACGTGCATGGCGTGGATGAACGCGTCCTTGGCAGGGTCGACCAGGGCCTGCAGGTGCAGCCGCTCGGCCGCCCCGAGGGTGGACTCGATCGACTCGCCGGCCCGGGAGCGGAACTGCTCCGGCACCGCGCCGAGGTGGTCCTCCATGCCGTTGCGGTACACGGTGGACAGCAGCGCGCCCAGCACCGCGATGCCCAGCGAGCCGCCGACCTGGCGGAAGGTGTTGTTCAGCGCGGAACCCGCGCCGGCCTTCTCGCGCGGCAGCGCGCCCATGATCGCGACGGTGACCGGCGGCATCACGTGCGCCATGCCGGTGCCCATCACGAAGCCGAGCACGACCAGCAGCCAGATCGGGCTGGTCGCGGTCAGGAACACGTAGCCGAGGAAGCCGACGGTGACCAGCAGCATGCCGCCGGCGCAGGTCAGCCGGATGCCGATCCGGTCCACCACCAGGCGGGCCCGGGGCGCGAAGATCAGCTGGGCGACGGCCAGCGGCAGCATCAGCTCACCGGCCTGCAGGGCGCTGTAGCCGCGCACGCTCTGGGTGTAGAACACGCCGAAGAACGAGACGCCCATCAGCGCGAAGAACACGATGCCGACCACGCTGATCGACGCGGAGAACACCTTGTTCCGGAACCAGGTGACGTCCAGCGCGGGGTGGCTGGTGCGCTTCTCGAACAGCACGAAGGCGGCCAGCGCGAGCAGGCCGACCAGGGTCGGCACCCACGCCTCGGGGGCGGTGAAGTCGGCGAGTTCGCCGCCCTTGATGATGCCGTAGATCAGCGCGACCAGGCCGATCACGGACAGCAGCACGCCGACCGGGTCGAGCTTGCCCGGGTTGGGGTCCTTGGAGTCCGGGACCAGCCAGCCCATCAGGCCGAGCGCGAGGATCACGATGGGGACGTTCACCAGGAACACCGAGCCCCACCAGAAGTGCTCGATCAGCAGGCCGCCGGTGATCGGGCCGATGGCGATCGCCAGGCCCACCGCGCCGGCCCAGATGCCGATCGCCTTGGGCTGCTCGTGCCGCTCGAAGACGTTCATGATGATGGCCAGCGTCGCCGGCATCACGAACGCGCCGCCGAGGCCCATCACCGCGCGGTAGCCGATGAGTTCGCCTGGGCTGGCGGCGAACGCCGACAGCAGCGAGCCGAGTCCGAAGACCACCATGCCGGACAGCAGGGTCCACTTGCGGCCGAACCGGTCGCCCAGCAGGCCGGCGGTGAACAGCAGCCCGGCGAACACCAGGGTGTACGAGTTGATCGCCCATTCCAGGTCGCTCTGGCTCGCGCCGAGGCCCACCGGGGCGGGGGTGGCGATGGTCTTCATCGCCACGTTGAGGATCGAGTTGTCGAGTACGACGACGAGCAGGGCGAGCACCAGGGTGCCCAGGATCCACCAGCGTCGGCGGTGTACGGCTTCCGGCACCCGAGGGGCCTGGAGCGGCGCGGTCGGCGAGGTCATACGAACACACTAGCCGTCGTTTCGATACGAGACGGTTCCGTATCGTAACGGTCGGGACACCGAACGGCAAAGACCTTCCCAAGAACCCCCTGGCGGTCGAGAACCCCCGACGGACTTCCGCCTCTTTGCTGACGGCCCGTGGCGTGCAAGCATGGAGCCAGATCCGGGGACGCCGCACGGCGCCACGAGACGACACACACCAGGAGTCTGTTCGATGAACGCCTCTCCGCTTCAGCCTGCCCAGACGCAGGACGCGCCCGTTAACACCCTCTACGGCGGGGTCACCAGCCGACGGGTGACCGTCCGGGACCTCGCCAAGGCCAAGCGCAACGGCGAGCGGTGGGCGATGCTCACCGCCTACGACGCCCTCACCGCCGGCGTCTTCGACGAAGCCGGCATCCCCGTCCTGCTCGTCGGCGACTCCGCCGGCAACTGCCACCTCGGCTACGAGACCACCGTGCCGGTGACCATGGACCAGATGGTGATGCTCTCCGCCGCCGTCGTCCGCGGCACCCAGCGCGCCCTCGTCGTCGCCGACCTCCCCTTCGGCTCCTACCAGGAGTCCCCCGCCCAGGCCATGCACAACGCCGCCCGCCTGATGAAGGAGGCCGGCGTCCACGCCGTCAAGCTCGAAGGCGGCGAGCGCAGCGCCCGCACCATCGAACTCCTCGTCGAGGCCGGCATTCCCGTGATGGCCCACATCGGCCTCACCCCCCAGTCCGTCCACGCCTACGGCGGCTACCCCGTCCAGGGCCGCGGCGACGAGGCCGCCCACCAGCTGCTCCGCGACGCGAAGGCCGTCCAGCAGGCCGGCGCGTTCGCCGTCGTCCTGGAAGCCGTCCCGGCCGAACTCGCCGCCGAGGTCACCACCCACTCCGCGATCCCCACCGTCGGCATCGGCGGCGGCCCGGGCACCGATGCCCAGGTCCTGGTCTGGACCGACTTCGCCGGCATGACGGCCGGCCGCGTCCCCAAGTTCGTCAAGCAGTATGCCAACCTGCGCGCGACGCTGGCGCAGGCCGCGAGCGAATTCGCGGCGGACGTGCGCGAAGGCGCCTTCCCGGGCCCGGAGCACAGCTTCCAGTAAGGGCGAAGAGGGCGCGAACACAGGGGCGCTGGGGGTACCCCCGGCGCCCCTGGTTTGCCACCTGCCCGCGCCCCCGGTCTTCCACTGTCATCGCACCCTCCTGGCCTGACAGTCGGATGAAGGTCGTCTGACAGGCGCCCCCGGCACGGTGTTCCCATGACGCGAATCGAACGGAACGCCGTGGAGGTCCACGGCATCGTGAAGCACTACGGGGAGACGAAGGCCCTCGACGGGGTCGATCTGACGGTGCGCGAGGGGACGGTGCTCGGGCTGCTCGGGCCGAACGGGGCCGGGAAGACGACGCTGGTGCGGGTGCTGTCGACGCTGATCAAGCCGGACGCGGGCACGGCGTTCGTCGGCGGGTACGACGTGCTGCACCAGCCCAAGCAGTTGCGGCGGACCATCGGTCTGAC
Source organism: Kitasatospora griseola (assembly GCF_014648555.1). Taxonomy (GTDB): domain Bacteria; phylum Actinomycetota; class Actinomycetes; order Streptomycetales; family Streptomycetaceae; genus Kitasatospora; species Kitasatospora griseola. The sequence continues at coordinate 217,107 of NZ_BMRI01000001.1, forward strand.
CGGCCAGTACGCGTCGGTGGACGAGCTGCTGTCCGGCTACGAGAACCTCTACCTGATCGGACGCCTGCTGGACCTGTCCGGGAAGGAGGCCAAGGCCCGCGCCGCCGAGCTGCTGGAGCGGTTCTCGCTCACCGAGGCGGCCCGGCGTCCGGCCAAGGGCTACTCGGGCGGCATGCGGCGGCGGCTGGACCTCGCGGCGTCGATGATCGGCCGCCCGAAGGTGCTGTACCTGGACGAGCCCACCACGGGGCTGGACCCGCGGACCCGCAACGAGGTGTGGGACGAGGTGCAGCGGATGGTCGGCGAGGGCTCCACGGTGCTGCTGACCACGCAGTACATGGAGGAGGCGGAGCAGCTCGCCGACGCGCTGACCGTGATCGACAAGGGCCGGGTGATCGCCAACGGCGGCATTCAGGAGCTGAAGGCCCAGGTCGGCGGCAAGAGTCTGCAGGTGCGTCCGCTGCGTCCGGCGGAGCTGCCGGAGATGGCCCGGTGCCTGCGCGAGTCCGGCGTCCCGGCGACGTTCTCGGACGAGTCCGGCCTGCTCTCGGTGCATCTCACCGACGAGGAGCAACTGACGACCGTCATAGGGGCGTTGGGCACCCGCGGGTTCGGGATCGCGGGCATCGACACCAAGCTGCCCAGCCTGGACGAGGTCTTCCTGACCATCACCGGCAAGCCGTCCGTCCCCGCCCCGGCCCGTGACAAGGAGCCCGTCGCATGAGCACCGCCACTCTGAGCCCCGCACCCGCGTCCGCTCCCAGCCGGGCGAGCGGCGACGACACCCGGATCGGCCTGCGGGCGAACCTGCGCCATCTGGGTGCGCTGACCCGCCGGAACCTGATGCGGATCAAGGCCGACCCGGAGTCCATGCTGGACGCCCTGCTGGTGCCGGTCATCATGATCCTGCTGTTCGTCTACGTGTTCGGCGGCGCGATGGCCACCAACCAGCACGAGTACATGCAGTACATGGTGCCCGGCCTGCTCGGCACCACCGGCCTGAACCTGGCGATGGCGCTGGGCACCGGCCTGAACACCGACTTCCAGACCGGCGTGATGGACCGCTTCCGCACCCTGCCGATCGGGCGCTCCGCGGTGCTGCTGTCGAAGATGATCGCGGAGACGCTGCGGGCGCTGGTCGCCTTCGCGGTGCTGATCGGCTTCGCGCTGCTCCTCGGCCTGGAGGTCAAGGGCGGCCCGCTGAACCTGCTGGCCGCGGTCGGTCTCTCGCTGGTGTTCGGCGCCTCGCTGATGTGGGTGTCGATGCTGCTGGGCATGGCGCTGCGCAGCGCCCAGGCGGTGCAGGGCATGGCGATGATCGTGATGATGCCGCTGCAGTTCGGCAGCTCGATCTTCGCCAACCCCTCCACCATGCCGGGCTGGCTGCAGGCGTTCACGAAGCACAACCCGCTGTCGGCGCTGGCGGACGCCTGCCGCGCGCTGATCAACGGCGGTGCGGTCGGCAACTCGGTGGTGACGGTGCTGATCTGGTCGGCGGCGATCACGGTGGTGACCGCGCCGCTGGCGGTGGCCCGCTTCCGCAAGCGCACCTGATCCCGGGCGGCGGGCGCTCCGGACCGGCCCTCCGGCGGGGCGTTCAGAACTCCCCGGGATCGTTCAGCAGGGCGGACGCCTCGTGCAGGGTGAGGCGTGCGCCCTGCTGCCGCATCGTCAGGAACTCGTCCTCGCCCAGCAGTTCACGCAGGATGCGCTCGCAGCGGGCGCGCTCGGCGCGCTCCATGAAGGAGCCGGACGCGCCGCTGAGGCCGTCGTGCGCGCCGAGCAGTTCCGCGCCGCGCCGGGCGGCGGCCAACTGGCCTTCCTGTTGGGCGAGTTCGGCGAGGACGGCGGCCAGCGGGACCATCAGCATCATGCCCATGTGTTCGACGAAGACGGTGGCCCGGCCCTCCGCCTCGGCCATCGCGCGGCGACCCTCGCGGGTCAGCGCGAGGCCGGCCCGCGGGTCGCCGGCGCGGGCCGTCACCCAGCCGCGGATGGCGGTGACGATGCCGGCGAACACCCAGGGGAGCGGGCCGCGGGACGGCATCTCTGCGGACAGCCGGTCGAGCACGGCGAGCGCCTCGGCGTACTCGCCGCGCTGCACGCACAGGTTGCACAGCACCAGTCGGCCGTACAGCCGCGCGCCCTCGGCGTCCCGGCCGTCCTCGGCAGCCTCGGCGACGGCGTCGCGGACCATCCGCTCGCCCTCCTCCGGGTCGTACTCGGCGACCACCTCGCCGAGCCGGGCGCGCAGCACCGGCACCTCCTGGCGGGCGCCGAGCCGGGTGGCCAGGTCGATGGCCTCCCGGAAGGCCCGTTCGGCGAGGGCGCTGTCGCCGGACTTGGTGGCGTTCTCGGCCTTCGCGGCCAGCGCGTCGGAGCTTCCCCACAGGTCCCCCTGCGCGGTGTACAGGGCGAGCGCCTCCTCGCTGTCGGCGATCGCCTGGGCCAGGCCCCCGGCCAGGTCGTTGAGCAGCCGGGCGCGCAGTTGCAGGGCGTAGGCGAGGTCTCCGGGGCCGCCGTGGCGGCGGGCGCCGGCCACCGCGTCGTCCAGCACCTCGCGGGTGCGGTCCATCTCGCCGGTGAGGAAGACCGCGAACACCCGGCTGAGCACCGGCGCCCGGTAGGACTGCGGCAGGTTGGAGGTGTAGACGTCCAGCACCCGGCGGGCGGTGTGCATCGCGGCGGAGTCGTGCAGCATCCCGAAGTCGTCGGAGAACATGCTGATCAGCCGGTGCAGGCCCAGGTGGCGGCGGCCCTCCTGGAGCAGCTCGGGCGGCAGCGGCGGCGGCTGGTCGAGCGGGCCGGTGGCGAGCGGGACGGGCGCCGGGGCGTCGTCGCCGTACGGGTCGGGGGCGAATGCCGAGACCGCCCGGAACCAGCCGCCGGCCTCGGCGCGGTAGTCGCGCAGCGCCCAGTAGGGGGCCATCGACAGCACCAGCACCAGCGCCTCCTGTTCCTGGCCGGCGTCGACGGCGCGACGCAGCGCGGCCCGGATGTTCTCCTGTTCGCGGTCGAGCCGGGCGAGTTCGTCGAGCTGTCCGGCGCCGCGCAGGAGCAGTCCGGCGCTCCGGGCGACCTCCCGGTAGTGCCGGGTGTGGCGGTCGGCGACCTCGGGTTCGGCGGCCTCGGCGAGCCGTTCCGCCGCGTACTCGTGGATGGTCTCCAGCATCCAGTAGCGCGGTTGCTCGCCCAGTCCGGCCACCAGCAGGGACTTGTCGACCAGCGACAGCAGCAGGTCGGCGACCTCCGCCCGGGGCACCCGCTCGTCCGCGACGACGGCCTCGGCGGACTCCAGGGTGCAGCCGCCGGCGAACACCGAGAGCCGCCGCAGCACGGCGTGTTCGCGGGGGCCGAGCAGGTCCCAGGACCAGTCGACGACGGCGCGCAGGGTCTGCTGGCGGGGCAGCAGGGTGCGGGAGCCGGCGGTGAGCAGCGCGAACCGGGAGTCCAGCCGGTCGGCGAGTTGACGCGGCGTCAGTCCGCGCAGTCGGGCGGCGGCGAGTTCGATGGCCAGCGGCAGGCCGTCCAGGCGGCGGCAGAGTTCGGCGCAGGCCTCCGGGTCCTGGTCGGTGCGGAAGCCCGGCCGGGCGGCGGCGCCGCGTTCGGCGAGCAGGCGCAGCGCGGACGGGGCGGGCAGCGGTTCGACCGGCAGCACGGTCTCGCCGGGGACGCCGAGCGGTTCGCGGCTGGTGGCGAGGACGGTGACGCCGGGGCAGTCGGCGAGCAGCCGGTCGGCGAGGTCGGCGGCGGCCTGGACGACGTGCTCGCAGTTGTCGAGCAGCAGCAGGACGCGGCGGCGGCCGAGGTGGTCGACCAGCCGGGAGACCGGGTCCTTGCGGCCGCCCTCTATCGCCTCGACGACGGCGCCGCCGGTGTGCAGCACGGTCTCGCGCAGGCCGAGGGCGATGGCGACGGCGTCGGGGACGGCGGCCGGGTCGTCCAGCGGGGCGAGTTCGATCTGCCAGACGCCGCCGGGCCAGTGCGCGGCGTCCTGTTCGCGGCGGCCGGCCTCGACGGACAGCCGGGTCTTGCCGGAGCCGCCGGGGCCGGTCAGGGTGGTCAGCCGCCCGGCCGTCAACGCGCCTGCCACGGTGGCGAGTTCGCCTTCGCGCCCGACGAAGCTGGTGCGGCCGGGGCGCAGGTTGCCGGCGGCGGGGGCCGCTGCGGCGGCGCGCGGGGGTTCGGCCGCAGTGGTGAGCAACTCGCGGTGCAGGGCGCGCAGTTCGGGGCCGGGGTCGGTACCGAGCTGTTCGGCGAGGGCGCGGCGGATCTCCTCGTAGCGGACGAGTGCCTCGGCGGTGCGGCCGGCCGCGCGCAGGGCGCGCAGCCGGAGTGCCTGGAGCTGTTCGTCGAGCGGGTGGTCGCGGCAGAGTTCGGCGAGCTCGGCGGTGACCTCGGCGGCCCGGCCGAGGGCGAGTTGCGCGGTCAGCCGGTGCCGGCGGGCCTCCTCGCGCTGCGCCTCCAGACGGGCGGCGGGGGCGGTGCGGTCGGGCAGGTCGGCGAGCGCGGGGCCGCGCCACAGCGCGAGGGCGGCGACGAGCCGGTCGGCGGCGCCGGCCGGATCGCCGTCGGCGAGGGCGCGGGCGCCGTCGCCGGCCAGCCGCTGGAACTCGGCGACGTCGGTGTGCGGGCCGGTCAGCCAGTAGCCGGCCGGTCCGGAGCCGATCTCGGCCCGGCCGACGGTGCGGCGCAGCCGGCCGACCAGGGTCTGCAGTGCGGCGGCGGTGTCCTGCGGCGACTCGTCCGCCCACACCTCCTCGGCGAGCAGCTCGGCCGGGACGGGCCGGCCCTGGCGCAGCACGAGCGCGGCCAGCAGGGCGCGCAGCCGGGCGCCGCCGAGCGCGATCGGGGTGCCGTCGTCGTGGTGGGCGGTGGTGGTGCCGAGGATGCCGTAATGCACCCGCCCATTCTGCGCGACGCGCGGAACCCCGGGCGCACATCCGTGCGGAACGCCCGGCTGCCGCCGTCCGTTCATCGTGGGCCGCTTGTCCGGCGCGCCCGGCGCCCGGCATGATCGGACGTCCATCCGCCCCCAGCTCCGGAGCCTTCTCGCCATGACCTACGCCAGCACCGGCCAGCGCAGCGCGGAGAGCCGGGTCAGCCCGATCTTCCTGGCGCTGGCCGGCACCTTCGTCGCCGCCGGCCTCGCGCTGGCCACCGGCTGGGGCAACGACCGGTTCGGCATCTTCCTGTTCGTGGTGGCGGGCTGGATGGTGTCGCTCTGCCTGCACGAGTACGCCCACGCGCGCACCGCGCTGGCCGGCGGCGACATCACGGTCGGCATGAAGGGCTACCTGACGCTGAACCCGCTGAAGTACGGGCACGTGGTGATGAGCTTCGTGCTGCCGGTGGTGTTCGTGCTGATGGGCGGCATCGGCCTGCCCGGCGGCGCGGTCTACATCGAGCGGGACCGGATCTCCGGCCGCCTCAAGCACAGCCTGATCTCGGCGGCCGGCCCGCTGGTGAACGCGGCGTTCGGCGTCCTGCTGCTGGTGGCGGTCAGCCAGGGCTGGTTCGACAACCCGGACGTGCCGGCCCACTACGACGGGCAGGAGCTGGGATTCTCCCCGCTGCCGGCCGCCCTCGGCTTCCTCGCCTACCTGCAGGTCACCGCGGCGGTCCTGAACCTGCTGCCGGTGCCCGGCCTGGACGGCTACGGCATCATCGAGCCCTGGCTGTCGCTCAAAACCCGCCGCGCGATCGCCCCGTACGCGCCCTACGGCATGCTGCTGCTGTTCGCGCTGGTGTGGCAGAGCCAGGTCGGCCAGTGGCTGTACGACTTCACCATGGGGATCTTCGACCTGTTCGGCGCGGACTCGCACTACGCGACGGTCGGCCGGCTGCTGTTCAGCTTCTGGAAGACCTACTGAGCCGGCCGGGCCCGGGCCGGACCTACTGCGCCTGGGCCTGCTCGGCCCGGGCGGCGCGGTCCCGGCGCAGGTAGTACCAGGCGATGTTGCTGGACACGCCGGCCATCAGCACCCACACCACGCCGAGCCAGTTGCCCTGGATGAACGAGACCACCGCGGCGATCACCGCCAGGACCAGGACGATCGTGGCGTACAGGGCGTTGCGGGGCATGGCGGGACTCCTCGGGCGGGCGCGGTGTGGCCCCGCCATTCTCGCCGACCGAACACGCCGCTCCGGCCGGGGGTGGCGGGTGCGCGCCGCGGCGTCGGTCACACCGCGGCGCCGTCTCCCGCTCAGACGTCGGTGATCCGCAGGCCGGCGTGCGCCTTGTAGCGGCGGTTGACCGAGATCAGGTTGGCCACCAGCGCCTCCACCTGGTGGGCGTTGCGCAGCCGCCCGGCGAAGACGCCGCGCATGCCGGGGATCCGGCCGGCCAGCGCCTGCACGGTGTCGGTGGCGGCGCGGTCCTCGCCGAGCACCATCACGTCGGTGTCGATCGACTCCACCGACTCGTCCTGCAGCAGCACCGCCGACAGGTGGTGGAAGGCCGCGGTGACGGTGGAGTCCGGCAGCAGTGCGGCGGCCTGCTGGGCGGCCGAGCCCTCCGGGACCTGCAGCGCGTAGGCGCCCTGCTTGTCGAAGCCCAGCGGGTTGACGCAGTCCACCACGATCTTCCCGGCGAGTTCGGCGCGCAGCGAGGTCAGCGTCTCGGCGTGGCCGTCCCACGGCACCGCGACGATCACCACGTCGCTCTCCCGGGCGCACCGCGCGTTGTCGGCGCCGCGGACGCCGAGGCCGAGCTCCGCGGCGCAGTCCTCGGCGCGCTCGGCGCTGCGGGAGCCGATCATCACCTGCTGGCCGGCCTTGGCGAGCCGGTAGGCCAGGCCGCGGCCCTGGTCGCCGGTGCCGCCGAGGACGCCGACCACCAGGTCGGAGACGTCCGGCAGCTGTCGGCCCGGTCCGGCCGTCGCGTTCACTGAATCGGGTTGCGTCATGCCGAAGATCCTGCCAAATCCGTTGCCCGGGCAGCATGCTGTCGCGCATGGACGCGGTGAGAGTTTCCGCACTCCGGCAGTCACTGGCCGGCACCGGCTGGCCCGAGCGGGCTGGCGCCTTCGCCGCCGCGCTGCGCGGCTCGGTCACCCGGCGCAGCGCCACCGGCCTGCTGCTGGTCGGCACCCCCCGCTACGAGCCGTGGCACCTGGCGGCGCACCTGAGCGACGAGGCCGCGTACAGCGGGGTGCCGGAGCTCGTCCCGACGCTGCTGCGGCACACCGTCCCGCCGGGCGCGCCGAGCCACCTGGCGTGCGGGCTGCCCCGGCTGGGGGAGGCGCGGAACGGCGCGACGGTGCTGCTGGTCGCCCCCGCGCCCGCCGACGCGCCCCTGCTGGAGCGGCTCGACGACGCCCGCCGGGCCGGCGCGGTGCTGCTCACCCTGGACGACGGCGACCCCGAGCTGACGGCGCTGGCACACGAGCGGCTGACCGTGCCGGAGGCCGAACCCGAGCCGTTCGAGCTGGTGCAGCACCTGGTCAGCTCGGCCACCTCGACGGTGCCGCCGCGCTCCCGGCTGGCCCGGCTGGTGGAGCGGCTGACCGCCTCGCCGGTGGTGCGCTGGTGACGGGCCGACAGAAAACCTGTTGCCCCGGTCCGCCCGCCTCCCGCAGCATCTGACCATGTGACAGCTGCTGCCCGCTTCCTCCGCAAGTTGATCCCGGATCTGACGCCCTGGCGCGCCTCCCGGGAGTTCCGGCTGCTCTGGACGTCGGGGTGCGTCACCGCCTTCGGCAGCTTCCTCACCTACATCGCGGTGCCGATCCAGATCAAGCAGCTGACCGGCTCGACCCTCGCGGTCGGCCTGGCCGGCGCGTTCGAGCTGGTGCCGCTGGTGGTGTTCGGCCTGTGGGGCGGGGCCCTGGCGGACGCGCTGGACCGTCGCCGCCTGGTGCTGCTCAGCGAGGCGGGGCTGACGCTGATGGCCGTACTGCTGCTGGCCAACTCCCTGCTGCCGCACCCGATGCTGTGGCCGATCTACCTGGTGGGGGCGCTGACCGCGGCGCTGGACGGCATCCAGCGCCCGGCGCTGGACTCGATGTTCCCCCGGGTGGTGGCGCACGACCAGCTGCCCGCCGCGTTCACCCTCGTCTCGCTGTACCGCAACGCCGCCTCGGTGGCCGGCCCGGCGCTGGCGGGCGTGGTCGTCGCGGTGGCCGGGGCGCGCAGCGCCTACGCGCTGGACGTGCTGACCTTCCTGGCGTCGCTGGCGCTGATCGCCCGGATGCGTCCGATCCCGCCCGCCGAGAGCGCCGACCGGCCCTCGCTGCGCAGCCTCGGGCAGGGCCTGGCCTACGCGTGGAGCCGCAAGGACCTGCTGGGCACCTACGCGATCGACACGGTGGCGATGCTGTTCGCCTTTCCGGTCGCGGTCTTCCCGTTCCTGGCGGACTCGCTGGACGCCGAGTGGGCGCTGGGCCTGCTGTACGCGGCGACGGCGGTCGGCGCGCTGCTGGTGTCGGCGACCGGCGGCTGGCTGTCGCGGGTCCACCGGCACGGGCGGATGCTGCTGTTCGCGGCGCTCGGCTGGGGCGGGTCGATGGCGCTGGCCGGCCTGGCCGGGAACGTCTGGCTGGTGCTGCTGTGCCTGGCGCTGGCGGGCGCGGCCGACCAGATCAGCGGCGTGGCCCGGTCGACGATCTGGAACCAGTCCATCCCCGACGAGCTGCGCGGCCGCCTCGCCGGGGTGGAGCTGCTGTCGTACTCGGTCGGCCCGCAGCTCGGCCAGGTCCGGGCCGGCGGAATGGCCGCGCTGGTCGGCACCCGGGCCTCGATCTGGACGGGCGGCGTGATGTGCGTGCTGGGCGTGCTGGCCCTGACGGCGTCCATCCCGAAGCTGCTGGCCTGGGACTCCCGCACCGACCCGCACGTCCTGGCGGTGCGGGCGCAGCACGAGAAGCAGCAGGCCGAGGCCGCGGCCGCCGAGGTGTGAGGGGGCGTCAGGCCTCGGGCGTCTCGTCGTTCCAGCGCGGGTCCTGCTTCCACTCCTGGTTGCGCTCGGCGGCGGTCTCCAGGGCGTGCGCGGCCTCCTCGCGGGTGGCGTACGGGCCGAGCCGGTCCTTGGCCGGGCACTCCGGGCCCTCCTCGACCTTGCCGTGCTTGATGCAGTAGAACCACTCCCCCGGCTTGCCGGTGGGCTTGCTGCGGCCGAACACCATCGTCTCGTCTCCCGTCCTGGTGGGCCCTCGCGGCGGCGGCCGCGGCGGTCAGCTGTGATCATTCCCGGCGGCCCGCCCGCGCACACGGCCCGGGGCGGGCGGACGGCGGCCGATACACTCGCGGTCATGGCTCTGGTACCCGGCACGCAGTCCCCCACCCGCAAGGTCCCCGCGCACATCGCGCGTCCGGAGTACGTCGGCAAGCCCGCGCCGACCCCGTACACCGGCCCCGAGGTGCAGACCGCGGAGACCGTCGAGAAGATGCGGATCGCCGGCCGGATCGCGGCGCAGGCGATGGCCGAGGCCGCGAAGCTGATCGCCCCCGGTGTCACCACCGACGCCCTCGACGCCGTCGCGCACGAGTACATGTGCGACCACGACGCGTACCCGTCCGACCTCGGCTACCGGGGCTTCCCGAAGTCGGTCTGCACCTCGATCAACGAGGTGATCTGCCACGGCATCCCGGACTCGACCGTGCTGCAGGACGGCGACATCGTCAACATCGACGCCACCGCGTACATCCACGGGGTGCACGGCGACCTGAACGCCACCTACCTGTGCGGAGACGTGGACGAGGAGTCCCGGCTGCTGGTGGAGCGCACCCGGGAGTCCCTCGACCGGGCGATCAAGGCGGTCAAGCCCGGACGACAGATCAACGTGATCGGGCGGGTCATCGAGTCCTACGCCAAGCGGTTCGGCTACGGCGTGGTCCGCGACTTCACCGGCCACGGCATCAACACCTCGTTCCACTCCGGCCTGATCGTCCCGCACTACGACAGCGACCGGGCCACCGAGGTGATCAAGCCGGGCATGACCTTCACCATCGAGCCGATGCTCACCCTGGGCAGCTACGACTACGACATCTGGCCGGACGGCTGGACGGTGGTCACCAAGGACCGCAAGCGCACCGCCCAGTTCGAGCACACCCTGGTGGTCACCGCCGACGGCGCGGAGATCCTCACCCTCCCCTGACCGGACAGCACAGCGGCCCGTCGCCCCGAGTGGGGCGACGGGCCGCTGCGTCGTTCCTGCGCCGCGTGCCTGCTCGGCTCAGCCGATCAGCCACTGCTCCTCGGCGACCGCGCCGACCTCGGTGCACGCGTCGGTCAGCACGTCCAGCACCCGCAGCGGGTCCGGCAGCGGCTGGTCGGGGCCGCGCAGCCAGCGCACCCGGGAGCCGTCGGTCAGCGCGGCCGGCGGGACCAGGGTGTACGAGCCGCGGCAGTGCCAGCGCAGCCCGGGATGCTCGGAGACCGTCTCGGGCGTGGAGTCCAGCGCGCTGGGCCACCACTCGTCCTCGTCCTGCGGGGTGCCGCGGGTGGCGGTGAAGAACAGGTACCGGTCGCCGCCGACCGCCGCCACCGGACCGCCCACACCGAGCGCGTCCAGCCGCCGCAGCGCCAGCTCGCCGGCCTCGGCCGGCACGTCCAGCACGTCGTGCACGCGGCCCGTCGCGGTGACGAAGTTCGCCTCCGGGTCACGCGTCAGCCAGTGCGCCAGCTGCTCGGCGTCGACGGTGGCCTGGGACTGCCAGGCGAAGGACACCGGGTGCTGGGCCGGAGCCGGACAGCCGACCCGGTCGCACGAACACCGGTACCCCGCCGCCGGGTGCGCCGCCGGCGCCACCGGGAACCCCGCCCGGACCGCCCCCAGCAGCAGATCCAGCTTCGCAGCCGCGTCCTCCGTGGCGTCCGGGTCGTCCTTCCGGTCCCGCCGCCACCAGGACGTCCACCTGCTGCTGGCTTCCATCTGGCCCCTTCCGCACCTGCTGAGCTGCCGCACCTGGTACGGCACGGCCACCGACGCAACACCCGACGCCAACGCACGGAGCCGCTCGCTGCTTCCCGAATCGGTGCACCGCGCGCGGGGGCGTCTGCCGTCGACCGGGGCCGGGTTCTCCGGCCGGCCGACGTCCGGGGCGGGTACGGAGTTCGAGAGTCTCGCTCGGCGGGCGGGCGCACCTCGGCGCGCCCCACCCGGCCCGTACGGGCCCGCGGACCCGGGGCAACCCCCGGGGGCGTACGTAGCAGGATAAGGGTCCGAAGGCCCTTCCCATGACCGTCGGCGATGCTGTCCGCGTCACATCCGCCGCGACGCGACGGACACACCCGCCCGCACCGGACATCCCGCCGCGTGCCTACCCTGGACCGGTGAAGAGCGCCGACACCGAATTCCTCGGGGGGCCGCTGGACGGCCGAGTCCTGCCGATCCTGCTGAGCCCGCTGCACACCGTGCCGAAGGTCTACCGGGTGCCCGTCCCCGCGCACGGGGACACCCCGGCGATCACGCTGGTCTACCGGCGCGCCAAGGAGTACAACGCGAAGGGCCGCTTCCGCTGGCGGTACGAGTACGACGACGCCGCCAGCGGCTGACCGTCCGTCACTCCCCGCCCCGGGGTGGGGCTCAGGCCTCCTCGGCCAGGATCAGGTACAGCTTCTTCTTCGTCTCCGCCAGCACCGCCAGGCCCTTGGCGCGCTGCTCCTCGGTGCCCGTCATCATGACCTGGCGCACCGCGTGGTCCACCGCCGCGAGCGCGGCGCCGACCTCCTGCACGGCCTCCCAGTCGTCCCGCCGGCCGGCCTCGTCCCACGGGGACTCGGGACCCTGCTCGGCCTCGGCCCGGCCCTGCTCGGTCAGTTCGAACAGCTTCTTGCCGGACTCCTCGTTGGCCTTGATCAGGCCTTCCTCCTCCAGCAGCTGGAGCGTCGGGTACACCGAGCCCGGGCTGGGCCGCCAGACACCGCCGGTGCGCTCGCCGATCTCGGTGATCATCTCGTAGCCGTGCATCGGACGCTCCCGCAGCAGCGCGAGCAGCGAGGCCCGCACATCACCGCGCCGCGCCCGGCCCCCGCGCCGCCCGCCGTGCCCGCCGCGCACCCCGTGACCGCCGAAACCCCGCCCCCGCGGCCCGAACCCGGGCCCGAACGGCGGCATCGGCCGCCCCTGCGCCCCGAACGGCCCGAACGCCGCCCGCGCCTCGAACTGCTCCCCCTCCTCGGGCCTCTCGGCCCACCGACGCCGACCCTCACCGCGATAACGCTTGTCGTACCGCATGACGAACACTCGCTTCCCATGGTTGTCGGACACTCCGATCGTCGAAGCATCTCGATAACTCGACGATATATCGGTAACTGTCGAACGACAAGGGATATCGACACCCGGCCACTGACCCGCGCGCAGTGCTACGGCCCGGCCTCGGTGATCGCGGCGTAGGCCGCCGCATTCGTCCACTCCTCGGCGCTGCTGTCGGTGGTCAGGTTGATGTAGATCGCCCGGGACTGCAGCAGGTAGCGGTGGTTGTTCATCCGGTAACCCGACTGGGTGGCGCTGCGGATGTCCGTGCCCCTGTCGCAGAGCTGGGAGCCGGGGCCGGTCGTCGGACACCAGAGGCTCCAGTCCGTGATAGAGAACTCCGCGAGCGCCTGCTTGCCCTGGTCGGCGGCCTGTGCATCGGGCAGGGGTATCACCCAGACCGCCACCGCGATCCTGGCGTTGGCGTCGATGTACGTCCCGACCACCTGCTTGTCGCAGCCGGCCTTGCGCAGCGCCGCTTGGAGGTTCTCCGTCATGGAGTCGTCCGGGCAGTCCCCCGTGGAGCCGCTGTTCCTGGTGTAGGTCACGCCCTTGGAGTCGGTGAAGGAGGCGGACAGCAGCGCGCTCGCGGTCAGCGGGGTCCGGTCGGTCTGCGCACTGTCGAGCGACCTGGGGTCGAAGGTGGGGGTGGTGGTGACGGGCGCAGGCGTACGGGTCGGGCTCGCGGAGGTCGGAGCAGGGGTCGGCGGCCGGGTGGTGCCGGGCCCCTCCGCGTGGTCACCAGCGCCTCGGGAGCGGACGATCATGACGGCCAGGAGGACCAGGACGAGCACCACGAAGACGACGGGGGCGACGAACGAGGACTTCGACCGGCCCTGTGGCGCGGTCGCCCCGTCGGAGGCCGCGTCGTCGGAGGCCGCGTCGGCCGGTGGTGCGGCGGAGGCGGTGGGGACCGTCGGGGCGGCCGCCCGGAGGCACTCCGCCCACTCGGCCGGCGACGGCCGGCGGGCCGGGGCGGGGTCGAGGCTCCGGCGGGCGAGCTCGCCGAGGTCCGGGCTCAGCGCCGTCAGTGCGGTGGGGTCGGTGGTGACCTGGTCCCGGGCGATCAGGCGGACGGCGAGGAGCCCGAGTTTGTGGACGTCGCCGGCCGGGGTGGCCTTCTCCTCGCCCGCCGGGAGCTGCCAGTCCGGCGTCTCGGCCTGCGGCAGGACGCTGGCGCCCCGCAGCCGCATCGCGTCGCAGTCGATGAGGAAGCACTCGGGCGGACCAGTGGTGGCGAGCAGCAGGTTCTTCGGGGACAGGTCCCCGACGCCGATGCCGATGCGGTGCAGCCGGTCGAGCGTCCCGGCCAGGTCGGCGAGCAGCAGGAGGCGGTCCCGTTCGCCGACGGTGAGTCCGATTCCGGCCGTGTACGCGTCGTCGTTGAGCAGGAACTCCAGGTTCGCCAGTCGGCGGGTGCCGCTGCCCGCGCCGCTCAGGCTGCGGAAGTCGAACCGGAACCGGTCCGGGGCGGCTCGCATGAGGAACCCGCTGACCTGGCCCTCCGTGCGGACCACGGCGGCCGGCCAGGCGGTCTTCTCGCACAGCCACCGGCCCTCGTCGCCGCTCAGCTCGTCGAGCAGGTCCACCATCGCGGTCAGCGCGACGGCATCGAGGTCGGGGAGCAGGGCGGGCGCGTACTCCTTGTAGACCACGTCCCAGCCGCCGTCGGCGGCGGCCTGGTTGATCCTCAGGTTGGCCACCCGGTGGACGACGCCCTGGCCGCCCTGCCCGAGCCGGCGGTCGAGGACCAGGGCGCCGCGGTCGACGGCGCCGCCGGGAGTGGCGTTCATCGCGGCGGGGCCGGGCTGCGCCGCCAGATCGCCAGCAGGGTCCGGTCGTCGTCGAAGGTCTCCCGGGAGAAGTCCAGCACGTGTGCGAGCCACAGGGGTGACGGTGGTGCGGCGAGTTGACGGGCGAACAGCGCGCCGACCTGGCCGTCGCCGTCGCCGAGCGGGTCGCCGAAGCCGTCGGTGCCGACCACCAGCACCTGGTCCGGGGTCAGGCGCAGGGTGGCCTGTTCGAGGGCGGCGGGGACGCTGGGCAGCGCCGTGACCTCGTTGGAGACCAGCAGGGCGTCCGAGCCGGTCTTCGCCGGGAAGACCGGCCAGTAGGCGCCCCGCCGGCTGTCGAGCAGCCAGGCGCCCGAGTCCCCGATCCTGCACAGTTCGACGACCGGCCCGTCGGGGTGGGGCCGGACCAGGCCGGTGACCAGCGTGGTCGCGTACCGGCCCGCGACCTCGGCGGTGCTCGGCCCGGCCGGGTCGAGCCGCCCGCGGACCAGCCGTCGCAGCTGCTCGGCGGCGTGCCGGGCGACATCGCGGAGGTCGAGCGCGTCCGGGCTCCAGGCGAGTTGGAGCAGGATCCGCTCCAGCGCGGCCCGGCACGCCTCGCCGGCGCCGCGCTCGGCCCTGGTGGCGCTGGAGACGCCGTCCGCGACGGCGAACACGACGGCCCCGGTGGGCGTGTGCGGTACGGCGCGGGCGGCGTCCTGCCTCGGCTTGCCGTAGTAGCGGTGGTGCGCGCCCCGCACCGACGCCAGCCGCACGGTGAGGCCCGCGGTGGACCAGCCGTCACACTCGGTGTCGGGCACGTCGAGGACGTCCTCGCCGGGCGGCCGGGCCTCGAACTCGACCCCGGGCGCCCCGACGGCGATCCGCTGCCAGGGCAGCGGGGACGGCGTGCCCTCGGCGCCGTCCGGACTCACAGGCCGACCTCGTCGATGGCCATGGTGAACTGGTCCGGCCGGTTGACGACGAGTTGCGGGTTGGCGGAGTTCAGCGCCTGGCCGGAGGAGACCAGGCTCGCGGTGAGCGAGTGGAAGAACTCCGAGATGGCCCGGCCGATGTCGGCCCCCGGCACGGCCACGAAGGCGAACTCCGGCCGGGTCGCGACCTCCAGCATGGTCCGGGCCTCGGCGCTGCCGATGCCGCAGGCGATGATGTTGGGCGCCGTGGGAGTGCGGGCCCGGTCGACCAGCAGGGCGTGCGACCGCCGCCAGCCGTCCCCGTCGGTCGGCTGGCCGTCGCTGAGGAAGAACACCACCGGGCGGTGCACCTTGTACCCCTGGCCCCGGAGCCACTGCACGTCGGTGGGAATGCGTTGCCGCAGGTCGTCGAAGACCGCCCGGTAGCGGGTGGTCCCCCGGATGACCACCTCGGGCAGGCTGGTCTCGGCCCGCATGTCGGCGACCGCGAGCCGGACCTGCACGTCGTCGGCGAACCCGAGCACGGCGAGCCGCAGCTTCGCCGCGACCATCGGCTCGGCCCGCAGCCCCTCGCAGAGCGAGACCAGGCCCTCGGACAGCTCCTCCCGGTACGGGCCCATCGAGCCCGATTCGTCGGCCAGCACGTACGCAGGCAGCAGCACACCTTTGATCTCGGCCATTGCGTCCCCCATCCACGTCGCGCGAGCGACACCTGATGTCCCACTGTCGGCGGTGCTTCGGGCGTCAGGGCAGCAGTGCCCTGACCGCCTCGTCCAGGCCCTGGATCTCGGCGGCGATCGCGGTGGTGGCGGCCACGCCCTGGCCGGCCCGGGAGAGGAAGCGCAGGACCTGGTCCCAGCGCCGCACGGGCTCGGCCACCACCTGCTGGAGGTCCTCCGCCGCCCGGACCGCGTCGGGGTCGGGGCTCTGCCGCAGCCGCTCGACGAGGGCGAGCACCCGTCGGACGACGGCCTCCTCGTCCACCGCCGAGGCGTGGACGGTCGCGGAGGAGTCCTGGCCCGCGGCGATCGCGCCGCCGCTGATGGTGACCTGGGCATTGCCGCTGATGTGGAGTCCGCCGGTGATGCGCCGGTCCTCGGTCATCGGCCTTCCTTCCTTCTGCTGCCCGAGGCGCGTTCGGCCAGGCGCACGAGTCTGCTGCCGGCACCGGCGGCCACCGGGGAGTTGACGAAGCTGACGTTGGCGTTGCCGGAGGCGAAGACGCCCCCGTTGTAGATCACGCTCTGGCGCTCCCGGAGTTCGGAGACGTCGACCTGCCGGTCGGCCAGGAAGTCGGTGAGCGTGTCCAGCGCGCGCCGTTCGACGATCTTGGTGTACATCTGGCTGTCGACCTGCTGGAAGTACCGGTGGAACCTGGGCTCGGCGGCCGCCTCCCGAATGCTCAGCTCAGCGCCGTGGTTGAAGGCCCCGAGGGCGATCAGGCGCAGTTGTTCCTTCTTCTTCCGACGGTCGGTCAGGCCGCCGACCAGCAGTTCGAACGTCTTGAACGGGCTGACGAGCAGTCCGCGCGGCACGGCGCCGGCCGAGGAGGCGACGATGGCGAGCAGTTGCCGCCAGGTGGGGTGGTCGAGCAGGTGGTCGACCTGGTGGTACCGGTGGTGGATCGGGGGGAGCAGCGTGGTGCCGCCCTCGACGAAGAGCAGGTCCCGGGCCGCGCTCAGCGAGAACCGGACCACGGAGCCGGCCACCAGTTCGCCGCTCCACCCGGAGACCGTGGTGACCAGGTAGGGGCGGGCCCGTCCCGAGCCGTCCTCCCGCAGCCGGTCGAGCACGTCCGGGCGCAGCTCCGTCCGCGGCCTGCCGTCCGGTTGGGGGAGCAGCAGCCGGCGGAGCGCGGGGTCCAGCCCCTGGGCCAGGTCGGCGCCGTTCACGAAGACCCGCTCGGAGACCGCCACGCCGGGCAGCCCGAGGGCCTGGAGTGCGCCGGTGACTTCGGCGGTCAACTCCTGGAGGGTGAACGGGACGACGTGATCGGACTGTTCGTCGGGCCGGTCCACGGCGATGGTGAAGTTCCACGGGGAGACGAGCCTGCCGTAGCCGAGGAACGGTTCGAAGCCCGAGAAGACCGAGACGTTCCCCTTCCGCTCCTCGGCGGCGACCTGGCCCAGCAGCTTCTCCTCGTGCGGATCGGCACGGGGAGCCCGGGCCGGGTCGAAGGCGTCCCGGCTCAGCTTGGCCCTCAGCACGCCGTAGAACGTGATGAGCCGTTCGGCCAGCACGATCCCCCAGGCCACACAGAGCAGGGGGACGACGAGCGGCGGCAGCGGCACCGGCAGGACGGTCTCCGTGCTGTCCGGGAAGGACTGGAAGGCGAGGGAGGCCAGCACGCCGAGCGCGACGAGCGTGAGCAGGGCCCGGGTGGCGGCCTGCCGGACCTGCGCGGCGATCGCGTACCGCAGCACGCAGACCAGGTCGACGCCGGGCGAGAACGCGACGGTGCGGTGCGGCTCCTTGAGGACGGACTCGACGGCCCGGTCGCACAGCGCGCTGTCCAACTGGACGGCGACGCACAGGTAGCGGGTGGCGTCCGCCGCCGACCGCGGAGGCTGCCGGAGCGGGGCCTGGGGAGCGACCGCCCAGGTGCTGGACGAAGGCCCCGCCGCAGCGCCGGCCGGCGGATCGGGCGGCGCGAACGTGGGCTTCATCGGCGGCACGGCATTCCCGGGCGCCTTGTTGTTCGGGTCCGTGGTCATGTCACCCCCCTTGAGCACTACCTGCGGCACAGAACACAGCACGCGACAGAACTCACCACAGAGGTGGTACCACCGTCCGCACAGAGCAAACAAAAACCTTACCCATGAAGGGAGTTGACGATTCTCCCGGACGGTCGGAGCCGCCCGGCGCACAGCTTGCCGGCACCGGCGCGCGAGCCGGCGCACGCGAGCCCGCCCCGGGCGACGGCGCCTCCGGCCGAAAGTTCCGGCCGCCCCGACACGCCCCCGCAGCGCCCCGGTCGTCGCCCGGAGCCACTACGGTGACGGCCATGGCAGGCGAACGCGATCTTCGACAGCTGCTCTCCGGCTTGAGCCCCGTCCTCAACCCCGGCCGCTACGTGTACTGCACGCTGCCGGGCCGGGTGCCCGCCGGGCTGCGGCCGGTCGTCACGGTGGCCGAACCCGAGGGCGTCACGTTCGTCGTCCTTGAGGAGGAGGCCGACTCTCTCCGCCTGCCGCACGCGTTCACCGCCGCCTGGATCACCCTGCGGGTGCACTCCGCGCTGGACGCCGTCGGCCTGACCGCCGCCGTCGCCACCGCGCTCGCCGAACAGGGCATCAGCTGCAACGTGGTGGCCGGCTTCCACCACGACCACCTGTTCGTCCCGGCCGCCGACGCCGACCGGGCCCTGGCCGCTCTCGACGCCCTGGGCGCACGGCACACCTGACGCGTCGTCGGCAGCCCGGTTTCCGGCGTCCGGCACGGGCGAGAATCCGAACGGACGCCGACACCGGCCGGGACGAGAGGGACGCCGTGCAGGACTCCATTTGGACCGCCGCCACCGCCGCCGACCTCGGCGCCGCCCTCGCCGAGACCGTGGACGGCGGGCTGTTCCCCGGCGGCGTGCTGACGGTCGGTCGGGCGGGAGGCGACCGGGTCACCGTCGGCCACGGCCTGGTCGCCCCCGAGTGCGGCGCCGCCCGGCCCGGCCCGCACACCCGCTACGACCTCGCCTCGCTCACCAAGGTGCTCGCCACCTGGCCGCTGGTCGGCGCCGCCGTCCGCACCGGCCTGCTCGACCTGGACGCGCCGCTGCGCGCGGTGCTCCCCGAACTGCCCTCCCCCGGCGGCGACCTGACCGTTCGGCAGCTCCTCACCCACACCTCCGGGCTGCTCCCGAAGACCGGGCTGGCCCGCTACGAGCACTCCGGCCGGCCGCTGATCGAGCACCTGTGCGCGGAGCCGCTGGTGAGCCCGCCCGGCAGCCGCCACCGCTACATCGACCGCGGCTTCATCCTGCTCGGCCTGCTGCTGCCCGCCGTCCTCGGCCGCCCCCTGCACCTGCTCGCCGAGGACCTGTGGCGCGAGCTCGGCCTGACCCGCACCGCCTACGGGCCGCTGCCCCGCGACCCGCAGCTCGCCCCGACCGAACAGCGGCTGCGCGACGCTCCCCGCACCTGGGGCGCCCCGCACGACCCCAGCGCCGCCCTGCTCGGCGGGGTGGCCGGCCACGCCGGGGTGTTCTCCTGCGCCGACGACCTCGCCGCCTACGCCGAACACCTGCTGACCGGGGCGAGCCCGCTGGCCGACTGGTTCGCCGAGAGCCGCCGCCCGCGCGCCGCCGTCGAACCCGGCCTGCACCGCGGCCTCGCCTGGCTGGTCACCGACGACGGCGGGGCGGCCTACCACCACGGCTTCACCGGGACCAGCCTCTTCCTGGCCCCGGACACCGGCCGCTACG
>NZ_BMRI01000001.1:236459-239363 GCF_014648555.1 Kitasatospora griseola
TGGTGCTCTGCACCAACGCCGTCTACCACGGCTGGGACCGGGCCCGGCTGGCCGACCTGCGCACCCTCGCGCTGCGCACGCTCACCGGCTGAGCGCCGCCGCGCGCTCAGCGCAGCGGCTGCCAGCGGCCGCCGGTCAGCACCGCCAGCACCTCCTGGCTGCGGACCTGGCCCGGCCGCGGCCGGGCGGGGGCGGCGGCCAGCAGCGCGATGTCGTCCTCGGCCGGGTCGGGGGCGCCGGCCAGCACCGCGTCCAGCAGCCGGTCCGGGGCGGCCCCGGCGGGCAGCCGCAGGGCGGTGAGCCGCTCCAGCGAGCGGTCGATGTCCTCGTCCCGGCGCTCGACCAGGCCGTCGGTGAACAGCAGCAGGGTGTGGTCGGGCGGCAGCACCGCGATGCTCGGCACGTAGCCGTTCTGCCCGGTGCCGAGCGGCGGGCCGGGCTCCACCGGCAGCAGCGCCACCTCGCCGTTCGGGCGGACCACAGCGGGCGGCAGGTTGCCGGCGCTGGCGAAGCAGTAGCGGCCGCGGGCGGGTTCGGCGTACACCGCCAGGCAGGTGGAGGGGCGGTAGTCGTGCACGTCGCCGGCCAGGCCGTCCATCCGCGTCAGCAGGCGGTCGGCGGTCGGCTCCAGCAGCGCCATCGCGCGCAGCATCGCCTGGTAGTGGCTCATGTGGGCGGCGGCCTCGATGCCGTGGCCCATCACATCGCCGATGGCCAGCACGGTGCGGCCGTCGGGCAGCGCCACCGTCTCGTACCAGTCGCCGCCGACCAGGGCGCCGGTGCCGGCCGGGCGGTAGCGGAAGGCGACGGTGAGGTCGGGGTGCGGGGTGCCGGGTTCGGCGAGCATGGCGCGCTGCAGGTCGACGGCGACCGCGTGTTCGCGGCTGTAGCGGCGGGCGTTGTCGAGGGTGATGGCGGCGCGCACCGCGAGGTCCTGGGCGGCGACCGCGTCGTCCTCGTCGAAGCCCGGGGAGGGGTCGGCGCGCAGCAGGGTGACGGTGCCGATCCGGTGGCCGCGGGCAGTGAGCGGCACCACCATGCCGGAGTGGATGTCGATCGCCCGGATGTCGGCGATCCGCTCCGGGTTGGGGGCGGTGCGGCGCAGCTCGGCCTCGGTCAGCAGGTTCTCGATCACCGGTCGGCCCTCGGCCAGGCAGCGCGGCACGGCGGAGTCGGGCCGGTAGTCGACGTACTCGCCGCGCTCGCCGACCAGGCGGACCTGCTCCAGCAGCTCGGGCTTGGCGGCGATCGCGGTGCGCAGCAGCCGGCGGCCGCCGTCGGGGAGCGGGCGGGCGTGCCGGCTGTCGAGGTGCGGGAGCAGTTCGACGGTGGTGGCGTCGGCGAGGTGGTCGGTCAGGAAGGCGGCGAGCTCCCCGCAGGTGGTCTCGACGTCGAGGGTGGTGCCGATCCGGGTGGCGGCCTGGTCGAGCAGGGCGAGCCGGGCCCGGGCCTGTTCGAGTTCGTGCTGCTGCCGGTGGGCGGCGGTGACCTCCAGCAGGATGCCGACCAGGCCGACGGGCCGCCCGTCCTCCTCCAGCCGGTGGTAGGCGCCGTGCCAGTGCCGGAGGTGCTGCGGGGAGCCGGCCCGGGTGTGGCCGCTGGAGATGATCTCGCGGGGGCGGCCGTCGGCGAGCACGGCGCGCAGCAGGTCCTCGCGGGCGTCGAGGCCGGGCAGCAGTTCGCCGGCGGTGCGGCCGAGGTGGCTCTCGGCGGGGAGGCCGTTCATCACGGCCAGTGCCGGGTTGACGTAGCGGAAGCGCAGCCGGGTGTCGAGGACGGCGACGGCGGCGGGCGTGCCGTCCAGCAGCCGGCGCAGCGGCTGCGGCAGGTCGTTCCAGCGGGTGTCGGCCATGGCTGCGGCACCTCCTCGCCGGGCGCCCGGGCACTGTGACCAGTAAACACAGCGCGGGGGGCCGGGGCGATCCGGTACGCGGTGGGGCCGTGGCGGGGCTGTCACGGGCGGGTCCGCGAAGGGTGCGCGGGCGTCGGGAAGGTCACCCGAACGGGGTCGTCCGGTGTGCCCCGGCGGGTGGACGGGCCGAGGGTCGACACAGGTCCACTTCGGCCAAGGAGGTCCCATGAGCTCGTCCGTCGGCCCGACCCCGGCACCGCCCGGGTCACGCGGTTCACCGGCGCCGGGGCACAATCCCTGGGTGCCCGGGATGGTGCTGTTCGCCGGTGTGTTGATGCTGGTGACCGGTCTCTTGGAGTTGTTCCGCGGGATCATGGCGGTCGCGCGGGACGACATCTTCGTCACCACCCCCAACTACGTCTTCAAGTTCGACCTGACCTCATGGGGTTGGATCCACGTGGTGGTCGGCGCGCTGGTCGCGCTGACCGGCCTGTTCGTGATCAGAGGCCTGGCGTGGGCCCGGATCGCCGGTATCGTCATCGCCTCGGTGAGCGTGGTGGACTCCTTCCTCGCCATCCCCTACTACCCGCTGTGGTCAGTGGTGGTGATCGCACTGGACGTCTTCATCATCTGGGCGCTGTGCGCCTATCACGAGGCCTGAACCGCCGCGGCGCGACCTGAACCCTCGCGCCGCTGTACAACGGCCGGAGCCGGTGGCCCGCTCCTCCTGGGAGCGCGCCACCGGCTCAGCCCTGCCGCCGGCCGGGCGTCACTTGTTCAGCGCGGCGACACCGGCCTGGGCGAACTGCTCGTCCTGGTCGGCGCTGGGGGCGCCGGCCACGCCGACGGCCGCGATCGGGGCGCCCTTCAGCTGGACCGGGGCGCCGCCGCCGAGGAACAGCGTGCCGGGGATGTCCTTCAGGTTCGGGGCCTGGGCGAGGCGCTTGACCAGCTCGGAGGTCGGCGCGTTCCAGGACACCGCGGTGTAGGCCTTGCGCTCGGCGGACTCGAAGGACTGCGGGCCGGCGCCGTCGCCGCGCAGCTCGACGATC
>NZ_BMRI01000001.1:239392-239835 GCF_014648555.1 Kitasatospora griseola
ACGTTGCCGTTCCGGTCGACGACCGCGACGGAGATCTTCTGGCCGGCCTTCGCCGCGGCGTCCAGGCTGGCCTGGGCGGCCTTGGTGGCGGCCTCGACCGTCAGGTGCGAGGTCTCGAAGGTGTTCTTGTTCTGGACGTCCGACGAGGCGGCGGTGGCGGGGGCCACGTTCGGCGTCTCGGCACTGGCGGAGACGGCGCCGACCACGCTCGCCCCGACCGCGGCCACCGCGACGGCGCCGGTGACAACGCGGGTACGAGTGCTCAGCTTCTTCATCTTCGGCTCCTGGATCGGTGGTTGGGCGCCGGACTGCTGGGGTGCTCCGGCGTCGCTCTCCATGGTTCGCGGCCGGACCCCCGCCACGGATCGGCGAACCGGCTGGACCGGCGGAGCAGGATGGACGACAACCGTGTCAGCCGATCGGTTGATGTACGCCCCGCGATC
>NZ_BMRI01000001.1:239860-252653 GCF_014648555.1 Kitasatospora griseola
CGCGGGCACCATCCAAGTGCCGGCACCCGCCGGCGGGCGCCGACCGCAGGCGAAAGGAGGCCGGCCCTGATGCGCCACCCCCTGTCCCGGGCGGCCGACCCGGACGCCGGCTGGCTCTCCGCCGTCATGCGGCTGGTCTTCGTCCTGCTGCTCGGCACCTCGCTGACGCGCTACCTGACGCACCACCTCGCCAGCCCGCTGACGCCGTGGGTGATCGCGCTGAGCCTCGCCCTCGCCGCAGGCCACCTGTCCGGCCTCTCCGAGCGCCGGCCGGCCTGGCTGGCGGCGGTGCTGGGCTCGTGGGCGGTGCTGGTGCTGATGGCGCCGAGCTTCGCCTGGTGCGCCGTCCCGCTGGTGTACACGGTGCTGCGGGCGTTCCCGCCCCGGGCGGCGATCCCGCTGGTGACGGTGCTCACCGCGCTGGTCATGGTGGCCCAGGCCCGGCTGCCGGGCGCCGATCCGACGCTGGTGCTGCTGCCGCCGGCGGTCGCCGCGCTGGCCACCGCGGTGTTCCTGTACATGCAGCGGCAGGGCGCCCGGCAGCGGAAGCTGATCGTCGACCTGATCCGGGCCCGGCGGGAGCTGGCCGCGGTGGAGCGCCGCCAGGGCGCGCTGTCCGAGCGCGAGCGGCTGTCCGTCGAGATCCACGACACCCTCGCCCAGGGCCTGTCCAGCCAGCAGATGCTCCTGCAGGCCGCCGAACTCGCCTGGGAGCAGGACACGGCAGCCGCCCGCGGCCACGTCCGGACGGCCGCCGCGATCACCGCCCGGAACCTCACCGAGGCCCGCCGCTTCGTGCACGACCTCGCCCCGGCCGACCTCGCCGAGCAGGGCACCCTGGAGGCCGCGCTGGCCGCCCTGGCCGAGCGGGAGGCGGCGGAGAGCGGCCTGCCGGTCCGCTTCCAGCTGGACGGCAGCCCGGTGCCGATGCCGGCCGCCGCGCAGTCCGCGCTGCTGCGGATCGCCCAGGGCGCGCTGGCCAACGTCCGGGAGCACGCCCGGGCCCACCGCGCCTCGATCACGCTCTCCTACCTGGGCGACCAGGCGGTGCTCGACGTTGCGGACGACGGCCGCGGCTTCACGCCGTCCCTCGGCGGCCCCGGCGGCCCCGGCGGGCGCGACCCGGCCGTCCCGGGCGGCGGG
The DNA here is from genome assembly GCF_014648555.1 of Kitasatospora griseola. GTDB lineage: Bacteria > Actinomycetota > Actinomycetes > Streptomycetales > Streptomycetaceae > Kitasatospora > Kitasatospora griseola. The sequence continues at coordinate 241,004 of NZ_BMRI01000001.1, forward strand.
CGCGGCCACGGGCTGCCGGCGATGCGGGCCCGCCTGAGACAGTTGGGTGGCACGCTCACCGTCGAGTCGGCCCCGGGCGACGGCACCGTGGTCTCGGCGGCCGTCCCGCTGGAGAGCCCACCGGAGGTCCGCTGACAGCACGCCGCCCCGCCCCGCACTATGCCGCACCACCGCACCGCCGCCGCAGGAGGGTCCATGAACGACAACGACCGGGTCAGACTGCTCATCTGCGACGACCACGCGATGGTCCGGGCCGGGCTGCTGGCGCTGCTCTCCAGCGACGGCGCGATCGAGGTGGTCGGCGAGGCCAGCACCGGCGAGGAGGCCGTGGCGCTGACCGCCCGCCTGCAGCCCGACGTGGTGCTGATGGACCTTCAACTCGGCGACGGGATGGACGGGGTGGAGGCCACCCGGCGGATCCTGGCCGGGCCGGGCGACAGCCACGTGCTGGTGCTGACCACCTTCGACACCGACGCCGACATCAGCCGGGCCATCAACGCGGGCGCGACGGGCTACCTGCTGAAGGCGGAGCGCCCGGCCGAGCTGTTCGCCGCGATCCGCTCGGCCGCGGCGGGCCGGCCGGCGCTGTCCCCGCCGGTGGCGTCCCGGGTGATGGCCCGGATGCGCTCCCCCCTGCCCCAACTCACCGACCGTGAACAGGACATCCTCGACCAGCTCGGCCACGGCCTGGGCAACCGGGAGATCGCCCGGGCGCTGTTCATCAGCGAGGCGACCGTGAAGACCCACCTCGGCCGGATCTACGCCAAGCTCGGCGTGGACACCCGCTCCGGCGCGGTCGCGATCGCCAAGGAGCGCCGCCTGCTGCGCTGACCGAACCGGGCGACGGCCCACCCCCCGGACAACTGAAGATCGATCGGACGCGTCCGAAGCCTTGCCACGCACAGTGAGCAGAAGTCAGTATTCCTACCGGCCGGTAGACCTGACGGGACATCGGCCCCGGAGAACGCAGAACTGGCTGGAGCGGGTGTGGCGGCGCCCGGCACGGCAGATGTGACGCGAACGCGCAACATGCGCGCAACCCTCCGCTCACCCTCTCCTCGCCGACCCGTCGTCCGAGGACGAAACGGTTTGGCCGGAACCAACGTCATGAAAGGCGGACGCGCACCATGCCGACCGCATCAAGCCCACCCGAGCCGCGGCGCCGTCTCGGCGAGCACGGGCTCGCCTGGGCGTTCCTGCTGCCCTCGGTAGTGGTCTTCGCCCTCTTCATCCTGTATCCGCTGGGGCGCACCTTCTACCTGAGCGCGCACGCCAACGACCTGTTCGGCGCGCCCTCCCGGTTCGTCGGGATGAAGCACTACACCGACCTGTTCGCTTCCGCCGACTTCGGCCGCACCCTGGTCACCACCGGGCTGTTCGTACTGTTCACGGTGGTCCCCGGGGTGCTCGGGGCGCTGCTGCTGGTGCTGCTGATGGAGAGCCGGATCCGCGGCGTCCGACTGCTGCGGTCCGCCTTCGCGCTGCCGTTCGCGTTCTCGGTGGCGAGCGCCTCGGTGGTCTTCTCGGTCTTCTACAACCCCGCCAGCGGGGTGCTCAACGGGCTGCTGTCGCACGTCGGCCTGGGCCCGGTGGGCTGGCTGACGGACTCCCAGTACGCGCTGGTCTCCATCGCGATCTCCACGATCTGGATGAACCTCGGCTACAACGTGCTGGTGCTCTCCGCGGGCATCGGCTCGATCCCGGGCGAGATCACCGAGGCCGCCCGGCTGGACGGCGCGTCCGGCCTGCGGCTGGCCCGGTCGATCACCGTGCCGATGCTCGGCCCCAGCCTGTTCTTCCTGGTGGTGATCTCCACCGTGAACGCGCTGCAGAGCTTCGGCCAGATCCACATCCTCACCAAGGGCGGCCCGGACGGCGCCACCCGCACCCTGGTGTACTCCGTCTACGAGAAGGCGTTCGCCTACGGCTCCAGCGACTTCGGCACCGCCAGCGCGCAGGCCGTGGTGCTGATGGTGGTCGTGCTGTGCTGCACGGCCGTGCAGTTCGGAGTCCTGGAGCGGAAGGTGCACTACGCATGACCACCCTCGCCAAGACGCCCGCCGTCGCCGACCCCGCCCGCGCCGCCCGCCGGCCGCTGCACCTCCGCTCCCTGCTGGGCCGCGCCGGGGTCTACGCGGTACTGGCCGTGGCCGTGCTGACGGTCGTCTTCCCGGTCTACTACGTCTTCGCCGGCGCCTTCATGCGCCCGGACGAGATCGCCAGCTACCCGCCGGCGATGGTCCCGCACTCGGTCACCGGGGACAACTTCTCCGGCGCCGTGCACGCCATCCCGCTGGTGCGCCAGTACGGCAACTCGATGCTGGTGGCGGGCCTGATCACGGTGGCGCAGCTGTTCACCTCGGTGCTCGCCGCGTACGCCTTCGTGTTCCTGCCGATGCGCGGGCGGTCCGTGGTGTTCGGCCTGTTCCTGGCCACCCTGATGGTGCCGTGGGAGGCCATCATCATCCCCAACTACCTGACGCTGTCCGGCTGGGGGCTGGGGAACACCTACTTCGGCCTGGTGCTGCCGTTCCTGGCGTCCGGGTTCGGGACGTTCATGCTGCGGCAGTCGTTCCGTCAGTTCCCGGGCGAGCTGCGGGACGCCGCCCGGATCGACGGGGCGGGCCACTGGCGCTTCCTGTGGCGGATCCTGGTGCCGCTGAACAAGCCGGCCCTGGCCGCGCTCGCCATCTACGTGTTCCTGTCCTCCTGGAACCAGTACTTCTGGCCGCTGATCATCACCCGCACCGCCAACATGCAGACCCTGCAGATCGGTCTGTCCTCGCTGCGGGACTCCGAGATGGCCGATCCCGGTCTGATCCTGGCCGGCGTGGTGCTGTCGCTGCTGCCCACGCTGGCGCTGGTGCTGTTCGGCCAGCGGTTCATCGTCCGCGGTCTGACTGCGGGCGCGGTCCGCTGACGGCGGATCACCTCCCTCGTACGAAACACCGCTCCCGGTACCCACCCTCGCAGAAGAGAGAGAACCCGTGAAGAGAAGTGCCCGCGCGCTCGCCGCACTGCTGGTGTCCGGCCTGGCCCTGACCGCCTGCAGTTCGAGCGGCTCCGGCGGCTCCTCCGACGACTCCGGCGCCCCGGCCGCCTCCGCGCTGGACCAGGCGTCCGGCGTGACCACCGTCGAGTTCTGGCACTCGATGACCGGCAAGAACGCCGACGCGCTGACCGCGCTGGTGAACCAGTTCAACGCCGCGCACCAGGGCAAGATCGAGGTCAAGCCGCTGTTCCAGGGCACCTACGACGACCTGATCGCCAAGTACAAGGCCTCGGTGCAGCAGAAGGCCACGCCCGCGGTGGTGCAGGTCTACGACATCGGCAGCCGCTTCATGGTCGACTCCAAGCAGATCGTCCCGGCGCAGGCCTTCGCCGACAAGGACGGCTACTCGCTGGACGACCTGCAGGCGAACATCCGCAACTACTACACCTTCGGCGGCAAGCTGCAGTCGATGCCGTTCAACTCGTCGATGCCGCTGCTGTACCTGAACGACGACGCCTTCAAGGAGGCCGGCCTCGACCCGGCCAAGCCGCCGACGACGCTCGCCGAACTCGGCGAGATGGCGCAGAAGTTGACCAAGAAGGACGACAGCGGCAAGACCGTCCGGTACGGCTTCGGCGCGGCCATCTACGGCTGGTTCGTCGAGCAGCTGCTGGCCGAGAACGGCGCGCTGTACTGCGACTCCGACAACGGCCGCTCCGGCAAGGCCGGCAAGGTCACCTTCGACTCCGCCAAGGGCGCCGAGATCGTCCAGTGGTGGGCCGACCTGGTCAAGGGCGGCTACGCGGCCAACACCGGCCGGCAGACCCCGGACGCGCAGGCCGCGTTCAAGGCCGGCACGGTCGCCATGCACCTGGAGTCCACCGGCGTGCTGCGCGGCTACACCGAGGCCGCCAAGTTCACCGTCGGCACCGCGCCGTTCCCGAAGACCGCCGCCGGCGACCAGGGCGGCCCGGTCATCGGCGGCGCCTCGCTGTGGATCTCCGGCCCCGGCCACTCCGACGCCCAGAAGCGCGCCTCCTGGGAGTTCGAGAAGTTCCTCACCGCCCCCGAGCAGCAGGCCGTCTGGCACACCGGCACCGGCTACTTCCCGGTCAACTCCAAGGCCCTGGAGCTGCCCGCCGACAAGGAGTGGGTCGCCAAGTACCCGCAGTTCCGGACCGCGATCGACCAGCTGAAGGGCACCAAGCCCACCCAGGCCACCGCCGGCTGCGCGCTCGGCGTCATGCCGCAGGCCCGCAAGGGCGTGGAGACCGCGATCGAACAGACCATCGCGGGCACCAAGACCGCCCAGCAGGCGCTGACCGACGCCGCCAAGGAGCTCCAGCCCGCCATCGAGAGCTACAACAGCTCGGTGGGCTGACCCGCTGACGTCGAAGGGCCCGGCTGCCGTACGGCAGCCGGGCCCTTCGGCACGAGAGCGATCCGCGCCCTCGGGCGCGGAAAGTGAAAGGCGGCGGACGAGTCGGCCTGTACGCCGGGTTCTGTCTCCCGGGTTGCTTGCGCGGCCCGGGGAGGCGGCCATCCATCTAGGGCTGCCGTTGCCGACAGCCTCGTGCGGTCTACCCGCGAATTCGGGCGAGCAGCCCTCGAACATCCGCGCACGACACCCGAGGGTGTCGATCTTGACCTTGCTCCGAGTGGGGTTTACCTAGCCGGCCGAGTCACCTCGGTCGCTGGTGGTCTCTTACACCACCGTTTCACCCTTACCCGCCGCCGAAGCGGTGGGCGGTCTGTTTTCTGTGGCACTGTCCCGCGGGTCACCCCGGGTGGGTGTTGCCCACCACCCTGCTCTGTGGAGCCCGGACGTTCCTCGGCGGGCCCCCAGAAGGGACCCGACGCGACCGCCCGGCCGGCTCGTCCGCCGTAATGGTCATGGTAGCCGCTCCACGGACGGTCCCCGTACGCCGCCCGGCACCCGGTCGAAGCGGGCCGCCACCAGGGCCGCCGTCCCGGCCGCCCACCGGGTGGTGGTGACCAGGCCGAGGGCGAACACCGTCAGGCCCAGGCCGGCGATGATCCACCAGCCGGTGTGCGAGGCCGCCGCGAAGTCGCCGGCCGAGGCGACCGCGCCGGCCACCACCGTGCCGATCACCGCGACGCCCAGCGACTGGCCGACCTGCCGACTGGTGGAGGCCACCGCGGCGGCCACCCCGGCCTGCGCCAGCGGCATGCCGGAGACCGCCGAGTTGGTGATCGGCGCGTTCACCATGCCGAAGCCCAGGCCGAACAGCGCGTACGCGGGCAGCAGCAGGAACGCCGAGGAGTCGGCCGTCAGCCCGGTCAGCAGCACCCCGCTGGCGGCGATCGCCGCACCGGCCACCAGCAGCGGCAGGCGCGGGCCCCGGCTGCCGACGATCCGGCCGGACAGCGGGGCGGTCAGCAGCGTCAGCCCGGCCATCGGCAGCGTCCACAGGCCCGCCACCACCGGGCTGTAGTGGCGCACGTTCTGCAGGTACAGGGTGTTCAGGAACAGGAAGCCGGCCAGCGCGGCGAACGCGCACACGGCGGTGACGGTGGCGCCGGTGAACGGGGCGCTGCGGAAGAACCGCGGGTCGATCAGCGGGTCCGGCACCCGCCGCTCCCAGAACGGGAACACCAGCAGCGCGACCAGCGCGACGGCGGCCGGCGCCAGGATGACCGGCGAGGTCCAGCCGCGGCCGGGCCCCTCGATGATCACGGTGGTGCCACAGCCCAGCAGCAGCACCATCAGCAGTTGCCCGACCGGGTCCAGCCGGCGGGGCCGCGGCGACCGGGACTCCGGGACGTGGCGGTACGTCAGCACGAAAGCCGCCAGCCCGACCGGAATGTTGATCAGGAAGATCGACGGCCAGCCGGCGCTGTCCACCAGGAACCCGCCGATCAGCGGCCCGAGCGCCATGCTGACGCCGATCACGCCGCCCCACACGCCGATCGCCTGCGCCCGCTCCCTCCGGTCGGTGAAGGTGTTGGTGATGATCGACATCGCCACCGGGTTGAGCATCGACCCGCCGACCGCCTGCACCGCGCGGAACGCGATCAGCCAGCCCAGGCCCGGGGCCAGGCTGCACAGCAGCGAGCCGAGCACGAACAGCACCAGCCCGGTCTGGAACACCCGCTTGCGGCCGATCCGGTCGGCGACCGAGCCGGAGAGCATCAGCAGCGAGGCCAGCACCAGCGTGTAGGCGTCGATCACCCACTGCAGGCCGGAGGCGGACGCGCCCAGGTCGTGCTGGATTGCGGGCAGCGCGATGTTCACCACCGTGTTGTCCAGGCCCACGATGAACAGGCTCAGACAGCAGATGGCCAGGACGAGAAGCCGGTGACGGCGGTCGGTGACAGCGATCGATCGGCTCATTCCCCGATCATCGCACCGGCTCCGGCCGCATTCGAAGGCGGTTGTGCGCCAGGCACCAGCGCGAACCGGACGGTCCGGGTGACCGGGTCGGCGAGCGTGAGCCGGACGGTCACCCGGCGGCCCAGCGGCAGCCGGTCCGCCGCGTCGCACTTGGCGACCACCGCCGGCCGGCGCAGCTGCACCGTGCCGACGGTGGGCCGGCGCTCGTCCACGTCGATCACCACCGCCGGGAAGTCCTCGCCCTCCCGGCCGCGCAGCAGCTCCGCCTCCACCAGGTCCACGCAGGCCCGCTCCACCTCGTGCGCCCGGCGGTCACCGCCCTCCAGCAGCCCGGGCACCAGCGGCAGCGCGTCCCGCACCCAGCCCGGCACCTCGACGCCGCCGGCCACCGCCAGGCAGATCTCCAACGCGTACCGGTCGCCCAGCCGGCGCAGCGGCGCGGTGCAGTGCGCGTAGGGGGCGGCGAGCGCGGCGTGCCCCGGGTCGGCGGGCGGGACGGTGCCGCGGGCGGTGTCGAACGCGTGGTAGCCCGCGCCGCGCAACAGGCCGGTGCACTCGTTCAGGAACGCGGCGTCGGCCGTGCGGGCCGGGTCGAGGGAGCGGACCAGCTGCGGGTAGGGCAGCCCGTCCGGCCACGGCACGTCGAGCGCGGCGGCGACCCGGCGCAGCCGCGCGTACGCCGACTCCGGGGCGGCGGGGAGGGTGCGCAGCAGACCGACCCCGGCGTCCAGCATCAGCTCGGCGGCGGCCATCCCGGTGAGCAGCGAGAGCTGCGCGTTCCAGCCGTCGGCCGGGCGCGGCGCGCGGTAACCGAGCCGGTAGCCGCCGTTCACGGCCGTCACCTCCTGCTCGGGGATCGGCAGGCTGACCCCGCCGCGGGCCTGCTCCTGCGCCTCCCGGAGCCGGCCGATCTCGGCGAGCAGGGCCAGCTGCCCGTCCGCGCGGCCCGCGTCGATCCGGCCCTGGACGGTGGCGTAGTCGAGGCGCCGACGCGAGCGGACCTGGGCGCGGCGCAGGTCGGCCAGCACCAGCGCGCCGTCCGCGTCCAGGTCGAGCTGCCACAGCAGCGCGGGCCGCAGCTCGCCCGGCAGCAGGCTGGCCGCGCCCTCGGAGAGCCGGGCCGGGTGCAGCGGAACGTTCCCGTCCGGGAAGTACAGCGTCTGGACGCGGCGGCCGGCCTCGGTGTCGATCGCACCGCCCGGGGAGACGAAGGCCGCCACGTCGGCGATCGCGTAGTGCACCCGGTAGCCGCTGCCCCGGCGGGCCAGGTGCATGGCCTGGTCGAGGTCGCGGGAGCCCGGCGGGTCGAGCGTGAACAGGTCGAGATCGGTGGCGTCGAACTCCGGCAGCCGCGGCAGCGAGGCGGCCCGCTCGGCCTCCGCGAGCACCTCCGGCGGCCAGTCGGCACGGATCTCCAAGCGGCTTCTGAGGTCGGCGAGTTCGGTGTTGATCCTGGCGGTCTGGGCGGCCCGGACGCTGAAGTGTCGGCGCGGCATGGTCGCAGCGTAAGACGCAGTAGCGTGGTCGACGCACCGGACCGGCCATGAAGCCGGTTGTGGCGCACGGGGTTTGGCCGTGGGAAGGGGCAGGCCGTGACAGGTCGGACGGACATCCGGCAGGGGGCAGCGGCGGAATGCCGGTGCTGCGGAAGCAGGACGGACACGACCGGGGACGGCCGCGGGGTACGGGCCACGGCGGTGGCCGTCGCGGGCACACTGGCCGCGCTGGGCGGACTGCACGCGGTCTGGTCGCGCTCGCCGTGGCCGTGCCGCGACCGCGACCGGTTCGCCGACCTGGTGGTCGGCGTCGCCCCCGAACAACTCCCCTCCGCGCAGGCCTGCCTGGGCGTCGCCGGCCTGCTCGGCACCGCCGCCTACCTGGTCGCCGCCCGCGGCGGAGCACTCCCCGCGATCGGCTCCCGCCGCCTCCGCACCACCGGCACCGCCACCGTCGCCGGCGTCCTCCTGACCCGCGCCCTCGTCGGCCCCCTCGCCTTCGCCCACCGCACCCCCGCCTTCGTCCACCTCGACCGCCGCGTCTACGCCCCCCTCTGCCTGGCCCTCGGCACCGGCGCAGCAGTGGTCGCCGCCCGCGGAAAGTAGCCCCGGGGCCCGACACGGGCGGACCACGGCACACAACACACGACCTGTGAACGGCCGCAGCAGGCGCGCCCGAACCCGCGATTCGGGGTGCCGGCCCGCAGGTCGTTAGGGTTGTCGGGGTTCGGTGTGGGTCGTTGAAAGGTGTTGCCGTGCTGGTTCTGCTGCCGCCGTCGGAGGGGAAGGCTGCGCCGGAGGCGGGGGTTCCGGTCGAGGTGGCGGGGCTTTCGTTGGCGGGGCTGGGCGCGGCGCGGCAGGAGGTGCTGGCGGCGCTGGTGGGGCTGTGCTCGGGGGACGAGGAGCGGGCCGCCGAGGTGCTGGGGCTGAGCAAGGGGTTGCGCGGGGAGGTGGCCAAGAACGCGGGGCTGCTGACGGCGGGGGCGCGGCCGGCCGGCGAGGTGTACACGGGGGTGCTGTTCGACAACCTGGGTCTGGCGAAGCTGGACGAGCGGGCGTACGCCCTTGCGGAGCGTTCGCTGCTGGTGTTCTCCGGCCTGTGGGGTGCGGTGCGGATCAACGACCGGATTCCGCCGTACCGCTGCGCGATGGGGGTGAAGCTGCCGCCGCTGGGCGCTCTCGGCGCGTACTGGCGGGCGGCGATGGACGGCGTGCTGCCGGCGGAGGCCGGGGACGGGCTGGTGCTGGATCTGCGCAGTTCGGCGTACGCGGCGGCGTGGAAGCCGTCCGGTGAGGTGGCGGGCCGGACGGTGACGATGCGGGTGCTGCAGGAGCGCGAGGTGGACGGGGTGCTGAAGCGTTCCGTGGTCAGCCACTTCAACAAGGCGACCAAGGGCCGGCTGGTGCGCGACCTGCTGGCGGAGGGCCTGGAGCCGTCCTCGCCGGGCGAGTTGGTGGACGCGCTGGAGCAGCTCGGCTACCGGGTGGAGGTCTCGGCGCGCGGCACGGCCCGCAAGCCGTGGCAGCTGGACGTCGTGGTGACGGACGTGCACTGACCGTCCGCCACCACGAGGGTGTCAGCGCAGGTGCGCGGTGTCGTTCAGCAGTCGCAGCGACGCGTTGCCGTCGCTGTAGTACTGGACGGCGCACAGTGAGGCCGCGGAGAGTTCCATCCGGTGCACGGCGTCCGGCGGGGCGCCGAGGGCGAGTCGCACCAGGGTCTTGATCGGGCTGACGTGCGAGACCACCAGGACGGTCTTGCCGGGGTAGCGGGCGAGGATCCGGTCGCGGGCCTGCCCGGCCCGGTGGGCGAGGCTGGTGAGCGACTCGGCGCTGCCGGTGGGCTTGGCCTTGGCGGAGCCGAAGAAGGCGGTCAGGTCCTCGGGGTGACGTTCCATCACCTCGGCGTAGGTGAGGCCTTCCCAGTCGCCGAAGTCGAGTTCCCGCAGGCCCTCCTCGATCCGCACGTCGAGGCCGAGTCGGCGGGCGGCGGCCTCGGCGGTCTGCCGGGTGCGGAGCATCGGCGAGGAGACCACGGCCTGCACGGTGCCGCGGGCGGCGAGCGCCTCGGCAGCGCGTTCGGCCTGCCAGACGCCCTTCTCGGAGAGGCCCGGGTCGGTGCCGGTGCTGCCGGAGAACCGCCGGAGCGGGGTGAGCGGGGTCTCGCCGTGCCGCAGCATCACCAGGGTGGTGGGGGCGCCGAGGTCGGCGGGCGCGGCCCAGCCGGCCCGGGGGGCGGGTGCGGCGGGCAGCGGCTCGTCCACCGCGGGGGCGGGTGCGGCGGCGCGGGGCCCGGGCTCCCACTGGCGGCCCTGCTTGCCGGCGTCCATCGCCTCGTTGGCGAGCCGGTCGGCCTCCTTGTTCTTCTCCCGCGGGATCCAGCTGTACTCGACGTTGCCGCGGGCGGCGATGCCGCGGGCCTCGGCGGCCAGCGGCTGCATGTCGGGGTGCTTGATCTTCCAGCGGCCGGACATCTGCTCGACGACCAGTTTGGAGTCCATCTCGACCAGGATCCGGGCGTCCGGGTCGAGCTCGCGGGCCGCCTTCAGGCCGGCGATCAGGCCCTTGTACTCGGCGACGTTGTTGGTCGCCCGCCCGATGTACTCGGCGGCCTCGGCCAGGATCTCGCCGGTGCGGGCGTCGAGGACCACCGCGCCGTAGCCGGCCGGCCCCGGGTTTCCCCGGGAGCCGCCGTCGGCCTGAACGATGAACTGGGCTCCGGCCACCGGGGTCAGACGCCCGACTCGCCGGTGCGGACCAGGATCCGGCCGCAGTTCTCGCAGCGCAGCACCTTGTCGGCGGGCTCGGCCTTGATCGCGTTGAACTCGGTGATCGAGAACTCGGTGCGGCAGCCCTCGCAGCGGCGCTGGTACAGGCGGGCCGCGCCGACGCCGCCCTGCTGCTCGCGCAGGCGCAGGTAGGCCTTCATCAGGTCGGCGGGGATGACGTTGGCGACGGCCTCGCGGTCGCGGCGGACCTTCTCCGCCTCGCCGTCGATCTCGGCGAACTTGGCGTCGCGGCGGCCCTCGGCCTCGGCGACCACCACGGCGGAGTGCTCCAGGCGGGCGGTGAGCTCGGTGACCCGGGTCTGCGCGGACTCCAGGCGCTCCATCACCTCCAGCACCACGTCCTCCAGGTCGCCCTGGCGCTTGGCCAGCGAGGCGTTCTCGTGCTGGAGGTTCTCCAGGTCCTTCGGCGAGGTGACCGCGCCGGAGTCCATCCGCTGCTGGTTGCGGGCGGACCGGGCACGGACCTGCTCGACGTCCGCCTCGGCCTTGGTCTGCTCGCGGGTGGTGTCGCCGAGCTGGGCCTGGGCGGCGACCACCAGGTCCTTGAGGGCGGTGTGGTCGGCGGTGGCCTTGTCGATCTCGGCGTGCTCGGGCAGGGTGCGGCGCCGGTGGGCCAGCTGGTCGAGACGGGAGTCGATGGCCTGCAGGTCGAGCAGGCGGATCTGGTCGGCGGGCGCGGCGTTCACGCGGGATGGCTCCTGTGTGTGGTTCGACGGGGTGTCAGGGGGTGTACGGCATCGGCGCGTGCGCCGTCCACGGGTCGGTGACCCGGGTGGAGACGCGGGTCTCCAGCGGCCGATCGTGGGCGTCGGCGCGGCCGGAAGTGAATCTGCCGGTGAGCTCGCGGGCGGCGAGCGTGAGCCAGGGCCACTCGGTGGCCCAGTGCGCGGCGTCGACCAGGGCGACGGGCGCCGCCTCGGTGGCCTCGGACGCGGGGTGGTGGCGCAGGTCGGCGGTGAGGTAGGCGTCCACGCCGGCCTTGCGGGCCTCGGCGAGGAAGGAGTCGCCGGAGCCGCCG
>NZ_BMRI01000001.1:252698-267547 GCF_014648555.1 Kitasatospora griseola
CAGACCGCGACCCGGCGCACCTGCCGCTCCGGGTCGCCAGCGGCCCGGACGCCCGCCGCGGTGGCGGGGAGTCCGGCGGCGACCTGGGCGGCGAACGCGCTCAGCGTCATCGGCTGCGGGAGTTCGCCGATCCGGCCGCTGCCGCGGCGGCCCGCCGGGTCGGTCGGGTCGGCCACCAGCGGGCCGGTGACCTTCAGTCCGACGGCCTCGGCGAGCGCGTCCGAAACGCCCGGGTCGGCGTGGTCGGCGTTGGTGTGCGCGACGTGCAGCGCGATGTCGTGCTTGATCAGGGTGTGCACCACCCGGCCCTTGAAGCCGGTCGCGGCGACCGTGGTGGTGCCGCGCAGGTAGAGCGGGTGGTGGGTGACCAGCAGGTCGGCGCCCCACTCGACGGCCTCGTCCACCACGGTCTGCACCGGGTCGACGGCGAACATCACCCGGCCCACTTCGGCCTCGGGATCGCCGCAGACCAGGCCCACCGCGTCCCAGGACTCCGCCCACTGCGGCGGGTAGATCTCTTCGAGCACGGCGATGACGTCGGACAGTTTCGGCACCTGTCGAGACTACCGCGTGCCACGGCCCCGCCCGGCCGGGCCCGTCCACCACCCGCGCTGCGGACGGCCCGCACACCTGCGCGTCAACGCGATGTCGGGCGGCCGGTCGGGGCTCGAACGGCGTTCCCGGAGGCCGACGGACGGCGGACCGGCCGGTGGGCGCGCATGGGGCCCTGCCCACACGCTCCGGGGCGAACGTATTCGAAAACGAAATTTGATCACCCTTACGAGTGAAGTGACTCGGCCAGTGTTGAGTCACCCCCGCCCCGAAAGTAACTTCAGTCCTGCGAACGAGAGTTGCCTCGACCGGGGGGTCGAAAAAAGGGTGACCGGCCGGAATTCCCGAAGGAATTCGGCCGGCGCGGGCGAGCCTCTCGTGACTTCCGCAGACCGTGACGGGTCGAGTCCACCGCGAAGGGGTGTGAAGCAGATGGGGACGGGCACACCGCTGCGCAGGACAGGGGGGCCGGTACCGGTCGACGACGAGCCGGGCGCGGACGGCGCGTTGGCGGAGGTGGCGCGGGCGGCCGTGACCGGCAGCAGGGCTCGGGGAGGCGACGACGACTGGACGGTCGTGGTCGAGGGCTTCTGGTGCACGGTGCGGCCGCCCGGCCGTGAACTCCCCGAGCAGGGGTGGAAGCTGCACGTCGCCGCAGCCTCCCCGGTCGCGGTCGAGGTGCTGGCCGCGGTCGCCGCGGTGATCGCCGAGGACCCGTGCACGTTCAAGTTCGCCGCGGACCGGGAGCGCCTGCGCGAAATCAATTCCCGCAACAGCGACCGCGCTTCGGCCGGGAAATTCCTCACCGTCTATCCGGGCGACGAGGAACAATTCCGACGGCTCGCCGAGAAACTCCACCTGGCCACCGCGGGAATGCCCGGACCGGCGATTCTCTCCGACCGCCCGTACCGCCCGGGCAGCTCGGTGCACTACCGCTACGGCGTCTTCACCGGCCGCGCGGTGCTGGGCAACGACGGCGCGTACCGCTCGATGCTGCGCGGCCCGGCCGGCGAGTCGGTCGAGGACGTCCGCACCGCTTCCTACCGCTGCCCGCCGTGGGTGGTCGACCCCGTCGAGGGGGCGGGGTCGACCACGGGCACGGGTGCGAACGGGCGGCGGGCCGGCGTGCTGCTGGACGGCCGCTGGGCGCTCACCGCCGCGCTGCGGCACAGCGCCAAGGGCGGGGTGTTCCTGGGCGCCGACCCGGCCACCGGCGCCGAGGTGGTGGTCAAACAGGCCCGCGCCCACATCGAGGTCGACCGGGCCGGCACCGACGCCCGGCAGGCGCTGCGGCACGAGGCCGAGCTGCTCGACCTGCTGGCCGACAGCGGGCTGACCCCGCGGGTGCACGCCCTCGTCGAACAGCAGGACTCGCTCTTCCTGGTCCAGGAACGCATCCCCGGCCAGGCACTGGGCAGCTGGGTCGCCGCCCGGCTGCGGCGCGACGGCACCTCCGGCGTGCCGTGGGCCGAGGCCGGTCCGCCGGCGTCGGCCCTGCTCGACCTGGTGGAGCACGTCCACCGGCGCGGACTGGTGCTGCGCGACCTCTCCCCCGGCAACGTGCTGGTCCGGCCGGACGGCGCCGTCCGCCTGGTCGACCTCGAACTCGCCGTCCCCGCCGGAACCCTGGCCGGCACCGCCGGCACCCCCGGGTACCGAGCCCCCGAGAACTCCGGCCCGCACCGCACCCACCGGGCCGACCCCGGCGCCGACCTGTACGCACTCGGCGGCCTCTTCTTCCTGCTCGCCACCGGCCACGACCCGCTGCTGCCCGGCGACGGGCCCCTGGACCACTGGCTGGCGTCGGCCGCCCGCGCGGGCCTCACCGCCCGCCGACTGGCCCCGCTGGTGCTCGGGCTGCGCGCGGAACACGCCGACCGGCGGTGGAGCCTCGCCCGGGTCCGGCACGAACTCGCCGGACCCGCCCCGCAGGCCCCCGGCCCGCGGACGTCTCCCCCACTGGACCGGCTGCTGCACGACGGGCTGCGCCACCTGGCGTCCACCGCCACCCCGCAGCGCCCCGACCGCCTGTGGCCGACCGTCCCGAGCGGGCAGCTCACCGACCCGTGCAACGTGCAGCACGGCGCCGCCGGCGTCCTCGCCGTCCTGGCCCGGGCGAGCCTCGCCCCGCTGCCCGAACCCGTCCGCGAACAGGCCCGGGCCACCGCCGCATCGGCCGCCGACTGGATCGAACGACGCTGCGCCGCCGAACCCGTGGTGCTGCCCGGCCTGCACTTCGGCCGCTCCGGCACCGCCTGGGCCCTGTTCGACGCCGCCGACGCCCTCGACGACCCCGGCCTCGCCGAACGGGCCGCCGCAATGGCGCTCGACGTCCCTCTGGCCTGGCCCAACCCGGACGTCTGCCACGGCGCCGCCGGAGCCGGCCTCCTCCAGCTGCGCGCCCACCGCGCCACCGGAGCACACCGGTTCCTCGACCGCGCCGCGCACTGCGCCCGCACCCTGCTGGCCGCCGCCCGCACCGAACCGTACGGAACGGTCTGGCCGGTGCCCGCCGACTTCGACTCGGCACTCGCCGGAGCGGTCCACCTCGGTCACGCCCACGGGGTGGCCGGAGTGGGAGCCTTCCTGCTGGCCTGCGCGGAACGCCTGCGCGCCGCCGAACTGCCCGATGCCGCCGACGAGTTGACGGCCGGGGCGGGCCTGGCGGCGCAGACCCTGGCCGCGACCGCCCGGTGGGACGGCGACGCCGCATGGTGGCCGCAGAGCCACGGCGACCCGGCGCACGTCCGGCTGGCGCACTGGTGCAGCGGCTCCTCCGGAGTCGGCAGCTTCCTGATCCGCCACTGGCAGGCCACCGGCGACGACCGGGCCCACCACCTGGCCCGCGCCGCCGGCCGGGCCGTCCTGAATGCTCGCTGGCACAGCGGGACCTCCGCGTGCCACGGGCTGGCCGGCAACGGCGAGTTCCTGCTCGACCTGGCCCGGGCCACCGGCGAGAGCCGCTTCCGCCACGGCGCCCGGGAGATCGCCCGACTGCTCGCCGACCGCGCCACCCTCCGCGACGGCCTCCTGCTCCTCCCCGACGAGACCGGCGCCACCAGCACCCCCGCCCACGGCACCGGCACCTCCGGCCCCCTCGCCTTTCTCCTGCGCCTCCACCACCAGGGGCCGCGCCTGTGGTCCGACCCGGAGCCGTACCGCGAGGCCGCTTCGCAGGGATACCGACGTGGCCCACTGGCAGGTCAGTTGAGCGCTGGGTCGACCGGAGGGCGCCGATGAGCACCACGAACGCGTCCGCCGGCAGGAGCCCGGCGCCGGCATCAATTCGCAGGCCCCGGCAGCCGGTTGTCGCGCCACTGGGGGGTGACGCCACCGCCCGCACCACACGGCTGCCCGCGCCTGCCGACGTGAGCCTGCCACACCCGTCGACTCGGCCACTTCGCCCGCCGGTCTCCGCATCGTCGCGGGGCGGAGCGAACGCGCACACCGCACGGCCGCTTGCTCCTGCCGGCCAGGGGCCGCGCCGAGTTCCTGCCCTCGCACGCCACCTGTCGCGGAGCGGAGCGAACGCGCACACCCCGCAGCGGCCCGCCCGTCAACTTTCGCTCCCTGCACCGCCCTTGCCCCACCGCTCCACTGGAGGACCCCGATGAGCACCGCGACTGTACGCACCGCGTCGCAGGCGTTGCGGCGGTTGAGTTTCACCTTCGCCGGTGACGGCTCGCACGCCGCGTGCCTGGCGGCCGGGGCCGACGGCGGCTGGTACGTGGAGAGTTGGCGGCTGCCGGAGCAGGGGGTGGCGACGCCGGGGCCGCTGGCGTCGGCGGAGGGGCGGGCGGAGAGTCTGCGGTCGCAGTTGGTCGCGCTGCCGGACGGGCGGGTGGTGGTGTGTCGGCACGACGGCGATCGGCACGCGGTGGTGGTGCTCTCGGACGGCGGGCCGGGGCGGCCGGCCGTCGAACTCCCGCTTGCGGGAATGCGGTTGCCCGGGCTGCGGATGCTGGCGATGCCCGGGCCTGCCGGGACGGCGGCGGACGCGCCGATCGCGGTGCTGCTCGGGACCGACACCCGGCCGGTGACCACGGTGTGGCTGCTGGCCGCGGACGGCTCCGCGCCGCGCGTGGCGGCCGAGCTGCCCGGGCTGTACGGCGGCGGAGTGTGGCTGGACGAGGCCGGACGCCTGCTGGCGCTGGACCGGGTGGCCGACGGCATGGTGAAGACCGTCGTGCTGGATCTCCGACTCGGCGTCGCCACCCCCCTGTTGGAGCTGGGCACGAGCAGCAACGACCGGCTGGTGCTGTTCGATCCGGCGACGGGCTTCGGGATGCTACGCAGCGACGCGCCGGGCGTGGACCGGCTGGGCTGGGCGCTGATCGGCGGCGCCGAGCCGGTGCGTTTCCCCGACTGCCTGCACCAGCCGGGCCGCCTGCTCCGGCCGATCGCACTCGCGCCGGACGGGCCCGGCACGGAGCCCCGGGTGGTGCTCCAGGTGGATCACGGAGCGGCGTCCTCGCTGGTGCTGTGGCAGCCGGGCAGCGGGCGGCTCGATCCGCTGCCGGTGCCGCCGGGGCGGCTCGGTGCGATCGGGCACTGGTCGCCGGCGGGTCTGCGGATGCCGTACTCGGCGCCGGACCGTCCGGCCGCTCTCGCCACCCTGGACGTGGACGCGCTGCTGACTGCCGGTCAGGTCGCTCCGCCCGACGCCGCCCCGCCGGCCGGCTGGCGGCTGGACGGTTCGGCGACACCCGGGGACGGCGGCCGGTGGCGGCCGGCGCGGTGCGTTCGGCTGGCGGGTCCGGCCGGTCCGGTCGAGGCGGTGGTGTACGGCGGCGAGCAGTGGCTGTCCGCCCCGCACCTGGTGCTGGCGCTGCACGGCGGGCCGGCGGACGTCTGGCGGCTGGAGTTCGACCCGGCGCTGCAGCGGATGGCGGCGCAGGGCCTGGCCGTTCTCGCCCCGAACCAGCGCGGTTCGACGGGCTACGGCACGGAGTTCGCGATGGCGATCCGCGGCGCGTGGGGCGGCCCCGACCTGGACGACGTCCTGGCGCTGCTGGCGAGCGTGGCGGGGCGGCGGGCCGCGCTCGGCCTGGAGCCGCCGGCCCTGTTCGGCGTCAGCTACGGCGCGTTCCTGGCGCTGCTGGCCACCGCGCACGCCCCGGCCGGGACGGTGTCGCGGTGCGCGGTGGTGGCGCCGTTCCTGTCGGGCGGCCGGCTGCTGGCGGAGGCCTCGGCCCCGGTGCGGGCGCTGACCGCCCGGCTCGGCGGCGACCGTCCGATCGACGACGCCCGGGGCCCGCGCGACGTCCTGCACCTCGCGGACCGGCTGCGCACCCCGCTGCTGGTGGTGCACGGCGACCGGGACGAGGTGGTGCCGGTCGGTCAGTCCCGGTCGCTGCGACATGAGTTGCTGCGCCTCGGCCGGACCGAGGGCGCCGACTTCCGTTACGTGGAGGCGGCGGGCGCGGGGCACGAGCTGCTCGCCGAGGAGGGCGCGGCCGTGCTGCACGAGCTGCTGGCGGGCTTCCTGCGCACCGGCAGACCCGCCTGACCCGTCCCGGATCCTGACGCTTCGTCACCAGACTTCCCGCCGCGCGCGGGGGCCCGCCGGCCTGCCCGGCTGCGGCCAGGAGCGCGTCCGGCGGGGCCTGACCTGCAACGGGAAAACGCTTTCCGTCGCAGCCGTCGGACACGTCCGTGCCCGACGGAACCCATAGGGGAGGAAACATCATGGAGAACATGACCGCGTTCGAGACCGACCTCGCGGCCCTGCAGGAGCTGCCGGAGCTGGAGTCGGTCGAGCTGGGCGGCCACGGCGCCGGGTGCCAGTTCACCTGTCTGGTCCTGACCTGCCTGATCTTCACCATCAGCTGACGTCGGGACACCCGGGCCGTGCCCGTCCCCTCGCGGGGGCGGACACGGCCCGCACCGTCCGGGTCACCTTGCGCCCACCGGGAGTTGACCGGGCGTGAGGCCGGTCGGTCGCGCTCACGGTGTCGGAACCACTGGAGGCCGCGATCGCACCGGCCCCGCCCGAGGTGGCGGGCGCAGCCCCGGACGTCGCGACGCAGGCAGGCCCATCGCCGGACCTGCTGCCCGGTCGGTGCTCGGCGCGGCCGAGTCGACACCGACCTCGGGCAGCAGGTCCGGCGCGAGCCGTTTCGAGGGGGTGCACGAGCGACGGTTCGACGTTCGGCGCAGGTCTCGGTGCCAAGTCGCCGCAGGTGCAGGAAGGTTCGGTCCTCGTCGTAGCCGTCGGTCACGCGGGCTCGGCCAATCGTCCCGGCCACCCTCGTGCGGGGCAGCAGGGGGAAGGCTCCCGAGAGCCCGTTGCACAGGCGTCCCGCGAGGCTGGTCGAGCTGCTGTCACCCGCTCCCGGGTGAGGCCTCGTGGGAGTGGCAGCCGCGGGCGGTGCGGGTCCCGGGCGCGACGCGCAGCGGTTTGGGTAGGCTCCGATCCGATTCGGCCGTTATCGTGGCCCCCGCGCGGGCCGACCACGAGGACGGCCTGCTTCCTGCTGTCCGGCTCCCGGACACACCGGCGCGCCGAGGCGTACCGGTGCACTTTCCGCAGAGACCGCCCATTCGCACGGAGAAGACTGACCAGATGTCCGAGTCCATCGACGACACCACGCACGACCACCGCGCGCCCGGCGCCGACGAGGCCGCCGACGGCCTGGCTCACGGCCGGCACCGTGGTACCACTGCCAGCGACGACAGCGCGGACGCGGACCCGCACGGCCGCCACCGCCGCTGACGTTCCGGCCGCCGCGGGCCCCCGGCCCGCCGCACGACCACCTCGCACCGCCGACGCCCCCGGTCCCGTCACCGTCCTGACGGGCCCGGGGGCGTCGGCCGTCCGGCCCGCGGCCCGGCGCAACCCGGCCGAGCGGCGCCGCGGCGAACGCCCGGCTCAGTCGACCGTGAGCACCGTGCGCAGCGCCTCGCCGCTGCGCATCTGCCGGATCGCCTCGTTGACCTCGGCGAGCGGCAGCCGGTGGGTGATCATTCCGGCCAGGTCCAGTCGGCCGGCCCGCCACAGGTCGACGGCCCGGTCCGCGGTGCGGCGGACGTCGCCGCCGCCGTACATGGACGGCAGCAGGCGCTTCTCGTTGAAGAAGAGTTCGCCCAGGCTGAAGGAGACCCGGTCGTCGGCCGCGCCTGCGCCGATCACCACCACCGCGCCGCCGCGCCGGGCGGCGTCGTAGCCGGCTCGGACGGTCTCGGAGCGGCCGACCGCCTCGAAGACGTAGTCGAAGCCGCCGCCGGGAACGCCGCGGGCGGCGGACTTGAGCTCCTCGGGGGCGATCGCCTCGGTGGCGCCGAAGCCGATCGCCCGCTCGCGCCGGGAGGCCACCGGGTCGACCACGGTGATCCGGGCGGCGCCGCAGATCCGGGCGCCCTGGACGGCGGCGATGCCGACGCCGCCCGCGCCGATCACGGCGACGGTCGAACCGGGTTCCACCTGCGCGGTGTTGACGGCGGCTCCGAGCCCGGTGGTGACGCCGCAGCCGATCAGCGCGGCGAGCTCGTACGGCAGGTCGGCGGGGACCGGCAGCAGGGCGTCGGCGGGGACCACCAGTTCCTCGGCGAACGCGCCGGTGCTGTAGAAGCCGTACGCGTCGGTGTCGCCGCCGATCCGGAACGTCGGGGTGGACAGCCGGCGCAGCGAGGCCACGCACAGATGGGTCCGGCCGTGCCGGCAGGCGTGGCAGTCGCCGCAGGGCGGCATCCAGCACAGCACCACCCGGTCGCCGGGCGCGAGGCCGGTGACTCCCTCGCCGACCTCGACCACCTCGCCGGCGCCCTCGTGGCCGGGCACGAACGGCGCGGGCTGCGGCAGGACGCCGGTCATCGCGGACAGGTCGGAGTGGCAGAGGCTGGCGGCGTGCATCCGGACCCGGACCCGGCCGGGCCCGAAGCCGACCGCTTCCACGTCGTCACGGACGTCCAGGGTGTCCTGTCCGGTCTTGTGCAGGATCGCTGCGCGCACGGGCTGCTCCCGGGGTGCGGGCCACCGAGGGCCGGGTGGAGGGTGAGGGGGGTGGAACACGTTCCACTGCGGGCCCTGTATAGCGCATCGCCCCCGCCGGACGGCAGTCCGCACACCACCCGCTCCCGCCGCACCCGGTGGGAGTCCCTCCGCCAGACCTGCCGAACGCTGCCCCGAGTGCCGGTCCGCACTCGCCGTCAACGAGCGCTTCCCCACCTGGTGCCCGAGCTGCGAATGGAACCTGCTGCCGCCCAAATCGGCCCCCGCGGATCGAACGCCGCGTCAGCAGCGCAAGGAAGAACGGGCCGAGCGCCGCGAGGAGGCGGCCCGACGGGACGTCAGGGAGCGTTCCGAGCAGGTGTTCACGCTGGTGTCCGAGGACGGCTCGGGTCTGCGGGACAGTTCGGCAGCAGCCGCGTTCGCGCTGGCCGGGGTGGTGCACCTGGTCTCGCTGACGGTGCTGCTGCTCGGGCTCGGTCTGGTCCTCGGACTGCTGCTGCCGGGCTGGCCGGGCCGGATCCTCGGGGTGATCGCACTGGGCATCGCCTTCCAACTGCGCCCCCGGTTGGGCCGCCCGACCCGCGACGGGGCGCTGGACCGCGCCGCCGCACCGACCCTGTACGGGCTGGTCGACCGGATCTCCGAGGAGTTGGGCGCGCCGAAGGTCGACTCGATCGTGGTCGACGCGGAGTGGAACGCCTCGTTCGGTGTGCGCGGGCTGCGCCGTCACCGGCAGTTGACGATCGGCCTGCCGCTGTGGACGGTGCTCGCGCCGCAGCAGCGGGTCGCGGTGCTCGCTCACGAGATCGGACGCTGCGTCAACGGCGACAACCGGCGCGGCCTGTGGAACGGGTCGGCACTGAACGCCCTGGTCGAGTGGTACCGGCTGACCGTGCCGGACCGGAGCCGGGCCCAGGAGGGCCCGACCGGACTGATGATGATGATCGCCGACGCGGTGGCGAACCGGGTCCTGTGGGTGCTCAACCGGGCGGTGTACGGGCTGGTGCTGCTGATGAACCGGCTGTGGCTGCGCGCCGGGCAGGCCGCCGAGTACCGGGCCGACCTGCTGGCCGTCCGGCTGACCTCGGTCGCCGACACCCGCGACGCCCTGACCGCGTCGCTGCACTGGCCGACCTTCGAGACGGTGCTGCACCGTCAGCGCACCCTCCCTCGGGGGCGGTCCGGCGGCCGGCCCGCCGGCCCCGACCTGTGGCAGTCGCTGGCCGAGGCCGTCCGGACCGTCCCGCCGCTGGAGACCGAGCGCCGCCTGCGGTCGGCGGCCCGGCAGGGCGACGCCGTCGACAGCTCGCACCCGCCGACCCACCTGCGGCTGCGGATGCTCACCGCCGCCCCGCCCGAGCAGCACCGGCACCCGGTGGTGCTGGACTCCGGCCGGGCCGCCCTGATCGAGGCCGAGCTCGCCGGGCGCCGCGAACGGCTCGCCGTCGACCTGGTCTGACGGGCGCCTCCGCAGGGGACTGTCCGGCGGCGGAGGGCGTTCCTACCATCCAGTAGGGTCCTGGTCAGTCCCCGACCAGCCCGGCAGGAGCGCCCGATGACCGACCTCACCACCGCCGAGGCCACGCCCGAGCCGCAGGTGCTCGCCGCGTTCCGCGCCGCCACCGGCTTCATGCCCGAGGACGAGGGCCTGGCGCTGTACGCTGCCGCGCTGGAGGCCGCCGGGCGCACCGGGCTGCCGGTGCTGGAGATCGGCACCTACTGCGGGCGCTCCGCGATCCTGCTGGCCGACGCCGCCCGTCGCAGCGGCACGGTCGCCCTCACCGTCGACCACCACCGCGGGTCGGAGGAGCAGCAGCCGGGCTGGGAGTACCACGACCCGACGCTGGTCGACCCGGAGGTCGGCCTGATGGACACCCTGCCGCGCTTCCGCCGCACCCTGCACGCCGCGGGCCTGGAGCCGCACGTGGTGGCGCTGGTGGGTCGTTCGCCGCAGATCGCGGCGGTGTGGCAGGGCCGGCTGTCGCTGGTGTTCATCGACGGCGGGCACACCGACGAGCACGCCACCGGCGACTACCTGGGCTGGGTCCCGCACCTGGCCGAGGACGGCCTGCTGGTGGTGCACGACGTGTTCCCCGACCCGGCGGACGGCGGCCAGGCGCCGTACCGGGTGTACCTGCGGGCGCTGGACGAGGGCTTCGAGGAGGTCTCGGTGGCGGGCTCGCTGCGGGTGCTGCGCCGCGCCGCGTCCTGACCTCCCGGCACCGCCCGGGCCGTTGGATCGGCCCCGGCGGGCCGGGCCGCGATTTTCCGGCCGCGACCGGGAACGATCACCGCGGTTCCGGCGTCGTCCCCACCGCGACGCGTTGCGGGACCGCCGTGACCCGCCCCGCCGACGGCCGGTACGGTGTCGGGGCGGCGGACGGCCTGCGCGGCGCGGTCGGTACGGCGGGCAGGCATCGGCGGGTCATAGGCGGGGGCGAGGGACACGGCATGACGGAGCAGGGCAGGGCCGCACGAGCGGTGTGGGATCCGACCGCGAACAACGGCGCGGGCGGCTGGGTCCGTCGACCGGTGGCGGACGACCCGGCGGCCGCGGGCCCGCCCACCACAGCGATCCCGCTCCCGAAGATCCCGGCCGGCCCGGTCGCACCCGCCGCCCCGGTCACCCCTGTCGCGCCGGTCCCCCCGGTCGCACCCGTCGCGCCGGTCCCCCCGGTCGCACCCGTCGCGCCGGTCACCCCCGCCGCCCCGGTCGCACCCGTCGCACCTGTTTCACCCGTCGTCCCCCAGCCGCCGCAGCCCGAAGCGCCGCGCGTCGCCGCGGCCACCGGTCCGGCGACCCCGCCCCGCACCCCGAAGCCGGCCCCCGCGCCCCCGACCGCCCAACAGCCGCCCGCCGCCCCGCAGCCCCCGGCGGCCCAGCAGCCGCCCGCCGCCCCGCCCGGCCCGCAGCCCTCGTACGGCGGTCAGCAGACGTTCGGCGGGCAGCAGTTCCCGGCCCAGCAGCCGCAGGGCCAGAGCTTCGGCGGCCAGCAGCAGTTCGACCAGCAGCCCTACGGTCAACAGCCGTTCGGCGCTCCGCCGCCCCCGCAGGGCGGTCAGCCGGGCTTCGGCGGTCCGCAGCAGACGTTCGGCGGGCAGCAGTTCCCGCCCCAGCCGCAGGGCCAGAGCTTCGGCGGCCAACAGCAGTTCGACCAGCAGCCCTACGGTCAACAGCCGTTCGGGCAGCCTCAGTTCGGCGGCCCGCAGCCCTCGTACGGCGGTCAGCAGACCTTCGGCGGGCAGCAGTTCCCGAACGGCCCGGGCGGGTACGGCGGGCAGGAGTCCGAGTTCGACTACGAGGACGACCCGCGGCGGCGGCGCACCCCGGTGCTGATCGGTGCGGCGGTGGCGCTGCTGGTGGTGATCGGCGTCGGCGTGGTGTGGGCGGTGCAGAACAGCGACAGCGGGACGTCGTCCCAGTCGAAGGGCGGCAGCTCCGTCCCGGCGCCGGACCAGTCGCAGAGCGTCCCGGGCGGCGGCGGCGCTTCGCCGGCGGCCTCCGCGCCGAGCAGCGCCGGGCCGTCCGCGTCGGGCGCGCCCTCGGCCGGTCCGGACGCCGCGGCCGAGGCGAAGGCGCTGGACGCGCTGCTGACGAAGGGCGAGAACGCGAAGGCGCCGATCGGCAACGCGGTGGCGAAGGTGCGCAGCTGCCCGCCGAAGACGGAGATCGACAACGCCGCGAAGGTGTTCGACGCGGGCGCCCAGCAGCGCGACCAGCTGCTCGCCGAGCTGGCCCAGTTGCACACCGACAACCTGCCGGGCGGGGCGGGCGCGGCGGCGAAGCTGAAGGACGCCTGGCAGGCGTCCGGGGACATCGACCGGGCGTACGCGGCGTGGGCGCGCGCCGTCTCCGCGCAGGGTTGCGCCAACAACACCGCGCCCAGTACCGCCGATCTGGGCCGGGCCAACGACCTCAACCCGCAGGCCACCCAGTCCAAGAAGGACTTCGTGGCGAAGTGGAAACCGATCGCCGACACCTACGGTCTGACGGCGCGCACCTGGGACAGGATCTGAGGAACTCGTGACCGGCCGCACCACCCCGCCCCCCGCCGAGCCCGACCCGCACTCCGGTCGGGAGCGGCGCGCGGTCCGCCTGCGGCGGGCCGCGAAGCTGACGAGCGTGGTGCTGCCGGTCTGTCTGATCGGCTGGCTGAGCTGGCAGGCGGTCGCGAACAGCACCCGGGACGTCACCTCGCACCCGGCGGTCTCGCCGCACTACGCGGAGGGCGACCGGGTGGACGCGGACGGCCCGTCGGGCGCCGCCGCCCCGGAGGGCTCGCCGTCCGCGGGCGCCCCCGCGCCGTCGCCGTCCGCCTCGGCCGCGGGCACGGCGAACCTCCCGCTGGCCGGGCGGACGGTGCTGCTCGACCCGGGGCACAACACCGGCAACGCCAAGCACACCGCCGACATCAACCGGAAGGTGGACATCGGCAACAGCCGCAAGGAGTGCGACACCACCGGCACCTCGACCAACGCGGGCTACTCGGAGGCCGAGTACACCCTGGACGTGGTGCACCGGGCCCGGCAGATCCTCCAGGACCGGGGCGCGACCGTGGTGCTCACCCAGGACGGTGACCGGCCGTGGGGTCCGTGCATCGACGAGCGGGCCCGGATCGGCAACGAGGCCAAGGCGGACGCCGCAGTGTCGATCCACGCGGACGGCGCGCCGGCCTCCGGCAGCGGCTTCCACGTGATCATGCCCGCCAAGGTGGTGGCCGGCCCGGCCGACACCTCCGCGATCGTCGACCCGTCGCACCGGCTGGGCGTGCTGCTGCGCGACACGTTCAAGGCCCAGACCGGTGAGCCGACTTCCACCTACATCGGCCAGCAGGGCCTGGACACCCGCAGCGACCTGGGCGGACTCAACCTGTCGAAGGTCCCGAAGGTGTTCATCGAGTGTGGCAACATGCGCAACACCGGCGACGCCGGGCGGATGTCCGACCCGGAGTGGCGCCAGCGCGCCGCGCAGGCCGTCGCCGATGCCCTGACCAGCTACCTCACGGGGTGATTCACCAGCAGACCCACCGTCAAGACCTGTTCTGCCCCGTGCGGGCCGCCCTGCCGGGCCGTCCGGTTCGTACCGGATCCGGAGGGCGCTGTGCACACGGCGTCGCCTTGGCCCTAGGCTTTTGCCCCGTTGTACCGCTCCGGTACCACGGGGGCTCGGTCACCGCCCGCCGACCACGACTACACCAATGAGGGGAACGTCAGTGAATCTGCGCGCTCTCACCAGGGGAGACGCCGCCGTCGCCGGTGCGGCGGTACTGCTCCTGATTTCGTCCTTCCTGCCTTTCGTGGCGGTCGACTGCTCCGGCAAGTACTGCCCGACGAGCCTGTCCCGGAACGGCTGGTCCTCGGACCTGTTCCCGGTGCTGCCCTCGGTCATCCTGACCGGCCTGATCGGCGCGGCGCTGATCCTGCTGTTCCGGCTCCAGAAGGAGAACTGGGGCACCAAGCAGGTCGTCGGCCTGCGGCTGGACCAGTGGGGCACGGCGCTGTCCGTGGTCTCGTTCTGGGGCTGCCTGTGGACGCTGCTCGGCGTCCAGAAGGGCCTGTCCAACGGTGCGGGCGCCTACCTGGCGCTGCTCGCCACCCTGGTGCTGGCGGGCGCGGTGATCGCCGGTCCGCTGGTCCCGGCCCTGCAGGGCCCGCTGGTCTCCGGCACCCCGGCGGCGCAGACCGTCCCGCAGCCGTTCCCGCCGTACGGCGGCCAGCCCGGCGCCCCCGGTCAGCCCGGCCAGCCCGGTCAGCCCGGCGCGTACGGCTACCCGGGCGCGCAGCAGCAGCCGCAGCCGTTCCCCGGCCAGTCGCAGCCGCACGCCGACCAGCCCGCGCCCGCCCAGCAGTTCGGCGGCCAGCCGGCCGGCGGGTACGGCTACCCGGCGCCCGCGCAGGCGGCGGCCGCCCCGGCCCCGCAGCCGGTCGCGCAGCAGCCCACGGCCGTTCAGCCGGCCATTCAGGACCAGGTCCCGCCGCAGGCCGCCGCCCCGTTCGCCCCGTTCTGGTTCGCCGTCCCGGCGGTCCGTCAGCTGGCCCACAAGGACAACCCGATGGGCCCGCCGGTCGGCGAACTGGTCCCCGGCACCTGGTACCTGGCGGTCGACCAGCGCGGCGCCGCGCTCGTCGCCCAGCTGCCCGACGGCACCCACGGCGTCCTGAACGACACCACGGGCATCCAGCGCGGCTGACCGTGCGACCCGCGCCCCGGGGGCGCGGGGAACCGCGCGAGCGACCCCGCTCGCACCAAAAGGTCCGCCCGAGGAGGGAACTCCCCTCCTCGGGCGGACCTTTCGGTTTGCTCCGGGCTCAGCAGCAGTCGCCGACGACCAGCCCGGCCGGCAGG
>NZ_BMRI01000001.1:267584-268109 GCF_014648555.1 Kitasatospora griseola
TGCTCCCCGCCGAAGACGCTGACCGTCGCGTGGTCGCCGCCGAGGGCCGCGACGGCGAGCAGCAGCGCGCCGGCCGTCCAGGTGGTGCGTTCCTCGGGCCAGATCGCGTCGTCCTCGAAGACGTAGCCGGTCCAGTAGGAGCCGTCCTGGTGCCGCAGGTGCTGGATCCAGCGGAGGATCTCGACGGCGCGGTCGGACTGTCCGGCGGCCCACAGCGCGAGGGCGAGCTCGGCGCTCTCGCCGCCGGTGACCCAGGGCCGGTCGCTGACGCAGCGGACGCCGAGGCCGGGGACGACGAACCGGTCCCAGTCGGCGGCCAGCCGGGCCGTCGCCTCCTCGCCGCGCAGCGCGGTGCCGAGGACGGGGTAGTACCAGTCCATCGAGTAGCGGTCCTTGTCGAGGAACCGCTCGGGGTGGTGGGCGATGGCGTGGCGGAGGCGGCCGGCGGCGAGCTCCCAGTCGGGCTGGGGCCGGTCGAGGTGGTCGGCGATGGCGAGTCCGCAGCGCAGGGCGTGCAGGATCGAG
>NZ_BMRI01000001.1:268134-271421 GCF_014648555.1 Kitasatospora griseola
CAGGAGCCGGTGAGCAGCGCGTCGGTCGCGGTGGCGCCGTCCTCGTCCTGCCGCCAGGCGATCGCCCCGCCGGGGAGGCTGAGCCGGACGGTGTGGTCGAGGGCGCGGCTGACGGTGGGCCAGATCCGTTCCAGGAAGCGGTCGTCGCCGGTGGACAGGTGGTGGTGCCAGGCGCCGACGGCGAGGTAGGCGCAGAAGTTGGTCTCGCGGGCCCGGTCGGTGGCGGTGCCGTCGGCGATGCCGTCCTGCCCGTAGGCGTAGGCGGCGTACCAGGACCCGTCGGGGTTCTGCCGGTCGGCGAGCCACTGGTAGGCGGCTTCGGCGGCGGCGTGTTCGCCGGCGGTGTCGAGGGCCATCGCGGCCTCGGTGTGGTCCCAGGGGTCGAGGTGGCCGCCGTGGAACCAGGGGATCGCGCCGTCGCTCTGCTGGTGGGCGAGGATCGAGCGCACCGTGTCGGCGGCCTGGGCGGCGTCGAGGACGCCGTCCAGCAGCAGGGCCGCGGGGACGGCGGCGGTCACGCGCCGGTCCGGGGCTGGTGCGGCTTGCCGGCGTAGACGACGAAGGACTTGCCGAGGACCGGGTTGAGGGCCTTCTCGGCGGCCTTGGTGAGGGTGGAGACGACGGGGGTGCCGACGATGTCCCAGACCAGCAGCTGGTGGTAGGCGCGCACCGGCAGGGCCTTGTCGTTGTTGACGCCCATCGCGCACTTGATCCACCAGTACGGGGAGTGCAGGGCGTGCGCGTGGTGGTTGCCGTAGGGCTCCAGGCCGGCCTCGCGGACCTTCTCGACCAGTTCGTCGCCCTTGTAGATGCGGATGTGCCCGCCCTCGACCTCGTGGTACTCGTCGGACAGCGCCCAGCAGATCTTCTCCGGCAGGTAGCGGGGCACGGTGACGGCGAGCAGGCCGCCGGGCTTGAGGACGCGGACCATCTCGGCGAGCACGCCCTTGTCGTCGGGGATGTGCTCCATCACCTCGGAGATGATGATCCGGTCGAAGGTGTCGTCGTCGAACGGCAGGTTCAGCGCGTCGCCCTCCATGGCGGTGGCGCTGGCCCCGGCGGGCGCCTCGCCGGCCTGTTCCATGGCGGCGAACCACTTGCGGACCTCGGCGATCTCCTCGCCGTTCTGGTCCAGGGCGACCACGTTGGCGCCGCGCCGGTAGCACTCGAACGCGTGCCGGCCGCCGCCGCAGCCCAGGTCGAGCACCCGGTCGCCTGGGGCGAGCGGGAAGCGGGAGAAGTCGACGGTCAGCACTGCGGGGCTCCCATTCACGAAGGGTGGTACGGGTGTTGACGGTCTGTCGGCCGAACGGGTCCGGTCAGCCGACGTAGCGCCAGCCGGGCCCGGAGCGGGCGGCGGCGCCCGCTCCGGTGGCGATGGCGGCCCGGTAGCGGTCGGCGGTGAGTTCGGCGGCGCGGGCCCAGGTGAATCGTTCCAGCACCCGGGCCCGCCCGGCCTCGCCGAGCCGGGCGCGCAGCGCGGGGTCGTCGAGCAGTCGGCCGAGTGCGGCGGCGAGCGCCCCGGCGTCGCCGGGCGGGACGGCCAGGCAGGTCTCGCCGTCGGGTCCGGCGACCTCGGGGATGGCGCCGCCGGTGGTGGCGACCAGCGGGGTGGCGGTGGCCATCGCCTCGGCGGCGGGCAGCGAGAAGCCCTCGTACAGCGAGGGGACGCAGGCGGCCTCGGCGGAGCGGTACAGGTCGACGAGTTCGGCGTCGGTCAGGCCGGTGCGGAACTCGATGTGCTCCTCCAGGCCGAACCGGCGCACCGCGTCGGCGACCGGGCCGTCGCCCTTCTGCGGCTTGCCGACCACCACCAGGTGGGCGTCGCGTTCGGTGCGGACCTTGGCGAGCGCCTCGACCAGGTGCACCAGGCCCTTGAGCGGGACGTCGGCGCTGGAGGTGGCGACGATCCGGCCGGGCACCCGGGCGACGGCGTCGGACGGCGACCACAGACGGGTGTCGGCGCCGATCGGGACGACCGAGATGGCGTGCGGGGCGGCGCCGAGGTGGTCGGCGATCTCGCCGCGGGAGCTCTCCGAGACGGTGATGACGTGTTCCAGCCGGCGGGCGACCCGCTGCTGCATCCGGGTGAAGGCGTACCAGCGGCGCTTGCCGAGCCGCTCCAGCCGGCCGGCGGCCGCGTCGATCTCCAACTGCCGGTCCACGGTGACCGGGTGATGGACCGTGGTGACCAGCGGGAAGCCGTGCCGGGCCAGGCCGAGCAGGCCGTAGCCGAGGGTCTGGTTGTCGTGGACGACGTCGTAGCGGCCCTTGTGCCGGGCCAGGTACTGGCGGGCGCGCAGCGAGAAGGTCAGCGGCTCGGGGAAGCCGCCGCTGCGCATCACCGCGAACTCCAGCAGGTCCACCGGGCCGCGGAACTCGCCGGCGGCGGGGGTGCGGAACGGGTCGTCGGCGCGGTACAGGTCGAGGCTGGGCAGTTCCACCAGGCGCACCGAGCCGGGGCCCTCGACCTCGTCGAGCACGGGGTACGGCTGCGCGCCGATCACGTCGACGTGGTGGCCGAGCCGGGCGAGCTCCCGGGACAGGTGGCGCACGTACACGCCCTGGCCGCCGCAGAACGGGTCGCCGCGGTACGACAGCAGGGCGATCCGCAGCGACGGCGGCGGCAACGCGGTCATCCGGGGCCCCTCTTTCCTACTCACCGGGACCGGCGACGAGCGGGGCCGCCGACCGGTAAAGTAGATCACGTTTCACAGTGGTGCAGGCTCGCCGTCGGGGAAAGCGGACAACGAGAGACCTCGAAGATTACCGGGCCGTAGCTTGCCGTCAGGAGCCGTGGCAGGTGATTCACGCCACGCTGTTCAGCCGCTCGCCCCTCCGCTGTTACCGCCGGTTACCACGGTCCCGGCCACCCGCCCTTTCGATCCTCCGCCCCGGGAGTGAACGTGACCGCGAACGCCACCGCCGCCGGGCCGCTGACACCGCGCCAGGCCGAGCGCCGCCGGGGCATCCTGCGGGCGGCCACCGCGCTGGCCGCCCGGGGCGGCTTCGAGGCGGTGCAGATGCGCGAGGTGGCGGAGAGCGCGCAGGTCGCCCTCGGGACGCTGTACCGCTACTTCCCGTCCAAGGTGCACCTGCTGGTGGCCGTGATGCGCGAGCAGCTGGAACGGCTGTACGAGCAGGTCGGGCGGCGTCCGCCGACCGGGGCGGACCCGGCGGCCCGGGTCGCCGAGGCGCTCACCCACGCCTTCCACGCGCTGCAGCGCGAGCCCCGGCTGGCAGAGGCGATGGTGCGGGCGCTGTCCTTCGCGGACCGCTCGGTGGGC
>NZ_BMRI01000001.1:271442-310751 GCF_014648555.1 Kitasatospora griseola
AGCGAGGTGGACGAGGTCGGCCAGGTCACCTCGGCGATCGTGCTGGCGGCCGCCCGGCTCCCCGACCCTCCGACGGCCGGCCAGCAGGCCGCGCTGCGGGTGGTCGCCCACACCTGGCACGCCACCCTGCTGGCCTGGCTGTCGGGGCGGTCCTCGCTGGCCGAGGTCCGGGCCGACCTGCACACCGCCGCCCGGCTGCTCACCCTCGCCACGCCCGCCCCGGCCGAGGACGAACTGCAACCGGTTCCACCACCTCCCAGGGGCGCCGCGCGGGTCGGCGGCTAGAGTCTTGGAGGCGCGGAACGGCCCCCACCGGACCGCCGACAACTCCATCCGCCTCCGAGGCCGGGGGAAGCCGGTGCGATTCCGGCACTGACCCGCAACCGTGAGCCGCGCCGTTCGACCGGCGCGGCGCAGTCGGACTGCCCGGCCGGAGACGAGCGGCCCTCCTCCGTCGTGGGTCTACGGGCGGCCCGTGCCTTCGGGTCCGCTGCGACCGCTCCCGAAAGGCTTTCTCCCCATGCTGACCGCTGCCCGCCTGGGCGCCGCCGCACTGGCCGGCGCCCTGCTCGCCGGCGCCGCCGCCGCGCCCGCCCTCGCCGACCCCTCCCCCGACGCGTCCGTCTCCGGCTCCCCGTCCGGTTCGGCCTCGGGCTCGGGCTCGGCCTCCGCCCCGCCGGCGACGCCCGGGGTGCCCGCCGGGCTGTACGGCAAGGGCGACCCGCAGTACGACGGCGTGTGGCGGCAGTCGCTGGCGCTGATCGCCCTGCACCAGGAGCGGGTCGAACCCGCCGACGCGGCCGTGCAGTGGCTGCTCGACCAGCAGTGCGAGGACGGCGGCTGGCCGTCGTACCGGGTCGAGGGCGTGGCCTGCACCCCCGCCGCCGAGGACTCCAACGCCACCTCGATGGCCGTGCAGGCGCTCACCGTGCTCGGCAGCCACCAGCAGCAGGTCACCCGCGGCACCGACTGGCTGCGCGCCAAGCAGACCGTGGACGGCACCTGGGCGTACAACCCGGGCGCCCCCGGTGACGCCAACTCCACCGCGCTGGCGGTGAACGCGCTGCTGGCCGCCGGTCTCGACCCGGCCGCGACGTCCGTCCCGGGCGGGCAGTCCGCCTACGCCGGGCTGGCCTCCTTCCAGCTGGGCTGCTGGTCCCCCGCCGAGCAGCGCGGCGCGTTCGTCTACCAGCCGGTGTCGGGCGCCCCGGCCGCGCCCAACACGCTCGCCGCCGCGCAGGCCCTGCTGGCCTCCGCGGGCGGGCACCTGCCGGTCACCACCTCCGACCGCAAGGACACCGCGCCGAAGGCCCTGACCTGCCCGGACACCCCGGGCGACGGCCCCGTCGCGCACGCCGACTCCGCCGAGGCGGACGCCGCCTGGCTGGCCGGCCGACTCGCCGCCGGCGGGCACCGCCTGATGCTGGACACCCCGGGCGCGGCCGCGACCGCCGACTACAACTCCACCGCCTGGGCGGTGCTCGGCCTGGTCGCCACCGGCCACCCCGCCGAGGCCGCCAGCGCCGCCGACTGGCTGGCCGGCAACGGCTACGCCTGGGCCGCGCAAGGCAAGAGCGGCACCGACCCGTCGGCCACCGCCACCCTGGTGCTGACGGCCCGCGCCGCCAAGCTCGACCCGTACAACTTCGGCGGCGCCAACCTGGTGCAGCTGCTGGCCGACTCCGGCCCCAAGCCGAAGGTCGGCCCCGTCGGGGGCGACCCGCAGGCCACCCGGGCGCCCGGCTCGGCGATCACCGAACCCGACGAGAACAGCGGCTTCTCGGCCGGCTGGCTGATCGCCGTCGGCCTGCTCGTCGGCATCGGCGCCGGCATCCTGCTCAGCCTCAACCGCCGCCGCAACAACGCCGCCGCCGCGAGCGCCACGTCCGGCGACGCCTCGGCCAGGGGCGCCTCGGCCGGGGGCGCCTCGTCGGACGAGAAGCCGGAGCAGGACCGGTGACCGGGCGGATCCGCCGAACTCCCCTGCCCGCAGCGGCGGTCGTCGCCCTGCTGGGCGTGCTGGCGGCGCTGCTCGGCCCGGCCGCCGGGTCCGCGCAGGCCGCCGACTACCGGTACTGGTCGTTCTGGAAGGGCGGCGCCGACGGCTGGGCGTTCCAACAGGTCGGCCCGACCGGGAACGTGCCGGCGGACGGGGCGGTGGACGGCTGGCGGTTCGTGCTCAGCCCGGACGGCGGCCAGGACGCGCCGCGGCCGTCGCTGCCCGCCGACTTCTCCGCGATCTGCGCGAACACCGCGCCCGACGGCGGCCGCAAGCGGGTCGCCGTGGTGCTCGACTTCGGCACCGCGAAGGACGCGCCGAACGGTGAGAAGCCCGCCGAGGCCCGCTCGGTGTGCGCCTCGGTGCCGACCGCCGCGAACTCGGCGGAGGTGCTGGCCGCGGTGGCCGCGCCGCTGCGCTACGACTCCGGCGGGCTGCTGTGCGCGATCGCCGGCTACCCGCGCGCGGGCTGCGGCGAGCAGGTCGCGGCGGGCTCCGACTCCGCCACCGGGTCCGGCGGTCCGGCCGACAAGGGCGACGGCGGACCGGCCGTCGGCGTGATCGCCGGAGTCGGCGTGGTGGTCCTGCTGGGCGCCGGCGCCCTCTGGCAGGCCCGTCGCCGCCGCACCCGCTGACCATGTCCGTCGACCGTCTGCGCCGCACCGCCCCCGAGGTCTCGAACTCGGGGGCGGTGCACAGCCGTTCACTGCCCCGGCAGCTGCACCCGGGCGCCTGGTGGCTGTGGTCGCTGGGCCTCGCGGCGGCGGCCAGCCGGACCACCAATCCGGTGCTCCTGCTGCTGATCCTGGCGGTGGCGGGCTTCGTGGTGGCCGCCCGGCGCGGCGACGCCCCGTGGGCCCGCTCGTACGCGGCGTTCCTGCGCCTGGGCCTGCTGGTGCTGGCCGCCCGGGTGGTGTTCGCGGTCGTGCTGGGCTCCCCGGTCGGCGGCACCCACGTCCTGTTCACCCTGCCCCAACTCCCGCTCCCCTCCTGGGCGCAGGGCGTCCGGCTGGGCGGTTCGGTGAGCCTGGAGGGCATCCTGTTCGCGCTGTACGAGGGCCTGCGCCTCGCGGTGCTGCTGGCCTGCGTGGGCGCGGCGAACGCGCTGGCCTCCCCGTCGCGGCTGCTGCGTTCACTGCCGGGCGCGCTGTACGAGGCGGGGGTGGCGGCCGTGGTGGCGATGACCTTCGCGCCGAACCTGGTCGCGGACGTCCGCCGGCTGCGCGCGGCCCGGCGGCTGCGCGGGCGCACCGACCGGGGGGTGCGCGCGGTGCTGTCGGTCGGACTGCCGGTGCTGGAGGGCGCGTTGGAGCGTTCGGTGGCGCTGGCGGCGGCGATGGACACCCGCGGCTTCGGCCGCACCGCCGACGTGCCGCGCCGACTGGTGCGCACCGCCGGGGCGTTGACGCTGGCCGGGCTGCTCGGCGTGTGCGGCGCCACCTACGGCCTGCTCACCGCGGGCAGCCACGCCTGGGCGCTGCCCGTCCTGCTGGCCGGCGTCGCCGCGTCCGCCGCCGGGCTCGCCCTGGGCGGCCGGCGCTCCGTCCGAACGCGTTACCGGCCCGACCCGTGGGCGCTCCCGGAGTGGCTGACGGCCGCCTCGGGCGCGCTGGTCGCGGCCGCCCTGATCTGGTACGCGGGCCGCTGGCCGGAGGCCCTGACGCCGTCGGTGGTGCCGCCGACCGCGCCCCGGCTTCCGCTGCTGCCCGCTGCGGCCGCGCTGATCGGCCTGCTGCCCGCCTTCGTCACCCCCGAGCCGCCCCGGAGCACCAGGTGATCACTTTCGAGCAGGTCGGCGTGCGGTACGCCGACGCCGCCGAACCCGCCCTGCGCGGCGTCGACCTGACCGTTCCGGAGGGCGAACTGTGCCTGCTGGTCGGCCCGTCGGGCGCCGGCAAGTCCACCCTGCTGGGCACCGTCTCCGGCCTGGTGCCGCACTTCACCGGCGGCGTGCTGGAGGGCCGGGTCACCGTCGCCGGCCGCGACACCCGCACCCACCGGCCGCGTGAACTCGCCGACGTGGTCGGCACCGTGGGCCAGGACCCGGCCGGACACTTCGTCACCGACACGGTCGAGGAGGAACTCGCCTACGGCATGGAGTCGTTGGGCCTGCCGCCCGCCGTGATGCGGCGCCGGGTCGAGGAGACCCTCGACCTGCTCGGCCTCGCCGAGCTGCGCGGCCGGGCGCTCTCCGCGCTCTCCGGCGGCCAGCGCCAGCGGGTCGCGATCGGCTCGGTGCTGACCGTCCACCCCAAGGTGCTGGTGCTGGACGAGCCCACCTCGGCGCTCGACCCGGGCGCCGCCGAGGAGGTACTGGCCGTCCTGCAGCGGCTGGTGCACGACCTCGGCACCACCGTCCTGCTGTCCGAGCACCGCCTGGAGCGCGTCGTCCAGTACGCCGACCAGGTCCTGCTGCTGCCCGGCCCCGGCGAGCCGCCCGTACTCGGCGCCCCCGCCGCGCTGATGGCCCGCTCGCCCGTCCGCCCCCCGGTGGTCGACCTCGGCCGGCTGGCGGGCTGGGATCCGCTGCCGCTCACCGTCCGGGACGCCCGGCGGCGCGCGGCGACGCTGCGCGAACGACTGCCCGCGCCGGCCCCTGCCCCCGCTGCGCCGACCGCTCCCGCGATCGCCACGGTCTCCCGGCTGGTGGTCTCCCGCGGCCCCGTCCCGGCCCTGCGCGGCGTCGAACTCGCCCTGTTCCCCGGGCAGATCACCGCGCTCATGGGACGCAACGGCGCCGGCAAGTCCACCCTGCTGGGCAGCCTGGTCGGCCTGCACGCCCCCGACTCCGGCACTGTCCGGGTGGACGGCCGCACGCCGCACAAGTCCCGCCCCAAGGACCTGATCCGCTCCGTCGGCCTGGTCCCGCAGGACCCGCGCGACCTGCTGTACGCCGAGACCGTCGCGGACGAGTGCACCGCCGCCGACCAGGACGCCGGCGCCGAACCCGGCGCCTGCCGGAGCATCCTGGCCGCCCTGCTCCCCGGCATCGACGACCGGTGCCACCCCCGCGACCTCTCCGAGGGCCAGCGCCTCACCCTCGCGCTCGCCGTCGTGCTCACCGCCCGCCCGCCGGTCCTGCTCCTCGACGAACCCACCCGCGGCCTCGACTACGCCGCCAAGGCCCGCCTCGTCGAGATCCTGCGCGCCCTCGCCGCCGACGGCCACACCGTCCTGCTCGCCACCCACGACGTCGAACTCGCCGCCGAACTCGCCCACCGCACGGCCGTCCTGGCCGAGGGCGAGATCGTCGCCGACGGACCCACGCCCGAAGTCGTCCTCGCCTCGCCCACCTTCGCCCCGCAGACCGCGAAGATCCTCCCCCCGTACCTCACCGTCCCCGAAGTCGCCGCCGCCCTCAGGGAGTTGCCATGACCTCCGGGGAACTCGCCCGCCCCGTGCCGCTCGGACGGCGCTCGGCGCTCGCGCTCGCCCTGGTCTCCGCGGTCGGCGTCGCCGCGTTCGGGTGGCCGCTGCTCGCCGCCCGCGACTCCGACCTGGTCGGCCACTCCACCGACGCGCCCTGGCTGTTCGCCCTGCTGCTGCCGCTGCTGCTCGCCGTCCTGGTCGCCCAGCTCTCCGAGGGCCGCACCGCCGCCGGCGCCCCCGGCCTGGACGCCAAGGCCGTCGCCATGCTCGGCGTCCTGGCCGCCGCCGGCGCCGCACTGCGCCCGCTCGGCGCGGGCACCGCCGGGCTGGAGCCGATGTTCTTCCTGATGGTGCTCTCCGGACGCGCCCTCGGCCCGGGCTTCGGCTTCGTCCTCGGCGCGCTCTCCATGTTCGCCTCCGGCCTGCTCACCGGCGGCGTCGGACCCTGGCTGCCGTTCCAGATGCTCGCCATGGGCTGGGTCTGCCTCGGCGCCGGCCTCCTCCCGGGCGCCGCCCGCCTGCGCGGCCGCGCCGAACTCCTGGTGCTCGCCCTCTACGGCGTCGTCTCCGCCGTCGGCTACGGCACCGTGATGAACCTTCAGGGCTGGCCCTACATCGGCGGCCTGAGCACCTCGATCTCCTTCGTCCCCGGCGACCCCCTCCCCGCCAACCTCACCCGCTTCGCCCTCTACTGCCTCACCACCTCCCTCGGCTGGGACCTCCCCCGCGCCGCCCTCACCGCCGTCCTCTGCCTCACCGTCGGCGGCCCCCTCCTGCGCACCCTCCGCCGCGCCACCCGCCGCGCCGCTTTCCACTAGGTGCTGCGGGTCACCGGTTGGCGCAGGTCACCGGTTTGCGCAGGTGAGGTCCTTCGCGGGCAGCCGGCCCGTGGTCAGGTAGCGCGTGAACGCGCCGTCCGCGCAGGACGGGCCGGCCACCACCACGCCGTGGCCCTCGCCGCCGGCGACCGTGACCATCCGGGAGCCGTGCAGGGCGCGCCGCATGCCCTGGGCCATGGCGAGCGTCGCCTGCGGGTCCCACTGGTTCTGCACGATCAGCGCGTCGACGTCGTTGTTGACCGCAGTGGCCGGCTCGACCGCCGCCGACTTCCAGAACGCACACGGCTGGATGTTCGCCCCCAGGTCGCCGGCCAGCGGGTACGTGGCCCGGTCGGCGATCGCGTCGCGGCGGTACTGCTCGGGGTCGCGCGGCCAGCTGCGGGTGTCGCCGCAGAACACCGCCCAGGTGACGGCCGTCCGGTTGTCGTCCACGACGCCCGGCGGGACGCCCGGCGCGGCCGGCCCGCCCGCAGCCGCGGCCTTCAGCGCGACGATCCACGGTGTGACGGCCTCGACCTGCACGAACGCGCGGTACCCCGAACGGATGGCGTCGCCGTCGAGCGCCTTCCCGTCGTCGGTCGGGACGGGCGTCCGACCGGCCTGCTCCACCAGCTCCCAGTACGTCCGGCGCACCTCCGCCGCGGTGGCCCCCAGCCCGTAGGCTGCGTCACGCTCGGCGGCCCACTCCGTCCAGCGGGTGAAGGCGAGTTCGGCCGCCGTCGACCAGCCCCGAAAGGTCCCCCGCCAGGCGAGCTTCGGATCGAGCGCGCTGTCGAGCACGATCCGGTCCGAGCGCTGCGGGAACATCTGCGTGTAGACGGCGCCCAGGTACGTCCCGTACGAGTACCCGAAGTAGGAGATCCGCCGTTCGCCCAGCACCGCCCGGACGAGGTCCATGTCCCGCGCCGTGTTCCGGGTGGTGATGTGCGGCAGCACGTCCCCCGCCTTCGCCCAGCACTTGTCGGCCACCGACCGGGCCCGCTCCACGTCCTTGCCGAACGTGGCTTCCCGGTAAGGGCGTTGGAGGCTGCGCTCGTCCTCCGTCAGGTCGCAGCCGACCGGCGAGCTCTGCCCGACCCCGCGCGGATCGAACCCGACCAGGTCGAACCGCGCCCGCACCGCCGCCGGCAGCAGCGGCTCCATCTCCGCCGGCATCGTCAGCCCTTGACTGCCCGGCCCCCCGGGGTTCATCAGCAGCACCCCGTGCCGCTCCTTCGCGCTCCCCGCCCTGACCCGCGAGATCGCGATCTCGATCGTCCGGCCCGTCGGCTTCGCGTAGTCCAGCGGCACCTTCACCTTCGCGCACTCGAACGCCGGGAGCCCGCCCATCTCGCAGCGCTCCCACCGGAGTTCCTGCTGCGCGTACCGCTGCAACGGATCCCCCGCCGCGAACGCCGTCGCCGGAGTGAGCGCCGCCAGCACGGCCGCCACCGCCCCCACCGTCAGCAGGGAAGTCGTTCGCCCGTCTCGCAGAACCATGCCAGTCCTCTGTGCAGAATCAGTGCCTCGGATCACCTCCAGTCTCCGTTCCGCCACCCCCGCCCCACGTACCGCCGCAGGATGGCCCTGCCCTCCAACCTGCGGCGTACTGACCGGCATTGACTTCCCACCACACTCCCACCCCGCGTCCTCCGCCGGACCCGGCGGCTTGTCCCTCCCCCAGGGGCAGCGGGCACAGTGATCCCGTGCAAGAGGATCTGATCACCATCGGGGAACTCGCGGCCGCAACCAGGCTCAGCCTCAAGGCCCTACGGCTCTACGGCGACCGCGGCCTGCTGCCGCCCGCCCGGACCGATCCGCGGACCGGCATCCGCCGCTACGGCCCCGCCCAGGTCGAACGCGCCCGCCGGATCGCCCTGTTGCGCGCCATCGGCATGCCGCTGGCCCTCATCGCGACCGTGCTCGACTCCCCCGGCGCGGAGCCCGCCGCGCTGCTCGCCGCGTACTGGCGCGAGCAGGAATCCGCGCACGCGGCCCGCCGGGACGCGGTGGGCTACGCCCGAGAAGTCCTCACCGGAAGGAGCCCGACCATGGACGAGATCGCCGAACGCCAAGTGGCGGAGCAGAAAGTCCTGTTCACCCGGCGCCACGTCACCGCCGCGAACCTCCCCGCCTTCCTCGCCTCGTCGACCGAACTGCTCCTCGCCCACCTGCGCGAAACCGGAGCCTGCCTGTCCGGACCGATCTTCGCCGTCTTCGACGGCCTGGTCAGCGAGGACTCCGACGGCCCCGTCGAGGTCTGTGCCCCCACCCGCGACGCGGTCGGACCCGCCGGGCAGATCGGCGTCCGCATCGAACCCGCCCACCGCGAGGCCTACCTCACCCGCACGAAGAGCCAGGCGGGCTTCGCGGCCATGGCTGCCGCCCACGACGCCGTCGGCACCTGGCTCACCCTGCGCGGCTACGCCCGAAGCGCCTCCAACCGCGAGGTCTACTACCCGAACTGGGCCACCGCCGGCCCGGACGAGCACGTGGCCGACATCGCCGTCCCGTTCCACCCCGCGTAGGGCCGGCCTCCCCCAGGACCGGCCCCGCGCGTCCCCTACGCCTTCGGCCCGGCCGACTGCACCACCTCGAACGACCACACCGTCGACCCCGTCGCCGCCGGCTTGGGCCGGTCGCCCCCGCCCTGGTGCGCCGCCTTCATCGGACCTTCCATCCACGCCTGGAACGACGCCTCGTCCCGCCACCGCGTGTACACCAGGTACTGGTCCGTCCCCTCCACCGGCCGCAGCAGCTCGAACCACTCGAACCCGTCCGCACCCTCGACGGCCCCGGCCCGCGACCCGAACCGCTGCTCCAACACCTCCCGCTGCTCCGCAGGGACAGTCAGCACATTGATCTTCACAACGCTCATGCCTCCATCCTCCCCCACCTCACACGCCCAAACCCGAAGGCCCGGCAGGACGGCGGGGGTGGCGGGAGACGGCAGCGGTCAGGCCGACTGCGCGGAGGTCTGCTGCACGCCGTCGACGACGGCGCGGGCGGTGATCGCGTTGGTGAAGATGACCGTGCCGGGCTTGATCAGGCCGCCCCCGGAGGTGCCTTCGACCTGGACGGTGCGTTCGCCGAGGAAGGCGAGCGAGGACTTGTCGAAGATCCACTCGGTGCGCACGCCGGTGTTCCCGTCGAGGCGGGCCACCGCGACCCCGTGGCGGCCGGCCGCGTCGACCGCGTCGTCCACCTTCGCCACGCCCGGGATCTTGGCGGCGGCCTTGTAGAGCGCGGAGGCGAGTTGCGGGGACGGGTAGCTCTCGATCAGCAGGTCGCCGATGGTGGTGAACGCCTCCGCGTCGGGGCCCGGGCCGTGGCCCGCCGTCTCCGTGTAGATCTTCTTCAGCAGCGCGTCGGGGTCGGTGGGCAGGGCGGCCAGGTAGTCGTAGGACGGCGCGTTGAGGCCCGGCGCCTCCGTCGTGTCCAGCGAGACGCCGTCCTTGTTCCGCCGATCGATCAGCCAACCCTTGTGGCCGTCCACCGACTTCCAGCTCCGCCGGGTGTCCAGGGCCTCGCCGACGGCCGACTCCTTGCCGTTGACCGACCACACAGACGTGCCGGCGACCTTCGACTCGATGTAGACGTACTGGCCCGCACGCGCCTGCGGGGCGGCGGTGTCCTGGGCGACCAGCGAGATCCGGTCGAGCAACTGGACGGCTCCCTGCGCGTCCGCGGGGCGGATGTCGGTGGTCAGGACGGGACCGGCGCCGGGGGCGGCGGACCGGACCGGGTCACTGCCCCGGCTCAGGCCGGCACCGACCACGACGGCGCCGGCCAGTACGCACGCTGCCACCGGCAGCAGGACGACGCGGCGCAGGAACGGGTTGCGCCGCCCGGCGGCGGGGGTGGAAACGGCGAGGTCTTCGTGGATCTGGGCCATCAGGCGCTCCTTGTGGAACTGGTGGCGACCCGTCGGCAGATCCCGCTCCACGGTCGGCAGGAAACCATCGGTCTCCGGCCGGTCAGCCGGGCGCGGCTGGGAGGGGCTGGCGTTCATCGGTGTCCTTCCGGTACGGGCCGGACCGCTGTCGCGCGGTCCCCATTCATCTGCCGGGGGCGGCGGGCGGGTTCCCGTTTTTCCGCCGCCAGTTCCGAATCCGCGAGCTTGCGCAGCTTGGTACGAGCACGCGACAGCCGGGAGCGCACCGTCCCGACCGGAATGCCGAGCGCCTCGGCCGCCTCGGCGTACTCCAGCCCGTCCCACAGGCACAGCACCAGAACCTCCCGCTCGGCACGCCGCAGCGCGCCCATCGCTGCCATCGTCGCCGCGAGCCGCCGCCGGTCGTCCACCTGCCCGACCACCTCCTCGGCATGGTCGGGCACCTCCACCACCGACGCCCCGCTCGCGGCGAGCGCCGCGGCCGCCGCGCGGTAACGCCGGTTGCTGCGACAGTGGTTGCGCGCCAGGTTCGTCGCGACGCCCAGCAACCACGGCCGCAACGACCCGCCCTCCGCCGCGACCTTGCCGCGCAGCCGCCACGCCTCCATGAACGTCGCCGACATAACGTCCTCCGCGACCGACCAGTCCGCGGTCAGCCGGAACGCATGGTTGTAGACGGCCCGGGCATACCGGTCGAACAACTCCCCGAACACCCCCGGGTCCCCGGCCCGCACCCGGGTTCGCATATCTGTGATCACCCCCATCATCTGTCCGGCACCGGCCCCCGAGTTCCCGTGACCTGCATCATGTCCGAGCCCAAGCCGAGCGGGCTCCCGGCCGATCGGAGCAGGTCGGAGAACGCTCACGCATCCACGAACGGCTCCGAGCCGATGTGCTGTCAGCGCCGGACTCGGCGCGGCTGATCCTCCGTGTCGTGAACCCTCACACACCGGACGGCCGCCGGCAGCTCGAACCGACGGCCGTCACCGGTTCCACTACAGCCCGCGCCCGGCCATCAGCTCGGCCAGGTTCGGCATCCGACGGGCTTCACGCTGGAGAAAGAAGACCTTCGAGCCGTGCCGCTCGGCGACCCGCAGGAGCTCCCACCCCTGGGCCTCCTGGTAGTAGCGGGACAGCTGTTCATGGCCGGTGCCGCGCCGGACCCAGGTCAGGCCCCGCTCGGCCGCCCGGTCGAGCGACCACCAGGCCATCAGGCGGCCGAGCCGGAACGGGTTCGGACGAGTGAACGACGTCGCCAGGAACAGCGTCGCCTCGGCCCGCTCCTCCTCAGTGAACGCCCAGTGCGGCAGGGCCTCGTTCCCGAAGTGGGTGGTGCATCCCACCACCCCGTCGGTTTCGTGCTCCAGCACCCACACGTCGAGATCCGGATTCCCGGCCTGGGCACCGTACTCCTCGGCGTCGTCGGCACACTCGCCAAGACCCCGCACAGCCAGCCACCCCGAACGGGATCGCACCATCCCGGCAATGGCGTCGGCGTCCGCAGCTGTCGCCTCACGCATCCGATACACCGGAAGACTCCCTTCGGCACACCCGATCAGAGCCTACGGCGTGGGCACCGCGTCCGTCGAAGCGATCAAGTCCGCGCGACCTGTCCATGTCTGATCGTCCGTCAGGCGAATATCGGCTAATCAGTGCCCCGAGCCACCTGACGGCCCGACATCCTGAGATCGACCACTCACTGTGAAGGAGCAGGGACATGACCCGTCGTCTGCGGTACATCGGGAGCAACGGGGCGGATGGGTGCCCGACGCTGTACGAGGACGAGGAGACCGGGCAGGTGATCGTGCAGGGCGACCTCGTCACGGACCCGGCGGAGGTGGCCCGGTTCCGCAATATCAAGCCCGGCGAGGGGTTTGTGACCGTACCCCGCGTCCTGCTCGCGGGCTTCGCCCCGCGCGCCGCCGAGCGCGAGCCGACGCTGATCAGCTACGACGAGTTCGAGTCGATGTTCCGCACCTTCCAGCACACCGCCTTCCGGTTGGAGACCCGCCGCCAATACCGGTCCGACGAGGAAACCGAGACCTACCGCCGGTTCGTGGCCGGGGAGGATCCCGGGTGGGACATGGACGACGACTGGGCCCGCAACCGCCGTGCGCAGTCCGCGCAGGGCAAGCGGTTCGAACGGGTGCGGATCATGGACAACCCGCCGACCCTCGGCCAGCGTTACCTGCTC
Organism: Kitasatospora griseola; assembly: GCF_014648555.1. Lineage (GTDB taxonomy): Bacteria > Actinomycetota > Actinomycetes > Streptomycetales > Streptomycetaceae > Kitasatospora > Kitasatospora griseola. The sequence continues at coordinate 283,718 of NZ_BMRI01000001.1, forward strand.
GACAACGCCGAACAGATCGGCACGGTGGGCGAGGACATCCGCTACCTGTGGCGGGAGGACGCCGACCGGCTGGGCCTTCCCCTGGAGGACGCCTGGGTGTTCGACTCCCGGATGATCGCGCTGCTGCACTTCGACGCCGACGACGTGCTGACCGACATCGAGGCGATCACCGACCCGGTCCGGGTCAACCGCGCCTGCCAGGAGCGGGACGCCGCCTGGCACTTCGCCGTGCCGCACCGCGAGTTCCGGGCTGGGGTACCGTCCGGCGAGTGACCACCGATTTCCAACAGGCCCGTTACGCCCTCGGTCTGCGGCTCCGTGAGCTGCGGACCGAGGGCGGTCTCACCGGTCGCCAACTGGGCGACCGTCTCGGATGGACGCAGTCCAAGGTCAGCAAGCTGGAGACCGGCCGCCAGACCGCCACCCACGAGGACCTTCGGGCCTGGGCGGACGGTGTCGGGCAGCCCGAGGCCGCGGCCGAGCTGTCGGCCCGCCTTCGCGCGTTCGAAACGCAATCCCGCTCCTGGCGACGGCAGTTGGCCGCCGGCCATCGACCGGTGCAGGACCGGCTGACGGTCGAGTACGAGCGTTCGACCACCACAAGGGCCTGGCAGAACGCGATGATCGTCGGCCTGCTCCAGACCCCCGACTACGCCCGGCACGTCTTCGAGGCCTACGTCCGCCTCCACCGCTCCCCCCGCGACATCGACGAGGCGGTGCAAGCCCGCATCCGCCGCCAGGAGTTGCTGTACCGGCGCGGCAAGCGCTTCCACATCGTCATGTGGGAGGCCGCGCTGCGGGCGAGGATCTGCCCGCCGAGCGTGATGGCTGCCCAACTCGACCGTCTCAGCGGTGTGATCGGCCTCGACAACGTCACTCTCGGCATCGTGCCGTTCGACGCCCCCGTCGAGCTGCCGCCCGCCAACGGGTTCTGGGTCCACGACGAGCGTCTGGTCATCGCCGAGGACTGGCACGCCGAACTCTGGCTGGACGACCCCGACAGCGTGGCGCTCCACCTGCGCGTGTGGGAGTCGCTGAACCGTGCCGCTGTCCACGGCCCGGACGCCCAGCGGGTGATCACCCGGTGCCGGCGGGCGCTGGACACCAGCTGAGCGACTCGGCGAATTCTCCCCGCCCGCAGGGGAATTACCGAGAATCGGGCACACTCCTCCCCACCTCCGCCACCTAGCGTGAGCAGCGGACGGAAACCCGTCCCAGCGGGGGAGACCAAGGAGGCACCATGCCCACGTTCGACGGAAAGCACGGCGGCGGCAACGGCGACGGAGCCGGTGGCGGCCAGCAGGACGACAGCAGCAGCGGCAACAAGCACGGCGGCGGCGGCAGCGACGAAGGCGGCAACACGTCCGACGGCCAGGGACCGGCGGCGGGGTGCTGACGTGGTGACGGCACGTCAGCTCGCGGAGGCGGGTCGCGAGCGGCTGGCCTCCGCGCTCATCGCCAACGGTTCGCTGCGGTCCGACTGGTTCGCGGCGTACCACGCCGTTCCCCGTCATCTGTTCGTGCCGGACACGGTGTGGCCGGGGATGGCGGACGGGGTGCGGCAGGGCGACGCGGTGAGCCGGCGGGAGGACGCGGCCGCGTGGTGGCGGGCGGTGTACGCGGACGTGCCGCTGACCACGCAGTGGGACGACGGGGCGCACCTCGGCAACTCCCGGGGAGCCGCACCGAGTTCGTCGAGTTCGATGCCCACGATGGTGTTCACGATGCTCGCGGCACTGGACGTCGCCGACGGCCACCGCGTGCTGGAGATCGGCACCGGGACGGGGTGGAACGCCGCGCTGCTCTCGCACCGTCTGGGCTCGGCGAACGTCGCCACCGTCGAGGTCGACAGAACCACGGCCACCGACGCCGGCCGCCGCCTCGCCCGAGCGGGGTACGCCCCGGTCGCCGTGGTCGGCGACGGCGCGGCCGGGCACCCGCCGGCCGCGCCGTTCGACCGGGTGATCGCCACCTGCTCGGTGCGGGAGGTGCCCCGCGCCTGGATCGAACAGTGCCGCCCGGACGCGGTGATCGTCGCACCATGGGGGCCGGAGTACGGCGGCGAGGCCGTCGTGAGGCTGACGACCCAGCCGGACGGCAGCGCCCGCGGCAGCTTCGTCCACTCGTCGGCGTTCATGCGGCTGCGCGCCCAGCGCACCAGCCGTCCGAGCAGTCTCGCCTACCTGTCCGCGCCGTGGCCCGCCGACGGGACCCGGTCCACCACCACCCTCTCGCCGGACGAACTCGGCGGCTGGGAGGCGATGTTCGCGATCGGCGCCCGGGTGCCGGGGGTCTTCCCGCTGACGGAACGGTACCCGGACGGGTCCTACACGCTCTGGTTGCACGACACGGCCGTCACCTCGTGGGCGACGGCCGATCGGGAGCCGGGGCGGGCGGAGTTCGAGGTGGTGCAGTCCGGCCCGCGCCGGCTGTGGGACGAGGTGGAGGCCGCGTGGCGGTGGTGGGACGCCCGGGGCCGCCCGGGATTCGAGCAGTTCGAGCTCACCGTCACGCCGGACGGCACGCACACCGTCCGGCCGACATGACGGGAGGTCAGGAGTGGCGGCCGGACAGGGCCAGCGCCCAGGTCAGGCAGGCGAAGGCGGCGGTGGCGGCGAGGGCGCGGACGACGTTCCAGCGGACCCAGACGTCCTCGAAGGCGGCGCGGACGGCGGCCGGGTCGGCGAGTCTGTCGGGGGCGCCGGCGGCGGCCAGCTTGTCGTTGAGGGGGACGTTGACGGCGCCGGTGATGACGAACATGGCGAGGTGGAGGACGGCGGCGGCGCCGATCCACAGCAGGACGGTGCGGTTGCCGCCGCGCCACTGCAGGATGCCCGCGGCGACGATGAGCACCAGCGCGCCGACGAAGCTGAGCATGAACCAGCCGTTCAGGATGGCCACGTTGATGCGCTGCATGGTGTCGACGAAAGCGCGGTCCTCGACCTTGGCGAGGCCCGGCATCACCGAGCAGGCGTAGGAGTAGAACAGGCCCGCGCTGAGCCCTGCGGTGAGCGTCGCGCCGATCAGTGTCACCGTGCGAAGAACTGCCATGCCGTGGGCCCCCGTTCGTCTGGTCATGACGAACAGTCAACTCGGCGGGTGCGCCAAGATCCATGGCCCAGAAGCTCGTTGGCATGCGCGAGAGTCCACCCGGCCGGGCGCCGGACGTCTACGCTGGCCGCCATGGACGCGCTCGCCGCACTGCTGACCGGTCCCCGGGCCCAAGGGGCGTTCCTGCTGCGGTCGGTGTTCGACCCGCCGTGGGCGATCCGGATCGAGGACCGGGCGCCGCTGACGGTGCTGACCACGGTGCGCGGCGACGGCTGGATCGTCCCGGACGGCGCGCCGCCGGTGCCGCTGCGGGTCGGCGACCTGGCGATCGTCCGCGGGCCGGAGCCGTACACCGTCGCCGACCGGCCGGAGACCGCGCCGCAGGTGGTGATCCACCCGGGGCAGGTGTCGACCACCGTCGACGGTGAGCGGATGTGCGAGGAGCTCGACCAGGGCGTGCGGACCTGGGGCACCGCCGGGGACGCCGCGACGGTGCTGCTCAGCGGCACCTACCAGCTGCACGGCGAGGTCAGCGGACGGCTGCTGCGGGCGCTGCCGCCGGTGCTGCGGCTGGCTGCCGAGGAGTGGAGTTCGCCGCTGGTGGCCCTGCTGGAGGCGGAGATCGGACGGGACGAGCCGGGCCAGGAGGTGGTGCTGGACCGGCTGCTCGACCTGCTGCTGATCTCCGCGCTGCGCAGCTGGTTCGCCCGCGACGCCGGACACGCCCCCGCCTGGTACCGGGCGCACGCCGACGCGGTGGTGGGCCGCGCGCTGGGCCTGCTGCACACCGACCCGGCGCGCGCCTGGACGGTGCACGAGCTGGCCGCCGAGACGGGCGTCTCGCGGGCCGCGCTCGCCCGGCGCTTCACCGACCTGGTGGGCGAACCCCCGATGGCGTACCTGACCAACTGGCGGCTCGCCCAGGCCGCCGACCTGCTGGCCGAACCGGACGCCACCCTCACCGCGGTCGCCCGCCGGGTCGGCTACGGCAGCGGCTTCGCGCTCAGCGCCGCGTTCAAGCGGGTCCGCGGGGTCAGCCCGCAGCAGTTCCGCGAGCTGGCGGGCGCCGCGGCCGGCTGACGGACCCGGCGCCCGGACGGCCGCTCGCACCGGCCAGGACGCACCCCGACGCCGGGCGTCCCTGTTGCCCCGTGGGATGGTCCTGCATAATCACCCCGTTCGATTCCGACCCGAGGAGGACCGGCCGATGCCGGCAGACCGCTGCCCCAGCTGCGGCACCGTAGGGCCGGCCGGCAGCTGCGCGTGTCACGCCTTCTCCCCGGCCGAGCAGACCGCGGTCCTCCCGCCGCTGGACGGCCCGCACGGCCCGCACCTGGTGCGCCCGTACGTCGCCGGCACCCCCGTGGTGGAGCCCGGCGACCCGGCCGCCGACCCGTTCGCGACCCGGGTCGGCCCGCCCTCGGTGCAGCCGATCACCGCGCAGTCGCCCTCGGACCGGCCGCCGTTCGTGCCGCCGCAGGCGTCCGCACCCGGGGCCGTCCCGCCGCCGGCGCCCGGCCCGCCGCCGCACGTCCCGCAGGCCGCCGGCCCGTTCGCGCCGCCGCAGGCGCCTCTCCCGGACCTGCCGGACGCCGCCGCCGCGACGCAGCTGCTGCCGTCCGTCCCGCCGCAGGGAACGGCCGCGCCCGGACGGTTCGTGCAGACCGAGCAGGGCGTCCCGTTCCCGCTGGGCCGGGTGGTCCCGCCGCCGCAGCCGCAGCCCGAACCGCCGACCGCGCTGATCCCGCCGATACCCGCCGGCCCGGAACCCGCCACCGCGCTGATCCCCCCGGTGCCCGCCGGACCCGACCCGGCCACCATGCCGATCCCCCCGACCCCGGGTTCGGCACGTCCGCCTGCCGACCTGGGCATGTTCAGCTTCCACGACGACGAGTCGGCCGCGCCGGTCAGCCGGGCGGAGCGCCGTTCGCAGCGGCGGCGCAGCGCCGACCGCAAGCGGCTGGTGATCGCGGGCGGCGCGGTGGGCGTGACGGCGCTGGCCGCGACCCTGGCGATGCTGCTGTCCTCCTCGCCGAGCACCGTCGACAACGCGCTGCCCGTGCCGAGCGGCCCGGCGGTGGCCTCGTCCGCCGAGAGCACCCCGAGCGCACTGCCCAGCGTCGAGGCGTCCCCGGACGCGTCGGCGAGCGCGACCAGCCCGTCGCCGACCCGCACCTCCGCCCGGCCGTCCCAGACCGTCAGCACGCAGCCGGTGGCCGCGCCCGTCACCACCGCCCCGGCCACGAACAGCCCGTCCGCCTCCCCGACCGCCCAGCCGTCCTCGTCCGCCCCGGTCCGGACACTCCGGCGGAACGACACCGGGCCGGACGTGGTGCAGCTCCAGCGGCTGCTGATGACGGTCGGCTGCAACCGGATCGGCGATCTCGACAAGGACCGGACCAGCAGCAACCAGTTCGGCTTCGGCTTCTGGACGGAGACCGCGCTGGCCAGTTTCCAGCAGCAGAACCGCAGCACGCTGAAGGGCATCGATCGGGGTGTCTACGACCCGCAGACCCGAGCCCTGCTGGAGTCGATGGCACAGAACCCCAACTGCTGACCCCCGTACCTCACTTGGCGCAGCGTCAGCCGGTGATCGCCTTGAACAGGCTGAAGCCGGCCAGCGCGATCATCGCCAGCGCGGCGACCCGGACGATGACCTTCATCGGCACGTGCTGGAGCAGCTTCTGCCCGCCGACGATGGCGATGCCGCCGACCGCGCACAGCGCCAGCCAGGAGCCCAGCCCGACGGCCAGCGGGTCGGCGTACTTGGCGGCCAGGTTGGCGGTCATGATCTGGGTGAGGTCGCCGAACTCGGCGACCGCGACGATCACGAAGCTGGTGCCGGCCACCTTCCAGAACGAGCTGTTCGCGGGCTCCTTGGCCTCGCCCTCCTCGTCCTCGTCCTCCTTGTGCCACAGCAGCATGCCCGCGCCGACCAGGAACAGGACTCCGGAGACGCCCTCCACCCAGCGCTGCGGGAGCAGCGCCAGCAGACTGCCCGCGACCAGGGCGAGCGCGACCTGCACGGCGAACGCGGCGGCGATGCCCGCGAAGACGTAGCTCGCCCGGTACTTGGTGCCGAGGACCAGGCTGGCCAGCGCGGTCTTGTCCGGCAGTTCGGAGAGGAAGATGATGCCGAACGTGAGCGCGGCGATGGTCAGGCTGTTCATCGGATACGGGGGTCTCTCGGTCTCGGGCCGCCGCGCCCCCGGGCACCCGCAGAAGGGGACGCCTCGGCCCGGCAGCACTGGTTCATGGTCACAGCACTGCGGCCGAAGGTCTCGCCGACACCCCGTGAGGTGCCCCGGGCGCCGGGCACGTCCGCGAGGGACGGGCCGGTATGTCGACGGTCCGGTGGAGGGCTACTCCCCTTCAACAACCCGGCGAGTTTACCGGCTGCCGCCCGGGCCGCCGACCAGCCCGCGGCCGCCCGCACCTCGGCCCGCAGCACCGCCCGCCCGTGCCCGAGCCCGCCCCGTCCGGCGACCGGCGCGGCCACCGCGAGCAGCACCGCGCACACCGCGCCGAGCGGCCGGGTGACCGGCAGCAGCTGCGAACCCGCGCCCGCGGAACGCGTTCTCGCGTTCCGCGGGTTCCGTCAGATCCAGCTGGTGAACCACATCCGGGCGCGCCACTCGGACATCGGGATCACCTCCGCCGTGTACAGCGGGTGGAAGTACGCGAAACAGCCCACGATCGCCAGCACGATCAGCCCGGCCCCGGCCGCGCCCCACCGGCGGCGGCTCGGCGGGCAGCCCTCCGGCCCGAGCATCGCCCCCAGCATCTGCGTCACCGCCAGACACAGGAACGGCACCAGCAGCACCATGTAGAACGAGAAGATCGTCCGCTGCTGGTACTGGAACCACGTCAGGTAGATCCCGGCGACCCCGGCGAGGATCGCGCCGGACCGCCAGTCCCGCCGGAAGAACCACCGGTACAGCACGTAGGCCAGCGCGAAGCACGCCGTCCACCACAGGAACGGGGTCCCCAGCGCCAGGATCTGGCTCGCGCAGCCCTCGGCGGACGTGCAGCCGCGCTGCCCGTCCGGCACCTGCTCCCAGTACATGGACACCGGGCGGCCCTGCACCAGCCAGCTCCACGGGTTCGACTGGTAGCTGTGCGGGGACGACAGTCCGGTATTGAAGTCGTACATCTGCGCGTGGTAGTGCCACAGGCTGCGCAGCGGCGCCGGCACCCAGCTCATCGACACCTGCGGCAGCGGAACGTCGACCAGCGGCGTCCGGGCCGGGGACAGCCCCGCCCGGCCGTCCGCCCACTGCCGGCCGTAACCGCCCGTGGTCGCCAGCCAGCCGCTCCACGCCACCACGTACACCACCAGCGCACTGCCCACCATCGACAGCGCGGCCGGCCACAGGTCGCGCCGCAGCATCGACCGCCACGCCCGGCGCGCACCCGCCGCCCGCCGCCCCGCCTGGTCCCACAGCAGGACGAGGACCGTGAACACCGCCAGGATCTGCAGGCCGTTCCACTTCACCGCGCACGCCGCGCCCAGCAGCACTCCGGCGGCCACCCGCCACGGACGCACCCCGAGCCGGACCTCGTCGCCGGCCCGGCCCCCCTCCGCGAGCGCGGCGCGCAGCAGGTCGCGGGTGCGGTCGCGGTCGACCAGCAGACAGCCGAACGCGGCCAGCACGAAGAACGCGGCGATGCCGTCCAGCAGACCGACCCGGCTCATCACGAACTGCAGCCCGTCCACACTCATCAGCAGCGCCGCGACACACCCCAGCATCGTCGACCGGAACAGCCGGCGGCCGATCCTGGCCAGCATCAGCACGCTCACCGAGCCCAGCACGGCCACCATGATCCGCCAGCCGAACGGGTGCAGGCCCCAGAAGTGCTCCCCCACCGCGATCACCCACTTGCCGAGCGGCGGATGCGCGACGAAGGCCGGCGCCCCGCTGAGCGGGATCACCTGCGGCACACCGAGGATCAGCTGGTTCGCGTTGTCCGGCCAGACCCCCTCGTAGCCCTGCTGCAGCAGCGACCACGCGTCCTTCGGGTAGTACGTCTCGTCGAACACGAACGCGTTCGGGTACGGCAGGTCCCACAGCCGCAACACCCCCGCGAACACCGCCACCCCGAGCGGCCCCCACCACCGGAACCGGTCCCGCCTCACCGCGACCCCCACGACCGCCTGCCGCGACTCGACCGCCAGCGCCATACCCTTCCCGTCCGCAAGTTGACGACATGTCCGCAATGTCCGCATCCTAGCGGCCGCGAAACGCGAGCAGGGGGCTGTGAGAGCAGGCGGGCGCGAAATCAGGGGCGCTGGGGGCACCCTCAGGCGAAGCCGAGGGGGCGGAACTGCGCGACAAGCGCAGGGCACGTCCGTCAGGTCGCGATCAAGTGCAAGTCATTCTCCTGCATCGCGATCTTGCGGTTGGGTTCCTTCCGCTTCGCGCAGTTCTCCCCCAGCCCTGGCGGGCCGGGAGGTACCCCCACGCGCCCCCGGTTTCGCGCCCGCCTGCGTTCCGCGCCTTCCTGCACCCGTACGGTTGACCCTCGACCAGGTCGAGGCAGCAGGGTCTACCGCGTGGAGAGCAGATTGCGCAGCATCGGCGAGACGGCCCGCGCCAGCGGACTGAGCGTCAGCGCCTTGCGGTTCTACGACGGCGCCGGCGTCTTCGCCCCCGCCGTGGTGGACCCGCGGTCGGGATACCGGTGGTACGCGGACGAGCAGCTGCCGGACGCCCGCCTGCTGGCGAAGCTGCGTCGCGTGGGCATGCCGCTGGCCGGGATCACCAGGGTGCTGACCGGTACGCCGGCCGAGGCCCGGGCCGAGCTGGACGCGCATGTGCGGCGGCTGGAGGACGGCCTGTCCGACGCCCGCCGTGAGCTCTCCGCCGTCCGTGCCGCGCTCGATTCGAGGGAGTTCCCCGTGCCGCAGACCCGACTGACCGTTCCCGCCGACCGCCTTGCCGCCGCGCTTGACGCGGTGCGCTTCGCCGCCCCGTCCGACGCCTCGGTGCCCGCCGTGGCGGGGATCTTCCTGGACGCGGAGGACGGCGTGCTGCACCTGGTCGCCACCGACCGCTACCGGCTGGCGGTCGCCGACTGCCCGGCCGTGCTGGACGGCCCGGCCGTCTCCGCGCTGCTCCCGACCGCTCTCGCGGACGCCGCCCGGGCCCTGCTCGCGGATGCGGAGGAGGCGGAACTGGTCGTGGACGGCGCGCAGTTCACCGTCCACGCGGCCGGCCGCGAGCTCTCCGGCGAGCGGGTCGAGCACGACTTCCCGGACTACCGCCGCCTGGTCCGCCTGGAGCCGACCCACCGCCTCACGCTGACGGCCGACCAGCTACGCAGCATGCTCGCCGCCACCGAGCCGTCCGTGGTGACCCGCTCCCAGGACGGCGTCGACTTCCCCGTCGCGCCCCTCACCGCCACCGCCGCCGACGCCCTCCCGGGCACCGACCCGGCCGAGCTGCTGGTCCACGTCAACCGGGACTTCCTGCTGGAGGCCGTGGGCGGCGCCGACCAGCTGGTCCTCGAACTGACCGGCCCGATCGCCCCGCTGGCCATCCGCTTCCCGGCTCGCGAGGACACCTTCTCCCTCCTGATGCCCACCCGCCGCTGACCCCCGCGCACACGAAAAGGCCGCCCGCCCGGGAGGGAATCCCGGGCGGGCGGCCGGTTTCGCGTCAGGCCACGGCCTCCAGCTCGCGCAGCTCGTGCTGCGGGACGTTCAGCACCCGGACGTTGTCCTGTGCGGGCGTCAGGTAGCCGCGGAGGCGGACTGCCAGGGCGACGATCAGCAGGGTGCAGAGCGCCATCGAGGCGAGGTAGAGCGGCCAGGTGCCGGAGCCGACCAGCAGGACGCCGACGGCGGGGCCGACCGCGACGGCGGTCTGCTTCACCAGGGCGTAGCCCGAGTTGTAGGTGCCGAGCAGGCGGGCCGGGGCGAGGTCCGCGACGATCGGGCCCATGGTGGGGGCGAGCAGGGACTCGCCGACACCGAACAGGGCGTAGATCGCGACGATGGCGACCGTCGCGGCCATCGCGTCCTCGCGGATCAGGCCGGCGACCAGGGCCATGCCCCAGGCGGCGAGCCAGACCACGCCGGCGGCGGCCATCGCGGTGGTGCGGCGGCGGCGCTCGGTGATCCGGACGACGAACATCTGCAGCAGCACGATGGTCAGCGCGTTCGCGCCGATCGCCAGGCCCAGGGTGGAGGGCGCGGTGCCGACGGTGTCGGTGGCGAACGCGGCGACGCCGGACTCGAACTGGCCGTAGCAGGTGAAGAAGATCAGCCCGGCGAGCAGGCACAGCCGCAGCATCGCCTTGTCGGCGACCAGCGTCCGCAGCCCGCTGCTCCTCCCGGCCGCGGTCGGGCCGGCCGGCTCGACCTCCGCCGCGGGCATCCTCGCGGTGCCGGTGACGGCGGCCAGGCCGAGGAACGTCAGCGCCTCGATGGTGAAGAGCCTGGTCAGGCTGGCCGGGTCGGCGGTGTCGACGACCTGGCCGCCGACCAGCGCACCGATGCCCATGCCGAGGTTGACCAGGGTGAACTGGAGCGCGAAGGCGCGGGAGCGCTCGGCCTTGCGGGTGCAGCGGACGATCATCGTGGCGAGTGCGGGCTGGCAGGTGGTGACGCCGGCGCCGAACAGGAAGGAGGAGATCAGCAGCGTGGGCGTGCTCGCGGCCTGACCGAAGGCGAACGCGCCGGCGGCGGCCATCGCGGTGCCGGCCAGCAGCACCGGGCGCGGGCCGTACCGGTCGATGCCGCGGCCGGTGAACGGCAGCACGGCCAGCGCGGCGAGCGCGAACACGGTGAACACCGCGCCGGCCGCCGCGGAGCCGAGGCCGCGCACCTCGCTCACGTACACGAACATGTACGGCAGCGTGAAGCCGCTGCCGAACGCGCTGAGCGCGTTGCCGATCTGGACGCGACGCAGTCGGCCGCCCCACTCCTTCACTTGGCACCCCTCGAAGACTCCGAAAGCAGGCCCCTGCGGCCCTCGCTTTACCCCGTAAGATTTCAGACCTAAAGTCTACGCATAGAAACCTTAACGAGTCAAAGGCTTAACAGCTGCACCATGCGTGGAACAATGACCGTATGAGCGCACGCAGAGCGGAGCCCGACTCCGCCACCGAACTCGGCATCGCCGAACAGGTGGCCCTCTACCAGCGGGAGTTCCCCACCGTGGATCCCCAGGTGGAGACCATCGTCTCCACCCTCTCCCGACTCTCCCGCCGGATGAACGTGGCCTACAGCCGCCAGCTGGCCACCCTCGGCATCACCAACGCCGAGTGGGAGGTGCTCAAGGCGCTGGTGTTCGCCGGCAGCCCGTACCGGCTCGGCCCGGGCGAGCTCGCCAAGCGGCTCGGCCTGACCCCGGCCGCGATGACCCACCGGATCGACCGGATGGTCGCCGAGGGCCTGGTCACCCGCGAGCGCGACGAGGCCAACCGGGTCCGGGTGATCATCGAGCTCACCCCGATCGGCCGCGACAAGTGGATCGAGCTGATGCGGATGGCCGCTGTCTTCGAGGGCGACCTGCTCCAGGACGTCCCCGGCGAGGACCGCCCCGAGCTGGCCGCGACGCTGACCCGGATGCTGCGCCGGATCGAGGAGTCCCAGCCGGACGCCCTCGGCCGCACCGACGACCTGACCTGCTGACCCGCCGCTGCAGCGGGAAGGCGGCGGCCGGGGAAACGCGACGAGGGGCGCAGGGAGAGTGATCTCCCTGCGCCCCTCGCGTTCAAGGGCTACTGCCGGTCAGCCGGGGGTCAGCACGCGCCGTTGTCGGTCCAGGTGCCCCACTGGCCGCTCAGGCTCGGGTCCTCGCCGGTGGTCCACCACTTGTTGGTGTAGTAGTGGCCCTTCCAGGAGACCTTGGTGGCGGTGGCGTACACGGTGCCCGCGTTCCAGCTCGGCGCACCGGAGCAGGCGCCGGAGGTGGCGGACTGCGACGGGGAGGCCGAGGCGGAGGAGGACGGGGACGCCGAGGCCGAGGAGGAGGCCGAGGTGGACGGCGACGGGCTGGCCGACTGCGAGGCCGAGGCCGACGGGGACGGGGAGTTCGGGGCGGCCGGGCAGTTCGCGGCGGAGCCGTTGGTCGCGGTCACCATCTTGTCGAACAGCGCGGTCTGGGTGCCCAGGTCGTACATCGAGAAGGCGAACGAGCCGCCGAGGCCGTTGCAGTGCGCGTAGTCCAGCTTGGCCTGGATCGACTGGGCGTTCTCGCCCGACCAGAAGGTGGTGCCGTCGTAGAAGTACGCGGCCTTCGCGGCGTCGTCCCAGTAGGTGTACGCCGGGTTGTCGACGAAGCCGTTCAGCTCCTTGTACATCTTGATGCCGTTGACGTTGCCCGAGTAGCTGCCGCCGGCCGCCGGGCCGGTCGCCGGCTGGAACAGGCCGTGGTTGTTGCCGGCGGTGACGCCGGTCCAGCCGCGGTAGTAGAACGGGACGCCGACGTTGATCTTCTTCGCCGGGAAGCCGCCGGGGATGCCGTACTGCGGGTCACCCACGGTGTACGCCTTGATGGCGTTGTCCAGCGAGTACTTGCCGTTGCCGCCCGGGACCGGGTTCATCGGGTCGTTCGGGTTGGTGTAGATCGGGGCCTGGTGGTTGGTCGGGCCCTTGGCCTCCCAACCGCCGTGCATGTCGTACGTCATGATGTCGAGGAAGGTCAGGTACTGACCGATCTTGTCGGTCTCGACGTACTTGATCTTGTCCTGACCGGCGCCGACCGCGGCCGCGAGGCCGTAGGTCTTGCCGTCCGTCTTGCCCTGGGCGTCCAGCTGGCTGCGGAACTCGGCGAGCAGCGAGGTGAAGTTCTGCTTGTCGTTCGGCGAGGAGTGGTTGCCGGTGTGGCCGTTGCCGCCCGGGTACTCCCAGTCGATGTCGATGCCGTCGAAGATGCCGGCGCCGGTGCCGGGGCCGCCGTAACCGCCCTGCACGGGCAGGTTGCCCTTGATGTACAGGTCGACGCAGGAGGACACGAACTTCTTGCGGGACGCGTCGGTGGCCGCGGCGTCCGAGAAGTACTTCGAGTAGGTCCAGCCGCCGATCGACAGCAGCACCTTGAGGTTGGGGTTCTTCGCCTTCAGCTTCTTCAGCTGGTTGAAGTTGCCCACGATCGGCTGGTTCCAGGTGTCGCCCACGCCGTCGACCGAGATGTCGGCGCCGAAGCTCTTCTGGTAGTCCGCGAAGGAGTCGCCCGCGCCGTCACCCGCGTTGGGGTCGTCCTCGTTCTGCGACGCGGCCTTGTTGGCCTCGAAACAGGTGAGGTTGGTGGGGTCGATGTTCCCGAAGTCGTAGATCAGGTAGTCGAGCTTGCCGGCGGCGCCGGTGTCGTTCATGGTCTTCAGGTAGTAGGCGTTGGTGTAGATCGACCACTGGTCGAAGTAGGCCACCTTGATGCCACCGCTGGTGGCCGGCGCGCCGGTCGAGTTGGTGGGGGCCGCCTGGGCGGTGCCGCCGGACAGCGCCAGGGTGCCGCCGAGCAGCAGGGACGCCGCGGTGCCGGCCGCGAGCGCGGCCCAGCCCTTGGGGCGCCGCCGCGAGGGCGACTGGGGAACGGTACGAAGCATGGCTGCGGGACTCCTGGTTGTGGGGGTCCTGACAAACCCGGATACGAACCGTGCGAGGTGGGGCCGCACAGCCAGGGGCATGACAGGGGGAATCGAGCGTTGGCCTGCAAAAACGCCGGGTACGGGATAAGCCGAACCGGCGCCGGTGGTCTGAACCACCGGCGCCGGCCCAGGGGCTCCCTGCACCTGCCAAGTAAAATGGACTAGACCAACTCGGCCGTCAAGAGCGGGATCTGACGCTTACGCCCCGCTTAAGGTTCGGTGACCGATCAGTACCGCAGCGCATTCGCCACCACAGGCGTCACGGGAGTGTTCAGCGACCGGTTGCTGTGCGCCGTGGCCTGCGCAGTCGCCCCGGCAGCCACCTCCGGCACCGTCACCACGGTGGCGTCCAGCAGGTTCCCCGACGCGTCGTCGAAGTTGACCTGAATCGTGTACTTGCCCGCCTGGGAACCGTGGTTGGTGACCGTCACCGGCACCGACAGCTTGCCGTCCGACTCGGTGGTCACCGACCCCAGCGCCACATCGCCCTTCACGTTCAGCCCGCCCTTGACGCTCGCCAGCGCCGAGGACGCCGCGGCCTGCGCGGAGGCGCCCAGCGAGGCCGCCGCCGAACCGATCGCGGCGGTCGCCGACCCCAGCGCCGACTCCGCGGCCGAGGCCACCGCCGACTTGCCGCCCTCCAGCGCCGAGGACGCCGTTCCGGACGGCTTGCCGCTCGACGTACAGCCGGCCAGCGCGGCAGCGCCCACCAGCACGGCCGCGGTCCAGCCCGCGGCCACCCGGATCTGTCGCTCCATCAGTGAATCTCCCTGTCTCGTCGCGGCGCTCAGGAGAGCCCGGTGCCGTTCTCGCCCGCCGCCTCGTCCGCGGCCCGGGCCTCCCGCCTGCGCATCGCGTCCTGACGGCGCGACACCACCGCCACGGCGCCCAGCGCGCTTGCCGCGAACGCCAGCACACCGATCCACGGGCGGCCCAGCGAATGCCCGGAGGCCGCGTCCAGCGAGTAGGCGCCCGGGCCGGAGACCGCCAGCGCCAGGCCGCAGGCGCCGAGCAGCGCCGGGTACTCGTAGCCGCCGCCGTGCGCGAAGAAGCCCGCCGGGTAGTGCACCGCGATGGCGCCCGCCATCGTCCCGGCGACCACCGCCCCGGCCACCGGGGTGGCCAGGCCCACGGCGAGCAGCGCACCGCCGCCCGCCTCGCCCAGCCCCGCCGCCAGGGCGTTGCGCTCGCCCGGCTCGAAGCCCATCTGCTCCATGGCCTGGGCGGTGGCCTCCGGGCCCCCGCCGCCGAACCAGCCGAACAGCTTCTGCGCGCCGTGCGCGAACAGGACACCGCCGACGACCGAGCGCAGTGCCAACAGACCGAGATCCTTGCGGTGCAGACTGGACATGGTGTTGCCCCTGGGTGTGAAGAGAGGACCGTAGGGCCCATCCCAGCGTGCGCACCGGCCCCGCTCGACCCGGCGAACCCATCCGGGCGACCCGACCCACCCCGCAGGGAGACTCCCGATGCCCACCGCACCGCAGCCGCCCGAGTACGTCCTGCACGGCGACCGGGTCACCGACGAGCCGAGCTTCTGGGCCGAACTCGGCCGCGCCGTGCACGCCCCCGGCGACTACTACGGCAAGAACCTCGACGCCCTCGCCGATGTCCTGCGCGGCGGCTTCACCCCCGAGCCGCCGTACGTGCTGATCTGGCGCCACGCCCTGGTCTCCGCCCAGGGGCTCACCCGCCGGGTGATCGGCCCCGACGACGAGGAGCGTTCCTACTTCGACGCCGTCCTCGACGTCCTGCGCCAGGGTGGCGTCACCGTCCGGCTGCGCTGACCGCCCATCATGGGCGCATGTCGGCGATCAACCTGAGCACCGTCTTCGTCACCTTCTTCGCCGTGGTCGGCCCGCCCAAGGTGCTGCTGGCCTTCGCCCAGCTCAGCCAGAGCCGTACCCCGGCCGAACTGCGAAAACTCACCCTGGTGTCCTCGGTGGTCGCCGCCGTGGTCGGCCTGGTGCTGGCGTACACCGCGGACGTCATGGCGGCGCTGTTCCACATCTCCGACCAGTCGCTGCAGATCGCCGGCGGGGTGATCTTCTTCATCTACGCCGTCGCCCTGGTGCTCGGCGTCCACCTCGGCGGCGGCAGCAGCGATGGCCACCTCGACAATCCCCTCGCCGACGGCATCCGCCAACTGCTGCTGCCGTACGTGGCCAGCCCGCTGGCGATCACCGCGCTGCTGGTCGAGTCGCTCACCCGGGACACCCTCGAATGGCACTCCACGGTCGCCGCCATGTACGTCGCGGTGATCGCCGTGGACTGCGTGTCCGTCCTGCTGCTCGCTCCGCTGCTGCGAGCCAGCCGGCGCACCTCGCTGGAGGTGCTGTCCCGGCTGCTCGGCCTGCTGCTGGCCGCCGTCGGCGTGGAGATGTTCCTGTACGGGCTGGAGAGCCTCGGCGTGCACCTGGCCCCGTCCAAGAACGGCTACTGAGATCCCGTCAGGACGCCCGGATCGCCCGCCACGGCACCGGGCTGGAGAGGATCATCGAGCTGGTCGGCTGCCCGTAGCCGCCCAGCCGGTCGGTCAGCCGCTCGAAGGCCGGCATGTCCGGGACGCCGACCAGCAGGACGCAGCACGCCCCGCCGGTCACCCGGTGCAGCTGGAACACCTCCGGCCAGTGCGCCACCTCCGGGTCGCGCAGCACGCAGCGCGGGCCGTAGCACTGCACCGTCACCAGGGCCATCACCGCCGCCCCGGCCTTCGCCGGGTCCAGGTGCGTGTGGTAGCCGGTGATCACTCCGTCCGCCTCCAGCCGGCGCACCCGCTCGGCCACCGCCGGCGGCGACAGGTTCACCCGGCGGGACAGCTCGTTGTACGACAGGCGCGCATCGGCCTGGAGTTCGGCCAGTAGCAGTCGGTCCACCGCGTCCATCGGCGGCTCCTTTGCGTTCGTCAGGCGATCGGGGCGCAGCACCTTGCGAACGGCAGGCCAATGCCGCCAACCGGGCTACGACGCCCATTCAAGAGCAGGCCGTCGCGCCGCACAATGGTGGCGCCCGCCGCACCCCGGAGCGGGCGGAACCTGGAGGTACCGGCCATGACCGGGCAGACCCACCGGCCCCACCTGACCTTCGGCGGCGACCAGAAGGGCAGCGCGTCCACCCCGTACGCGCAGTACGTGCACCTGACCGAGCTGCACGCGCTCCAGCAGCCGCGCTCCGCGGAGCCCGCGGAGTACACGTTCATCGTCGCCACCCAGGTGATGGAGCTGCTCTTCGACCTGCTGCACCGCGAGTGGACCGCCGCCCGCGCCGCGCTGCGCGAGGACGACCTGACCGCCGCCCGCGACGCGCTGCGCCGCGGACTGCACGCGCAGGACGTGCTGGTCTCCTCCTGGGACCTGCTGGCCGCCATGACGCCGGCCGAGTTCAACGCGTTCCGGCCGGTGCTCGGCGAGGCGTCCGGCTTCCAGTCCTCGGCGTTCCTGCGGCTGGAGTTCCTGCTCGGCAACAAGAGCGAGCGCCTGCTGACCATGTACCAGGACTCCCCCGCCGAGTACGACGAGCTGTTCACCGAGCTGCGCACCCCCAGCCTGTACGACGAGGCGCTGGCCGTGCTGGCCCGCCGCGGCCTGGAGATACCCGCAGCCCCCGCCGCCGCCCGCCGCGACCACGACGACGCCGTCGAGGCCGCCTGGCGGGCCGTGTACACCGACCCGGCGCTCGCCGACCTGGCCCGGCTCGGCGAGGCGCTGCTCGACACCGCCGAGCGGGTCACCCGTTGGCGCCAGCGCCACTACTCCGCCGTCAAGCGCACCATGGGCGGCAAGCCCGGCACCGGCGGCTCCTCCGGCCTGAGCTGGCTGAAGCACTCCGCCGACCAGGACGTCTTCCCCGAACTGTGGTCCGTCAGGAACGAACTGTGACAACTCACACCGCGGCTCCCACCCGCGAGGACTGCGTCGCCCGCGACGCCGCCGACCCGCTGCACCCGCTGCGCGAGCACTTCGAACTGCCCGAGGGCGTGCTGTACCTCGACGGGAACTCGCTCGGCGCGCTGCCCCGCCGCACGCCCGGCCACCTGGCGAAGGTGGTCGCCGAGGAGTGGGGCGCCGGGCTGATCCGGTCCTGGAACGACGCCGGGTGGTTCCACCAGCCCGGGCGGCTCGGCGACCGGCTCGGCGCGCACCTGCTGGGCGCGGCGGCCGGGCAGGTGGTGGTCTGCGACTCGACCTCCGTCAACCTGTTCAAGGTGCTCGGCGCGGCGCTGCGGCTGCGCCCCGGGCGCGGCGCGCTGGTCGCCGAGCGGCACGCGTTCCCCACCGACCTGTACATCGCGGACGGCCTGACCGGGCTGCACCCGGGCGCCCGGCCGGTGCTGGTGGACTCGGCGGCGCAGCTGGACGCGGTGCTCGACGCGGACACCGCGGTGGTGCTGCTCTCGCACGTCGACTACCGCACCGGCGAGCTGCTGGACATGGCGGCCGTCACCGAGCGGATCCACCGGGCCGGGGCGCTCGCCGTCTGGGACCTGTGCCACACCGCCGGGGCGCTGCCGATCGGACTGGACGCGGCGGACGTGGACTTCGCGGTCGGCTGCGGCTACAAGTACCTGAACGGCGGGCCGGGCGCGCCCGCGTTCCTGTACGCGGCCGAGCGCCACCACGCGGCGGCCCGGCAGCCGCTGACCGGCTGGTTCGGCCACGCCCGGCAGTTCGACTTCGAGCCGGGCTACCGGCCCGCCGAGGGCATCACCCGGTTCCTCACCGGGACGCCTCCGGTGCTCGGCCTGGCCGCGCTGGAGTCCTCGCTCGACGTGTGGGAGCTGGCCGATCCGGCGGCGGTGCGCGCCAAGAGCCTGGAACTCTCCGACCTGTTCCTGGAGCTGACGGCCGATCTGGACGTCGAGCCGGTGACGCCACGTCAGCACGAGCGCCGCGGCAGCCAGGTGGCGCTGCGGCACCCGGAGGGCCACCGGATCGTCCAGGCGCTGATCGCCCGCGGCGTGATCGGCGACTTCCGGGCGCCCGACCTGATGCGGTTCGGCTTCACCCCGCTGTACCTGTCCCGGGCGGACGTGCACGACGCGGCGACGGCGCTGCGCGAGGTGCTGGCCTCCGGGGAGTGGCGGCAGGACCGGTTCGCCCGGCGCGGCGACGTCACCTGACGGCGCGTCGACCGCAGGCCGAACGGCCGGGGCCCGTGGGGGCTCCGGCCGTTCGGCGGTTCGGCCGCGGGGCGTCAGTGGCGACGGCCGCGGTTGCGACGGGCCAGCGTCACGGCCGCCGCGCCGAGGCCGAGCAGCACCGCGGCGCCGCCGGCCAGCGGGGCGACCAGGCTGCTACCGGTGTTCGCCAGCCCGCCGCCGGGCCGGTGGCTCTGCCCGGGCTCCGGGCGCTCGCCGTGGGTGGGCTCGACGCTCTCCGACGGCTCGGGGCCCCCGCTCTCGGACGGCGACGGCGAAGGGCTCTCCGACTCGCTCGCCGAGGGCGACGGCGAAGGCGAGGTGCTCTCGCTCTGCGACGGCGAGGGCGACGGGCTCTGCCCGCAGGTCGGCAGGTCGCCGTTGAACGGGTAGGCGTGGATCTCCGTCCCGGCGGTGCCGGTCTGCAGCAGGTTGCCGGCCACGTAGACGCGGCCGTTGGCGCCGGGAGTGGACACCGTGACGGTGCCCGCCGGGTTGCCCGCCATGATCGAGCCCTGGAACTGGGCGCCGCCGGAGATCGTCGCGTCGGCGGAGGTGGGGAAGTTCCACATCAGCAGCGGCTGCATGTCGGTGAGCTGGTCGCCGGGGAAGCCGGAGCCGGTGTTGGTGCGGATCAGCACCGGGTCCGGGCCGACCATGTTGACGATCACCGTCGCGCCCGCCGGGATGCCGGCGAACACCATGTCGGCGGCGGCCGTGTCGCTGCCGATGTTCCGGTCGACGTTGAAGATCTGCCGCATGCTGTGGCCGTCGCCGGTGAAGGTGTACAGGTTGCCTTCGACGCTCAGCGTGCCGGTGGCGGTCTGCTCGGCCATGCACGTCGAGTCGTCCTTGATGACCGTGGTGAGGCCGAGGAACGGGTCGATCGCCGCCGGGTCCTGGCGCGCCGCGCCGGGGCCGGAGAATTCCAGGATGCCGCTCTCGGTGGTGCCGAAGGCCAGGTTGCCCCAGCGGGCCGGGTCGCCGCCGCCGATCTGCACCCGGTTGCCGGTGACGACGTCGACGGCGCCGCCGACCGTCACGTGGTCGGTGCCGGGCGGCGGCGCGACCTGGGAGCCGACGCCGACCACGCCCATGTTGAACAGGCCGCCGCCGTTCTTGTCGACGGTGAGGTCCTTGACCGTGACGACCTTCCCCTCGACCTCGGCGGCCCGGCCCTCCACCGTGTAGTTGCCGCCGACGAAGACGTTGATCGTGTCGTCGGTGCCCGCGGGCGGGCCGTTGTGCACCGGCACCGGGAACGGGTTCGGACAGTTGCCGACGCACGGACCGAGCGGCGGGGCCAGCTGGTCCGCCTGCCCGATCGAGGCCAGTGTGACGAGCGGGGCGGCGGCGAGGGCCGCCACTGCCGCATACCGGACCAGCCGGTTCTTGGGACGAGCGCCGTGTCGCACGGACACCCCTTTCGTTGACGGTGGGTCAGCAGCCAGCGAACCCCGGCCAGCAAAGTGGTGTTGGCGGAAAAAACCCGACCGTCTGACAACTGACACGCAGAAAGATCACTCGAACGGACTAAGTTGCTGGTGCACCGATGACGGCGCCCGCCTGGACGAAGGAGACCCGTGTCGAACCATCCGCTCGCCCTGCTCGCCACCACCGCCGAGGTCCTCGCCCGGCCGGACGCCGACGAACGGCTGCTCGCCGACTACGAGCGCGAACGCGCCGACCGCTTCCGCCGCCCCGCCGACCGCGACGACTACGTCGCCGCCCACCTGCTGGTCCGGTACTGCGCGGCCGCGCACCTCGGCATCGACCCCGCCGACATCGCCTTCGGCCAGCAGTGCCCCGGCTGCGGCCGCACCGGACACGGCCGGCCCCTGCTCACCGACCGCCCCGGCACCCACCTCAGCCTGTCCCACACCGGCGGGATCATCGCCGCCGCGGCCGGCCCCGTCCCGATCGGCGTGGACGTCGAACACCTCGGCCCGCGCAGCACCGACCCGGCCTCGCTCAGCCACGTGCTCAGCCCCGCCGAGGCCGCGCTCATCCGCGACCACCCCGACCCGACCCGGGCGTTCCTCCGCCAGTGGGTCCGCAAGGAAGCCCTGATCAAGCTCGGGCGGGCCACCCTCGACAGCCTGCCCGAGATCGACCTGTCCGCACTCCCCCTCGACCCGCCCGCCCAGCACCGGCACGGCGACCTGTACTACCTCGAACTCACCACCGAGCAGGTGGTGTTCACCGCGGCGGCCACCCTGCCGACGACGCTCGGCGAGCTCTGAACCACCGACGGTCGTCCGACTCGGGCGCGGCGCCCGGCTCCTCGGCGTCCACCAGCAGCGCCCAGGAGTCGGGGCGGCAGCCGTCCGGCTCGGTGGAGCCGTCGTGCCGGGCTGAGAGCGGCCCGGCCCGTTGTCGGCGGGGCGGAGCAGACTGGAGGCATGTGCCGAAGCATCAAGACGCTCCGCCCGCCGATGACGCCCGACGCCACCCCCGAGGACGTGCACGCGGCGGCACTCCAGTACGTCCGGAAGATCTCCGGGTTCCGGGCGCCCGCCGCGCACAACCGGGAGGTGTTCGACGCGGCGGTGGCCGCCGTCGCGGCCGCCACCGCCGAACTGCTGGCCGGGCTGGAGGTGCGCGGCGTCACGCCCCGTTCGTCGACCCCGGCCGGATGACCATCAGCACCAGCACGACCACCCACAGCAGGTTGAACAGCCCCGCGGTCATCGGCAGCATCTTCAGCATGCCGGTGGCCCGGGTGGTCTCCGCCTCCTGGTTCTCGGTCGCGTCCAGCGCGTCCACGGTGGCCTGCTGACCGGGCAGCACGAACAGCAGCAGCACACCCGCCGCGATCGCCGTCAGCACGATCGACGCGATCAGCCAGCCGTTCCCCAGCACATGCATCGCCTGCGCCGTACCGACGCCCAGCAGCGGCACCGCGATCCCGATCAGCGCGTAGATGTTGCTGATCCGGTGCAGCAACCGCACCGACGCCTGCGCCGTCACCTGCTCGGGCCCCGCCACCAGAGCGGCCTTCGCCTTCCGCGGGAACATGCTCACCGCCACCGCGACCGGACCGACGGCCAGCACGGCGACCACCAGATGCAGACTCAGCAGGAACTTGGCCATCGCCGCCGCAACCCTTCGAAAAACCACCGGAAAGAAATCGTCCGCCACGCTAGCAGCGCTTATCCGGGGCCCTGCCGGGCCCCGGCAGGGGCTTACGCGCCGGTCGGGAGGGACGGGATCCGGGAGAGGACCGCCTGCGTGTCGAGGCCGGTGGGGAGGGTGCCGTAGGCGAGGCCGGAATGGCCGGCCAGGCGGGTGGCGGTGAAGGCCTCGGCGACGGCGGGGTGGCCGTGGCGGAGGAGGGCGGCGGCCTGGAGGGCGAGGGCGAGGCGTTCGACCAGGTGGCGGGTGCGGTATTCGAGGTGGTCGGGGTCGGCGAGGTCCTTGCGGAGGTCGGCGACGGCGGTGTCGAAGTGGCGGTCGAGCCCGCTCGCGGCGTCGAGTTCGGCGAACACGGCGGCCACCGACTCGGGCTGCCGGGCCATCGCGCGCAGCGCGTCGAGGGCGGCGACGTTGCCGGAGCCCTCCCAGATCGACACCAGCGGCGCCTCGCGGTAGAGCCGGGGCATCCCGGACTCCTCGACGTAGCCGTTGCCGCCCAGGCATTCGAGGGCCTCGGCGGCGTGCCCGGGGCCGCGCTTGCACACCCAGTACTTGGCGACGGCCAGGCCCAGGCGGCGGAACCGGGCCTCCTGCTCGTCGCCGGCCAGCGCCCGGTCGGTGGCCTCGGCGAGCCGCATGGCGATCGCGGTGGCGGCCTCCGACTCGACCACCAGGTCGGCCAGCACGTTGCGCATCAGCGGCTGCTCGACCAGCGCCTTGCCGAACGCCCGCCGGTGGGTGGCGTGGTGCAGGGCGCGCAGGGCGCCGTACCGCATCCCGGAGGCGGCGCCGACGGTGCAGTCCAGCCGGGTCATGTTGACCATCTCGATGATGGTCCGCACGCCGCGGCCCTCTTCGCCGACCAGCCAGCCGACCGCGTCCTCGTACTCGATCTCCGAGGAGGCGTTGGACTTGTTGCCGAGCTTGTCCTTGAGCCGCTGCAGGCGCAGCGCGTTGCGGCTGCCGTCGGGCAGCACCCGGGGCAGCACGAAGCAGGACAGCCCGCCGGGGGCCTGGGCCAGCGTCAGGAACAGGTCGGACATCGGGGCGGAGGTGAACCACTTGTGGCCGACCAGCCGGTACGTGCCGTCGCCGGCGGGCACGGCCCGGGTGGTGTTGGTGCGGACGTCGGAGCCGCCCTGCTTCTCGGTCATCGACATGCCGGCGATCAGCCCGCGCTTGCCGTGCGGCTCGCGCAGCCCGAAGTCGTACTCCCGGGCGGCCAGCAACGGCTCGTAGGCGGCGGCGAGTTCGGGGCTGGTGCGGAGGGCGGGCACCGAGGCGTACGTCATCGAGATCGGACAGGTGTGCCCGGCCTCGACCTGCCCCCAGACGTAGAACTTGGCGGCGCGGGCGGTGTGCGCGCCGGGCCGCTCGTCCTGCCAGGGCGCGGCGTGCAGGCCGTGTTCGACGGCAGTGCGCATCAACTCGTGCCAGTACGGGTGGAATTCGACCTCGTCGACGCGGTGGCCGTAGCGGTCGTGGGTGTGCAGCACCGGCGGGTTGTCGTTGGCGAGCCGGGCCCAGTCGGCGGCCTGCTCGGTGCCGGCCAGGCGGCCGAGGGCGTGCAGTTCGTCCGCGGCCCAGCCGGCGCCGGCCCGGTCCAGGGCCGCCAGCAGGGTGGGGTCCTCGGCGACGTCGTGGCCGTACGGGTCGGGGACCTGGTTGGTGACCTCGTGCGTGCTTGCCATCAGTGCCCTCCCAGGGCGCGCAGGGTGAAGGTGACGAGCTCGGGCAGGACGGTCTCCGGCGGCTGCCCGTCGGTGAGCGGCCCCACCAGCGCCTCGCCGACCGCGCCGACGATCGCGGCGGCGGTCAGTTCGGCGCGCTGGACGGGGAGTCGGCCCTCCGCCACGGCCCGGTCGATCCGGCCGGCGATCAAGTCCCGGAACGCCCGCCGGAACACCAGGCGTTCGGCCTCGACCACCCGGTCCGCCGGTTCGGCGAGCAGCGCGTACGCCAGCCGGGGCGACTTCAGTGCACGGGCGGCGAAGGTGGAGACCACCGCCGCGACCCCGTCCAGCGGGTCGGCGGCCCGTTCGGCGGCTTCCGTGACGGCGGCGATCTCCCGGCCGCAGACGGTGCGGAACAGGGTGACGGCGAGATCGGCCTTGCCGTCGAAGTGCTGGTACATGCTGCCGGTGGCGATACCGGCCCGGTCGGCGACGGCCGCCATCGAGCAGCCGGCGTAGCCGCGTTCGGCGAGCAGGACGACGGCGGCCCGCAGGACGGCCTCGCGCTGACCGTCGAGCCGGGCCTGGACGGCGGCGGTGCGTCGATAGGCCACACCAAGGATTGAAGCACCGATTCAGCGCTTCAGAAAGGCCTGCGGCAGGTTTTGAACGCGTTCACTTTTCGCTGGGCTCACCCCGGAGACACCGAGGGAGGGCTTCCATGAAGATCGTGCTGCCCGGCGGCACCGGGCACGTCGGCAGACTGCTGGAACGCGCGTGGACCGCCGCCGGCCACGACGTGCTGATCCTGACCAGAGGGCCGGACCGCGGCCGGGAGATCCACTGGGACGGCCGCACCCTCGGCCCCTGGGCCGAGGCCGTCGACGGCAGCGACCTGGTGGTCAACCTCGCCGGACGGAGCGTCGACTGCCGCTACACCCCGGCCAACCTCCGGACCATGATGGACTCCCGCGTGGACTCCACCCGGATCGTCGGCGAGGCCATCGCGGGAGCCGCCCGACCGCCCAGGACCTGGCTCCAGATGAGCACCGCCACCGTCTACGCCCACCGCTTCGACGCACCCGACGACGAAGCCACCGGCCTGCTCGGCGGCGCCGAACCGGGCGTCCCCGCGTACTGGGCCTACAGCGTCGAGATCGCCAAGGCCTGGGAGCGGGCCCAGGAGGAGGCGGACACCCCGCGGACCCGCAAGGTCGCGCTGCGCACCGCGATGGTGATGAGCCCCGAACGAGGCGGAGCCTTCGACCTCGTCCTGCGCCTGGCGCGCCTGGGCCTCGGCGGCCCGATCGCGGGCGGCGCCCAGTACATGTCCTGGATCCACGGCCGCGACCTGGTCCGCTCGCTCGACTTCCTGACAGCCCGGGAGGACCTCTCCGGCCCGGTGAACCTCGCCGCCCCCAACCCCGTGTCCCCCACCGCGACTTCATGCACGCGATCCGGACCGCCTGGCGCATCCCGGTGGGCCTCCCGGCGACCCGCTGGATGGCCGAACTCGGCGCGTTCGCCCTCCGCTCGGACACCGAACTGCTGCTCAAGAGCCGCCGGGTCACCCCCGGCCGACTGCTGGACGCCGGCTTCCGCTTCGACCACACCCACTGGCCCGAGACGGCCGCCGCCCTGGTCCGGGCAGTCAGGGGCCGCGATCAGGGGCCCGGGGAACGGCGGGGCCAAGGCCGCCGGCGCTGAGCCCTCCGCCGCCTCGGTCCCGTTCCGTCAGCCCGCCCCGACAGCTCGCAGCGCGAACGGCAGAAAGCGGTCCGCGGCGGCCTGCGCCGTCGCCGCGTCCACCTGGTCCGGGCGCGGCATCAGCAGGAAGCGACTCATCAGCGGCCCGACCACCACCGCCCCGAGCAGGTCCGCGTCCGGGACGGAATCGATCTCGCCGCGTTCGGCGGCCCGCCGGACGGCCTCGCCGACCCGGCGGTGGACGGGTTCGAGGAAGGCCGCGGTGAGGGCGTCGGCCAGGGCGGTGTTCTGCGCGGCCTCGCCGACCAGGGCCTGCATCAGGCGGCCGGCCTCGCCGGTGAGCGCGGCGGCCTTGTCGCGCAGCAGGACCCGGAGGTCGCCCTCCAGGGTGCCGGTGTCGGGCTGGGTGCGGACGTCCTCGACGTGGGTGGCGGCGGCGGCGATCACCAGCTCGTCCTTGGAGGACCAGCGGCGGTAGAGGGTGGCGGTGGAGACGCCCGCGCGGGCGGCGACCGCGGCGGTGGTCAGCGCCCGGTAGCCGCTCTCGGTGAGGACGGCCAGGGTGGCGTCCAGGATGGCCCGGTCGCGTGCGGCGTCGCGGGGGCGCCCCCTTCGCGGCGCGGTCTCGGCCGCCGGCCGCCGGAGCGTGCGCGGGTCGTCCGGGGAAGCGGGGGGTGCGGTGCGGGTCATGGCATCAGCCTACGACGGGCGCAAAACGAAACGAAATCACTTCGTTTCGTTTATGCTCGACGGCATGAACGCTTCCACCGGCGTTTCCACGCCCACCGCGCCCCACCCCGCCGCCGTCACCCCCGTCGGCAACGCCGGCGCCGACGCCGCCGCCACCGTCGCCCGCCTGAACGCCGTCTTCGCCACCGGCCGGACCAGGCCGCTCGCCTGGCGCAAGGCCCAACTGCGCGCGCTGCGCCGCCTGCTGGTCGAGCAGGAGGAGGTGTTCGCGGCCGCGCTGAAGGCCGATCTCGGCAAGAGCCCGACCGAGGCGTACCTCACCGAGATCGGCTTCACCGTCAACGAGATCGACCACACCCTGCGCCACCTGGCCCGCTGGCTGCGCCCGCGCCGGGTCCCGGTGCCGCTGGCGCTGGCGCCCGCCCGGGCCCGCACGGTGCGCGAGCCGCTGGGCACGGTGCTGGTGATCAGCCCGTGGAACTATCCGCTGCAGCTGGCGCTGGCCCCGCTGGTCGGTGCGATCGCCGCGGGCAACTGCGCGGTGGTCAAGCCCAGCGAGCTCGCCCCGGCCACCTCCGCGGCGCTCGCCCACTGGCTGCCGCGGGTCCTCGACCCGCAGACCGTGGCCGTGGTCGAGGGCAGCGTGCCGGAGACCACCGCCCTGCTGGAGCAGCGCTTCGACCACGTCTTCTACACCGGCAACGGCACGGTCGGCCGGATCGTGATGACCGCCGCCGCCCGTCATCTCACGCCCGTCACGCTGGAGTTGGGCGGCAAGAGCCCGGCGGTCGTCGACCCCGGAGCCGACCTGGCGGCGGCGGCCCGCCGGATCGTCTGGGGCAAGTTCATGAACGCCGGCCAGACCTGCGTCGCCCCCGACTACGTCCTCGCGATCGGCGACACCGGCCCGGCGCTGGAGGCCGAACTGGCCGCCGCGATCCGGGAGATGTACGGCGAGGACCCGGCCGGCAGCCCGGACTACGGGCGGATCGTCAACGAGCGCCACTTCGACCGGCTGACGGCGCTGCTGGCCGACGGGCGGACC
>NZ_BMRI01000001.1:310785-320242 GCF_014648555.1 Kitasatospora griseola
GTCGCCGGCGGCGAGCACGACCGCGCCACCCGCTACCTCGCGCCGACGGTGCTGGCCGACGTCGACCCGGAGTCGCCGGTGATGCGGGACGAGATCTTCGGCCCCGTGCTGCCGATCGTCCGGGTCCCCGACCTGGACGCGGCGATCGCGTTCATCACCGCCCGGGACAAGCCGCTGGCGCTGTACGCCTTCACGTCCTCCGCGCAGACCCGGCGCCGGCTGACCGCCGAGACCTCCTCGGGGGCGCTGGCCTTCGGCATCCCGAACGCCCATCTCTCCGTCCCGGGACTGCCGTTCGGCGGGGTCGGCGAGAGCGGCCAGGGCGGCTACCACGGCCGCCTCTCGGTGGAGACGTTCAGCCACACCAAGGCGGTGCTGTCCAAGCCGCTGGCGCTGGACACCCTGCGGCTCGCCTACCCCCCGTTCACGTCCGGCAAGTCCCGGCTGCTGCGCCGCTTCATGTGACGCCGAGCGCGCGCAGCCACCCGCGGAGGGGTACGCGGGTGGCTGCGCGCGGCGGGCTCGGCTACGGGCGGGGCAGCACGCAGCCTGCCCGAGTCAGGTCGAGCACGTTGCCCGGGGCGAAGCAGTTCGGGATGGTGTAGGTCTCCTGGGCGTAGCCGATGTTGGGGTGGATGGTCACCGCGCCGTTCTGGTCGACCTCGCACGGGTTGTTCAACGTACAGGTCTGGCCGTCCTCGTTCATGGTGTTGTTCACGGCGACGACCTGGCCGCTGTTGACGTCGACCACCGGGGAGCCGGACGTGCCGCCGATGATGTTGCAGCCGGAGGTGTAGCGGACCGAGTCCTTGAAGGTCCAGCCGCCCTCCTTGAGCTGGTAGGCGAAGCCGTCCACGTTGCAGGAGTAGATGGTCTTCCAGTAACCGGAAGGCACCTTGATCGCGCTGCCGGCCACCGGGTGGGTGGTGGACATGGTCAGCGGGGAGA
Organism: Kitasatospora griseola; assembly: GCF_014648555.1. GTDB lineage: Bacteria > Actinomycetota > Actinomycetes > Streptomycetales > Streptomycetaceae > Kitasatospora > Kitasatospora griseola. The sequence goes on from NZ_BMRI01000001.1 coordinate 311,734, forward strand.
TCCCGTAGGTCTTCTTGATGCTCGCGTAGGTGGTGCTCAGCCGGTAGATGGTGACGTCGGTGTCGGTCATCGTCGAGTAGAGGACCCGGTTGGCGCGCACCGTGCCGAGGCTGCTGCCGCTGCCGCTGAGCAGGGTGAAGCTGCGGGTGGACGCCTTGTCGGTGATCACCTGACCGGCGGACGGCATGCCGGTCTCCAGACAGTGCCCGTTGGTGAGGATCAGCCCGGGGTCGGTGTCCACGGAGCCGGGCATCCGGATCAGCGAGCCGGAGCAGTTGCTGAGCGCGACCGTCCCGGCCAGGTTCACGGTGACGGCGGACGCCGGGGTGGCGGTGACCAGGGCGGTCCCGGCGAGCAGGACGGTGCCGAGCGCGCCGATGAGCGGCTTCTTCATGAGGGTTGCCTCTCGGGGTGTGGGGTCCCACTGGAGTTCCCCTAAATTGGCGCGCCCATGACACGATGTCAAGAGTCACCGCATGCCCGAAATTCCCTCAACAGTTCGTCAACTCGCCTTCCAGTGGCGGCTTCCCAGGTTGATCAGGCGCAACTGGGTGCGCACCGTGCCGACGATCGCGGCCCGCTCCGCGGGGTCCGCCTCGACCAGCGCCGGCGCCGCAGCTCACCCGCACCCGCCTCGGCCTGCCTCTCGGCCTCGCCGCCACCGCGACCGCCGGGCCACGGCGCCCTCTTCCGCCTGGGCTGACCCCACTCCCCTGCCTGTCCGTTTTTCACCACGACCTGTCGGCCCGGCACCTCGCCGACCCGCAGACACCCGCCGTACGGTCGAACAGCAGACGGAAAACGGCAAGAGGAGACACCCCCATGAGCACCATCACCCTGTACGGCGCCACCGGCACCATCGGCTCCCGCGTACTGGCCGAGGCGCTGCGCCGCGGCCACACCGTCACCGCCGTGGTGCGCGACCCCGCAAAGCTGACGGTCACCCACCCGGCGCTCACCGTCGCGGTCGGCGACGTGCTGGACCCGGCGTCGGTGGCCGAGCACGCCAAGGGCTCCGCCGTGGTGGTCAGCGCGGTCGGCGGCGGCGACGGACCGGGCCACCAGGCCCTGATCGCCCCGTCCTTCGAGTCCCTGGTGGCAGGCCTGCGCACGCTCGGCACCGACACCCCGCGACTCGTCACGGTCGGCGGCGCGGGCTCCCTGCGCACCCCCGACGGCAAGCAGGTGTGGGACGCCGAGGGCCTGCCGGAGTTCCTGCTGCAGATCATGCACGCCCACGGCGACGCCCTGGACTTCCTCCGCACCGTCACCGACCTGCGCTGGACCAACCTCTCCCCCGCCGGCACCATCGCCCCCGGCGAGCGCACCGGCACCTACCGCGAGGCCCTCGAAGACCTGCTGATCGGCGCCGACGGCGAGAGCCGCATCTCCACCGAGGACTACGCGGTGGCCCTCGTCGACGAGATCGAGCAGCCCAAGCACATCGGCGAGCGCTTCACCGTCGCCTACTGACGCCGGCCCGACCCGGAACGCACCGGAACGCACAGGGGCGCGGCGAACTGCGCGAAGCGGAAGGCGCCGACCGCAGGATCACGACGCAGGCCATGACGTGCCATCGGTCGCGACCCGACGGACAGGCCGGCGCTTGTCGCGCAGTTCACCGCGCCCCTGTCGGCGCGCAGCCCCTGCTTCGGCTCAGTCGGGGATGACCAGGGCCGGGGTCTCACGCGTGAGCACCTCGCCGCGGAAGAACGCCGGGCTGCGGCGGGTCATCACGGCCATCACGACCAGGCCGAGCGCCAGCAGGCCCGCGCCGACCACGAAGACGGAGCCGACGCCGAACACCGAGCTGCCGCTGCCGTAGGACGGGTCGATCATGTCGACCAGCGACTTGCTGAAGATCGCGGCCAGGGTGAGCCCGCCGATCAGCGGGAAGACCACCTTGAGCACCGCGTCGCGGACCGAGTTGCGGAAGTCGCCGCGGAAGTACCAGGCGCAGGCGAAGGCGGTCAGCGAGTAGTAGAAGCAGATCATCAGCGTCAGCGCGGCGATGGTGTCGGCCAGCACGTGCGAGCTGACCATGGTCATCACGGTGTAGAACGCGCCGGTGCCGACACCGGCGGTGATGATCGCCCGGCCCGGGGTCTTGTAGCGCTCGTTGACCTCGGTGAAGGAGGACGGCAGCGCCTCGTACACGCTCATCGCCAGCACGGTGCGGCTGACCGGGATGAAGGTGGTCTGCAGGCTGGCGGAGGCGGAGGCCAGCACGGCGACGAACAGCAGCACGCCGAGGGCCGGGCCCATCACCGGGCCGGCCAGCACGGCGAGCACGTTGGAGGAGGTCTCGGGGTTGCCCAGGCCGGTGCCGGTGGTGCCGACGCCCGCGTACATCTGCACCGCGACGGCGGTGAACAGGTAGGAGCCGACCAGGACCACCATGGCGAGCATCGCGGCGCGGCCGGGGGTCTTCTCGCTGCCGCCGGTCTCCTCGTTGGCGCTCAGCGAGGCGTCCCAGCCCCAGTACATGAACAGCGAGAGCGACAGACCGGCCACGAACGCAGTGAAGGAGCTGGCCGCGAACGGATTGAACCAGCTCCAGGAGAAGTGCAGCGACCCGGCGGCGCCGTGGCCGGTGGCCTTGACGATCGCCATCACGCCGAACAGGCCGAGGACGACGAGTTGAAGGCCCACCAGGGCGTATTGGACGCCCTTGGTGGCGGTCATGCCGCGGTAGCTGATCATGGTCGCGATCGCGATCAGCGCCAGGCAGGTGACCACGTGCACCAGCTTGTTGTCGTTGAGCGCGGTGACCGAGTCGCTGCGGGTGATCTCACCGAGCAGCAGGTACAGGTACTCGGTGGCGACGCCCGCGAGGTTGGACAGCACGATGATCGTGGCGATCACCAGGCCCCAGCCGCACATCCAGCCGATCTTCGGGCCGAACGCCTTCACCGTCCAGGTGAAGGAGGTGCCGCTGTCGGGGATCGCCTTGTTCAACTCCCGGTAGGCGAAGGCCACCAGCAGCATCGGCAGGAAGCCGGCCAGGAAGAGCGCCGGCATCTGCAGACCGACGGCGGCCACGGTGGTGCCCAGCGTCGTCGTCAGGCAGTACACCGGGGCGACCGTGGAGACGCCGATCACGGCGTTGCCGAGCAGGCCTATCGAGTTGCTGTTGAGGCCCTTGGAGCGGACGCCGCCAGGGGCGTCCGAGCCGGTGGCGACGTCGGCGCCGGCTCCCGGGCGATTGTCGAGCTGAACCATGCGGGAACCGTAACCCCCACTGTTTCCGCAGCAGACCACGGCAGAAGCCGACCGTTCGCCTGCGTTTCATCTGCTGGTAGGCTTGGTTTCCGTTGATTGCATGATCTTTTGGGTGAGATCGCCTTTATTTCAGCTCTGTTAACGGCCTTTCACCCGGGGACGAAAACCGCACATCGCCCCGTTCCGGCCCTTTCGGGCATCGGTATGAGAAACACCACATACCTGCCCGGAACGGAACCGGCGGCCCGGACGACACGTCAGCAACCGTTCGAACACCTCTGGTTTCTCCCGCCCGCGGGCCCCTATGGTTCCCCCGTCACTCCAGGGAGGGGACCGGTATGACCGGCGTACTGACGTCCGACACCGAAATCCGCACCGTCCGGGCCGTCCGGGCCGGACGACCCGGCCCCGGGCCGGTCCGCTGCTCCGTCGGCGACCTGCTGCTCGCCGACCTTCCGGTCTCCGTGGTCCTCTTCTACGACCGGCCGCTCGACGCCGACGCCCTCGCCGCCGGCCTCGCCCGCGCCCTGGCCCGGCTGCCCGAATTCGCCGGCCGCCTGCGCACCGCCGCGGACGGCGACCTCTTCATCGACACCGACGACTCCGGCGTCCCCTTCACCGTCGCCGACGCGCCCCACACCCTCACCGAGGCCTTCGACCGGATGGCACTGCCCGCGAGCGGCCTGGTCGACCACGTCCGGGCCGCCGACGCCCGGCGCGAACCCCTGCCGCTGCTCACCGTCCGACTGAACCGCCTCACCGACGGCGCCTGCGCCCTCGGCATCTCCTGGCACCACGCCGTCGGCGACATGCACACCTTCGCCCTGCTGCTGCGCACCTGGTCCGCCTGCACCGAGGGCGCCGAACCGCCCGCCCTCGCCCCCACCGCCGACCGCGAACTCCAACTCGACGCCCACCTGCCCGCCGAGGACAGCGGCGTCCCCTCCCTCCGGCTGCCCGAACCCGCCGAGGCCACCGAGCTGCGACGCACCGTCGCCGCCGCCGGCCTCGCCAACCGCACCGCGCAGATCTGGTTCGCCCCCGCCGAGACCCAGCGCCTGCGCGCCGCCCTGGCCGCCGAGGCCGACCGCCCGCTCTCCGTCAACGACGCGCTCTGCGCCCACCTGATGCACGTCCTGCGCGAACTCGACGGCCACCGGGACCAGGAACAGACCCTCACCATGCCGGTCAACCTGCGCCGCCCGCTCGGCCTGCCCGACGGCGCCCTCGGCAACCTGCTCGGCGAGATCCGGCTGCCCTGGCGGCCCGGCACCACCCCCGCCCGGTACGCCGCCGAGCTGCGCACCGCCGTCGAGGAGTTCACCGGGAAGCACCTCTCCACCCGGAGCAACCTGAACTTCCTGCGGCGCATCGGCCGGGACCGGATCGCCGACTGCGTCCCCGCCGGCTTCGATCCCGCGCGGCGCACCCTCACCCTCTCCAGCTGGTGCCGCCTCGGCCTGCACGACCTCCCGCTGACCGGGCGGCGCCCGATCGCCTTCAGCCCCGCCGCCACCCTCCAGCTGCCGTGGAGCTCCTGGCTGGTCGAAGGCCCCGGCGGCGAGGGACTGCTCTACACGGTGGTCCTCCCCACCCGCCTCGCCGCGAAGCTGCGCGGCGCGCACGACCTGCTGCACGCCTACCGCGAGCCCTCCGACCCGCTTCCCGCCGTCGGTCCGCGCAAGCTGCTCTGAGCTCCGCGTCGGACCCGGCTCCTCGCCCGGGCCACGGCGTCCGTGTACAGCTCGGTGGTCAGGTCCGCGTCCGCGACGCCGAGCCGGCGCAGCGCGAGCCGGACGGCCGCCAGTGCGGACGGCAGCTCCGCCTCGTCGTCGGCCGGGGTCTCCACCTCCAGGAACACCCCGGCCAGCTCCGGCACCTCCACCACCGTCGCCAGCAGCGGACGGCCGTCCAGGAGCAGCTCCCAGTTCCGGCAGCGCTTCTCGAACGCGACCGTCTCGACCAGGCCGCTGCCGCGCAGGATCGCCCGCAGCGCCACCGGATCGGCCACCGCGGTCTCGGTCTCCGGCTTCGAACCCGACGCCTCGTCCACGGCCGCCCCCTTGTACGTGAGCACCGTCCGCGCCCCGGCCTCCCCCGTCACCGTCCGCACCCTCAGCTCGGCCCCGCCCACCGTCAACTCCCCACCCGGACGGTCGAAGTACACGTCCCGGTACACCTCCACCCGCCCGGCCGCACCCGCCCAAGCGGCCAACCGCGCCACCAGCCGTTCCGGCTCCCGCACCCGGACCTTCAGCTCCGCCTCGATCACCACGCCGCCTCAGCTCCCCGCTCCTCGCTCGCCCAACACCCGCTCCACCGCCCGCAGGGCCGCGTCCCACGGGTACGGGCGGGCGTCGCCGATGCCCGGCTCGTCCGGCACGAAGCCCCCCTCACCGAGCAAGACATGCACGCCGGCCTCGCGCAGGGTCGCCACGCTGCGGGCGAACTGGGGATGGGCGGCGAGCGCCGTGTTGACGCAGGGCATGACGAGCACGGGGATGCCCTTGCCGAGCGCCTCCGCCGCGTAGCCGACCACCCAGGAGGTGGTGAGGCCCAGCGCCAGGCTGTTGACGGAGTTGAACGTCGCCGGCGCGAACAGCACCACGTCCGGCACCGGCAGCACATCCGGCTGGCCCGGCCACCGGTACGCCGACTTCACCGGGTATCCGGTCTCCTCCTCCAGCCGCGGCAGCTGCACCTCCAACCACCCCCGCGCCACCGGCGTCAGCCCGACCGCCACCTCCCACCCCCGCCCCCGGGCCTCCCGCACAGCATCGGGCAGCCCGAACACCGCCCCCGCTCCCGCCCCGAACAGGTACACCACCGGCCGCCCGGCCCCGCTGCTGCGTTCCATCCCGCCATGCAACCGGGCCGGTGGCAACCGCCGCAATCCCTCCCCGCGAGCCGTCAGTGCCCGTGCGGTTCGGGCTTGTGCGGCTCGGGCTTGTGCGGGTGCCGTTCGGGCGCCGTCGTGGTCCCGCCCGGGGCCGTGTCCACGCCGGTGAGCAGGTTGTGGCTGCCCAGAGCGGTGAGGGTCGCCCCGTCGAACCGGTAGGTGGCGGCGTTGCCGGACGGGTCGACCGCCCGCAGGTCCACGATGCCGTCGTGATCGACGTCCGCGGCCTGGACCACCGGCTTCGCCGCGGCGTCCCAGCCCTGGGCGGCGACCAGGACCGGCGCGGCAGGGGTGCCGAGCGTCAGATCGAGCAACGCGGCCGGGCTGTAGTAGTACAGCTGTCCGCCCGCCTCGGCGCGGGCGAACAGGGCGGGCATGTTGTCGACCAGCGCCGTCGTGATGCTCCAGCCGTTCCAGTTGCCGGTGCCGGTGGGGTTGGTGTCGGCGAGAACCACCTCGGCCCGGAAGAACCCGCCGGACATGGCGGCGGCGGGCTGCAGCCACAACTGACCGTCGAGGACGCTCAGCAGCGAGGGGAATGGGTTCGAAGGTCCTGCCGACCCGGGACGCGGTCCGCCCACCGGCCAGGATCAAGATCTACTGGTGGTACTGGGTTCACCATGAAATCGGGTGCAGGTTTCATGGCACCGCCCTCCCGCGGTGCCCTAGCGTCGTGCCATGACGATTCCAGCTGGACTGAGACGCACGGTCCTCCGGGCGCAGCGGGACACCGGCTTTCTTGCTGCCGGTGTGCTGCCGCACCTGGCGCTGGTGCCCGTGTGGTCCTGGGCGGCGACGACTACCGCCCGGACGGGGAACTGGCTCCTCACGGTTTCCGTGTCGGCCGCCCTGGTCCTGCTCGGCACCCCGGTGCTGACGGCCGTTCAGCGGGCTCGCTACCGGGTGCTCATGGGTGTGGACGTCCCCCGACTCAACCTCACCGCGCCGGAACGATGGACGTGGGCCTCGACCGCCCGGTGGCTCGCGGCGACGCGGCCTTGGCGCAAGATCGGCTACCACCTCGTGCTGGGCCCGCTGCTCGCACTGCTGGAGCTGCTGGTGCTCGCGGTGGCAGTGGCATGCCTGGCGGGCGCTGTCGCCTACGCCTGGGCATGGGCGCTGCCGGCCGGAATCCGCCACGACTGGTTCGGCTACCTGATCCAGCTGCCGGCCTGCACAGCGGCCGGGCTCCTCCTCCTGTGCGCCCTGCCCTGGACGGCGCGGGCAGTGGCCCGGGCCGAGGCGCGGCTGGCGTTGGGCCTGCTCGGGCCCAGCCGGGCGCAGCGGCTCCAGGCTCGGGTCGATCAGCTGGCCGTGAGCCGGACCGACTTGATCGAGGCCGTCGACGCGGAGCGCCGCCGGATCGAGCGCGACCTGCACGACGGCACCCAGCAGCGGTTGGTGTCTCTCGCGGTCAACCTGGGTCTGGCCATTGCCACCCGGCCGGACCTGCCGAGTGATGCCCGCGAGGTGATCACGAGAGCGCACCTGGACGCGAAGGAGGCGATCGCCGAACTCAACGACCTGGTGCGGGGGCTGCACCCGGCCGTGCTCGAAGACCGAGGGCTGGACGCGGCGTTGTCCGGGCTGGCTGCCCGCACGCCCCTGCCGGTACGGCTGCGGGTCGATCTGGAGGAGCGGATGGCGCCCACTGTGGAGTCGGTCGCGTACTTCGTGATCTCCGAGGCGCTGACCAACGCGACGAAGCACGCCGGCGCGATGCAGGCAGAGGTGATAGTCCGCCAGGTCGGCGAGGTGCTGCGAGTGCGCGTCACCGACGACGGACTGGGCGGCGCCGACGCCACCGGCACGGGGCTGACCGGGCTGGCAAAGCGGGTCGGCTCCCTCGACGGGGCCTTCCACGTCAGCAGCCCTGTCGGCGGGCCCACCACCATCACCGCGGAGCTGCCGTGCGCGCGGTGATCGCCGAGGATTCGGTGTTGTTGCGGGTCGGCCTGATCAAGGTGCTGGAGATGGGCGGGTTCCAGGTCGCCGCGGAAGCCGGTGACGCGGAGGGGCTGTTGGCGGCAGTGGCGGAGCACCGGCCCGAACTTGCCTTGATCGACGTCCGGATGCCGCCCGGCTTCACCGACGAGGGGGTGCGGGCGGCGATGGAGATCCGTCGCCGCTGGCCGGGGACGCCGGTGGTGCTGCTCTCGCAGTACGTGGAGGAGCGGTACGCGGCCGACCTGCTGTCTGCGAACACCAGCGGTGTGGGCTACCTGCTCAAGCAGCGGGTCGCCGATGTCGCCGACTTCGTGGCGGCGGTCCGGCGAGTGGCGGACGGGGGCACGGCCCTGGACCCGCAGGTCGTCGCCCAGTTGCTGCTGCGACGCGACAGCGACCCGCTCGCACGGCTGACCCCCCGCGAACGGGAGGTGCTCGGCC
>NZ_BMRI01000001.1:320273-349410 GCF_014648555.1 Kitasatospora griseola
TGATGGCCGAAGGGCGCTCCAACGCCGGCATCGCGCAGGCGCTGGTGGTCGGCGAGAGCGCCGTGGCGAAGCACATCAACAACATCTTCGCCAAGCTCGACCTGCCCGTGGTCGACGCGGACCACCGCCGCGTCCTGGCCGTGCTGCGGTTCCTCGGAGTGTCCCGGGCCTGACCCTCCCGTCCATGATCACGGTCTACGACTGGAGCACTGGGCAGCGCCGATGTGAGGAATCTCGGCCTGCTCGGCTTCGGGAAGGACGAATCAGACGTCGACGGCGAGGTGCCGGGCGGGCCTGCCGATCGGTGACCGCGGTGGCGGTGGGTGTCGGCACAGTAGTCGGGCGCCGGTCGGGCGCCGCGCGCGGGGCGGCCGGTTCCCTGGCGGCAGCCTCAGCACCGCGCTGCCGGGCCCGGACGACGCGTACGGCCACCCCTGCCCGGCCGTCCGGACCCACTGCGGGCCGAGGCGTGTTCCGAATGTGCGCCGCAACGCCGGAGGCCCTTCCGCCGGATTCGGGGGAAGGGCCTCTGACCTGCATCTTCAGTGTGGGCGCAGACGGTTTCGAACCGCCGACATCCGCCTTGTAAGGGCGGCGCTCTACCGCTGAGCTATGCGCCCGCGTCGAGGTGGACCGGTGGGGCCGGTCGCACGACGAGTGGACAGACTACCTGGTCCTGGGAGTGGTTCGCCGCCCTGTGGGGACGGGGGTGTCGTCGGGGGGTGCCGGGTGGGGTGGGTGATCGGCAAGAATGGCGGTTGGAGTGGTGGGACGGGACGGAGCAGGGAGCGCGTGGTGAGGGTGGCCGGCGGCGGTGGCGGGGGTCGGGGCGGCTGGTGGGGCGGCGGCCGGCGGGACGGCGCGCGTGCGGACGCCAGGGCGGCCCGGGAGGCGGCGCAGGAGTCGTTCTACGAGCTGGATTCGGCACAGCGGGACGCGTTGCTCGCGGTGGAGACGGTGAAGTCGGCGGGCGAGCCGGCCACCTCCCGCCGGGTGGAGCAGGAGTACGCGGACCTGGTGGCCCGGATCGACCAGGTGACGGTGGCCTACTTGGGGGCGCTGGACGCGGTCGATCTGGAGGCGGCCGAGCTGGACCCGTCGGCGGCGTTCCGGGCCAAGCAGCAGTTGGAGCAGGCCAAGCGCGAGTTGGACGCGAAGCGGACCGAGCTCGGCACCTTCGTCGGCCGGTTGCAGCCGCTGGTGGAGCATGCCGAGGCGCAGCTGATCCGGGTGACGCCGGCGGTGGAGCGGGCCAAGCAGGCATTGCTGGCGGCGACCGTCGCGTTGGAGCAGGCGCGGGGCGCGGGGTTGAAGGCGGACGATCTGGCGGCGCGGCTGGCCGAGCTCGCGCCGGAGCTGAGCAGGTTGAACCAGGGCGTCTCGCAGCACGGTGTGCCGGCCACGCTCCAGCGTGCGGAGGATGTGGCGCGGCGGGCCGAGGCGGTGCGGGCGGAGGCGGCGCAACTGCCGGAGCGGGCCGGTGAGATCGACCGCCGGGTGGGCACGTTGCGGACCCGGATCGACGCGTTGGAGAACCGGGCCGGCACGGTGGAGCCCGCGTTGAGCGAGCTGCGGCGGCGGTTCTCGACGGCGTGCTGGCAGGACCTGCAGAATGTGTCGGCGCAGACCGCCGACGCGGTGCGCAGTGCCAGGTCCCGGCTGACGGAGGCGGTGCGGGCCCGGGGCGACCAGCGGTGGGCGGACGCCACGTCGGCGATCGGCACCGTGCGGGCGCTGCTGGAGACGGCCGAGGGGTCGGTGACGGCCGTCAATGAGCGGCTGCGGCAGCTGAACGAGGTGCAGCACGATCCGCAGCGCGAGATCGAGCGGGCCCGGTTCGCGCTGCGCGACGCCCAGCGGCTGGCGATGGCCGGCAGGCAGGCGCCGGACCCGCGGCACGCGGGGCCGCTGGACGCGGCGGTGGGCCGCCTGGACCGTGCGGTCGCCTCGCTGGAGCAGGCCGGCCGGCACCCCGACTACTGGCAGTTCCTGACCGAGCTGGCGGCGGTCCGGGAGACGGCGGCCGAGGTCGTCACGATGATCCGCGGCCACTGAGCGGAGGCGCGGCCGAGGGGGGCACCTGCGCGTGGCCGGGCCTGGGTACGCTGCTGACCATGCCTCGCTACGACTTCCGCTGCCGCTCCTGCGGAGCCACCTTCGAACTGAGCCGCCCGATGGCCCAGGCCAATGACCCGGCCGTCTGCCCGGAGGGTCACCCCGACACCGTGAAGCTGCTGTCGACCGTCGCCGTCACCGGCGCGTCCGGCGCGGCCGCCCCGGCCCCGAGTGGCGGGGGCGGCGGCTGCTGCGGGGGCGGCTGCTGCGGCTGACCGGGCATCGGCCGGTCGCCGGTCAGCCGGTGACCGGCACCACCGCCCCGGCGCGGACCCGGGCCAGCATCTGCCGGATGATCTCCTCGCCGGCCGCGACGCCGATCTCGGTGAGCGCGGTGACGCCGTCGGCCTCCCACCCGGTCTCGGCGAGTTCGCCGTGGCCGGGCCGCCAGCCGTGGTCGGCGGTGCGCAGCAGCTCCGCGTCGAGCAGTGAATCGCCGGCGGCGAGGACGGTCTCCGCTCCGGTGCGGCGGCGGACTTCGGCGAGCGCGGCGCTCTTGGAGAGCGGCGCGGGCACCGCGTAGACCTTGCGGCCCTGGAGGGAGACCGTCCAGCCGCGGTCGGCGCACCAGGCGGTGAGGTCGTCGATCCAGCCGGCGGGGAGTTCGGCGCGTTCGACCACCAGGTAGGCGAACAGGTCGTCGGCGACCCGCCGCTTGTGCGTCCACTCGGGGTCGGCGGTGAGGGCGAGGTGTTCGACCACCTCGGGGAGCGGGGCGCTGGCCGCGTCCAGCCGGGCGCGGATCTCGCGCTGCCAGTCGGCGTCGGGCACGCCGTCGACGAGCAGGTGGCCGCCGTTGGAGCAGACCGCGTACGGGGGGATCCAGCCGGGGGTGGGGCCGGGCAGGTTGATCCGCTCGTACTGGGTGCGGGTGCGGGTGGTGATCGGGACGACCGGGGTCTGCGCGGCGAGTTCGGCGAGCAGTTCGGCGGCCGTCTCGGTCATGAAGGAGAGCGCCTTGCCGTCGTGCACCTCCACCGAGAGCAGTCGCGGGGCGAGCCGGTCGGGCACGTCCAGGGCGAGCGCGCGGTTGGAGTAGACGAGGGTGCGGTCGAGGTCGCTGGCGACCAGGAACTGCGGCACGGGCGGGATCTCCTTCGTTCGGGAACAGGGTCAGGTGTGGACGGCGGTGCCGTCCGCGCCGGTGGCGCCACGGGTGTAGCGCGGGTGGATCAGTCCGACGCAGCTGTACGGCAGGTGGTCGATCTCCTCGACGGGGACGCCGCGTTGGGCGGCGAGCAGCCGGATGTGGTCGAGGTCGGGGCCGGCGCCGCGGCGGGCGAGGATCCGCCAGGGGACGCGGCGCAGCAGCACCCGGGTGGTCTCGCCGACGCCGGGCTTGACCAGGTTGACGCTGTCGATGCCGTACTCGGCGCTGATCCGCTCGACGGCGGCCCAGCCTTCCCAGCTGGGGGTGCGGTCGGCGGTGGCGAGCCGGGCGGTTTCGACGGCGACGGCGGCGGCGACGGCCGGGAAGGCGGCGGCGACGGTGTCGACGAACCGGGTGGAGACGTCGGCGTCGGCCAGGTGCCGGTAGTACTTGGCGCCGTGGAACTCGTCCGGCCCGGTCAGGTCGGCGCGCAGCACGGTGCGGGAGACCAGGCCGGAGACGGTGGAGTTGAGGCAGGCGGACGGGATCAGGAAGTCGTCGCGGGTGCCGTAGGTGCGCACGCAGCTGCCGGGGTCGGCGAGGACGGCGAGGTCGGGGTCGAAGCCGGTGCCGGCCAGTGCCTGGTCGAGTTCCCGGGTGATGGCGCCCTTGCCCGTCCAGCCGTCGACGAAGACCACGTCGGCGGCGCGGTGGTGGGCGGCGAGGTGGCGCAGCGCGACCTGGTCGATGCCGCGGCCGCGGACGATGGAGACGGTGTAGTGCGGCACGTCGAGGCCGTGGGCGTGGGCGAGCCAGCGGCGGATCAGGATGCCGACGGGGGTGCCGGCCCGGGCCAGCGAGGCCAGCACCAGGTGCGGTCCGCGTTCGCGCAGCAGGGTTTCGGCGACCGCGCCGACGGCGGTGGCCAGCCGGGTCGCGGAGGCGGCCAGCGCGGTGTGGAACAGCTGCTGGTACTCGGGGCTGGGCTGGTACTCGACCGGCAGCGACTCGGCGTAGTGGGCGCCGCCGGACTGCACGGCCTCCTCGCGTTCCTCGGTGGGTGCTTCGAGGTGGACGTCGGAGAGGTCCTTGAGCAGCCAGGTGACGTCGGCGGCCGGGTAGCTGGAGAAGGCCGGGCCGTGCAGCGGGCGGGCGGCGGGCGGGGAGGGGGCGGTGTGTGCGGTCATGCCGGGCCTTCGGTGGGGTGCGCAGGGGTGATGCTCGGGCAGCGGGCGGTCGGTGGGGCGTCAGGCGGGTGGCGCCGGGCGGTACGACGGGAGAACGGCGAACACCACGTGGTCGGTGGCGGTGCGCAGGCGGGGCAGCAGGGCGTCGGGGCCGTGGTGCAGGGCGGGGGTGTCGGCGGGGTCGTCGACGACCAGGACGACGGTGTCGAACCGGCGGGCCGGGTCGCTGCCGGGGGCGACGTTGTAGGCGTAGCGCTCGGTGGAGTCGTCGCCGGCCGGGTCGTCGTGGGCGGTGAAGGCGAGCCGGGTGCGGATCGCGTAGCCGGGGTGGTCGTGGGCGAACACCGGGGAGCGGGTGGTGGTGGAGAACCGGATCTCGGCGTCCGGGAGTCGGCGCTGCAGGGCGTCGGCGAGGCGCAGCGGGGCGTACATCAGCTCCTCGCAGCCGAGCACCAGAACGCGGCGGGCCCGGGGGCCGACGGCGTCGGCGAGGGCGGCGCCCAGGGCGGGAAGCGTCTCCTCCAGCCGGCGGCGGTGGGCGGGGGTGAAGCCGTGCCGGCCGCCGTCCGGCAGGCCGTCCGGCCAGGGCAGCGGGAGGCGCGTCAACTCGCCCTGCGGTGCGGCGGGTCGGGGCTGTTCGGGGGCGGCGTCGATGAGGGCGCGGGCGCGGTCCAGGACGTCCGCGGGAAGGTGGACGCCGCCGTCGGCGGTGGCCACCAGGTCGACCCGGGCGCCGAGTTCGGCGGCGGCGGCCGCCAGCCGGGAGCGGTCGGCGGGGGTGCGCAGGTCGACCAGGGCGACCACCACGTACCGCTCGCGGGGGTGGGCGGCGTGCAGGGTGCGGATGGTGTTGAGCACCGTGGTGCCGGTGGAGAACTCGTCGTCGACCAGCACCAGCGGGCCGTCGCCGGCGAGGAGTTCCGGGTCCTCCGGGAGCAGCAGGTGGCTGGTGGCGTGCGAGTGCTCCTCCTCGAAGCCGCCGAGCGGGGCGAGGCCGGGCACCGGGCGGCGGGTGGAGTGCAGGTAGGGCGCGTCGAGGCCGTCGGCGACGCTGTGGCCGAGGGCGGTGGCGGTCTCCGCGTAGCCGAGCACCACGGCGCGCGCGGTCTCCGCCGGGCCGAGCAGCGCGGCCACCCGGCGGCCGAGGTCGAGCCCGGCGCCGTGCACCACCTCGGGCCGCTGCGGGACGTGCTTGCCCAGCACCTGGGAGACCAGCAGGTGGGCGCGCTTGGGGTTGCGGCGCAGCGCGAGGCCGATCAGCGCGGTGAGTTCGGGCCCGCCGGTGAGGCGCACGCCCAGCCGGTCGGTGACCCACTGGCCGCTCCAGGGGTCGGCCCCGACCGGCCCGGGGGCGGTGGTGTCGACGGTCATCGGGACTCCTCTCCTCACGGCGACGGGTGGTACGGGTGGTGCTGGTGGTGCTGGTGGTACTCGGTGAGGACGCACGGCTGCACGTCCGGGTTCGAGCGTACGGGGCGCGCCGAGGCCCGTGGATCGACCGACCGGCGACGTTTCGCGTACCGATCGGTGAGGATCCGGTGGCCGCCCGGTGGAGGCCGGCCTCCTCCGATCGGTTGACGCGCAGCCAGCCCCCGGGGGCGTTTCGGACTCAGGAGACGCAGGCGGAGAGCAGTTCCGCGAAGGACACCTCGGCCCGCGCGACGCCGAACACCTCGGCGCGCAGCAGCACCCGCTCGGCCCAGGCCCGGTGCGGCTTGGCCTCGTTCATCTTGTTGGTGTACGCGGAACGGCTCACCCCGCCGCCGCCGCGGTGCTGCTGGAGGATGTCGCGGGCGTCGCACAGCTCCTCGTGGGTCACCACGGACAGCGCGTGCACGGCGGCGACGTGGCTGGGGTGGATGCAGGTCTTGCCCAACAGCCCGTTGGCCCGGTCGAGTTCGATCTCCCGGATCAGCCCGTCCAGGTCGTGCTCGATCAGCCGCTGCCGGACCCGGTCGGCGGGCGGCGTGGCCTCGGCGAACGGGGTGCGGCGCAGCTGCGGCTTGAACATCCGCTCCTGGAGCGGGAAGTACTCCCAGACCGGGCCGGTGACGGTGAACCCGGTACCGTCGGCACGGCCGAGCACGTTGACCACGTCGCCGATCACCTGGGCCACCAGCGACACGTCGTAGGCGGTCAGGTCGGGCGAGCGGCGCAGCCCGTACGCGGAGCACAGGTCGGTGACGCCGAGCCGCACGGCCAGGACCCGCTCCCGGTGCTTGTCGAGCAGCCGGGCGATGCCGAACAGCTGCTCGCGGCGGCTCTCCAGGTGAGCGAGTTCGGGCGACTCCAGCACCGGCATGACGAACAGCCGCTGCCCGCCGGCCTCTTCGGCGCGGGTCAGCGCCTCCAGGTACGGCCGCCCGCTGTCCTCGGTGAACTTGGGCACCACGAAGCCGCTGAGCAGCCGCAGCGCGGGGCCGAGCCGCCGGGCCAGGTCGGTGATCTGCTCGGGGAACCGGACCCGGACGAACAGCAGCGGAAGCTCGGCGGCCGCGTCCTGGTCCTCCGGCCCGGCGAGTTCGGTGAGTTGGGCGACCAGGTTGTGCTCGGCGTCGTCGACCTCGTGGTCGGCGATGGCGTCCTCCAGGCAGAGCACCATGGAGATCACGCCGCGGGCGGCCTGTCGGCGGATGTCGCGGGCCAGGGTGGGACGGGTGGCGGGGCTGTAGAGCGTGGCGCCGAGCGCGGTGGCCAGGACGTCCGCCCCGCTGTCCCGGTCGAAGGCGACGGGCTGCTCGTGAAAGAGCCGGCTGCGGACGTCGTCCGCGAGATGCCCGAAGTGGCGCAAAGTGCTCTCCCGCTCTGATCTGTGGGGCCCGCTGGGGGGCCGGTGACGGCTGCCCCCTCGACACATGGACGGTTGGCGCGGCCGGATAGTTCGCCGGGGCGCGGTCACCGTGCGGAGTCGGGAGCACCGGGCCGCCGGCCGCCCATCGTACGGCCGGACGAGGCCGGCGAAGCAGTTCGAAACATCGAATTCCCACAAGCTTCTCGGCCCCGTCGTCCGACATCGCCCCCGGCCTGCCGCCCCCACCGCCCGAGCCCGCCGCCCCGTCGCCCGAGCCCGCCGACGCCGCGTCCGCGTTGTCCCGGGCCCCGGGCAGGCGGCAGGATGGTGCGCTATGACGCATGTGATGGCGAAGGGCGCCAACATCCCGCTGACGGCCAACGCCGTCCGTGCCGTCCTGCGTTGGACGGACACCCCGGGCGGCCCGGACGTGGACGCCTCGGCCCTGCTGCTGGCCGAGGACGGCAGGGTCCGCGACGACCTGGACTTCGTGTTCTACAACCAGCCCCGGCACCCGTCCGGCCTGGTCCGCCACCTGCCCAAGCAGGCCGCGGACGGCTGGATCCGGGACGCGGTGGAGATCGACCTGGCGAAGCTGCCCGCCGGGGTGGACCGGGTGGTGCTGGCCGGCTCCGCCGAGGGCGGGGCGTTCCCCGCCGTGCCGAACCTGCGGGTGCTGCTGTTCGACGTCGGCGCGCCCGAAGGGACGCCCGCGCTGGCCGAGTTCGCCGTCGACGAGCACGAGCAGGTGACGGCGCTGGTCGCCGCCGAGCTGTACCGCCGCTCCGGCGGCTGGAAGTTCCGCGCCGTCGGCCAGGGGTACGTGAACGGACTGATCGCGCTGGCCACCGACTTCGGCATCACCGTGGAGGACTCCGGCGGCGACGGCGGCGCCCCGCTGGCCGCCGACCCGCGGCTGCCCGGACCGGCCGCCGCCCCCGAACCGCCGCAGCGGCCCGCGCCGCTCCCGGTGGACGAGGACGACTGGACGCTCGCCCCGGCGCTGCCCACCCAGGCGTCGGCCCCGGAGCCGCCCGCCCCGATCCTCGCCCCGCCGCCGCCCGCGCTGCCGCCGACCGTCCACCACGCCGCGCAGGCCGGCGACCGGCCGCCCGCCCCGCAGGCCGCCGGCTACGGCTACCCGCAGCAGCAGCCACAGCCGCAGGGCTACGGCTACCCCCAGCCGCAGGCGGGCGGTTACGGCTACCCCCAGCCGGCCGCCGCCGGCGGGTACGGCCGGCCGCAGGCCGCGGGCTACGGCTATCCGCAGCAGCCGCCCGCACCGCCCGTTCAGCAGCCGGTGCAGCCGCCGGCGCCCCCGCAGCCGGGCGCGCCGTTCGCGCTGCCGCCGCAGGGCCCGCAGTTCCAGCCGCGCTGAGCCGTCAACTTCCGGGCTTCTCGGCGCTCTTGTACCCCCGCTCCCACTGCATGCCGAAGCCGTACAGCCGGTCCAGGTCGGACTGGAAGCCGTGCACGTACCGCACCTCGCGGCGGATCGACAGTTTGCCCTCGCCGTCGTTCTCGATCAGCACCACCGCGCACGAGCGGGCCGCCGGGGCCCGCTCGTCCAGCTTGATCTCGATCCGCGGGCCGCTCTGCGGGACGATCGTGATCACTGCCTGGGTGCGGTCGAACGCCGGGGTGTCGTCGTAGATGTAGACGAACACCAGCAGCCGCTTGAACTGGTCCTTCTTCTCCAGGTTGATGTGCATGGTCTCGCCGGACGACGCGCCCGACACGTCGTCGCCGGAGAGCTTGATGTACGGCGGTTTGCTCAGGTCGCCGAACAGCCGGCCGAGCGGCTGCACCACGCCCCGGCTGCCGTCGGCGAGTTCGTACATGCAGGCCAGGTCGAGGTCGACGCTCTGCGGGGAGGAGCCGGCGGTGGCGGGCTCCAGCGGGCGCAGGATGCGCGGGTCGAAGAACCGGCGCAGCGTGCGGCCCACGGTGGGGCGTTCGGCGCCGCGGGTCGACCAGTGCAGGTTGATGTACAGGTAGCCGGTGGTGGCGGCCGAGCCCGTGATGGCGTGCTGCGGCTGGGACTTGGTCAGTGTGACCTTGAACTGCCCTCCGGTGTCGAAGCTGTCGCTGCGGTCCCCTTTCAGGAACTCCCACACCGAGACCATCGTGTCCTCCCCCAGCGCCGGTTCTGTCCTCAGCCTCTCCAATACCCACCCGACGGTCCCTGAGTCAACGTCAACCCTCCGGCGGGGCCCGCTGGCAGAGGGTTCGTCACTCCCGTACGATGCCCGCTCCTCGGACGCGATATCGTCTCTCCGCACAGGTGTCCCGTGCGTTGTCCCGTGCGCCACGTCACCTCCAACTTCCCCTGCCCTGCGGAAAGCCGAGGCCCTCCCCGCGATGAACCTCTCCTCCATACAGCTGGTCTGGGCCGTGGTCGGCGGCGCAGCCCTGCTGTTCACCGCCATCCTGGTGGCCTTCCTGCGTTTCAAGAACAACAAGGCCGAGGGGTCGTCCGACGACTCCTGGGAGCGCAGCGAGGAGCGCCGCCGCCGCAAGGAGGCCGTCTACGGCGGCGCGTCGTACGTGCTGCTGTTCTGCTGCGCCGGTGTCGCGGCCGCGCTGTCGTTCCACGGCCTGGTCGGCTTCGGCCAGCAGAACCTGAACCTGTCCGGCGGCTGGGAGTACCTGGTCCCGTTCGGCCTGGACGGCGCCGCGATGTTCTGTTCGGTGCTCGCGGTGCGCGAGGCCAGCCACGGTGACGCGGCGCTCGGCTCCCGCATGCTGGTGTGGCTGTTCGCCGTCGCCTCGGCCTGGTTCAACTGGGTGCACGCCCCGCGCGGCGGCGCGCACGACGGCGCCCCGCAGTTCTTCGCCGGCATGTCGATCTCGGCGGCCGTGCTGTTCGACCGGGCGCTGAAGCAGACCCGCCGGGCGGCGCTGCGCGAGCAGGGCCTGGTGCCCCGCCCGCTGCCGCAGATCCGCGTGGTCCGCTGGCTGCGCGCCCCCCGCGAGACCTACGCCGCCTGGTCGCTGATGCTGCTGGAGAACGTCCGCAGCCTGGACGAGGCCGTCGAGGAGGTCCGCGAGGAGCGTCAGGCCAAGCTGGACGCCAAGGTCCGTGCCCGCAGCGCCGACCGCCGCGAGCGGGCCGAGCTGAAGGCGATCTCCCGGCAGACCGGCATGCTGGGCCGGGCCCGGCACGGCCGTCAGGTGCCTGCTCTGGCCGCCGCGGGCGACTCCCCGTCGTCCGCTACGGAGCCTGCCCTAGCCGCCGAGGAAACCACCCTCGACCGGGTCGGCCCCTCCGCCCTGGAGCCCGCCGCCCTGAACGCCGGCCGCCGCCCCCGCGCCGCCGTCGAGTCGCCCTCCACCGGCAGCCCGTACTCGTCCAGCATCGACCTGACGATGGACGAGGACACCCTGTCGATGCCGAAGCTGGACTCGCTGGAGCGCAAGCTCCGGGCGATCGAGCAGCAGCTCGGCTGACCCTCCGCACCACGAGGAGAGCCGCCCACCGGGAAGTCCCGATGGGCGGCTCTCTCGTTGGGCGGCGCCGGCTACCTCTCGGCCGGTTCGGCGCCCTCCAGCGCCTGTTCCCGCTTGTTGCGGACCATCGAGGAGGCCAGTGCCGCGCCGATGAAGGCGACGCCGATCAGGCCGGTGACGATCTCCGGGACGTGGAACTTGATCGAGGCGAGCAGGATCAGCGACAGCGCGCCGATCGCGTAGTGCGCGCCGTGCTCCAGGTACACGTAGTCGTCCAGGGTGCCCTTGCGGACCAGGAAGACGGTCAGCGAGCGGATGTACATCGCGCCGATGCCGAGGCCCAGGGTGATCTGGAAGATGTCCTGCGAGATGGCGAACGCGCCGACCACGCCGTCGAACGAGAAGGACGCGTCCAGGACCTCCAGGTAGAGGAAGAGGAAGAACGCGGCCTTGCCGCCGACCTGGACGATCGACTTACCCTTGCGCTCGGCCTCGTGCTCGGCCTCCTCCTGCTCCTCCAGGCCGGATTCGAAGACCCCGGAGAGGCCGTTGACGGCGAGGTAGGTGGCCAGACCGCAGACACCGGCCAGCAGGACCGTTTCGGCACGGTCACCGGCGAACAGCCGGGCCGACAGGGCGAGCAGCACCAGCGCGATGACCGAGGAGAGGGCCTCCAGCTTGCCGATCTTCTCCAGCGGCTTCTCCAGCCAGCGCAGCCAGTTGAACTCCTTCTCCTCCAGGATGAAGTCGAGGAAGATCATCAGCAGGAAGATGCCACCGAACGCGGCGATCGCCGGGTTGGCCATCTCCAGGTACTGCGCGTAGGTGTGGCCGTCGTGGGTCTTGCTGGAGTCCAGCGCCAACTGGACCACAGTCGCCGGGTTGAGGTGCGCGGTCAGCGCCACCACCAGCAGCGGGAAGACCAGCCGCATGCCGAAGACCGCGATCAGCACGCCGACCGTGAGGAAGATCTTCTGCCAGAAGGCGTTCATCCGCTTGAGAACGGTGGCGTTGACGACGGCGTTGTCGAAGGACAGGGAGATCTCAAGGATCGAGAGGATCAGGACGACGCCGAATCCTTCGGCCCCCCAGATCAGGCCGGCGGCGATCAGGCCGGCGATCGTGATGGCGAAGGACCATCCGAACGTACGGAGGAACACGGGGTCAGTTACCTTTCTGGCTACCGGAATTGACCGATTCCGGGCTGCTTACTGAACGTTGACGCCGAAGTCGAGCGCGATGCCGCGCAGGCCGGACGCGTAGCCCTGGCCGACGGCGCGGAACTTCCACTCGCCCTGGTAGCGGTAGAGCTCGCCGAAGATCATCGCGGTCTCGCCGGACGCGTCCTCGGAGAGGTCGTAGCGCGCGATCTCGCTGCCGTCGCCCACGTTGACCACGCGGATGTAGGCGTTGGAGACCTGCCCGAAGCTTTGCAGCCGGGCGTCGGCGTCGTAGATGGACACGGCGAAGACGACCTTGTCGATCTGCACCGGCACCAGGTCCAGGTGGACCTCGACCACCTCGTCGTCGCCGTCACCGTCGCCGGTGAGGTTGTCGCCCTGGTGCTCGACCGAGCCCTCGGGGCTGCGCAGGTTGTTGTAGAAGACGAAGTACTCGTCGCCGAGGACTCGGCCGGCGGAGCACAGCAGTGCGCTGGCGTCCAG
The DNA here is from genome assembly GCF_014648555.1 of Kitasatospora griseola. Taxonomy (GTDB): domain Bacteria; phylum Actinomycetota; class Actinomycetes; order Streptomycetales; family Streptomycetaceae; genus Kitasatospora; species Kitasatospora griseola. The sequence continues at coordinate 332,571 of NZ_BMRI01000001.1, forward strand.
GTCGAACGGCGCGCCGGTGGTGGACCGGGCGTCCCAGCCGAGGCCGATCCGGACCTGCGTCAGGTCCGGCGCGGCCTTGGTCAGCGAGACGTTTCCGCCCTTGGCAAGGGTGACGGTCATCGGACTTTCCTCCCAGCTCCCGTCTCCGGGGCTCCCGGGGTGTGCTGCGGTGGTCGGCCGTCGGACCGCCCGGGAGGGCCGGTCCGACCGGGCACGTCCGAAGGACGCACCCCAAGAGATCTACGCCCCTCGACGGCCCCGCAGTGCTGCACACCCGACTGAACTTCCTGAACTCCGCTCACCGCCCGGCCCGACCGGTGGGCCCCGCGGGCCCGGAACCGTCCGCGCACGCGCCCCGGTCGGGGGCGGATCGCGGCCGAATCTATCAAGCGCGCATCCGTTTCCCCGCCGACCGGAACCGGCCGGAACCCGCCCGGTACGCTGCCCCCGCCGCCGAACGAACCGTCGCGCGGGCACGGACGCACCAGGACGACCAGAGGGAGCATCGCCACGATGCCGTTCGAACCGCTCGAAGGCACCGACCCCGAATCCGTCGGCCCCTACCGCCTGTTGGCGCGACTCGGCGTCGGCGGCATGGGCCGGGTCTACCTGGCCCGCTCCGCCGGCGGCCGGACCGTCGCGGTCAAGGTGGTGCGCGCCGAACTCGCCCACGACGCCGACTTCCGCGAGCGCTTCCGCCGCGAGGTGACCGCCGCCCGCTCCGTCGGAGGCACCTTCACCGCCCCGGTGGTCGACTCCGACCAGGACGGCGAGACCCCCTGGCTGGCCACCGCGTACGTGCTCGGCCCCGCGCTCGTCGACGCGGTCGACGACCACGGGCCGCTGCCCGTCGACAGCGTCCGCACCCTCGGCGTGGGCCTGGCGCAGGCGCTGACGGCGATCCACGCGGCCGGGCTGGTGCACCGCGACCTCAAGCCGTCCAACGTGCTGCTGGCCGCCGACGGACCCCGGGTGATCGACTTCGGCATCGCCCGGGCCCTGGACGGCGACCGGATGACCTCCACCGGCGTGGTGGTCGGCTCGCCCGGCTACATGAGCCCCGAACAGGCCGGCGGCCGCCCGATCGGCCCGGCCTCCGACGTGTTCTCGCTCGGCTCGGTCCTGGTGCTCGCCGCCACCGGCCGCGCCCCGTTCGACCACGCCGAGGACGGCGGCGCGCCGTCCGCCGCGTCCCTGCTGTACCGGGTGGTGCACGACCGCCCCGACCTGACCGCGCTGCCCGAGCCGCTGCGGCCCGCGGTCACCGCCTGCCTGGCCAAGGACCCGGCGCAGCGGCCCTCACCCGCCGAACTCGGCGCGCTGCTCGGCGAGTCGGTCGCCCCGGCCCGCTCCGGCTGGCTGCCCGTCGCGGTCGCCTCCGACATCGCCACCCGCGCCGCCGAGGTGATGGACCTGGAGGGCCCCGTCCGGGTCGCCGCCCCCGTCGACCCGCGCCGTGCCCCGGCCGTCCGCACCCCGACCGAGGTCTCCGGGTCCCCCACCGGCACCGTCCGGCTCGGGGTCCGCACCCCGGCCCCCGCCGCCCCGGACGGGCCGACCACCGAGCCGGTCGACGCCGCGGCCGCCCGCCCGTCCCGCCGGGCGCTGCTGCTGGGCGGCGGCGCGGCCGTGCTGGCCGGCGCCGGCGGCCTGACCGCCTGGGCGCTGGGCCGCCGCGGCGCCGCTCCGCACCCCGACCCGGCGCCGCCGTCCAGCAGCTCCGCCTCCCCGTCCCCGGCCCGCAGCACCCGCGCCCCGGGCGTGCCGCCGGCCCCGCTGTGGACGTACCGGCTGTCGTCGAGCAGCGCCGGCAGCCTCGGCATGGCGTTCTCCCCCGGCCTGCTGCACCTGGGCAGCGCGGACCTGGCCGCGGTGAACCTGTCCGACGGCAGCGAGAAGTGGATCACCAAGGACGCGATGGCCTACCACCTGGCCGTCGCGGGCGGCTCGGTCTCCTACGGCACCATCGCCGACCTGATCACGGTGGACGCCGGCTCCGGCGCGGTGCTGTGGAAGTACCGCCCCGAGCCGCCGAAGCCGAACGGCACCCAGATCGCCTCGGACACCGTGCTGGCCGCCGACGACCGCGCCGTGTACGCGATGTGCGCCTACCTGTCGCTGGACTCGTCCGGCCTGCCCGACTCCGGCGCGAGGACCGGCAAGGGCATCATGGCGCTGTCCCGCAAGGACGGTTCGATGGTGTGGAACCAGCACCGCAACCAGACCGCCGACTACCTGGTCAGCTCCGACCTGACCTCGGACACCCTGCTGTACACCGACAGCAAGGAGAACCTGGTCGCCCGCTCACTGGCCGACGGCGCCCAGAGCTGGTTCGCCACCACCGACTCGCGCTCCACCTACCAGCCGGTGCTGCAGGACGGCCTGGTGTTCTGCTCCGTCGAGCCGAACGGCCTGCAGGGCGTGCGGGTCTCCGACGGCAAGCAAGTGTGGGCGAAGACCTCCGACCGCTCCACCCGCCTGTGGTACTCGCCGCCCGCAGCCGGCAAGCACGTCGTGTACGCGGTGCTCGGCGGCCTGACCATGACCGTCCAGGGCACCACCTACACCCCGACCGCCCCGAGCCGGGTGGTGGCCTTCAACGCGGCCGACGGCGCCGAGCTGTGGCGCCTGGAGCTGCCCACCGAGGTGCTGATGGACAGCCCGGTGCTGGTCCGCGACACCCTGTTCGTGCCAACCGCGGACCGCGGCATCCACGCGGTGGACGTGGTCAACCGCAGGCTCCGCTGGACCTTCCAGACCGGCGCCTCGATCGACCTGCCCTGGCACCTGGCCGGCAACGACGACCTGCTGATCGCCGTCCAGGGCGGCCGGGTGATGGCGCTGCCGCCGGAGTAGCGACGGCGACGGGCCGGCTCCGCGAACGGACCCGGCCCGCACCGTGCCCGGCGCAGCCTCAGACGTTGACGCCGAAGTCCTGCGCGATGCCGCGCAGGCCGGAGGCGTAGCCCTGGCCGATGGCGCGGAACTTCCACTCGGCGCCGTTGCGGTACAGCTCGCCGAAGACCATCGCGGTCTCGGTGGAGGCGTCCTCGGAGAGGTCGTAGCGGGCGATCTCGGCGCCGCCGGCCTGGTTCACCACCCGGATGAAGGCGTTGCGGACCTGGCCGAAGCTCTGCTGCCGGTTCTCCGCGTCGTAGATCGACACCGGGAAGACGATCTTGGCCACGTCGGCCGGGACGCCGTCCAGGTGGACCTTGACCTGCTCGTCGTCGCCCTCGCCCTCACCGGTGAGGTTGTCACCGGTGTGCTCGACCGAACCGTCGGCGCTCTTCAGGTTGTTGAAGAAGATGAAGTCGGCGTCGGAGCGGACCCGGCCCTGCTCGGTGCAGAGCAGCGCGCTGGCGTCCAGGTCGAAGTCCGTGCCGGTGGTGGTGCGTACGTCCCACCCGAGGCCGACGACCACGGCCGTCAGGCCCGGCGCCTCCTTGGTGAGCGAGACATTGCCGCCCTTGCTCAGGCTGACACCCACGTGGTCCTCCAAGAAGTCGGTTTCCCGATCCGTCAACGGCCCGATCGTAGTGCCGGGTTCCCGGACCTCGGCGGCGACTCGGCCCGGCGGGCGCCGGAAATCGGCGCCCGCCGGGCCGAGGGGGCGTCAGAGCGCGCCGACGGCGGCCAGGTACTCCTGGGTGTCGCGGGCGTCCGGGAGGCCGTTGACGATGCTCCAGCGGACCACGCCCTCCTTGTCGATCACGAAGGTGCCGCGCACCGCGCAGCCCTTCTCCTCGTTGAAGACGCCGTAGGCGCGGGCGACCTCGCCGTGCGGCCAGAAGTCCGACAGCAGCGGGTACTCAAGGCCCTGCTGGTCGCCGAACACCCGCAGCGAGAACGGCGAGTCGGCGGAGACGGCGAGCACCTGCACCTCGTCGTTCTGCAGGCGCGGCAGCTCCTTCTGGATCTCGCAGACCTCGCCGGTGCAGACGCCGGTGAAGGCGAACGGGTAGAAGACCACGACGACGTTCTTCTCGCCGCGGAAGTCGGACAGCTTCACCGACTCGCCGTGCTGGTTCTTCAGCTCGAAGTCGGGGGCCTGGGCGCCGATCTCGATGGCCATGGTGGAACCTTCCTGCCGGGACGTGATGGTGCGGGCAGGGGAATCTTCGCATCCGCGCGCGCCCGTTCGGCCGTTCGGGGGAGACGTCGGGCCGTTCGACGTACCGTTCAGCCCTGAGCGAACACGGTGGCGGAGCGACGCACGCGGGCCCCGGCGGAGGGACTCCGCCGGGGCCCGCGTCACGATTCGAAGCTCAGCGCTTGCCGGTCTTCGAGGCCTTCGGGGTGGCCAGGCGGGTGCCCGCCCAGTCCTTGGCGATCGCCACCGAGCTGGTCTGCGACAGGCCCGCGGTCTTCGCGGCGTCGGCGATCTCGTGCGCCTCGACGTGCCCGTCACGGCCGGTCTTCGGCGTCAGCAGCCAGATCAGACCGCCCTCCGCCAGGTACTCCAGGGCGTCGACCAGGACGTCGGTGAGATCCCCGTCCTCGTCGCGGTGCCACAGCAGGACGCCGTCGGCGACGTCGTCGTAGTCCTCGTCGACGAGCTCGGTGCCAGTGATGTCCTCGATGCCCTCGCGGAGCTCCTGGTCACTGTCGTCGTCGTACCCGAGCTCCTGAATGATCTGGCCCTCTTCGAAGCCCAGACGAAGCGCCGGGTTGGACTTGTCCGCGGGGTCCGCGGTCGCGCTCACGGGAATAACCTCCAGTATTCGGCTCGGCATCCATGCCGAGGCTGTGGCCGTAGTCCACACGGGAGCGGCGGTTCGCGCAAGTACCCGACCCCCGATCCCACCCAAAGGTTGACGCGTCGAGGGCCGACACGCCGCCCTCCGTGTGGCCAATCGCACCGAAATGTCCGTATCCGTACCGGACCAGGACACTTCGTCTCCCACCCTCGCACAGGCCGTACGCCTGCCCGAGATGCGAACGGCATTCGGGCCAGCCCCGTGTGCGGGCGTAAAGTCTTCTGTTGGCCCTCACCCCGACCGGCGGCCATCCACCGACCGGGGTCCCAGGTCGGACCACCTCCTGACCGTACCGCCCAACCGGCGGAACGGTTACCGATCGGTAGAGATGACGGATCTCCGAACGCGGTAGCACGATGGAGGCGGCGCGACAACTCAGTTTCGACCGACAGTGAAGGAACAGCGTGGCTTCCGGATCCGATCGCAACCCGATCATCATTGGCGGCCTCCCGAGCCAGGTCCCGGACTTCGATCCCGAGGAGACCGCGGAGTGGCTGGAGTCGCTTGACGCTGCCATCGACGAGCGTGGGCGCGAGCGTGCCCGCTACCTGATGCTGCGGCTGATCGAGCGCGCCCGTGAAAAGCGTGTCGCCGTGCCCGAGATGCGCAGCACGGACTACGTCAACACCATCGCCACCAAGGACGAGCCGTTCTTCCCCGGCAACGAGGAGATCGAGCGCAAGATCCTCAACGCGACGCGCTGGAACGCGGCCGTCATGGTCTCCCGCGCCCAGCGCCCGGGAATCGGCGTCGGCGGCCACATCGCCACCTTCGCCTCCTCCGCGTCGCTGTACGACGTGGGCTTCAACTACTTCTTCCGCGGCAAGGACGCCGACGGCGAGTCCGGCGACCAGGTGTTCTTCCAGGGTCACGCCTCGCCGGGCATCTACGCCCGCGCCTTCCTGCTGGACCGACTGACCGAGCAGCAGCTCGACGCGTTCCGCCAGGAGAAGTCCAAGGCGCCGTACGGCCTCTCCAGCTACCCGCACCCGCGGCTGATGCCGGACTTCTGGGAGTTCCCGACCGTCTCGATGGGCCTCGGCCCGCTCGGCGCGATCTACCAGGCCCGGATGAACCGCTACCTGGAGCACCGCGGCATCAAGGACACCTCCGACTCGCAGGTGTACGCCTTCCTCGGCGACGGCGAGATGGACGAGCCCGAGTCGCTCGGCCAGCTGTCCCTGGCCGCCCGCGAGGGCCTGGACAACCTGACCTTCGTGGTCAACTGCAACCTGCAGCGCCTGGACGGCCCGGTCCGCGGCAACGGCAAGATCATCCAGGAGCTGGAGTCGCAGTTCCGCGGCGCCGGCTGGAACGTCATCAAGCTGGTCTGGGACCGCACCTGGGACCCGCTGCTGGCCCAGGACCGCGACGGCGTCCTGGTCAACAAGCTGAACACCACCCCGGACGGCCAGTTCCAGACCTACGCCACCGAGTCCGGCGCGTACATCCGCGAGCACTTCTTCGGCGGCGACCTGCGCCTGCGCGCCATGGTCGAGAACATGACGGACCACCAGATCCAGCACCTGGGCCGCGGCGGCCACGACCACCGCAAGGTCTACGCCGCGTTCAAGGCCGCCCGCGAGCACAAGGGCCAGCCGACCGTCATCCTGGCGCAGACCGTCAAGGGCTGGACGCTGGGCCCCAACTTCGAGGGCCGCAACGCCACCCACCAGATGAAGAAGCTGACGGTCGAGGACCTGAAGCGCTTCCGCGACCGGCTGCACCTGCCGATCACCGACAAGCAGCTCGACGAGGGCTACCCGCCCTACTACCACCCGGGCCGCAACTCGGAAGAGATCCAGTACATGCACGACCGCCGCGAGGAGCTCGGCGGCTACGTGCCCACCCGCAAGGTCCGCCCGCGCAAGCTCGAACTCCCGGGCGACGACGCGTACAAGGCGGTCAAGAAGGGCTCCGGCAACCAGACCATCGCCACCACCATGGCGTTCGTCCGGGTGCTCAAGGACCTGATGCGGGACAAGGGCATCGGCAACCGCTTCGTGCCGATCGCGCCGGACGAGTACCGCACCTTCGGCATGGACTCGCTCTTCCCGTCCGCCAAGATCTACAACCCGCTCGGCCAGACCTACGAGTCGGTCGACCGCGAGCTGCTGCTGGCGTACAAGGAGTCCCCGTCCGGCCAGATGCTGCACGACGGCATCTCCGAGGCCGGCTGCACCGCCTCGCTGATCGCCGCCGGCTCGTCCTACGCGACGCACGGCGAACCGCTGATCCCGGTCTACGTCTTCTACTCGATGTTCGGGTTCCAGCGCACCGGCGACCAGTTCTGGCAGATGGCCGACCAGCTGGCCCGCGGCTTCGTGATCGGCGCCACCGCCGGCCGCACCACGCTGACCGGCGAGGGCCTGCAGCACGCCGACGGCCACTCGCAGCTGCTGGCCTCCACCAACCCCGGTGTGGTCGCCTACGACCCGGCCTACGGGTACGAGATCGCCCACATCGTCCAGGACGGTCTGCGCCGCATGTACGGCTCCTCCGCCGAGCACCCGCACGGCGAGGACGTCTTCTACTACATGACCGTCTACAACGAGCCCATCAAGATGCCGGCCGAGCCGGAGGGCGTCGACGTCGACGGCATCCTCAAGGGCATCTACAAGCTCTCCGAGGGCGCCGCCGGCCAGATCCCCGCCCAGCTGCTCGCCTCCGGCGTGGCGGTGCCGTGGGCGCTGGAGGCGCAGCGCATCCTCGCCGAGGAGTGGAACGTCAAGGCGGACGTCTGGTCGGCCACCTCCTGGAACGAGCTGCGCCGCGACGCCGTCGAGGCGGAGGAGTTCAACCTCCTCCACCCGGAGGAGCCGCAGCGCGTCCCGTACGTGACCTCCAAGCTCTCCGGGGCCGAGGGTCCGTTCGTGGCCGTCTCCGACTGGATGCGCGCCGTCCCGGACCAGATCGCCCGCTGGATCCCCGGCCAGTACCAGTCCCTGGGCGCCGACGGCTTCGGCTTCGCCGACACCCGCGGCGCGGCCCGGCGCTTCTTCCACATCGACGCCCAGTCGATCGTCCTGGCCACCCTCACCGAGCTGGCCAAGCAGGGCAAGATCGACCGCTCGGTCCTCAAGTCCGCGATCGACCGCTACCAGCTGCTCGACGTGGCCGCGGCCGAGCCGGGTGCCGCGGGCGGCGACGCCTAAGCGCTAGCCGCTCCACCTGCTCCACCACAAAGATCCGCCCGAGGACGGGAGTTCCGTTCTCGGGCGGATCTTTGCGTTCGCGCGTGGTTGCTCGCGCAGTTCCCCGCGCCCCTGACGGGGCGCGGGCGACCGCACGTCAGATGTGGACTGCCGGACCGGCCTCGTTCGCGCCGCGCTTGGTGAGCAGGCCGAGGCCCGCTGCCGCGAGGGCGACGACGGAGGCGACGGTGAAGGCCACGCCCATGCCGCTGACGAAGGAGGAGTGGACGGCGTCCGCGATGCCGGTGACGACCTGCTGGGGGGTGCCCTCCGGCAGCGGCGGGGCGATGCCGAGCTGCGCGGCCTGCTTGAGCTGCTCGCCCTGCTCGCCGTCCGGGAACGGCACACCGGTGGCGGCCCACTTGCCGGGCAGCGCGCTGGTGACCTTGGAGGCCATCACCGCGCCGAGCACGGCGGTGCCGAGGCTGCCGCCGACCTGCATCGCGGCCTGCTGGAGGCCGCCGGCCACGCCGGCCAGCTCCAGCGGGGCGTTGCCGACGATGACCTCGGTGGCGCCGACCATGACGGGGCTGAGGCCGAGGCCCATCAGCAGGAACCAGAGCGACATGACGCCGTTGCCGGAGTGGATGTCCAGGGTGGACATGCCGAGCATCGCGCCGGTGGTGAGCAGCATGCCGCCGACGATCGGGATGCGCGGGCCGACCTTCCCGATCAGGAAGCCGGCCACCGGGGCGCCGACGATCATCATGCCGGTCATCGGCAGCAGGTGGACGCCGGCGTCGACCGGGGCCATCCCGTGGACGTTCTGCAGGTAGAAGGTCACGAAGAAGATGCCGCCGAAGAACGCGAACGCCATCAGCACCATCAGCAGGGTGCCGGCCGACAGCGGGACCGAGCGAAACAGGGCGAGCGGGACGAGCGGTTCCTTGGCGAAGTTCTGCCAGACCGCGAACGCCACCAGGGCGAGCACCGCGCCGCCGAGGAAGAGCAGCGTGGCGGGGTCGCCCCAGCCCCAGGTGGGGGCCTTGATGATGCCCCAGACCAGCATGAACATCGCGCCGGAGAGCAGCACGATGCCGGGGATGTCGAAGGACTTGGCGGCCTTCTCGGAGCGCACGTCCTTGAGGATCAGCACGCCCAGGAGCACCGCGACGACGCCGACCGGGACGTTGATGTAGAAGACCGACTCCCAGTTGACGTGCTCGACCAGCAGGCCGCCGACGATCGGGCCGGCCGCGGTGGAGGCGCCGATGACGCCGCCCCAGATGCCGATCGCCATGTTGAGCTTCTCGGCGGGGAAGGCCCCGCGCAGCAGGCCGAGCGCGGCGGGCTGGAGCAGCGCGCCGAACAGGCCCTGCAGGACGCGGAAGAAGATCACCTGCTGGATCGAGCCGGCGAAGCCGATCGCGGCGGAGGTGGCGGCGAAGCCGACCGCGCCGACCAGGAAGGTGGACTTGTGGCCGAACCGGTCGCCGATCTTGCCGGCGGTGATCAGGAAGACCGCCAGGGCCAGCAGGTAGCCGGAGGTGACCCACTGGATGTCGGCGGGGCTGGCCTTCAGGTCGGTCTGGATCGCCGGGTTGGCGATGGCGACGACGGTGCCGTCGAGGGCGACCATCATGACGCCGACGGCGACGGTGAGCAGGGTCAGCCAGGGGTGTCCCCGCAGCTTCCCTCCGGCGGCCGGGGCCGCTTCCTTGTCGATGACGACGGACTGGCTCATGGCTCGGGACATCCCCGTTCGTATGGTGTGACGAGAGAGCGGCTCAGCCATTATGTCAGTCGCTGACAATCGACAAGCGGTGACTCGTGTCACTTGATGACAAGTGGCAGACCGCTATCGTTGAACCATGGCCACCCCCGTCTCCGCCGTCCACCCGCACTCCGCTGGCCTGCGCGAACGCAAGAAGCAGAAGACCCGCGACGCGCTGGTCGACGCGGCCCACCGGCTGTTCCTGCAGCAGGGCTACGCGAAGACCACGGTCGACGAGATCGCGGCCTCGGTGGAGGTCTCCCAGCGCACCTTCTTCCGGTACTTCGCCAACAAGGAGGAGGTCGCCCTGGCGGTGCTGGCCGACGCCGAGGAGACCTTCCTGGAGCTGCTGCGCGGCCGGCCCGCCGCGGAGAGCCCGCTGGAGGCGATGCGCGGCGCGGTCCGGCAGGTGTGGCACTCGCTCGACCAGGGCCGGGTCGCCGAACGCGGCACCGTCACGGGCGCGCTGGAACTCTTCGAACTGATCGAGTCCACCCCCACCCTGCTCGCCGCCCACCTGCGGCACACCCTGCACCAGGAGGTCGAGGTGGCCCGGGTCCTCGCCGACCGCGAGGGCCTCGACCCGGCGGTCGACCTGCGCCCCCGGCTGCTCGCCGCCGTGTTCGGCACCGTGGTGCGGCTCTCCCACCTGTCGTACGCCGCCGCGCCCGACCAGCACGGCCATTGCATGGACGGCATGCTGTCCCTGATCGAGCGCCACTTCGACCAGCTCGGACCGGCGCTGGCCGGCTCCTGGCGCTGACCCCGGGCCCCGGTAGTACTGCGGTATCAGGGCCGCGCCCGACCGGAGTATGAGGACACCGGCCCCACCTCGGCCTACTCTCGGGCCGGTGACCACCTGGAAGACCTTCCTCAGCGCCCTCGTCGAGCCCGTCCCGAGCAACCGGCCGCCGCTGGCCGGCGCCCAAAGAGCATGGGTCCGGGCGCTGCCCTTCGTGGTGGTGCTGGCCATGATCGGTGCGCTGCTGCCCACCGGCATCGTCGCGCTGACCAGGTTCTACGGGGTGAACGGGGGCCTCGCCGCCGCACTGGCCACCGTCCAGGCCGGGGCGCTGGCACTGGCGCTGGTCCGACCGCTGACCGCCTGGCAGCTGGTGGCGCCGTCGGTGCTGGTCGGCGCGATCGTCACCCACGGCGAGGCCGCCACCCAGGCCTGGCCGTGGCCGGTCACCACCCTGCTGAGCTACCTGTTCCTGATGGTGTTCCTGGCGATCCGGGAACGCGGACGGACCCTGCTCGCCGTCTGGGCGGTCACCTTCGTCGGCAACAGCCTCAGCTGGTCCGTCTTCGCCGACTACTTCGACGGCACCTCGGTGGTGGTCACCGCGCTCTCCGGGGTGATCCTGCTGCTCGGCTGGAGCCTGCGCGGCCGCGGCGAGGCACGACGGCTGCTCGCCGCCCAGGAGCAGATCTCCGAGACCGAACGCGCCCGGCGCACCCTGCTGGAGGAGCGCGCCCGGATCGCCCGCGAGCTGCACGACGTGGTCGCCCACCACATGTCGGTGATCGCCGTCCAGGCCGACAGCGCCCCGTACCGGATCGAGGGCCTGCCCGAGCCCGCCGTCGCCGAGTTCGGGCAGATCGCCACCGCCGCCCGCGGTTCGCTCACCGAGATGCGCCGCCTGCTCGGGGTGCTCCGGGCCGCCGAGACCGAGGCCGACAAGGCCCCGCAGCCCGGCCTCGCCGACCTGCCGGGCCTGCTCGCCACCGTGGCCCAGGCCGGCGTCCGCGCCGAGCTCGACCTCGCCGACGACGTCCGGGAGCTCGACCCCGTCCCCGAGGCCGTCGGCCTGTCCGCGTACCGGATCGTCCAGGAGGCGCTGGCCAACGTCGTCCGGCACGCGCCCGGCGCCACCGCCCGGGTCCGGGTCGCGGCGGCCGACGGCGCGCTCACCGTGGACGTCGAGAACGACCCGGCGCCCGGCAGGGCCCCCGCCGTCGAGACGTCCGCCTCCACCGGGCACGGTCTGACCGGAATGCGCGAGCGCGTCCGGCTGCTGGCTGGCACCCTGGACACCGGCCCGACCGCCGACGGCGGCTACCGGGTCGCCGCCGTCCTGCCGATCGACCGCCCCGCCACGGCGGTTGACGCCGCCCCAGGGGAGAACACCGCATGACCATCCGCGTCCTCATCGTCGACGACCAGGCGATGGTCCGGGCCGGCTTCGCCGCCCTGCTCAACGCGCAGGCCGACATCGACGTGGTCGGCGACGCCGCGAACGGCCGCCAGGCGCTGGAGGTCAGCGGGCACACCCACCCCGATGTGGTCCTGATGGACGTCCGGATGCCCGAGATGGACGGCCTCGAAGCCGCCCGCCGCCTCCTCGACCCCCCGCCCGGCACCGTCCACCGCCCGCGCGTCCTGATGCTCACCACCTTCGACGTCGACGACTACGTCTACGAGGCCCTCCGCGCCGGTGCCTCCGGCTTCCTGCTCAAGGACGCCCCGCCGGCCGACCTCATCACCGCCGTCCGGGTGGTCGCCGCTGGCGACGCACTCCTCGCCCCGTCCGTCACCCGCCGCCTGATCGCCGACTTCGCCCGGAACCGCCCCACCCCCCGCCGCGACCCCCGGCTCCGCCTCAACGGCCTCACCCCGCGCGAGACCGAAGTCCTCGAACTCATCGCCCGCGGCCTCTCCAACCAGGAGATCGCCGCCCACCTGGTCCTCGCCGAACAGACCGTCAAGACCCACATCGGCCGCATCCTCGCCAAGCTCGACCTCCGCGACCGCGCCCAGGCAGTCGTCCTGGCCTACGAGAGCGGCCTGGTCCAGCCCGGCGGATAGGGGCTCGCGAAACCAGCGCTCCCGCTGGTCCCGCTCCCACCCCGGTATGACTCCCCGCTTGGCTCCGCAGGTTGACGCCCCCTCGGTCACCCCCTTCCTACCTTCCTCCCTGTTGCCGAACGGGAGGAGGAAGCGGTGCTGTCGCGTCTGCGTCGGAAGACGGCTGTTGCGGGGTTGGTGCTGGCGGCGGTGCTGGGGGTGGGGTCGTGGGCGTCGGCGGACGCGCAGACGCCGCTGACGGGGCCGCCGCCGGGGTCCGCGGAGTGGGTGGCGGACGGCGGGCTGGGGGTGCGGCTGCCGGATCCGGCGAAGGCCTCGCCGGCGGAAGTGGCGGCGTTCTTCTCGGGGTTGACGCCCGAGCAGCAGCGGCAGCTCGCGTTCCGGCACCCCCAGGTGGTCGGGAACCTGGACGGCGCGCCGATCGATCTCCGCTACCTGGCGAACTCGCTCGCCGTCGCCCAGGAGGGCGCCCGTGAGCAGTCCCGCGCCGACAACCCGGCGCTGACCGCGGAAGAGCGCGAACTGGCCGCGCAGCACGCCGCCCGCTGCCGCGAGCTGGCCGGCCGCCGGCTCCTGGCGTTCGATCCCCGCGGCCGCGGCCAACTCGCCGAGGTCTTCGGCGACCTGGCGCACGACACCCGCACCGCCGTCCTGGTGCCCGGCTCGGACGTCGACCTCAAAACCGCCGACCGGCTCGCCGTGATGGCGAAGGCGCTGCGTGCCGCGAGCGGCGAGAAGGTCGCCGTGGTGGCGTGGGTGGGGTACACCACGCCGGTCGGGGTGGGGATGGACGCGGCCCGGGAGGAGCTCGCCCGGGCGGGGGCGTCACGGCTGGGGCGGCTGGTGGCGGGGCTGGCCCCGGTGACCGGGCCGGTGACGCTGTTCTGCCACAGCTACGGCTCCGTGGTGTGCGGACGGTCCGCGCCGGATCCGGCGCAGGTCGCGGGGCTGGTGGTGCTCGCCTCGCCGGGCCTGGGCCTGGATCGGGCGGACGAGGTGCGGGTGCCGGTGTGGGCGGTGGCCCGCAACCCGGAGGACTGGATCTCGAACGTCCCGAACGTCTCGTTCCTCGGGTTCGGGCACGGCGCCGACCCGACGTCCCCCGGCTTCGGCGCCCGGCTGCTGCCGTCGACGGGTTCGCACGGCCACAGCGACTACTTCGCCCCCGGTTCGGCCTCGCTGGCGGCGTTCGCCGCCCTCGCCGCGACCGGCTCCCCCACCACCGCCTGACGATCTGTCGAGGAGACGTCCGATGCTGCCTGTTTCCGTTCGTCGCGCCGCGGCGACCGTCGATGCCAAGACCCCCGCCACCCGTGACCGCGCGCTGGACGGCCTGCGCGCCGTCGCCCTGCTCTCGGTGCCGCTGGGCCACTGGCTGCTCGGCGGGTTCACCGTCTCCGACGACGTGCTGCACAACGCGAGCCCGCTGGCGGCGCTGTCGTTCATGGCGCCGCTGAGCTGGGTGCTGCAGATGCTGGGGGTGTTCTTCCTGGTCGGCGGCCGGGCGTCGGCGCTGTCGCTGCGGCGGTCGGCCGAGCGCGGGGTGGGCGCCGGGGAGTGGCTGCGCGGCCGGGTGCTGCGGCTGGCCCGGCCGGTGCTGGGGGTGGCCGCGGTGTGGGCGGCGCTGATCCCGGTGCTGCGCGGGCTGGGGGTGCCGGCGGACACGGTGCGGACGGGGGCGGTGCTGATGGTGCAGCCGCTCTGGTACATCGCGATGTACCTGGTGCTGACGGCGCTCACCCCGCTGTGCGTCAGGTTCGGTGCCTGGAGCCGGGGTTGGGCCTCGGCGGCGCTGCTGGCGGCCGTCGCGGCGGTGGACCTGCTGCGGTACGGGCCGTGGGGCGCGTCGATGCCGGGGTGGTTGAGCCTGCTGAACCTGCTGCCGGGCTGGCTGTTCGCCTACCAGTTGGGCGTGGACTGGGCGCACGGCCGGATCTCCCGGGCCGGGGCGTGGCTGACGGCGCTCGGCGGGGCGGCGCTGTTCGCGGTGCTGCTGCTGGTGTTCCACTACCCGGCGAGCATGGTGGGCGTGCCGGGCGCGGCCCGCACCAACTCGCACCCGCCGTCCCTGCTGGTGCTGGCGCTGGCCTCGGTGCAGGGCGGCGCGGCGATGCTGCTGAAGGACCGGCTGGGCCGGGCGCTGCGTCGGCCGCTGCTGTGGCTGCCGGTGGTGGTGGTCAACCTGGGCGCGATGACGATCTTCTGCTGGCACCAGACCGCGATGTTCCTGACCGCGCTGGCCGGCTCGCACCTGGGCGCGGTGCCCGGTCTGACCACCGCCCCGGACTCCGGCCTGTGGGCGCTCGCCCGGCTGGCCTGGCTGCCGGTGTTCGCGGTGGTGCTGGCGCTGATCGGCCGCTGGGCCCGGCGCTTCGACGGCCCGTGGCGGTCCCGCGCCTGGCGGGCGGCGGCCACGGCGGGCGCGGCGCTGTTCGCGGTGTACGCGTTCGGCGCGGTCTGACGCCACGTCAATCCGTCGACGCGTCATCACCCGCTCCCTGTCGGTGCGGGGCCCTACCCTGGCGGCCATGGCGACCTTCGACGAACTGATCGCGCTGGCGCTGCGGCTGCCGCAGGCGCACCGGGAGACCACCTGGGAGCAGGAGACGTTCCGGGTGGGCCGGAAGATCTTCGCGATGGGCCACCCGGAGTCCGGGCAGGTCTCGGTGAAGGCCACGGTCTCCGAGCAGGCCGAACTGATCGCCGCCGCGCCCGAGGTGTACTCGGTGGCCCCGTACACCGGCCGGTTCGGCTGGGTGCGGGTGCAACTCGCCCGGGTGGAGCCGGAGGAGCTGCGCGAGCTGCTCACCGAGGCGTGGCGCTCGATCGCCCCGAAACGCGTCCGGGAGGGGTACGAGGGGTAGCGTCCGGGGGAATGTGACGCGGAACACTGTTTGCTCCCTGCCCGGCGCGTCTGCCGCCCTCTAGTCTGGCTGACTAGTAGTTGGCAGTCGTAGCACCATCGGGCCCGTCCCGCTGCGATGTCCCGGCCCGAGGGAGTGGACGCCATGCACCGCAGGCGGGTCAAGCGGATCCTGATCGGCGTGTTCGCGGGCTGCGCGGCGCTGGTGGACGCCGGGGCCGCGGTCGCCCAGGCCACCGCGTCCAGTGAGCAGCTGGCCATCACCACCCCGCCCGCAGGCAGCGCCGCCTGGGTCGCCGACGGCACCTTCGGCCGCGCCCTGCCGGACCCGGCGACCGCCGACCCGGCCGCCGTGGCCGCCTTCTTCGCCTCGCTGACGAAGGCCGACCTCGACCGGCTGATCCTCGAATACCCGCTGGTGGTCGGCAACTTGGACGGCGCGCCGCCGGCCGTCCGGTACCGGGCCAACCGGGAGGCGGTCGCCGCCGAACGCGACCGGGCCCGGCAGCGTGCCGAGGACCGCACCCTGGACCCGGCCGCCCGCGCGCTGGCCGTCTCCCGCGCCAACGACTCCGAGGCGCTGCTCGCCCCCGGCCGGCAGATCCTGGCCTTCGACCCGCGCGGCCGTGGCCTGGTCACCGAGGTCTACGGCGACCTGGCGAGCGCCCAGCGGGTCGCCGTCCTGGTGCCCGGCTCGGACGCCGACCTCGGCCACTTCGACCAGGCCGTCGAACCGCTCCGCTCCCCCGCCGGCATGGGCCGCGCCCTGTACGCCGAGGAGCGCGCCCAGGCCCCCGGCACCCGCACCGCGGTGGTCGCCTGGACCGGCTACGTCACCCCGCAGGGCCTCGGCCCGGACGCCGCCACCTCCCGGCTCGCCGAGGCCGCCGCGCCGCGCCTGGAGCGGCTGCTCGCCGGCCTGCGGCAGACCAGCCGGCCGGAGGCGCCGCCCGCGCTGCTCTGCCACTCCTACGGCTCGGTGGTGTGCGGCGCCGCCGCGCCGTCCGTGCACGGCGCGCAGCCCACCGACCTGGTGGCGTTCGGCAGCCCCGGGATGGGCGTCGAGTCGGCCGCCGAACTCGGCATCGGCGTCCAGGTCTGGGCGGCCCGCAACCCCGGCGACTGGATCGGCAACGTGCCGTACCTGGAGGTCGGCGGCCTCGGCCACGGCGCCGACCCGACCACCCAGGCGTTCGGCGCGACGGCCGTCTCCTCATCGGGCGCCAGCGGCCACAACGGCTACCTGGCCGAGGGCACCGCCAGCCGGCACAACTTCGCCGCGATCGCCCTCGGCCACTACAGCGACGTCAGCCGCTCGGTGACCTTCGGAAACTGACGACTCGTCAGATCTCGCGGGCGTCCGAGGTGTTGCTCATGTCCGCGTAGCGGGTGCCCTGCACCCGGCCGCCGATCAGGTCCAGCTCGGCCAGCTCCTCCGCCGTCAGCTTCAGCGCGGCGGCCGCGGCGTTCTCCTCCAGCCGGCTGCGCTTGCGGGTGCCC
>NZ_BMRI01000001.1:349436-362849 GCF_014648555.1 Kitasatospora griseola
GGGATCGGCACCACCGTCAGGCCGTGCACCTCGGCCCGCTGCTGCACCCAGGCCAGCGCGACCTGGGCGGCCGTCACCCCGCGCTCGGCGGCGATCTTCCGGATCGGCGCGACCAGCTCCGCGTTCCCGGCCGCGTTCTCGCCGGTGAACTGCGGCAGGTAACGCCGGAAGTCGTCCGAACCCAGCTGCGCGGCGTCGGCGAACGCCCCGGTCAAGAAGCCCCGGCCGAGCGGCGAGTACGGCACCAGCGCCACGCCCAGCTCGGCCGCCGCGGGCACTGCGGTGCGCTCCAGGCTCCGGGCGAACAGCGACCACTCGGACTGCAGCGCCGCGATCGGGTGCACCGCGTACGCCTCGCGCAGCTCCGGACCGGTCACCTCGGACAGGCCCAGGTGCTTCACCTTGCCGGCCGCGACCAGCTCGGCCATCGCCCCGACCGACTCGGCCAGCGGCACCCCGGGGTCGCGCCGGTGCATG
Source organism: Kitasatospora griseola (assembly GCF_014648555.1). Taxonomy (GTDB): domain Bacteria; phylum Actinomycetota; class Actinomycetes; order Streptomycetales; family Streptomycetaceae; genus Kitasatospora; species Kitasatospora griseola. Next base: position 349,914 of record NZ_BMRI01000001.1, read on the forward strand.
TAGTACAGGTCGATCTCGTCCACGCCGAGCCGGCGCAGCGAGGCGTCCACGGCCTGCCGGATGTACGCCGGGTCGTTGTTGACGCCCCGGTAGCCCGGGTCGTCGGCGCGCCGCTCGATGGCGAACTTGGTGGCCAGCACCACCTGGTCGCGGTGCGCCCGGACGAACGGGCCGATCAGTTCCTCGTTGGCGCCCGAACCGTAGACGTCGGCGGTGTCGAACAGGGTCACCCCGAGCTCCAGCGCCCGGCCGAGGGTGGCCAGCGCCTCCTCGGTGTCGGTCGGCCCGTAGAACTCGCTCATCCCCATGCATCCCAGGCCCTGCACGCCCACGACGGGGCCGTTGCTGCCGAGCCGGGTGGTCTCGATGCTGCTCATGCGCTCTTCCTGTCCTCGATCGGGCGATGCCCCGCGGTCTCCGTCGTGTCGTCGCCGTCCGGGCCGGCCGCGGGCGGCTCGCCGTAGAGGTCGATCTTCCGATCGATCACGGCGAGCGTGGCGTGCAGGTCCGCGAGCCGCTGCCGGACCTCCGCCCGGTGGTCCACCAGCAACTGCCGGCGCTCCGCCCGGGTGGCGTCCCCGTCCCGCACCAGCTCGACGTACCGGACCATGTCCGCCACCGGCATCCCGGTCAGCCGGAGCTTGGTCAGGAACGCCAGCCGGGCCAGGTCCGCGTCGCTGTACCGGCGCTGGCCCGCGTGCGAGCGGTCCACCGGGTCCAGCAGACCGATCCGCTCGTACCAGCGCAGCGTGTGCGCCGACAGTCCGCTGGCCGCGGACACCTCGCTGATCCCGTGCCGTGGCGTCCGGTCGGGCGCCGCGCTCGGCGCGCCGAACGCCCGCTCGCACCCCGACAGCCGATCACTCCACTGCTCCGACGCTGCCATCTGGAACTCGACCCCCGGTCTCGGCGACGACGACTCCGACGCTACTCAGTTGGAGTGCACTCCAAGCAAGCCTGGCACAACGGATCTCCCCACCCGTCGTTTAGAGTTCCGCCCATGCAGAGCTTGCGCACGATCGAGGACTGGCCGGTACCGAACGCAGCGGCGGCGGTCGTACGCGGAAGCGACGGCGCCCTGCTCGGCGCGCACGGACCGCAGGACCACCTGTTCCCGCTGGCCTCCGTCACCAAGCTGCTCACCGCCTACGCGGTGCTGATCGCCGTCGAGGAAGGCGTCTTCGAGCTCGACGACCCGGCCGGCCCCGACGGCTCCACCGTCCGCCATCTGCTGGCCCACACCTCCGGCCTGGCCTTCGACGAGCACCGCGTGATGGCCGCCCCCGGCAACCGCCGCCTCTACTCCAACGCCGGCTTCGACGTCCTCGCCGCCACCCTGGAGCACGCCTCCGGCATCCCGTTCGCCCAGTACGCCGCCGAGGCCGTCTTCCAGCCGCTCGGCATGCACGCCACCCTGATCAACACCGCCCACCGCGCGCCCGCCGGCGCGGGCGGCCTCTCCACCGCCGCCGACCTCGCCCGCTTCGCAGTCGAACTCCAGTCCCCCAAGCTGCTCGACCCGGCCACCCTGCACACCGCGACCCGCGAGGTCGCCTTCCCCGGCACCAACGGCGTCCTGCCCGGCTTCGGCCACCGCCGCCCCAACGACTGGGGCCTCGGCTTCGAGATCCGCGACCACAAGACCCCGCACTGGACCGGCACCGCCAACTCCCCCGCCACCTTCGGCCACTTCGGCCAGTCCGGCACCTTCCTCTGGGTCGACCCCACCGCGGACCTCGCCTGCCTCGCCCTCACCGACCGCGACTTCGGGCCGTGGGCGGCGGAGGTGTGGCCGCAGCTCAGCGACGCGGTCCTCGCCGAGATCTAGGCGGGCGGGCGCTCAGCCGAACTGCAACGGCGAGTGCATCTCCCACAGCAGCAGCTCGACGCCGCTCTCGCCCGCCGTCGGGTCCGCGAACGCGTCTCCCGTGATCCGGATCGCGTCGCCGGCGCCCGCCGAGCGCCCGCCGCCCTGCGGGCCGGGGACGGTCCGATAGCCGACCGAGCCCGCGACGACGTGCACGTAGCGGTAGGGGGCGGCGGGGAGTTCGGGCAGCGCCGCCCACGCGCCGGCCCGGACCAGCCAGAGGGCCGCGTCGGCGCGCCGAAGTCGCAGCGCGTCGTCCGAGGGGCGTCCCGAGGCCAGCAGGGTCAGTCCGTCCGCGGCCGGGACGGAACGGATGCCGAAGCCCGGCTCGACGCCGAACCGGTCGGGCTGGAGCCACATCTGGAGGAACGTCACCGGCTCCGTCGCCCCGCCGAGGTTGCGTTCGGTGTGGGTGATGCCCGCCCCCGCGGACTGGACCTGGACCATGCCGGGCCGGACCACGCTCGCGTGGCCCGCGTCGTCGCGGTGGGCGAGTGCTCCGTCGACCACCCAGGTGACGATCTCGGTGTCGGTGTGCCGGTGGGCGTCGTACCCGGAGCCGGGGGCGAGGGTCTCCTCGTTGCAGGCGAGCAGTGCGCCGAACGAGGTGTTCTTCGGGTCGTAGTGGCCGGCGAAGGAGAACGCGTGCCTGGTGGTGACGCCTTCGGCGGGTTCCGACAGGTAGCGCTCGCCGGTGCGGCGCAGATCGGCGCGTCCGCGGTCCTTCCGTCCGGCCGCGGAGGCGGGTTCGGAGGTTTCGAAGGGGTGCCCGTCCCGGGCCGAGGAATCCACGCTCACGGGCACCACGGTAGCCGGTGTGACCGGTGCCACCGGTCTTCTCGGCGCGGGGTGTGCACGAGCACCCGTCCACGTGAGGCAGGCTAGTGCCGTGCCATCCGCTTCAGCGAAACCCGACAAAGCATCCGACCGGACGTCCGGCGAGCCCCCCGCCGCGGAGCGGCCCGCCGACCGGGGCCCGGAGAAGAGGTCCGCCAGACGTCCGGCGCAGCCGGCCCGTGCCGCCGCGGTGCCCGGCCGCGGCCGGATGACCGCCGAGGAGCGCCGGCTCGCGGCGGACCGGGCCGAGTTGCGGGCGGCGACGCTGAAGCGGCTGGAGAAGTCGGCGGGCAAGCTGGCGTCCGCGGCGATCGCCCGGATGGACGATCAACTGGCCTGGTACCGGCGGATGCCGCCGGAGCACCGGTCGTGGATCGGCCTGGTCGCGCAGGCGGGCATCGCGGCGTTCACCGAGTGGTACCGGCATCCGGAGGCGCCGCAGGCGATCTCCACCGACGTGTTCGGCACCGCGCCCCGGGAGTTGACCCGGGCGATCACGCTGCGGCAGACGGTGGAGCTGATCCGCACCACGATCGAGGTGATGGAGGAGGCCATCGAGGAGGTGGCCGCGCCCGGCGACGAGGCGGGCATGCGCGAGTCGGTGCTGGTCTACGCCCGGGAGATCGCCTTCGCCACCGCCCAGGTGTACGCGCAGGCCGCGGAGGCGCGCGGCGCGTGGGACGCCCGGCTGGAGGCGCTGGTGGTGAACTCGCTGCTGTCCGGGGACGCCGACGAGGGCGTGCTGTCCCGGGCGGCGGCGCTGGGCTGGGGCCAGCCGAGCCAGGTGCGGGTGGTGATGGGCAGCGCCCCGGACGGCGACAGCGAGCTGGTGGTCGAGGCCATCCGGCGCGCCGCCCGGTACGCCAAGCTGCACGTGCTGACCGGGGTGCTGGGCCGCCGCCTGGTGGTGGTGGTCGGCGGCGACAAGGAGCCGGTGCACGCCGCGCGGGCGCTGATCGGCCAGTTCGCGCCGGGCCCGGTGGTGGTCGGCCCGACGGTCGGCGACCTGCTGTCGGCGACCCGCTCGGCGCACGCCGCCGCGCAGGGCCTGAAGGCGTGCGCGGCGTGGCCGGACGCGCCGCGCCCGGTGCTGGCCGACGACCTGCTGCCGGAACGCGCCCTGGCGGGCGACGAGGTGGCGCGCCGTCAGCTGGTGGAGGAGATCTACACACCTCTGGAGGAGGCCGGTTCGGCACTCCTGGAGACGCTGAGTGTCTATCTGGAACAGGCGTCCTCCCTGGAGGGGGCCGCCCGGATGCTCTTCGTCCACCCGAACACCGTCCGCTACCGGCTGCGTCGTGTGACTGATGTCACCGGCTATGCTCCGTCGGACGTGCGTTCGGCGTTCACCCTGCGCATCGCCCTTGCCCTGGGGCGTCTCGGTTCCGGGCCTGATCAGGGCTGATCGAACTGTAGGGAATCCACAATCCGACGTGCTTTTCTTCGTCATCGTCGCCTACCCGCCCCACGGCGTCCGGCGAGAGAGGGTTGAACCGTGCTCGTTATCGTCGCCCCTGGACAGGGTGCCCAGACTCCCGGCTTCCTCAACCCCTGGCTCGAACTGGACGGCGTCGCCGACCGGCTGCGCCAGTGGTCGGAGGTGGCCGGTCTCGACCTGGTGCACGCCGGAACCGAGGCCTCCGAGGAGGAGATCAAGGACACCGCGGTGGCCCAGCCGCTGCTGGTGGCCGCCGGCCTGGTGACCGCTCAGGCGCTGCTGCCGCAGGGCGTTTCGGCGTCCGTCGGCGCGCTGGCCGGCCACAGCGTGGGCGAGATCACCTCCGCCGCGCTGGCCGGAGTGCTGTCCGAGCAGGACGCGCTGGCCTTCGTCCGCGAGCGCAGCCTCGGCATGGCGGAGGCCGCCGCGGCCACCGCGACCGGCATGACGGCGGTGCTCGGCGGCGACCCCGAGGCGGTCGCCGAGAAGCTCGCCGCGCACGGGGTCACCCCGGCGAACAACAACGGCGGCGGGCAGATCGTCGCGGCCGGCACGCTGGAGCAGCTGGCCGCGCTGAAGGCGGACCCGCCGGCCGGCGCGCGGCTGATCCCGCTGAAGGTCGCGGGCGCGTTCCACACCGAGCACATGGCCCCGGGCGTGGCCCGGCTGGAGAAGCTGGCGCCGACGCTGACCGTGGCCGACCCGACGGTGGCGTACGTGTCCAACAGGGACGGCGAGGTGGTCGGCGACGGCGCCGAGGTGCTGGCCCGTCTGGTCGCGCAGGTGTCCAACCCGGTCCGCTGGGACCTGTGCATGGAGACCCTGCAGCAGCTGGGCGCGACCGCCGTGATCGAGCTGTCGCCCGCCGGTACCCTCACCAATCTGGTCAAGCGGAACGTCAAGGGCGTCGCGACGCTGGCCCTGAAGTCCCCCGCCGATCTCGACCGGGCCCGCGAGCTCGTGGCCGAGCACGGCAGCCAGGAGAAGTCCGCATGAGTGCCACCATCAAGCCGGTCACCGGCGCCCAGTTCTCGCGCATCCACGGTGTCGGCGGCTACCGCCCGACCCGGGTGATCCCGAACGCCGAGGTGCTGAACTGGATCGACTCCTCGGACGAGTGGATCCGCTCCCGGTCCGGCATCGCGGAGCGCCGCTGGGCCGGTCCGGAGGAGACCGTCGCCGAGATGTCGGTGCAGGCGGCCGCCAAGGCCATCGCGATGTCCGGGATCGATCCGGCGCAGATCGGCGGCGTCATCGTCGCCACCGTCTCGCACCTGAAGCAGACCCCGGCGATCGCCACCGAGATCGCTCAGCGGCTCGGCTGCGGCACCGCCCCCGCGTTCGACATCTCCGCCGCCTGCGCGGGCTTCGGCTACGGTCTGAGCCTGGCCGACGGCATGGTGCGCGGCGGCAGCGCCGAGTACGTGCTGGTGATCGGCGTGGAGCGGCTCTCCGACCTGACCGACAAGTCGGACCGCTCGACCGCGTTCATCTTCGGCGACGGCGCGGGCGCGGCGATCGTCGGCCCGTCCGACACGCCCGGCATCGGCAAGGTGATCTGGGGTGCGGACGGCTCGCAGGCCGACGTGATCTCGCAGACCCGGGCCTGGGACACCGCCTTCGCCAAGCCGGACGCCGTCAACGGCGCGGGCGAGGAGATCAAGTGGCCCGCGCTGCGGATGGAGGGCCAGACGGTCTTCCGCTGGGCGGTGTACGACATGGCGAAGGTCGCCCAGCAGGCGCTGGACGCCGCCGGGATCACCGCCGACCAGCTCGGCGCGTTCATCCCGCACCAGGCCAACATGCGCATCATCGACGCCATGATCAAGACGCTGAAGCTGCCCGCCGAGATCCCGGTGGCCCGCGACATCGTCGAGACCGGCAACACCTCCGCCGCGTCCATTCCGCTCGCCATGGAGCGGATGCTGGAGCGCGGCCAGGCCAAGAGCGGCGACCTCGCGCTGATCATCGGCTTCGGGGCCGGACTGGTCTACGCCGCAGCAGTCGTTACTCTCCCCTAGGCGTTTTTTCTCCGCACCACCCCAAGAAAACCCGCGGCGGTCCGCCTGACCGCACGCGTCAACACGAAGAGGAGCAGCCGATATGGCTACCCAGACCGAGGTTCTCGAAGGCCTTGCCGAGATCGTGAACGAGATCGCCGGCATTCCGGTCGAGGACGTCGCGCTCGACAAGTCCTTCACCGACGACCTGGACGTCGACTCGCTGTCCATGGTCGAGGTCGTCGTCGCCGCCGAGGAGCGCTTCGGCGCGAAGATCCCGGACGACGAGGTCAAGAACCTGAAGACCGTCGGCGACGCGGTGAACTTCATCGTCGCCAACGTCTGACCAGCCGTCAGGCTGCCGGTCGGGGCGCGCCCGTCGCGCCCCGGCCGTCCCCCTTTCCTCCGGCTCGTTCCGGCCCTCCGGCCCGTCCGGCCCTCCGCTCGATGCTCAACGTGAGAGAAGAAGAAACCAGTGACTGCTGAAAACCGCACCGTGGTCGTCACGGGTATCGGCGCCTTCACGCCGCTGGGCGGCGACGCCGCCACATTCTGGGAGGGCCTGCTGGCCGGCCGGTCCGGGGTCCACGCCCTCACCGAGGAGTGGGCTGCCGAGCTGCCCGTCCGGATCGCCGCCAAGGTCGCCGTCGAGCCGTCCGAGATCCTGCCCCGCCCGGTGGCCCGCAAGCTGGACCGCTCGGCCCAGTTCGCGCTGATCGCCGCCCGTGAGGCCTGGAAGGACGCCGGCTTCGAGGGCCCGGCCACCGCCGACACCAACGAGCTGGCCCCCGAGCGCCTGGGCACGGTCATCGCCTCCGGCATCGGCGGCGTCACCACCCTGCTCGACCAGTACGACGTGCTCAAGCAGCAGGGCGTCCGCAAGGTCTCCCCGCACACCGTCCCGATGCTGATGCCCAACTCCCCGGCCGCCAACGTCGGCCTGGAGGTCGGCGCCCGGGCCGGCGTGCACACCCCCGTCTCCGCCTGTGCCTCCGGCGCCGAGGCGATCGGCTACGCGATCGAGATGATCCGCAGCGGCCGCGCCGACGTCGTGGTGGCCGGCGGCACCGAGGCGGCGGTCCACCCGCTGCCCATCGTCGCCTTCTCCAACATGATGGCGATGTCCAAGAACAACGACGACCCCGAGCACGCCTCCCGCCCGTACGACAAGGCCCGTGACGGCTTCGTCCTCGGCGAGGGCGCCGGTGTCGTGGTGCTGGAGTCCGCCGAGCACGCCGCCGCCCGCGGCGCCCGCGTGTACTGCGAGGCGATCGGCCAGGGCCTGTCCTCGGACGCCCACCACATCGCGCAGCCGGAGCCGACCGGCGCCGGCGTGTCCCGCGCCATCGCCGACCTGTTCGACCGCAACGAGCTGGACAAGGCCGAGGTCGTGCACGTCAACGCGCACGCCACCTCCACCCCGCAGGGTGACACCGCGGAGATCAAGGCGCTGAGCCGCGAACTCGGCGAGCACCTGGAGCACGTGGCGATCTCCGCCACCAAGTCGATGACCGGCCACCTGCTCGGCGGCGCCGGCGGCATCGAGACGGTCGCCACCGTCCTCGCCCTGCACCACCGGATCGCCCCGCCGACCATCAACGTGGTCGAGCTGGACGACGACATCGACGCCGACATCGTCCGCGACGAGCCCCGCAAGCTCCCGGTCGAGGGCCGGATCGCCGCCCTCAACAACTCCTTCGGCTTCGGCGGCCACAACGTGGTGCTGGCCTTCCGCACCGTCTGACACCCGCGCGCGGCACTGCGCGACCGGCCCGGCACTCCCAGCGAGTGCCGGGCCGGTCCCGTCCCCGTCACACCACCTGGTGCAGCCACCTGACCGGCGCGCCCTCCCCCGCGTACCGGAACGGCTCCAACTCGTCGTCCCACGGCTTGCCGAGCAGACGGCCGATCTCCGCCTCCAGGTCGCTGCCCTCGCTGCGGGAGCGCAGCAGCACGGCCCGCAGCCGGTCCTCGGGGACCAGGATGTCGCCGTGGATGCCGGTGACGGCGTGGAAGATGCCGAGGCCGGGCGTGGAGGAGTACCGCTCGCCCTCGGCCGTGGCGCAGGGCTCGCTGGTCACCTCGTAGCGCATCAACTGCCAACCGCGCAGCGCGGAGGCGAGCTTGGAGGCGGTGCCGGGCTCTCCCTGCCAGGAGAGCTCGGACCGCCAGTGGCCGGGCGCGGCGGGCTGCCGGATCCAGTCGAGGTTGACCCGCACGCCGAGGACGCCTGCCACCGCCCACTCGACGTGCGGGCACAGCGCGCGTGGCGCGGAGTGGATGTAGAGCACACCACGTGTCGTCACCGGGACCTCCTGGCTGTGGACGAGGGTCGCCTTCCCCAGCTGCCTCGCGCCGTCGCCGGTAGGTACTGACGAGTGGCTACCCCGTGACGCTCAACTTATTCGACATTAGGTCATCAAATCGAGCAAAACGGACAAGCTTTCACCCCATGCTAGTCGGTTCCCCCGGGAGGTCTACCCCCACAGCGCCCACCTCCCCCGAACGGACCTAAACGCGCGCCCCCACCGGATCGCGCTTCCGGCGGGGGCGGGTTGACGATGCGTCAGTCGACATACCGTCACATCGTCGGATCCTCAGACCTGGACGACCATCTTTCCGATGTTGGCGCCGCGCAGCATGCCGAGGAAGGCCTCCGCGGTGTTCTCCACGCCCTCGACCACGGTCTCGTCGTAGCGCAGCGAGCCGTCCCGCAGCCAGCCGCCGACCTCCTCGACGAACCGGTCGCGCAGCGCGGCGTGGTCGCCGGCCAGCATGCCCTGCAGGCGCAGCCGCTTTCCGATGGCCAGCACCAGGTTGCGCGGCGCGGCCGGGGCGGAGGTGTCGTTGTACTGGGCGATGGCCCCGCACAGGGTGACCCGGCCGTGCACCCGCAGGGCGCCGATCGCGGCCTCCAGGTGCTCGCCGCCGACGTTGTCGAAGTAGACGTCGATGCCGTCGGGGGCGGCCCGGTCGAGCAGCTCCGCGACCGGGCCGTCCTTGTAGTTGAAGGCGGCGTCGAAACCGTACTCGTCGACCAGGGTGGCGACCTTCTCGGCGGAGCCGGCCGAACCGATCACCCGCTTCGCCCCCTTGAGCCGGGCGATCTGGCCGACCGTCGAACCGACGGCGCCGGCCGCGCCGGAGACGAACACGGTGTCGCCCTCGCGGAACGAGGCGACCTCCAGCAGTCCGGCGTACGCGGTGAGCCCGGGCATGCCGAGCACGCCCAGGTAGGCGGAGAGCGGGGCGAGTTCGGGGTCGACCTTGACGGCGTGCGCGGCGTCCAGGGTGGCGTACTCGCGCCAGCCGAGCCAGTGCTGCACCGCGTCGCCGACCCGGAAGCCCTCCGCATTGCTGGCGACCACGTGGCCGACCGCGCCGCCGTCCATCGGCGCGCCGAGCGCGTACGGCGGCGCGTAGGACTTCACGTCGTTCATCCGTGCGCGCATGTAGGGGTCGACGGACAGGTAGGCGTTGCGCACGGTGATCTCGCCCGGGCCGGGCTGCCGGACGGGGGCCTCGACCAGCGCGAAGTCGCTCGCCACCGGCCAGCCCTGCGGGCGGGCGGCCAGGTGCCACTCACGGCCGGTGGCGGGAAGGTCCTGCTCTGCCATCACACACTCCTCATCAACCTGAAACGTTCACTGACTAAAGTAATCCTGTGGATGAAAGGTTCATGTTGTCAACTGTTCAGCTAGACTCGACACCATGGAGAAGGAGCAGGTCATGGAGCAGGCATCGGTCCCGACCGCCGACCCGATCACCGTGGAGGTCGTCGACCTCATGGCGCGCCTGGTCGGACTCTTCCACCGCGAGTACGAGGAGGCCGCCGCCGCCCGCTCGCTGACCGGCGCGCAGGCCAAGGTGCTGGCGCTGCTGCGCCGCGGCCCGATGCCGATGCGGCACATCGCACAGACCCTCTCCTGCGAGCCGTCCAACGTCACCGGCATCGTCGACCGGCTGGAGGGCCGCGGTTTCGTCACCCGCGAGTCCGACCCGCAGGACCGCCGGGTGAAGCTGGTGGTCGCCACCGACACGGGGCTGTCCGCCTCGTCCGAGCTCCGCGAATCGCTGAACTTCGCCCGCGAGCCGCTGGCCGCGCTGAAAGCCTCCGAGCGGGCCCAACTGCGGGACCTGCTGCGGCGGATGCTCGACTCCTCGGCCCGCGGCTGACCCCGCCGAACCATCCTCCGGGCCGCCGGTCGGGCCGCCGGTCGGACGGTTCGGAGGCACCCCGGTTCGAGGTTCGAAAAATCTCTCGGAAATGATGGTTCGCGTGTAACCATTCCCGTCGCCGCGCCGTCTAAGTGGTGACGAACACCCCCTCCGCAGTGCCGCGGAGGCGGCAAGTGCCTGCCCTCGGGCACCAGTTCCCGTTGCGCGCAGAGAGATTCCGGACCGATGACCGACGCCACCCAGAGTCCTGCCGCGGCCCCGCCCCGCGGCCGAAGAGGCCGCCGAATAGCCCAGGGGCTCGGAGCGACCGCCGCCGTTCTGGTGGTCGTCGCCGCAGGACTCGGCACCTGGTACTACCAGCGGCTCGACCACAACATCACGACCTTCGCCCCGGAAGGCATCGCGTCCAGTCGCCCGCCGGCCGGGCCTCCCGCGCCCACCGGCGGCCACCCCGTCAACGTGCTGCTGCTCGGCTCCGACACCCGGAGCGACGGCAACAGCGACCTCGGCGGCGGCGACGAGGGCGTCGGCCACTCCGACACCGCGATCCTGCTGCACGTCTACGCCGATCACAAACACGCCGTCGGCGTGTCGATCCCCCGGGACACCCTGGTCACCATCCCGCCGTGCCGGCTCGCGGACGGCCGGTGGACCACCGCCCGGGCCAACCAGATGTTCAACTCGGCGTTCACCATCGGCGAGTTCAAGAACGGCAACCCCGCCTGCACACAGAACACCGTGGAGGAGCTGACCGGCCTGCGGGTGGACCACACCCTGGTCGTCGACTTCAAGGGCTTCTCCTCCATCACCCAGGCCGTCGGCGGCGTGGACGTCTGCGTCCCCAACGACGTCGACTCCTACGGCATTCACCTGACCAAGGGCCGCCAAACCGTCGCCGGGCAGCAGGCCGTCGACTACGTCCGCGCCCGGCACGGCCTCGGCGACAGCTCCGACATCGGCCGGATGCGCCGTCAGCAGGCGTTCATGTCCTCGCTGATCAAGAAGGTGCAGGGCGAGGGCTTCGACCTCACCACCCTGCTGCCGCTGGCCGACGCCGCCACCAAGTCGCTCACCGTGGACCCCGACCTCGGCTCGCCGTACAAGCTCGCCGAGTTCGCCCAGTCGCTGAAGGACATCAAGCTCGCCGACATCCAGTTCGTCACCCTGCCCTGGCGCTTCCAGGGCGCCCGGGTCGCCGTCGTACAGCCCGACGCCGACATCCTGTGGAACCTGATCCGCCAGGACCGCACCCTGGACGGGCGGCTCACCGGCGACCTCGCGAACCCGTCCCCGTCCGCCGGGCCCTCGGGCGGTCTGTCGGGCAGCCCGTCGGGCGGTCCGTCGGGCAGCCCGTCCGCGGGTGCGTCCGGAAGCCCCTCCGCCGGTGCGTCCGCCTCCCCGTCGAGTGGCGCGTCCGGCGGGCCGTCCGCGAGCGGCGGCTCCGACAGCGCGAACCTGGACGTGCCGATCGTGGTCCACAACGCCGGCAAGTCCGCCGGGCTGGCCGGACGGACGGCGCTCGCGCTGCGCAGCAACGGCTACCGGGACATCACCATCGGCCAGAACACCCCCGCCCGGAGCACCACGCTGATCGAGTACCCGCTCGACCTGCGCCCCGCCGCCGATCGTCTGGCCCAGCTCTACCCCGGCGCGGAACTCCGCGCCGTCCCGAAGAGCGACGCCATCGTCCTGACCCTCGGCCAGGACCGGGCCGGCACCGACGCCCTCGGCGCCCCCGACTCCGGGTCCTCCGCGGGCACCGCCATCCCGTCCGACATCCCGAGCGGCATCACGGAGAACACCCGCCCCGCCGACAGCGACCTCTGCAGCGACCTCAGCTTCGGCTGACCCCGGACCGGCCCCGCTCCGGCCGCCCTCCCGCGAACGGGGGTGCGGCCGGGGCCGCCTCCAGGTCCGGGTCCGGGTCCGGAACGCCCGTCACCACGAGGGTGACCCGACAGTCCGTCAACTCGCCCGCCCGGGCCAGGCCGTACACCGCGGACAGGGCCTTCGCCACGTACCGCCGCTCCACCGGGACGCCGTGCCGGCTCTCGAACCGGGCCGCGAACCGTTCCAACTCCTCCGGCACCCGGCCGTACCCGCCGCCGTGCCAGTCGTGCGCCAGCCGCCAGTTGTCGGACTCCTGCCCGTACGCGGCGAGTTGGAGCGCCGCCACCTCCCGCTCCAGGTAGCCCTCGCCGCGCAGCACCGCCACGCCGAGCGCCTGCGCACCCGACGGCAGGCCGGCGGCGATCCCGGCCACCGTCCCGCCGGTGCCGACCGCGCAGCACACCACGTCCCGGGCGCCCAGGTCCGGCAACTGCGCCGCCAGCTCCTCGGCGACCACCGCGGCCCCGCGCACCGCCGCCGCGTTCGACCCGCCCTCGGGCAGGACGAAGTGCCCGGCGCGCCGCTCCTGCCGCCCGGAGGCGATCTCGCGGTAGACCGAGCGTTCGACGAACTCCAGCGCCATCCCGTCCCGTTCGGCCCGGGCCAGCGACCAGTTCCGCGGCATCCCGGCCAGCTCGGCCCCGCGGATCACCCCGACGCTCTCCAACCCGAGCGCCCGCGCCGCCGCCGCCACCGCCCGCACATGCGTGGAGTACGCCCCGCCG
>NZ_BMRI01000001.1:362876-380892 GCF_014648555.1 Kitasatospora griseola
TAGGTGAGCAGCGCCCGGCAGCCGTCCGCGACCGCCCGTTCCAGGTTCGGCGCGAGCTTGCGCCACTTGTTGCCGGGCACTGTCGGATGCGCCAGGTCGTCCCGCTTCAGCCGGAGCTCCACCCCCGCCGCGGCGAGCTCCGGGTCGTCGACCACCGTCAACGGCGTGGGCAGGTCAGCGGGCACGAGCATCCACTCACCCTAGCCGGGCGACTCGATGCGCCGATCGGAGCTCCGGGTCCAGCCCCTCGCGGACGGCGGCGTCGAGGGGCAGGACGGCCGTGAAGACCTCCGGGGCGACGGCGGAGAAGTTCACGCGCTACGGGACCTGAAACGTGGTCATGACTCGACTCCGGAAGCCCGATCGGCCCGGGATAGGCTGCACTCCCATGCCAGAAGCACGGGTCGATTCCCCGGCCGACTCCCCCTCGGACGCCCTCGCCGTCACGGCCCCCGAGGCGCTCGGCACCGACCTGTTCCTGGAGCTCTCCGGTCGCGGCAGCCGGCGCGGTCAGCTGATGCAGGCGCTGCGCGAGGCCGTCGACTCGGGGCGGCTGGCCCCCGGCACCCGGCTGCCCCCGTACCGCAGCCTCGCGCGCGACCTGGGCATCGCCCGCAACACGGTGGCCGACACGTACGCCGAACTCGTCGCCGAGGGGCGGCTGTCGGCCCGCCAGGGCTCCGGCACCCGGGTCGCCGACCGGGCCGCGCCACTGCCCACCGGCCGGAACGCGCCCGTCCGCCCGGCGACCCCGCGACCGGTCGTCCACGACCTGATGCCCTCCTCTCCCGATGCCTCCGCGTTTCCGCGCTCCGACTGGCTGGCCTCCGCCCGGCGGGCCGTCTCCGCCGCGCCCAACGACGCCTTCGGTGTAGGCGATCCGCGGGGACGGCCCGAACTGCGCACCGCGCTGGCCGAGTACCTGGCCCGCGCCCGCGGCGTCCGCACCGAGCCGGACCGGATCGTGGTCTGCGCGGGCTTCGCCCACGCCCTGCGCCTGCTGGGCGGCATCCTGGACGGGCCCGTCGCGGTCGAGGCGTACGGCCTGGCGTTCCACCGCGGCCTGCTGACCGAGGCGGGCCGCCGGACCGTCCCGCTGACCGTCGACGAGGCCGGTGCCTGCACCGCCGAACTGGCCGCCACCGGCGCGCGGGCCGCCCTGCTCACGCCTGCCCACCAGTTCCCGACCGGCGGCCCGCTGCACGCCGAACGCCGTGCCCTGGCGGTCGACTGGGCCCGCGCGCACGGCGGACTGCTGCTGGAGGACGACTACGACGGCGAGTTCCGCTACGACCGCCGGCCGATCGGCGCCGTCCAGGGACTCGACCCCGATCGTGTCGTCTACCTCGGTTCCACCAGCAAGAGCCTCTCCCCTGCGTTGCGACTCGGATGGATGGTGCTGCCCGGCGAACTGGTCGACCCGGTGCTCGCCGCCAAAGGCACCCGCGAACTGACCTCCGGGGTGGTCGACCAGCTCACCCTGGCCGACTTCCTAGCCCACGGCTCCTACGACCGCCACCTGCGCCGGATGCGCCGCCACTACCGCCGCCGCCGCGACCTGATGGTCCGCACCCTCGCCGACCGCGCCCCGGACATCCGGGTCAGCGGCATCGCCGCCGGGCTGCACGCCGTCCTCGAACTCCCCGAGCACACCGAGCCCTTGGCCCTCGGCACCGCCCGCCGCCTCGGCCTGGCCCTGGCGGGGCTGCACTCCTACCACCACCCCGACAGCACCGTGCCGCCCCGCGACGGCCTGGTGATCGGCTACGGCACCCCGCCCGACCACGCCTTCCCTGCCGCCCTGGACGCCCTCTGCCAGGCCCTCACCGCCCTCCCCCGCAGCTGATCGACGCTGCGGCGGAGGCGGGACGGGCGGTGCTTCGCCGGACCCGATCCGGCCCGGGTGTCAGAGCACGGCGACCCCCAGCGGACGGTGGCCGGTCTCCAGGCGGTGGGTGGCGCCGGAGTCGAGATCGACCAGGGTGATCCCGTCCCACCCGCCGTCGCGGGTGAAGCCACCGGTGACGTAGGCCGTCCGCCCGTCCCGGGAGAGGGCGACGTTCTCGTGCGGGAGGCCGAGCGGGTAGACCCGCTCGCGGCCGTCGGGTTGCCGGACCGTCAGGCTGGGCCCGGCGTCGTCCCCGGTGATCGGGCCCGAGCCGACCACCAGCAGTCGGCCGTCCGGGGCGACCGTGACGCCGTGCTGGTGGGTGTTGGCCGTCATCGGCTCGACCGACACCTGCCCCGTCGCAGGATCGACGACGGCCAACCGCTCGCCCTCGAACGGCAGCAGCAGCTTCCCGTCACTCGGCCGGACCGCCGCGTAGTGCGGCTTCAGCCAGGAGCCCAGCCCGCCCTTCGTCCCGTACGGCGCGGCCTCGATCCGGCGGGTGCCCAGCCCGTCGGCGGCCACCACCGTCACGTCGAAGGAGTCGTGCCCGGTCGCGTACACCTCCCGTCCGTCCGCCGACACGTCCACGTCGAACGGCCGCCGCCCCACCGGGGCGACCCCGGTGACCTGGCCGGACGCCGTGTCGATCACCTCCAGGACCCCGTTCTTCCCCGGTATGTTGACGCCGACGTACAACCGGCTGCCGTCCGGAGACAGCGCGAGCCCCATGCCGCCGCCCCGGTACTCGCCGGTCTCGGCCGGACCGGTGGCGGTGCGGTGGGCGATCGTCCGGAGCAGGGAGCGGGTGCGGGTGTCCACCTCGGCCACGCCCTCCGCAGTGCTCGCCCAGGCCCGGCCGTCCGCCCCGAGCACCACCGCGTACGGGCGGTGCCGACCCGCACCGAACCGATCGCGCCCCGCTGCGGGTCGACGAAGGTCACGGTGTCCGCCCCGAAGTCCGCGACCAGCAGCGTTCCCTCCGGGGTGGGCAGAGCGGTCGACGCTCCGTCGGAGGGCGGCGCGAGTGACACGGATAACGCCGGGCTCTCCGGCCGGACCGGGCCCGGGCCGTCGCCGGCCCTCGTGGCGCAGCCTGGCAGCACGACAGCCAGCACCGACACGACGGCCAGCAGCAGCGGCGCGGTGCGCCGTCGGCGTGCGGTCACGGGGCGACTCCCTTCCTCGGATCGGATTCGGCTTCGCGCAGCAGGGCGGCGATGCCGTTGAAGCCTCGGCGTTCGGCGTGCTGGAGCGCCGTCACGCCGTCGGCGTCGGCGAGTTGTGGATCGGCGCCCGCAGCGAGCAACAGGCGGACGATCTCGATGTGCGGGCGGCCGCCGTCGCCGAGGATCACGGCCTCCAGCAGGGCCGTCCAGCCGAGGCGGTTGACGTGGTCGACATCGATGTCGGTCTCCTCCAACACCGCCTGCACGTAGGCGACATGGCCGCGCTCGGCCGCGGGTATCAGGCTGACCCCGCCGAACCGGTTGGTCAGCCCGAGATCCGGCCCGGCAGCCAACAGGGCCCGCATCATGGCGACGCTGCCGGTGACACCGGTGACCAGCCACGGGCTGTCCTCCCGATGGTCCTGCGCATCAGGATTCGCTCCTGCCGCGACCAGGAACTCGGCGACGGCCACCTGGTCGGCGAGCGCGGCCGTCAACAGCGCCGTCCGCCCCTGCGGATCGCGCGCCTCCAGGTTGGCACCGGCCGCCAGGGCGGCCCTGACGGCGGCGACGTCGCCGGTGTGCGCAGCGCCGAGCAGACGCTGGTCGATTGCGGTCGTCATCACGGTCCTCCTGAAGGGGCGGCAGGTACGGCACGGTCAGCCCGCGGCACAGGCGAGGTCGGGCCTGGCCGGGTCGGGTCGGGTCGGGTCGGGTCGAACGGTGGCCCACCGGATGCCTCCGACGAACCTCTCACCCCATATTTGCCCCGCCCCCGGGTTCGATTCGTCGTCGAACCGGCCAGTCCCCGCGAGCCTTCCGGCTGATACCGACGTCATCCGATCAGTTGATGCGCGACGTCCGCGGGGGCCGGCTCCGGCACCCGATGCAGAATCGACGGTGCTGACGATCCGCTACAAGAGGCCGACACAGGCCGGGCGTTGAGAAGTCGACGCAGGCGGGACGGCCGAGGAGGCCTTGCGGGGCCGCGAACGTGGAGATTCGATCACCATGACGATCTCCCCCTTCCGCCCGTCGCAATTCTGTGCCATTTTACATGTCACACGTCAGATGGTCGGCGCCCCCCAGCCCGCCCACTACCGCTCGGAGTCCCCCACCGTGCGTCATATCCGGATATCCGCCGCCCAGTTGGGTCGGCTGCTCGCGCTCGCTTTCGCGCTGGTCCTCACCGTTGGACTGTTCGCCCCACAGGGCCGCGCCTTCGCCGCGCCCGCCCAGCCCGCCACCGGCGCCACCCCTGCCGACACGGCCACCGCCCCCGTCTCGCACCCCGTCCCGAAGTCGGCCGACGAGCCGAAGGACGCCCGCCCGACCCCGGGTCAGGTCAACACCGGTACCAAGTCCGCACCGCAGCAGGCCACCCAGGCCCCCACGGTCAAGAAGCTCGGCGCGCTCGCCGCCGACGCCACCGGCTGCGACACCTCGCTGTTCGGCTCCACCGGCGGCACCGCCCTGGTGAACACGGTCAAGTCGGCCGGCCTGGACTGCCTGAGCAAGCTCTACTCATTCACCGGCACCGACGCGAAGAACACCTTCCGCGAGCCGCAGATGGTCGCCGTCGCCGATGCCCTGCGCACCGCCTCGGCGAGCTACGACGGCACCGGCTCGGCGTCCGTCGCCCAACTGATCGCCTTCCTGCGGGCCGGCTACTACGTCCAGTGGTACCACGCCGACGCCGTCGGCCCGTACGGCACCGCGCTGCAGACCTCGATCCGCGGCGCGCTGGACGCGTTCTACGCCGCCCCGCACGCCAAGGACGTCACCGAGGCCAACGGCCAGATCCTCTCCGAGGCGGTCATCCTGATCGACTCCGCCCAGGAGAACGCCCGCTACACCGGCGTGATCAAGGACCTGCTGGACCGCTACACCAGCTCCTGGACCGGCGGCATGTGGGACGCCGTCTCCAACACCAAGCTGGTGCTGGAGAACGGCCTCGGCACCGACTCCTTCAACGCCGCGCTGGCCGCCGACCCGTCCGTGGCCTCCTCGATCTCCGCCTTCGTCAAGCGCAACAGCCGGATGCTCAACGGCAGCGACCTGGCCACCAGCCTCGGCATCGACCTCGGCTCCTTCCTGGAGCAGCCGGTGCTGCAGGCCCAGGCCCGCCCGCTGGTCAAGGACCTGGTCAACGCCTTCCCGCTGATCGGCGCCACCGGCCCGCTCACGATGAACCTCGCCTGGTTCACCGAGAAGAAGGACGAGGGCCACTGCTCCTACTACGGGCTGTGCGACCTGCCGACCCGGCTCGCCCCGCTGGTCCTGACCGTCGACCGCATCTGCAGCCCGACCCTGCACATCCGCGCCCAGGCGCTGACCGCCGCCGAACTGGACAGCACCTGCTCCAGCCTGGCCAACGAGGACGCCCTGTTCCACAGCGTGGTCAAGGACAACGGCCCCGTCCCCGGTGACCTCAACACCCAGTTGGAGGTCGTGGCCTACGACTCCTCCTACGACTACCGCCTGTACGCCTGGTCGATGTTCGACATCGACGTGGACAACGGCGGCATGTACCTGGAGGGCAAGCCCAACGAGTCCGGCAACCAGGCCCGCTTCATCGCCCACGAGGCGGAGTGGCTGCGCCCGGCGTTCTCGATCTGGAACCTCAACCACGAGTACGCGCATTACCTCGACGGCCGCTTCGACTTCTACGGCGACTACGACGCCGGGCAGACCGTCCCCAACATCTGGTGGATCGAGGGCTTCGCCGAGTACATGTCCTACACCTACCGGGACGTGCGCTACGACGACGCGATCGCGCAGGCCGCCAAGGGCACCTACAAGCTGAGCACGCTGTTCGACACCACCTACCAGAACACCGACTCCACCCGGACCTACAACTGGGGCTACCTGGCCGTCCGGTACATGCTGCAGTCGCACCCGAAGGACGTCGCCGCCTACCTGGCCAAGACCCGTACCGGCGACTTCACCGGCGCCCGCGCCGTCATCACCGGTATCGGCACCTCGTACGACGCCGACTTCGCCACCTACCTGGCCGCCTGCGGCACCGGCAACTGCGGCACCCTGCCGCCCGCCGCCCCGCTCTGCGCCAACCCGGACACCCGCTCGTACGGGCAGAACTGCCGCCGCGACAACGTCGCGGCCACCTCCGGCAACTACAGCTACAGCTTCCTCAACCTGCCGGCCGGCGTGAAGCAGCTCACCATCACCACCACCGGCGGCACCGGCAACGCGGACCTCTACTGGAACCCCAGCGCCTGGGCCACCACCGGCTCCTACGCCACCAAGTCCACCAACAGCGGCAACGGTGAGACCCTGACCATCACGAACCCGCCCGCAGGCTGGGTGTACTTCAGCCTCTACGCCCAGAACTCCTTCTCCGGAGTCACCGTCACCACGCAGTACTGACCCGCCCGGTGACACCCGAGGCCCGCGGATCCCAGGACCGCGGGCCTCGCGCCGTATCCGGCTCGGCTGCCGGACTCCCCGGGCCGCCACAGCCGGCGATCGCGGCCCCTGCCCCAGGAGTTCCCGTGCCGATTCCTGCGTGCCCGAACGGTCACTGCGCACCGCTTCCCGATGGAGTGAATCTCCCCGCCGCGGCCGACCGCCGGACCGTTTCGACGTCCAGGGGAAACCACGGGCTCCGGCAAGGGCGGACGGCGATGCGGCCCAGGTCGCCGGGGCCACCCGGAAGCACCGCTCGGGGTCCGAGCCCTGCCCGAATTCCTCGGAATTTCCTCGGTGCGCGCTCGCGGCGCTGCGCACAGGAGCTGCCGGGGGCGCTAATCTACGCTCAGAGCGCAACAGGTCTGGCGTTTCGCCTGGTCAGTGGGCCCCATCGGCTGACGGTCGGTCAGCGGCCGAGGTAGGGCGGGTGGGACTCGAACCCACGACCAAGGGATTATGAGTCCCCTGCTCTAACCGGCTGAGCTACCGCCCCCCGACTCGACCCGCCGGGGCCGACGTGCGGTCCTGGCAGCAGCAGACGGCCCCTCAGGGACGCCCCCGGCAGCATAGCCGGTCGGTCACCCGTGGTGCGCGCCGGGGGCGCATCCGGGTCCGCCCGCTCCCGTCCCGTCCGCGTCGCCCATTCGTGGCCCCGGTCGCACCCGTCCGACGGACACCCCGACGAGCGAACGAGCACGGCAGCGGCGGTCACCGACGTCCACGCACGACTGGAGCCGGAACCGAGCTGCGGGCGGCGACCACGGCGGTACCGCCGACGCGGTCGACAGCCCGGTCGTGGTGGCGGCGCATCGCCCGGTCGGCCCGGCCGTCGGCAACTCCCGCACGGGCCTGGCGTTCGTCCCAGGACCCCGCGGATGACATTCCGTCAGGTGTCCGGCCGATCGGCATCGCCACTGCCCCGGCACCGCGGTCGGGACGATCGGCAGCCACCGGCAAGGCGGCAGCACCGTCGACGTCCCGGACCGCAGTTTCGGCGGCAATCAGGTGCAGGTGCCCTGCGGGCAAGCATTCCTGATGCCCGGTCGAGCACTCCCGCCAACGGGACGGTTGGCCCGCTCGGGCGGCCGAACGCCGAGGCGGTTGCCGCTGCGGCGCGGGCCCTGGTAGATCTTGCTGCATCCGCCGCCCGGCTCCTCCCGGGCGGGCCGCCGAGCGGAAGCGAGTGACGGTGCCGCGCACCTCCCCCCGAACCGGCCGTGGTCCGGCCGCCGCGGCCTGCGCACTGCTGCTCTCGCTGGCGGTGGCGGTGACCGGCTGCACTTCCGCCGGGCCGGCCGACAACGCGATTCCCACCGCCCACCCCGCGCCCGCGGACCCGGTGGGCGACCGGATCGGGCCGCTGTTCATGGACGACACCGACGGCATGCGGGCCTGCACGGCCGCCGTGGTGCACAGTCGCGGCCGCAACCTGCTGATCACCGCCGCCCACTGCGCGGCCCCGCGGGGCGTCCCGCTGGACGACCTGGTGTTCGCCCCCGGTTACCGCGACCGACGATCCCCGCACGGGAGTTGGCCGGTCACCGAGGTGGTGGTGGACCCGCGCTGGGGGCCCGAGGAGAACGAGGGGTACGACGTGGCGTTCCTCACTGTCGGCCCGCTGAACGGCCGGCAGATCGAGGACGTGATGGGCGCCTACCCGCTCGCCACCGGTCTCGGCTTCGGCCTGGAGGTCACCGTCACCGGCTATCCCAACAGCGCGGTGTCCCCGATCACCTGCGCGGGCCGCACCACCTCGCGCAGCAACACCCAGCAGCGATTCGACTGCGCCGGATTCACCGACGGCACCAGCGGCAGCCCGTGGGTGACCGAGAAGGGCCAGGTGATCGGAGTGATAGGGGGTTACCAGCAGGGCGGAAACAGCCCGGAGGTCTCCTACAGCGTGGCTTTCGGCGACCGTCTCGCGGACCTCTACCGGCAGGCCGGCGGCTGAGCCGCCCACACCCGCCCGCGCCCGCCCACCGGCCGGCCCGCGGCTCGGGCGGTGCCGGGGGCAGGCCCGGGCGGCACCGGGAAAACACGAAGGCCCCTCGGTCTCACCGAAGGGCCTTCGCTCTGTACTGATCACCGTGACGTCCGGTGAAGCTCCCCCAATTGGACTCGAACCAATAACCTGCCGATTAACAGTCGGCTGCTCTGCCAATTGAGCTATGGGGGACCGCGCTCCTCCAATTGGACTCGAACCAATAACCTGCCGATTAACAGTCGGCTGCTCTGCCAATTGAGCTATGGAGGATCGTGCTTCTGCTTCGCCCACCCTGGTCTCCGGATCTCTCCGGGGCCCACGGTGCTCGCTGCGGGACATACATTAGCGCACTCAGGGGGGTGTTCCGCCAATCGCTTTCAGCAGCGGCCTCCCCCACCTCGGCCGCAGGCCGGTACGGCGCGCCCCGCGCGCGCCGTACGGGGCGGACGGGGATGCTGGTGCACGGCGGCTCCGGCTGGCCCGGACCCGCCACCGGCAGGGCGGTTCACGGCCCGGCCGGACGGGTAGACGCGGCACACAATCGCGCGGCGACGAAGGGTGGAACCAGGGCATGTGGAAGGTCTCGTTGATCGTGGGCGTCGGGATCGGGTACGTCCTCGGCGCCCGGGCCGGGCGGGAACGGTACGACCAGCTGGCCGGTGCGGCCCGACAGCTGCGGGAGAACCCGCGGGTGCAGGGCGCGGCCGGCAAGGCCAAGCAGCAGGCGGGCGCGGTCGCCGGGAAGGCCGCCGGGGCGGTGGCCGACAAGGTCGGCGAGAAGCTGCCGAACTCGC
Organism: Kitasatospora griseola; assembly: GCF_014648555.1. Taxonomy (GTDB): domain Bacteria; phylum Actinomycetota; class Actinomycetes; order Streptomycetales; family Streptomycetaceae; genus Kitasatospora; species Kitasatospora griseola. The sequence goes on from NZ_BMRI01000001.1 coordinate 372,141, forward strand.
TGACCGAACGCGTCCCGTACTTCGCCAAGCACAACGGCGAGGACGACGGCTGGGGCACCGTCCGCCCCTGATCGCGGCGAACGGTCCCCGACCGGGCACGGAACGCCCCCGACCAGGCACGGACGGTCGGCGGCGGGGCTGGTTCCGGTACCGACTGGGCAACACTTGCGGCAGTCGGGCCCGCCCCGGCCGCCGACTGCGGCATGATCTCGGCATGGCCATCGTCGCGGGCATCGACAGCTCCACCACTCGCACCCGGATCGTCGCGTGCGACGCCGACACCGGCGCCGTGCTGCGGCAGGGCCGGGCCCCCCATCCGCTGCCCGAGGGCGACGACGCCCGCTCCACCGAGGTCGACCCGCAGACCTGGCTGCACTCGCTCGGCGACGCCGCCGCCGGGGGCCTGCTGGAGAGCGTCCGGGCGATCGGGGTGTCCGCCCAGCAGCACGGGCTGATCGGCCTGGACGCCGGCGGTGTCCTGGTACGGCCCGCGCTGCTGTGGAACGACCCGCGCTCGGCGGGCTCGGCGGCCGCGCTGCTGGACGCGCTCGGCGGGGCGGAGCCCTGGGTGGAGGCGATCGGCGCCGTCCCGGGCCCCACGTACACCATCGCCAAACTGCGCTGGCTCGCCGAGTTCGAGCCGGTGTCGGCGCAGCGGATCGCCGAAGTGCTGCTGCCGCACGACTGGCTGGTCTCCCAGCTGCTGGGCGGCGCCCGGCGGCGCACCACGGACCGCGGCGACGCCTCCGGCACCGGCTACTGGTCGCCGATCACCGGCGAGTACCGGCAGGACCTGATCAAGCTGGCGTTCGGCCACGAGCTGAAGGTTCCGGACGTGCTCGGCCCGGCCGAGCCCGCCGGGCACACCCCCGAGGGGCTGCTGATCTCGGCCGGCACCGGCGAGAACATGGCGGCCTCGCTGGGCCTCGGGCTGGGCCCGGGCGACGCGGTGGTGTCGCTGGGCGGCAACGGCACGATCTTCGCGGTGCACGACCGGGCGGTGGTCGACCCGTCCGGGCTGGTCTCCTCGTTCGCCGACGCCACCGGCCGACACCTGCCGATGGTGGCGACGCTGAACGCCGCGCAGGTGCTGCGCTCCACCGCCGCGATGCTCGGCACCGACCTGGAAGGCCTGTCGGACCTGGCCCTGCAGTCCTCGCCGGGCGCGTACGGGATGGTCTTCCTGCCGTACCTGGACGGCGAGCGCACCCCGAAGCTGCCGCAGGCGGCGGGCACCCTGACCGGGCTGCGGGCCGAGTCGATGGCGCCGCAGCACGTGGCGCGGGCCGCCGTCGAGGGCATGCTGTGCAACCTGGCCGAAGCGCTGGACGTGCTGCGCGGGCACGGCGTCGCGGTGAACCGGGTGTTCCTGCTGGGGACGGCCGGCCGGCTGCCCGCCGTCCAGCAGATCGCCCCGCTGGTGTTCGGGCTGCCCGTGGTCATACCGCCGCGCGGCGACCACGCGGCGCGCGGCGCGGCCCGCCAGGCCGCCTGGGCGCTCGCCGGGACGGCCGAGCCCCCGCACTGGGAGCTGCCGGACGTCACCCTGCTGACCCCCGACCAGGAGCACGACCTGGCGGTCGGCAACGCGGTGCGCCAGCAGTTCGCCGCGATGCGCGAGCAGCACCACCCGGAGACCGCCGCGAACGCCTGACCCACCGTCCGGAACCTGCGGCCGACCGGCTGCTGAGGATGCGTCAGCGACCGCCTAGTGGCAGCGTGGGGGCTCCACGACTGGAGGGACGGTTCGTCATGGCGTTGCACAAGGGACAGGGACACGAGCAGGACGATCGGCGGCTGCCGTTCAGCCCGCTGCATGTGCTGACCGACCCGCTGGGCGCGATGCAGGTGGCCCCGCCGCTGCACCGGCTGCCCAAGATCCCGATCCCGCCGCCCGTCGCGTACCAGCTGATCCACGACGAGCTGATGCTGGACGGCAACGCCAAGCTCAACCTGGCGACCTTCGTCACCACGCAGATGGACGAGCACGCGGACCGGCTGATGGCCGAGTGCCGCGACAAGAACATGATCGACAAGGACGAGTACCCGCAGACCGCCGAGCTGGAGCGGCGCTGCGTGGCGATCCTCGCCGACCTGTGGCACGCGCCCGACCCCGGTGCGGCGGTCGGCTGCTCCACCACCGGCTCCAGCGAGGCCTGCATGCTCGCCGGGATGGCGCTCAAGCGGCGCTGGATGCGGCGCAACGCCGACCGGTACGCGGCCGGGGCGCGGCCCAACCTGGTGATGGGCATCAACGTGCAGGTCTGCTGGGAGAAGTTCTGCAACTTCTGGGAGGTCGAGGCACGGCTGGTGCCGATGGAGGGCGACCGCTTCCACCTGACCGCCGATCAGGCCGTGGCGCACTGCGACGAGAACACCATCGGCGTGGTCGGGATCCTCGGCTCCACCTTCGACGGCTCCTACGAGCCGATCGCCGAGATCTGCGCCGCCCTGGACGAACTCCAGCAGCGCACCGGGCTCGATGTTCCGGTGCACGTCGACGCCGCGTCCGGCGGCATGGTCGCGCCGTTCCTGGACCCGGGCCTGAAGTGGGACTTCCGGCTGCCCCGGGTGGCGTCGATCAACACCTCCGGCCACAAGTACGGACTGGTCTACCCCGGCGTCGGCTGGGCGCTGTGGCGGGACGGCGAGGCACTGCCCGAGGAACTGGTGTTCAAGGTCAACTACCTGGGCGGCGAGATGCCGACCTTCGCCCTGAACTTCTCCCGGCCCGGCTCGGAGGTGGTCGCCCAGTACTACACCTTCCTGCGGCTCGGACGCGCCGGCTTCCAGGCCGTCCAGCAGGCCTGCCGGGACGTCGCCGAGTACCTGGCCGGGCAGATCGAGAAGCTCGGTCCGTTCCGGCTGATCACCCGCGGCGACCAGCTGCCCGTGTTCGCCTTCACCACCGCCGAGGACAGCCCGTTCGACGTCTTCGACGTGTCGCGACGGCTGCGCGAACGCGGCTGGCAGGTGCCCGCGTACACCTTCCCGGAGGGGCGGACCGACCTGGCGGTGCTGCGGGTGGTGTGCCGCAACGGGTTCACCCGGGACCTGGCGGACCTGCTGCTCAACGACCTGCGGCGGGTGCTGCCCGAGCTGGAGCGCCAGCCCGCGCCGCTCAGCGAGCTGGGCATGGCGCAGCGCAGCGGCTTCCACCACTGACGGGCGGGCGAGGCGGCCGGTCGGGTCCGGATCAGTCCAGGTAGCCGCGGAGCTGATCGGCGAAGGCGTGTTCGCGCAGTTTGCGAAGGGTCTTCGCCTCGATCTGCCGGATCCGCTCCCGGGTCACGCCGAAGAGGTGGCCGATCTCCTCCAGGGTGCGGGGGCGGCCGTCGTCGAGACCGTAGCGGAGCTGGACCACCTGGCGTTCGCGCTCGCCGAGGATGGCCAGCACCGCCTCCAGGTGTTCGCGCAGCAGCAGGAAGGCGGCGCTCTCCGGCGGGGAGGCGGCGTCGGCGTCCTCGATCAGGTCGCCGAGGGCCACCTCGTCCTCCTCGCCGACCGGGGTGTGCAGCGAGACCGGTTCCTGGGCCAGCTTGAGGACCTCCCGGACCCGCTCCGGCGACAGTTGGAGCACCAGTCCGACCTCGGCCGCGGTGGGCTCCACCCCGCGTTCCTGCAGCAGGGCGCGTTGCACCCGCAGCACCCGGTTGATCAACTCGACCACGTGCACCGGCACCCTGATGGTGCGGGCCTGGTCGGCGAGGGCTCGGCTCATCGCCTGGCGTATCCACCAGGTCGCGTAGGTGGAGAACTTGTAGCCGCGGGCGTAGTCGAACTTCTCGACCGCCCGGATCAGACCGAGGTTGCCCTCCTGGACCAGGTCGAGCAGCGTCAGGCCGCGGCCGACGTAGCGCTTGGCGACCGAGACCACCAGCCGCAGGTTGGCCTCGATCAGGCGGCGCTTGGCGATCCGGCCGAGCACGACCAGCCGGTCCAGGTCGTCGGCGAGCCGCTCGTCCTCGCCCGGGGTGGTGCGGTCCAGGGCCTCCTCGGCGAACAGGCCTGCCTCGATCTGGCAGGCCAGCTCGACCTCCTCGGCGGCGGTCAGCAGCCGGATCCGCCCGATCTCGCGCAGGTACTGCCGCAGCAGGTCGGCGGCCGGGCCGGTGCCCTCGTCCAGGGCGACTTCCGGGGGCTCGTCGGCGAGATCCTCGGCGGTGGGCTCGGATGCGGGCTCGGATTCGGGCTCGGATTCGGGCTCGGATTCGGTCTCGGCGGCGGTCTCGGCGGTTTCGGTTCCGGCAGCGGTTTCGGCTTCGGTTCCGGGCCCGGGGGCGGGGGCGGGCCCGGGGGCAGGGGCGGTTCCGGGCTGCGGCTCGGCGCCGGTGGGGAGTTCTGTGCCGGTGGGCCGGAGTGGGATCGCGGCGTCCCGGGCGGGGGCGGTGCGGTGCGGGCGGGCGACTGAGAGCTCCACGGGCATCCCTCCAGGGGCCGCGCGCGGCCTGGGGGTTGCCGCGCCACACCGGAGGGGATACCCAGCCCGGCGTGCCCGGGCACCTGCGGGCGGCCGCGAGCCACACGTGCGGCACCCGGCGCACGCGCGGGTGCCATCGGACGGGCGGGGGCGGCCGAGGGCGTGACGGGGGGCCAGGAGGCGCCGGGAGGCGGCCAGGAGGTGCTGGGGAGGCGGTCAGAGGGCGGCGACGCCGCGGGAGCGCAGCTGCTGGCCGTACTGCTGCAGGGCCCACAGTTCGCTCTGCACCGGGTGCTGTTCCTCGGCGCCGGCCCGGTCGCCCAGCCGGCGCAGGTGGGCGCGGACCTCGTCGACCCGCCGGTCCACCGCCTGCAGGCGGAGCTTGACCAGGAACTCGCCCGCGTACACCTCGTCGGCCTTGCGCCGGGAGCGGATCGGCTCCACGGTCAGTTCGGTGACCAGGCCGCGGACCTGGTCGTCCGGGCTGGCCTCGCGGACGGCAGCGGTGAAGTCCGGCAGGCTCGCGCCGTACGCAGCGCCGCCGGCCTGGCCGATGGCGCGGCGGACCGCCTGGTACGGCGGCGTAGGGAACTCGTCCTCGCCGTACTGGTCGAACGCCGGGCTGACCAGATCGGGGTGCTGGAGGGCAAGTTTGAGCAGTTCGCGTTCGACGAACTGCGCCGGGTCGCGCGGGTTGAGCCGGAACGCCGGGCGCTCCGGACGGGCCGACTGCTGCTCCGCGGGTGCGGCGCGGCGCAGCGGCTGCCGCTGGCCGTTCTGCTGGTTCTCCCGCTGCCAGCGGGCGAGTTGGGAGATCCGGCGGACCACGAACTGCTCGTCCAGGATGCCGACCATGCCGGCCAGCTGGACTGCGTACTCGTGCTGGATCGAGCGGTCCTTGATCTTGACGATGATCCCGGCGGCCTCTTCGAGCGCGGCGGCACGGCCCTCAGCGGTGTCCACCCGGTGCCGGGCGACCGCCGAGCGGAGCGCGAACTCGAACAGCGGGACGGGGTTCGCCACCAAGGTGCGGACCGCCTCGTCGCCCTGGGCAAGGCGCAGGTCGCACGGGTCCATTCCGCCCGGGGTGATGGCGATGGAGGTGCGGGCGGCGAACTTCTGGTCGTCCTCGAAGGCGCGCAGGGCGGCCTTCTGTCCGGCGGCGTCACCGTCGAAGGTGAAGACCGTCTCACCGCGGTAGGTGGAGGTGTCCATCAGCAGCCGACGGATGATCTTGATGTGGTCCTCGCCGAACGCGGTGCCGCAGGTGGCCACCGCCGTGGTGACGCCCGCCAGGTGACAGGCCATCACGTCGGTGTAGCCCTCGACCACCACGGCCCGGCCGGACTTGGCGATCTCCTTGCGGGCCAGGTCGATGCCGTACAGGACGTTCGACTTCTTGTAGATCGGCGTCTCGGGGGTGTTCAGGTACTTCGGACCGTTGTCGTCCTCGCGCAGCCGGCGGGCGCCGAAGCCGACCACGTCGCCCGAGCTGTCCCGGATCGGCCAGACCAGGCGGCCCCGGAAGCGGTCGATCAGGCCGCCGCGCTGGCCCTGCGAGGCCAGGCCGCCGACCGAGATCTCCTTGTCGGTGAAACCGCGGCCGCGCAGGAAACGCACCAGGTGCTCCCAGCCGACCGGGGCGTAGCCCACCCCGAAGTGCTTGGCGGCGGCCTCGTCGAAGCCGCGCTCGGAGAGGAAGCGCCGACCGATCTCCGCCTCGGGCGTGGCCAGCTGCTCCTGGAACCAGGCGGCGGCGACCTTGTGCGCCTCGATCAGCCTGGTCCGCTCGCCCTGCTGGTGCCGCGGACTGTAGCCGCCCTCCTCGTAGCGCAGCGTGATGCCCGCCTGGGCGGCCATCCGCTCGACCGCCTCCGCGAACGAGCAGTGCTCGATCTTCATCAGGAAGGTGATCGTGTCGCCGGACTCGCCGCAGCCGAAGCAGTGGAAGACGCCCTTGCCCGGGTGCACGTAGAACGACGCGGACTTCTCGTCGTGGAACGGGCACACGCCCTTCAGCTGGGCACCGCCGCCATTGGCCAACTGCACGTAGTCGCCGACCACGGCGTCGATCGGCAGGGCGGCACGCACCGCCTGCACATCCTCGTCCCTGATCCTCCCGGCCACTGGGAAAGTCTACGGGAGCGGCGTTCGTACGAAGCTGCCACGCGGGCGGTCGCACGACACCGGGCTCAGCCGACCAGCTTGGCGTGCAGGGCGAGGGCGGAGGCGTCGGTCAGGGTGGCGATCTGGTCGATCACGGTGCGCAACGCGGCGCGGTCGTCCTCGGCCTCGGCGTACTGGGCGGCGAACACCGGGTCCAGCCCGTCCGGGGCGGTGCGCAGCAGGGCGTCGGCGAGTTCGGCGATCACCACCCGCTGGCGGGAGCGGAGCTGGGCCTGCTCGTCCCGCTGCATCACGTAGCGGACGGCGACCGCCTTGAGCACCGCGCACTCCAGCCGGACGGTGCGCGGGACGACCAGTTCGGCGGCGTAGCGGGCGAGCGGGCCCGGGCCGTAGCGGGCCCGGGTGGCCTGCTCTGCGGCCAGGCAGAACCGACCGATCAGCTGGCTGGTGAAGTCCTTGAGGCCGGCCCGGGCGCGGGCGGTGCCGTCGTACCAGGCTGGCCACCACTCCTCGGCCTGCAGCCGGTCGAGAGCGGCGCCGAACTCCTCCGGCCCGGTCTCCGCGGCGAACCGCTCGGCGATCGCGAACAGCTCGGCCCGCTCCTGCGGGGCACGCAGCGCCGCCGGGTCGATGTGCCCGGCCTGCAGGCCGTCCTCCACGTCGTGGGTGGAGTAGGCGACGTCGTCGGACCAGTCCATCACGGTGGCCTCGAAGCACCGCCGGCCGTCCGGCGCGCCGGTGCGCATCCAGCGGAAGACCGGCAGGTCGTCGCCGTACACGCCGTACTTGGTGGAGGCGGGGTCGGTCGGGTGGCCGCCGCGCGCCCACGGGTACTTGGTGGCGGCGTCCAGGGCGGCCCGACTCAGGTTCAGGCCGACACTGCGGCCGGGCCACGGGGAGAGCCGGACCTCGGGCTCGTCGAGCGGGGCGAACCGCTTGGGCTCCAGCCTGGTCAGGATGCGCAGCGACTGGGCGTTGCCCTCGAAGCCGCCGCAGGCCTCGGCGGCCTGGTCGAGCGCCTCCTCGCCGGTGTGGCCGAACGGCGGGTGGCCGATGTCGTGGGCCAGGCAGGCGGTCTCCACCAGGTCCGGGTCGCAGCCGAGGGCCGCGCCCAGCTCCCGGCCGACCTGCGCGCACTCCAACGAGTGGGTGAGCCGGGTGCGCGGGAAGTCGCTGCGCATCGGCGCGACCACCTGGGTCGTCCCGGCCAGGCGACGCAGCGCGGCCGAGTGCAGCACCCGGGCACGGTCGCGTTGGAAGGCGGTGCGGCCGGGCCGCTTGTCGGGCTCGGGCACCCAGCGGGCCTCGGACTGCGGATCGTACGGAGTGGTGGTCTTCATATATCAGCCACCGTACGCCGGGTGACGGACATTCGGACGTGCGCCGCGCAAACTCCGGGAGTCGCGCGCCTGTCGCGTGCGCCGCGCGCACCGGGGGGCGGACGGGTGCCTCGGAGCGACCTGGGAAAGATGCAGAGGTTTCTCTGCAAAGAACCCTATGCAGAGAAGTCTCTGCACTCTAGTGTTGCCCCCATGAACGAGCACCGCCCCGAAGAACACCCCGCAACCCCTGCACCGGAGGGCGAGCACCCGCGACGCCGACTCGACGCCAACAGCCTCCGCGGACTGGCCCACCCACTGCGCATGCGGCTGCTGGACGAACTCCGGCTGCACGGCCCCTCGACCTCCGCCCGACTGGCCGACCGCACCGGCGAGTCCACCGGCACCATCAGCTGGCACCTGCGACACCTCGCCGAGCACGGGTTCATCGAGGAGGAGGCCGGGCGCGGCACCAAGCGGGAGCGCTGGTGGCGTGCCATGCCCGGCGCGATCTCGCTCTCCGCCGCCGACTTCGAGCAGGACCCCGGCGCCAAGGCGGCGGCCTCCGTCTACCAGGCGGAGAACCTGCGCCGTCAGTACCAGCGGGTCGCGGACTCACTGGCAGCCGAGTGGGAGGGCGACTGGCGCAGCGTGGGCTTCGTGAGCGACTGGAGCAACCTGCGCCTGACGCCGGATCAGCTTCGCGCCCTCGGCGACGAACTGGCCGCGGTCGTCGCCCGCCACACGCCCGACCCGGCCGCCGCGCCCGACCCCGACGCACGACCGGCCATCGTCCAGATCCAGGTACTGCCGCGAAAGGAACCCGACCGGCCATGACGTCGACCGCCTCCACCGAGTCCCACCCCGCCGAGCCGGTCACCGGTCC
>NZ_BMRI01000001.1:380914-388215 GCF_014648555.1 Kitasatospora griseola
CGTCACGGCCGGGCCGCGTCGCCCGGGGCCCGCCGTCACCGGCCCGACCGTCCGTCGGCCCGCCGGACTGCTGCGGCGCCACCGCGACTTCCGGCTGCTGTGGATCGGTGAGACCGCCAACAAGTACGGCTCCGCCGTCACTGGTCTGGCCCTGCCGCTGATCGCGGTCAGCACGCTGAACGCGAGCACCTTCCAGGTCGGCCTGCTCGGCGCCGCGGGCTGGGTGCCCTGGCTGCTGATCGGCCTGCCCGCCGGGGTGTGGGTGGACCGGCTGCGCTCCCGCCCGATCATGCTCACTGCGACCGCCGTCTCACTGGTGCTGTACGCCACCGTGCCGCTGGCCGCCCTCGCCGGAACGCTCACCCTCGGGCACCTGCTGGCCGTGGCCCTGCTCGCCGGGGCCGCCGGGGTGTTCTTCCAGACCGCGTACACCGCGTACCTGCCGCAGCTGCTCGACCCTGCGGACCAGCCCGAGGGCAACGCCAAACTGCACGGCAGCGCCTCCGCGGCCGGCATCGTCGGACTCGGCAGCGGCGGCCTGATCGCCCAGCTCGCCGGCCCTGTCAACGGACTGCTCGCCAACACCGCGACGTTCCTGCTCTCGCTCTGGTGCACCGCCCGGATCGGCCACCGCGAGACCGACCGCACGAACCGCCCGCGACGGGCGCTGCGCCAGGAGATCGGCGAAGGCCTGCGGCTGCTCGGCTCCGACGTCTGGTTCCGCACCTTCACCCTGTTCGGCGCCGCCTCCAACCTCGTACTGACGGGCTACCAGTCCCTGCTGGTGGTCTTCCTGATCCGCGAGGTCGGCATCGGCGAGGGCACCGTCGGCCTGCTGGTCGGCCTGGCCTCCACCGGTGGCATCGTCGGCGCGGCCTTCGCCCGCCGGGTCGCCGCCCGGCTCGGCACCTCCCGCGCCATGCTGATGCTCGAACTCGTCCTGCCCGCCCTGACCGTCCTCATCCCGCTCACCGGCCGCGGTCTCGGACTGGCCTGGTACCTGATCGGCGGCTTCGGCGCCTCCGCCGGTGTGGTCGCCGGCAACGTCATCAAGTCGACCTTCCAGCAGCGCTACTGCCCGCCGGAACTGCTCGGCCGACTCTCCGCCAGCAGCGCCGTGCTCAACTTCGGCTCCATCCCACTCGGCGCCCTGCTGGCCGGCTTCCTCGGCACCCAGTTGGGCGTGCGCCCCGCGATGTGGCTGATGACCATCGGTGTGCCACTGGCCGCACTGATCCTCTGGTGCTCCCCGATGCGCCGCGTCCGCGAACTGCCCACCGAACGCCGGACGCTGAACGGCGCCGACCTGCCCGTCACTCCGGCCTCCATGAGCTGACCCTCCTCTCACTTCGGGTGCCACTGACGAACTGTGATCCCCTGCCAGCAGCGGAGGTCAATGAGGGGCTGGACGCCGAACCCTGCCCGGACGGCACCGCCGAGCCGCGCGGACCGCGATCAGAACCTGTGGCCGGACGGCCCGGGACCTCGGCGACACAGCACTCCGATTGCCGGTACCGCCCGGACTGTCAGCGCTGACGCGGGGTGGAGGCCGCCGATTTGCGTGGGGCTCGGACCCGACGGGCCGGCGCGGGCACGGAGGGTACGGCGGGCTCGGCGCCGGGGTGGGGGCTGTCGGCCTCCGCCGCGGCCTGCCCCCGCTGGGTGGGCACCACTGGCGCGGCGGACAGGGCCTGCAGATTCCGCTGGGTGGCCGCCGCCTCGGCCGCATCGACTTGCTGACGGAGCATCACCGCCTCGCGGTGCGCCGACGGCACGCCCGCCTCCGCGGCCCGCCCGTACCAGTCCAGGGCGCGCTCGATCTGGTGACGATCGGCCAGCATCCGGGCGGCCGCGAGCAGGGCGTCCCGGTCGCCGGCGCCGGCGGCCCGCGCGTACCAGTCGAGCGCTTCGTCGATCCGGCCCCGGTTCTCCAGCATCTCGGCCGCTTCGGACACGGCCTGCAGGTCTCCGGTGTCGGCGAACCGCTGCACCCACTCGATGGCCTCGCCCGTACTCACCGACCCGGACAGCATCCGGGACGCCTCGCGCAGCCGGTCCGACTCAGGACGGTCCGCCGAACGCAGCAGCAGGTCCGCTTCGAAGTACCGACCGGCGTCTTTCAGCAGTTCCACCGCATCCGGCAGCAGCGCGGTGCCTGCGGAACCCCGATCCGTCGCAGGCTGCGGTACCACCGCACCACCCTCGGCCTCTTCGGCCGCTCCGAGGAGCGGCAGGGGGCGGGAGCGAGGACGGTCGGACGCCGTCGCCGACCGCCGGTCGAGCTGCTCGACCACGTGGACCACCTCGGGCAGCGCATGCCGGTCGCCCGCCCTGACGGCGGCGCGGTACCAGCTGATGGACTCCCGCGACCGGCCGAGCTCGCCCAGCAACCGGCCGAGTTCACGCATCGCGTAGGTGTCGCCACGATGGGCGGCGAGCTCGTACCAGTGCACCGCCCGATCGCGGTCGCCGTTCCGTTCCAGCATGTCGGCCGCCTGGAACAGGGCCGCCTCGCTGCCCGCCTCGGCCGCCTTGCGGTACCAGCTCAGCGCCTCGACCAGGTCGCCGTCCCGCTCGCACTGTTCGCCACGCTCCCGCAGGGTCACGTGGTCGCCGATGTGCCCGAACCGGGGCAGGTCACCGAACTGACCGTGTCCGGCGGACAGTGCCGCGGCCTCGTGCCAGACCGTCTCGCCGATCCGGCCCGTCGCCGCCCACACTTCTGCTGCCCATACGTCTGCTGCCTCGTGCATCGTGGTGACCCCCTGTTCCCACGCACGTTCCCACCAGGCGATCGCCTGGTCCGTTCTCCCGACCACCGCGCAGATCCCAGCGCGGGCAGCGGGCACCTCGGGATGTCCGTCGACCGGCGCCCACTCGAACCAGCTCATGGCCTCGTCCGCGTGGTCGAGCCCGACGACCGGCTGCCCGGCACGGTCATGGGCGGCCAGGTGACTGGCTTCGGTCTCCGCTTCGGAACGCTCCAGTGCCTCGGCGATCTCGCCCGTGCAGCCGAGGAGTTCGGCGCACCGGCAGAGCGCTTCGACGTCTCCGTCCTCGACGGAGGGCCGCGCGCCGTTGCCGGTCGGGGGCGAGGCAGCATGCGGGAAGCCCGTTGCCACCTGCCGCTCGGCCGGGCTCGACGTCACCGCAGTCGGGCTGCGGTGCGCCCGGTCGGCTTCCATCAGGGCGGCCCAGTAGCGGGCGTTTCGCACCGGGCGACCGGCCGCGCGGGACAGTTCCCCCGCCACGATGGTGAGTCGGTCGACGTCGCGGGGCACGGAACGGCCGGACAGCCAGCCGTTGAGAGTGGATGGGCCGATCCCACCCAGCCCGGCCAACCGTTTCCGAGTGATCGTTCGTCCGTCGGCCTGGCGGGCAGCCTCCCAGAGCAGGAGCAGTTCGCACAGCACCCGGGAGTGGGCGACACGGCCCCTCACCCGCACGTCAACTGCCATGCCAGCTCCCCGGCCGGACTTGGGACGGATCTTCGGATCTGCCCCTCTGCGTGCAGGGTACGCACTCCGCCACCCCGTCGTACCTAGTTCTCCGGGAATCAGCTACGGGATCGGCGATCCTGCCCCCATCAGGGCCCCTGACCTGCTATAGGAGTCTCGGGCCATCATGATCGGGCGCGGGTCTCCCGTGCCCTTGCCGACCACGGGCCGGGCGACCGGGTCAGTGCCGCTGCCGCAGGGATGTCAGGACGGCTTCGGCCATGCCCTGTTGACCCTGCGCGTTCGGATGCATCGGAGCCAGGCCGCCCGTTGCGCCAAGGGGTTCGATCCAGCGGGTGCCCTCCGCCTCGCACATGTCGTGGCCGGCGGACGACGCATAGGTGTCGACGAAGGTCGCTCCCGCCGCCTCGGCCCGTTGGCGGAGCATGGCATTCAGCTGCTGCTCCTGCTCCGCGACGAATCCGATGTCGGCGGCCGCGATCCCGTCCCCGAGTGTCTTCGCGCATCGGGCCGGATCCTGCGGCAGTAGCGCCGGGTACCCGATCAGGAGGATCCTGGCCTGCGGTGAGCGCCGCTTGACCTCACCAAGCGCGGTCGTGAGCCGCTCGCTGGTGTCCTGCACCCTCCGCTGGACCTCGCCCCGCCCGGCGCCGGTGGTGTAGTAGCTGCGGCAGGGCGCATCGCTGTTCCCACCGATCAGGTTGTACCGGACGTTCTCCAGCGCGCAGCGGCCCAGGACGTCGAGGAAGCCGGCGTCGTTGCCGCCGATACCGACCGTGACCAGGCGGGTCGCTGGGCCGAGCGCGTCCAGCTGGGGAGGATTGACCCCGTTGTCGGTCCGCTGGGCGGACGTCAGGTCTCCGGTCCGTGCGCCGCTGCAGCTGACGTCGGTGAAGCCCTGCAGGCCGAGCTGTCGGGCCACCAGGGACGGGTAGTTGACCCCGGAACGACCGCAGCCCAGGGGCGAGCCGTTCTGCGGCGGGATCTTCAGGCCGGAGGTGTAGGAGTCCCCGACGGCCACGTACGGCCCGGTGATCGGCGTCGCGGAAGGACTCGGCGATGCCGCCGTACCGGGGCCCGGCTTCGAGGAGGTCTCGGCGGCACTGCACGCGGCGGTGCCGATCAGCACCGCGGCGGTGGCGGCCAGCAGGCGGCGGTGCACCTAGTCCGCGCCGCGCTCGTGCTCGGCGAGGAACTCCTCGAATCGGCGGCCGAGCTCATCGGCCGAGGGCAGGTCGGTGGTCTCGGCCAGCAGGCTCTCGCGGTCGACCGCGCCGGAGACCGCGTCGTACTGGCTCTCCATGCCCTGGATCGCGGAGCGCAGTTCGCCGTCTCCCTGGGAGAGCTGGTCCTCGATCTCGGCGTAGACCTCATTGACCCGCGCGCGCAGCTCGCTGCCGGGCATGACCAGACCGGTCGCGGACTGCACGGCCTCCAGGATCACCACCGCGGCCGCCGGGTACGCGGAGCGCGCGATGTAGTGGGGTACGTGCGCGGCGAAGCCCAGCACGTCGTGGCCGGACTCGGCGAGCCGATACTCGACCAGTGCCTGTGCGCTGCCGGGGACCTGCGCCTGGTCGAACCACTTGGGGTGGCCGGCCGCCAGATCGATCCGGTTCCCGTGCGGGGTGAGGCTGACCGGCCGGGTGTGCGGCACGCCCATCGGGATGCCGTGGAAGGAGACGGCCAGGCGGATCTCGAACCGCTCCACCAAATCCCGTACGGCGGCGGCGAACAGCTCCCACTCGGTGTCCGGCTCGGGACCGGTGAGCACCAGAAACGGCGCACCGACGGAGTCGTGCACCAGCTGGAGGAGGATCTCCGGCGGGTCGTAGTCCGTCCAGCTCTCCCGGTCGAAGGTCATTGCGGGGCGACGGGCCCGGTAGTCGACCAGCCGGTCGTGGTCGAACCTGGCGACCACCTGCGGCGAACCGTGCTCCAGCAGGTGCGCCACGACCTGGCCGCCCGCCTCGCCGGCGTCCATGAAGCCCTCGAAGTGGTACAGCAGCACCAGGCCGGCACCGGCCTCCGCGGCGGCGCGGGCCGCCGCCAGGGCGGTCACGCCCTGCGGTTCCAGCTTGTACAGCTCCTTGGGATCACGCACAGCGCACCCAACCCCGTTCTGTCTCGTTGTCTCCGAATGTTTCCGGATCTGCTCTGTCCAGCGTGCGACGGCTCGCCGGAATTCCCGTCCGCGCACGCGTCTTCACTCCGTCTCGGGAATCCTCTCACCCTCCGGAAAAGCCGCTGGTCGTGGACGTGGCGGAGGGGCCGAGCGGTAATATGACGGGGCGTCTCGGCGTGCCGAAAGGACCCGCGCGTCCCCGTTGGCGCGCCGCGAAGTGACGCACCGCCTTCTGGCGGGTATCGTCCTCTCGCTGCCTCGCATCGTCGCGTCGTCGCGCCACGCCGTCTGTCACGTCGTGGGCCACGCCCCGGTCCGTTGTGCTGCCAGCCATCCATTGCGCACCTTGCCTTCATCTGGCCGCCTGCTTCGCTTCGTGATCTCGTTTCTCTCTCGGCCATCTCGCGGACGCACACTGTCCCGTCGCTCATCCCGCCGGATCGGTCCGTCGACCCGTGTCCGTACCGGCACCGCGCTGCCCGCCTCCGGGCTGCCGACCCACCGCACGCCCGAGCCTCTGGCGTAGCGCGCCCGGGCGGCCGTCGTCCGGAGCCGGGGCGAACGACCACTGCCCACGCGCCGCGAACCCGGCACGCGGGCCCCGACGACAGCCGAAGGACCGAAGGATCCGTGCCCGTACCCGTCACCCTCTACGGCCGCACCGTGCGGCTGGAGCCCCTCGCCGAGCACCACGCCGCGGCCCTGGCCGAGGCCGGCGCTGAGGACCGTACGACCTACGCCTTCACCCCTGTCCCGCACGGCCTGGAAGCCGCGCGGGAGTACATCGCCCGCGCCCTCGCCGACCAGGCGGCGGGCCGGTCGATGCCGTACGCCACCGTGAGTACGGCCGACAATCGGGTCGTTGGCTCGACCCGGTTCCTGGAACTCGACTACTGGCAGGGGCCGCTGGTCTGGCCTCCCGTGCCGGGGATCCCGTACGGCGATCCGCTGGAAGCGGTGCCGGACGCCGCCGAGATCGGGAACACCTGGCTCTCTCCGCGGGCGCAGGGCACAGGCATCAACACGGAGGCGAAGCTGCTGATGCTGCGGCACGCCTTCGAGGCTTGGGGCGTGCAGCGGATCTCGCTGCGGGCGGATGCCCGCAACGCCCGCTCCCGGATCGCCATCGAGCGGCTGGGCGCCACCTCCGAGGGGATTCGCCGGGCGCACTCGCGCGGCCTGGACGGAGTGGTCAGGTCCACTGCGTTCTATTCGATCCTGGACGAGGAGTGGCCGGCCGTCCGCGACATCATCGAGCTGCGGATCGCCGCCGCGACCTCGCCCAGCGCGCCGGATCCGGCACCGCTCAACCAGGAGTGCCTTAGACACGGCGGCTCCCTGGTCGGCGAGCCTGTGATCGGCAGCTCGCTGCTCCCGGCCGCCTGAGACGGCCTTCCGGCTCCCGCTCCGGCGGGGGCCGGCCCGTCCGGGGCGGGTGTGCGACGGGGTCGGCCCCCGCCCACCCGCCCCGGACGGCTCTTTGCCGCGATGGAGCTTCAACGCTCTGTCGAGTTGTCAAGGAGCGTGGGCCGCACACGGTTTGGCTCCACCTCCGATCCCGGGTGTGATCCTTCTGACACTCCGCCAGGTCCGACCCTCGCCCGGCCTCCACCTCAGCCCTCTTGCCGGTCGCCCTCCATGCCGGTCTCCGAGCCGGCCGCCTCCGCGGCAGCGGCCAACTGTTGGAGAGCGGCAATATGGGCGGCCAGCGCAGCGCG
>NZ_BMRI01000001.1:388236-417791 GCF_014648555.1 Kitasatospora griseola
ACCGTCCCGGGTCGCGGAGAGCCAGGTGCGCGGCCGCTTCCCCACATAGCCCTTGCGGGCCCGCAGGTAGCCGGTCGCCTCCAGGCTCGCCGCGGTCTTGCTGAGCACCGAGTCCGAGACCTGGCAGTAGTCACGGACCACGGAGAACTCCGCTTCCTGGCACCCGCTGAGGAAGGCCAGGACGGTGAGCTTGGTCGGCTGGTGAAGAACCGGGTCGAGCCCGTTCACTGCGCGTCGCTCATGCTCTGCTCCTTGACGTGGCGGTTGATCAGGACGATGGCGGCCCACAGCGTCAGGCCGCCGCCCGCGCCGACGGCCGCTCCGACCCAGCCCTGGTCTCCGGTGGCGAACCAGGCGACGAGGCCGGACAGCGCCGCCACCAGAACAACGGCACCGAGCGCCCGCACGGCGTGCGGCGGGAAGCCGCGCTCGACGAGCCCGGCGACACCGCGGGCGCGGATTGCTATCCGCACTATCGAGGCCTGCACCAGCACCAGCCCGAGCGGGCACAGCAGTATCAGCCACTGGGCCTGACGCTCGAAGGACTGCCCGAGCGCTGCCCCGTAGGCAGCGAGCGAGAGACCCACGCCCGGCCCGTACCACCAGGGCAGCGGTTGTGGCCGCCGGGCCGCGGCCTCGGCCCGCCCGGCGATGGCGAGCGCCTCGGCGGGCGTGAGGGTGCCTCCGGGCGGGATCCCTTCGGCGTCTCCGTGCGTGAACTGCCTGTCCTCAGCCATCGAACCCCCGAGCAGTGCGCGTCGGACCCGGCCCACTGCCGGATCAAGTGCTGTCACTCTGGCACATACTTTCCGCGATGGAAAGTAATTTTCCGACGGACCGTCAGTAGTGAGGTCAACAGCGCGAATCGATCTCCTGGAAGGAGGCGTAGTGATCGGCCGTCCAGTACTGCTCACCGGCGCCGCCGGTCACGACCCGCCGGGTGCCGCGGTCGTCCGACCCCGGGGTGACCACGGTGAACTCGTGGTAGTAACCGCTGCTCTGGCGGGGCAGCCGGCTCTCCCGGTTCTCGAAGACGATGCCGTCCGAGCGGTACGGGTAGGGCCCGCCCTTGGCGATCAGTCCGAGGGTGTCGAGGGCCTGCGAGGGCAGCTTGCTGCGGCAGACGTCGGCCAGCGCGGTGCTGGTGGGCACCCAGGTCGGCAGGTCGGTGGGCGACTTCGCCGGGGCGGACGGCTTGGGCGCGCCCGTGGTGCCGCTCCGGGTCGCCGTGGCGGCAGGCGCGGGCGGGGACTTCACGGCGCTCGGGCTGCCGGTGTCACCCCCGCCGTCCAGCAGGGCGACCACTGTGGCGACGAGGCCGGCGACTACCAGGACGATGAGGCTGATCAGGCGATTGCGGCTGCTCATGGCCTCAAGCTTGCCGTACCGCCTCACCCGAACGGCGCAAGCCGGCGCGTACCCGGGCGAGCGTCGCGTCCGGCACCCGTCGATCGGAGAGTGTCGGCGCCGGGCTGCGGGACGTGGTGGATCGGTTCCGGAGAAATGCCGCCGGGGCGGGGACGGACGCCATTGTCCGTTCCCGCCCCGGCTGCTCCGTACGGCGGCTCTCCTGCGCCGAGCTCCGCCGTACGCCCCTCCGGTGTGGAGGGGTGCGGTCAGTGATCCGCGCTGCTTCGTGTCAGCGCGAGTCGCTTCCCGCCGTCTCGATGGCGGCGCGGCCTGCCTCCAGGCGCGCCACCGGAATCCGGAAGGGGGAGCAGGATACGTAGTCCAGCCCCACCTCGTGGAAGAAGTGGACCGAGTCGGGGTCGCCGCCGTGCTCGCCGCAGACGCCGAGCTTCAGGTCGGGGCGGGTGGCCCGGCCGGCCTGCGCGGCGCTCCGGACCAGCGAGCCGACGCCGTCACGGTCGATGGTCTCGAACGGGCTGACGCCGAAGATGCCCTTCTCCAGGTAGGCGGTGAAGAACGAGGCCTCGACGTCGTCGCGGGAGAAGCCCCACACGGTCTGGGTCAGGTCGTTGGTGCCGAAGGAGAAGAAGTCCGCGGCCTCGGCGATCTGCCCGGCCGTGACGGCGGCGCGCGGCAGCTCGATCATGGTGCCGAGCTTGATGTCGAGGTTGACGCCGGTGGAGGCGCAGACCTCGGCGAGCACCCGCTCGCACTCGTCGCGGACCAGCTCCAGCTCCTGGACGGTGCCGACCAGCGGGATCATCACCTCGGGGCGCGGGTCGCCGCCGGCCAGCTTGCGCTCGGCCGCGGCCTCGGCGATCGCCCGGACCTGCATCCCGAACAGGCCGGGGATGACCAGGCCGAGGCGGACGCCGCGCAGGCCCAGCATCGGGTTGGCCTCGTGCAGGCGGTGGACGGCCTGGAGCAGGCGCAGGTCGTTCTCGTTCGGGTCCTTGCGGGCCTCGGCGAGGGCGACGCGCACCGACAGCTCGGTGAAGTCGGGCAGGAACTCGTGCAGCGGCGGGTCGAGCAGCCGGACCGTCACCGGAAGCCCGTCCATCGACTGGAAGAGCTCCAGGAAGTCGCCCTTCTGCAGCGGCAGCAGGCTGGACAGCGCGGCCTCGCGGTCCTTGTCGTTGTCCGCCAGGATCAGGTGCTCGACCTCCTTGCGGCGCTCCTCACCGAGGAACATGTGCTCGGTGCGGCACAGGCCGATGCCCTGGGCGCCGTACCGGCGGGCGCGGTTCGCGTCCTCGGCGTTGTCGGCGTTGGCACGGACCGCGAGACGACGGCGGCCGTCGGCGTGCGACATCAGCCGGTGCACGGCCTGGACCAGCCCGCCCTGCACGTCGGCGCCGGCGTGCAGGGTGCCCTCGAAGTACTCGACCACCGGGGACGGCAGCACCGGGACCTCGCCCAGGTACACCTTGCCGTTGGCGCCGTCGATGGACACCACGTCGCCCTCGTGGACGACCTGGCCGTCGGAGGTGGTGAACCGGCGGTTCTTGGTGTCGACCTCCAGCTCCTCGGCGCCGCAGACACAGGTCTTGCCCATGCCGCGGGCGACCACGGCCGCGTGCGAGGTCTTGCCGCCGCGCGACGTGAGGATGCCCTCGGCGGCGATCATGCCTTCCAGGTCGTCGGGGTTGGTCTCGCGACGGACCAGGATGACCTTCTCGCCGGAGCGCGACCACTTCACCGCGGTGTAGGAGTCGAAGACCACCTTGCCGACCGCCGCACCGGGCGAGGCCGCGATGCCGTAGGCGACCGGCCGGGTCTCGGAGGTGGGGGCGAAGCGCGGGAACATCAGCTGGGCGAGCTGCCCGCCGGTGACCCGGTGCAGCGCTTCGTCCAGGTCGATCAGGCCCTGGTCGACCAGCTGGACGGCGATCCGGAACGCGGCAGCGGCGGTGCGCTTGCCGACCCGGGTCTGCAGCATCCAGAGCTTGCCGCGCTCGATGGTGAACTCGATGTCGCACAGGTCCCGGTAGTGGTTCTCCAGGGTCTGCATGATGGACATCAGCTGGTCGTACGACTTCTTGTCGAGCTGCTCCAGGTCGGCCAGCTGGAGGGTGTTGCGGATGCCCGCCACCACGTCCTCGCCCTGGGCGTTCTGCAGGTAGTCGCCGTAGACGCCCTGGGTGCCGGTGGAGGGGTCGCGGGTGAAGGCGACGCCGGTGCCGGAGTCCTCGCCAAGGTTGCCGAAGACCATCGTGCAGATGTTGACGGCGGTGCCCAGGTCGTTCGGGATGCGCTCCTGGCGGCGGTACAGGCGGGCCCGGTCGCCGTTCCAGGAGTGGAAGACCGCGTGGATCGCCAGGTCCAGCTGCTCGCGCGGCTCCTGCGGGAACTCGCGGCCGGTCTCCCGGAGCACGATCGCCTTGAAGGTCTCGACCAGCTTCTTGAGGTCCTCGGCGGTGAGGTCCAGATCGTTGACGGTGCCCTTGGCGTGCTTGGCCTCGTCCAGCGCCTCTTCGAACAGCTCGCCGTCGACGCCCAGCACGGTCTTGCCGAACATCTGGACCAAGCGGCGGTAGGAGTCCCACGCGAAGCGCTCGTTGCCGGACTGGGCGGCGAGCCCAGTCACCGAGGCGTCGGAGAGGCCGATGTTCAGGACGGTGTCCATCATGCCGGGCATGGAGAACTTGGCACCGGACCGCACCGAGACCAACAGCGGGTTGTCCGCCTGGCCGAGCCGCTTGCCCATCTGGGCCTCGAGGGCGACCAGGTGGCCGGTGATCTCCTCGTTCAGCGAGCCCGGCTCGGTGCCGGTCTCCAGGAACACCTTGCAGGCGTCGGTGGTGATGGTGAACCCCGGAGGGACGGGGAGGCCCAGGTTGGTCATCTCGGCGAGGTTCGCACCCTTCCCGCCGAGAAGATCCTTGAGGTCCTTGTTTCCTTCGGTGAAGGAGTAAACAAACTTCTGCTGCGCCGCCACGGGTCGTTCTCCTCGCACACGGTTGCCCTGACGCCGGAGAACATACCCATTTCGAAGGCTGTTTAGGGGAGCGAATAGGTCGTACGAGCTGCGAAGCGGGCCGTTGACCAGCAGATCGAATGCCCGGCAGGACGATTGCCTGCGTTGCCGAAATCGTCCGGGTGACGCTTGCGCGCCTTCAAGAAGTGAAGACATCGCCACGCGAAGCTCATACGAACCGGACACACAGTGACGGCATCCGCCCCACCGCGTTTCCCCGGCTTGATTTCCTGCAACCAGCCACCGCCATCCGCCGCAGGACCCGTTCGGGAAGCAATCCAGACTTGTACAGCTTGGCGAAGTCCGCTGACTGGCCGTCACTCGCCACGATATGTGGCCAGCGTCACGGGCGCATCTCAGCTGTCAAGCTGAGCATCCCTACGCCCGCCGTCGCTTTCTGTTGACACACCCATTGCCCTGCGTTGCGGAATTTCGCCTTCGAGGAGCCCTACTGTCCATCTTGGACAACTCCCCTGGGCCGGTTCGGCCAGGCTTCCACCGAGGCAATTTTTGCCAGGCCGTACAGGTCAGCCGCCGGAGGTGTCCGATTCGGCGTCTTCGCTGAGTCGAGCGCATTCGTACGGATCGTCCAACCAGCCCTCGGGCAGGACCACCCGGTTGTTGCCGCTGGTACGGCCTCGCGGGCCGTCGGCGCCGAGCGGCCAGCTCTGCTCCTGGTCGACCAGCGCGAGGGTCTCGTCGAGTTCGGAGAGCGAGCTGGAATTGGCGAGCTTCACCCGCAGTTCGGAGCCGACCGAGAATCCCTTGGTGTACCAGGCGACGTGCTTGCGGAAGTCGATGACACCGCGGGCCTCGTCACCGAGCCACTCCCCCAGCAGCTGGGCGTGCCGGACCATGGCACGGGCCACGTACGCGAAGGTGGGGCGGGCGTAGTCGACGTCGCCCTCGAAGATCGACACCAGGTCCCTGAACAGCCACGGGCGGCCGAGGCAGCCGCGGCCGACCACCACGCCGTCACAGCCGGTCTCGCGCATCATCCGCACCGCGTCATCGGCGGACCAGATGTCTCCGTTGCCGAGCACCGGGATGCCCGCCGGCACGGACTCGCGCAGCCGGGCGATGGCCGACCAGTCGGCGGTGCCGCCGTAGTGCTGGGCGGCGGTACGGCCGTGCAGGGCGATCGCGGCCACGCCCTCCTCGGCACCGATCCGGCCGGCGTCGAGATAGGTCAGGTGGTCGTCGTCGATGCCCTTGCGCATCTTCATGGTGACCGGAAGGTCACCCGCGTTGCCGACCGCCTGGCGCAGGATGTCACGCAGCAGGTTGCGCTTGTACGGCAGCGCCGAGCCACCGCCCTTGCGGGTCACCTTGGGGACGGGGCAGCCGAAGTTGAGGTCGATGTGATCGGCGAGGCCCTCCTCGGAGATCATCCGCGCCGCCTTGCCGACGGTCTCCGGGTCCACGCCGTACAGCTGGATCGAGCGGGGCTTCTCACTCGGGTCGAACTTGATCAGCTGCATGGTCTTGGCGTTGCGCTCGACCAGCGCCCGGGTGGTGATCATCTCTGAGACGTACAGGCCACGGCCACCGCTCTGCTCCCGGCACAGGGTGCGGAACGGGGCATTGGTGATGCCGGCCATCGGGGCCAGCACCACCGGCGGCCACACCTGCATCGGCCCGATGTTCAGCGGGGCGAACTCCGGCGCTTCGGGTGCTGCCGGAGTTGCCTGGGCGGAGTCGGGCGTGATGGTCATGCGCGGCAGATCCTCAAACGGGTAGGGCCCCAACGGCGGGAGTTCCGGACTCTCCATTCTCCCCCACCGGACGAGCGGGCCGCCCGACCCTGTTGGACAGCCCCGCTCGGGCTCGGACGATCGGACTCGGACGATCAGAAGCGGTCGGTCGGAAGCGGCCGGGATGGAAGCAGGCCTGGAGCAGGGTCCACCGTGCCGGCACCGGCGGGGCACCCGGTCAGTGGTGGTCGCCCATCCGGTTGATGGTGACGGCGCCGGAGGCGGTGACGACGTCGAGCACCCTTGACGAGGACGAGTTCGGCAGGGACTGATCGATCACTTGGTCGCCCCCTGCGTTGCTGAGGTCGATCCGGTACTGGCTGCGATCGTCGGGGACTTGCAGCACGAGGTTGCCGGAGGCCAGCCGGGCCGTCACCGAGGTCGGCGGCCGGTCGTACTGCAGGGTGACCTGGCCGGAGGAGGAGAACGCTCTGGTCTCCGTCGATGTCAGCCCGGTGCCGATGATCTGACCGGAGCCGCTCTTGGCCCAGATGGCACCGCTGACCCGGCTCAGTTCGATCTGCCCGGAACCGGTCTCCGCCGAGGTGTCCCCGGAGATGTCGAGTATCTCCGTCCGTCCGGAACCGCTGCGGGATTTGACCGCCGTCGCCGCCGGGGCCTGTATCTCCAGGACGACGGCGCAGCCGAACAGCCGGCTCGCAGCCAGACAGTCGACGGACACCGACAGCGTGTCCCCTTCGATCTGCTCGTTCACGGTGGGCTTGCGCAGGGACCAGCCCACGCGCTCGGTGACGATCACCCGATCGGTGCCGCCGGCCCGCACTGTGACCAGGGCCGGCCCGGAGTCGATGTCGAGCCGGTCGATCGCTTCGAAGTACGACCGCTCCCGGACAGTGTCCTGCTGGACCAGCGCGGCACCGGTGGTGGCGGCGCCGCCCACCAGGGCGCAGGCAAGTACCAGCACCCCGATGACTCGCCAGACGCGGCGCTCGCCCGGACGCAGCCCGGCAGCCGGGACGTCCGGACCGGGTGTCGGCAGCCACCGGGCGAGGCGGCCCTCATCGGCCGGGTGCGGCTTCGAAACCGGCCCCGGGCCCGGCCCGCGCCCAGGCCTCGGCTCCGGTTCCGGCTCCGGCTCCGGCTCCGGCTCCGGCTCCGACCCTGCGGCGGATCGTCGGGTCATTGGCTGATCTCCAGGAACCGGAGCACCGCGAGGACCCGCCGATGCGTGTCCTCGGCGGGCGGGAGGTCGAGCTTCGTGAGGATGGAGTTGATGTGCTTGGAGACCGCGCTGTCGCTGACCACCAGGGACTCGGCGATCGCCGTGTTGGAGCGTCCTTCGGCCATCAGCGCCAGTACGTCCCGCTCGCGGGGCGTCAGCCGGTGCAGCGGATCGCGGTCGCGGCGCAGCAACAGCTGGGCGACCACTTCGGGGTCGAGGGCGGTGCCGCCCTCGGCCACTCGCTGGAGTGCCTCCACGAACTCGTCGACGTTGGCGACCCGCTGCTTGAGCAGGTAGCCGACGCCGCTGGTGTTCTTGGCCAGCAGATCGGCCGCGTAGCGCTCCTCGACGAACTGGGAGAGCAGCACGACCGCGGTGTCCGGCCACTGCTGGCGGATCATCAGCGCGGCGCGGACTCCCTCGTCGGTGAATCCGGGTGGCATCCGGACATCCGCGACGACGATCTGCGGGCGGTGCTCCTCGACCGCGGCGAGCAATGCCTCAGCGTCCTCGACGGCCGCGGCCACCTCGTAGCCTTCGCTCTCCAGCACCTTGACGATGCCGATCCTCAGCAGGACGGAGTCCTCGGCGATCACAGCTCGCATGGCAGCTCCATGGTGATAGTGGTGGGGCCCCCACGGGGGCTGGTGATGGCAAGTGATCCGTCCACGGACGCGGCGCGCTTGCGCAGGCCGACGAGCCCGGTGCCGCGGGTGGCATCCGCGCCGCCGATGCCGTCGTCGGCGATGGTGATGAGCAGCCGGCCGGCGGCCTGGCGCAGGACGAGGTCGACCCGGGAGGCCTTGGCATGCTTGGCGGCGTTGGCCAGCGCCTCGGAGACCGTGAAGTACGCGACCGCCTCCACGGTGGGGGCTATCCGGCCCGGCAGGTCGACCGCGAGGTGCACGGGAACGGGGCTGCGCGCGGCGACGCCGGAGAGGGCCGCATCGAGCCCGCGGTCCTCCAGTACGGCGGGGTGCAGGCCCCGGACCAGGTCGTGCAGTTCCTTGATGGCGGCCTGGGCCTCTTCGTGGGCGGTGACGATGACCTCCATCGCCTCGGGTGGGATGTCCTTGAGGGTGCGCCGGGCGAGGCCGAGGTTCATGGCGAGCGAGACCAGTCGTTGCTGTGCGCCGTCGTGCAAGTCCCGTTCGATCCGGCGGCGTTCGGCGTCGGCGGCGTCCACCACGTCCACCCGGCTCTGGGCGAGGTGTTCGACGCGGCGTTCCAGCACCTCCGCGCGGTTGGGGCCGAGCAGGGCGCGGACCGTCCAGAGGTCGAGCGCGGCGAGCAGGGCGACCAGCCATGGGGTCAGGAACAGCAGGAGGAGGCCGCCGAGGGTGATCACCGCCCCCTCGATCGTCCAGCCGGCTCCGGACCGCACCGGGTTGCCCATCGGAAGCAGCCAGACCCAGCCGAAGAAGCTGAGCAGCACGAGGGAGGTGCCCCAGAGGCCGAGGACGAGAGCGGCGCAGAACGTCTGGAGCGGCGCCACGAGGAAGTGGTGGGTGGCCTGACGCCACGTCAACCCCGCGCGAAGACGGGGCAGCCAGCCTGCGCCCGGCGGCAGTCGGCCGGGGATCTCCAGGCCGCGCAGGGTGCGGACCCGGCTGCGCTGGACAGTGGTCGACAGGTCGAGCAGGACCACCAGCAGGAGCAGCCCGACCAGCAGTGACGTCCCCGGCAGGCTGAGGACGATGATGCAGGGCAGGCCCAGCGGGAGGCCGGCTGCCAGGAACAGCGAATCCCGTCGAGTGCCCGCGGACCATGGCGCGCGCTCCCGGACAGCACGGAGCGCCGCGGGGACGACCGCGCCGGGGTCGGCCGCCCGGACGGGCCGCGACTGGATCTTCGACTGGAACATGCGGCACAGCGTAGGGCCGCGCCGATCTCGGCTTCCATGGCCCGGGCCTCCGTCTTTGGGGTGTACCTGGCTACACCCCAAAGACGGAGCCGCACGCTACCGACAAGATCGTTGCACCACAGGATTCTTGACGGCATGACGAATACGAACCTGATGCGTTGTGGCCGCAGCCCGCTCGGTGTCGCCGGTGGCGCCGCCCTGGAGTTCCCGCCGGCCGGTCCCGAACTCATCGACGGTGCGGGCCAGATGGGCCTGCTCGCCGCAGTCGGCCCCTGGTCGGTGCGCCTGCGCGCCGGCCGCCGCCCGGCCATGGAGGTGTACGAGTACGGCGAGTTGCTCGACGTGGTGGTCGAGTCCTCGCTCGGTGACGCCCAGTTGCGCGGCGCGCGGCGCGGCCGGGCCGGTGGACCGGACGAAGGGTCGGTCTCGTGCGCGTGGGGCCGATGGCCACCGGGCGCCGCACCCCGGCCGGTGCTCTTCCGCGCCGGCGGGCTGCGCCGCCGCGCGGTGCCGGCCGATGTCGTGCGGACGGCAGGGCGCTTCTGGTTCGCCTCGGCCGCCGGCGACTTCCGCTGGGCCCTGGTCTGCGGGCTGTCGGGCCACGCGGAGCGCCCGGAGTCGGGGAGGGCGGCATGAGCGCGTTCGCTTCGGCCCTCGTCCGAGCCAGCGGCGTGCGTCCGGTCCGACCCGAGGGCCTGGGCCTGCGGTTCCGGCCGGTGTGGGTGGAGTTGCTGCTCCTGAGCTGCGGGGTGGTCCTGCTGCCCTGGGCGGCGCTGCTGGCCACCCTGCCGGGCGGGTCGACCTGGGCCGTGCTCGACGTGGTCGAGTCGGCGGCGCTGTCGGCCAGCGCCATCCTGCTTCGGCAGGGCCGGCGGCCGCGCTGGACGGCCTGGACGGCTGCCGTGCTGCTGGTCGCCGATGCCGGCTGCGACGTGGCGACGGCGGCACCCGGGCCCGAGCTGGTGGCGGCCCTGCTGATGGCCGTCTGTGCGGAGCTTCCGCTCGCTGCCCTGTGCTGTTCGGTGGCGCTCGGACGGTCCGGCCCGGGTTCGGGCGGTTCGCCGTCCGCACCTCGGCGCCCGGTCAGCGGTCAGCGGGCACTGGCCAGTTGGTGGAGCCGGTCCCGGGTGTCCTGGTCGTGGGGCACGTACCCGACCAGCCGAGTGCCGCTCCTGGGGCCCAGCCACAGGTTCGTGTACTCGAAGCGCAGCAGGCCGACCTCGGGCAGCACGAACTGCTTGAACCCGTTGACCATCCCCGCCACCTCGTGGCGTTCCCAGGCCTCTTCGAAGTCCGGGGAGACCTTGCGCAGCCGACCGACCAGCGTCTTCCAGGCGGGTTCCGCCGCGTGGTCGGCCATCACGGTCCGGAAGCGCGCCACCACCCCTGCTCTGGCGGCCGCCAGGTCCGCCAGGTTCCTCGCGATTGGAGTGTCAGTGAAGATCATCCACATGATGTTGCGATCCTCTTCGGGGATCGTGTCCAAGTCCCCGACGAGCCAGGTGTACGCCCGGTTGTACGCGAGGATGTCGAACCGGCTGCTGATCACCACGGCCGGGAACGGGTCGAGTTGGTCGACCACGGCCCGGATCGCCGAGGAGACGGTGGAGCATTCCTTCACCGGCGTCGGGTCCTCGGCACCGGCCAGCGCGAACAGGTGCGACCGCTCGGTGCGATCGAGCAGCAGAGCCCGGGCCACCGCGTCCAGGACTTGGACCGACACCTGGATGTCCCGCCCCTGTTCCAGCCACGTGTACCAGGTGACCCCGACCGCGGCGAGACCGGCGACCTCCTCGCGGCGCAGCCCCGGGGTGCGACGGCGTCCGACGGCAGGCAGGCCGACCTGTTCGGGCGAGATGCGTTCCCGGCGGCTCCGCAAGAACGTGGCCAGTTCGTGCCGCCTGTCGTCGGCGGAGGTGTGAAGGTCCGTGGAGATAGCCATGGCACCAGGGTGGACCACCACAGATCCTGTTGCCAGGCACTGCTTATACCTGGATAAACACCGCCTGGTACCAGGCTGAGAGGAGCCTCATCGTAGTACCCGTGACTCAGCAGACATTGCTACCGCAGATCTCGTCGCCGGCCCGGCCCGCGGCACCCGGACTGGGCGCCGCCGGCCTGATCATCGTCCTTCTGGGCGCCTTCCTTCCGCTGCTTGACTTCTTCATAGTGAATGTCGCGCTGCCGACCATCGACCACGATCTGGTCGCCGGCCCCGCCGTCCTGGAACTCGTGGCGGCGGGCTACGGCATCGCCTTCGCCGTCCTGCTCGTCCTGGGCGGGCGGCTGGGCGACGCCTTCGGCCGACGGCGGCTGTTCATCGCCGGAGCCTCCGCCTTCACCGTCACCTCACTCGCCTGCGGTGTCGCCCCCACCGCATGGACCCTGGTTGCCGCCCGGGTCACCCAGGGAGCCTCCGCCGCTCTGCTGCTCCCCCAGGTCCTCGCCACCATCACCGCCACCACCAGCGGTCAGCAGCGCGCTCGAGCCCTCGGCATCTACGGAGCCGTCGGCGGCATCTCGGTGGTGATCGGCCAGGTCCTCGGCGGGTTCCTGGTCTCGGCGGACCTCTTCGGCACCGGCTGGCGCGCCGTGTTCCTGCTGAACGTCCCCTTCGCGCTGCTCACCGCGGTCCTGGCGGCGCGTCATGTCCCGGAGAGCCGGGCGGAACGGGCCGCCGGCGTGGACCTTCCCGGCACCCTGCTGCTCACGGCAGCTCTGCTGGCACTGTTCGTTCCCCTGATGGAGGGCCGGGCCCTCGGCTGGCCGCTCTGGACCTGGGTGTCCCTGGCGGCGTTCCCCGTCCTCGCCGCAACATTCCTGGCGGTGGAGCGACGGGCCGAGCGGGAAGGGCGGGTTCCTCTCGTCCCGCTCTCGCTCCTGCGGATTCCGGAGATGCGGCGCGGCCTCGGCGTGGCCGTGCCCTACTTCACCGGATTCGGCGGCTTCATGTTCGTGATCGCCCTGCTGCTGCAGGACGGGCTGCACCGGGGCCCGGTCGCCGCAGGCTGGGCCCTGGTGCCGATGGCGGTCGGCTACTTCGGTGCCTCGCTGGCCGGGCCGCGGTTGGTCGGCCGCTTCGGCAGCCGGGTCATCACAGGCGGCGCAGTGATCCAGGGCCTCGGCCTGATCACTCTGATCGCCACCGCACTCGGCGACTGGTCGCACTTCTCCCCGCTCCGGATGCTGCCCGGCGTGGCACTCGCCGGCATCGGACAGGGCCTGGTGAGCATGCCCCTGTTCCGGGTGGTGCTCTCCCGGGTTCCCGCCGAACGCGCGGGGGTCGGCAGCGGGGTGCTGGCGACCACTCAGCAGTCCAGCCTGGCCCTGGGAGTGGCCACGCTCGGGACTCTCTTCATCGCCATGGCCCCCACCCTGGGAATGGCGAACGCGCTGGCCCTGGTGCTCGGCATCCAGGCGCTCGGTTCCCTCGTCATCTGCTGGCTGAGCATCCGCCTGCCGCGCTCGGTCGGCTGATGCCCGCACCCCGCCGAGCCGGGATCGGAGCGAACACCGGGCCCACGACGGGCCGAACCGGCGGAGGCCGTGGCCCGCGAATAATGCCGGGCCCGGCCGCCGCGGCGGTGCAAGGATGGCGCTATGGCGAATCCGACCATCCTTACGAGCGACGCACGGACCCGAGAGCAGCTGGTGGCCGCGATCGAGTCCGGGAGCAGCCCCAAGTACCTGTTCTTCTGGCGCCACCAGCCGCCGGGGAACGGACAGATCGGGGCCGGTGTCTTCAGCCAGTGGACCCCGTCGCCGTTCACCGTCGACGGAGTCGAGTACCTCACCGCCGAGCACTGGATGATGGCCGGCAAGGCACGGCTGTTCGGCGACGAGGAGAGCGTCCCGCGCATCCTCCGGGCCCGGACGCCCGCCGAGGCACAGAAGTTGGGCCGCCTGGTCAAGGACTTCGACCAGGACGCCTGGGAGGCGCACCGCTTCGAACTGGTGGTGACAGGCAACATCGCCAAGTTCGGACAGGACGAACGGCTTCGCGACTACCTGCTCCGCACCGGGACGCGTGTCCTGGTGGAGGCCAGCCCACTCGACCGGATCTGGGGCATCGGGCTGGCGGCCGACAGCGAGCAGGCGAATTCGCCGTCGCAGTGGCGCGGGCTGAACCTGCTCGGTTTCGCACTGATGGAAGCGCGGGCCCGACTGGCGAACTGACGTCTCATCAGCCATTCTCCACAGCTGCGAATAGTGGCCCCTATCCCCGCAAGTGGGGCGAGTCGGACGGCAGTTGACGGCCGTCCGCAAAACTCGTCGGCCTCCGGGCGCATCGCCACTCGCATTTCCGTCTCGAAAACGTTATGACTTACTCCCGTAACGTGGCCGCCGTACGGCAGCACCAGGATGGCCACCAGTCGTAGTGGCGGGGGCCAATCGGGGGACCCCGTGGAAAGGCCAGGGCGGGGCGCGATGACCGTAGGCGATCGGGGGCCGGAGTCGGCCGATGTCCAGACACTCAGAGCCGAGCTGGACGAACTGCTCAGGGCACGGCAGTTCGCCGCACAGCGCGAACGCAGGCTCAGCGAAGCACTCCGGGCCGGCCACGAATCCGACCACGCCCCCGGGTCCGGCCGCCCGTCCCGCCAGCCCGACCCCGAACTGCTCCGGCAACTTTCCCAGGCCCAGAACCTTCGCGAAGGCCTCGGTGCACGCTGCCTCGAACTGAGTGACCGGCTGCTGGCGGCAGAAGACCGCCTGCTGGCCGGCCGGTCGTTCGCCGAGCCGCCCCGCCACCCGGACCATGTCCCGACAGGCTCCGCAGAGCAGCAGCGCACGAACGCCCCTTCGGGCTGGGGCGCCTCTCCGATCCCCCAACAGCGGCCGCATTCGCCCGCCGCCCGCTTCGACGCGAACCACCCCGGGACGCCCGTCGGACGCGGCGTGCCCGCCGGACGACCGGGCCCGGGGGCCGCCGCTCCGACCGCGGGGACCGTTCCGAACCGCGCCCGCCTCGGTGCCGACCGCCGCGAGGCGGCGACGGAACAGGCCTCCTGGGCCGGAACCGGCATACCGGGCCAGGCCGTTGGCAGCCCGCGCCCCGCCGAGTTCCCCCGCGCGGAACGCCCGCACGCAGAACGCCCCGCTCAGCCCCAGGGCACCGCCGGCGCGTGGAACCCTCGGTCCTCCGAAGCCGGCGCCGCGGCAGGTGCCGCACCCGCCGGCAGGGCATCCGCCCCGGCGGCGCAGGCCGTCGGCCACAACGGCGATCGCTTCCGCTCGGCTGCCCCAGGGCACGGCGCCGCCGACCCGGGACACAGCCCGGCTGCCCCGGGGCGCGGCCCCGCTGCCCCGAACCATGGCGGGCCCCACGGGGTCGAAGACCCGACACAGCCGCCCGGCCAACTGCGGCCGCGGACGACGGTGGAACTGGTGGCCCTGGTGCAGCGCATCAGCGGACTGCACCAGCAAGGCGCCACACATGAGTCGGCGGCCATCGTGCGCCAGGTGGCCGTGATGATCACGCCGGAGGACGTGGCTCGGCTGGCCACCCTGCTCCAGGAGAACGGCCCGACGGGCTCCTCCACCTACCTGGCACGCTCGGTCTCCGCCGGCGCTCCGGAGCACGCGGCGGCCACACTCGCGGTACTGCGTCGCGACGGGATGATCGACGAGGCGGCCGACCTCTTCCACACGCTGTGGTCGGCGAGTTCGGCGGCCCTGCCGGCACTGCTGGCCGCCCTGGAACAGTCCGGCCAGTCAGCCGACGGCCAGACCCTGCTGTGGGAGCGCGCCTCCGCACCGGCAGAGGAACTCGCCGAGCTGGCACAGCACTTGAAGGCCGCCGGGCGGACCGACGATGTGCGCCACCTGCTGCGGCAGGCGGCAGGTCGGCCGATCAACGAGGTCGCCGCGATCGCCGGCGCGTTGAACGAAGAAACCGCGATGGAGCTGGTCGGCGAGCTGGTGCGGCTGCGATCCGCGAGCGACATCGGCAGGTTCGGCGCCGCGATCCAGGGGGCGACCGAGCTGTACGACACCCTGCTGTTCGCCGCCGACGACCTGGAGGAGAGCCGGGCCCGCAGCGTGTTCGCCGCGCTGCGCACCGGTGGGCTGCCGACCCAACCGGCGCCGCGTCCCCGCTCCCGGTCCCGCCAGCGCCGCTGACCTGCCGGTCGACGCTCGAAGCGCCGACCGTCGGACACCGGGCATCGGTGAACACCGCGGCTGTCGCCGCCCTGGCACAGGGAAAACGCCCCCGCCGGAAAAGCCACGGCTCCCGGCCTGCGAACTCGAATTCGCGGGCCGGGAGCCGGAGGTGATGCTCAGCCGGTGGGATGCACCGGGCGGTGCGGCGTCAGCAGCCGATCAGGCGGGCGCCCAGGTAGGACTTCACCTGGTCGAGCGACACACGCTCCTGCGCCATGGTGTCACGCTCGCGAACGGTCACCGCGTTGTCCTCGAGGGTGTCGAAGTCGACGGTGACGCAGAACGGCGTACCGATCTCGTCCTGGCGGCGGTAGCGCTTGCCGATCGCACCGGCGTCGTCGAACTCGACGTTCCAGGCGGAACGCAGGTCGGCGGCCAGGCCGCGGGCCTTCGGGGAGAGGTCGGCGTTGCGGGACAGCGGGAGCACCGCGACCTTGACCGGGGCCAGGCGCGGGTCGAGCCGCATGCCGACGCGCTTCTCCATGACGCCCTTGGCGTTCGGCGCCTCGTCCTCGAAGTAGGCGTCGATCAGGAAGGCCAGCATGGCGCGGTTAAGGCCGGCGGCGGGCTCGATGACGTACGGGTAGTACCGCTCGTTCGCGTCCTGGTCGAAGTACTTCAGGTCCTGGCCGGAGGCCTCGCTGTGCACCGTCAGGTCGTAGTCGGTGCGGTTGGCGAGACCCTCGAGCTCGGAGAACTCGCTACCGCCGAAGTTGAAGCGGTACTCGATGTCCACCGTGCGCTTGGCGTAGTGGGACAGCTTCTCCTTGGGGTGCTCGAAGAAGCGCATGTTCTCGGTGCGCAGACCGAGGTCCACGTACCAGTTCCAGCGCTGCTCGAGCCAGTACTCGTGCCAGGTCTCGTCCTCGCCCGGCTTGACGAAGAACTCCATCTCCATCTGCTCGAACTCGCGAGTGCGGAAGATGAAGTTGCCGGGCGTGATCTCGTTGCGGAAGCTCTTGCCGACCTGGGCGATGCCGAACGGCGGCTTCTTGCGCGAGGTGGTCTGCACGGCGCGGAAGTTGGTGAAGATGCCCTGCGCGGTCTCCGGGCGGAGGTAGGCCAGGCCGGACGCGTCCTCGGTGACACCGAGGTGCGTCTTCAGCATGCCCGAGAACTCCTTGGGCTCCGTGAAGGCGCCCTTGTTGCCGCAGTTCGGGCAGTTGATGTCGGCCAGGCCGTTGGCCGGGAGCTTCTTGTGCTTGGCCTCGTAGGCCTCTTCCAGGTGGTCGGCGCGGAAGCGCTTGTGACAGGAGAGGCACTCGGTCAGCGGGTCGTTGAAGGTGGCGACGTGGCCGGAGGCCTCCCAGACCTCGCGGGCGAGGATCACCGAGGAGTCGATACCGACGACATCCTCCCGAGCGGTGACCATCGCACGCCACCACTGGCGCTTGATGTTCTCCTTGAGCTCGACTCCCAGCGGACCGTAGTCCCAGGCGGCGCGAGTACCGCCGTAGATCTCGCTGCAGGGGTAGACGAAGCCACGGCGCTTGCTCAGGCTGACGATCGTGTCGATCTTGTCGGCGGCCACAGTGCTCTCTTCAGTACGACGGCACGGTCAGGGCGCGGCTGGTTGCGCGCGCCCGAAGAAACTCAGGGTACCGGGCATGCGGGGGCGGGATTCAACTCGATAGTGGCGCGGACAGGCGGCCGGGAGGCCGGATCGCAGTGAACAGCCGCGTACGTTCCGGCGTGTTGGCGCCGGTCACAGGTGCCGATTCCGGTCGCAACTCCGGCCCCGGCTCCGATCCCGCCCCGGGCCCCACTCCAGGTCCCGCGCCAGCCCAACCCGCGGGCGGCGCGCAGGCGGCGGACGGCGGCGCACGGGGCCGTCGGCACCGGCTCGCGGAAGGTCGCCGGGGTGGAAGTGTGACCCCGATCCCCCCGAACGCAAGTTGACAATCATTTCCACATAAGATGAGAATCGTTGTCATGAAGATTCGCCGCCTGTCGACCTCGATAGCCCTCACCGCCGCGACAGCGGTTGGCGCGCTCCTGCTGTCCGCCTGTGGCGGCACCAGCAGCGCGGCCGGTAGCGACGGCGGGAAGCTGAACGTGGTGGCGTCGTTCTACCCGATGGAGTTCCTGGCCCGGCAGATCGGCGGCGAGCACGTCAAGGTCACCGGCCTGACCGCCGCCGGCGTGGAGCCGCACGACTTGGAGCTGACGGCCAAGCAGGTCGCGGCCGTGCAGCGGGCCGACACCGCGATCTACCTCAAGGGCCTGCAGCCGACCGTGGACAAGGCCGTGGCGCAGACCCACCCCAAGCATGTGGTGGACGCCACCGCCGCCTCCCCGCTGGTGGACCACCACCTGGACGAGGGCACCAGCGAGGCCGACGGCCACGACGGCGAGCACGAGCACACCGACGCCGCCGGCGACCCGCACATCTGGCTGGACCCGACCCGGTACGCGGCGGTCGCGAAGAGCGTCGGCGCGGAACTCGCCCAGGTGGACCCGGCGAACGCCGCCGACTACCAGCGCAACACCGACCAGGTGGTCGCCCAACTGGCCGCCCTGGACCAGGAGTTCCGGGACGGCCTGCAGAACGTCAAGACCAAGACCTTCATCACCAGCCACGCCGCCTTCGGGTACCTCGCCGACCACTACGGCCTGAACCAGGTGGCGATCAACGGCGTCGACCCGGAGGCCGAGCCCACCCCGTCCCGGCTGGCCGCGATCCAGCGTGCCGCAAAGGACAACGGTGCGACCACCGTGTTCTTCGAGGCCCTGGTCAGTCCCAAGCTGGCCGACACCGTGGCTGCCGACCTCGGGCTGAAGACGGCCGTGCTCGACCCCCTGGAAGGGATCAAGGACCCGACCAAGAACGACTACTTCTCGGTCATGCGGCAGAACCTCGACAACCTGAAGGCCGCCCTCGGCGCGAGCTGACCGGTCCGAACGGCCCGACCGCCCAACCGGCGCACCGGCCAGCACGGACCACAGCGGCCACCCGAACCGACCCCACATCCGAACATCCGACCGACCCCACCCGACCGATCGACCCGAGACCAAGCGGCGCGAGCCGAGCGAGGAACACCATGAGTACTGTCATCTCCACGGCAGACTCCGACCGGCTGCGGCCGTCCTCCGGTGAGGACACCGGGCCGGCGGTCGTCAGCCTCCGGGGCGCGGTCGCCACCGTCGGTGGTCGGCCGGTGCTGCGCGGCGTCGATCTCACCGTCCGGCCGGGCGAAGTGGTGGCACTGCTGGGCGCCAACGGATCCGGCAAGTCCACCACCGTGAAGAGCGTCATAGGGTCGGTGCCGCTGGAGCAGGGCAGCCTGGAGCTGTTCGGGCGGCCGCTGCGCAGGTTCCGGGACTGGCACCGGATCGGGTACGTGCCGCAGCGCACCACCGCGGCCGGCGGGGTGCCGGCCACGGTCCGCGAGGTGGTCTCCACCGGTCGGCTGCCGCAGCACGGGCTGCTGCCGTTCCGTCGCAAGGACCGCGACGCGGTGGACCGGGCGCTGGCCTCCGTCGGCATGCTGGACCGGGCCGGCGACGGGGTGACCAACCTGTCCGGCGGGCAGCACCAGCGGGTGCTGATCGCCCGTGCCTTGGTCGGACTGCCCGACCTGTTGATCATGGACGAGCCGATGGCCGGCGTCGACGTGGACAGCCAGCAGGTACTCGCCGACATCCTGCGCAGCGAGGTGGAGCGCGGCTGCGCAGTGCTCCTGGTGCTGCACGAACTCGGCCCGCTGGAGCCGCTGATCGACCGGGCCGTGGTGCTGCGCGACGGCTGTGTCGCACACGACGGGCCGCCGCCGCGGGGCGTCGGCCAGCACGCGCTGCCCGGCCACGACCACGTCCACCCGCATGCGGACGACCACCACCGCACCACCCAGGGGCTGCTGGCATGATCGAGATGTTCCAACCCGACTTCATGCAGCGGGCCTTCCTCGCCGCCCTGCTGGTCGGCATCACCGCCCCCTCGGTCGGCATCTACCTGGTGCAGCGCCGCCAGGCGCTGATGGGCGACGGCATCGGGCACGTCGCGCTGACCGGTGTCGGCCTCGGCTTCCTGTTCCAGGCCAACCCGATCTGGATGGCCGTGCTGGTCTGCGTGCTCGGCGCGATCGTGATGGAGCTGGTCCGCGCGCGCGGCAACCAGCGCGGCGACATCGCCCTGGCGATGCTGTTCTACGGCGGCATGGCCGGCGGCAAGCTGCTGGTCTCGATGAGCAGCCAGGCCGGTTCCGGCAGCCTGGAGAGCTACCTGTGGGGCTCCATCCTCACCGTCTCCCCCGGCGACCTGGCGGTGATCGGCGGCCTGGCGGCCGTTGTCGTCGCGGTCACGGCGGGCCTGCGCCGCCAGCTGTTCGCGGTGTGCCAGGACGAGGAGTTCGCCCGGGTCACCGGCCTGCCGGTGCGGGTGCTCAACCTGCTGCTGGCGGTGATGGCCGCGGTCACCGTGACGGTCGCCATGCGGGTGGTCGGTCTGCTGCTGGTCAGCGCGCTGATGGTGGTCCCGGTCGCGGCGGCCCAGCAGCTGACGCGTTCCTTCGCGGCCACCCAGGCCGCCGCGGTGAGCGTCGGCGTGGTGACGGCCCTGCTCGGCGTCGGCACCTCCTACGAGGCCGACCTGCCCTCCGGCCCCACCATCGTGATCCTGGCCATCCTGGCCTTCGCCCTGTTCAGCGCGATCGCCGCGCCGCTGGCCAAGCGCCGACACCGGCACCGGGCCGCCGCCGAACACGGCCCGGCGGTCTGCGACGTCGCCCTGCCCGTCCAGAACCCGAATGCCCAGAGCCTGAGCGCCCAGAGCCTGAGCGCCGACGGCACAGAAGACGCAGCGGACACCACCCGCGCAGCAGCGGGCGCGGCGGTGAAGGCGCCGCTGTCGGGGGAGACGCTGTCAAGTCGGGGGCTGGCACAATGATGTGCGAAACCCAGCCGACCAGCAGGAGGACCCCGGTGACCACCGCAGGCCCGTCGCCGCGCGCGCGATCGACTCGGCAGCGCACCGCCGTCTCGGCGGTTCTGGACGAGATCGAGGATTTCCGCAGCGCGCAGGAACTGCACGACATGCTCAAGCACCGGGGCGACTCGGTGGGTCTGACCACCGTCTACCGGACGCTCCAGTCCCTCGCCGAGGCCGGTGAGGTGGACGTGCTGCGCACCGCCGAGGGCGAGGCGGTCTACCGTCGCTGCAGCAGCGGGCACCACCACCACCTGGTGTGCCGGCACTGCGGGGCGACCGTCGAGGTCGAGGGCCCGGCGGTCGAGCGCTGGGCCAACGCGGTCGCCGCCGAGCACGGCTTCAGCGACATCGCGCACACCCTGGAGATCTTCGGCACCTGCGGCGAGTGTGCCGCGAAGCAGCAGACGCCGCAGTAGCACCACTGCCCGCACAGCACCGAGGACACAGCACCGAGGGCCCGGATCGGAACAGTCCGATCCGGGCCCTCGCCGTCCACGGGCGAATGGCGGGCATCACACCCGCCTCCGCCCCGCCTTCACGCCACCGCCGCCCCGCGTCAGCGCTGCGGCGGCACCTCGGCGCCGGCGGCCGAGTCGTTGGGCATCGCCCCGCCGAAGCGGCGGTCGCGGCGGGCGTACTGCTCGCAGGCGCGCCACAGGTCACGGCGGTCGAAGTCGGGCCAGAGCACGTCCTGGAACACGAGCTCGGCGTACGCGGACTGCCAGGCCAGGAAGTTGGAGGTGCGCTGCTCGCCGCTGGGGCGCAGGAAGAGGTCCACGTCCGGCATGTCCGGGTAGTAGAGGTACTTCGCGAACAGCTTCTCGTTGACCTTCTCCGGGTTGAGCTTCCCGGCGGCCACGTCACGGGCGATGGCCAGGGCGGCATCGGCGATCTCGGCCCGGCCGCCGTAGTTGACGCAGAAGTACAGCGTCATGGCGTCGTTGTTCTTGGTCTGCTCCTGGGCGACCTGGAGTTCCTGGACGACGCTCTTCCACATCTTCGGCATCCGGCCGACCCAGCGGATCCGGATGCCCATGGCGTCCATCTCGTCGCGGCGGCGGCGGATGACGTCCCGGTTGAAGTTCATCAGGAACTTCACTTCTTCCGGTGAGCGCTTCCAGTTCTCGGTGGAGAAGGCGTACAGCGAGAGGTTCTTGACGCCGACCTCGAGGCAGCCGCGCAGCACGTCGAGGACGACGCCCTCGCCGACCTTGTGGCCCTCGGTGCGGGGCAGGCCGCGCTCCTTGGCCCAGCGGCCGTTGCCGTCCATGACCACCGCGACGTGGTTCGGGACCAGGTCGCCGGGGATCTTCGGCGGCTTCGCGCCGCTCGGATGCGGGGCGGGGACTTCGTACGTCCGCTGCTTGCTGCCGAACAGGCGTCGCGCGACCATGTTCACTTCTCCACGTATCTCATCGAGCGGATGCCCCGCTCCAAGTGCCACTGCAGGTAGGCGGCCACCAGCCCGCTGCCTTCGCGCCAGTACCGCGGTTCGCAGGAGTCGGCGGTCCGCCAGTCCCCGGACAGCAGCGCGCCGAGCAGTACCAGTGTCTCAGGGGAGGGTACGGCACTTCCGGGTACCCGGCAGTCGCCGCACAGCACACCGCCCGCCTGGAGGGAGAAGAACCGGTTGGGGCCGGGCAGTCCGCAGCGCGCGCAGTCGGTGAAGCTCGCGCCGTAGCCGTTGACGGCGAGCGAGCGCAGCAGGAAGGCGTCCAGCACCAGGTGCGACTGGTGGGTGCCGTCGGCCAGCGTGCGCAGGCCGCCGACCAGCAGCAGGTACTGCTGGACGGCGGGTTGGCCCTCGTTCTCGGCGAAGCGTTCGGCGGTCTCCAGCATCGCGGTGCCGGCGGTGTAGCGGGTGTAGTCGTCGACGATCCGGGCGCCGTAGGGGGCGAGGGTCTCCACCTGGGTGCACAACGGCAGGGTGCGGCCGACGAGTTCGCTGCCCCGGCTGAAGAACTGGATGTCGACGTGCGAGAACGGTTCGAGACGCGCGCCGAACTTCGACTTGGTCCGGCGCACGCCGCGCGCCACCGCCCGCACCTTGCCGTGCTGGCGGGTCAGGAAGGTGATGATCCGGTCGGCCTCGCCGAGCTTCTGGGTGCGCAGCACGATGCCGTCGTCGCGGAAGAGACTCATGGTGGTTCCCATTGTCCCGTACCCCACCGACAGCACGGCCGCGGACGACACCGGCGGACGGCAGGAACCCTCGGCGCGCAGCCGTGAGCCCGCACCGGGGCTGCAGGGCATTCACCCGTACGGTGCGGGACACGGCGGGCCCGGGAGGGGGGAGTACGGGCCCGGCTCAGTGGGAACAGCGGAACAGCGAAACGGACAGGACGACAAGGAAAGCCGAGGACCGCAGGGCGGAGCCGTCAGCGCGGGGCGCGGGTCGCGGCCTCCAGCAGTCGGTCGACCTGCGCGGTGCCGAGGTCGAGGCAGCGGCCGACCACGGCGAGCGCGGCCCGCTCCTGCGGGAGGTAGCGGCCGTCGGCGAGGGCGACCAGCGCGCCGAGGGTGAGGAGGCGTTCGCGGCCCTGGAGCATCAGGTGCGGGGCGAGCGGTTCGAGCGCGGCGTGCAGTTCGACGGCCAGGCCGCCGCCTTCGACGTCCACGTCGAGGGGGTCGCCGCCGCTGTGCCCGGAGAGTGCGGCGAGGGAGGCCAGCACCTGGGCCTCGCCGCAGTCGTCGAAGCCGGCTTCCTTGATGACGGCGCAGGCGACTTCGCGTCCGCTGCGGCTGCCGGTGCCGCCGGCGGCGAGCGCGGCCAGGGCGATGGTGTACTGGGCGTCGCGGAGCATCGCGCCGAGCCGGCCGGAGGTCAGCTGCTCCAGCGATTCGGTGCTGTGGCGGCCTCGGCAGGAGGTGCACTGGACGCTGCGGACCACCCCGCCGAGCGGCAGGACCGGGGTGCCGAA
Source organism: Kitasatospora griseola (assembly GCF_014648555.1). Classification (GTDB taxonomy): domain Bacteria; phylum Actinomycetota; class Actinomycetes; order Streptomycetales; family Streptomycetaceae; genus Kitasatospora; species Kitasatospora griseola. Next base: position 411,438 of record NZ_BMRI01000001.1, read on the forward strand.
CAACCGCAGCCACCGCCGGCCGTGCTGCCGACGGTAGTTGCGGTCCCCGCCGCAGCCCGGGCAGAAGAATTCACCGAGGACATCCGTCCGCCAGCGAGGGCGAACACCCCACAACCCTGTCACGGCGCCACTCCCCAGACATGGCAGGCGGCCTGCACGTCAACGGGCAGGTCACGCGACCGGACGCCGTGGTCGTCCCACCGACCTCGGTTCCGGTCCGTCGATGTTGCCACGGTTACCGGCTCGTGTCAGCACCCTGAACGGGTGCCGAGGGGAAAATTTGTGACCGGGGACACACCCTCCGAGCGCGGCCCCGACGTTACCTGACGGTACGTCAGCAAGCCACTCTGCGCGGCCTGTTGGCCACAGGTCGGGCCGCGCGGCGCGCCGCCCGACCGACGGCGGGTCAGTCGCGCTGTGCGGCCCGACCGACGGCGGGTCAGTCGCGCTGTGCGGCCCGACCGACGGCGGGTCAGTCGCGCTGTGCGGCCCGGTTGACGGCGCTGACCAGAGCCTTCAGCGAGGCCAGCACGGTGTTGCCGTCGATGCCCACGCCCCACAGCACCTTGTCGCCCACGGCGCACTCGACGTACGCGGCGGCCTGCGCGTCGCCGCCCTCGCTCAGCGCGTGCTCGGCGTAGTCCAGGACGCGGACGTCGATGCCGATCGAGGCCAGCGCGTGCACGAAGGCGGAGACCGGTCCGTTGCCGGTGCCGGTCAGGGTGACGGGGGTGCCGTCGACGACCGCCTCGGTGGACAGCGCGTCGCGGCCGTCCTCGGTGGTCAGGCTGCGGGAGCCGCTCAGCGAGATCCGGCCCCACGGGTTGGCGGGGGTGGGCAGGTACTCGTCCTGGAAGACCGCCCAGATGTCGCCGGGGGTGACCTCGCCGCCCTCGGCGTCGGTCTTGGCCTGGATGATCTTCGAGAACTCGATCTGCATCCGGCGCGGCAGGTCCAGCTTGTGGTCGTTCTTCAGCACGTAGGCGATGCCGCCCTTGCCGGACTGCGAGTTGACCCGGATGACCGCTTCGTAGCTGCGGCCGACGTCCTTCGGGTCGATCGGCAGGTAGGGCACGCCCCAGGTGTACTCGCCGACCGGGACGCCGGCTGCGGCGGCGTCGGCCTCCAGGGCGTCGAAGCCCTTCTTGATGGCGTCCTGGTGCGAACCGGAGAAGGAGGTGAAGACCAGGTCGCCGGCGTAGGGGTGGCGCTCGGGCACTGGCATCTGATTGCAGTACTCGGCGGTGCGGCGGATCTCGTCGATGTCGGAGAAGTCGATCATCGGGTCGACGCCCTGCGAGAACAGGTTCATCCCGACGTTGACCAGGTCCAGGTTGCCGGTGCGCTCGCCCTGGCCGAACAGGCAGCCCTCGACCCGGTCGGCGCCGGCCATCACGGCCAGCTCGGCGGAGGCGACGCCGGTGCCGCGGTCGTTGTGCGGGTGCGCGGACACGCAGACGAACTCGCGGCGCGACAGGTTGCGCGACATCCACTCGATCTTGTCGGCGTAGACGTTCGGGGTGGACCGCTCGACGGTGGTCGGCAGGTTCAGGATGATCTCGCGGCCCTCGCCGGGCTGCCAGACGTCCATCACCGCCTCGCAGACCTCCAGCGCGTAGTCCAGCTCGGTGTCGATGAAGATCTCCGGCGAGTACTCGTAGCCGAAGACGGTCTCGTCGCCCAGGATCTTCTCGGCGTACTCCATCACCAGCCGGGTGCCGTCGGTCGCGATGGCCTTGATCTCGTCCTTGCTCGCCTTGAACACCACCCGGCGGAACATCGGCGAGGTGGCGTTGTACAGGTGGACGGTGGCCCGCGGGGCGCCCTTCAGCGACTCCACGGTGCGCTCGATCAGGTCCTCGCGGGCCTGGGTCAGCACCGAGATGGTGACGTCCTCGGGGATCGCGTCCTCTTCGATCAGCGAGCGGACGAAGTTGAAGTCGGTGGCGCCGGAGGACGGGAAGCCGACCTCGATCTCCTTGTAGCCCAGCTTCACCAGCAGGTCGAACATCTTGCGCTTGCGGGCCGGCGACATCGGGTCGATCAGGGCCTGGTTGCCGTCCCGCAGGTCGGTGGACAGCCAGCGCGGGGCCTGGGTGATCACCTTGCTCGGCCAGGTGCGGTCCGGCAGGTCCACGGTGCCGAAGGGTACGTACCGCCGGAACGGCATCCCCGAGGGCTTCTGCTGCACGCTCGCGGCGGTGATCGGGGTGGGACGGTCGACGAACGCTCGGGCGACGGAGGACTGTTCGGTCATGGCTGGGGCTCTCGGCTTCCCTTGTCGAAGGCGGTCTGCGGTCGGGGGATCAGGACACCCGACTCGGCCGACTCGATGCGCCGCGACAGCTGGTGCTGAGCGCAACACGGCTCCCCGCGACGAGGGGGCCGGCCTTCACTGGACTACAGGCCCTCGCCGCGGCAGCTAAGAAGAAGCAGCCGGATACGCATGATGTCGTCACTGTAACCCGGGCGGCGACCCGGCCGCAGTGACCACCGCCACGATCCCACCCAGTGAGACGGCGTCCGGCTGCCGGACCTGCCCGGGACAACGGATCCGGAACAGCTGCCCGACCGGTGCGGCAAGTTGGTGAAAAGCCTCGGCAAACCCGTTCGCCGCGCTGCACACTGACATCCATGCGTATCCAGGTCACCCGCACCGGCGGGTTCGCCGGCCTGCTCCGGTATGCCGAGATGGACACCGAGGAGCGCCCGGACGCCCCGCACGTGCACGCGCTGGCGCGCGAGGCGATGGCCGGCGGGCTGCGCGCGCCCGCGTACGGCGTGCCCGACGGCTTCCACTACGAGATCACCGTCGACGGCCGCACCGTCCACTGCGCGGACCCCGAACTGACCGACTCCCAGCGCGAGTTGGTCAGCCTGATCCTCCGCGAAGGCGCCTGACGACCGCCACCCCGACGCCCCGCGGCCCGGGGCGGCTCACAGCCAGCCGTCCAGCGAGGCCAGGAACCCGGCCGGGTCGTCCCGGTGGATGCAGTGGCCGGCGCCCGCGACGGTGCGCACCTCGAAGCCGCGGCGGCGCAGCTCCGCGGCCTCCTCGGGCGTCACCAGCACGCTGGGGTCGGCGAGCTGGACCAGCGAGGGGACGGCGGGAGCGCCCGGCAGCACGGACAGTTCGGGGTGCCCCCACAGGCCGACGGCGGTGTCGCTGTCCCAGACGGCGAGGCCGGCGAGTTCGGCGTCCACGTCCTCCTCGGCCCAGCCGGGGTGCATGGTGGTGATGAACTGCCGGGTCCCGAAGCGCTTGAAGCCGACGAACGGCTCCGGCCCGAGCCCGGGGCGGTCGTAGACGAACGCGGGGTCGCTGTAGACGGCGCGTTCCGGCTTGAGCCGGTCCACGGCCCGCCACAGCGCGAGCGCGCCCATCGAGTGGCCGATGGCCAGCGCGGCCCCGGCGGGCAGGGTGTCGGCGAGGTCCTCGGCGAACTGCTCGGGCCCGTACCGGTCGGCGGGGGTGGCGCCCTCGCCGCGCGGCGAGGCGCCGTGGCCGCGCAGGTCCACGCCGATCACCCGGTAGCCGCGTTCGGCGAGGGCGGGGCCGATCACCCGCCAGGTCCGGTGGTCGGACTGGATGCCGTGGATCAGCAGGGCGGTCCGGTCGCCCCCGCCCCACTCGTGGGTGTGCAGTTTCACGACCGGCCCTCCCCTGTCCGCCTGTTCGGCCCTGCCCGGCTCGGTCCGCCCGGTCGGCCCCGCTCGGCGGCCCGGTGTCCCGTCAGAAGCCGAGCTTACGCAGCTGCTTGGGGTCGCGCTGCCAGTCCTTGGCGACCTTGACGTGCAGGTCCAGGTAGACCGGGGTGCCGAGCAGCGCCTCGATCTGCTTGCGGGCGGTGGTGCCGACGTGCTTGAGCCGGGAGCCCTTGGCGCCGATCACGATGGCCTTCTGGCTCTGCCGCTCGATGTACACGTTGGCGTGGATGTCCAGCAGCGGACGGTCGGCGGGCCGGCCCTCGCGCGGGATCATCTCCTCGACCACCACGGCCAGCGAGTGCGGCAGCTCGTCGCGCACGCCCTCCAGCGCGGCCTCCCGGATCAGCTCGGCGACCATGATCTGCTCGGGCTCGTCGGTGAGGTCGCCGTCCGGGTACAGCGGCATGCCTTCGGGCAGCAGCTTGGTCAGCAGGTCCGCGACCAGGTCCACCTGCTTGTCGCCGACGGCGGAGACGGGGATGATCTCGGCCCACTCGATGCCGAGCTCGGCGCCCAGCTGCTGGACGGCGATCAGCTGCTCGGCGAGCCGCTTGGAGTCGACCAGGTCGGTCTTGGTGACCAGCGCCACCTTCGGGGTGGACTTCTTGATCTCGGCGAGTTCCTTGGCGATGAACTTGTCGCCGGGGCCGAGCTTCTGGTCGGCGGGCACGCAGAAGCCGATCACGTCGACCTCCGCCCAGGTGCTGCGGACCAGGTCGTTGAGGCGCTCGCCGAGCAGCGTGCGGGGCTTGTGCAGGCCGGGAGTGTCGACCAGCACGAGCTGGGCGTCGGGGCGGTGCACGATGCCGCGCACGGTGTGCCGGGTGGTCTGCGGGCGGTCGGAGGTGATCGCGACCTTCGTCCCGACCAGGGCGTTGGTCAGGGTCGACTTGCCCGCGTTGGGACGGCCGACGAAGCACGCGAACCCGGAGCGGTACGGGGAGGAAGGGGCATTCATGGCACCCATTGTCCCCGATCCGCCGGGGCGACCCGGCCATCGGGGGTTCAGCCGGCCTTCTTCTTCCCGCCGCCCACGATGCCGCCGACCAGGACCAGGGCGAGCAGCACCAGGGTGCCGGCCAGCCACCACGGGGATCCGGTCTCGTGCCAGCGGCCGAAGCCCATGACGCACAGCAGCAGTCCGCAGAAGAACGCGGCGATCCCCATGACCCCTCCCCCCACCGGGAAACCCCCCGGCCGATGCGATTATCGCATCGGCCGGGGGGTTGTCCAGGGCCGCGAACGCCGCGCCCGGCCGGGCCTCAGCGCGCCTCGGCGGCGACCTTCAGCGTCCCGTCGGGTCCGGCCAGCAGCAGCGGGGTTCCGGCCCCGCCCAAGTCCCGCACGGCCGCCAGGTCGGCTGCCGCGGGCTCGTCCGCGGCCGAGACCACGGCGGCCGCCTCCAGGCCCTTCGCCCCGCTGGCCACGGCCATCGCCACCGCCGTCTGCACCGCGCTGAGCTGCAGCGACTCCAGCGCGACCGTCCCGGCCACGTAGGTGCGGCCGGTCTCGTCGCGGACCGCGGCGCCCTCGGCCACGCCGTTGCGGGCGCGGGCCGAGCGAGCCAGCGTGATGATCTTCTTGTCCTCGGGGTCCAGCTCGGAAATCTCGGTCATGGCCCGAGCATAGGTGCCCCACCGGCGCGCCAGCCAGGGTGTCCCGACCCTCGGCCATTCACCGGCTCACCCCTTGAACAGCGCCCCTCGCCGGCGGCTCAGTCCTTGAGCAGCGCACCCTCGCCGGCCGGCACGAACTCCGCCAGCGCCGCGTCGATCCGGGCCAGCGCGGCGTCGTCCAGGACCAGCTCCGCGGCCGCCTGGTTCTCCACGATGTGCGCCGGGGTCCGGCTGCCGGGGATCGGCACCACGTGGTCGTCCTGCCGCAGCAGCCAGGCCAGCGCCAACTGGCCGGGAGTGACGCCCAGTTCGGCGGCGATCGCGCGCACCGGGGCGTACCGGTCGTTGTTCGCCGCCAGGTTCTCGGCGGAGAACCGGGCGATGTTCTGCCGGAAGTCACCCTCGGCGACCTGCTGCACGGAGCCGGTCAGGAAGCCGCCGCCGAGCGGGCTCCAGGCCACCACGCCGACGCCCAGTTCGCGGGTGGCGGCCAGCAGCTCCGGGTCGATCGGCTGCCACATCGACCACTGCACCTGCACCGCCGCCACCGGGTGCACCGCGTGCGCGGCGCGCAGCTGCGCGGCCGTCACGTTGGAGAGCCCGAGGTGCCGCACCAGCCCGGCCGCGACGAGTTCGGCGACCGCGCCGACGGTGTCCTCGAACGGCACCTGCGGGTCCGGGAAGTGCGGGTAGTACAGGTCGATCACGTCGGTGCCGAGGTTGCGCAGCGACTGCTCCGCGTAGCCGCGCACGTACTTGGGCTCGCAGTTCACCGCCAGCTCCTCGAACGCGAAGTGCACCGGGAAGCGGTGCGCCTCGGCGCCCTCCGGGATGCAGAGGCCGAACTTGGTGGCCAGCACCACCTCGTCGCGCCGGCCCGCCAGGGCGCGGCCGATCAGCTGCTCGTTGTGCCCGCGGCCGTAGCCGTCCGCGGTGTCGATCATCCGGGCGCCGGCGTCGACGGCGGCGTGCAGGGCGGCCTGTCCGCGCTGCTCGTCGATCTCGCCGTACACACCGGGCGAGAGCACCA
>NZ_BMRI01000001.1:417817-430799 GCF_014648555.1 Kitasatospora griseola
TCGCCCCGAACCCGATCGACGACCCGGCCAGCGCCCCGAGCATGCGCTCCGTCATCCTGTCTCCCCGTCCAAGCAGGCTGCGGCCCAACGGATCTGACGATCCGTCGGGCCATGACAGCTCACTCTACGACGGGACGATCAGTGCCCGGTCGGGTTCGGCGGACCGGGGCGCAGCACCTTCACCAGCACCGGCGGGCCGTCCGGCCGCTCGGCGTCGTGCTCGTGCCGCCGCTTCCAGTACGGGTTGTCCTGCGGCAGGTGGCTGCTGACCCGGCCGTACATACCGAAGGTCAGGATCACGAAGCCGAAGATGAAGCTGAAGACGACGTTGCCGATGTGGAAGGCGAGCCGGTTGGCGCTGGAGTCCAGCACCATCAGGCCGACGAAGCCGGCCAGCACGAACAGCACGCCCATGATCATGTTGATGTCGGAGGCGGTGTTGCCGCCGATGATCGCGCCCAGGATCAGGATTCCGCCGGCCACCAGCGACAGCACGCTCAGCGCGCCGTTGCTGGACATGCCCAGCACCTGCTTGCCCGTGGTGTCGATGAAACCGGGGCTGCCGCCGGTGAGCCCGAGGATGCCGAACGCCACCAGGAAGAGTCCGCCCAGTCCGGCGCCGTAGCGGTACACCTGGCCCAGCCGGTGGTCGACCGGCAGTTCGTCGTGGAGTCTCATCAGGTCCTCCCCGCATGGTCGGACCGGAGGAACGGCACCTCGTGCAGGTACAGCGACCCGCACTGCTGGCAGCAGTGCAGCCCGGTGCCCCAGGCCTCCTCCGGCTTGCTCTCGGCGTCCGAGGCGATCTCGGCGCCGCACATGCCGTGCGAGAGGTCGGTGTCACGGACCACATGCCACCTGGCCACCCCGCCGGCCGGCCCGGTGGGGCCGTATTCCGCGCGCAGTAGATGTGCCATGTCTCCCATGGTCGGCGCGCCCCGGGCGGTCAGGCAAACGGACCCTGGGCCGAACCGTCCGACCCGGCAAGCCGGTTGGGACAGCCCGTCCAGGGCCCGCTGCGCGTACGGGGAACTACGGTGCGTGCTCCTCGGCCGACTCCTCGACGTGCTCCTCCGCCCACACCGGCGCGGCCACCACGGTGCCGATCCGGTTGCGGCGGCCCGCGGAGCTCTCCGCGGTCAGGCTGATCGCGGCCAGCCCGCTGCCCTCCGGCACCGGCACCTCGCAGGACGAGCCGGGGATCGGCACCCGGCCCAGGCACTTGGCGAGCAGGCCGCCGACGGTCTCCACGTCCTCGTCGTCCAGCTCGATGCCGAACAGCTCGCCGAGGTCCTCCACGGTGAGCCGGGCGGTGATCCGGTACGAGCCGTCGCCGAGGTCCTCGACCGGGGCGATCTCCCGGTCGTACTCGTCGGTGATCTCGCCGACGATCTCCTCCAGGATGTCCTCGATGGTGACCAGGCCGGCGGTGCCGCCGTACTCGTCGATCACGATCGCCACGTGCGAGCGCATCTGCTGCATCTCGCGCAGCAGGTCCGCGGCCGGCTTGGAGTCCGGCACGAACACCGCCGGGCGCATCACCGAGTCCACCTGCTCCGACTCGGCGTCCCGGTTGATGTGGGTGCGCCGCACGAGGTCCTTGAGGTAGACGATGCCGACCACGTCGTCCTCGTTGTCGCCGACCACCGGGATCCGCGAGAAGCCCGAGCGCAGCGCCAGGGTGAGCGCCTGACGGACCGTCTTGTGCCGCTCGATCATCACCAGGTCGGTGCGCGGCACCATCACCTCGCGCACGATGGTGTCGCCCAGCTCGAAGACCGAGTGCACCATCCGGCGCTCCTCGTCCTCGATCAGGTCGTCCTTCTCGGCCAGGTCGACCAGCGCCCGCAGCTCCGCCTCGGAGGCGAACGGGCCCTCCCGGTAGCCCTTGCCGGGCGTCAGCGCGTTGCCCAGCAGGATCAGCAGCCGCGGGATCGGCCCGAGGATCCGGGCCAGCGGCAGCAGCACGTAGGACGCCGCGGTGACGGTGCTCAGCGGGTGCTGGCGGCCGATCGTGCGCGGGGAGACCCCGACCATGACGAACGACACCAGCACCATCACGGCGAACGCCACCAGCACGGCCAGCCAGGTCTGCTGGAAACTGCGCACGCACACCACGGTGACCAGCACCGCGGCGGCCATCTCGGCGGCCACCCGGATCAGCGTCGCCAGGTTCAGGTAGCGGATGTTGTCGGAGGCCAGCGTCAGCAGCCGCCCGGAACCGCGGCGGCCCGAACGGACCGCCTCCTCGGCCCGGAACCGCGACATCCGGGAGATCCCCGCCTCGGCGCACGCGGCCAGCCAGCCGAGCACCACCAGCAGCAGCGCCCCGATCAGGAAGGTCGTACTCTCACCACTCACAGACGGCCGGCCCTCAGTGGACGGTCGGCGCGGGCGACAGCCCGGTCAGCCCGCGGCCGGCCCGCCAGTCGTCCAGGATCCGCTTCTGCAGCGCGAACATCTCGCGCTCCTCGTCGGGCTCCTCGTGGTCGTAGCCGAGCACGTGCAGCACCCCGTGGACGGTGAGCAGCTGCAGCTCCTCGTCCATGGAGTGCTTGGTCGGGGCGGCCAGGCCCTGCTGCTGGGCCACCTCGGGGCAGAGCACGATGTCGCCGAGCAGGCCCTCCGGCAGGTCCTCGCCCTCCTTGCCCGGACGCAGCTCGTCCATCGGGAAGGACATCACGTCGGTCGGACCGGGCAGGTCCATCCACTGGACGTGCAGCTCCGCCATCGACTCGCTGTCGTAGAGGATCACGGAGAGCTCGGACTGCGGGTGAATCCGCATCTTGTCGAGGGCGTAGCGGGCGACGTCGAGGATGGACTCCTCGTCGATGTCCCACCCGGACTCGTTGGCGATGTCGATCGACATGGAGGGCTCAGTACTCAGCTTTCGGTGCGATGGGACTGCCGGGGCGCCCGGGCGCCCCGCCGTTGGACGGGTTTGCGGTCGCCGGACTCCTCGGCCTCCTGCCGGGCGTCCCAGCGTTCGTACGCGTCGACGATGCGGCCGACCAGCTTGTGCCGCACCACGTCGGTGCTGGTCAGCACCGAGAAGTGGATGTCGGGCACGTCGACCAGGATCTCCTGGACCACCTTCAGACCGCTGCGGGTGCCACCCGGCAGGTCGATCTGGCTGGTGTCGCCGGTGACCACCACCCGGGAGTTGAAACCGAGGCGGGTCAGGAACATCTTCATCTGCTCGGGCGAGGTGTTCTGCGCCTCGTCGAGGATGATGAACGCGTCGTTCAGGGTGCGGCCGCGCATGTACGCCAGCGGAGCGACCTCGATCGTGCCGGCGGCCATCAGCCGCGGGATCGAGTCCGGGTCCATCATGTCGTGCAGCGCGTCGTACAGCGGCCGCAGGTAGGGGTCGATCTTCTCGTAGAGGGTGCCGGGCAGGAAGCCCAGTCGCTCCCCCGCCTCGACGGCCGGCCGGGTCAGGATGATCCGGTTGACCTCCTTGGCCTGCAGCGCCTGCACGGCCTTGGCCATCGCCAGGTAGGTCTTGCCGGTGCCGGCCGGGCCGAGGCCGAAGACGATGGTGTGCTTGTCGATGGCGTCGACGTAGCGCTGCTGGTTGAGCGTCTTGGGGCGGATGGTGCGGCCCCGGTTGGACAGGATGTTCGCCGTGAACACCTCGGACGGGGCCGGGTGGGCCGGGTCCTCGGCGGCGCTCCTGAGCATGGTGATGGAGCGCTCCACGGCGTCCTCCGTCAGTGGCTGGCCGGTGCGCAGCACCAGCATCATCTCGGTGAAGAGCTGCTTGACGAGCGCGACCTCGGCAGGAGAGCCGGTGGCCGTCACCTCGTTTCCTCGGACATGGATGTCGGCATCCGGGAAGCCGCCCTCGATCACTCGCAGGAGCGAGTCGGCCGCACCCAGCAGGGTGACCATCGGGTGCTTCTCCGGGATGACTATCCGGGTGCTGGCGGCCGCCGCCTCGGGGCGCCGCTGTCCGTCGGTTCGGGTCTGCGGTGTGTCAGTCATGGGTCGGCGCTACGGCCTGCCTCATCCCAATCCGTCGTGTCGTGTGGCCAGTGCTCTCCAGGCCACCAGGGTACGCCGCGCGCATGTTCGCCGGAGCGGCGCGGCGGCTTCGATGGTGGAGGCTGTCGCCCCGATGTGCGAGCGGTTTTCCGCCGTCGTGCGCCCCGGGGGCGCTCAACGGCGCGGCGGGACGGGGATCCTGGCGAGGTCCTCGGCGATCACGACCTCGCCGCCGAAGTGCTTCTCGGCCTCCGCGCGGTGCGCCTGCAGGTCCGGGTAGCGCTGCGAGAAGTGGGTCAGCACCAGTCGGCGCACCCCCGCCTCGGCGGCCACCCGGGCGGCCTGCGCGGCGGTCAGGTGGCCGTGCTCCTCGGCGAGTGCGGCGTCCGCCTCCAGGAAGGTCGCCTCGATCGCCAACAGGTCGGCGCCCTCCGCGAGTTCGGCCACCCCGTCGCACAGCCGGGTGTCCATCACGAAGGCGAAGCGCTGCCCGGGCCGGGTCTCCGCGACCTCCGCCAGCAGCACCGTCCGGCCGTCCACCTCGACCCGGCCGTCGCGCTGCAACTGCCCCACCAGCGGGCCGCGCAGGCCCAGTTCGCGCAGCCGCTCGGGGCGCAGCCGGACGCCGTCCGGCTCGGTCAGCCGGTAGCCGAACGACTCCACCGGATGCGACAGCCGCACCGCCGACAGCTCGAACGGCGCGCCCGGTGCCTCCAGCGGGCCCGGCCCGGCGATCGGGCGCTCCCGCAGGTCGGCGGTGGCGTGGTAGACGCTGGCGTGCCGCAGCCGGTCGAAGAACACCTGGCCGGACGCCGGGTAGTAGGCGTCCACCGGGTGCGGCACCCGGTCCAGGTTGATCCGCTGCACCACGCCCGGCAGGCCCAGGCAGTGGTCACCGTGGAAGTGCGACACCGCGATCCGGGTGATCCCGGTGGCGGTCACGCCGGCCTGCAGCATCTGCCGCTGGGTGCCCTCCCCCGGGTCGAACAGCAGCCCCTCGCCGTCCCAGCGCAGCAGGTACCCGTTGTGGTTCCGGTGCCGGGTCGGCACCTGGCTGGCCGTGCCGAGGACGACGAGTTCACGCTGCGACAACGCTCAGACCAGCCCCTCGGCGAGCTTGCGCCCGCCCAGCACGTGCACGTGCGCGTGGAACACCGTCTGACCGGAGTCCGCGCCGGTGTTGAAGATCAGCCGGTACGACTCCAGGCCCTCGCCCTTCGCGGCCTCGCCCGCCTCGACCAGCAGCTCCGCCGCGATCTCCGGCTCCGCGGCGGCCAGTTCGGCCGCGTTGGCGTGGTGCACGTGCGGGATCACCAGCAGGTGGGTGGGCGCCTGCGGGTTTATGTCCCGGAACGCCAGCGTCCGCCCGCCCCTGCGCACCACCGTCGCCGGGATGTCCCCCGACACGATCTTGCAGAACACACAGTCCGCCTGCGGCTCCCCGGCCATCTCCCGCACTCCTTCTGAACACCCGTCACTGGTGACGTCGACCTTACAGGGAGGGGACGCGGGCCACGGCGGACCCGAGCCCCCCGCTGCCTCAGTCGATCGGCGGCGCGACCTTGGCCGGGGTGACGGCCAGCGCCTCCAGGGCGACCCGGACGGCGGTCTCCAACTGCGGGTCGCGGCCCGCCGCCCAGTCCTGCGGGGTGATCGGCACCTCCACGTCGGGGGTGACGCCGCCGTTCTCCAGGCCCCAGCCGTAACCCTCCAGCCAGCTGGAGTACTTGGGTTGGGTGACCACCGTGCCGTCCACCAGGTCGTACTTGTTGTCGATGCCGATCACACCGCCCCAGGTGCGGGTGCCGACCACCGGGCCGATGCCGAGCGCCTGGATCGCGGCGTTGACGATGTCGCCGTCCGAGCCGGAGAACTCGTTGGCCACCGCCACCACCGGGCCGCGCGGGGCGTCCGCCGGGTACGGCTCGGGCCGGTCCAGGTCGCGGCCGCGGTTCCAGCCGACGATCCGGCGGGCCAGCTTCTCCACGATCAGCTGCGAGGTGTGGCCGCCGCGGTTCTCCCGCAGGTCGACCACCACGCCCTCGCGGGCCATCTCGATCCGCAGGTCGCGGTGGAGTTGCGCCCAGCCGGCGCTCTGCATGTCGGGCACGTGCAGGTAGCCGAGCCGGCCGCCGGACAGCTCGTGGACGGCGGCCCGCCGCCCGGCCACCCAGTCGTGGTAGCGCAGCGCCTCCTCGTCGTCCAGCGGCACCACCACGGGGTGGCGCTCGCCGCCGTCCTTGCCGCTGACGGTCAGTTCGACCGGCTGGTCGGCGGTGCCGGCCAGCAGCGGGCCGGGGCCGGTCACCGGGTCGACCGGGCGGCCGTTGACGGCGAGGATCGCGTCGCCGGGGCGGATCGCCGCGCCGGGCGCCGCCAGCGGGGAGCGGGCCCGCGGGTCGGAGGACTCGCCCGGCACCACCCGGGCCACCCGCCACACCTCGCCGTCGCGGACCAGGTCCGCACCGAGCAGGCCCTGCCGGCGGGCCGCCTCGACGCCCCGGCCGGGCGGCATCACGTAGGCGTGCGAGGTGCCGAGTTCGGCGACCGTCTCCCACAGCAGGTCCACCAGGTCCGAGTGGCAGGCCACCCGGTCCACCAGCGGCCGGTAGCGGGCCAGCGCGCCCGCCCAGTCGACGCCGCCGAGGTCGGCGCGCCAGAAGTTGTCGCGCATCAGCCGGCCGTTCTCGTCGAACATCTGCCGCCACTCGGCGGCCGGGTCGACGGTGACCCGGACCCGGTCCAGGTCGACCTCGGTGTCCTCGCTGTCGTCGGCCTTCTGGTCGGCGGGGACGATCCGCAGACTGCCGTCCTCCAGCACCGCCAGCCGGGCCCCGTCGGCGGAGACCGCGAACGTGTCGACGCCGGTGATCAGCTCCTCCACCTTGCGCTTCTTCAGGTCGTAGCGCTCCAGCGCCGTCCCGGCCGGGGTGTCGTCCAACGAAGCGGCGCTGTCGCCGAGTTCACCGCTGAACGGGATCCGGCCCCACAGCACGCCGTCCTTCGCGGCCCGCAGCGCACCGAACCGCCCGGCCGCCACCGGGAACGCCACGATCCGGTCGGCCAGGCCCTCCAGGTCGACCTTGGTGGTCGGCGCCCCGGACTCGCCCTTGTCGCCGTCCTTGCCGTCCTCGTCCTCGCCGCCGACCGGCCGCCCGGCCCGCTGCGGCCCGAACGGCAACGGGGTGTCGGCGGCCAGCGTCAGCAGGAACGGACGGGTGCCACCGGGGAACGACAGGTCGAAGACGTGCTCGTCGTACACCGGGTCGAAGTTCCGCACCGACAGGAACGCCAGGTGCTTGCCGTCCGAGGTGAAGGCCGGCGAATAGTCGTGGAACCGCTGCGGGGTGGCCTCGCTGACGGTGCGCGAGGTCAGGTCGGCCAGCATGATCTGCCGCAGCGACCACGGCCCGAGCACCGGCTGCGACCAGGCCAGCCAGCCCGAGTCCGGGCTGAACACCGGCCCGCTGACCTCGCCCTCGCCGCTGCGCGCCAGCTCGTGCACCGCGCCGTCGCTGAGCGCCACCAGCAGCAGTCGGCCGTCGTGCGAGGCGACCGCGAGCTGCCGCCCGTCCGGCGAGACCGTCAGCGACAGCACCCGGCCGAGCTGCCCGGCCGCCAGCCGGCGACGCTCCGCGCCGAGCACCGACGGCGCGTACGCGATCGCGTCGTCGCCGTCCGCGTCCGTCACCCACACCGCGCCCTGCGCGCCGTCCTCGCCGGGCACCACCCGGGCCAGCCGGTTGCGCACCCCCGGGGTCTCGTCCAGCACTCGGGACGGGCCCTCGCGGTGCGTCACCCAGTGCACGGTGCCGCGCACCACCACCGCGGCGGCCCGCCCGGTCCGGTCCGCGGCCGCGGACTCCACCTGCCCGTCGGCCCGGGTCGGGTGCGGTCGGCGGCTGCTGCGCGGACCCGCCAGGTCGATGTCCAGCCGGCGCGGCTCGGTGCCCTCCAGATCGTCCAGCAGCCACAGGTCGCCGGCGCTCTGCCAGATCACCCGGGTGCCGTCGGTGGACGCCTGCCGGGCGTAGAACCCGCTGTCCGCCGGGCCGTGCGCCCGCAGATCGGTGCCGTCCGGGAGGCTGGAGTACAACCGTCCGACCCCCTCGTGGTCGGACAGGAACGCCACCCGGTCGCCCACCCACATCGGGCACTCCAGCTGGCCGTCCAACCCGGCGTGCAGCCGCTCGAACTCGGCCCCGCCGACCCACAGCTTGCCCGCCCGGCCGCCCCGGTAGCGCTTCCAGTGCGCGGCCTCCCGGTTGTGCGTCCCCAACAGCACCCGCCCACCGGTCGCCCCCGCCGGCACCGCCTCGAACGCCAGCGCCCCGATCGGCCCGTACGGCAGCCGCTCCGGCTCACCGCCGTCCAACGGCACCGCGAACGCCCACGTCCGGCGGATCGTCTCCTGCCCCGCGGTGGTGATCGCGATCGGCCGCCCGTCGCCGCTCCACCCCACCAGCGCCGTGAACGGGCTCCCCCAGTACGTCAACCGCCGCGCCTGCCCGCCGGCCGCCGGCGCGACATGCACCTCCGGCGCCCCGTCCCGCTGCGACGTCCACGCCACCGTCCGCCCGTCCGGCGAGATGCGCACGGCGCCGACCGGCACCTGATCCGCGGTCAAGCGCCACGCGCGCCCGCCCTCCACGGGTGCCAGCCAGACATCGTCCTCGGCAACGAAGGCGACAACGTCACCATGCAGATGGGGGTGGCGCAGGTATCCGCGCGTCGAATCGGTCACCTCGTCACCCTAGAACGGGCGCGAAGCCGGCGGAGGAGAATTAACCAGGGGCGCGTGGGGGTACCTCCCGGCCCGCCAGGGCTGGGGGAGAACTGCGCGACAAGCGCAAGTCACATCCGCAAGGTCGCAATCACGTGCAAGTCACTGTCCTGCGTCGCGATCTTTCCGACGAGTGCGTTCCCCTTCGCGCAGTTCCCCGCGCCCCTGGTTGTGCTCTCCCTGATTTCGCACCCTCCCCGTTACCCCCAGCGCCCCGTGCGGCCGAGCAGGAGCGCTCCCGCCGCGACCCCCGCCGTGGAGGTGCGCAGGACGGACGGCCCGAGTCGGAACGGCTTCGCGCCGGCCTCGGCGAAAGCCGCGATCTCCTCCGGCGAGACTCCACCCTCAGGCCCGACGATCAGCACGATCTCGCCGGAAGCGGGCAGCTCCGCCGTGGCCAGCGGCAGCGAGCCGTCCTCGTGCAGGACGGCGGCGAAGGAGGCGGCGGACAGCAGCGGGAGCAGCTGACGGGTCGTCATCAGGTCGTGCACCTCGGGGAAGCGCAGCCGCCGCGCCTGCTTGCCCGCCTCGCGCGCGGTCGCCCGCCACTTGGCGAGGGCCTTCGTGCCGCGCTCGCCCTTCCACTGGGTGATGCACCGGGAGGCCGCCCACGGCACCACCGCGTCGATGCCGACCTCGGTCATGGTCTCGACGGCGAGTTCGCCGCGGTCGCCCTTGGGCAGCGCCTGGACGACGGTGATCCGGGGCGCCGGCGCAGCCTCTTCGCGGACGGCGGCCACCAGCACGTCCAGCGCGTCCTTGCCGTGCACCGCGGCGACGGTGCCGTCCGCGCCGCGGCCGCGCCCGTCGGCGAGGGTGACGGCCTCGCCGGGCTCCAGGCGCTTGACGGCGACGGCGTGCCGTCCTTCGGGGCCGTCGAGGCGGACGGTGGCGCCGGGTGCGGCGCCCGTCAGGTCGTCGACGACGAACACCGGTGCGGTCATCGGAACAGGAGCCCTCTCAGCGAGCGGAACGAGCGAAGAACGGGACGGACAACAAAAAAACCCGGGCCGGAAGCGGTGGCGTGCCACCACTCCCGGCCCGGAGGGAACAGGTCTCACCGGCCGTTGAAGGCGTCCTTCAGCCGGGAGAACAGGCCCTGCTGGCCAGGGGCGAACTGGCCGGACGGCCGCTCCTCGCCGCGGAGCATGGAGAGCCGCCGCAGCAGCTCCTCCTGCTCCGGGTCGAGCTTGGTGGGCGTCTGCACCTCGACGTGCACTATCAGGTCGCCCCGGCCGCCGCCGCGCAGATGCGTGATGCCGCGGCCGTGCAGCGGGATCGACTGGCCGGACTGGGTGCCGGGCCGGATGTCGACCTCCTCCAGGCCGTCCAGGGTCTGCAGCGGCACCTGGGTGCCGAGCGCCGCGGCCGTCATCGGGATGGTGACCGTGCAGTGCAGGTCGTCGCCCCGGCGCTGGAAGACGGCGTGGCTGGTCTCGGCGATCTCCACGTACAGGTCGCCGGCCGGGCCGCCGCCGGGGCCGACCTCGCCCTCGCCGGCCAGCTGG
Organism: Kitasatospora griseola; assembly: GCF_014648555.1. Classification (GTDB taxonomy): domain Bacteria; phylum Actinomycetota; class Actinomycetes; order Streptomycetales; family Streptomycetaceae; genus Kitasatospora; species Kitasatospora griseola. Next base: position 428,096 of record NZ_BMRI01000001.1, read on the forward strand.
ATCCGGGTGCCGTTGTCGACACCGGCGGGGATCTTCACCGTGAGGGTGCGGCGGGCCCGGACCCGGCCGTCGCCCGCGCACTCCGGGCACGGGGTCGGGACGACGGTGCCGAAGCCCTGGCACTGCGGGCAGGGGCGGGAGGTCATGACCTGGCCCAGGAAGGACCGGGTGACCTGGGAGACCTCGCCCTTGCCGCGGCACATGTCACAGGTCTGCGCGGAGGTGCCGGGCGCGGCGCCCTCTCCGCTGCAGGTGGTGCAGGTGACGGCGGTGTCGACCTGGAGTTCCTTGGTGGTGCCGAACGCGGCCTCCTCCAGGGTGATCTCCAGTCGGATCATCGCGTCCTGGCCTCGGCGGGTCCGCGAACGCGGGCCGCGCTGGCCGGTCGCGGCGCCGAAGAAGGCGTCCATGATGTCCGAGAAGCCGAACCCGGCCGCACCGGCGCCGAAACCGCCCGCGCCGCCGCCGTTGGGCGACAGCGGGTCGCCGCCCAGGTCGTAGACCTGACGCTTCTGCGGATCGGAGAGCACCTCGTAGGCGGCGTTGATCTCCTTGAACCGCTCCTGCGTCTTCGGGTCCGGGTTGACGTCCGGGTGCAGTTCACGGGCGAGGCGTCGGAACGCCTTCTTGATCTCGTCCTGCCCCGCGTCGCGTCGGACGCCGAGTACCGCGTAGTAGTCCGTGGCCACCAAATGCTCCGGTTTGTTCCGCCTCTAGAAGTGCTTGCGACGGCTGCGTGAGGGATTCACGCAGCCTTGCTATGACTCGGCCAGGATCTGGCCGACGTACCGTGCCACCGCTCGCACCGCCCCCATTGTGCCCGGGTAATCCATCCGGGTCGGACCGATCACTCCCAGCTTTGCCACGCTCTGGTCGCCCGAACCGTAACCGACGGAGACCACCGACGTGGAATTCAGGCCCTCGTAGGCGTTCTCGTGGCCGATCCGGACCGTCATCGCGGAGTCTCCGGTCTCACCCAGCAGGCGCAGCAGCACCACCTGCTCCTCCAGTGCCTCCAGCACCGGACGGATGGACAGCGGGAAGTCGTGGCCGAAACGAGTCAGGTTGGCGGTGCCCGCCAGCATGATCCGTTCCTCGTTCTGCTCGGCGAGCGTTTCGAAAAGGACGGTCAGCACGGTGCTGACCGAGGGCCGGTCGGCCGGTTCGAAACCGGTCGGCAGGTCCTCCAGCAGGGTCGGCACCTCGGGCAGCCGACAGCCGCCCGCCGTGCCGTTGAGCCTGGCCCGCAGCTCGGCCAGCAGGCTCTCGCCGACCGGACCGGGGCAGTCCACCATCCGCTGCTCGACCCGGCCGGTGTTGGTGATCAGCACCAGCATCAGCTTGGTCGGAGTGAGCGACACCAGTTCGATGTGCCGCACCGTGGAACGGGTCAGCGACGGGTACTGGACCACCGCGACCTGCCGGGTCAGCTGCGCGAGCAGCCGCACCGTACGGGCCACCACGTCGTCCAGGTCGACCGCGCCCTCCAGGAAGTGCCGGATCGCCCGGCGCTCCGGAGCCGTCATCGGCTTCACCTCGGCGAGGCGGTCGACGAACAGCCGGTAGCCCTTGTCGGTCGGGATCCGCCCCGCACTGGTGTGCGGCTGGTGGATGAACCCGTCCTCCTCCAGCGCGGCCATGTCGTTGCGCACCGTGGCCGGTGACACGCCCAGGTTGTGGCGCTCCACCAGGGCCTTGGAGCCGACCGGCTCCTCGGTGCCCACGTAGTCCTGGACGATCGCACGCAGCACGGCGAGTCGACGCTCGTCCAGCGGGCGCACGGACGAACGCGTGTCGATCAGGCGGCCGTCGGGCTTGCCGTCGTCCGGCATCGGTGCACACCTCCGTCGTCGTCCGTTGTACCGGTGGTCGATCCACTCTGGCACTCAACTGGGCAGAGTGCCAGAACCGTACCTGCCAGTGTACGGCCCGGGCCTGATGGCAGGAACGGTCCGCCGACGTGATCCTCGACCGAATACCGGACCGGTCGGCGCCCGGAGGCCGCCCCGGCCGCGTTCCCGTCGGATTCCCCTCGTTTCGGATGGTGCCCGAGGGGCCTGCCGGTGGCAGCATCGAAGGCGAAGAGGCGAAGGAGGAGCAGCGATGTCGGCGTCACGGCAGCACTCCCGGTTCACCCCCGACCGCGGCCTGACCGGTCGGATGGTCACCACCATGTTCTTGATCGGCCTGCTCTACGTCGGCTTCACCGGGCTGCTGATCGTGCTGCTGCGCGGTGCCTGGCCGCTGGTGGTGCTGATCTCCGGCGGCCTGTTCGTCGCGCAGTTCTGGTTCTCCGACAAGATCACCGAACGGGCCATGGGCGCCCACCGGGTCACCCCCGAGGAGTTCCCACAGCTGCACGGCGCGGTGGACCGGCTGTGCGCGCTCGCCGACATGCCCAAGCCGCGGGTCGCGGTCGCCCACAACGACATGCCGAACGCCTTCGCCACCGGCCGCAACCCGCAGAACGCGGTGATCTGCGTGACCACCGGCCTGCTGCGCCGACTGGAACCGGAGGAGCTGGAGGGCGTCCTCGCGCACGAGCTCTCGCACGTCGCGCACCGGGACGTGGCGGTGATGACGGTGGCCGGCTTCCTCGGGGTGCTGGCCGGCGCGATGACCCGGATCGCGCTGTACGGCGGAATGATGGGCGGCGGCAACCGGAACAGCAACGACTCCAACGCCGCCATCGCGATGATCATCG
>NZ_BMRI01000001.1:430823-431765 GCF_014648555.1 Kitasatospora griseola
TCCCGCTGGTCTCGATGGTGGTCTACGCGATCAGCTTCCTGCTCACCCGGCTGCTGTCCCGCTACCGCGAACTCGCCGCCGACCGGGCCGCCGCCCAGCTGACCGGACGGCCCAGCGCGCTGGCCTCCGCCCTGACCAAGGTCACCGGGCAGATCGCCGCCATTCCCACCGAGGACCTGCGCAAGGCCCAGCCCTACAACGCCTTCTACTTCGCGCCCGCGCTGAGCGCCAAGGAGACCGCCGCGCAGCTGTTCTCCACCCACCCGTCGCTGGAGCAGCGCCTCACCCAGCTGTCGAAGATCTCCGCCGAACTCGGGCAGTGACCCCGCCCCACCCCTGAAGCAAGGAGCACTCCGCGTGGGATTCCTGGACGCCCTGTTCGGCCGCAGCAAGCCGGTGAAGCCCGACCTCGACCAGCTGTTCGGCATCCCGTCGGCCGCGCTCACTCTGCAGGCCGCCACCGGATTCCTCCCCACCGGCCTCGGCTCGGTCTGCTTCGCCGCCGTCGAGGGCGGCGCGTTCGCCGAGGTCCAGAAGCAGGTGCGGGCCCTCCTCGACGCCGACACCGAACGCGGCGGCACCCCCGTCGAAGCCTCCCGCGACGACTACGGCTACTCCTGGCTGCTCGCCCGGCACACCCCCGAGGAACTCCCCGACCTGGTCAACGACCTCCACGCGGTCAACAGCGAGCTGGAGGCCAACGGCTTCGGCCCCCAACTGCTCTGCTCGATCGTCGCCTTCCGCGACCCCGAGGGCCGCTCCCTGGGCCTGGTCTACCTCTACAAGCGCGGCACCTTCTACCCCCTGTGCAAACTCCCCGGCCAGGAGAAGCGCAACAACCCCCTGGAGATCGAGATCTCCAACCTCCTCCGCAACGACCTCCGCATCGAGCCCGACCTCTCCCGCTGGTTCCCGGTCTGGGGCGCCCCGGGCCTGGACGAC
>NZ_BMRI01000001.1:431793-462865 GCF_014648555.1 Kitasatospora griseola
TGAGCTCCCGGGCGCGGCGCCGTACAGCGGCTGACGGGTCGTCGGGGGTGGTTTCGTAGACTGCGGGGCATGCGCAGCAGGGAGTACGGGCCGGATCTGACCCCGCCGTGGAAGCGGCAGCAGCCCGCGCCGGAGGTGGCGGCGGAGCGGGATCTGGTGGTGGAGGAGGCCGCGACCGGGTTCTGCGGGGCGGTGGTGCGGTGCGAGCGGACCGCGGAGGGGTTCACCGTCACGCTGGAGGACCGGTTCGGCAAGCACCGGGTGTTTCCGCTGGTGCCGCGCGGGTTCCTGCTGGAGGGGCGGGTGGTGACGCTGGTCCGGCCGACCGGTCCGGCTGCGCAGCGCGGGCCGGGGCGGACGGCGTCCGGGTCGATCGCGGTGCCGGGTGCGCGCGCCCGGGTGGCCCGCGAGTCGCGGATCTACGTCGAGGGCCGCCACGACGCCGAACTGGTCGAGCGGGTCTGGGGCGACGACCTGCGGATCGAGGGCGTGGTGGTCGAGTACCTGGAGGGCGTGGACGACCTGCCCGCGATCGTCGCCGAGTTCGCCCCGGGCCCGGGGCGCCGGCTGGGCGTGCTGGTCGACCACCTGCTGCCGGGCACCAAGGAGCACCGGATCGCCGACCAGGTGACCGGCGACCACGTGCTGGTCGTCGGCCACCCGTACGTCGACGTCTGGCAGGCCGTCAAACCGGCCGGCCTGGGCTTCGCGGCGTGGCCCGAGGTGCCGCGCGGCGAGGTGTGGAAGGAGGGCGTCTGCCGCCGTCTCGGCTGGCCGGTGGACACCCCCGCCGCCTGGAAGCGGATCCTCGCCTCGGTCGACGGCTGGAAGGACCTGGAACCCGAACTGCTCGGCCGGGTCGAGGAGTTGATCGACTTCGTCACTCAGCCCGGCAGCGCCTGACGGCCGCTCAGGACGACGTCGCGGACGGCAGGACGGTCGGGGGCGGGGTCGGGGTCGCGTTCGGCGGGGCGGAGGGGTCGGACGGGTCGGCGGTGTTCCACGCGACGATCCGCGGCGCGGGCGCGCAGGCGGGCACGGCCTCCACCACGACGGCGCGGAAGGTGGTCACCACCCCGCCGCCGATCCGGGTCCGGCCCGCCGTCAGCAGCACCGTCGACCCGGGCGGGACGAGCTTGGGGTCGATCCGCACCATGCCCGGGCCGTCACCGGGCCGCACCCGGTCGGGCTGGGCTCGGGTGCCGTTCGGCTCCGGCAGTGTGCACTCCTCGGGCGTCCTGGCCTCCTCCAGGCCGGCCGCCCGCACCCCGTACCGCTGCAGGGTGGCGACCATGTCGGACAGCGCCGCCGGATCGCGCAGCTGCAGCGCGATGGTGCCGTCGGACTCCTGGGTGACGGCGTACGCGGCGTTCCCGCCGTGCTCGACGCCCAGCACCGCGGGCAGCACCAGCGCGGTGACGACGGCCGCCGCACCGACCGCGACGGCGGCCGTCAGCGGGCGGCGGCGCAGCACGCTCGGGCGCCCGGCGGGAGACGTGGCGGCGCCGCGTTCGGCGGCGAGGGCGAGCAGTTCCTCGCCGAGCTTCTGCTCGAAGTTGCTGGTGGACGGCGTGCGGCGGGTGCTGTTCACGGGGACACCTCGATCATCGGGTCGGCGGGGGTGCTCCGGCGGGGCATCAGCAGGGCGGCGCCGGGACGGGGCAGGTCCTTGCGGGCGGGCTGCCGTTCGGCGCCCAGCCGGCGGCGGGCCCGGTGCATGCGCACCCGGACGGTGGCCTGCGAGATGCCCAGCACCTGCGCGGTCTCGGCGGTGCTCAGACCGTCCATGACGACCAGGTCGAGGACCTCCCGCAGCGGGGCGCTGAGGCTCGCGTGCCGCTGCGCGAGGTCGCGGACGGCGCGCTGGGCGTCGATCCGCTCCTCCAGGGCGAGGATGTCCTCCTCGTCGAGCAGCCGGCGGCCGGACAGCCGGCCGATCGCCCGGCGCTCGCGGTGGTCGCCGCGCCGGTGCCCCGCGATGACGTACCGGGCGATGCCGTACAGCCAGCCGATCGCGGTGCCGCGCTCGGGCCGGTAGCTGCCGGCGGCCTCCAGCGCGGCGACGAAGATGTCCGCGGTGAGGTCGGCCGCCAGGTGTGGATCGCTGACCCGACGGGTGACGAAGTCGAGTATGGCGTTGACGTGTTGGCGGTAGAACGCGCCGAAGCCGTCCGGAGTGGTCAGCTCCGGTGGACGGTCCTCGGGGCGCGCCTCGTGGCGAGGGTGCTCACGGATGCGCATGCGTCCCTCCTCGGTCGGGGGACCCGGCGGGTCCCTTCACCGAGTACTTGGCCGCAGCCCCGCGGAGCGTTTCACGCCGGTCCGGTCCGCCGGTCGCCACGTTGACGCCCGACCGGCTCGTCCCGTCCCTTCCCCGACCCGCGTTCCGTCCCCGACCGGCGGCCCGGCTCAGTCGACCAGGTCGCGCACCACCGCGTCGGCCAGCAGCCGCCCGCGCAGGGTCAGCGCGGCCCGGCCGAGGGCGTACGGGCCGGGCTCCAGCAGGCCGTCGGCGAGGGCCCGGTCGGCGGCCTTGCGGCCGGTGTCGGTGAGCAGGTCGAGCGGGCAGCCCTCGATCAGGCGCAGCTCCAGCAGGATCCGCTCGACCCGGCGGTCCTCGCCGGCCAGCACCTCGCGGCCGAGCGCGGGCGTGCGGCCCTCGGCGAGCGCCTGCGCGTACGCGGCCGGGTGCTTGGCGTTCCACCAGCGGACCCCGCCGACGTGGCTGTGCGCGCCCGGGCCGGCGCCCCACCAGTCGGCGCCCGTCCAGTACAGCTCGTTGTGGCGGCAGCGGCCCTCCGGCGTGGTGGCCCAGTTGGAGACCTCGTACCAGGAGTACCCGGCGGCGGCGAGCGCCTGCTCGGCCATCAGGTAGCGGTCGGCGTGCACGTCGTCGTCGATCATCGGCAGCTCGCCGCGCCGGACCCGGGCGGCCAGCCGGGTGCCGTCCTCGACGATCAGCGAGTACGCGGAGACGTGGTCGGGGCGGGCTCCGATCGCGGCGTCCAGCGAGGCCTGCCAGTCCTGGTCGGACTCGCCGGGGGTGCCGTAGATCAGGTCCAGGTTGACGTGCTCGAAGCCGGCCGCGCGGGCCTCGGCGACGCACGCCTCCGGGCGGCCCGGGGTGTGGTGGCGGTCCAGGATCTTGAGCACGTGCGGGCGGGCGCTCTGCATGCCGAAGGAGATCCGGTTGTAGCCGCCCTCGCGCAGCTCGGCCAGGTAGGCCGGGTCCACGGACTCCGGGTTGGCCTCGGTGGTGACCTCCGCGCCCTCGGCCAGGCCGAACTCCTCGCGCAGCGCGGCCAGCATCCGCACCAGGTCACGGGCGGGCAGCAGGGTGGGGGTGCCGCCGCCGAGGAACACCGTCTGCACCGGCAGGTCCGCGTCGCCCAGCACCCGGCGGGCGAGGCGGATCTCGGCGATCACGTTGTCCGCGTAGGTGTCCTGCGAGGCGACCGTGCCCGAGGACCGCAGTTCGGTGGCGGTGTAGGTGTTGAAGTCGCAGTAGCCGCAGCGGCTGGCGCAGTACGGCACGTGCAGGTAGAAACCGAACGGCCGGGCGCCGAGTCCGTCCAGGGCGTGGGCGGGCAGCGAGCCGTCGGACGGCACCGGTTCGCCGTCGGGGAGTGCGGAGGGCATGTGCCCATTGTCCGGTACGGCCCGCGAAAGTCCGAAGGCCGTACCGGAACCGCGGGTGCTCAGGCCTCGTTGGCGCCCGCGTACATCGCGGTCACCCGGTCGGCGTAGGTCTTCTCCACCACCGGGCGCTTGATCTTCAGGCTGGGGGTGAGTTCGCCGTGCTCGATGTCCAGGTCGCGCGGGAGCAGGGTGAACTTCTTGATCGTCTGCCAGCGCTGCAGCTCGCCGTTGAGGCGCTTCACGTAGCCGTCGATCAGCTCCACGGTGGCCGGGTCCGCCACCACCTCGGCGTACGACTTCCCGGCCATGCCGTGCTCGGCGGCCCACGGCATGATCACCGGCTCGTCCAGGCCGATCAGCGCGGTGCAGTAGTTGCGGCCGTTGCCGATCACCAGGATGTTGCTGACGAACGGGCAGATCGCCTTGAACTTGCCCTCGACCTCGCTCGGCGCTACGTACTTGCCGCCGGAGGTCTTGAACATGTCCTTCTTGCGGTCGGTGATCCGCAGGTAGCCGCCCGCGCCGAGCTCGCCGACGTCTCCGGTGTGGAACCAGCCGTCCGGCTCCAGCACCTCTGCGGTCTGCTCGGGCAGCTCGTGGTAGCCGCGCATGACGCCCGGGCCGCGCAGCAGGATCTCGCCGTCCTCGGCGATCCGCACCTCGGTGCCGGGCAGCGGGATGCCGACGGTGCCGACCCGGAAGTCCTCCGCCCGGTTCACGGTGGAACCGGCCGAGGTCTCGGTCAGGCCGTAGCCCTCCAGCACCGGGACGCCCGCGCCCTTGAAGAAGTAGCCGATCTCCGGGGCGAGCGCCGCGCTGCCGGACACCGCGCCGCGCAGCCGGCCGCCGAACGCCGCCCGGATCTTGGTGTACACCAGCTTGTCGGCCAGCGCGTGCTTCAGCCGCAGGCCCAGCGGGGCGCTCTCGTGGCCGTGCGCGACCATGTTGGCCTGGATGGTCTGCGCGTAGTCGCGGGCCACCTGCGCCGCCCACATGAAGATCTTGTACTTGGCGCCGCCCTCGGCCCGGGCCTTGCCGGCGATACCGTTGTAGACCTTCTCGAAGATCCGCGGCGCGGACGCCATCAGGGTCGGACGGATCACCGGCAGGTTGTGGATGATCCGGTCCACCCGGCCGTCCACCGCCATCACGTGGCCGGTGGCGATCTGGCCGGAGATCAGCGTCTTGCCGAACACGTGCGACAGCGGCAGCCACATGAAGTGCACGTCGTCGGAGCGCAGCAGCCCGCTCGCCTCCTGCGCGACGCCCTCGTACGACCAGCAGTCGTGCACCAGGCGCACGCCCTTGGGGCGGCCGGTGGTGCCGGAGGTGTAGATCAGGGTGGCCAGCTGCTCCTTGTCGAGCGAGTCGATCGCCTTGTCGACGGCGTCCGGGTTCTCGCCCAGGTACGCGGCGCCGCGCTGCTCCAGCTCGGCCAGCGTCAGCACGGTCAGGCCGTCGGTCGACGGTGCGTCCTCGCCCGCCGCGTCGAACAGGATCACGTACTCCAGCGCGGGCAGCTCGGCCTTCTGCTCGACGGCCTTGCGCAGCTGGCCCGCGTTCTCGGCGAACAGCGCGCGACTGCCGGAGTTGGCCAGGATGAACGCCGTCTCGTCGGCGTTGGTGCTCGGGTAGACCGTGGTGGTGGCCGCGCCGGCGCACATGTTGCCCAGGTCGGCGAGGATCCACTCGATCCGGGTGGCGGACGCGATCGCGACCCGGTCCTCGGCCCGGATGCCCAGCGCCATCAGGCCCGCCGCGACCGCGCGGATCCGCTCGCCGGCCTGGGCCCAGGTCAGCGACCGCCACTGCTCCGCGCCGGGCGCACTGTCCGCAGCCTGCTCGTCCACCGGGACCGGGTACCGGTAGGCCTCACCGTTCGGGGTGGCCTTTACCCTGCTGAGCAGAAGATGCGCCACAGAGGGCGGACGCCGCTCGATCATGGACTGCGCGGAACTCAACGAGGACCTCCGGGGGCGGGTGGACCGAGAGTGGGTGAGCGACGGCCGTGGGGGCGCGGCCGGCAACCGACTTAACCGGTGAGTAACAAGAGGGCAATCAGCAGCCTAGGGGGTGAAAAGCCGTTCCGTAAGGGGGTTACGTGAGCTGGCACACTCACGGGGCGGCAGTGCAGGCAGAGTGGACACCCGAAGTACAGGCCCGGTCCACGGGTGAAGCTTTTTCACAGGTACCCGAATTTGGGATGCGTGCGTCCCCCTCGAAGACGAGAGTGGCACGGTGCTTTTCAGACTTCTACGGGCCCACCTCGGCCCCTACTCCCGCGACGTCACAGTGCTGGTGCTCCTCCAGCTGATCTCCACCATCGGCATGCTGTACCTGCCGACGCTGAACGCCGACATCATCGACAGCGGCGTCCTCAAGGGCGACACCGGCTACATCCTGCGGGTCGGCGGCGTGATGGTCGGCGTCTCGCTCGCCCAGGCCGTCTGCTCGATCGGCGCGGTGTACTACGGCGCCCGCACCGCCATGGCCGTCGGCCGCGACCTGCGCGCCGGGGTGTTCTCCCGGGTGCAGGAGTTCTCCGCCCGCGAGCTCAACCAGTTCGGTGCGCCCTCGCTGATCACCCGCACCACCAACGACGTCCAGCAGGTCCAGATGCTGGCGATGATGACCTTCACGCTGATGGTCGCCGCGCCGATCATGTGCGTCGGCGGCATCGTGATGGCGCTCAACCAGGACGTGCCGCTGTCCGGCCTGCTGCTGGCCGTGGTGCCCGCGCTGGGCGCCGTCGTCACCGTGCTGGTCGGCAAGATGCGGCCGCAGTTCCGCGGCATGCAGACCCGCATCGACTCGGTCAACCGGATCATGCGCGAGCAGATCACCGGCATCCGGGTCATCCGCGCCTTCGTCAAGGACGACCACGAGAAGCAGCGCTTCACCGGCGCCAACGGCGAACTCGCCGACTACTCGCTGCGCGTCGGCCGACTGATGTCGCTGATGTTCCCGATTGTCATGGGCGTGGTGAACATCTCCAGCGTCGCCGTGTTCTGGTTCGGCGCGCACCGCATCGACAGCGGCGGCATGCAGATCGGTGCACTCACTGCTTTCCTCTCCTATCTGATGCAGATTCTGATGAGCGTCATGATGGCCACCTTCATGTTCATGATGGTGCCGCGCGCCGAGGTCTGCGCCGAGCGCATCCAGGAGGTCCTGAACACCTCCTCCAGCGTCGTCCCGCCGCTCTCGCCCGTCACCGAACTGCGCACCCACGGAACGCTGGAGCTGCGCGGCGTCGACTTCCGCTACCCCGGCGCCGAGGTGCCCGTGCTGCGCGGCATCGACCTGACTGCCCGGCCCGGCGAGACCACCGCCGTCATCGGCTCCACCGGCTCCGGCAAGACCACCCTGCTCGGCCTCGTCCCCCGGCTCTTCGACGCCACTGGCGGCGAGGTGCTGGTCAACGGCGTCAACGTCCGGGAACTCGACCCGCAGAAGCTCTCCGAGGTCATCGGCCTCGTCCCGCAGAAGCCCTACCTGTTCTCCGGCACGGTCGCCTCCAACCTGCGCTACGGCAAGCCCGAGGCCACCGACGAGGAACTCTGGCACGCCCTGGAGATCGCCCAGGCCAAGGACTTCGTCGAGAAGTTCCCCGAGGGCCTGGACGCCCCGATCGCGCAGGGCGGCACCAACGTCTCCGGCGGCCAGCGCCAGCGCCTGGCGATCGCCCGGGCCCTGGTCCGCAAGCCGGAGATCTACCTGTTCGACGACTCCTTCTCGGCCCTCGACTACGCCACCGACGCCCGACTGCGCGCCGCGCTCGCGGACGAGACCGGGGACGCCACCGTGGTGATCGTCGCCCAGCGCGTCTCCACCATCCGCGACGCCGACCGGATCATCGTCCTCGACGAGGGCGCCGTCGTCGGCACCGGTACCCACCAGGAGCTGATGGCCGACAACCCGACGTACCGGGAGATCGTGCTCTCCCAGCTCACCGAGCAGGAGGCGGCGGCGTGACCACCCCCGACAGCCCTGACGTGACCGACCCCGACGTCACCGTGCCCGCCGCGACCGGAGCCGCTGCCACCGGGCCCGGCACGACCGCATCTGCCGCAGGCGGATCCACCGCGACCGGTGTGACCGCTCCCGACCTGGCCAAGGCCCAAACGGCCGGGTCGAAGGCAGGAACGGCCGGGTCGAAGCCCGGCAAGGCCGACCTCGGCAAGGCTGCCGCCGGGGAGGGCGACAAGGAGCAGGACGCTGCCTCGACCTCGCAGGAGGCGGCCGCCCGCCGCGGTGGGCCCGGACCCGCGCGGTTCATGGGCGCCCAGGGCACCGAGAAGGCCAAGAACCTCGGCGGCTCCGCGAAGCGCCTGCTCGGCCTGCTCAAGCCGGAGCGCAAGCTGCTGTTCACCGTGCTCGGATTCGGCGTGCTCTCCGTCGGCTGCGCGGTGGTCGGCCCCCGGGTGCTCGGCAAGGCGACCGACCTGATCGTCGCCGGAGCCACCGGGCCGCGCTTCGCCGGAGCCCCGAGCAAGCAGGCCGTGCTCGACGGCCTGCGCGCAAGGGGCGAGGGCAGCATCGCCGACCTGCTCGCCTCGATCGACTTCACCCCCGGCCGGGGCATGGACTTCGGCGCCATCGGCACCATCCTTCTCTGGGTTCTGGGCATCTACCTGGCCGCCGTGGTGTTCGGTGTGGTCCAGGGCCGGCTGTCCGCGTTGGCGATCAACCGCGCGGTGTTCCGACTCCGCGAGGAAGTCGAGGCGAAGCTGGCCCGGCTGCCGCTCAGCTACTTCGACCGCCAGCCGCGCGGCGAGGTGCTGAGCCGGGTCACCAACGACATCGACAACATCAACCAGTCGATGCAGCAGACCATGGGCCAGGTCATCAACTCCCTGCTGACCATCGTCGGCGTGCTGGCGATGATGTTCTGGATCTCCCCGCTGCTGGCCCTGATAGCGCTGATCTCCGTCCCGGTCTCGGTGGTGGTCGCCGCCAAGGTCGGCAAGCGGGCCCAGCCTCAGTTCATCAAGCAGTGGGGCTCCACCGGCAAGCTGAACGCCCACATCGAGGAGATGTTCACCGGGCACAGCCTGGTGAAGGTCTTCGGCCGCCAGAAGGAGGCCAAGGAGCTCTTCCAGCAGGAGAACCAGGCACTCTACGAAGCCTCCTTCCGTGCGCAGTTCATCTCGGGCATCATCCAGCCCGCGATGATGCTGGTCGGCAACATCAACTACGTGCTGGTCGCGGTGGTCGGCGGCCTGCGGGTGGCCAGCGGCGCGCTGTCCATCGGTGACGTCCAGGCGTTCATCCAGTACTCCCGTCAGTTCAGCCAGCCGCTCAGCCAGGTCGCCTCGATGGCCAACCTGGTGCAGTCCGGTGTCGCCTCGGCCGAGCGGGTCTTCGAACTGCTCGACGCCGACGAGCAGTCCCCCGAGCCGCAGCACCCGCAGCGCCCCGCCGAGGTGCACGGCCGCGTCGCCTTCGAGGACGTCGCCTTCCGCTACGACCCGGAGAAGCCGCTCATCGAGGACCTGTCGCTGAAGGTCGAACCCGGCCACACCGTGGCCATCGTCGGACCGACCGGCGCCGGCAAGACCACCATGGTCAACCTCCTGATGCGTTTCTACGAGGTGAGCAGCGGCCGGATCACCCTCGACGGCGTGGACATCGCCGCGATGTCCCGCGAGGAGCTGCGCTCCGGCATCGGCATGGTGCTCCAGGACACCTGGCTGTTCGGCGGCACCATCGCCGAGAACATCGCCTACGGCGCCGAATCCGCCACCCGCGAGCAGGTGATCGCGGCGGCGAAGGCCGCGCACGTGGACCGTTTCGTGCGCACCCTCCCCGACGGCTACGACACCGTCCTGGACGACGAGGGCACCGGCGTCAGCGCGGGCGAGAAGCAGCTGATCACCATCGCCCGGGCCTTCCTCGCCCAGCCCTCGATCCTGGTGCTGGACGAGGCGACCAGCTCCGTCGACACCCGCACCGAGGTGCTGATCCAGCGGGCGATGGCGGAGCTGCGCACCGGCCGCACCTCCTTCGTGATCGCCCACCGTCTCTCCACCATCCGGGATGCCGACGTGATCCTGGTGATGGAGAACGGTTCGATCGTGGAGCAGGGCAACCACGACGAGCTGATCGCTGCCGACGGCGCCTACGCCCGGCTGTACCAGGCGCAGTTCGCTCAGGCGGTGGCCGAGGTCGACTGACGCAGCGTCAGCGCGCTACCCGGCCGACCGGCTCGACCGGTCCGCCGCCCTGGGGGAGGTCCGCACCGCGGGCCTCCCCCTCGCGTATCGCGGCGAGGGCGAGGGCCGGGACGGGGGCGGCGGGGACGGCGGTGGCGGTGGGAGCGGCCGGGGTGGCCGCAGTCGGGGCAGCTGGGGCGGATGCCGTCGAGGTGGTGGCGGTCGGGCCGGTAGAAGTGCTGCCCGAGGTGGCGACCACGGTGGTGGTGGGTCGACCCGCTGACCGCTGGCCGAGCAGGGTGGAGCCCAGGGCGAGGGCCATGCCCAGCAGCTGCACCGCGTTGAGGGACTGGCCGAGGGCGGCCCAGCCGATCACTGCCGCCGACACCGGGCTGAGCAGGCCCAGGAAGGCGACCGACGTGGCGGGCAGGCGACCGATGCCACGGAACCAGACCCAGTACGCCAGCGCGGTGTTGGCCACCGCGAGGTAACCGTACCCGAGCAGGTTGGTGCCGCTGAGCGCCGGCGGGGCGCCCTCGACCAGGGCGGCGACCGGGAGCAGCAGCAGACCGCCGGCGGTGAGCTGCCAGCCCGTCAGAGCGAGCGGGCCGACACCCTCCGGGCGGCCCCAGCGCTTGGTGAGCACCGTGCCGGCGGCCATCGCCCCGGCTCCGGCGAGGCCGGCCAGCACGCCGATGGCGTCCAGCCGGGCGGTGGCGCGCAGCACCACCAGGGCCACGCCGAACACGCCGACGGTGCCGGCCAGCAGGGCCCGCCGCCGGAACCGCTCCCCCAGCAGCGGCACGGCCAGCCCGGCGGCCAGCAGCGGCTGTATCGCGCCGAGGACGGCGGCCACTCCGCCGGGCAGGCGGTAGGCGGCGACGAAGAGCAGGGCGAAGAAGACGCCGATGTTGAGCGTGCCCAGCACCGCCGAGCGCCACCACCAGGAGCCGCTGGGCAGTCGTCGAGTGACGGCCAGCAGCACCAGGCCGGCAGGCAGGGCACGCAGAGTCGCAGTGAGCAACGGCCGGTCTGCGGGGAGCAGTTCGGTCGTCACGGCATAGGTGGAGCCCCACGCGAGCGGGGCGAGCGCGGTGAGAGCTACGGTTCGCATGGGAGATAGCTTAGCGCCAAGCTACTTGCTGTCGAGTCAATTAACGAAAGAAATCTCGGCGCTCACCCACTCACTCCCGAGCAGCCCTGTGCCAGACTGGCTGAATGGACCGAGTGGACCTTCGCAGCACTGCGCACGACCCCGTGGACGCGATCGCCGACCAGTGGCGGCACGAGCGCCCCGACCTCGCCGACCGGACGGAGGCCATGGCCGCGTTCGGCCGGGTGCACCGGGTCTCCCGCGCGGTCAGCGACCTGATGGAGCAGGCGTACGCGCCGTTCGGCATCGGCAACGGCGAGTTCGACGTGCTGGCCACGCTGCGCCGCTCCGGGGAGCCGTTCTCGCTGTCGCCGCGCGAGCTGACCGCCACCCTGATGCTCACCACCGGCGGGATGACCGGCCGGCTGGACAAGCTGGAGCGGGCCGGCCTGGTCACCCGCTCCCCCGACCCGAACGACCGGCGCGGTCTGCGGATCACCCTCACCGACCTCGGCCGGGAGACGGTCGACCGGGCGGTGGCGGCGGGCACCGCCGTCCAGCAGCGGATCATCGACCGGCTGGGCGAGCAGCGGCTGTCCGAGCTGAACACGCTGCTCCGGGATCTGCTGCACAGCGTGGAGAGCACCTCGCGTCCGACGCCGTCCCGCTTCTGACCGTCCCGGCAGCCGCGCGGCCGCCGACGGTCGCGCGGCTGCCGCACCCCTGACGCCGGATCAGCACCCCGTGCTGCTCCGGCGGTTCGGCGCGCTACCGTTGGCGAATGCCCGATCCGACCGCGGTCGACTCCGCGCCGTCCACCCCCGTGGACGCCTTCCAGGCCGAGCGCCGCTACCTGGCCGCGGTGGCCTACCGCCTGCTGGGCTCGGTCGCCGACGCCGAGGACGTGCTGCAGGAGGCCTGGCTGCGCTGGCAGTCGGCCGACCGCTCGAACATCGCCGAGCCACGCGCCTACCTGACCACGGTGGTGACCAGGCTCTGCTACGACCAGTTGGGTTCGGCCCGGGCCCGCCGGGAGGCGTACTTCGGCGAGTGGCTGCCGGAGCCGCTGCTGAGTGCCGAGGAGTCCCCCGCCGAGCTGGCCGAGGTCGGCGAGGCGGTGTCGGTGGCAATGCTGGCGGTGATGGAGCAACTGAGCCCTGCGGAGCGGGCGGCGTTCGTGCTGCACGACGTGTTCGCGGTGGGCTTCGAGGAGATCGCCTCGGCGTTGGACCGCTCGCCCGAGGCCACCCGTCAGCTCGCCTCGCGGGCCCGCCGCCGGGTGCGGGACGGCGGTCGGCGCAGCACCGTCGACCCGGCCGAGCACCGCCAGGTCGTGACGGCGTTCATCGCCGCGGCGACCGGCGGCGATCTGATGACGCTGATGGAGGTGCTCGACCCCGAGGTCGTCTGGCACGCCGACGGTGGCGGCATCGTCAGCGCGGGCCGCCGCCCGCTGTTCGGCGCGATCCACGTCGGCCGGCTGGTGCGCAAGCTGTCCGAGCGCTCGCTGGATGCGCAGCGCCCGCTGGTGCCGATGCTGGTCAACGGCGAGCTGGGCGCGGTCTGGTACGCCGAACCGGGTGTGGTCAGCGGCGTACTGGCGTTCACCGTCGCGGACGGCCGGATCACCTCCGCGTACGTGATGGTCAACCCGGAGAAGCTCACCCACCTCTCGGAGTCGTGACGCAGCTCACGGTCACACTTCTGCGGGCCGCTCCGTCCCCCTTCCGTATCCGCCACCCGGCGGGGTCCGTGAAGGAGGACGAGATGACCGGCAAGCACATCGTGGTGATCGGCGCGGGCTACGCGGGACTGTCCGCCGCCGCAGGGATCGGCCGCGGGCCGAACCAGGTCACCCTGATCGCCCCGGAGCGGCGCTTCGCGCACCGGGTGCGCCAGCACGAGATCGCCGTCGGCCGCCGGGTCTCCCGGCCCGAGGTCTCCCATGTGCTGCGCGGCCGCAAGGTCACCCACCTGGCCACTCGGGTCGTCGAACTCGACCTGGCCGGGCGGAAGGTGGTCACCGAGGACGGCAAGCGGATCGCCTACGACACCCTGGTCTACGCGCTCGGCAGCCGGATCGCCTGGAGCGGCGTGCCCGGCGCCGCCGAGCACGCGTACTCGGCGGAGAACGCCGAGGAACTGCACCGCCGGATCACCGGCGCGCCGGCGCCCGGAACGATCGCGGTGGTCGGCGGCGGCGCGACCGGCATCGAACTGGCCACCGAACTCGCCGAGGCGCACCCCGACTGGCAGGTCCGGCTGGTGGCGTCCGGCCCGGTCGGCGGCTGGCTGTCGCAGCGCGGCCGGGCGCACGTCCTGTCGGTGCTCGACCGGCTCGGTGTCCGGGTGGACGAAGCGCACCAGGTCACCGCCGTCACCACTGCCGGGCTGGAGACCGCGGCCGGCCCGGTCCCGGCCGACGTGGTGGTGTGGGCCGGCTCGCTGGAGCCGCACCCGCTGGCCGCCGCATCCGGCCTGGCCGTCACCGACTGCGGCCAGGCCGTGGTGGACGACCGCCTGCGTTCGGTGTCGCACCCCGACGTGTACGTGGCCGGGGACGCCGCCTCCGTCGATCTTCCCGGCGTCGGACACTTGCGGATGGCCTGCGCCACCGCCCAGCCGCAAGGCCGCTACCTGGGCAAGCTGCTCACCGGACGCACCGACAAGCCGTTCGCGTTCCGCTACCTCACCCAGTGCCTGAGCCTGGGCCGCGGCGAGGCGCTGGTGCAGCTGATCCACGGCGACGACTCGATGAAGCCCCGGGTGGTGACCGGGGCGGCCGGGCGGCTGGTCAAGTCGGTCATCGTCCACGTCCTGCCGCTGTCCCTGCGCTGACCGTCCGTCCTGATCGGCGAGTCGCCCTGCCGGCATCGACGTCGACGGCATCAGGGTGGCCGGCGGCGCCGAGTCAGCGTCGGGAAACGGCGACGGGCCGGGGCCCCCGTGCGGGGACCCCGGCCCGTATGGCCGACCGTAGGAGCTACTTCTTCTCCTTCGGCGGCTCCGCGTCCGTCGACAGCGCGGCGATGAAGGCCTCCTGAGGGACCTCCACCCGGCCGACCATCTTCATCCGCTTCTTGCCCTCCTTCTGCTTCTCCAGCAGCTTGCGCTTGCGCGAGATGTCACCGCCGTAGCACTTGGCGAGAACGTCCTTGCGGATCGCGCGGACCGTCTCACGGGCGATCACCCGGGAACCGATCGCGGCCTGGATCGGCACCTCGAACTGCTGGCGCGGGATCAGCTTCTGCAGCTTGCCGGCCATCATCACGCCGTAGTTGTAGGCCTTGTCCTTGTGCACGATCGCGGAGAACGCGTCCACCGCGTCGCCGTGCAGCAGGATGTCGACCTTGACCAGGTTGGCGGACTGCTCGCCGATGGGCTCGTAGTCCAGCGAGGCGTAGCCGCGGGTCTTGGACTTCAACTGGTCGAAGAAGTCGAAGACGATCTCGGCCAGCGGCAGGGTGTAGCGCAGCTCCACCCGGTCCTCGGAGAGGTAGTCCATGCCCTGCAGGTTGCCGCGGCGGGCCTGGCAGAGCTCCATGATCGCGCCGACGAACTCGTTGGGCGCCAGGATGGTGCCGCGCACGACCGGCTCGTACACCTCGGCGATCTTGCCGGTGGGGAACTCGCTCGGGTTGGTGACGGTGTGCTCGGTGCCATCCTCCATGATCACCCGGTAGATCACGTTCGGGGCGGTGGAAATCAGGTCGAGGTTGAACTCGCGCTCCAGGCGCTCCCGGATGATCTCCAGGTGCAGCAGGCCGAGGAAGCCGCAGCGGTAGCCGAAGCCGAGGGCGACCGAGGTCTCCGGCTCGTAGGCCAGTGCGGCGTCGTTCAGGCGCAGCTTGTCGAGGGCGTCGCGGAGCAGCGGGTAGTCCGAGCCGTCCAGCGGGTACAGGCCGGAGAACACCATCGGGCGCGGGTCCTTGTAGCCGCCGAGCGGCTTGGTGGCGCCCTTGTGCTGCGAGGTGATGGTGTCACCGACCTTGGACTGCCGGACGTCCTTCACACCGGTGATGATGTAGCCCACCTCGCCGACGCCGAGGCCGTCGGCGACCTTCGGCTCCGGCGAGATGACGCCGATCTCCAGCAACTCGTGGGTCGCGCCGGTGGACATCATGGCGATCCGCTCACGCTTGGTGAGCTGGCCGTCGACCACTCGCACGTAGGTGACCACGCCGCGGTAGGCGTCGTACACCGAGTCGAAGATCATCGCGCGGGCCGGGGCGTCCTTGACGCCGACCGGGGCCGGGATCTTCTCGACCACGTGGTCGAGCAGGTCCTCGACGCCGAGGCCGGTCTTCGCGGAGACCTTCAGCACGTCGCCCGGGTCGCAGCCGATGATGTGCGCGATCTCCGCCGCGTACTTCTCGGGCTGGGCGGCCGGCAGGTCGATCTTGTTGAGCACCGGGATGATGGTGAGGTCGTTCTCCAGCGCCAGGTACAGGTTGGCGAGGGTCTGCGCCTCGATGCCCTGGGCCGCGTCGACCACCAGGATGGTTCCCTCGCAGGCCGCGAGAGAGCGGGACACCTCGTACGTGAAGTCCACGTGGCCGGGGGTGTCGATCATGTTGAGGATGTGCGTCTTGCCCGCGTTCTCACCGGTCCGCGGCGCCCACGGAAGGCGGACTGCCTGCGACTTGATGGTGATGCCGCGCTCGCGCTCGATGTCCATCCGGTCGAGGTACTGGGCGCGCATCTGCCGGGGGTCCACCACGCCGGTGATCTGCAGCATCCGGTCGGCGAGCGTCGACTTGCCGTGGTCGATGTGGGCGATGATGCAGAAGTTGCGAATCACCGCCGGGTCAGTACGGCTGGGCTCTGGCACGTTGCTGGGGGTCGCGGGCACCTTGGTCCGATTTCTGATCCGATCAATATGGTTCCGCCCATCCTCCCATGCCCGAGGCCCGACCGGTCTTTCCGCCCGGGCGGGCATGCGGCAGGATCCCCACATGATCTTGGAAAGCGCCCTGCTCGACGTCCGCCCCGGCCAGGAGGACGACTTCCTCGCCGCCTTCGCCGAGGCCCGGCAGCTGATCGCCGCCCAGCGGGGCTTCCGCTCCCTCGAACTGCGCCGCTGCCTGGACGAGGGCAGCACCTCGCGCTTCCTGTTGCAGGTCGAGTGGGAGACCCTGGAGGACCACACCGAGGGCTTCCGCCGCTCCCCCGAGTACGGGCGCTGGCGCGAGCTGCTGCACCACTACTACGACCCGTTCCCGACGGTCGAGCACTACGGCGAACCGCTGATCTCCGCCTGACGCACTCCGGCCGCCCGTGACCCGGCCGGTCCGGTTTGGGCGGTGCGGGGCGGCCCTGGTAGCGTGGGCCGCTGCACTCCGCCCTCGGCATGCCCTCTCAGCAGGTCCGACGGCGGGCGGTGCAACCCGTTGAACTGCCGATTCACACAGACTGAGGCTCTTTCGTGGCGAACATCAAGTCCCAGATCAAGCGCAACAAGACCAACGAGAAGGCGCGCCTGCGCAACAAGGCCGTCAAGTCCTCGCTGAAGACCGCTCTGCGCAAGGCCCGCGAGGCCGCTGCCGCCGGTGAGAACGAGAAGGCCACCGAGCTGGCTCGCGCCGCCTCCAAGGCTCTCGACAAGGCCGTCAGCAAGGGCATCATCCACAAGAACCAGGCCGCCAACAAGAAGTCGGCGATCACCAAGCGCGTCAACACCGCTGCCTGATCCTGGTCCTTCCCGTACGGCCCGGCCGTACGACCCGGTGCTCCGGCACCACCTCGGACGGCGTGAATCAGCGGCCCTCTACCCGCCACCGCCGACCGTCCGCTCCCGGGAATCCGGCCCTCTATCCGGATTTCCGATGAGCTGTACGACCCGTACCGCACGCGGCCTGCGTTCGCCACGCGGGTGCGGTACCCGATGAACCACGGGAAGTCCCCGCTCAGGGCACTTCCTCCGACTGCCCGCCCGGTCTCCACCGGGCGGGCAGTTCGCGTTTCCGGCCCCGAACGACGACTGCCCTCGGCGGCTGGGGGGATCAACCACCGTGGCAGGAAAGGGCATCGGCGCGAACGGTGCGGCGAGGTAGGGTGCGGGGTGCCTGACACTGCCCGTGCGTGACCAACTACTCGGGGGAACGATGTCGACTCCGCCGCCGCATCAGCTCCAGGGCCACCGCTCCACCAGCAGCTTCTCGCGCAGCACCCGCACCTCCTCGACGACCGGCGTCAGGACGGGCACGGTCACCACCATCGGCCCGGACGGGCCTTCCGTCGACGGCGGCAGCCCCGACGGAACGGGCCCGGGCGGCCCTCGCCGAAGCCGTTCCGGGCACGGGCTGTGGTGGGGCATCGGCGGCGCCCTGGCGGCTTCGGTGGTGTGGGCGGCAACCGTCCTGACGGTCCCCTCGCTGATCAACGGCGATTCGACGTCGGGCTCCCCGAGCGTGGCCGGCTACCGGGTGGTCGACGACCTGTGCACCACCGCCCGCCTGACCACCTTCAGCCAGCTGTATCCCGCTCCATCAGGCAGCCCCTACCACTACACGACGCGACACCGGGCACTGGACGAGATGTACTGCAGCCAGTACCGCAAGAAGGTCGGCGGCGACCAGGACCTCTACACCCTCTACCTGCAGGTGCAGCTCCACCGCGAGGTGGACCCGCGCCCGGAGTTCGACGCGCAGCGCGACGGGCTGGCCCAACGCCGCTACCTGATCAGCACGGTGCCCGGCCTCGGCGACGCGGCCTACGTCGGCTACCTCGACGATCCCGACCGAAGCAGCCCGGGCCGGCACTACCTCACCCAGGTCCTGTACGTCCGTCAGGGCGGCATGACCTGCTACACCAGTTGGTCCGCCTCCTACCAGGACGGCAGGGGCACCGCCCCCGACCGCGACCAGGTCCGTACCGCGCTGCTGTCCGACACCCGCGAACTCCTGCGCACCCTCGGCGGATCCGCCTGACCGAATCCGGGAGCCTGACGGGGCCTCCCCCGGCATCCCCCGGATGGACCTGCTTCGGCAGCGCCGTCGAGGGTGGCTCAGTAGGGGCGCGAGCCGGCCCGGGAGGCGCGGGCCACGGCGACCACGGCACGCTCCAAGGCGTACGCGGGGTCGTCGGAGCCGCCCTTGACGGCCGCGTCGGCCTCGGCGACAGCGGTGAGGGCGGCAGCCACGCCGTCGCCCGTCCAGCCACGCATCTGCTGGCGGACCCGGTCCACCTTCCACGGCGGCATGCCCAGTTCGCGGGCCAGGTCCGCAGGGCGCAGGTTGCGGCCGGCGCTGGCGAGCCGGCCGATGCTGCGCACTCCGGAGGCCAGCGCATACGTGATGCCCGTGGGCGGCTGGCCGACGGCCAGCGCCCAGCGCAGCCGCTCCAGCGCCTCGGCGGCCCGGCCGGTGACAGCGAGGTCCGCCACCTCGAAGCCGGTCGCCTCGGCCCGCCCGCTGTAGTACTTCGCGACCGCGGTCTCGTCGATCGGACCCTCGATGTCGGCCGTCAACTGGCTGCAGGCGGCTGACAGTTCGCGCAGGTCGCTGCCCAGCGAGTCGAGCAGCGCCTGGCACGCCTCCGGGCTGGCAGCCCGGCCCAGGGTGCGGAACTCGTTGCGGATGAACGCCAGCTTCTCGCTCGCCTTGGTGAGCTTGGCGCACAGGACTTCCCGCGCGCCCGCCTTCTTCGCCGCGTCCAGCAGACCCTTGCCCTTGGCGCCGCCCGCGTGCACCAGCACCATGATCACTTCTTCGACCGGCGACTCCAGGTACGCCTTGACCTCCTTGACCGCGTCGGCCGCGAGGTCCTGCGCGGCCCGAACCACGATCACCTTCCGCTCCGCGAAGAGCGAGGGGGTGGTGAGCTCGGCCAACTGCCCGGCCTGCAGCGCCCCCGGCGCGAGGTCGCGAACGTCCGTCTCCGGATCCGCCGCCCTCGCCGCCGCCACCACCTCGGCGACCGCGCGGTCCAGCAGCAGCTCCTCCTGGCCGACCGCAACGGTCAGCGGGGCGAGCAGGTCGTCGGGTGCACTCTTCCTGGCCATCGCCTACCAGGATCGCACGCCGTGCCGACAGGCCTGCTCCGGCACGTCCCCGCAGCTCTCCACCAGCACCGTCCGCCGGCCCGGCACGACGGGACGGAACATGGGGCGGGGCCGCCGCCGCACCGCCTGGCGGGCTGGGGAGAATGATGCCGTGATCAAGAACAATGACCGTCAATTGCTCGTCCTTCCTGACCGCGACGCGGCGGATGAGATTGCCGAGGAGTTGAGTGCGCGCTGGCCCGACCTGGGCGAGGTGGAGGTGGTCCGGGACTCCCTCGCCGGCGAGGACGACGCCGAGGACGCCCAGTGGATCGTGGTCGTCGAGGCCCCCGAGGACGAGGGCTGGACGCCGCAGCTGCTGTCCGAACTCGACCGGCTCGTCGCCGAGCAGGACGGGTGGCGCGAGCAGGACTGACCTGCCCCACCACCGACCCCGCCAGGCTTGGCCTGGTTCCCGTCCGAGCGAGGCGCACCCACCCGCTCGGACGGGCGCTCTGTCTGCACCGTTCGGCCTGCCGGTTCAGGCCTTTGCCATCGCCGACAGCACGCCTGGGCTGCGCTGCCTGGGCGTCAGCCGTGGGCGGAGCGCAGGTGGGATGCCACGGCCAGGGACGGCGCATCTCCCAGCACCGCGATGTCCCCCACCCGGTCGGTGCGAACCACCGTCGCCCCCAGCGCCCTGAGCCCGCTCACCGTCTGGGGCGACGGGTGCCCGTACGGGTTGCCGGTACCGCAGGAGATCAGGGCCAGCCTCGGACGGAGTGTGGCCATCAACGCCCAGTCCTGGTTCGCCGATCCGTGGTGCGCCACCTTCAGGACGTCCACGCGCCCCAACCTGGGAGGGCCGGGCCCGCCATGGCGATCGACCGAGTCGGCGGCGTTCACTGTCGCGGCCCAGCCGTCGAGCGTCCGAACCGTAGCGTGCACCGCTGTCGGCTCCGTGCCCGAAGGCGGGGGTGGAGCCCGCTCGTCGGGTCGGGGCGTCGGCGGCAGGCCCAGGGTGAGCAGGGCTGCCTGAGCCGGAGGTTCCAGATCGCCCAGCAGGGCTACCCGGATCGGGGCGGCAGGTGGGCCGAGGGTGGCGAGGATCGCGATGCTGGAGTTGTTGGGACCGGTCGCGTCCGGTGCCGGCGGCGACGTGGGCCACACCACTTGCCAGGCGAGTTGGGCCCCCGCCGTTCGGCGCTCGCCCCGCTCGGCCCGCAGCACCGGGACTCGGTCGTCGGCTGCCCAGCGCAGCACCCTGCTCCGTTCGCCTTCCGGCTCGTTCGAGGCGGTCACCTCGATCGCACCGACCTCCCGGCCGCGCAGCACCCCGGGAATGCCCTCCGCATGGTCGGCGTGGAAGTGCGTGAGGATCAGGACCGGCACTCTGGTCACCCCGAGTTCCCGCAGGCAGGCATCGGCTGACTTGGGGTCGGGCCCGGCGTCCACCACCACCGCGCTGCCGGGCTCGACCGGCAGGACAGTCATGTCGCCCTGGCCGATGTCGCACATCGCCAACCGCCAGCCCCGGACCGGCCACCCGGTCGCCAGCCGGCTGACGACGGGTGGACGCAGCAGGACGATCAGCAACAGCACGGCGACCGCAATCACGGACCACACCCTGGGGCGCCGGCGCCCGGACCGCCGCCGCCCGCCCAGCAGTGGAGGCAGCGCCCAGGCCAGCGCGACGATGACCACCACCAACAGTGCCGATCCGAACATGCCACCAGGCCAGGCGAGTTCGGCACCGGGAAGCTCGGCGCCCCGGCGCGCCACGACGGCAAGCCATCCGACGGGCAGCGCGGCAAGGTCCGCCAGGAACTCCGCCGCTCCTTTCGAGAGGGGCGCGACCGCGAGCGCGCCGAAGCCGAGCAGCGTGGCGGGTGCGACTGCGATCTCAGCCAGCAGGTTGCACGGAATTCCGACCAGGCTGATCCGCGGCGCCAACAGGACAGTGACGGGAGAACAGAACGCCTGCGCCGCCGCGGTGGCACCGACCGCCGATGCGAGGTGGTGCGGCCAGCGGCGTGCACGCAGCGCGGCGGTCCATCTCGGGCCCAGGATCAGGAGCCCTGCCGTGGCGAGCGCGGAGAGCAGGAAGCCGTAGGAGCGGGCCAGGTAGGGATCCACCAGGACCAGGATCAGCACGGCGCCGGCCAGTGTGGGCAAGCCCCGTCTCGGTCTGCCGGTGGCGAGGGCCAGCAGTCCGATCAGGCCGGTGGCGGCCGCTCTGAGCACGCTCGGGTCTGGTCGGCAGATGGTGACGAAGGCCAGCGTCAGTCCTGTTCCGAGCAGTGCCGTCGTCCGGAAGGAGAGGCCGAGCAGACCGGCCAGCCCGCCGCGACCCGGCACGTCCGGGTCGGCCGGGGTGCCTCCGACCAGAACCGCCAGGATGATCGCCAGGTTGGCCCCGCTCACCGCCACCAGGTGCCCGAGGTCGGTGGACCGGAAGGCGTCCGCCAGGTCGTCCGGGAGCCTCGTCACATCGCCCACCACCAGTCCGGGGAGCAAGCCGCGAACGTCCGGCGACAGGTGGTCGCAGGCATCGCGTAGCCCCCTGCGAAGCTGGGCGGCAAGGCGTTGCGGGAGGCTGGGCGGTGCCAGGATCCTGGGCTGCCCTTGCGGGGTGAGCAGTGCCGCCGAGTCGGTCCGGGGCCGTGCAGCCGAGCTCGCCCCCGCAGAAGGGTTGACCGGTTGCTCCGGCAACACCTCTGCCTGCACTTCCAGTTGGGTGGAGGGGATCAATT
Organism: Kitasatospora griseola; assembly: GCF_014648555.1. Classification (GTDB taxonomy): domain Bacteria; phylum Actinomycetota; class Actinomycetes; order Streptomycetales; family Streptomycetaceae; genus Kitasatospora; species Kitasatospora griseola. The sequence continues at coordinate 453,415 of NZ_BMRI01000001.1, forward strand.
GCTGCCACTGCTCCGCGTCCTGGGTGCGGATCAGTAGCGTGACGGGCGTTCTGGTCACGGTGGCGACCGCGCCTGCCTGCTCGATGCCGGCTGCTGGGCGGACGCGGGTGACGAGGGCGGAGACCGTGAAGGTCGGCTGAGAGAGGGCGCTACCCCGGGTGTGCGATCCGTGCAGCTTGGGGTCGCCGGTGATGGTCGCTTCAACAGTGACCTCCGGCTTGGCTGTTCGTCCGTCTCCGGAGAGGGACCGTGAAGTCGGCCCGTCTCCGGAGTCGGACCGAGCGGGCTGCCCATCCGCGTCCGGGGGCAGCTCCGGGCTGCCCGGGGAGTCCGGCTCTCCCCGGGCAGGTGTCGGCGTTGGATGCGCCAGGGCGGGCAGCGGGCCCCGGTGCAGGTCGGCGGTGTGGAGGACGGTCGTGGTCGCCGCCGCTGCTGCGGTGAGCAGGATGGCGGCTGCAAGTCGATGGATCGAGCGATGAGGTCCCTTCGAGGTGAGCAGGCCGAAGGCCATCGCGCCGCCCAGCAGAGCACTCAGAAGCAGCGCCGGGCGGTGTCTGGCGTCCAGGTCGAGGACGACGGCGGTGACCAGCCACGCGGTGATGGCCGGGAGGAGAAGCCGGTAGTCGGTTCGGTCGGGGGCGGCGGAGGGCAGGGCCGGCATTGGGCATCTCCTCTCGGCGTGTTCGTTGGTCGACTTGTTGATTTGGCGGCCTGCGGCACGACAGCACGACCGTGCCGCGCCAACCGGACAGCTGGTGGGCGGGTAGTGGGTGGCGGCGGGTCAGGCCCGGCCAGAGCAGCGCGCGAGCGGCTGTGCCTCCTCAGCGGGTAGGGGGCGGCGAGCCGCTCAGGTTGGGGGCTAGAGCATGGGACAGCCTCCTGACGGGAGACGAACGGTGGGGATCACAGCGTGAGCAGTGGTTTGAGGTCCTCGTACTTTCGGGGGCCGATGCCGGGGACGTGGCGGAGTTGGTCGAGGGACTGGAAGGGGCCGTGCGTCAGGCGGTACTGGAGGATGCGCTGAGCCAGGGCGGGCCCGACACCCGGTAGCGAGTCGAGTTGTTCGGCGCTGGAGTGGTTGAGGCTGACTGGACCGGCGGGAGCGGCAGGTACTCCGCCGATGACGTTTTCGACACCTACGAGGATCTGTTCTCCATCAGTGAGTGGACGGGCGAGGTTGAGGGGACTGGTGTCCGTCCCGGGGATCGGGCCGCCGGCGGCGGTCAGGGCATCGGCGACCCGTGAACCTGCGGGGAGGGTTCGTAGGCCGGGGTGCTGGACCTTGCCGGCGATGTCGATGACCAGGGACGGCCGGGCTGAATGGTGAGTGGGTGCTCCTTCGGTGGCGAGGTCGGTGGTGGAATCGGCGATGGAAATGGCGGGAACGGCGACAGGGTGTGGCCGGCCCAACCAGAAGTGCTGCGCGGCGTAGCCGATGGCGAGAACGAGCAGGACAGCGAGGCCGAGAACGGCGCGGCGGTCGAGGGCAAAGGCTCCGGGGAGGCGGAACCGCAGGGGAAGTCTTGGCTGGTCGGTTTGGTGGGACACGGCTGTAGGTTCCGGAGCTGACGGAGTGTCGGGCCGGGGCGGGTCGGAGTACGACTGGAGGTCGGCCCAGTCGTCCAGCGGGGAATCGGGATCGGCAGGCGTCGACGAGTCGATGTCGGACACCGCGGGCGGATCTCGCTCCGGGACCGCACCGTGCCGAATCGCAGGCTGTCCGGTGGCCCGATCGGTGGAGCGCGGGGCAGCCGTGCCGGCCGAGCGCGCGGCCACCCCGTACATCGCCAGGATGCGCGGCGACGACAGTGCGTACGGCGGATCGGGAGCGGCTGTCGCACGTGCCGCTGCTCGCTCAGGCTCCGGAGCAGCGCTGATCGCGTCATGGTCCGCAGACACCGACGACTCGCCACTGCCCACTTCTGCGGCCCTCGCGGGCTCCGGAGTGCAGGACACCGACTCGGTCGTTGAATCGGTGGTCGGGTTGAGATCGGCGGGCAGGGCGGGCGGGAGGAGCAGGCCGAGGCGGGCTCTGGCAGTCGCGACGGTCTGACGACGGCGGGCTTGGGGTGTGGTGATGGTCCTCATGGCGAGGACAGTAGGGCCGACCTGACACTCGATCAGAGAATTGGCCCGCCCCTGTGGATAACCCGGGCCTGTGGATAACTCTCGTCGCCCGGACGAGTGAGTTTGGCGTCGCTCAGCGCGAGGATGCGACGACCGGTGCCACGACGACCGCCAGCAGGCCGGGGCCGACGTGCGCACCGATGACAGCACCGACTTCACTGACGTAGAGCTCGTTGATTGCCGGCACCCGCTCCCTCAGCCGCTCGGCCAGCGCCTCGGCCCGCTGCTCCGCGGCCAGGTGGTGGACGGTGATGTCCACCGGCTGTGCTCCGGCATGCTCGACAGCGATCTCCTCGAGTCGGGCAATGGCGCGGGAAGCGGTGCGCACCTTCTCCAGCGGCTCGATCCGACCACCGGCGAGGTGAAGCAGGGGCTTCACGGCCAGCGCGGAGCCGACCAGCGCCTGGGCGGTTCCGATCCGGCCTCCGCGCCGCAGATGCTCCAAGGTGTCGACGTAGAAAAAACCGTTGGTGACTTCGGCCCGCCGCTCGGCAGCGGAGACCACCCGATCCAGGTCCGCTTCAGTGCTGCCGCCGTCCACCTCGACGCCCACCTCACCGACCGTCTCCGCGGCCCGAGCGGCATCGAGGGCATCGGCGAGCTCGGCGGCGGCCAGCACGCAGCTCCCCAGCGCCATGCCGACCAGTCGGCTGTCGACCACCCTGACCGGGATCGGTGCCGTGGCGGCCGCCAGCTGGGCCGCCTCCACGGTGCCGGACAGTTCGGCGGACAGGTGGATGGAGACGATTCCCCTGGCGCCGGCCTCGGCGGCGGCCCGATAGGCGGCCGTGAACGTCTCGGGGCTGGGCCGGGAGGTGGTCACCCGGTGTTTGGCGCGCAGGGCCTCGGCGACATCCTTCGGAGAGATCTCGACGCCTTCCGCGAAGACTTCATCACCGACCGCGACGCTGAGCGGTACCACCTGGAGGCGGTGCCGGTCCACCGCTTCTCGGGGCAGATACGCGGTGGAATCCGTGACAAGTGCGAGGTGGCCGAGCATGAGCCGGAGGTTACCCTCCGCAGAGCCAGGATGACAGTGCCCGTCCTGTGGCGGTTTGACCTCCACAACGGCGGGTAACTTTCACGCCACGGACCGCAACCGTCTCGTGACGTGGGGTCACGGGTGGTTGGGTCCGGCGGGGTTCGGCTTGCGCAGGCGGTCGGCGAGGCGGGAGAGCGGCTCGGCAGCCAGCCCGAGCAACTCCTCGGCGCTGCTCTGGCGTCCGGTGCCGATTCCCTTCCGGCGGTCGGCGGGGCCATCGGCGGAAGCGGCGGCGCTCCGGGCATCGGCGGTAGACGCAGGGCCGGCGGCGAATTCGGAGCCGCGGTCGGCGGCGGGCTCGGCAGGAGTCCAGTGCCGCAGCGCTCCGGCCTCGTCCCGACACTCCTGGCTGAGGCGGGCGAGCTCGTCGTCGGCGAAGCGGCGCATGCGGTCCTGGGCAGCCCAGCGCAGGGAGTCCGCGGAGTGCGTGATCCGCTCGGTGCGTTCGCGCAGTTCGGGGAGCTTGGCGGCGACGCGGCTGTTCATCGGCTCGCGTTCCAGTAGGCGCAGTTCGGTGTCGAGTTCGGCTGCGTGCGAGTCGAGGCGGGCGAGGAGCTGGAGCGCGTCACCGAGCTGACCGTCCTGCGGGAGGCCGCCCTGCAGGACCTGGCGGGTCGAATCCAGCGCGGTACGCAGGGACAGGCGGAGGCCGGCGATCCTTCCCTGGTCGCCGGGCTTGGTGATGGTCTTCGCCCGGAGGGTGGCATTCTCCACCGCCCGCTGGGCGTTGGAGCTGTGCCGCTCGACCTTGGCGGCCACGGCCTTCGCCGCCTTGACCGTCCCGACCACCGCCATCACCAGCAGCGTCACTCCGAGCAGCGCGACCAGCGCTACGACAACACCGAGCGCTTCCATCGGGAGCCCACCTCCGCCCGTGACCGGCGGCGGTCCGCCGAATGCGGGCCGCCTGTCCACCGGTCTCCACCGTAGCTCGGCCGGGCAGCGGGCAGCAGACGTTCAACCGCCTGGAGAACGGAGATCAGGGACAGCTCAGGGATGTCCCCCAAGCGATCACCCGGAGTCCGCCAGTACACGCCACGCGATCGACACACCCCTACGAAGAACGGAGCCACCTTGTTCGAGCTCTTCCACCGTCTCCGGCCCGTCCGACGAGTCCGACAGACCCGCCACGCCCCACGAACGACACGGACCGCGCGAGCCGCACCGACCTTGCGGACCCTTCGCCTCCTGCCCCTGTCTCTCCTGTTCGCGCTCGCTCTCGCCTGCGCCGCCGCCCAGGAGTGCACCCTCCCGCAGCCACAGACGGCGAAGGGCCGGCCGCCCCGTGTTCGGGACAACCGGCCCTGCCGATCCGACGATCGCTCAGCAGAGGCGACGTCAGCCAGTGACGATGTTCACCAGCTTCGGCGCGCGGGCGATGACCTTGCGCACCTCCGCACCGCCGATGGCGGCGACCACGGTGGGGTCGGCCAGGGCCAGCGCCTCCAGCTCGGCGTCCGAGATGGCCGGCGAGACCTCCAGGCGGGCCTTGACCTTGCCCTTGATCTGCACGACGCAGGTCACGGTCTCGTCGACGACGTACGCCGGGTCGGCGACCGGGTAGTCGGCGAAGGCCAGCGACTGCTCGTGGCCCAGGCGGCGCCACAGCTCCTCGGCGATGTGCGGTGCCAGCGGGGCGATCAGCAGGACGATCTGCTCGGCGACCGAACGCGGCGTGGAACCGCGCTTCACCAGGAAGTTGTTCAGCTCGATGGCCTTGGCCACCGCGGTGTTGAACCGCAGGTTGGCCATGTCGCCGCGGATGCCGTCGATCGTCTTGTGCAGCGCCCGCAACGTCGCCTCGTCCGGCTCCTCGTCCGTCACCACCAGCTCGCCGGTGATCTCCGAGACGATGTTGCGCCACAGCCGCTGCAGGAAGCGGTAGGAGCCGACCACCGCGCGGGCGTCCCACGGGCGGGAGACGTCCAGCGGGCCCATCGACATCTCGTACAGGCGCAGCGTGTCCGCGCCGTACTCGTCGGCGAACTCGTCCGGGGCGATCGCGTTCTTCAGCGACTTGCCCATCTTGCCCGCCTCGCGACGGACCTTCTCGCCGTTCCAGAAGAACTCGTCGTCGATCTCCTCGACCTCCGCAGCCGGCACCGGGAAGCCCCGGTCGTCGCGGAAGACGTCGGCGGTGATCATGCCCTGGTTGAACAGCTTGTGGAACGGCTCGACCGAGGAGACGTAGCCCAGGTCGTGCAGCACCTTGTGCCAGAAGCGGGCGTACAGCAGGTGCAGCACCGCGTGCTCGGCGCCACCGACGTACAGGTCGACGCCGCCGGCCGGCTTCTCGACGGTCGGGCCCATCCAGTAGGCCTCGTTGGCGGGGTCGACGACCGAGGTCGAGTTGACCGGGTCGACGTAGCGCAGCTCGTACCAGCAGGAACCCGCCCAGTTGGGCATGGTGTTGGTCTCGCGGCGGTAGGTCTTGGGGCCGTCGCCCAGGTCCAGTTCGACGTTGACCCAGTCCTCGTTGCGGGACAGCGGGGTCTTCGGCGAGGAGGTGGCGTCGTCGGGGTCGTAGGTGTGCGGCGAGTAGTCGTCCACCTCGGGGACCTCGACCGGCAGCATCGACTCGGGCAGCGCGTGCATCGCACCGCTCTCGTCGTAGACGATCGGGAACGGCTCGCCCCAGTACCGCTGGCGGCTGAACAGCCAGTCGCGCAGGCGGAAGTTGACGGTGCCTTCGCCGATGCCCTGCTCGGCCAGCCAGGCGGTGATCCGGGCCTTGGCGTCGACCACGGACAGGCCGTCCAGCGAGACGCCGTCACGCTCGGAGTTGATCAGCACCGAGTCGTAGGTGTCGAAGGCGTCGTCCCAGGTGTGCGGGTCCTCGCCGCGCCCGTCGGTGGGCCGGACGACGCAGCGCATCGGCAGGTTGAACGCCTGCGCGAACGCGAAGTCGCGGCTGTCGTGCGCGGGGACGGCCATGATCGCGCCGGTGCCGTAGCCCATCAGCACGTAGTCGGCGATGAACACCGGGATCTGCTCGCCGCTGACCGGGTTGGTCGCGAACGCGCCGGTGAACACGCCGGTCTTCACCTTGGCGTCGGCCTGGCGCTCCACGTCGGACTTGGCGGCGGCGGCCGCGCGGTACGCGGCGACGGCCTCGGCCGGGGTCGCGGCACCGCCGGTCCACTCGTCACGGGTACCGGCCGGCCATTCGGCCGGGACAACGGTGTCGACCAGGGCGTGCTCGGGGGCCAGCACCATGTAGGTCGCGCCGAACAGGGTGTCGGGGCGGGTGGTGAAGACGGTGACGGTGTCGCCGCCGACGCCGAAGTCGACCCGGGCGCCCTCGGAGCGGCCGATCCAGTTGCGCTGCTGCAGCTTGATCGCCTCGGGCCAGTCCAGCAGGTCCAGGTCGCTGATCAGGCGGTCCGCGTAGGCGGTGATGCGCATCATCCACTGGCGCAGGTTGGACTTGAACACCGGGAAGTTGCCGCGCTCGGAGCGGCCGTCCGCGGTGACCTCCTCGTTGGCCAGCACGGTGCCCAGGCCGGGGCACCAGTTGACCGGCACCTCCTTGGAGTACGCCAGCCGGTAGTCGCCCAGCAGCTCGTCGCGCTCGACGCCGGTCAGCTCGGCCCAGGCACGGCCGCCCGGCACCTCGCGCTCGCCGGACTCGAACTGGGCGACCAGCTCGGAGATCGGGCGGGCCTTGCCGGCCGCCTCGTCGTACCAGGCGTTGAAGATCTGCAGGAAGATCCACTGCGTCCAGCGGTAGTACTCGGGGTCGATCGTGGAGATCGACCGGCGCGAGTCGTGGCCCAGGCCCAGCCGGCGCAGCTGGCGGCGCATGTTGGCGATGTTGTCCTCGGTGGACACCCGCGGGTGCACGCCGTGCTGCACGGCGTACTGCTCGGCGGGCAGGCCGAAGGCGTCGTAGCCCAGGGTGTGCAGGACGTTGTGGCCGGTCATCCGCTGGTAGCGGGCGTACACGTCGGTGGCGATGTAGCCCAGCGGGTGGCCGACGTGCAGACCGGTGCCCGACGGGTACGGGAACATGTCCATGATGAAGCTGTGGGGCTTCGCGGCGACGGCCGACCCGTCGGCCAGCGGGCCGGTCGGGTTGGGGGCGTTGAACGTCCCCTCCTTCTCCCACAGGTCCTGCCAGCGGGACTCGATCTCGGCGGCCAGCGCGGCGCCGTAGCGGAAAGGCTCGGTGGCGGCTTCGGCCGCGCCGGAAGCGGGGGTCGTCTCGCTCATGGTCCTTCAGGCTCCATCGTCATCAGTCAGCGAACAGGCCGTAGAAAGCAGAAAACCCCTCCGCAGGAGGGGACGCCACGCCGACTCCGGCACCCAAGCCGGTCCTGGTCAGCGCGGCCGGCTAAGAAGCAGGCGCACAGTTCGCATGGGCTCAGGGTACCGCACCCCTTCAACACCCTTTCGCGTCACCGCGTCAATCCCCCGACCACGGCAGCGGCCGGATCACTCGTCACCCCCTCGACCACGACCACAGCCACAGTCGGATCTCCGGTCACTCCCCCGCCCGCTCCCTCCAACCGACTGCCCGCCCTACCCGATCCCCCCAACCGACTGCCCGCCCCGCCCGGCCGGCCGTCCGACCTGTCGCTACGCCTCCGCGCGCATCGCCGAGTCGAAGTCCCGCAGGGCCCGCGCCACTCGGGCGGACTGCATGCCGGCGGCGAGCCGGCGGGCCCGGTCGGCGATGTCCTCGGCCTCCGCGCGTTCGCCCGTGCGGCGGTAGGAGTCGGCGAGGCGCACCATCAGCAGCGCCTTGACTCGGGCGCGTTCTGCGGTGAGCGCCTCGATCGCGCGCTGCAGCAGGCCCCGGGCCTGCTCGTGCTCGCCGAGCAGCAGGAAGCCCTCGCCGATCATGCCCTCCAGGTCGGCGCGTTCCTGGTCGTGTCCGTCCAGCCCCTCCAGCATCCGGAACGCCCGCTCGGCGACCGCCTCGGCGCTGATCTGCTCGCCCTTGCGGCCGTGCGCCCGGGCGATCCGGCCGAGTTGCAGGGCCCGCTCACGAGGTGTCAGCACGTCGTCGGCGGCGCGCAGCGCGGTGGACAGCATCGCCACCGGGTCCAGGCCCCGCCCTCCGGAGTTGTAGGTCGCCTGGACGGCGAGGCAGCCGACCACGCCGACGCCGAGCCGCGGGTCGCCGGAGACGTGGGCGGCGCGCAGGGCCGCGACGAAGGCACGCTGCGCGGCGGCGTCGTTACCCATGTCGTAGTTCGCCCAACCGACCAGCCGGGCCAGCCTGCTGGCGGCCCCGTACAGTTCCCGGCCGAGCGGCTCGTCGTAGCTGCCGAGCTCCAGCAGCTTCCCCACCATGGCGAGTTCGGCCTTGGCGAGGTCGAGGATCAGTCCGCCGCCGTAGGCACGCTCCAGACGCTGCTTGGAGTCGTAGGAGAGCCGCAGGTCGGCCAGTTGCTCGGGAGCGATCCGGAGCGCGCCCTCGCCGCCGGTGACGGGCGGTGGCGGCGAGGCCCAGTGCCGGGCTGCCTGCTCCAGCTCGTCGCCGCGGAACAGGTCGGTGAGCCGGACCGGGGCGCCGTCCGCGCCGGCCTCGCGGAGCGCGGTCTGCGCGGTGTCAGCGGTCCACGGATCCGTCAGCAGCCGGGGCGAGAGCATCTTGGCGCCCCGGTTGGAGCCCATCTGCCCCCACAGCTGCTCGTAGGTGACGGCGATGCCGACGCAGCGGCCGAGGACCTCGCAGACGGTCTGGTCGTGCGGCGAGCGCGGCACCATGCCCCGGTCGCGCCACTTGTAGGGCGCGGTCGAGCTGATCGCCATGCCGGGCGGCAGCACCGCATTCACTTCGCGGGCCAGCCGCTCCGGGCTCCATCCCAGCTGGTGGAGTATCCGGGCGAGCTCGTCGTTCCGTTTTCGCGCCAGATCGGCCATGGCACGACGGTAGCGGCCCCGCGCCCCGCGTGGCAGGGGAGTCGGATGAACGACCGAAGGCCGCCCCTCGCGGGACGGCCTTCGGATTACTGTGGAGCTAAGGAGAATCGAACTCCTGACCTATTGCATGCCATGCAATCGCTCTACCAACTGAGCTATAGCCCCATGCTGTTACTGCCTTCACCTGCAGTTTCCCTTGCGGTTCCCCTTGGCGACATCGACAACTGTACACGGTCGACGGTCCAGGCCCTAATCCGTTCCGGGCGCCCCACAGGCAGCCCCGGGAACGCCGAAGGCCGCTACCCGTCTCGGGTAGCGGCCTCGCAGAACTGCTGTGGAGCTAAGGAGAATCGAACTCCTGACCTATTGCATGCCATGCAATCGCTCTACCAACTGAGCTATAGCCCCGCA
>NZ_BMRI01000001.1:463024-464825 GCF_014648555.1 Kitasatospora griseola
GTTCCGCGACTCCCGCCTTCGGTTTCCCGTCTGCGTTCCTCACTGCGAACGAGGAAGACTCTAGCTGGTCAGAGCCGGAACTGTGAAATCCGGGTTGCGCGGCCCCCCTGTCGCGCCCCCGGTCACGCCTCAGGTCTCGTCGCCGATGACCGGCTGAGGAAGCGTGCCCGCGTTGTGCTCGAGGAGCCGCCAGCCGCGCGCGTCCTGGCCGAGCACCGACCAGCAGCAGTTCGAGAGACCGCCGAAGCGCTCCCACAACTGCGGCTCCATGCCCAGCAGTCGGCCGATCATGGTGCGGATGGTGCCGCCGTGACTGACCACCACCAGGGTGCCGCCCTCGGGCAGCTTGCCGACGGCGTCCAGCAGCACCAGAACGGCCCGGTCGGCCACCTCGGTGGCGAGTTCACCGCCACCGCGCCGCACCGGCTCACCACGGGCCCAGGCCTCGTACTGCTCCGGATACCGCGCCCGGATCTCGGAGTTGGTGAGCCCCTGCCACTCCCCGGCGAAGGTCTCACGGAGACCCTCGTGGTGGTGCACCTCCAGATCCGTGAGCACGGCCAGCTCGGCGGCGGTGCGCCGAGCCCGCGTCAGGTCGGAGGAGATCAGCAGGTCGGGGCGGAGCGCAGCTAGCAGCCGGGCTGCCCGCTGCGCCTGGAACAGCCCCTGTTCGGTGAGATCGACGTCAGTGGTGCCCTGGAACCGCGATTCGAGGTTCCAGGACGTCTGACCGTGCCGCCAGAGGACGATGCGCGGCCGCCCCCCCGACCGGCTCAGAGGTCGCCCCCGGAAACGGCATTGCCGGCGGCGTCGGTGACGGCGTTCTCGGGTCGGTTGCGGGTCGCCAGCGCGTCCGCGGGGATCGGCAGTTCGGGGCAGTCCTTCCACAGGCGGTCGAGCGAGTAGAAGGAGCGCTCCTCGGAGTGCTGGACGTGCACCACGATGTCCAGGTAGTCGAGCAGGATCCAGCGGCCCTCGCGCTCGCCCTCGCGGCGCACCGGCTTGGCGTCGAGCTTCTCGCGCAGCTGGTCCTCGATCTCCTCGGCGATCGCCCTGACCTGGCGGTCGTTGGCGGCGGAGGCAATCAGGAAGGCGTCGGTGATCGACAGCACCTCGCTGACGTCGAAGGCGATGATGTCGTGCGCCAGCTTGTCGGCCGCCGCCTGTGCGGCGACGGTGATCAGTTCCTGGCTTCGGTCGGTGACGGTCACGATGCTCTTCCGGATCGGCTGTGGGGATACCTTCCCAGGATCTCACGAACGCGCCGGGGCCCCGGAGTGATTTCCACCCCGGGGCCCCGACCGCACCGCCGAACGCACGACCGACCGCACCGCCGAACGCACGACCGACCACGCGGCCGACCGGCCGGCCGACCGACCGTCCGCGCTACTGCACGGACTTCTGCGGCGGCTGGTAGTCCTTGCCGAGCATCAGCACCAGGTCCGCGTTCTGCGTATCGGTGACCTTCTTCACCACGGAATCCGGCAGGCCCAGGCTGGTCGCCAGGCTGAGCGCAGCGGGCTTCTTCTCGTCGTCGGTGTAGCGGATCTCCGAGGTCGCCTGCGCGGGAGCCTTCGCGGTGGACGGCAGCGGGTCCATGCCCGCGTTGGTGACGACTACCTTCGCTGCGGCTGCCGTGTCGCTGCCGGACGCGTCGACCACGGTGACGCGGGTGGAGTTGCCGGTGCGCTTGGCCTTGCCGATGGCGCCGCCGAGGATCTCCCTCACCTGCTTGCCGGCGGTGGCGTCGTCCAGGGTGCCGTCCGGCTTCGCGGTGAGCACGGTGGTGGACAGGTGGCCG
>NZ_BMRI01000001.1:464850-533641 GCF_014648555.1 Kitasatospora griseola
GCCTTGGCCTGCTTGGAGAGGTTGACCAGGACGCCGGCGAGCGCGCTCTCCGGCAGCGACGGGTCGGGGACGGAGTTCATCCGGTGCACGTCCTCGGTGGCGTCCGCCATGGTGACCGGCATCGTGTTGATCACCGCCGCCATCACCTGACCGAAGCGGGCGAGCTGGGCGTCCCGGGTCTCGCCGGGTGCCTGCAGGGTGGCGTAGTCGACGGCGGCACGGCCGCTCAGCAGAACGTCCTTGCCGACCGCGGCGATCACCTTGCCGTCCGGCTTGTTGTTCTCGCGCACCTCGGCGTTGGTGTCCACCCGGACGCCGCCGAGCTGGGCGACCAGCAGTTGCAGATAGGGGGTGTCCAGCCGCCAGGTGCCGGCCACCTTGGCGCCGAGCACGGACGACAGGCCGTCGCGGGTGGCGGAGGCGCCGATCGCGGTCGGGGCCTGGCCGACGGTCGTGATGTCGCCGTTGCTCGGGAGCTGGAGGGTGTCGGGGAGCAGCAGTACGGTCGCCTTCTGCCCGTCCCGGTCATCGACCAACAGCGCGGTGGTGACCTTGCCCTGCGGGTCGATCAGGTGCACCACGTTGACGTACCGGCCGCCGACCGCCTTGTTCGCGTCGTTGTCGTCGCCGAACTTGCCGGACCACCACAGGTAGCCCACCGCACCGGCCGCCAGCACCGCCAGCACCACCAGCAGCGCGACCAGCCGGTTGCGCAGCCGTCGGCGTCGCTCGGCCCGGACCTCGCTGCGGGACTCGGCGAACTTCAGCCAGTCGATGGCGTCCTCGGAGTCCTCCGTCTCCTCGTCGACGAAGTTGAACTCGCCCGTGGTGTAGGAGTCGTCGGCCGCGCCCTTGGCCCGGGCCGCCGCCGCGGCAGCCGCCCGCCCGCCGACCATCTCGGACGGCTCGGGCACCGCCTCGGTCTCCGGCACCGGTGCCGCGGCCGCTCGCGCCCGGGGCGGCATCCCCGCTCCGGCCGGCGCCGCGACCGCACTCACCGGCGGCACCACCCGCCCGGCGGCACCGGCCTGCGTCGGCACCCGGCCGTCGAGCACCTGCCCGCCCGGCGTCTGCCCGCCCGATGTCTGCGTGCCTGATGTCTGCGTGCCCGGCGTCTGCCCGGGCAACTGCGACTGCTGCTGGTAGAACCCCTGCGCGGGCTGCTGCCCGTAGTAGGAGTCATGGGTCTGCTGCCCGTAGACGTCCCCGGTCGGCGACTGCCCGGCCCCCGGCCGGCCGCCGAACTGCTGCCCGTAGCCGCCCTGTTCGAACGCCTGGGCCTCATGGCCGCCGCGCTGCGCGTACCCGGCCTGCTGCCCGTACCCGGGCCGGTCGCCGTGGTCACCGCCGTACGGGTCCGGCGCGTACACCCCGGGCTGCCCGGCCTGCTGCCCGCCCCGCTGGTCGTATCCACCGTACGGATCGGCCTGCCCGTACGACTGCTGCTGCTCGTACCCCGACTGCCCGTACCCCTGCTGCCCCGGCTGCCCGGTCTGCTGCCCGTACCCGGCACCCCCGTACCCGGCCTGGCCGTACCCACCCTGGTCGTACCCGGATGCGTCGTATCCGGACGCGTCGTACCCGCCCTGGTCGTAGCCGTGCTGCTCGAACGACTGCTGCTGGTAAGGCTGTTGTTCGACCGGCTGCTGCTCGTACCCCTGCGGGGGGTAGTACCCGGGCTGCTGCTGGTAGGGCGGTTGGGGCTGGCGGCCGTACCACTGTTCGTCGTCGGACGTTCCGGTCATGCCTTCCCTCCCGGGGATCAGGGCCGGGCCGACGCGTACAGCGCCCGCTTGTGGATGTAACGGACCACGCCGTCCGGCACCAGGTACCAGATGGGTTCGCCCTTGGCGACGCGCATCCGGCAGTCGGTGGAGGAGATGGCGAGGGCGGGCACCTCGACCAGCGAGACGCCGCCGACCGGCAGGCCGGTGTCGGAGAGAGTATGGCCCGGCCTGGTGCAGCCGATGAAGTGGGCGAGGTCGAAGAGTTCCTCGGAGGAGCGCCAGGAGATGATCTGGGCGAGGGCGTCGGCGCCGGTGATGAAGAAGAGCTCGGCGTCGGGGTGCAGGGCCTGCAGCTCACGGAGGGTGTCGACGGTGTAGGTGGGGCCGTTGCGGTCGATGTCGATCCGGCTGACCGAGAACTGCGGGTTCTCGGCGGTGGCGATCACCGTCATCAGGTAGCGGTCCTCGGCCGGTGAGACGTCCCGGTCGGACTTCTGCCAGGGCTGGCCGGTGGGGACGAAGATGACCTCGTCCAGGTGGAAGGCACTGGCCACCTCGCTCGCGGCGACCAGGTGCCCGTGGTGGATGGGGTCGAAGGTGCCGCCCATCACGCCCAGCCGGCGTCGCCCGCGCGGCGCACTGCCCGGCGCGGGGGTGCCCGGCGCCGTGTCCGTCCCGGAGGTGTCGACCTGCTCTCTCATGGCGCCACACCTTACGCGACCCGGATGTCCCGGGGATTCCGCCCGCTCGCGGGCCCCGGGCGCTCCGTGTCCGGTCGCCGCGGACGGCGGCGCGGCCGGGTCAGCGGTCGCGGTTGAAGCGGGTGGTGACGAACAGCAGCAGGAGCAGGATGGCCAGCGCCGCGCCGCCCGTCAGGAAGGGGTTGAGGCTGTCGTGGTTACCGCCCTCCTCGGCGAGGTGGACGAGGGTGGGCAGGGCAGCAGAGGTCATGATCGGCGGGACCTTCTCGGCTCGGTGTGAGGACCAGGCGGTCACGGACCGTGCGGCCCGCGGGCTCATCGTACGGGGGCCTGACACGCAACCGCGCGGCGGCCCACCGCGTCTGACCACCCATGAGCCGTTCCGGGCCCCGCCCGGCCGCCGGGCCCGCCGCCCGAGGCGGCACCGGCCCCGGTTCAGCCCTGCCCGGCACCGGTACGAAACCCTGCCCGGCCCCGGGTTCAGCTCTGCTCGGCGGCCTCGGCCCGGGCCTGCTCGCGCGCGGCCTCGCGCTTGTCGCCGTCGCGGCTCGCCCGGGCGATCGCCCACACCAGCAGTCCGACTCCGACGAAGGAGGCGATCACGATGATCCTCAGGAACAGGCCGGGGCCGTTCTCGCTGGAGATCGGTCCGGCGAGCTGGACCAGGTCGGCAGGGGACATCACGGGGCTCCTTTTCGGTACGGCACAGCCAGGGTAGACCCGTTTATCGCCGTTCCCGCGCCGCACCCCGCCCCGTACGCCCGCCCGGGGGCAGTGCGGGCCGACGGCGTACCGTGACGTCCGGGGACGAGTACGGACACAGCGACGTTAAGAGGAAAGCAGCGGGGGCCGGCCACGGGAGCCGGTGCCGGCGTCGATCCAGGAGGGTACTCAATGACCGACATGACCAAGGGCAACGCGCCGAGCCGCCGCCGCCAGCGGTTCCCGGAGATCTCCACCCGCGCCTGGGAGCACCCGGCGGACCGTTCGGGGCTGGTGGCGCTGCGCAGGCTGAGCGGTTTCGACGACATCCTGAAGAAGCTGGCCGGGCTGGTGTCCGAGCGCAGCGTGCGGCTGCTGTTCCTGGCCACGGCGGTCAAGACGTCGGAGCGGCAGTTCCCTGAGCTGTACGACATGGTGCGGGACGCCGCGTACGTGCTGGACCTGGAGAAGGTCCCGGACCTGTACGTGACCCAGGACCCGAAGGTCAACGCGTACTGCATCGGCATGGACACCCCGGTGATCGTGGTGACCACCGGGCTGATCGACCTGATGGACGAGGAGGAGCTGCGCGCGGTGATCGGCCACGAGGTCGGTCACGCGATGTCGGGGCACGCGGTGTACCAGACGATGCTGCTGATCCTCACCAACCTGGCGGCCCGGATCGGCTGGCTGCCGCTGGGCAACCTGGCGATCACGGCGGTGATCACCGCGCTCAAGGAGTGGTTCCGCAAGGCGGAGCTGTCCAGCGACCGGGCCGGCCTGCTGGCCGGTCAGGACCTGCAGGCGTCGATGCGCGGCCTGATGAAGCTGGCCGGTGGCGCGAACATGGCCGAGATGAACGTGGACGCGTTCCTGGAGCAGGCCGCCGAGTACGACAAGGCGGGCGACCTCCGCGACAGCGTGCTGAAGCTGCTGCAGGTGCTGCCGCAGACCCACCCGTTCGCGGTGGTGCGGGTGGCGCAGCTGAAGAAGTGGGCGGAGAGCGAGGAGTACCGCTCGATCCTGGCGGGCGCGTACCCGCGCCGCGGCGACGACCCGGACACCTCGATCGGCGCGCAGTGGAAGGCCGCCGCCGACTCGTACTCGCAGTCGGTGAAGGAGAGCAAGGACCCGCTGATGGGCCTGCTGCGCGACCTCGGCAACGGCGTGGGCACGGTCGGCGGCAAGCTCCGCGACACCTTCACGGGTGCCGGCCGCAACAACGGGAGCAACGGCAGCGGCGGCGAGCAGCAGGACTGATCCGGGAGCGCTTCAGCGGGTGATCGGCCCGAGCACTCCGCAGGTCTGCCAGGCCGGCCGGCTGTGGTCGGTCGGGTTCACGGCGGGCGGGGTGCTCGGCTGCACGCCGCTCGCCGTGGCCAGCACCGGCTGCAGGTAGTCGCTCTGCACGGTGCCGCACGAGGTGGGCCCGGCCTGGACGGTGGAGCCGACCACCCGGACGCGGCCGGCGTCCAGGTCGGCCCGGTCGACGTCGATCCGCACCTCCCGGCGCACCGCGTACAGGGTGACCGAGGGGTCGCTGGTGGTGCCGGCCGGGCGCAGTGCGTAGACCAGGGTGTGGTCGGCGGTGATCTCCAGCGTGCCGGAGTCGACCTCGCCGACCTGGACGGCGCCGGTGACCTTCACGGTGTCGGTGGCCAGCGCGATCTGCCCGGGGTCGAAGCGGACCATCCAGCCGGTGGCGGCGTGCTGCTGGTCGTCGCGCGGCGTGTTGACGCTCGCGTCGTACTGGGCGAGTTCACCGGACGTGAGCAGCTCGCGGACCTGGCCGGTCTCGTTGGCGGTCAGCGTGGCGGGGGTCAGCTCGGAGACCACCAGGTAGTGCTGGACGGAGTCCAGGGCGCGCTGCACGTCGGTCCCGGCGAAGTGCGAGGTGGGCGAGGCGGGTGGCATGCCGAGGCCGGCCTGGCCGTCGGCGTAGCCGGGTGGCAGCGCCGCGAACGGGTGGGCCGGGTCGGGGACGGCGCCGACCGTGCCGGGCGGGCTGAGCGGGGTGACGGCGGCGGTCAGCTGGGTGCCGCTGGGCGGCACGACCTGGCCGTGCGGCGAGCTGATGCCGAAGTAGACGGCCGCGGCGAACGCCATCGTCACCAGCAGCAGGAGGATCACGGCCTGCCGGGGCAGCGACCCGAACCAGCCCCAGCCGCGCCGCCGGGTGGCCCGTCCGAACGCACCGGCCAGCCGCTCCTGCGCGGACAGCTCCTGGATCCGGGCAGCTTTCACGAACGATTCGTCGAAGACGACGGACCGGAACTCGTCATCATTGGAACCACCCTCGGGCGTGCCCTCGGGAGGCTCGCGCGGGTCACCCATGTGACCAGGGTAGGCTCGCCCGCCGCCCGCGACGAGAGGTGAAAGGGTAACGAGACTGCCACGGTGGGTGATCGACAGCAGTCCTGCGGGCCGGTCAGCCCGCCGGGACGGCCACCGTCACGACCGGGCGCGCGGAAGGCGTCGCGCCGGGGCTGCTGGTCCCGCTGGACGGCCGGGCCGGCGACTCCGGACTGCCGCCGACGCCCCGGTACACGGCGGCGACGGCCAGCGCGACCACGCCGACCCCCATCACCAGGGCCAGCACCCAGGCCACCGGCCGGTGCCAGCGCTGCTGGGCGACCATGCCGCCGCGCAGCGGGTCGAAGGCCCGCAGGCGCGAGCGGCGGGTGCGCCGGTGCTGGCGGTCGCCACCCGACCACGGGTCGGGGTAGAAGCGGTCGTCGTCCAGCCCGCCGGGCAGCGGGCGCAGCTCCAACGGCAGCACCTCGCTCCCGGAGGTGAACTCGTAGCTCCGGGCCGCTCCGGCCTGATCCGGCTCGAACCTGGTCTCGGCGGCGGCGAGTTGCCGCTCCCGGGCGCTCGGCTCGTGCACGGCGGCGGAGCGGACGAAGCTCTCGTCGAAGACCACGGTGGCGAACTCGTCGTCCGCACCACCGTGGTCGGCGCCGTCGGAGTACGGCGAGCCCCCCACATCCTCAGCCACGGACTCAATGTATTACCGGTCGGGGCTTTTGTCTGTGGGTCGGGCCGATCGGGTCTGCTCCGGCGCTCAGCCGCCGACGGTCTGCCGGGCCTCGCCGCGCACGTGGCCGTCGCCGGTGACGATGTACTTGGTGCTGGTCAGCTCCGGCAGGCCCATCGGGCCGCGGGCGTGCAGCTTCTGGGTGGAGATGCCGATCTCCGCGCCGAAGCCGAACTCACTCCCGTCGGTGAACCGGGTCGAGGCGTTGACGGCCACCGTGGTGGAGTCGACGAGCTGGGTGAAGCGGCGGGCGGCGGCCTGCGAGGTGGTGACGATCGCCTCGGTGTGGCCGGAGGACCAGCGGCGGATGTGCTCCACGGCGGCCTCCAGCGAGGGCACCACGGCGGCCGCCAGGTCCAGCGACAGGTACTCGGTGCCCCAGTCCTCCTCGGTCGCCGGGACGGCCGTCACGCCGGTGCCCTCGGCGGCCTTCAGCACCGCGTCGTCGCCGTGCACGGTGACGCCCGCCTCGGCGAGGGCGGCCAGCGCCAACGGCAGGAAGGCGTCCGCGACGTCCTGGTGCACCAGCAGGGTCTCGGCGGCGTTGCAGACGCTGACCCGCTGGGCCTTGGAGTTCAGCAGCACGCCGACGGCCATCGCCAGGTCGGTCTGCGCGTCCACGTACACGTGGCAGTTGCCGGTGCCGGTCTCGATCACGGGGACGGTGGAGCCCTCCACCACGGTGCGGATCAGCGAGGCGCCGCCGCGCGGGATCAGCACGTCCACCAGGCCGCGGGCGCGCATCAGCTGCTGCACCGACTCGCGGCTCTCCCCCGGCACCAGCTGGATCACGTCGGCCGGCAGGCCCGCCCCGGCGACCGCCGCGCGCAGCACCTCCACCAGCGCCGTGTTGGAGCGGTACGCCGAGCCCGAGCCGCGCAGCAGCACCGCGTTGCCGGACTTCAGGCAGAGCGCCGCGGCGTCCACCGTGACGTTCGGCCGGGCCTCGTAGATGATGCCGACCACACCGAGCGGCACCCGCACCTGGCGCACGTCGAGGCCGTTCGGCAGGGTGTAGCCCCGCACCACCTCGCCCACCGGGTCGGGCAGACCGACCACACTGCGCACGTCGGACGCGATGGCGGCGATCCGCTCCTCGGTGAGCGTCAGCCGGTCGATCACCGACTCGGCGGTGCCCGCCTCGCGGGCCCGGGCGACGTCCTCCGCGTTGGCGGCGGTGATCTCCCCGGCCCGGGCGACCAGCGCGTCCGCGATCGCCAGCAGCGCGGCGTCCTTCACCGAACGCGGCACTGGCGCCAGGGCGGCGGCCGCCTCCCGGGCACGGCGCGCGGCGGCGAGGACGGGGCTGTCGGCAGTGGCGGTGAGGTCGCTCATGCACCAAGCCTAGCGAGACACCCACCTCGCCCCGGGGTACATTTCGCCCGCTGAGACGCGGCCCTCCGGGCCGATCAGTACGGGTACACCCCGCCGAGCTGCGGCAGTGGGCCGCCGAAACCCTCCGCGACCCGCTTGTGGTACGTCGGGCGGTCCACCACCTCCAGGCCGACGATCTCCCACGCCGGGAGCTTGGCACTGGCCTTGTGCTTGCCCCACAGCCGCAGCGCGATCGCCGCCGCGTCGTGCAGGTCCCGCGCCTCCTCCCAGTACCGGACCTCGGCGTGGTCGGCGGCGTAGCGGGCCGTCAGGAAGAAGGAGTGGTCGTGCGCCAGCTTCTCCAGCGCCGCCCGCAGCTCCGGCAGCGGCGTCGCCGCCCCGGCCACACTCAGCACCACGTGCCACAGCCGACCCTGCTCCGACTCCTGCACGTCCTCCTGCTCCTCGACGCCCCGGCCGCCCTCGATGCTGGTGAGCCGCCGCTCGGACTTCTGTCCCGGCAGCGCTTCCTCCCGCCTGCGAACCACCGGCGGCCTCCCATTCAGCGTGTCGCGCGGGCCCCCCGGCCCGCTGCTCCCACCCCCCGTACCGGCCCCGCCACCAGCGCTCAGCCGCACAGCACCACCAGGTCGTCACGGTGGACGACCTCGCGTTCGTACGCGGCACCGAGCTCCTGGGCCAGGTCTCGCGTGGACCGACCGAGCAGACGGGGCAACTCCCTCGCATCAAAGTTGACCAGTCCGCGGGCGACGATGTGACCGTTTTCGCCAAGAAGGTCGACGGGATCACCCGCGACGAACTCCCCCTCCACCCCGGTCACTCCGGCCGGGAGAAGCGACTTCCCGCCGTGCACCACCGCCGCCACCGCCCCGTCGTCCAGGGTCAGCGTGCCGCGCGGCGTGGACGCGTGCTCCAGCCACAGCAGCCGGTCCGCGGAGCGGCTGCCGGTCCGCAGGAACAGCGTGCCGGTGCGCCGGCCCGCCAGCGCGTCGGCCGCCTGGCTGGCCGCCGTCAGCACCACCGGGATGCCCGCACCGGTAGCGATCCGGGCCGCCTCCACCTTGGTCACCATGCCGCCGGTGCCGACGCCCGCCTTGCCGGCGCTGCCGACCTCCACGCCCAGCAGGTCCGCCGGGCCGCGCACCACGTCGAGCCGGCTGCTGCCGGGCTTCGCCGGGTCGCCGTCGTACAGGCCGTCCACGTCCGACAGCAGCACCAGCAGGTCGGCCCGCACCAGGTGCGCCACCAGCGCCGCCAGCCGGTCGTTGTCGCCGAACCGGATCTCGGCGGTGGCCACCGTGTCGTTCTCGTTGACGATCGGCATCGCGCCCATCGTCAACAGCTGCTCCAGCGTCCGGAACGCGTTCCGGTAGTGCGCCCGCCGGCTGGCGTCCTCGGCGGTCAGCAGCACCTGCCCGACCCGCACCCCGTACCGCGCGAACGACGCCGTGTAGCGGGCCACCAGCAGGCCCTGCCCGACACTGGCCGCCGCCTGCTGCCGGGCCAGGTCCTTGGGCCGCTTCTCCAGCCCGAGCGGCGCCAGGCCGGCGGCGATCGCCCCGGACGAGACCAGCACGATCTCCGGCGCGTCCTTCCCCGTCCGCACCTTCGCCAGCGCGTCCACCAGGGCGTCCACCCGGTCCGCGTCCAGCCCGCCGGCGGCGGTGGTCAACGACGACGAACCGACCTTCACCACGATCCGCCGCGCCGAGACGACCTCCTCGCGGAGCAACTGATCCACCATCAGTCCGACCCTTCCGACACGACGTCCTGTACGCCCGCAATGTAGCCATCCGGCACGCGGGTAACGAAATCCGGGCGCGAAAGCAGTGGGAGCACACACAGGGGCGCGGGGAACTGCGCGAGCGGCCACGCACCGTCAGCAAGGTCGCGAACACGTGCAAGTCATTGCCCTGCGTCGCGATCTTGCCGGCGGGTGCCTTCCGCTGCGCGCAGTTCTCCGCGCCCCTGGCTTCGCTCCTGCTACTGCTCCAGCTCCTCGCGGCCGGAGCTGAGCGCCGAGAAGTCCAGGAACTCCTGCTCCGCGGCATCGCGCCCGCGCTGCTTCTCGCGGCGGCGGTCGACGGCGGGTCGCTGGGTCTCGAAGCGGTGGTCCTCGCCGCGGCGGCCGAGCATCTCGGCGCCGGAGGCCATGGTGGGCTCCCAGTCGAAGACCACGGCGTTCTCATCGGGGCCGATGATGACGGTGTCGCCTTCCTTGGCGCCGACCTTCCAGAGTTCCTGCTCGACGCCGAGCCGGGCGAGCCGGTCGGCGAGGTAGCCGACGGCCTCGTCGTTGGCGAAGTCGGTCTGGCGGACCCAGCGTTCGGGCTTGACGCCGCGGATGCGGTACGCGCCGTCCTCTTCCTCGATGGTGAAGCCGGCGTCGTCCACGGCGGTCGGCCGGATGACGATGCGGGTGTTCTCCTGGACCGGCTTGGCGGCGCGGGCGGCGGAGACGATCTCGGCGAGGGCGTAGGAGAGTTCGCGCAGGCCCTTGTGGGCGAGCGCGGAGACCTCGAAGACCCGGTAGCCGCGCTCCTCCAGCGAGGCGCGGGTGAGGTCGGCGATGTCCTGGCCGTCCGGGACGTCGATCTTGTTGAGGGCGACCAGTCGCGGCCGGTCCTCCAGACCGCCGTACTGGGCGAGTTCGTCCTCGATGGTCTCCAGGTCGGTGAGCGGGTCGCGGCCCGGCTCCAGGGTGGCGCAGTCGAGGACGTGGACGAGCACCTCACAGCGCTCGACGTGCCGCAGGAACTCCAGGCCGAGGCCCTTGCCCTGGCTGGCGCCGGGGATCAGGCCGGGCACGTCGGCGATCGTGTAGACGGTCGAACCGGCGGTCACCACACCGAGGTTGGGGACGAGGGTGGTGAACGGGTAGTCGGCGATCTTCGGCTTCGCGGCGGAGAGCACCGAGATCAGCGAGGACTTGCCGGCGCTCGGGTAGCCGACCAGCGCGACGTCGGCGACGGACTTGAGCTCCATCACGATGTCGCGGGCCTCGCCGGGCTCGCCGAGCAGGGCGAAGCCGGGGGCCTTGCGACGGGCGGAGGCGAGTGCGGCGTTGCCGAGGCCGCCGCGGCCGCCCTGGGCGGCGACGAAGGTGGTGCCGTGGCCGACCAGGTCGGCCAGCACGTTGCCCTTGCGGTCGAGGACGACGGTGCCGTCCGGGACGGGCAGGACCAGGCCCTGGCCCTCGGCGCCGGTGCGGTGACCGCCGGCGCCGGGCTTGCCGTTGGTGGCCTTGCGCTTGGGCGAGTGGTGGTACTCGAGCAGGGTGGTGACCTGCGAGTCCACCACCAGCGTCACCGAGCCGCCCTCGCCGCCGTTGCCCCCGTCGGGGCCGCCGAGCGGCTTGAACTTCTCACGGTGCACGGAGGCGCAGCCGTGGCCCCCGTTACCCGCGGCGACGTGCAGTTCGACGCGGTCCACGAAGGTGGTCATGTGTCTGCCTCCAGTGCGATGAGAAAAGTGGTCCTGCTGGTAAAGCACGAAGGGTGGGCCCGGATAGTCCCGGCCCACCCTTCACAGCGAGTCTGTACAGACTCAGGCCTCGACGGCCACGATGTTGACGACCTTGCGGCCGCGACGGTTGCCGAACTGCACGGCACCGGCGGTCAGGGCGAACAGGGTGTCGTCGCCACCACGGCCGACGTTCGCACCCGGGTGGAAGTGGGTGCCACGCTGGCGGACGATGATCTCGCCGGCGGAGACGACCTGACCACCGAAGCGCTTCACGCCGAGGCGCTGAGCGTTCGAGTCACGACCGTTGCGAGTGGAACTCGCACCCTTCTTGTGTGCCATCTGGCTATCCCCTTTCTAGGAAGACCGCAGTAAGTGTGATTACTTGCTGACCGAGTCGATGCTGGTGATGCGCACCGCGGTGTACTTCTGGCGGTGGCCCTGACGACGGCGGTAGCCGGTCTTGTTCTTGTAGCGCAGGATGACGATCTTGTCGCCCTTGGTCTGGTCGACGACCTCGGCGTGAGCCTTCACGCCACCGAGCACCCACGGGTCGGAGGTGATGGACTCACCGTCGACGATGAGGATGGTCGAGAGCTCGACCGAGTCACCCGGCTTGGCTTCGATACGGTCGATCTCCAGCACGTCGCCCACGGCAACCTTGTGCTGGCGGCCGCCGGCGCGAACGATCGCGTACATGCGGTACCTACTTTCCTAACTCGGTCGGAGCTCCGGATGCCAGCAGCCTGGGTATGGACACAGGCCGCCTCCCCCGAAAAGAGCCGGAACCGGCCCTCGTCCAGGAGGTGAGGTGCTCAGGAGCATGGCGTCAACACGCCGAGGGTCAAGAATACGGACCGGTCCAGCCGAAGACAAACCGGGCCGTACAGCGGGCCGGGACCGCCACCGGATCGGTGGCGGTCCCGGCCCCGGGGCTCACTCTGCGGCGCCGTCACCTTCGGCGGCCGCGGCCTTCTTGGCCGCCGCGCTCGTCCG
This sequence comes from Kitasatospora griseola, assembly GCF_014648555.1. Lineage (GTDB taxonomy): Bacteria > Actinomycetota > Actinomycetes > Streptomycetales > Streptomycetaceae > Kitasatospora > Kitasatospora griseola. The sequence goes on from NZ_BMRI01000001.1 coordinate 476,811, forward strand.
CTTGGTGGCGGTCTTGCGGGCGGTGGTCTTCTTGGCGGCCGTGGCGGTGGTCTTCTTCGCCGCGGCCTTCTTGGCGGTGGTGGTCTTCTTCGCGGCCGTCGTCTTGGCAGCCGTCGTCTTGGCGGCCGCCTTGCGGGGGGCCCGCTTCTTCGGCGCCGGCTCCTCGACGGGCTCCTCGGCCTCGGGCTCCACCGCGGCCACGGCCTCGGCCGTCACCTCGGCAGCGGTCTCGGCGACCGGCTGCTCGGCGGCGGACTTCTCCGCGGCGCTCAGCGCGGCCTCCATCGCGGCCTCGGCGCGGGCCTGCAGCACCACGATCTCGGCCTCGCCGGACGCCCCGGCCGGAGCGGTGGCCTTGCGCACCGCGCGGCGCCGGGTGCGAGCCGGGGCCGCCGCGGCCGGCGGGATCTCCACCAGGCTCGGCTTCTCCTCGACGACCGGCTCGGCCGCCACGGGCTCCTCGACCGCGACCGGCTCGACGATCTCCTCGACCTCGACGACGGGCTCCTCGACGGCCTCGACCGGCTCGACGCTCTCGACCGTCTCGACGGCCTCCGCCTCGGCCTGCCCGGCCCCGCCGCGGCCCCGGCGACGGCGCTTGCCGCCGCCCTCGCCCGCAGCGGCGGTGGTGGTGGTCGCCGCGGCGGCGCCGCCGCCGTGGCTGTGCGGCTGGTCCATGTGGACGATCACGCCGCGGCCGTTGCAGTGCACACAGGGCTCGGAGAAGGACTCCAGCAGGCCCTGGCCGACCCGCTTGCGGGTCATCTGGACCAGGCCGAGCGAGGTGACCTCGGCCACCTGGTGCTTGGTGCGGTCGCGGCCCAGGCACTCCAGCAGGCGGCGCAGCACCAGGTCCCGGTTGGACTCCAGCACCATGTCGATGAAGTCGATCACGATGATGCCGCCGAGGTCGCGCAGCCGCAGCTGGCGGACGATCTCCTCGGCCGCCTCGATGTTGTTGCGGGTGACGGTCTCTTCGAGGTTGCCGCCCTGGCCGACGAACTTGCCGGTGTTGACGTCGACGACGACCATCGCCTCGGTCCGGTCGATCACCAGCGAGCCGCCGGAGGGCAGCCAGACCTTGCGGTCCAGCGCCTTCATCAGCTGCTCGTCGATCCGGTACGTGGCGAACACGTCGACATCCGAGGTCCACTTCTGCAGGCGCTCGGTGAGGTCGGGGGCCACGTTGGAGACGTAATCGTGGATGGTGCTCCACGCGTCCGCGCCGCTGACGATGACCTTGGTGAAGTCCTCGTTGAAGATGTCGCGGACCACGCGCACCGTCATGTCGGGCTCGCCGTAGAGCAGCGCCGGGGCGTTGCCGGAGGCGGCCTTCTTCTGGATCTCCTCCCACTGCGTCTGCAGGCGCTGGACGTCGCGGGTCAGCTCCTCCTCGGAGGCGCCCTCGGCGGCGGTGCGGACGATCACGCCCGCGTCGTCCGGGACGATCTTCTTGAGGATCTGCTTGAGGCGGGCCCGCTCGTTCTCCGGCAGCTTGCGGGAGATGCCGGTCATCGAGCCCTCGGGCACGTACACCAGGTAGCGGCCGGGCAGCGAGATCTGGCTGGTCAGGCGGGCGCCCTTGTGGCCGATCGGGTCCTTGGAGACCTGCACCAGCACGGACTGGCCGGACTTCAGCACCGACTCGATCCGGCGCGGGCCGCTGTGGCCGCCGAGCGCGCCGAAGTTGACCTCGCCGGCGTACAGCACGGCGTTGCGGCCCTTGCCGATGTCGACGAACGCGGCCTCCATCGACGGCAGCACGTTCTGCACCTTGCCCAGGTACACGTTGCCGACGTAGCTGGTGGCCTGCTCCTTGTTGACGTAGTGCTCGACCAGCACGCCGTCCTCGAGCACGCCGATCTGGGTGCGGGTGCCGGTCTGGCGGACCACCATGACCCGCTCGACGGACTCGCGACGGGCCAGGAACTCGGCCTCGGTGATGATCGGCACCCGGCGGCGGCCCAGCTCGCGACCCTCGCGGCGGCGCTGCTTCTTGGCCTCCAGGCGGGTGGAGCCCTTGATGGACTGCACCTCGTCCGGGTCGAACGCGGGCTCGGTGGAGCGGCGGCGCGGCTCGCGGACCTTCACCACGGTGCGCACGCCGTCCTCGGTGGTCTCGCCTGCGTCGGCACCGCCCTCGCCGCTGCGGCGGCGACGGCGACGGCGGCGGCGCGAGGAGGACAGGCCGGCGGCCAGGTCGTCCTCGCCTTCGTCCTCGTCCTCGTCGTGGCCGTCCTGGGCCTCGGACTCCTCGTGGGCGCCCTCGACCTCGGTCTCGACGGTCTCGGTCGGCTCGCCCGCGTCCTCGGCGTCACCGCGACGGCGGCGGCGGCCACCCCGACGGCGGCGGCGGGACGGACGGTCGTCCTCCCACTCCGACTCCTGCTCCGGTCCGGCAGCGGGCGCCTCGACCTCGGCCGGGGCCTCGGCCTTCACCGGCGGGGCGGCCTTCACCGGCTCCGCGGCCTTCGCGGGCTGAGCGGCGGCCTTGGCGCCCCTGCCGCCCTTCCCGGCCTGCTGGACGCGCACCTGGGTGCGCACCCGGCGGCGGCGGCCGACGCCGCTGTACTCGAACTCGTCGTCGCCCTCGCCCTCGTCCTCGACCTGCGGCGCGGCGGCCTGGGCCGGCTCGGCCTTGGCAGCGGGCGCGGCCTTGGCAGCGGCGGCAGTGGGCGCGGGCTCCTGGAAGACCGGGGCCTGGAAGATCGCGGTGGAGGGGCGGACGGCACGGCGGCGGGCGCGCGGCGGCTCGGCGGAGGCCTCGACGACGGGCTCGGCGACCGGCTCCTCGACGACCGGCTCGGCCTCGGGCTCCTCCTCGACGACCGGCTCCTCGGCCGCGACGGGGCTCTGGGCGGGCGCGGAGACCCGCTTACGCGCTCGGCGGGCACGAGCGGGCTTCTCCTCGGCGACCGGCTCGGCGGCGGGCTCCTCGGCCGCGGGCTCCTCGACGACCGGCTCCTCGGCCGCGACGGGGCTCTGGGCAGGCGCGGAGACGCGCTTGCGCGCCCGGCGGGCACGAGCGGGCTTCTCCTCCGCGGCCGGCTCGGCGGCGGACTCCTCGACGACCGGCTCGGCGGCGACGGGGGCGGTCTCCGGCGCGCCGGCCGGGGACTCGGCGCGCTTACGGGTGCGCCGGGCCCGGGCGGGCTTCTCGGCGGCCGGCGGCTCCTCGGCGCTCGCCGGGGCGGCCGCGACGACGGTCTCGGCGCCCTCGGTGGCAGCGCCCTGCGGGGAGCCGGCCGGGCGGGAGACCGCCCGGCGACGGCGGCGCGGCGGGGCGGCGGAGGCGCCGTCGTCGGTGTTGTCGGTGTTGTCGGCCGCAGCGGACTGCGGTTCGGTGTTTTCGAGCATGCGGGTGTGTCTCCCGTCAGGCCCCCGGGCTCCGCATCCGGGCACGACGTGCCACCGCTTTCACCAGCCGGCCGCGCCTTTCGGGCGGTTCCGGCTCCCACGGTGCCGTCGTTCGGACGCGAGGCCGCACAGGGGCTCGTAGTCTCGCTCGACCCCCGCACGGCGCGGGAAGTCGAAAAGTCTTCTGGTCTGACCAGTCTTCTCAGTTTTCAAGCGGCCGGGCCGAGGGTGGCCGGGCCTGCACGCAACGACGCTCGCTCCCCTGGGGAGCCGCGGAGGCCGGGGAGCCGCAGGCCCGGAGATGAGCTCCGTGCCTGCGCTCCCGCCCACTCGGCGGACGGCGGATGCGCGCGGCGGGGCGGCCTACCGGCCGACCTCGGCCGCGGCGCGGTCGAGCGCCAGCGGGTCGGTCACCGTGCCGGTCTGCTCGTCGAGCGGCCCCTGCGCCAGCCTGGTCACCTCTGCGGGGACCGGCGGCGCGAGGTCGGCCGTCGAACGGAGGCCGGACAATACGTCGTCGGGTCGTACGGCGGGTGTGGCGTGTCGTACTACCAGGCGCAGTATCGCACAGGGAGCAGCCGTACGAACATCGTCCGCACCCTGGGTGAGTGTGTCGTCACCGATCCCGACCTGCACGGAGCCTTCCGGGAGCAGTTCCATGGCGGCGACGGCGGCACGCGCATCGAAAGTGCGCAGGCCGTTCTTGGTCATCCGCTGCACCTCGACCGCCTCGGCGGCCAGGAAGACGCCGGCGGCCCGCTCGGCCTCCGCGGGCTCGACGCCGGGCAGGCGCAGCAGCCACTCGGACGCCTCCAGCCGCTCGACGAAGTTGCTGGTGCGGACCTCGACGGCGTCGGTGATGTCCAGACCGGGCGGCAGCGACTCGTCGAGTTGGCGACGCAGCGCCTCCGGGTCGCGGGCAGCGGCGAGGCCGATCTCCAGGTACTCGGCCTCACTGGCGGTACCGGTCGGGGCGGCGTTCGCGTAGGAGACCTTCGGGTGCGGGGTGAAGCCCGCGGAGTAGGCCATCGGGACGGCCGAGCGGCGGAGCGCGCGCTCGAACGCCCGCTGGAAGTCCCGGTGGCTGGTGAAGCGCAGACGGCCGCGCTTGGTGTAGCGCAGACGGATGCGCTGCACCGTCGGCGCGGGCGGCGGACCGTCGGGCGTGCGGCGTGCCAGGGAGCTCAGTCCTTCGTCAGTGTGTCCCCGTCCGGCCTCGCACCGCTTGCGGCTCCGGCCGAACTCTGTCGTTCCAAGGGTACGCGGTACCCCACCCCACCCGCGCCGGGCGTCAGGCGACGGTCCCGGGCTCCGCCAGCCAGCGGGTCTTCAGCTCGCTGTGCTCAGCCAGGGTCTCGAAATCCCGGTCGTAGTGCAGCACCGCGAGCCCGTGGTGCATCGCGGTGACGGCGACCAGCAGGTCGACCGTCCCGGCGGAACGGTGACAGCCGGCATCGCCGAGTGCCGTACGCAGCTCCGCGACCCTGCGGCCGGCATCCTCCGGCAGCGTCCACCAGGTGTAGAGCGCGGAGAACTGCGTTGCCATGGCCCGCAGTTCGGCACCGGAGCGGGCCGAGTACAGGAGTTCGTCCTCGGTGGGCCAGCACATCCCGATCAGTCCGGCCGAGAGTTCGTAGCCCCAAGCGGCCAGCAGCGCCGGGGAGCGGGGCAACCTCGCCGCAGCCGAGGTGTCGATCAGGAACTGCTCCCGGCTTCCCATGCCCCGCCCTGCTTTCCGCGCCTGACCTCGGCCTTGAAGCCCGGCTCCACCGCCTTGTCGAACGCACCGTCCTCAGCAAGCCGCACCAACTCCTGCAGCGCGAGCTCCCTGCGGCGCCGCGCCCCTATCTCAGCGAGGGCGGCGTTGACGGTGTCCTTCTTGGTCTTGGTGCCCAGGACCTCGGCGGCCAGCGCCAGGGCCTCGTCATCGATGTCGATCAACGTCTTGGACATATCCTATAGCGCTCCAAGTCATATACATTCCACTGCTATCAGTGTATGTCCAAATCCAATACAAGCACGAGGCCCCCGCCGCAGCGAGTGCGACGGGGGCCAACTTCCGCTTCGGGGACGTCAGTTGTTGACGACCGTCAGGGGCAGGAGCTTCTTGCCGGTGGGGCCGACCTGGATGTGGGTGTCCATCTGGGGGCAGACGCCGCAGTCGAAGCACGGGGTCCAGCGGCAGTCCTCGACCTCGACCTCTTCGAGGGCGTCCTGCCAGTCCTCCCAGAGCCAGTCCTTGTCGAGGCCGCTGTCGAGGTGGTCCCAGGGGAGGACCTCCTCGTAGGTGCGCTCGCGGGTGGTGTACCAGCCGACGTCGACGCCGGTGCCGGCGAGGCCCTTCTCGGCGGAGGCCATCCAGCGGTCGTAGGAGAAGTGCTCGCGCCAGCCGTCGAAGCGGCCGCCGTCCTCGTAGACGGCGCGGATGACGGCGCCGATGCGGCGGTCGCCGCGGGAGAGCAGGCCTTCGACGATGCCGGGCTTGCCGTCGTGGTAGCGGAAGCCGATGTTCTTGCCGAACTTGCGGTCGCCGCGGATGGAGTCGCGGAGCTTGGTGAGCCGCTCGTCGGTGGCCTCGGCGGACAGCTGCGGGGCCCACTGGAAGGGCGTGTGCGGCTTGGGGACGAAGCCGCCGATGGAGACGGTGCAGCGGATGTCGTTGGTGCCGGTGACCTCGCGGCCCTTGGCGATGACGTTCTTCGCCATCGCGCCGATCTGGAGGACGTCCTCGTCGGTCTCGGTGGGCAGGCCGCACATGAAGTACAGCTTCACCTGGCGCCAGCCGTTGCCGTACGCGGTGGCCACCGTGTTGATGAGGTCCTCCTCGGACACCATCTTGTTGATGACCTTGCGGATCCGCTCGGAGCCGCCTTCGGGGGCGAAGGTGAGGCCGGAGCGGCGGCCGTTGCGGGAGAGCTCGTTGGCGAGGTCGATGTTGAAGGCGTCGACCCGGGTGGAGGGCAGCGAGAGGCCGATCTTGTCCTCGGCGTAGCGGTCGGCGAGGCCCTTGGTGACGTCGGCGATCTCGGAGTGGTCGGCGGAGGACAGCGAGAGCAGGCCGACCTCCTCGAAGCCGGTGGCCTTCAGGCCGCGCTCGACCATTTCGCCGATGCCGGTGATGCTTCGCTCCCGCACGGGGCGCGTGATCATGCCGGCCTGGCAGAAACGGCAGCCGCGGGTGCAGCCGCGGAAGATCTCCACGGACATCCGCTCGTGCACGGTCTCGGCGAGCGGGACGAGCGGCTGCTTGGGGTAGGGCCACTCGTCGAGGTCCATGACGGTGTGCTTGGACACCCGCCACGGCACGCCGGGGCGGTTGGGGACGACCCGGCCGATCCGGCCGTCCGGCAGGTACTCGACGTCGTAGAACCGCGGGATGTACACGCCGCCGGTCTTGGCGAGGCGCAGCAGCAGTTCGTCGCGGCCGCCGGGGCGGCCCTCGGCCTTCCAGGCGCGGACGATGTCGGTGATGTCGAGGACGGCCTGCTCGCCGTCGCCGATGACGGCGGCGTCGATGAAGTCGGCGATCGGCTCGGGGTTGAACGCGGCGTGGCCGCCGGCCAGCACGACCGGGTCGTCCATGGTGCGGTCCGCGGCGTTCAGCGGGATGCCGGCCAGGTCGAGCGCGGTCAGCATGTTGGTGTAGCCGAGCTCGGTGGAGAACGACAGGCCGAACACGTCGAAGGCCTTGATCGGGCGGTGCGCGTCGACCGTGAACTGCGGGACGCCGTGCTCGCGCATCAGGGCTTCGAGGTCGGGCCAGACGCTGTAGCTGCGCTCGGCGAGGACGCCCTCGCGCTCGTTCAGCACCTCGTAGAGGATCATGGTGCCCTGGTTGGGGAGCCCGACCTCGTAGGCGTCGGGGTACATCAGCGCCCAGCGGACGTCGCAGGCGTCCCAGTCCTTGACGGTCGAGTTGAGCTCGCCACCGACGTACTGGATCGGCTTCTGGACGTGCGGGAGGAGGGCCTCCAGGCGTGGGAAGACCGATTCGACAGTCATGCGCAAGGACCTTTACGGCAGAAAAAGCAGTGACCCTTCAGGGTAGCCGAGCCCTGAGGGTCACTGTTTCGCCGCGTGGAGGGTCAGATCGCTATCGGCCGCTGCGAGCGGACGGACTGCAGCAGTCCGATCGCGATCCACACCGCGAACATCGACGAGCCGCCGTAGGAGACGAACGGCAGCGGGATGCCCGCGACCGGCATGATGCCGAGGTTCATGCCGATGTTCTCGAAGGCCTGGAAGGCGAACCAGGTGACCGCGCCGGCCGCCAGGATCGTGCCGAACAGGTCGGTGGCCTGACGCGCTATCCGGCAGGCCCGCCACAGGATGACGCCGAGCAGGCCGATCATCACCAGGGCGCCGATGAAGCCGAGCTCCTCGCCGGCCACACTGAACACGAAGTCGGTCTGCTGCTCGGGCACGAACTGGCCGGTGGTCTGGGTGCCGTGGAACAGGCCCATGCCGGTCAGGCCGCCGGAGCCGATGGCGATCCGGGCCTGGGCGGTGTTGTAGCCGACGCCGGACGGGTCGAGCGCCGGGTTGGCGAACGCCGCGAAGCGGTCGATCTGGTACTGGTCGAGGACGCCGAGCTTCCACACCGCGAGGGCGCCGGCCACGCCTCCCGCCAGCAGGCCGAACGTCCAGCGGTTGGCGGCGCCGGAGGCCGTCAGCACGCCGAGCGTGGTGACGGCCATCACCATCACCGAGCCGAGGTCGGGCATCAGCATGACCACGCCCATCGGGAACGCCGCCACGGCCAGCGCCTGCAGCACGCTGCGGGTGGGCGGGTACTCCCGCTCGCCGGCGTCCACCCGCGCGGACAGCAGCACGGCCATCCCCAGCACGATCGCCAGCTTGGCGAACTCGGCGGGCTGGATGGAGAATCCGCCGCCGAACTGGATCCAGGAGTGCGCGCCGTTGATGGTCGAGCCGAGCGGGCTGAGCACCGCGAACAGCATCAGGACCACGGCCAGGTAGACGAACGGCACCGCGGTGCGCAGCCGCCGGGTGCCCAGCGCGATCACCGCGACGCACAGGCCGACGCCGATCACCAGGTTGGTCAGGTGCCGGTACAGGAAGTACTGCGGGTCCCCGTGGGTCAGCGAGTCGCGGCCGCGGGTGGCGGACCAGACCAGCAGCGAGCCCATCAGGGAGAGCGCCAGCGCCGCCAGGATCATGATCCAGTCGAGCCGGCGCAGCGGGGAGTCCTTGGCCAGCGCCCGGGACAGCGAGGAGCGCCGCGGCGAGAGCCGGACGGTCCGGTACGAGCCGTAGGAGGTCATGACCGGCCCCTTCCGTTGCTTCCGGCCCGGGTGGGTTCGAGCGCGGCCAGCGCCACCGCGGTGGCCGGGTCGGCCTGGGCCGGGCGGGCCGGGTCCAGGAAGGTCCGGTCGCCCTCGTAGGTGTACGCGGTCGGGACGATCGCGGTGCCGTCCGGGTTGAACTTGGGCAGTTCGGCCTGCGGCCGGGGCAGCAGCGCCTTGGCGTTGTCGATGTTGCCCTTGTCGTCGACGCCGTACAGCGCCTGGTAGATCCGGCGCACCGAGTCGCCGGAGCCGCCGGAGCCGGTGCCGCCTTGACTTATCGTCATGACCACCGCGTAGTCCTTGCTGTAGGTGGTCAGCCAGGAGGTGGTCTGCTTGCCGACGACCTCGGCGGTGCCGGTCTTGGCGTGCAGTTCGATCTTGCCCTGCGGCCAGCCGGCGCCGGTGAACTTCCAGGCGGCGGTACCGGCGGTGACGACGCCGGCGGTGGCCTGGTCGATGTACTCGAGCAGCTGCCCCTGGGCGGGGATCTTGCCGTCCTCGTGCGGGGCGATGTCGCGCACCAGGGTGCCGTCGGGGCTGACGATCGCCTTGCCCACGGTGGGCCGGTACAGGGTGCCGCCGTTGGCGAGCGCCGAGTAGATCCGGGCCATCTGCAGCGGGGTGACCAGGGTGTCGCCCTGGCCGATGGCGAAGTTGACCATGTCACCGGCGCGCATCTGGTTTCCGTCCGCGCAGTTCTCGCGGGCGATCTCGTCGGTGTACTCGTGGCCGCCCTTGGCCGCCTGGTCGCACCAGGACTGCTTCATGGCGTCGTAGTAGGACTGCTTCCACTGCCGGTCGGGGACCCGGCCGGCCACCTCGCCCGGCAGGTCGACGCCGGTCTTGGCGCCGAGGCCGAACTCGTGGGCGGTCTTGAAGAACCAGTCCGGGGCGTCCTTCTTGGGCTTGAGGCCGCCGTCCTTCATCCACTGGTCGTAGGCCAGGCCGTAGAAGACGGTGTCGCAGGAGACTTCGAGTGCCTTCTCCAGGGAGATGTCGCCGAACTGCTCGGACTCGAAGTTCTTGAACTCGCGGCCGCCGATGGTCAGCGACTTCGGGCACGGGTAGTGCCCGTTGAGGTCGTAGCCGGCCTGCACGGCGGCGGTGGTGGAGATCACCTTGAAGGTCGAGCCGGGGGCGGACTGACCCTGTATGGCCCGGTTGATCAGCGGGTAGTTGGAGTCCTTGCTGTTCAGCGCCTCGTAGTCCTTGGCGGTGATGCCGCCGACCCACAGGTTGGGGTCGTAGGTGGGGGCGCTGGCCATCGCGACGATCCGGCCGGTGTGCACGTCCATCACCACGGCGGCGCCGGAGTCGGCGACGTAGTTCTTGCTGGTCTCCTTGTCGTAGACCTTGCGGGCCTCGACCATGGCCTGGTTGAGCTGGTCCTCGACCACCTTCTGCACCCGGGCGTCGATCGAGGTGACCAGGTTGTTGCCGGACTGCGCGGGCGTGGTGCCGGCGCTGCCGATCACCCGGCCGAGGTTGTCGACCTCCAGCCGGTCGACGCCGGTGGTGCCGCGCAGGTCGTCGTCGTAGACGGACTCCAGGCCGGCCCGGCCGATCTGGTCGGACGGCAGGCGGCGTTCGCGGCCGGACTTGTCGGCGGTCTTGGTGACCTCCTCGTCGGTGACCGGCGACAGGTAGCCGAGGATCTGGGCGGCGCTGGCGCCCTCCGCGCCGGTGTAGCGGCGCAGCGCGGTCGGCTGGGCGGTGACGCCGGGGAAGTCCTCGCGGCGCTCCATTATCTGCATCGCCTGCTGGGTGGTGGCCTGCTGGGTGACCGGGATCGGCTGGTACGGGGAGCCGTTCCAGCACGGCTGCGGGGTCTTCGCGTCGCACAGCCGGACCTTGTTCTTCACCTCGTCGGCGGGCACGCCGAGGACGTCGGCGAGCCGGGTCAGCACCGCCTTGCCGTGGTCCTTCTGCTGCATCAGCGCGGTGCGGGACACCGACACCACCAGCTTGGTCTCGTTGCCGGCCAGGATCCGTCCGGAGGCGTCCAGGATCTCGCCGCGGACGGCGGGCTCCACCACCTCGCGGATGTGGTTGCCCTGGGCCTTGGCGGTGAACTCCTTGCCGTTGCGGATCTGCAGGTACCACAGCCGGCCGCCGAGGGTCGCCAGCAGCGACAGCACCAGGATCTGCAGCACCACCAGCCGGATCGTCACCCGTCGGGTGCGGCCGGTCTCGGGAATGTTCGTCACGTGTGCGGACTCCGTCCCGGACTCAGGGGCGCTTGGCGAGGCCGAGCGCGCGCCTCTTCTTGTAGGACGCGGTGGACGACGGATCGCGGGTCGTCTTGTAGCGGGCCAGCGCGCCGAGGCCGGAGCCGCCGTCCGCGCCGCGCACCGTCTCGTTGACCACCCGGTCGCCGTCGAAGCGGCGGGCCATCAGCATCACCAGCGGCACCGTGAACGGGGCCAGCAGCACGTCGTACAGCAGGGCGCTGATCACCAGGCCGGTCAGGCCGACGTGCCGGGCCGCGGTGTCGCCGACCAGGGCGCCGACGGTGGCGTACAGCAGGGTGGAGACCACCGCGGCGACCGCGACCACGCCGATCGCGCTGAGCGCAGAGCGCTGCCGGCCGCCCTCCGGGCGGAGCAGTCCGGCGCCGTAGCCGACCAGGCAGAGCACCAGCGCGTACCGGCCGACCGCGTGGTCGGACGGCGGGGCGAGGTCGGCCAGCAGGCCGGCGGAGAAGCCCGCCAGGCAGCCGCCGGTCGAGCCGTACACCAGGCCCAGGCCGACCACCACCAGCATCAGCAGGTCCGGGGTGGCGCCGGGCAGTTGGAGCCGGCCGAGGACGCTGACCTGGATCACCAGGGCGAGCACCAGCAGGACGGCGGACAGCAGGATCCGAGACGGACGAAACATCAGTTCCCCCCGGTGGTGGGCGGTACGACGGCGATCGGCGCCTGCGGGTTGCCCGCGGCGCCGGCGGAGGGGGCGGGGACCGGCGGCAGCACGGCGTCCCGCGGGTCGGTGCGCGGTGGGACGACCACCACGCCGATCAGGTCGAGGCGGGTGAACTGCACGTACGGCTCGACCAGGACGGTCTTGGTGAGCTGGCCCGGGGTGGCCTGCACCTCCTTGACGGTGCCGACCGGCACGCCGGGGACGAACGGGCGTCCGCTCTGCGAGCCGAAGGTGACCAGCCGGTCGCCGGCCTTCACCTGGGCGCGGCCGTTGAGCAGCTCGATCTTCATCGGCGAGGCGCCCTGGCCGGCCGCGAAGCCGATCTCGTTGTTGCCCTCCAGCCGGACGCCGGCGGTGAAGCCGGGGTCGGAGGCCAGCAGCACGGTGGCGGTGGTCGGGGCGACGGTGGTGATCCGGCCGACCAGGCCCTGGCCGTCGATGACGGTCATGTCGCGGGTCAGGCCGTCGTCGCTGCCGGCGTCGATGGTGATGGTCCAGGAGAAGCCTTGGGCGGCGCCGACCGCGATCACCTGCGCGGCCTTGATGGTGTAGCCGCCGGTGCCGGCGGTGCGCAGCATGTCGTCCAGCTGCTTGGTGCGGCCGGCCGCGGCGTCCGAGGAGGCCAGCTTCTGGCGCAGCTCGGTGTTCTCCCGGGTGATCTGGTCCAGGCGCTGCTGGTGGGTGCTGGCGTCGCGGATCGCCCGGATGTATCCGGCGACCGGGTCGACGGCGCCCGCCGCCGCGTTCTCCACCGGGCCGAGCACGGAAGCCGCCGCCCGGCGCGGGGCGCCGAGCGGCGAGTCCTGGCCGCCCTTGATGTCGACGGTGATCAGGGCGAATGCGAGCGCGACCAGGAGGACCAGCAGTAGTCGACTCTGTCGGGTGTCCCTCACGGTGCTGGTGCCGCCCCTTCGTGCCGATTGTCCATCTGCTGGTCCATCAGCTCTGTCAACTCTGTCTGTTCTTCAGTTGGAAAGTTGTCTAGCGACGCGGCTGGGCGTCGAGTACCTGCTGCAGTGCCTCGAACTCCTCGACGCACTTGCCCGCCCCCAGGGCGACCGAGTCGAGCGGGTTCTCGGCGATGTGCACCGGCATGCCGGTCTCCCGGCGCAGCCGCTCGTCCAGGCCGCGCAGCAGGGCGCCGCCGCCGGTGAGCACGATGCCGCGGTCCATCACGTCACCGGCCAGCTCCGGCGGGCACTGGTCGAGGGTGGTCTTCACCGCGTCGATGATCGAGTTCACCGGCTCGTCGATGGCCGCGCGGACCTCGGCGGCGGAGATCACCACGGTCTTCGGCAGGCCGGAGACCAGGTCGCGGCCGCGGATCTCGGCGTGCTCGTCCTTCTCGCCCTCCAGGCCGAACGCGGAGCCGATCGACATCTTGATCTGCTCGGCGCTGCGCTCGCCCAGCAGCAGGCTGTACTCCTTCTTGATGTGCTGGACGATCGCGTTGTCCAGCTCGTCGCCGGCCACCCGCAGCGACTGGGCGGTGACGATGCCGCCGAGCGAGATCACCGCGACCTCGGTGGTGCCGCCGCCGATGTCGACGACCATGTTGCCGGTCGGCTCGTGCACCGGCAGGCCGGCGCCGATCGCGGCGGCCATCGGCTCCTCGATGATGTGCACCTGGCGGGCGCCGGCCAGCATGCTGGCCTCCACCACGGCGCGGCGCTCGACGCCGGTGATGCCGGACGGCACGCAGACCACGACCCGCGGGCGGGCCAGGTAGCGGCGACGGTGGATCTTCAGGATGAAGTACCGCAGCATCCGCTCGGTGATCTCGAAGTCGGCGATCACGCCGTCCTTCAGCGGGCGGATCGCCACGATGTTGCCGGGGGTGCGACCGATCATCTGCTTGGCCTCGGCGCCCACCGCGAGGATGCCGCCGGTGTTGGTGTTCACCGCGACCACCGACGGCTCGTTCAGCACGATGCCCTTGCCCCGGACGTACACCAGTGTGTTCGCGGTGCCGAGGTCGATCGCCAGGTCCCGGCCGAGGAACGACAGGTTGTTCGCCATGGGATGTCGAATGCCTTCCCGAATGTGGATCAAGGGCGGGGGGAGAGCGCCGCCGCGCGGGCCCGACGGGCTGACGGCGGCTGAGCAGCCGCTCCGCGCCCGTGAGTTGGGGTCCATCGTAATCACGCCGAACAGTGCGAGCGGCGGGTACGGCGTGCCGCCCATTCTCCGGGGCCGGATCGGCTTCTCCTGGCATTGGGACGCCGTGTCGGAGAGTAGGGTTCCGTGATTTGAGGATTAACGCCCAGTTGGGCGAAGTGCCCCTGCCGAGGCAGGGGCACCGGGGTCGTGCAGGACTCCTACCGGGTCCTCGCCCTGCGTCCTCAGACGTGGGCCGGGAAGAAGATCTTGATCTCGCGCTCGGCCGACTCCGGGGAGTCCGAGGCGTGGATCAGGTTCTCGCGGGTGATCGTCGCATAGTCGCCGCGGATGGTGCCCGCGCCCGCCTGCAGCGGGTCGGTGGCGCCGGCCAGCGCACGGATGCCCGGGATCACGTTCTCGCCCTCGACGATCAGCGCGATCGACGGGCCGGAAGTCATGAACTCCAGCAGCGGCTCGTAGAACGGGCGGCCGACGTGCTCGGCGTAGTGCTGCTCCAGGGTGCCGCGGTCGAAGGTGCGGAGCTCCATCGCAGCGAAGCGCCAGCCGGCCTTGCGCTCGATCCGGCTGATGATCTCGCCGGCCAGGCCGCGCTTGACGGCGTCGGGCTTGAGCAGGACGAGAGTGCGCTGGGACACGGGGCGGCTCCTGAGGAGGTCGGCGGTGCGGTGTGTGCACCTGACACTACCCCGGGCGGGAGGCCGCCCCCGCGCCCAGCCCGGTCAGGCGGCGGCCGGGGCGGGCGCCTCGGCGGCCGCGGCGCGCTGCGCCTTGAACTCGTCGATCTTGCGTCCGTAGTGCACCGAGCACCACCACAGGCCGCCGAACACCACGCCGAAGGCGTACATCGTCGGCAGCACCAGGCCGCTGGCCAGCACGCCGAGTTGCAGCGCCCAGCCGACCCAGACCGCGCCGGGCCGGGTGATCACGCCGCACAGCAGCACGCACAGCAGGATGGCGACGCCGCTGACCGCCCAGATGGCGCCGGTGCCGACGTCGGTCAGCTTCATCGCGACCAGGCCGGCGAACATGATCAGCAGTGCCTCGCCGATCAGCGTGGAGGAGCACAGGGTGCGCATCGGCGGCTACTTCTTCCTTCCGAACAGCAGGCGCGCCTCGCCCACCGTGATGACGGAGCCGGTGACCAGGACGCCGGCGCCGCCGAGGTCCTCCTCCTCGGCGAGGGTGACCGCGGCGTCGATGGCGTCGTCCAGTCGGGGCTCGACCTGCACCCGGTCCTCGCCGAACACCTCGACGGCCAGCGCGGCCAGCTCGTCGACGGGCATCGCGCGGTGGGTGGAGTTCTGGGTGATGACGACCTCGGCCAGGACCGGCTCGAAGGCCTCCAGCAGGCCGGTGACGTCCTTGTCGCCGCTGGTGCCGATCACGCCGACCAGCTTGGTGAAGCCGAACGCCTCGCCGAGCGCGGAGACCGCGGCCTGCGCGCCGTGCGGGTTGTGCGCGGCGTCCAGGATCACGGTGGGGCTGCGGCGAACCACCTCCAGGCGGCCCGGGGAGGAGACGCCGGAGAACGCCTGCCGGACCTTGTCCTCGTCCAGGTGCTCGGCGCCGCCCTGGCCGACGCCGAAGAACGCCTCGACGGCGCTCAGCGCGAGGGCCGCGTTCTGCGCCTGGTGGTCGCCGTGCAGCGGCAGGAAGAGGTCCTGGTACTCGTGGCCGCCGAGGCCGCGCAGGGTGACCAGCTGGCCGCCGACCGCGACCTCGCGGCGCAACACGCCGAACTCCATGCCCTCGCGGGCCACCGTGGCGTCCACCTCGACGGCGTGGCGCAGGATGGTCTCGGCGGCGTCCAGCTGCTGCTGGGCGACCACGGCGAGCGCGCCCGGCTTGATGATCCCGGACTTCTCGACCGCGATCTTGCCGGTGGTGTCGCCGAGCTTGTCGGTGTGGTCCAGGCCGATCGGGGTGATCACCGACACCTGGGCGTCGATCACGTTGGTGGCGTCCCAGGAGCCGCCCATGCCGACCTCGACCACCGCGACGTCCACCGGGGCGTCCGCGAAGGCCGCGTACGCCATGCCGGTGAGCACCTCGAAGAAGGACATCGCGACCGGCTGCGCCGCGTCCACCATCTGCACGTACGGCTCGATGTCGCGGTAGGTCTCGACGAACTTCTCCGGGCTGATCGGCGCCCCGTCCAGGCTGATCCGCTCGGTGACGGACTCCACGTGCGGGGAGGTGTACCGGCCGGTGCGCAGTTCGAAGGCGCCGAGCAGCTGCTCGATCATCCGGGCGGTGGAGGTCTTGCCGTTGGTGCCGGTGATGTGGATGGACGGGTAGGAGCGCTGCGGCTGGCCCAGGATGTCCATCAGCGCCTCGATCCGGTCGAGCGAGGGCTCCAGCTTGTTCTCCGGCCAGCGGGTGGCCAGCTCCGCCTCGACGGCGCGCAGTTCGGAGTCGGTGCCGCCTGCGTCGGCGGGACGGACGGTGTAGGGGTTGGGCTCGGCCTTGTCGCTCACCCCGCCAGTCTAAGGACTCCCGACGCCGGGCCCCGACGGCCACCCCGGAGGCCGGCGAACCGGCCCGGGCCCTCTTGACAGCGGAATTGGTCTACTCCACCGTGTGAGTCGCTCGTCCCGCTCCTCGGCTCCCCCGCACCGCACCCCCATCGACACTCCCCCACATGGAGATGGCATGCGTGCACCACATCGACACCCGCGCGGCGCGCGGGCCCTGCTCGCCGGGCTGCTGTCGGCCGCGCTGGCCCTGGTCGGCATGGTGCTGACCGGCACCGGCACGGCCACCGCCGCGAACGTGGACGTGATCCAGAACGGCGACTTCTCGGCCGGCAACCACATCGCGCCGTGGACCTGCGGCCCGACCGTCACCGCGGTGAACAACTCCGCCACCGGCTGGGACCTGCAGGGCGCCCCGGCCGG
Organism: Kitasatospora griseola; assembly: GCF_014648555.1. Classification (GTDB taxonomy): domain Bacteria; phylum Actinomycetota; class Actinomycetes; order Streptomycetales; family Streptomycetaceae; genus Kitasatospora; species Kitasatospora griseola. The sequence goes on from NZ_BMRI01000001.1 coordinate 493,414, forward strand.
CTCGGACTACGCCAACTGCAGCCAGCAGGTCACCGTGCTGCCCAACTCGACGTACACCCTGTCCGCGGCGGTGCAGGGCACGTACGTGTTCCTGGGCGCCACCGGCACCGGCGGCACCGACCCGTCCACCTGGAGCTCCAACACCGGGTGGAACACGCTCAGCAGCACCTTCACCACGGGCGCCGCCACCACCTCGGTGCAGGTGTGGTTCCACGGCTGGTACGGCCAGTCCGCGTACCTGGTGGACAAGGTGACGATGGTCGGCCCGGGCACCGGCTCGCCCAGCCCGTCCGCCTCCGGCTCGTCCTCGGTGTCGCCGAAGCCGTCCGACTCCGCCTCGCCGTCCCCGTCGACGTCCACCTCCTCGTCGCCGTCGCCGAGCAGCTCGACCACCACGCAGCCGCCCAGGCAGAAGCACACGCTGACCGGCTACTGGCAGAACTTCTACAACGGGGCGACGCCGCAGCGGATCAGTGACGTCCCGGCGGCGTACGACATCATCGCGGTGGCCTTCGCGGACGCCACCGGCACCCAGGGCGCGATCTCCTTCACCCTGGACCCGGCGCTGTCCTCGAAGCTGAACGGCTACACCGACGCCCAGTTCAAGGCCGACATCGCGGCCAAGCACGCGGCCGGCAAGAAGGTGATCATTTCGGTCGGCGGGCAGAACGGCACGATCTCGGTGGCGAGTTCGGCCGCGGCGAGCAACTTCGCCAACTCCGCGTACAGCCTGATCCAGACCTACGGCTTCGACGGGATCGACATCGACCTGGAGAACGGCGTCAACGCCACCTACATGGCGCAGGCGCTGCACACCCTGGCGGCCAAGGTCGGGACCGGGTTCGTGCTCACCATGGCGCCGCAGACCATCGACATGCAGTCCACCGGCACCGAGTACTTCAAGCTGGCGCTGGCCACCAAGGACATCCTGACCATCGTCAACATGCAGTACTACAACTCCGGCGCGATGCTCGGCTGCGACGGCGGCGTGTACTCGCAGGGCACCGAGAACTTCCTCACCGGCCTGGCCTGCATCCAGTTGCAGGGCGGCCTCGACCCGAGCCAGGTCGGCCTCGGGGTGCCCGCCTCGACCAGCGCGGCCGGCGGCGGCTACACCAGCCCGGCGACCGTGAACGCGGCCCTGGACTGCCTGGCCGCCGGCACCAACTGCGGTTCCTTCAAGCCCTCGAAGACCTGGCCGGGCATCGGCGGCGCGATGACCTGGTCCACCAACTGGGACGCCCTCGCGGGCGGCGGCATCGCGGGCACCGTCGGCTCCCACCTGCACGCCATGCCGTAACGACGGGTCAGCACCGGGCCCGGCGCGGGAGGTTCCGCGCCGGGCCCCGGCAGTGACGATCCGTCACGTCGTGACGCGGGGCGTGGGCAGTCGGGCGGCGTGGCGGCGGCGCAGTTCGGCGGCGATCTCCTCGGCCTCGCCGTCCGGCAGCAGCGGCAGCATCATCGCCACCGCCTGCACCAGGCCGCCCAGCAGGTAGGTGGTGTCGGCCGTACCGGCCACCAGGGCGCGGACCGCGGCGACGTCCCCGTCCGCGACGGCCTCCAGCAGCAGCGCGGCGCTCGCCGCCTCCTCGTCCACCGCGACCTCGCAGGCGCCGTACGGGGCGCGCCGGGCCAGGCCGCGCAGCACCCGGTCGGCGACGTCGGGGGCGTAGGCCTTGCGGACCGCCTCGGCGGCGATCCACACCAGCAGGGTGGTCGTCTCGCGCTCGGCGTCCTCGGCGAGCAGCAGGTCGAGTTCGGTGTCGAAGGCGAGCTGGTTTCCGTGCCGGAATGCCAGCAGGAGGGTCGCCGCCCGGGCCTTGGCCGCCTCCACCTCTTCCATCGGAAGTTCGTCGGCCAACTCCCTGGTCGCCACCATGCGTCTGCCCTCCGTTCGATGCCCCGCCCGAATGGGAACTCCGCCCACCGTACACATTCGATGTGCGAAGTTCGCTGAACGCGCGGGGGGCGGCAACCCGTTGTATTCCCTTTGGCGGAGTGCGCCAATTGCCGGGAATACCGGACGAATAGCCGCAGCGAAACCGTTACGACGACGCGCGGCCAAGGGAATTGACAAGCCGTCGGGGCCAACTCGGGAAAGGCGAAGGGCCGCCGCCCGCGCGATGCGGGAGCGGCGACCCTTCCTGACGCGCGGTCAGCCCTGCGGCAGCGCCGCGAGCTGGGCGGTGATCCGGGCGATGTCGGCCTCGGCGGCCTCCAACCGGGTGCGGATCTTGGCGACCACCTCGTCCGGCGCCTTGGCCAGGAAGGCCTCGTTGCCGAGCTTGCCGTTGCTCTGCGCCTTCTCCTTCTCGGCCGCCGCCAAGTCCTTCTGCAGGCGCTTGCGTTCGGCCGCCACGTCGATGGTGCCGGAGAGGTCGAGCGAGACGGTGGTGCCGGCGATCGGCAGCGAGGCGGTGGCGTGGAAGCCCTCCTCCGGCTGCGTCAGCCGCACCCGGGAGCGGATCGCCGCCTCGTGCGCCTCCAGCCGGTGGCCGGCCAGCTCCAGCTGCGCCGGGACCTTCTGGGTGTCGCGCAGGCCCTGGGCCTCGCGGAACCGGCGGATCTCCACGATCAGCTGCTGGAGCTGCGCGATCTCCGACTCGGCGTCGGCGTCCCGGTAGCCGGAGTCCTTCGGCCACTCGGCGATCACCACCGACTCGGCGCCGGTGAGCGTCGTCCACAGCGCGTCGGTGACGAACGGGACGATCGGGTGCAGCAGGCGCAGCGTCACGTCCAGCACCTCGCCGAGCACCCGGCGGGCGTGGTCGGCCTGCGCGCCGCCCTTGCCCAGGGTGGTCTTGGAGAGTTCGACGTACCAGTCGAAGACCTCGTCCCAGGCGAAGTGGAACAGCGTGTCGGAGACCTTCGCGAACTCGAAGTCCTCGTACAGCGCGTCGACTTCGGCGATGGTGGCGTTCAGCCGGGACAGGATCCAGCGGTCTGCGGCGGTGATCTCCTCCGGCGCGGGCAGCGGGCCCTCGACGGTGGCGCCGTTCATCAGCGCGAAGCGGGTGGCGTTCCAGATCTTGTTGCAGAAGTTCCGGGAGCCCTTGACCCAGTCCTCGCCGATCGGCACGTCGGCGCCGGGGTTGGCGCCGCGGGCCAGCGTGAAGCGGACGGCGTCGGCGCCGTAGGCGTCCATCCAGTCCAGCGGGTCGACCGCGTTGCCGGTGGACTTCGACATCTTCTTGCCGAACTGGTCGCGGACCAGGCCGGTCAGCGCGACCGTCTTGAACGGGATCTCGCCGTCCATCGCGTACAGGCCGAACATCATCATCCGGGCGACCCAGAAGAAGATGATGTCGTGGCCGGTCAGCAGGACGTCGGTCGGGTAGAACTTCTCCAGCTCGGGGGTCTTCTCCGGCCAGCCGAGGGTGGAGAACGGCCACAGGCCGGAGGAGAACCAGGTGTCCAGCACGTCCGGGTCCTGGACCCAGCCCTCGCCGGTGGGCGGCTCCTCGTTCGGGCCGACGCAGATCACCTCGCCGTCCGGGCCGTACCAGACCGGGATCCGGTGGCCCCACCACAGCTGGCGCGAGATGCACCAGTCGTGCATGTTGTCGACCCAGTCGAAGTAGCGGCGCTCCAGCTCCTTCGGGTGGATCTCGACCTTACCGTCGCGAACGGCGTCGCCGGCGGCCTTGGCCAGCGGCTCGACCTTGACCCACCACTGCAGCGACAGCCGCGGCTCGACCACGGTGTGGCAGCGCGAGCAGTGGCCGACCGCGTGCTCGTACGGGCGCTTCTCGGCGACGATGCGACCCTGCTCGCGCAGCGCGCCGACCACGGCGGAGCGGGCCTCCAGCCGGTCCAGGCCGAGGAACGGGCCGTGCACGGTGATCGTGCCGCGCTCGTCCATCACGGTCAGGTTCGGCAGGTTGTGGCGCTGGCCGATGGCGAAGTCGTTCGGGTCGTGCGCCGGGGTCACCTTGACGGCGCCGGTGCCGAACTCGGGGTCGACGTGCTCGTCGGCGACGACCGGGATCTCACGGTCCGTCAGCGGCAGCTTGATGGTCCGGCCGACCAGGTGCGCGTAGCGCTCGTCGGACGGGTGGACGGCCACCGCGGTGTCGCCGAGCAGGGTCTCGGCGCGAGTGGTGGCGACCACGATCGAGTTGTCCCCGTCGCCGTAGCGGATCGAGACCAGCTCGCCGGGGAGGTCCTTGTGGTCGACCTCGACGTCGGACAGCGCGGTCAGGCAGCGCGGGCACCAGTTGATGATGCGCTCGGCCCGGTAGATCAGGCCGTCGTCGAAGAGCTTCTTGAAGATGGTCTGGACGGCCTGCGACAGGCCCTCGTCCATGGTGAACCGCTCGCGCGACCAGTCCACGCCGTCGCCGAGACGGCGCATCTGGCCGAGGATCCGGCCGCCGTAGTTCTCCTTCCACTCCCAGACCTTCTCGACGAAGGCCTCGCGGCCCAGGTCGTGCCGGGACAGGCCGGACTCGGCGAGCTGCTGCTCCACCTTGTTCTGGGTGGCGATGCCCGCGTGGTCCATGCCCGGGAGCCAGAGCGCCTCGAAGCCCAGCATCCGCTTGCGGCGGGTCAGCGCGTCCATCAGCGTGTGCTGGAACGCGTGGCCCAGGTGCAGCGCGCCGGTGACGTTCGGCGGCGGAATGACGATGGTGTACGCGGGCTTGTCGCTCTTCGCGTCGGCGGTGAAATAGCCACGCTCCACCCAGCGCTCGTACAGCACGCCCTCTACCTCGGCCGGGGCGTAGGTCGTCGGGAGGGTGGCTGCTTCGTCCCCGGGCTTCGAGCTCTCGGGGCGCTGGTTCGTCGTGTCGGTCACGACGCACAGTTTACGGAAGCCGGAACACCGATCGTGACCCGACAGTGCACCGACCATGCGGGCGCGGCGGGGGGGCCGTACGGTAGCGTGCCCGCATACTCGATCGGACGGGGCCGCGCAACAGAGGCGGCGGGGGAGAACCAAGACGCATGTACGGCCAGGGTCAGGGACCGCAGCAGTATCCACAGGGACAGCCGCAGCAGCCGTACGACGCTCCTCCGCAGCCGCCCGGCTACGGCGCCCCGCAGCAGCAGCCGCCGGGGTACGGCGCACCCCAGCCGCCCGCGTACGGCGCTCCCCAGCAGCAGCCGCCGGCCTACGGCGCACCCCAGCCGCCCGCGTACGGCGCCCCGCAGCAGCAGCCGCCGGCCTACGGCGCACCCCAGCCGCCTGCCTACGGCGCTCCCCAGCAGCAGCCGCCGGCCTACGGCGCACCCCAGCCGCCCGCCGGGCAGCCCGGTTACGGCTACCCGCAGCAGGTGCCGCCCCAGCAGCAGTGGGGCGGCATGCCCCAGCAGCCGGGTCAGCCCGGTCAGCCCGGCTACGGCGGCTACCCGCCGCCGCCCGCCCCGTCCAAGGGCAAGGGCGGGATCATCGCCCTGGTGGTGGTCCTGGTGCTGGCAGTGGGCGGCGGCGTCGGCTGGTGGGCGCTGAGCGGCGGCAAGGGCTCGGACACCGAGGGCAAGTACAAGCTGGCGGCGCCGGAGAGCGCGGCCGGCTACACCAAGAAGAACGCCTCCGAGAAGGGCGAGCTGAAGGGCCTGGACGGCGTCGGCACCTTCGAGGGCTCGCTCACCGCGACGTACCAGAAGACCGCCACCGACGTGGCCAGCTTCAGCGGCTCCTGGGGCAAGGTCCCGGACCCGGCCAAGGCGCTCGACACCGCCACCCAGAAGCTGAACGAGGGCGACGGCTCGGCCAAGGACAAGCCGGTCTGGAAGCAGGAGTTGGCGGACGTCGACGCGAGCGACCCGACCGACCCGGGCGCCAAGCTCCGCTGCGGCGTGGGCTCCTCGGACACCGGCAGCGGCAAGGCTTCGATCGGCGTCCCGATCTGCATGTTCGCCAGCCACTCCACCATCGGCGTGGTCGCGTTCGTCTCCATGGACTCGACCGGCAAGACCATCAACACCACCGAGGCCGCGGCCCGCACGCGTCAGCTCCGCGACGCCGCGACCGTCGCCAAGTAAGCCTCACCGCAGCACACTTCACGCTCGAACGGAGCCCCCGTGTCCGACAACCAGTTCGGCCCGCCGCAGCCCGGCTTCGGCCCGCCCCAGGACGGTCCGATACCCCCGCAGGGCGCGCCCGGCGCGCCCCAGGGTGGCTACGGCCAGCCCGTGCCGCCGCAGCAGCAGGCGTGGGGCGGCGGCGCCGTCCCGCCGCCGGGCTTCCCGCCCGGCGCCCCCGGCGGCTACCCGCCCGGCGTGCCGATGGCGAAGAAGTCCCGCAAGGGCCTGTGGATCGGCCTGTCCGTGGTGGCCGCGGTGGTCCTCGGCGGCGCCGCCACGATCGGCTACCTGATCTACGACACCGCGTCGAACACCGGCAAGAACAAGGTCGTCCTGCCGCAGTCCTTCAAGGACCTGAAGAGCGACCCGGAGGACGCGGACGCCAAGCGCCTGTCCAGCACCCTCCAGAGCGGCCTCGGCGAGGACAAGAACTCGTTCACCAACGCCGAGCCGGTCAGCACCATCTACCGCTCCTCGGACCAGCAGAAGATGCTGCTGGTGTCCGGCATGACCGGCAAGGTGCTGCTCCCGTCCAAGCAGGTCGACGCGGCGTTCAGCAGCTTCTCGGCCGGCGGCGACGGCATCAAGGACCGCAGCGACGTCGACCCGGGCCCGCTGGGCGGCCGGCTGTCCTGCGGCACCACCGAGATCGCCGGCGAGCAGGGCGGCATCTGCGTGTGGGCCGACAGCTCGTCCGTGGTGGTCGTCCTGGAGCTCGACGGCTCCAGCGACTCCGGCGTCTCGAAGGACAAGATCATCGCCGACACCCAGGAGCTGCGCAAGCTCTCCGAGGTCCCCAAGTAGCCTGTGCCGCACGGGACATGAAAGCGGCCCCGCACCGTTCACCGGTGCGGGGCCGCTTTCGTGTCCCGTCGTGGCGCCGTCGTGGCGCCCGGGTCAGGCGCTCTTGTCCCGGCGCTCGCGCTTGATCGTGTCGCGCGGGACCAGGGTCGGGATGGCGTGCTTGGAGACCACGTCCCCGGTGACCACCACGCGGGCGACGTCCTGACGGGACGGCACCTCGTACATCACGGACATCAGCACCTCCTCCATGATGGCCCGCAGACCGCGCGCGCCGGTGCCCCGCAGGATCGCCTGGTCGGCGATCGCCTCCAGCGCGTCCCGGGTGAACTCCAGCTCCACGCCGTCCAGTTCGAACAGCTTGCGATACTGCTTCACCAGCGCGTTCTTCGGCTCGGTGAGGATCTGCAGCAGCGCCTCGCGGTCCAGGTTGTGCACGCTGGTGATGACGGGCAGTCGGCCGATGAACTCCGGGATCATCCCGAACTTCACCAGGTCCTCCGGCATCACCTGACGGAAGTGGTCCGAGGCGTCCAGCTCGCGCTTGGAGCGGATGGTGGCGCCGAAGCCGATGCCCTTGGCGCCCGCCCGGCCCTCGATGATCCGCTCCAGGCCCGCGAACGCGCCGCCCACGATGAACAGCACGTTGGTGGTGTCGATCTGGATGAACTCCTGGTGCGGGTGCTTGCGCCCGCCCTGCGGCGGCACCGAGGCGGTGGTGCCCTCCAGGATCTTCAGCAGGGCCTGCTGCACGCCCTCGCCGGAGACGTCCCGGGTGATCGACGGGTTCTCGCTCTTGCGGGCGACCTTGTCGATCTCGTCGATGTAGATGATCCCTGTCTCGGCCTTCTTGACGTCGTAGTCGGCCGCCTGAATCAGCTTCAGCAGGATGTTCTCGACGTCCTCGCCGACGTAGCCGGCCTCGGTCAGCGCCGTGGCGTCCGCGATCGCGAACGGCACGTTCAGCATCCGGGCCAGGGTCTGCGCGAGCAGCGTCTTGCCGGAGCCGGTCGGGCCCAGCAGCAGGATGTTCGACTTGGCCAGCTCGATCGCGTCGTCCCGGCCGGAGCCGGAACGACCGGCCTCGCCCGCCTGGACGCGCTTGTAGTGGTTGTAGACCGCGACCGACAGCGCCTTCTTGGCGAGGTCCTGGCCGACCACGTACTGGTCCAGGAACTCGTAGATCTCGCGGGGCTTCGGGAGTTCCTCGAAGCGCACCTCGGAGCTCTCGGCGAGCTCCTCCTCGATGATCTCGTTGCACAGGTCGATGCACTCGTCACAGATGTACACGCCTGGCCCGGCGATCAGCTTCTTCACCTGCTTCTGCGACTTGCCGCAGAACGAGCACTTGAGCAGGTCGCCACCGTCTCCGATGCGTGCCACGAGGTGCTTCCCCTTCGCCAGGGGCCCCGCGGGGGTCGGGGCCTGGTGCTGTGAGACCGGCTTCGCCGTCGGCGGTCGGTCTGGTATCCGACGGTACTCTGCCGAGCCGTTGTTTCCGTCGACTTCGGCCGCTCTGCCCTACGCCCTGGGCGAATTGATACCGAACAGATGCCGTCGCGGGTGCATGACCCGACAGCCATTGTGCCGGGGCGGCGGCCCCGACCGGAACGCCCCGGGGCGGGGCGTACGTCACGTACGCACCGCCCCGGGGCGAGCGATCACTCCATGTAGGAGTTCTTGCGGGTCGAGATGATCTGGTCGATCAGGCCGTACTCCAGCGACTCCTCGGCGGTGAGGATCTTGTCGCGCTCGATGTCCTCGCGGACCTGCTCGACCTCCTTGTTGGAGTGCTTGGCCAGCATGGTCTCCAGCTGCTCGCGCATCCGGAAGATCTCCTTGGCCTGGATCTCCAGGTCCGACACCTGACCGCGGCCGGTCTCGGTGTACGGCTGGTGGATCAGCACCCGGGCGTTCGGCAGCGCCATCCGCTTGCCGGGGGTGCCGGCGGCCAGGATGACCGCGGCGGCCGAGGCGGCCTGGCCCATGCAGACCGTCTGGATGTCGGGCTTCACGAACTGCATGGTGTCGTAGATCGCCGTCAGCGCGGTGAACGAGCCACCGGGCGAGTTGATGTACAGCGAGATGTCCCGGTCCGGGTCCATCGACTCCAGGCAGATCAGCTGCGCCATGATGTCGTTCGCGGAGACGTCGTCCACCTGCGAGCCGAGGAAGATGATGCGCTCCTCGAACAGCTTGGCGTACGGGTCGTACTCGCGGATGCCCTGCGAGGTGCGCTCGACGAACCGCGGGACGATGTAGCGGCCCTCGGCCCGCATGTCCTCCAGGCGGGCCTTGGCACCGGACAGGCTGGGGATGTTCATGTTCTCTGGTCCTCCGAAGCGTGCGGTCTGGGTTCCGATGCCGGTCAGCCGGCCTGGCCGGCGCCGGTGCCGCCGCCGCCCGGGACGTCCGCGGCGCTGTGCATGATCTCGTCGATCAGGCCGTACGCCTTGGCCTCCTCCGGCGTGAACCAGCGGTCACGGTCGGAGTCCGCGGTGATCTGCTCGAAGGACTGGCCGCTGTGCTGGGCGATCAGCTCCGACATCCGCTTCTTGGTGCGCAGCAGCTGCTCCGCCTGGATCCGGATGTCGGTGGCGGAGCCGCCGAGGCCCGCGGAGGGCTGGTGCATCAGGATGTTGGCGTTCGGCAGCGAGAAGCGCTTGCCCTTGGCGCCCGCGGTCAGCAGGAACTGGCCCATCGACGCGGCCATGCCCATGGCGATGGTCACCACGTCGTTCTTGATGTACTGCATGGTGTCGTAGATCGCCATGCCGGCCGAGATCGAGCCGCCCGGGGAGTTGATGTAGAGGTAGATGTCCTTCTCGGGGTCCGCCGCGAGCAGCAGGAGCTGGGCGGTGATCTTGTTGGCGATGTCGTCGTCGACCTGCTGGCCGAGGAAGATGATGCGCTCGTTGAGCAGCCGGTTGTAGACCTGGTCGCCCAGGCCGCCGCCCACGTCGCCGCCGGCGGCGTGCGGTGCCATCGGGCCAGGCATCTGCATCTGCGGGAACGTCACTTAGCCACCTGCTCAGTCGATCTGCGTGTGTGTCGCTGTCCACCGACCCTAACGCGCAGGCCCCGCCGCTGAATCCCCCACGCAGAACTGTTCGCTGTGAGCGCAGGGTGACCGGGCCCGACGCGGACGGGCCCGGGCACCATGCGGTGCCCGGGCCCGTCCCGGTGCTGCGTTCCGCCGGATTCCCGGCGGTTACGAGGCTCAGGCCTCGGTGGTCTCCTCGGCGGCGGCCTCGGTGGTGGCGGCCTCGGCGGCCTCCTCCTCCTCGTCCTCGAAGGAGACGACCTCACCGTTGGTGTCGGTGACCTTGGCGGCCTCGACGACCAGGGCCAGCGCCTTGCCGCGGGCGACCTCGCCGACCAGCAGCTGGACCTGGCCGCCCTGGACGACCTGCTGGGCGAACTGGTCCGGGGTCATGCCGGAGCCGGCGGCGCGACGGATGAGGTGCTCGGTGAGCTCCTCCTGGTTGACGCCCAGCTCCTCGTTCTTGACGATCTGGTCCAGGACGAACTGGGTCTTGATGCCCTTCTTCGCCTGCTCCTCGGTCTCCTGGTCGTAGTCCTCGCGGGACTTGTCCTGGGAGGCGAGGTAGGTGTCGAGGGTCAGGCCCATCGGCTCCAGCTGGTGGTGCTCCAGGTTGTGCTTGCGGGTGCCGATCTCGTCCGCGAGCAGCTTCTCCGGGTAGTCCATCTCGACCCGGGTCAGCAGCTCGTCCAGGACCTTCTCCTGGGCCTGGGTGGCCTGGTCGAACTCCTTCATCCGCTCAAGGCGCTTGCGGGAGTCCCCGCGCAGCTCCTCCAGGGTGTCGAACTCCGAGGCGAGCTGCGCGAACTCGTCGTCCAGCTCGGGGAGTTCCTTCTCCTGGACGGTGGTCACGGTGACGGTGACCTCGGAGTCCTGGCCGGCCTGGGTGCCACCCTTGAGGGTGGTGGTGAAGGTCTTGGCCTCACCGGCGGACAGGCCGACCACGGCCTCGTCGATGCCGTCCAGCAGGCGGCCGGAGCCGATCTCGTAGCTCACGCCGGTGGCGGTGCCGTCCTCCGGCACCTCACCGTCGACCTTGGCCTCGAGGTCGACGACCACGACGTCGCCCTCGGCGGCGGCGCGCTCGACGTCCTTCACGGAGCTGAAGCGCTCGCGCAGCTGCTGCAGCGACTTCTCGATGTCCTCGTCGGTGACCTCGACCGGGTCCACCACGACGGCGATCTCGGTGAAGTCCGGCAGGGTGACCTCGGGACGGACGTCGACCTCGGCGGTGAACTTCAGGTCACCGCCGTCGGCCAGGTTCTCGACACCGGCGATGTCGGTGATGTCCGGCTGGCCCAGCACGTCGATCTGGCCCTCGTCGACGGCCTGCGTGTAGAAGCGCGGAAGCGCGTCGTTGACGGCCTCCTCCAGCACCGCGCCACGGCCGAAGCGCTGGTCGATGACCCGGTTCGGGATCTTGCCCTTGCGGAAGCCCGGGACGGTGACCTGCTGGTTGATCTTCTTGTACGCCGCGTCGAGGCTGGGCTTGAGCTCCTCGAAGGGCACCTCGACGGTGAGTCGAACCCGGGTCGGGTTCAGAGTCTCGACGGCGCTCTTCACGGTTGGGTCTCCTAGGGGGGCTTGCGGTCAGGGCGATAGGCGGTTGGGGCTGAAATGCTGTCCGTACTACCGCCAGCGGTCCATCCTACCGGTACCACGAAAGCGACTGCGCCCGGCACCGGGTGCAGGTCGGGACGACTCCCCCCGAACCCGCGCCCACAACGACAACAGGGCCCCGCCCACCGACGAGACCCTGCCGCACGGTCGGGGTGACCGGATTCGAACCGACGGCCTTCCGCTCCCAAAGCGGACGCGCTACCAACCTGCGCCACACCCCGTGGTGCCGAGCAGAAGAGTACACGTCGGCCACCCCTCGACCGGGGCGATATCCGCGAGCCGACAACGCGGAAGAAGTGTGCAATCCACCGGCGCGACCAGGTACCCTGATCCAGTCCTCGCCACCGCGACTGCGGTGCGGGTACGCCTTTGCGGGTGTAGCTCAATGGTAGAGCCCCAGTCTTCCAAACTGGTCACGCGAGTTCGATTCTCGTCACCCGCTCCAGCAGGCCGACGGCCCCGACTGCCCACGCAGTCGGGGCCGTTGGCGTTCCGGCCGGTCACCCCGTCGACCACGCGCCCGGCCACACCCCTCTGTCACACCCCTCCGTCACACCCGCTGCCGCACCCCGGCCGCCCGCCCGGAGCGCCGGACCCCGGGCAGCCCGAAGGCCCCGGGCGGCCGGGTGGCTGCGCGGGGCCTTCGGGGGGTGAGGCGTGGATCAGACGTTGACGCCGTGGGCCGCCAGGTAGGCGACGGGGTCGATGTCGGAGCCGTAGTCCGGGGTGGTGCGGATCTCGAAGTGCAGGTGCGGGCCGGTGACGTTGCCGGTGGCGCCGGAGAGGCCGATCTGCTGGCCCGCCGTCACGGCCTGGCCGGCCGAGACGGAGATCGAGGACAGGTGGGCGTACTGGGCGTACTTGCCGTCGGCCAGCTTGATGACGACCTGGTTGCCGTAGGCGCCGCCGTTGCCGGCCGAGACCACGGTGCCCGCGGCGACGGCCTTGAGGCTGGTGCCGGTGGCGACCGGGAAGTCGATGCCGGTGTGGTAGCCGCTGGACCAGTTGGAGCCGGCCACCTTGTAACCGGTGGTGACCTTGCCCGGCGCGGGGGCCACGTACGCGGCGTTGGCGCTGGTGGTCGCGGCGACCGGAGCGACCGGCACGGTGGTGACGGCCGGAGCCGGGGTCGACGCCTTCGGGGCCGGGGCCGCCTGCTGGGTCTTGGCGGTGTCGGCGACGGCCGGCTTCGTGACGGTGACGGCCGGCTTGGTGGCGGGCTTCGGCGCGGCGGCGGGCTTCGCGGCGGTGTCCGAGGAGGTGGACTTGGCGGCCGGGGCCTTCGCGGGGGCGGCGGCCTGGCCGTTGATGGTCAGCTGCTGGCCGGGGAAGATCAGGTCGGGGTTGCCGCCGACCACGGAGTGGTTGTCCTGGTAGAGCTTCTCCCAGCCGCCGTCCACGTGCTGCGCGGCAGCGATCTTGGACAGGGTGTCGCCGGAGACGACCCGGTAGTCGTGCGCGGAGGCGACCGGCGTCGCGTCCGTCGAGACCTGGGACGCCGGGCGGTTGGCGCCCTGCTCGGTGGCGGTGTGCGCGGAGGCGGCGGTGACCGGGAGACCGATCGCGGCGCCGGCCACACCGGCGGCGATGGCGATGCGGGCGACGGTGGCCAGGCGCGGCTTGCGGTGCTTGCCCTGAACGGACATGAAGCATTCCTCTCCGACGCCTGCGAGGTGAGCTGTCGGGTTCGGGCGAGAGTTGCCCGGCCGCAGAACTGCGGCTTCACCCCGAGCCGTTCCCGGATGTTCCCGGGCCCGGCGACTTACCTGTGGTTCCCCCGCTCCTGCCGTGGCGTGGTATCTGGTCGGCACCGGACGACGGCAGGACTAGGCGTTCCGTCCGGTGGCCCGCCCGGTCACTGGCCGGGCTGCGGACGAAGCAAATCCCACGGCCCGCGAGGCTGGCAAACGCCGACCGGCCCCGTTCCCAAGATCGGGAAGGGGCTGACGGTCCACCAGGTCACGCGGTGTCGACCGGGCCGCTGCGGTGCGCGTACGGGATCATGACGGTGCGCACACGAACCCCGCACGGTGGGCGACTTCGGCCACCGTGCGCGTTCGGTCGTGGACCCGGCGTGACGCCGTGGGTGACCCTGGTCACCTGCGGGCAGGCCGAATGGACGGCGCGGGGGTGCCTCCCGCCCGTCGTGGCGTGTCGCCGGAGAGCCGACGCGGCGTCAACCCGCGATCGAGGCGATGGCCTTGGAGACCGAGGTGAGGAACTGCTGGATCGGGCCGGCCATGGTCGACTGGCTCAGCATGAAGCCGAACAGGGCGGCGACGATGGCGTGCCCGGACTTCAGCTGCTTGTTGCGAATGAAGATCGCGACGATGATGCCGAACAGGACAAGCGCGGAGACGGAGAAGGCCACCGGGACTCACTTCCTCGATTCGTGGCGGGGGTTCGGGTGAAAGCCGGCGATGGCTCCCAGGCGGAAACCGGCCCCAGCCCCCCGTGTCCCCACCACTCCATCCGGACTCAGTGTGGTCGCTCGTGCGGAGTGCGTAAAGAACTTGCCCGGGGCTCCTGCGCCCGAACCCGCCTGGTAGGACTGATTTTCGCCGACCGCGACGATAGCGGACGGGTTCTGACGGTCCGTCGGCGGGCGGCGGTCCGCGCAGGCCGGCGCGGTAAACCGGCAGGCAGATCCGGGGTCACCGGCAGGCCCGGACACCGCACCGGAATTGGCCGAAGATCAACGCCCGGGTTTGACACTCCGTGGACACTCCGCGCTCACCGGGTCTGCACTCGCCGCGGGTTCAGCGGCGCCAGATCAGCAGCACCGCGCGGTCGTCGTTGACGTGCTTGGCGACGGTGTCGATCAGCCGGACCGCGGCCCCGGACCGGATCGCCGCCGGTGCGGCGGCGACCAGCCGGTCGGCCTCGCCCATCAGCCGGTCCATGCCCTCGGCGAGGTCGCGGCCGGGGATCTCCACCATGCCGTCCGTGCACAGCATCAGGACGTCGCCGGGGCCGAGGGTGCCGCGCACCCCCTCGAACTTGGCCTCGTCGTAGACGCCGAGCAGCGGGCCCTCGGCCTCCTTGACCTCCCAGTAACCGGCCCCCGCGAGGCGGTGCATGCCGGGCAGGTGCCCGGCGGAGAGCAGTTCGTACTCGCCGGTGTCCAGGTCCACCACCAGATGGACGGCGGTGGCGAAGCCCTCCGCCCAGTCCTGGCGCAGCAGGTAGCCGTTGGCGGCGGGCAGGAAGTCGTGGGCGGGCAGCGAGCCGAGCAGTCCGCCGAAGGCGCCGGACAGCAGCAGCGAGCGGCTGCCGGCGTCCATGCCCTTGCCGGAGACGTCGGCGAGGACGATTTCGAGCACCCGCCCGCCGGGGCCGGTGCGGGCTGCGGCCATGAAGTCACCGGAGAAGGACTGGCCGCCGGCCGGGCGCAGCGCGGTGTCGGTGTGCCAGCCGTCGGGCAGTTGCGGGATGCGGCCCTGGACCCGGATCCGCTCGCGCAGGTCGAACAGCATGGTGGAGCCGCCCCGCCAGGGCACGCCGATCCGGCGGCGGAACTGGGCGACCAGCAGTCCGGCGACGCCGACCGCGCCGACCACCAGGGCGGCACCCGGGGTCACGCCGTGGGTGTAGGCCTCGGGCTGCGCGCTGGCGACGCGCTCCCCGGTGTGCACCAGGGACTCGGCGATCAGCCCGCCCGCCGCGACGGCGTACAGCAGCACCAGGGTGCCGGGGCGCAGCAGCAGGGCGCCGGCCAGCACCGGCAGCACCAGGGCGGTGGGTGGGGCCCAGTCGGGGATCGCGATGTTCAGCAGTACCAGCACGGGCACGGCGAGGGCGAGGGCGGCGAACGCCCACCAGTCGGCGCCGTCACCGCGGAAGTAGTCGACGCCGGTGCGGCGCAGCCTGCGTCGGGCCCGGTACAGCGCAGCGCGCAGCCGGGCCGTCACGGGCTCGCGGGGCGGTCTGCCGCCCCGGCCCGTCGCTCCGGTGCGCGCGCTGTCGGCCATGGGGACCGACCTTATCCACCGGCGGTGCCCGCGTCGACGGCCCGGGTGGCACCGAGTGCAACGGGAGCGGCACTCTCCGGTGGGTTTCGGCCGCGAGCGCCGCGACGGGGAGCACCGGAGACCGGAGCACGGCATGGGCGCGACAAATCGGTCGCACGCTTCCGGTTCGGGTGGTAGGCAGGGCCTCATGACGATTCGACACCCCGAACTGACCCTGCGACCGTTGCGCGCCGAGGAGTGGGAGACCTGGTACAGCACCCTGGACGTGGCCTTCGGCGGCAGCGGGGAGGCCCCCGCGGAGCGCGCGCTGTGGCACGAGTTGACGGAGGTGGAGCGTTCGCTGGCGATCTGCGAGGGCGAGCGCATCGTCGGCGGCGGCTCGGCGTTCAGCTTCCGACTGGTGGTGCCGGGCGGCGCGGTGGTCCCGGCGGCGGGCGTGACGATGGTGGGCGTGCTGCCCACCCACCGGCGCCGGGGCGCGCTGACCGCCATGATGCGCCGTCTGCTGGCGGACGTACGGGCGGCCGGGGAGTCGCTGGCGGTGCTGACGGCGTCCGAGCCGGCGATCTACGGGCGGTTCGGCTACGGGCAGGGCACCCGCAAGGCGGTGGTGTCGATGCTCCGCGGCCGGGTGAAGGTGCACACGCCGGAGCGCCGCGGCGAGCTGGTGCTGCGGCTGGCCGATCCGACGGCCGAACTGGCGCGCTGCGAGGAGCTGTACGCCCGCCTCGCCACCCGCCGCCCGGGCACCCTGCTGCGGCAGCCCGGCTGGGAGAAGCTCCCGGTGCTGGACGCGCCGGAGTCCCGCAGCGGCTTCTCCCCGCTGCAGTCGGTGCTGGCGGAGGACCCGGAGACCGGTGAGCTGCTCGGCTACGCGCGGTACGCGGTGAAGGACGACTGGAACGAGCGCGGCGCGGCCGGCGTGGTCCGGGTCCGCGCGGTGCAGGCGGAGCAGCCCTGGGTGTACGCCCGGCTGTGGGAGTTCCTGCTGGACCTGGACCTGACGGAGCGGGTGGAGGCGTTCAACCTGCCGGCGGACGACCCGCTGCTGCACCTGGTGTCGGACGTCCGGCACCTGACGCCCCGGATGGTGGACGCCATGTTCGTGCGGCTGGTGGACCTGCCGAAGGCGCTCGGGGCGCGCGGCTGGGCGCAGCCGGTGGACGCGGTGCTGGAGGTCACCGACGCGTTCTGCCCGTGGAACGCGGGCCGTTGGCGGCTGACGGCCTCGCCGGGTAAGCCGGCCTCCTGCGTGCCGACCGACGAGCCGGCCGATCTGGCGCTGGACGTGCGCGAGTTGGGCTCGGCCTACCTGGGCGGCACCTCGCTGACGGCGTTGGCCGCGGCGGGTCTGGTGCACGAGCTGCGGCCGGGTGTGCTGGAGCCGGTGTCGGCGGCGTTCCGCTCGGGGCTGGAGCCCTGGCTGCCGCACGGCTTCTGACCGGCTGCCGGAAGACGCGCGCCCGCCCGGAGCAACTCCCGGGCGGGCGCGGTGCGTTGTGGCCGGATCAGCCCTGCGGGTGGTGCGCCGGAATGGGCGGCAGCTCGCCGGTGGTCTCGTACTCGGAGAGCATCTCGATCCGGCGGGTGTGCCGGGGCTCGCCGCTGTACGGGGTGTTGAGGAAGATCTCGACGAACTTGGTGGCCTCGTCCAGGGTGTGCATCCGGCCGCCGACCGAGATCACGTTGGCGTTGTTGTGCTCGCGGCCGAGGGCGGCGGTCTGCTCGCTCCAGGCCAGCGCGGCGCGGACGCCCTTGACCTTGTTGGCGGCGATCGCCTCGCCGTTGCCGGAGCCGCCGATCACCACGCCCAGCGCCTCGGGGTCGGCGGCGGTGCGCTCGGCCGCCCGCAGGCAGAACGGCGGGTAGTCGTCCTCGGCGTCGTAGATGTGCGGGCCGCAGTCGACCGGCTCGTGCCCGGCCTCCTTCAGCCACTCGACGAGGTGGTTCTTCAGTTCGTATCCGGCGTGGTCGGAGCCCAGGTAGACGCGCATGGACACGAGTGTGACATGCCACCGGGCCCGCGCCCCGGCAGGGGCGGCGGGCCCGGTTCGGACGGGTCGTCAGCGGCGGCCGAGGAGCTTCCAGGTGAGCGGCAGGGCGCCCATCGCGAGCGCCATCTTCAGCGCGTCGCCGATCAGGTACGGGTACATGCCGAGGCTTGCGGCCCTGGCCAGCGGGACGTCCAGGGCGAACGCCAGGTACGGCACGCCGACCGCGTAGATCACCAGGCTGCCGAGCGCCATCGCGCCGGCGGTGCGCAGCGGGCTGCGGTCGGCGCCGCGGCGGGCCAGCGCGCCGGTGAGGGCGGCGGCCAGCACGAAGCCGATCACGTAGCCGAAGGTGGCCATGCCCGCGCCGGAGGCGCCCTCGGCGAACCAGGGCAGGCCGGCCGCGCCGGCCGCCAGGTAGAGGCCGAGCGCGGCGGCGCCGCGGCGGGCGCCGAGCGCGGTGCCGACCAGCAGCGCGGCGAAGGTCTGTCCGGTCACCGGCACCGGCGAGCCCGGCACGGGGACGGACAGCTGGGCCGCGATGCCGGTCAGCGCGGCGCCGCCCACCACCAGGGCCAGGTCGCGGGTCCGCGCGCCGATCCGGGTGGACGCCTGCGGCAGCAGGTCGGCAAGGACGGCGGTGGACGGTGTCGACGCGGCGATGGCCATGGCTGCTCCCGGGATTCCGACGGAATGGATCATCTGTGAACCTACGCGCTGTCAGGGCTCCGCCACCGCGTCGGGGCACGACAAAGCCGACCGGGCCGGGCTTGTCGGGTCCGGCCTGTGACCAAGCCCTCACCGGGTGCTCACGGTGGCTCCGCCGTCACTGTCCGTCGGAACGGCGTCCGGATGCCGGTCCCGGTTGGGGCGTCCACGTCACATGCCGAATAGTGGACAGATCCCTCCGAAATGGTCGGACCGTCACACAGTCTGGAAAACCCTCCGCATGACCCGTACTCCCCCCACCGCCAAGGCGACCGCCCGGCCGGCCGTCGACGGCGCGGCCGAGGACACCGGCCTGGCCCACGGACTCAAGCAGCGCCACCTGTCGATGATCGCGCTCGGCGGAGTGATCGGCGCCGGCCTGTTCGTCGGCTCCGGCTCCGGCATCGCCGCCGCCGGCCCCGCCGTGGTGCTCGCCTTCGCCGCCTCCGGGCTGCTGGTGATGCTGGTGATGCGGATGCTCGGCGAGATGTCCGCGGCCCGGCCCGCCTCCGGCTCGTTCTCGGTGCACGCCGACCGGGAGATCGGCCCGTGGGCCGGCTTCACCGTCGGCTGGCTGTTCTGGGTGCTGCTGTGCGTGGGCGTCGCGGTGGAGGCGATCGGTGCGGCCGGCATCGTCTCCGGCTGGCTGCCCGCCGTGCCGTCCTGGGCCTGGGTCGCGATCTTCATGGCGTTCTTCTGCGCCACCAACCTGGCGGCCGTCCGCAACTTCGGCGAGTTCGAGTTCTGGTTCGCCGCGATCAAGGTGCTGGCGATCAGCGCCTTCCTGGTGATCGGCGTGCTGGCCGTGCTCGGCCTGCTGCCCGGCACCGCCTCCCCCGGCGCCGACAACCTGACCGGCCACCACGGCTTCCTGCCGCACGGCGCGAGCGGGCTGGTCACCGGCCTGCTCGCCTCGGTCTTCGCGTACGGCGGTCTGGAGACCGTCACCATCGCCGCCGCCGAGTCCGAGAACCCCCGGCGCAGCGTGGCCCTCGCGGTGCGCACCGCGATGTGGCGGATCGCCCTGTTCTACGTCGGCTCGATGGCGGTGATCGTCACCCTGGTGCCGTGGGACGACCCGGCCGTGGTCCGGCCCGGCCCCTACGTGGCCGTGCTGCAGACCCTCGGCATCCCGGGCGCCGCGCAGCTGATGAACGTGGTGGTGCTGATCGCGCTGCTGTCCGCGATGAACGCCAACATCTACGGCTCGTCCCGGATGGCGCACTCGCTGGTCGCCCGCGGCCACGGCCCCCGGGCGATGGCCCGGCTGTCCGGCGGCGTCCCGCGGCGCGCGGTGCTGGCGTCCTGCGCGTTCGGGTTCCTCGCCGTGCTGCTCTCCTACTGGTGGCCGGAGACGGTCTTCACCTGGCTGCTCAACATGGTCGGCGCGGCCGTCCTGGTGGTCTGGGCCTTCATCGCCGTCGCCCAGCTCCGGATGCGCCGCCACGTGCCCGCGGCGCAGCTCCCCGTCCGGATGTGGGCGTTCCCGTACCTGACGTACGCCGCGCTGGCGGCGATCGCGGTGGTCCTGGTGCTGATGACGATGGACTCCGCCAACCGCATCCAGCTGTACTTCACCGCCGGCCTGACGGTCGCGCTGGCGGTCGTCGGCCACCTGCGCAGCCGCCGACCGGCGGTCTGACGCACCTGGCGGAGCCCCCGCACCCCGGAGCGGGTGCGGGGGCTCCGCCGTGCCCGGCTACTCGAACGAGGGCCCCGCGGTGCGGGTGCGCTTGATCTCGTAGAAGCCGGGCGTCGACGCCACCAGCAGCGTGCCGTCCCAGAGCCGGGCCGCGGCCTCGCCGCGCGGCGTCGGGGTGACGACCGGGCCGAAGAAGGCGACCCGGTCGCCGTCCGGGCCCTCCACGGCGATGACCGGGGTGCCGACGTCCTCGCCGACCAGGCCGATGCCCTCCCGGTGGGAGGCGCGCAGCTGCTCGTCGAACGCGTCCGTGTCGGCGGCGTCCGCGAGCTCGGCGGGCAGCCCGGCGGCGGTGAGCGCGGCGACCACGGTCTCCCGGGTGTTGGGCAGGCCCTGGTTGTGGAAGCGGAGGCCGAGTTCGGTGTAGAGCCGGCCGAGCACCTCCTCGCCGTGCGCCTCGGCGGCGGCGATCAGCACCCGGACCGGGCCCCAGCCGGCGGCCAGCAGCTCGCGGTACTGCTCGGGCACGTCGTCCCGGTCCTCGTTGAGGACGGACAGGCTCATCACGTGCCAGCGGACGTCCACCGGGCGGAGCCGCTCGACCTCCAGCATCCAGCGGGAGGTCATCCAGGCCCACGGGCAGATCGGGTCGAACCAGAAGTCGGCGGTCTTGCGGCTGTCGGCAGTGCTCACGTGCGGTGTCCCCATGAATCGGCGGTCGAGCGGTGCGGGGTCTCCCCCGCGGAGCTGCAACCCGGACCCGGCCGTGATGATTCCTCGCCCAGTGCAATGGCACCGTGGGGAGGGCGTGAAAGGATTGCCCCCGACGGGGTGCCATGAACACTCCGAAAGCCGTGTGTTCCGTACAGAGGAGTACCGCCGTGCCGGGCAAGAACCTGAGCCGTGAGGAGGCCCGAGACCGGGCCGGGATCATCCGGGTGGAGAGCTACCGCGTCCACCTGGACGTGAGTGCGGCGGCCGACCCCGGCCGACCCACCTTCCGTTCCACCACCCGGATTTCGTTCGACTGCAGCACCCCGGGCGCGTCGAGCTTCGCCGACCTGCTCGCCCCCGAGGTGGTCTCCGTCGAGCTGAACGGGCGCCGGCTCGACCCGGCCGAGGTGTTCGACGGGGCCCGGGTCGCGCTGCCGGAGCTCGCCGCGCACAACGAGCTGACGGTGGTCGCCGAGTGCGCCTACAGCCGCACCGGCGAGGGCCTGCACCGCTTCGTCGACCCGGTGGACGGCGAGACCTACCTGTACACCCACTACGAGCCGGCCGACGCCCGCCGGGTGTTCGCCGACTTCGAACAGCCCGATCTGAAGGCCCCGTTCAGCTTCACGGTGACCGCTCCCGCGGCCTGGGACGTGTACGCCAACGCGGTGCACGAGAGGATCACCGAGGACGGCGCCGCCCGCACCTGGGAGTTCGCGCCGACCGAGCCGATCTCCACCTACCTGACCGCCGTGGTGGCCGGCCCGTACCACGTGGTGCGCGACCACTACTCGCGCAGGCTGGCCGACGGCAGCGTGCTGGAGATCCCGCTCGCCGCCACCTGCCGCCGGTCGCTGGCCCCCTACTTCGACGCCGACGAGATCCTCACCGTCACCAAGCAGGGCCTGGACTTCTTCCACGACGAGTTCGACTACCCGTACCCGTTCGGCAAGTACGACCAGTGCTTCGTCCCCGAGTACAACATCGGTGCGATGGAGAACCCCGGCTGCGTGACCTTCCGCGAGGAGTTCATCTACCGCTCGAAGGTCACCGAGGCCGCCTACGAGGCGCGCGCCAACGTGATCCTGCACGAGATGGCGCACATGTGGTTCGGCGACCTGGTCACCATGAAGTGGTGGGACGACCTGTGGCTGAAGGAGTCGTTCGCCGACTTCATGGGCTCCTTCGCGCAGATCGAGGCCACCAAGTACAGCGCCGCCTGGATCACCTTCGCCAACCGCCGCAAGGCCTGGGCGTACCGGCAGGACCAGTTCCCCACCACCCACCCGATCACCGCGGACATCCGCGACCTGGAGGACGCCAAGCTCAACTTCGACGGCATCACCTACGCCAAGGGCGCGTCCGTCCTCAAGCAGCTGGTCGCCTACGTCGGCCGGGACGCGTTCTTCGAGGGCGCCCGCCGCTACTTCAAGAAGCACGCCTTCGGCAACACCGTCCTCGGCGACCTGCTGGACGCCCTGGAGGAGACCAGCGGCCGCGACCTGCGCAGCTGGTCCGCCGCCTGGCTGCAGACCTCCGGCGTCAACACCCTCACCCCCGAGATCACCTACGACGCCGAGGGCCGGATCACCGAACTGGCGATCCGCCAGGACGGCGAGGTCATCCGCCCGCACCGGATCGCGGTCGGTCTGTACGACCTCGCCGAGGACGGCGCGCTGCGCCGCACCGACCGCTACGAGCTGGACGTCACCGGCGCCCGCACCGTGGTCGCCGACGCGGCCGGCCGTTCCCTGCCCGCGCTGGTGCTGCTCAACGACGACGACCTGACGTACTGCAAGGTCCGCTTCGACGAGCGCTCGCTGGAGACCCTGCGCACCGGCCTCGGCGACCTCACCGGCGAGACCGGCCTGGCCCGGGCGCTGGCCTGGTCCGCGGTGTGGAACCTGACCCGGGACGGGCTGATGCCCACCCGCGACTACCTCGACCTGGTGCAGCGCTTCGCCGGCCGGGAGTCCGACATCGGCGTGCTGCAGTCCCTGCACCAGCAGGCCGGCACCGCCCTGGAGCTGTACGCCGACCCGGCCCGCCGCGCCGAGTACGGCACCGCGCTCGCCGAGGTCGCGCTGCGCGAGCTCTCGCAGGCCGCCCCCGGCAGCGACCACCAGCTCGCCTGGGCCCGATTCCTGGCCGACACCGCCGAGCGCGCCGACCACCTGCAGCTGCTGCGCGGCCTGCTGGAGGACACCGCCCGGATCGACGGCCTGACGGTGGACCAGGAACTGCGCTGGAGCTTCTGGCTGGCCCTCGCCGCCAACGGCGACGCCGGCACCGAGGAGCTGGCCGCCGAACTGGCCCGCGACAACACCGCCAGCGGCCGCCGCCAGCACACCCAGTGCCTGGCCGCGCTGCCCACCCCGGAGGCCAAGGCCGCGGCCTGGAGCGCCGTGGTCGACTCCGACGAGCTGCCCAACGCCCTGGTCGAGGCGCAGATCGCCGGCTTCGGCCAGGCCGGGCAGCGCGAGCTGACGGCCGGCTACGCCGAGCCGTACTTCGCGATGCTGGAGTCGATCTGGGCGGACCGCTCGATCGAGATCGCGATGCGGATCGTCGGCGGCTTCTTCCCGCAGTACCAGACCACGCCCGAGACCCTGGCGGCCACCGACGCCTGGCTGACCGCCCACCAGGACGCCGCGCCCGCGCTGCGCCGCCTGGTGCTGGAGTGCCGCGACGACCTGGACCGCGCCCTGCGCGCCCAGGCCTGCGACGTCCAGTAGCCCACCCGCGCACAACGGCCCGGCCCCCGCTCCGAGTTGGAACGGGGGCCGGGCCTTCTGCCGTACGGCGGGCGCTACTTGAGGGTGGCGGAGGTCAGACCCGCCTGGACCTGGCGCTGGAAGGACAGGTACACCACCAGCACCGGCAGCATCGCGATCGTCATGCCGGCGAACAGCGCCGGGGCGTCGCTCTTGTAGCCGGACTGCAGGGCCAGGTTGACCAGGCCCTGGGCGAGCATCGAGTGGTCGGCCTCGCCGGCCGTGGTGGGCTGCATCAGGGTGACCGGCAGGATGTACTGGTTCCACTGGCCGAGCACGTTGAAGATGCCCACGCTGATCAGGCCGGGCTTGGCCATCGGCACCATGATCTGGAAGAACGTCCGGGTGTGCGAGCAGCCGTCCAGCATCGCGGCCTCGTGCACCGCGCTCGGCAGGGTGCGGAAGAACGAGTACATGAAGAACACGGTGAACGGCAGCGAGTAGGCGACGTACACCAGGATCAGGCCGGCGTAGCTGTTCAGGCCGAGGTACGGCGAGATCTCACCGAGGTTGCGGACCATGAAGAACAGCGGCACCAGGGCCAGGTACACCGGGAACATCGAACCCGCGACGAACAGGTAGTAGATGAACCGGTTGCCCTTGAACTCGTAGCGGGCCAGCACGTAGGCGGCCATCGAGCCGAGCAGCATGGTCAGCGTGACGGAGCCCAGCAGCACGATGACGGTGTTGGCGAAGAAGCCGCCGATGCCCTTGGACCAGGCGCGGGAGAAGGCGTCGAAGCCCCAGTGGGCCGGCCAGCTCCAGGCCGAGCCGTTGATCTGCGCGTCGGTCTTGAACGAGCCGAGGACGACCCAGAGCAGCGGCAGGAGGATCAGCACGGCCCAGACGGCCAGGAAGCCGTGCGAGAAGACGTTCAGTACGCCGCCGCCGTCGGCGAAGCGCTGGTCCTTGCCCGGCTCGGGCTTGGTGCCGCGCTGACCGGGGACGCTCGCGGTCTTGTCGAGAGTGGTCATGTCCGGTCCCCGCTCAGTACTCGATCTTGTCGCGCTTGGTGGCCCACAGCGAGACGATGGTCAGAATGAGGGTGAAGAAGAAGATCACCACACCCATCGCACAGGCGTAGCCCGCCTCGCCGTTGCGCAGGAAGCTGCGCATCAGGTAGGTCGAGATGAGCTCGCTGTGGTGGTCGGGACCACCGCCGAAGTACGCGCCGGGAGTGATCGAGGAGACCAGCGCGAAGGCGTCCATGGCGACGATGGCCAGGTAGACCCAGGCGGTCTGGACGGTCTCCCAGAGCAGCGGCAGGGTGATCTTGAAGAAGGTCTGGCCGCGCTTGGCGCCGTCCAGCAGGGCGGCCTCGTAGATGTCCTTCGGGATGCCCTGCATGGCGGCCGAGAACAGCACCAGGTAGAAGCCGACGCCGGACCAGACCAGCACCGCCAGCACGCACCACATGACCAGGTCGGGGTCGGACAGCCACTGCACCGGGTCGTTCACGGTGGCCAGGCCGAGCTTGATCAGGATGCCGTTGGCCAGGCCGGACTGGTCGGTGCGGTACACCGCGCCCCAGAGCACGGCGAGGATGGCGATCGACAGCACCTGCGGGAAGAAGAAGACGACCTTGTAGAACGGCGCGCCCTTGACGCCCTGCACGCCGCCGGTGCCGCCCTTGCCGCCGACGTTCAGCATGAAGGCGAAGAACAGCGCGATCAGGATGGTGACGACCGGCAGCAGGATCAGCAGCAGCAGGTTGTGCCAGAGGGCACCGGCGAAGACCTCGTCATCGAGGAGTCTCGTGTAGTTGTCCAGGCCGATGAAATCCATCTCCTGGCTCGCCCCGGACCAGTTGGTCAGGGAGTATCCGAAGGTCTGCAGGTACGGCCAGAGCACCAGGCCGACGTACAGCACGATCGGAAGGAAGAGGAACCCCACGATGAAGGGGTACTTGCCGTGACGCATGGTCACTTTCTCCTGTCCGTCAGGAAGACGCACCGGGGGCGTCTCGATGCCCCCGGTGCGTTGATCGAGTGACCGATCAGGCGGTCTTGTTCTTGGTGGCCGATTCCTTGGCGCGCTTGATCCACTCGGCGGGAGTGATGCGCTTGGCCATCAGCTCGCCCGAGGCGTTCTGCAGGTCCTCGTCGAACTTCGAAGCGGTGTTCGGGTACTGGAAGTTGAAGGTCTTGTCGCCCGCGGCCTTCAGTGCCACCACGGTGGAGGCGGTGCCCGGCTTCAGCTGGACCTCCGGGCCGACACCGTCCTTCAGGCAGGTGAGGCTGTTGGCGGTCTGGGCGAACTTGCCCGAGGCCTCCTTGGTCAGCATCATCCGCAGGAACTCCAGGCCGCCGGCCACGTTCTTGGCCTTCGACGGGACGATGAACGGCTCGCCTGCGCCGGCCCGGATGGCCTCGAAGGGCAGCTTGTCGCCGGGCAGCGACGGCATCGGCAGGAACTTCATGTCGAAGTCGGCCGGGGTGGTCGGCAGCTGCTCGTTCTCCAGCCAGGAGCCGGACGGGATGAACGCGGCCTTGTACTGGTTCCACGCCGTCTGCGACTCGGTGTGGGTCATGCCGTTGGTGCCGGGGAGCAGGAAGTCCTTGTCGACGATCTGGTAGAACGCGTCGAGCACGGTCTTCACGGCCGGGTCGTCCCACGCGGCGGCGTCGAGGGAGTCGATCCGCTTCATGAGGTCCAGGCCGCCCTGCTTGGCGATCATGTCCATCATGACGACGTTGATGTAGTACGGGTACTTGCCCTGGTGCGCGACCGGGGCGATGCCCTTGGCCTTGATCTGCTCGCACAGGGTGATGAACTCGGCCCAGGTCTTCGGCGCGGTCCAGCCGTTGTCCTTGAACAGCTTGCCGGAGTACCACCAGCCGAACACGGTGTACACGTAGGACAGGTTGTAGACCTTGCCCTTGACCGTGCCGGAGTCGATCGTGCCGGGCATCAGCACGTCGCGGATCTTCTTCGACGGGTCGTCGATGTACGGCGCGTCCAGCAGCGGGGCCAGGTCGGTGAGCTGGTTGGAGTCCGCGAGGACGTCCAGCTTCATCTGCTTGGCGCCCGAGTCGTCGATGACGTCCGGCGGGGAGCCGGCGTTGAAGCGCGGCTGCAGCTTGCCGGTGACGTCCTTGTCGGCCTGGTGGTTGATCTTCGCACCCGGGAACTGCTTCGAGTAGATCGCCTCGAACGCCTTGGCGTACTCGTTGCCGTAGCCGCCGTCGAAGATGAAGACCTCAAGACCGTCGGCGTCCTTCACCCCGAACGGGTTCTTGGCGTCGCTCAAGTTGTAGCCGCCGGCCGCCTTGGTGCCCTTGTCGGAGCTCCCGGTACCGCCGGCGCAGGCCGCGAGCAGCGAGCTGCTGCCGGCCGCCAGGACGGTGATCGCGGCCGCGCGCTTGAACAGGTCGCGGCGGTTGTACTCAGTTGCAGAGCCCATGCGTGCCCTAACCCCTCAGTTCCAGAAGATGTGAGCCGAAGCTGACGTCACGTCAACTTCCTTGGCCCGAAAGGTGCCCAGCGGCGAAGATGCCGGTCAGAGGCTGTGTGATGATGCGCAAAGGTATAGTCCACTGTTCATCTGACAGCAATAGGCCGCCGGTCTGATAACAAACCTGACAGTCAAAGCGTTGTCGGCGGTGCAGCATGTGCAATGTGCAGGGACCCTGCACATTACGTGTCCGCGCCAGCCATGAGCGCGAATCTAGCGCGCAAATGTTCGTTTGAACATAGAAATGCGCAGCTTCGCGCATTACGGTTCGAGAACCGTGACGACGAAGCCGCGCATCGGTGAGCGCCTGACGAACCCTCAGTTATCCTCAGTCGTCCCGAAGCCCCTTGTCCAGCGCGGCGATCATGCCGCCCTGGGCATCGTCGCCGTCCAGCGACCAGACCATCACCCCGCCCAGGTCGTTCTCCCGGACGTAGCGGGCCTTGCGGGTGGCCAGCTCCGGGGTGTCGTACGTCCAGAAGTCGGTGCCGTCGAACTTCCAGCTCGCCCCGTGCGCCCGGTCGTTGTGGACCGTGCCGGGCAGCTCCTTGATCTGCTTGTAGGACAGGGTGCCGCCGCGGGCCAGCCCGGTGGCCGACTGGTACAGGCCGCTGCCCCGCGGACCGCCCGGCACGCCCGTCCAGCCGAAGCCGTAGAGCGGGACGCCCACCACGGCCTTCTTCGACGGCAGGCCGCGGTCCGTGTAGGCGCCGACCAGCCGGTCCACGCTCAGCTGCAGCCCGGTGGGGTCGTTCGGGTCGGAGTACAGGTTCGACTCGTGGTTGGTCGGGCCCTTGGTCTCCCACGGGCCGTGCAGCTCGTAAGCCATCAGGTTCAGCCAGTCCACCGACCTGGCGACCTTGTCGATCTCGAACTTGTCGACCGCGGACTCGCCGGCCGGCACCGCCGCGGTGAGCAGGTAGTGCGGGCCCTTCCTGCCGGACAGCGCGTCCAGCTGGGTGCGGAACTCCTGCATCAGCAGGGTGAAGTTCCGCCCGTCCTCGGGACGCACCACGTTGCCCTCGTCGCCCGGGCTGCCCGGGTACTCCCAGTCGATGTCGATGCCGTCGAACACGCCGGCGCCCGCGCCCGCGCCGCCCTCGGCCGAGCCCAGCTGCGGCAGGTTGCCCTTGAGGTACAGGTCGATGCAGGAGGAGACGAACTTCTTCCGGGAGGCGTCGGTGAGCGCCGCGTCCGAGAAGTGCTTGGACCAGCTCCAGCCGCCCAGCGAGATCACCGCGCGCAGCTGCGGGTTCTTCGCCTTCAGCTTGCGCAGCTGGTTGAAGTTGCCCTTGAGCGCCTGGCCCGGGGCGTCCGCCACGCCGTCCACCGACTCCTCGGCGCCCACCGGGCGCTGGTAGTCGGCCCAGGCGTCGCCCACCCCGGCCGCGTTCGCCTCGAAGCAGGAGCCGTCGGCGGAGACGTTGCCGAAGGCGTAGTTGATCACGGTCAGCCGGCCGGCCTGGCCGCTGTCCTGGACCTTCTTGGCGGAGAACCCGCTGTAGATGCCCCACTGGGTGAAGTAGCCGACCCGCTGGCCGTTCAGCCGGTGGCCCTTCTCCTGGGCCTGCGCGGTGGCCGGGGAGACGAGCAGGGCGCCGATGGTCGCGGCGGCGAGGAGTGCGGAGGTTCGTCTGGTGGTCATTCCGTGAATCTCTCCGATTCAGCGTCAATTGGTATGGACCAAGTGCTGATGGAGAGGTCTAGTCCACCCTGCGGGCGCCGCACAAGGGGATGGCCGGGATTCCTCCAAGAAATGGCAAAGAGCCGCACCGCCCCTCGCGGGGCAGTGCGGCTCTTCGGTGACGCCTTGTCAGCCGATCAGGCTGCGCAGCACGTACTGCAGGATGCCGCCGTTGCGGTAGTAGTCCGCCTCACCGGGGGTGTCGATGCGCACCACCGCGTCGAACTCGACAGCACCGGCCTTGACCTTGACGGTCTTCGGGGTACGACCCTCGTTCAGCTCGGTGACACCGGTGAACTCGAAGGTCTCCTCGCCGGTCAGGCCCAGCGAGTCGGCGTTCTGGCCGGCCGGGAACTGCAGCGGCAGGACGCCCATGCCGATCAGGTTGGAGCGGTGGATGCGCTCGTAGGACTCGGCGATGACGGCCTTGACGCCGAGCAGCGCGGTGCCCTTGGCCGCCCAGTCGCGGGACGAGCCGGAGCCGTACTCCTTGCCGGCCAGGACCACCAGCGGGATGCCCGCGGCCTGGTAGTTCTGCGAGGCGTCGTAGATGAACGACACCGGCGCGTCAGCCTGGGTGAAGTCGCGGGTGTAGCCGCCCTCGGTGCCCGGCGCGATCTGGTTGCGCAGGCGGATGTTGGCGAAGGTGCCGCGGATCATGACCTCGTGGTTGCCACGGCGCGAGCCGTAGGAGTTGAAGTCACGCTTCTCCACACCGTGCTCGGTGAGGTACTGCGCCGCCGGGGTGCCCGGCTTGATGTTGCCGGCCGGGGAGATGTGGTCGGTGGTGACCGAGTCGCCCAGCTTGGCCAGCACGCGGGCGCCGGCGATGTCCGTCACCGGGCTCGGGGTCTTGGCCATGCCCTCGAAGTACGGGGGCTTCCGGACGTAGGTCGACTCGGCGTCCCACTCGAAGGTGTTGCCGGTCGGGACCGGGAGCGACTGCCAGCGGTGGTCGCCGGCGAAGACGTCCTGGTAGCCCTTGTCGAACATGGCCTCGTCGATCGAGCCGGCGACCGCGTTGGCGACCTCCTGCTCGGACGGCCAGATGTCGGCGAGGAAGACGTCGTTGCCGTCGGCGTCCTGGCCCAGCGCGTCCTTGGTCAGGTCGATGTTCATGTTGCCGGCGAGGGCGTAGGCGACCACCAGCGGCGGGGACGCCAGGTAGTTCATCTTGACGTCCGGGTTGATCCGGCCCTCGAAGTTGCGGTTGCCGGAGAGCACCGAGACGACCGCGAGGTCGGACTCGTTCACCGCGGCGGAGACCTCCTCGGGCAGCGGGCCCGAGTTGCCGATGCAGGTGACGCAGCCGTAGCCGACCAGGTTGAAGCCCAGCTTCTCCATGTACGGGAGCAGGCCGGCCTTCTCGTAGTAGTCCATGACGACCTTGGAGCCGGGCGCCAGGGTGGTCTTGACCCACGGCTTGACCGTGAGGCCCTTCTCCACGGCCTTCTTCGCCAGCAGGGCGGCGCCCAGCATGACGGAGGGGTTGGAGGTGTTGGTGCAGGAGGTGATCGAGGCGATCACGACCGCGCCGTTGTCGATCGCGTAGGTCGAGCCGTCGGCCGCGGTGACCGCGGTCGGCTTCGAGGCCTCGGCGGAGTAGGTCGGCAGCGCCTCGGCGAACTTCTCGGCGGCCTCGGCCAGGATCACCCGGTCCTGCGGGCGCTTCGGGCCGGAGATCGACGGGACGACGGTGGAGACGTCCAGCTCCAGGTACTCGGAGTAGACCGGCTCGACCGACGGGTCGTGCCAGAGGCCCTGCTCCTTGGCGTACGCCTCGACCAGGGCGAGCTGCTGCGCGTCGCGGCCGGTGAGCTTCAGGTAGTTGATGGTCTCGGCGTCGATCGGGAAGATCGCACAGGTCGAGCCGAACTCCGGCGACATGTTGCCGATGGTGGCGCGGTTCGCCAGCGGGATCGAGGTGACGCCCTCGCCGTAGAACTCGACGAACTTGCCGACCACACCGTGCTTGCGCAGCATCTCGGTGATGGTGAGCACCAGGTCGGTGGCGGTGGTGCCGGCGGGCAGCTGGCCGTTGAGCTTGAAGCCGACCACGCGCGGGATCAGCATCGAGACCGGCTGGCCGAGCATCGCGGCCTCGGCCTCGATGCCGCCGACGCCCCAGCCCAGCACGCCCAGGCCGTTGACCATGGTGGTGTGCGAGTCGGTGCCGACGCAGGTGTCCGGGTACGCCTGGCCGTTGCGGACCATGACGGTGCGGGCCAGGTGCTCGATGTTCACCTGGTGGACGATGCCGGTGCCCGGCGGGACGACCTTGAACTCGTCGAACGCGGTCTGGCCCCAGCGCAGGAACTGGTAGCGCTCCTTGTTGCGGCCGTACTCGATCTCGACGTTCTGGACGAAGGCGTCCGGGGTGCCGAACTTGTCGGCGATGACGGAGTGGTCGATGACCAGCTCGGCCGGCGCCAGCGGGTTGATCTTGGACGGGTCGCCGCCCAGCTCCTTCACGGCCTCGCGCATGGTGGCCAGGTCGACCACGCAGGGCACGCCGGTGAAGTCCTGCATGATCACGCGGGCCGGGGTGAACTGGATCTCCTCGGACGGCTCGGCCGTCGGGTCCCAGCCGCCCAGCGCGCGGATGTGGTCGGCGGTGATGTTGGCGCCGTCCTCGGTGCGGAGCAGGTTCTCCAGCAGGACCTTGAGGCTGTACGGCAGCCGCTCGGAACCCTCGACGGCGGAGAGCTTGAAGATCTCGTACGACTCGTCGCCCACCTGCAGCGAGCTGCGGGCGTCGAAGCTGTTCGCGGACACGACTGACTCCTTCTTGGTCCACCCGGTGATAAGGTAAGGCTTGGCTAACCTGACGGCCGCCGGCCCACCGAGCCGATGATGGAAGGCCCGCCGGACGCGGGGCCTGCGCCTCTCGGCAAGTATCTTGACGTCAAGATAAAGTCTAACGCCGAATGTATCTCGATGTCGAGATAAACCATAGTGCATGGCTCCGTCCAAACTTCACCGGCACATCCTGTAACGCAACCGCAGCCCCGGCGCATCTGTCCTCATGACCGAGCGGCTCCGCGTCCAGCCCGCAGCGCCGCCGGAACCCGGCACGTGACGAGGGGTGCGGATGGCGGTGGGGCGGCGAAGGGCCGAGGAGCGGCGCGAGTTCGAGGAGTTCGCGCACGCCCGCGGCACCGCGCTGTTCCGCACCGCCCTGCTGCTGTGCGGCGACTGGCACCTCGCCGAGGACCTCACCCAGACCGCGCTCGCCCGCATCTACGCCTCCTGGGGCCGGGTCAGGCAGGCCGACAACCCCGTCGCCTACGCCCGCACCGTGCTGCTGCGCTGCTACCTCTCGCACCGCCGGCTGCGCCGCAGCAGCGAACTGCCCGGCCTCGACCTGCTCCCCGAACAGGCCGCCCCCGACACCGACCCCGCACTGCGCGTCGCCCTGCTCGCCGCCCTCGCCGAACTGCCGCCCAAGGACCGGGCCGTCCTGGTACTGCGCTACTGGGAGGACCGCAGCGTCGAAGAGACCGCCGCGGAACTCCAGCTCGCCCCCGGCACCGTCCGGGTCCGCGCGCTGCGCGCCCTCACCCGGCTGCGCCGCCAGCTCGCCCCGCAGCTGCACACCCTCGTCCCGTGACCGGACCTCCGCCCCGCCCCCGCCAGCCGGGCCCCGCCGCCCCTGCGGAGAACCGTCCGGCCGACCGGCCCGCCGAACCGACCGATGCGCCGTCAGAAAGCGAGAACGCCCCGATGCCCGAGCAGGAGCTGAGCGACGTCTTCGAACGGGCGGTCGGCGACGCCGTGCCCGACCTCGGCCTGCTCGTCGCCGGAGCCACCGCCGAAGGCCGGGCCATCCGGCTGCGACGGCGGGCCGCGCTCGCCGGGACGGTCCTCGCGGTCGCCGGCCTGGCCCTCGGCGGCGGACTGCTGCTGCGCCCCGCCCCGCCCGCCCTCTCCGTCTCCCCCGGTGCCGGCGGATCGATGCCCCCCGTTCCCACGCCGCAGTCGACCCTGCCGTCGGGCCTGGTGCCGGTGAACGGCTTCAACGCCCGGGCCCTGCTGGGCAAGCTGCTCGGCCCGATGCTGGTCGTCGACACCTGGGACGGCCGCCGCTCCACCTCCGACGCAGAGGTGCAGACCGTCTTCCTGGCCGGCCTGCACAGCCTCGGCGACGACCGCACCGGCACCCTCAGGATCCAGCTGACGGCCCCGACCGACGGCCGCTCGCCGTGGCCGTCCGACCGCCTCGACTGCGCCACCCGCCCCGTCGGCGAGAAGTGCGCGATTCTCGCCGGCGCCGGCGGCACCGGGATCGCCGTCACCAGAAACGACGAGGCCGGGCAGCTCAGCTACGTGGCGGAGCTGCGGCGGGGCGACGGATTGCTGGTCACCCTGGTCGCCACCGGCGCCGACGGGAACGCGCCGCTGGTGACCTGGCAGAACATCACGCGCTGGACGACCGACCCGGACTGGTCGGCCCTCGTCGCACGGGAGGAGCCCGCAGACCTCGGCGCGCAGCCGACGCCCGACCTCGGCAGGAGCCCGACGGGCCGGCCGAGTTCGACGGGCCGGCCGAGTTCGGTGGTGCAGGAACCGGCCAAGGACACCCGCTCCGACGCGCCGTCGAGCGGGACCGCGCGGTGACCGTGCAGTAGGCAGCCGTGCGGGACCTGATCGGCGGGCCGGATCCGTCGTCGGGCACCCCGGTGCCGGGCCGCGGTGCGCGCGGGCTACCGTGGGCGGGTGATCGTGGTGGACGCTTCCGCGGTGGTGCTCTCGCTCGCCGACCAGGGCCCGCGAGGGGCCGCAGCCCGGGCCGCACTGGCCGCCGACCCCGACTGGGTCGCGCCCGAACACGTGCTGATCGAGGTGATGCAGTCGCTGCGCGGGCTCTACCTCGCCAAGGAGGTGACCGCCGAGCAGGCGGCCCGGATCGCCCAACGACTGCCGGAGCTGACGATCCGGAAGATGGAGATCGCGCCGCTGCTCGGCCGGATCTGGGAACTCAAGGACAACCTGACCCCGGACGACGCCGCCTACGTCGCGGTCGCCGAACACTGCGGCGCCCCGCTGATCACCGCCGACCTGCGACTGATGCGCGCCAGCGGGCCGCGCTGCGAGATCCGCGGCATCACCGCCGCCGGCTGAGCCGGGCGGACGGGCGGTCGGTCGGCCGGCCGGTCTCCGGCCCGCCCGGTCCGACAAGGGCTGCCGGGCCGGGCCCG
Source organism: Kitasatospora griseola (assembly GCF_014648555.1). Taxonomy (GTDB): domain Bacteria; phylum Actinomycetota; class Actinomycetes; order Streptomycetales; family Streptomycetaceae; genus Kitasatospora; species Kitasatospora griseola. The sequence goes on from NZ_BMRI01000001.1 coordinate 527,044, forward strand.
ACCGGGCGTTCTCGTACGGGTGACTGCGGGCGGTGCTGCGGCACGGCGACGTGCGTGACGGGGCGGGCGGCGGCCACGGTGGGCGGTGTTCCCTGACGGTCCGTCGGAAGGTCCGCGATGCCCCTGTCCTCCGCCGCCGGTGCACTGCTGGTGCCGCTCACCCTGCTGCCGATCGGGCCGCCCGAAATCGTCGGCCCCGGCGGGACGCCCGCCGCGGCCGTCCCCGACCAGGTGGTGGACGCCCAGTTCGACCGGGCGAACGGCATCGTCCCCGCCAAGGCGATCACCCACGCGCCCGACCTGGTGCCGTACGGCGCGCAGGTGCGGGTCACCGTCCACCGGGAGGCGGGCCGGACGACCGTCGCGGTGGAACTCGCCGAGGTGGCCGGCTCGCACGAGTTCCCGGCGCACGTGCACACGGGCCACTGCGCCACCGACCCCGCGGCGTCCGGACCGCACTACCAGCACACGACGGGCTCGGACGCCGCGGACAACGAAGTCCGGATGACGGTGCGCACCGACCCCGGCGGGGGCGGCGACGCCTCGGCGACCGTCCCCTGGACGTTCCGGCACGACGAGGCGCACTCGCTGGTGCTGCACGCCGGCCCCGACGCCGGAGCCCACGCGCCCACCGACCGGGTGGGCTGCGTGGACGTCGACTTCTGAACCCGCGCCCGGAAACGAGCGCCCGGCGGCCAGGGCCTCGGAGCGGGCGGCGGGACCGGGTGGCGGGACCGGCCTCGGGAGCGGGCGCCTCGGAGCCGGGGGGCCGGGAGCGTCAGGAGCCGAGGGTCGCCACCATCACGGCCTTGATGGTGTGCAGGCGGTTCTCGGCCTGGTCGAAGACCACGGAGTGCGGCGACTCGAAGAGCTCGTCGGTGCACTCCAGTTCGGCCATGCCGGTGAGTTCGAACATCTGCCGGCCGATCTCGGTGCCGAGGTCGTGGTAGGCGGGCAGGCAGTGCATGAACTTGACCGCCGGGTTGCCGGTGGCGCGCACCGTGTCCATCGAGACCTGGTAGGGCTTCAGCAGGGCGATCCGTTCGGCCCAGACCTCCTTGGGCTCGCCCATCGACACCCAGACGTCGGTGTACAGGAAGTCCGCGCCGGCCACGCCCGCCGCCACGTCCTCGGTCAGCGTGATCATGGCGCCGCTGGCCTCGGCCAGCGTGTGGGCGGCCTTCTGAACTTCCTCCGACGGCCACAGCTGCGCCGGGGTGACGATCCGGATGTCCATGCCCAGCAGCGCGCCGGTGACCAGCAGCGAGTTGCCCATGTTGGAGCGGGCGTCGCCGAGGTAGACCAGGGTGGTCTCGCTCAGCGGCTTGGTGGAGTGCTCCTGGATGGTGAGCACGTCGGCCAGCATCTGGGTGGGGTGCCACTCGTCGGTCAGGCCGTTCCAGACCGGGACGCCGGCGTGGGCGGCCAGCTCCTCGACGATCTCCTGGCCGTCGCCCCGGTACTCGATGCCGTCGAACATCCGGCCCAGCACCCGGGCGGTGTCCTTGATCGACTCCTTGTGGCCCATCTGCGACCCCGCCGGGTCCAGGTAGGTGGTGGACGCGCCCTGGTCGTGGGCCGCCACCTCGAACGCGCAGCGGGTGCGGGTGGAGGTCTTGGCGAAGATCAGCGCGATGTTCTTGCCCCGCAGCCGCGGCTGCTCGGTACCGGCGTACTTGGCGGCCTTGAGCTGCGCGGAGAGGTCGACCAGGTGACGGAACTCCTGGGGAGTGAAGTCGATCTCCTTGAGGAAGTGCCTGTTCCGGAGGTTGAACGCCATACCCGTCTCCTGGGTCAGTCAATGGGCCGAAGTAGGAAGTGTATACGAGTCATCGAATAATCATGCACATCGAGGCTGCTGAGCCTGCCCAAGACGGCGGACGGCGGGACGGCGAGGACAGCAGCGGGACAGCGAGGCCGGCAGCGAAACGGCGGACCCGGGGCGGGCGACCGGGCCCGGGGGTAGACGGCGAACCGTCCGCCCCGGGCGCGGTCGGGAGCGGGACTCCCCTCGGGTGGTGTCAGAGACGGGGGTCGACCGGCTCGGACTCCAGGGCCAGCACCGCGAACACCGCCTCGTGCACCCGCCAGAGCGGCTCGCCGGCCGCCAGCCGGTCCAGCGCCTCCAGGCCGAGCGCGTACTCGCGCAGGGCGAGCGAGCGCTTGTGGGCCAGCGAGCGCTGCCGCAGTCGGTCCAGCTGCTGGGTGTAGTCCGGGCCGTAGATGATCCGCAGGTACTCACGGCCGCGGACCTTCAGCCCGGGCTGGACCGGCCGCCCGTTGCTCTCGCGGTGCAGCGCCTCGACTGGCTTGACCACCATGCCCTCGCCGCCCGCACCGGTCAGCTCCTCCCACCAGGCGACGGCGGCGGCCACCGAGGACTCGTCCTCGGTGTCGACCAGCATCCGCCCGGTGCGGTGCAGCACCGGAGTGACGCCGTCGGCCTCCGCCGCGAGCCGGTGGTCGGCGTCCACCAGGCGGTCGATCAGGTCGAGGTGCTCGGTGTGCGGGCGCAGCGCCAGGTTGGCGCCCTCGGCGGCGAGCAGCTGGAACGGGGCCAGCCGGATGCCGTCGAGGCCCTCGGTCGGCCAGCAGTAGCGCCGGTACGCCTCGGTGAAGGCCAGCGCGTCGGCGGCGCGCTGCTGCTGGCGGTCCGTCAGCTCCACCACGTCCAGGCCGCGGGCGGCGGCCCGGGCGAGGGCGTCGAGCGCGACGGGCAGCGCGGCGCCGGCGGCCGCGCCGACCGCGGCGTACTGGCGACGCAGCAGCTCGACGGCCTTCAGCGACCACGGCATCAGCTCGGCGTCCAGCAGCAGCCAGTCGGTGTCGAGTTCGTCGAACAGGCCGGACTGCTCGGCGGCGCCCCGCAGCCGGTCGAGTATCGCGTCGGTGAGCTGCTCGTCGGACAGGAAGGCGCGGCCGGTCCTGGTCCAGATCGCGCCCCGGCCGGGCAGGCCGAAGCGCTTGTCCAGCGCGGTGTCGTCGCGGGCGACCAGGACGACGGCGCGGGAGCCCATGTGCTTCTCCTCGCAGATCACCTGCCGCACCCCGTCGTGCCGGTAGGCGAAGAACGCCTCCTCGGGGTGTTCCAGGAAGCCTTCGCGACGGGAGGTCGGCGAGGGCGCCATGGTCGGCGGCAGGTAGGCGAGCAGCCGCGGGTCGAGCGCGAAGCGGCTCATCACCTCCAGCGCGGCGGCGGCGTTCTCCTCCCGGACGGAGACGTTGCCGAGGGTGGCGGTCTCCACCACGCGGCGGCCGGCCACGTCGGCGAGGTCCAGCGGACGGCCCTCCCGGCCGCCGGGCGCGTCCGCGCGCAGCGGGCGGACCGGCTCGTACCACTCCTGTTCGGCGGGCACGCCGACGATCTCCCGCTCCGGGTAGCGCAGCGCGGTGAGGTTGCCGCCGAAGACGCAGCCGGTGTCCAGGCAGATGGTGTTGTTGAGGAAGCTCGCCACCGGCACCGGAGTGTGGCCGTAGACCACCATGGCGCGGCCGCGGTACTCCTCGGCCCATGGGTAGCGCACCGGCAGGCCGTACTCGTCGGTCTCGCCGGTGGTCTCGCCGTACAGCGCGTGCGAGCGGACCCGGCCGGAGGCCCGGCCGTGGAGCTTCTCCGGCAGACCGGCGTGGCAGACCACCAGCTCGCCGCCGTCCAGCAGGTAGTGGCTGACCAGGCCGCGCATGAACGCCCGCACCTGGGCGCGGAACTCCTCGCTCTCGCCGGACAGCTGATCGATCGTCTCCTGCAGGCCGTGCGAAACGGTGACCTTGCGGCCGTCCATCCAGCGGCCGAGCTTGTTCTCGTGGTTTCCGGGCACGCAGAGTGCGTGGCCGGCCGCGACCATGCCCATCACCAGGCGCAGCACGCCCGGGCTGTCCGGGCCGCGGTCGACCAGGTCGCCGACGAACACGGCGGTCCGGCCGTCCGGGTGGGCCGCGTCAATCGGGCGGCCCGCTTCGTCGCGGGTGATCGTGTAGCCGAGCCGGCCGAGCAGGGTCTCCAGCTCGGAGCGGCAGCCGTGGATGTCACCGATGATGTCGAACGGGCCGGTCAGGTGCCGCAGGTCGTTGTACCGCTTCTCCGGGACGATCTCGGCGTGCTCGATCTCCTCGACCCCGCGCAGCACGTGCACCTTGCGGAAGCCCTCGCGCTCCAGGCCGCGCAACGAGCGCCGCAGGTCGCGCTGGTGGCGGGGGATCACGTGGGCCGGCAGCTGCCGGTCCGGCCGGGCCCGGTTGCGTTCGGCGCACACCTCGGCGGGCACGTCCAGCACGATCGCGATCGGCAGCACGTGGTGCTCCCGGGCCAGTGCGATCAGCGCACGCCTGGCGTGCTGCTGCACGTTGGTGGCGTCGACCACGGTGAGCCGGCCGGCCGCGAGCCGCTTGCCGACGATGTAGTGCAGCACGTCGAAGGCGTCGGCCGAGGCGGACTGATCGTTCTCGTCGTCGGAGACCAGCCCCCGGCAGGAGTCCGACGAGATCACCTGGGTGGGCAGGAAGTGCTTCCTGGCAAAGCTCGACTTTCCGGCGCCGGTGCTGCCGATCAGCACCACCAGCGAGACGTCGGTGACGGGGAGGCGCCGGCCGGTGGGGGTGCCGGCCTCCAGGGTTTCGGTGGTCATCGGTGGGCGCTCCCTTCCGGGGCGAGGTCGTTCGACGGGGCGTCGGTGCGGTCGGTGGCGGTCGTGCGGTCGGTGGCGGTGGGGTCGGTGATGGTGTTGTCGATAGTGGTGGCGCGGTCGGTGGTGGCGGTCGTTCCTGCGGTTTCGGCGGTGGTCGGAGCGGGCTCGGTGAGGCGGAAGTGTGCGAGCTGGGTGGGCGCGCCGACCTCCGGGTCGACCGGGCCGACCGGCTCGAACGCGACCGTGTAGCCGAAGCTGTCGGCCACCTGCTCCGCCCAGGCGGTGAACTCGGCGCGGTTCCACTCGAACCGGTGGTCGCCGTGCCGCAGGTGTCCGGCGGGCAGGGTCTCCCAGCGCACGTTGTACTCCGCGTTCGGGGTGGTGACCACGACCGCGGCCGGCCGGGCCGCACCGAACACGGCGTACTCCAGCGCGGGCAGCCGGGGCAGGTCGAGGTGCTCGATCACCTCGCACAGCACCGCCGCGTCGTAGCCCTTCAGCCGGGCATCGGTGTACGTCAGCGCGCCCTGGACCAGCCGAACCCGGCTCGCCAGGCGCTCCGGCATCCGGTCCAGCCGCAGTCGGCGGGCGGCGATCGTCAGCGCCCGGGAGGACACGTCCACACCGAGCACTTCGGTCACCCGCGACTCCTTGAGCAGCGCGCCCACCAACTCGCCCTGGCCGCAGCCCAGGTCGAGCACCCGGGCGGCACCGGTGCGAGCCAGCGCGGCCAGGATCGCGGTGCGCCGCTGAGCCGCCAGCGACTCGCCGCGCCCGGCGCCCTCGCCGTCGGCCTCGCCCTCGGTGCCGGCACCGGAGACGGTGGAACGGCCCGGATCCGACTCCGGTATCGACTCCGGCTCTGTGGTCGGCAACCCCTGTACCGGATGTACCGGAGTCGCAGCGGCGTCGGCCGAAAGAACGGCACCCGAGTCGATGGACGGGTCGGTGGTCAGGTCGGTGGCAGTCACCTCCTCCGGAGTGTCGGGGACAGCGTTGTCGATTTCCTCGGCCTCGCGGTCGTCGGCCTCGGCCAGGCGAGCCAGGGCGAGGCGTTCCATCGCGAGCCGGGTCAGCGACCAGCGGCGGGACAGGTAGCGGCGGGTGATCAGGGCGCGTTCGGGGTGGTCGGCGAGCCAGCCCTGGCCGGCCGCCAGCAGCTTGTCGACCTCGTCGGGCGCGACCCAGTAGTGCTTGGCTCCGTCCAGCACCGGCAGCAGCACGTACAGGTGCTGCAGGGCGTCGGCGAGCCGCAGGGTGCCGGTGAGTTCGAGTCGCACGTACCGGGAGTCGCCCCACTCGGGGAAGGACTCGTCCAGCGGGACGGGCGTCGCTCCGACCTGCCAGCCCAGCGGCGCGAACAGTCGGTCCACCAGCTCCGGTCCGCCGCCCGCCACCGGGACGGAGGGCAGCACGATCTGCAGCGGCATGGCCCGGCCGGGCAGCTCGGGGCGGTGCGGGCACTCGCCCTTCATCGCGGACCGGAACACCGTGCGCAGCGCCACCGCGAGCAGCGAGGACGCGGCGTACGGCCGGTCGTTGACGTACTCGGCGAGGGCCAGGTCGGGCGACCCGGAGCGACCCTTGCCGCGGCCGTGGCGCAGCAGCGCCGCGGGGTCGATCTCCAGCAGCAGCGCGGCGGTGCACGTTTGCTCCCCGGACTCGGGGTAGAAGACGTGCGCGGTGCCGTGCGCGGTGGTGAACCGCTGCACCTTGTCAGGGTGCTTGTGCAGGAGGAAGCCCAGGTCGGAGGCAGGATTCTCGGCAGTGCCGGTGGTGGAGATGGATACGAACACCCGGCCGAGTATGGCTGTTGGGCCGGTTTCCGGGCATCAGGTTTTGTCCGTCCGGTGAGCGTGTTGGTCAGCCCTTGCCCTGATTGGTTAACGTGCGGGATGTGACTGCTGAGACCTCCACTTCCGCAAGCGGTGCGGTGGCCGCCGGCCTGGCGACCATCGCCGCCGACGGCACCG
>NZ_BMRI01000001.1:533674-535761 GCF_014648555.1 Kitasatospora griseola
TCCTCGACACCTGGTTCCCCGCGCCCGAGCTGGCCGCCGCCCCCGGCCCGTCGGGCACCGTCCGACTGAGCGCCGAGGAGGCCGAGCAGGCGCTCGGCCCCGGCGCCGCCGAGGCGCTGCGCGCCGACGCGCGGCGCGGCGTCGAGGTGGTGGCGGTGCGCACCGTGATCTCCTCGCTGGACGAGAAGCCGCTGGACGCGCACGACGTCTACCTGCGCCTGCACCTGCTCTCCTCCCGGCTGGTGAAGCCGCACGGCCAGAACCTGGACGGCGTCTTCGGCCTGCTGGCGAACGTCGCCTGGACGTCGATCGGCCCGGTGCCGGTGGGCAACGTCGAGCAGGCCCGGCTGGCGGTGCGTGCCCAGGGCGGGCAGCTCGCCGTGTACGGCATCGACAAGTTCCCGCGGATGACCGACTACGTGGCGCCGAGCGGGGTGCGCATCGCGCACGCCGACCGGGTCCGCCTCGGCGCGCACCTGGCCGAGGGCACCACCGTGATGCACGAGGGCTTCGTCAACTTCAACGCCGGCACCCTCGGCACCTCGATGGTGGAGGGCCGGATCAGCGCGGGCGTGGTGGTCGGCGACCACAGCGACATCGGTGGCGGCGCCTCGATCATGGGCACCCTGTCCGGCGGCGGCAAGCAGGTCGTCTCGGTGGGCGAGCGCTGCCTGCTGGGCGCCAACGCGGGCATCGGCATCTCGCTGGGCAACGACTGCGTGGTGGAGGCGGGCCTGTACGTCACCGCCGGCACCCGGGTCACTGCCCCGGACGGCACGGTGGCGAAGGCCGTGGAGCTGTCCGGCCAGGACAACCTGCTGTTCCGCCGCAACTCGCAGTCCGGCGCGGTCGAGGTGATCGCCCGCAGCGGTTCGTGGGGCGGCCTGAACGCGGATCTGCACTCGCACAACTGACCTCCTTCAGGTCACGTTCCAGCAGCCGCGGCCGCGGCTGCCCGGCAGCCGTCCGACGGCTGCCCGCGGAGTTCTCCGCGCCCCCGCTCGGCGCCGTAGCCGAGCGGGGGCCGGGCTCGCAAACTCGGCTCACCCCTGGGGCTGACCGGGCTGCGGGGTTGGACCGCTACGGGTGGTCCGGGGTGACCGCGCGCGGCGGGGGCTCGTTGGACCGGCGGCGTCGACCCCCGGCGCTTCACCCCGCACCACCGAGCTGAAGGGGCCCTCTCATGTCCGAGCCCTGGACCGAGCCGCCCACCCCGGGCACCCCCACGGACGGCGCGCCCGTCACCACCAAGTCGCTGCTGGAGCAGATGCAGGAGCTGCTCGCCTCGATCAACACCGACCTGGCCGGACTCGACTCCGACCTGCGGGACACCGCACCCACGAGCGAGCCGGACGACTCGGCCCGCGCCTGAGCGCGCGCCGCCGGAACCGGCGGGCCCAGCGGGACCACGAGCCTCGGCTCCTCCCGCCGGGCCCCGCCCGGCGCCGCACTCTCCTCCTCCGGCTCCGGGAGCGCCGCCGCTGCCATCAGTGCCGCCGTGTCCGCCGGATCGTCCGCGTCCTGCGCGGCTTCCCCGCCCTCCGGTGACGCCCCGTCGGGCACCGTCGTCCGTCGCTGCTCGCGCAGCAACTCGGCGACCAGATCACGGCATTCGGAGTTCGCGTCGAGCCCGTCGATGCAGGCCCAGTACAGGCTCTCGGTCTCCGCTCCGCAGGCCAGCACCACCAGGCTCTCGCCGGCCTCCGCCAGCAGCCCGGCGAGCTCCGTCAGCACCGGTTCCAGCTCGCCGAGTTCGGTGAGCCGCTCCACGAGCGGTGGCCCGGACCAGTCGCCCGGCCCGCTGCCCAGCACGCCGCCGGGCCCGTAGCGGCTGCGATCGGGCGGCGGTCGCAGGCAGCTCGCGGCGTGCGAGCCGGCCTCCGAGAGCAGTTGCCCGAGGGTGGCGAACTCCTCGCCGTCGTGGTCGCCGATCCGGGCCCCGACCGCCTCGGTGAGCAGCCCGGACTGCCAGGCCTGGTGCAGGATGTCTCCGGTCGCCCGGGACTCGACCAGGGCGTGCCGGACGGTCTTGATCAGTCGCAGTGCCTCCACGGTGCAGCGCTCCCCTCGTTCGCCGCCGCCGTCGG
>NZ_BMRI01000001.1:535923-547440 GCF_014648555.1 Kitasatospora griseola
CGTAGGAGGGAAAACCGGATGATTTCTCCGCCCGCCGGGAACCGCCCCGAACAGGAGGCACCTCAGCCGGAACCGTCCGGAACGGGCACCACCTCAACCGACAGCCGCCCCACCCGGGAACCGCGTCAGGCCGCCGGGAACCGGCTCTCGTTGCGCTCGATCTTCTCCGCGAGCGCCCGCAGCGGGTCCACCTCCAGCACCGTGCACAGCTGCAGCAGGTAGGCCAGCACGTCGGCGACCTCGTCCCGGACGCGGTGCGCCGTGTCCGGGTCCGTCATCACCGCGGCGGCCTGTTCGGGCGTCAACCACTGGAAGATCTCCAGCAGTTCACCGGCCTCGACGCTCAGCGCCGAGGCCAGGTTCTTCGGGGTGTGGAACGGTTGCCAGTTCCTGGCGGCCGCGAACCCAGCCAGTCGCCGCTGGAGTTCGGGCACCGTGAGATCGTCGTTCATTCCCCCAGGTCTACCACTGCGGAGCCGTCGCGGACCGCGCCCTGGACGGGCACCCGGGCGGCGGGTTCGGTGCGCCGCAGCAGGCTGTGGCCGGTGGCCGGATCGCGGCGGCACTCGACCAGTTCGACGCCGTCCAGGCCGAGCGCCGGACCGGGTTCCTGAAGGGTGGCGAGCAGCCGGATGTCGCCCTTGCCGGTGACTTCGCGGGCCAGCCGCAGCAGCGCGGCGACCTGCTCGGCCGCCAGGCCGGCCCCGAGGTCCTCGGCGAGCAGCACCAACTGCCGGTGCGCGTCGGGGACTTCGGCGGCCGGGTCGACGTCGATGACGTCGGCGCCGGTGAGCAGGACGGCGGCGAAGGCGAGCAGCCGCAGCATGCCGTCGGAGGCCTGGTCGGCGCCGGTCCGGCCGAGCACGCCCTCGTCGAAGACGGCGATCAGCCGCTGCTGCGCGCCGTCGCCGCGCCGGGCGACGTCCAGGCCGAGCAGCGGGTGCGGGGCGGCGGCCTGGACGGTGCGCAGCAGCCGGGCCCAGCGGCGCTGGCATTCGTGTTCGAGGCGGCCGAGGACGGCGGAGATGTTGGCGGCGGTGCCGAGCAGCCTGGCCTGTGGTTCGGGCCGGGCCCAGCCGCGCATCGCGGCGGGCACCGGGTGCAGGGCGAACACCTCGCGCAGTGCGGTGAGCAGTTGTTCGGAGGCGGCCAGGACCTTGCGTTCGCCGTTGGACGATCCGGCCACCCGCAGCGGCAGTTGGGCGGTGATCAGGCTGCTGCTGGACAGCGGTGCGCGGATGTCGCCCTGCCGGGAGTCGTTGTGCCAGGTGACGTTGACCCGGCCGCGGGCGAGGTCCTGCTCGCCGGTCTCCATCAGGGTCCGGCCGTCCAGGGTGAGCCACTCGCGGGCGATCCGGACGCGTTCGTCGGTGCGCACCACCACTTCGAGCCGGACCGGCCCGACGCCGGAGCGCACGGTGCAGCCCAGGATGATCGCGTTGCGCCCGTGCGGCACGCAGCCGACCAGCCCGCCGCGCACCGGGACGGCGAGCGGGCCGCCGATCCCGCCGATGCCGTCCAGCGAGGGCTTGATCTCCTCGCCGAGGGCGAGCCGGGAGAGCACGGCGAGGGCGTCCAACGCGTTGGACTTGCCCGCCCCGGACGGGCCGTGCAGGACGGTCAGCGGCGACAGCGGCAGGGTGGCGCGCCGGTAGGACTTGAAGGACGTCAGCCGCAGTTCCTCGACGGTGGGGCGCTTCACCAGAGGGGCGGGCTCCGCGGGCGGGCGTCCGCCCGACTGGACGGAGGAGCGGTCGGGCGGGCCGACCGGAGGCGGGGCCAAGGGGGCTTCGCTGGTCACTCCGAGCACTCTAGGCCCGCAGTGAGCTGGAGAAACGTCTCTCCTGACGGCCTTTCACCCCTTCGAGTCCCAACCGTCCCCGGGCCTCCGGCGAAGTGTCACCCGTACGCGGTGATCCGCACCGAACCGGTGACCTCCACCGGCTGCGGCAGCGCGTCCAGCGCGGCGGCCAGCGCGGCCGGGTCGGTGTGCCAGGCGCTCGGGCCCATCCCGACCACCGCGGCCGCGTCCGCCCGCGACAGCCGCAGCGTGAACTCCACCTCGGTGCGCCCCACCGGCGCGAACCAGGGGCCGAGCTTCTCCTCGATCCGCCGGTCCTTGTCCTCGTCCACCGACAGCAGGCCCAGCGCGCCCACCAGTTCCCGCAGGTGACGGGAGGTCGGCGCGGCCACCAGCAGCCGCCCGCCCGGGCGCAGCACCCGGCGCATCTCCGGTCCGTTGCGCGGCGCGAACACGTTCAGCAGCACGTCCGCCGCACCGTCCCGCAGCGGCAGCGGGCGCCAGGCGTCGCACACCACGGCGCCGATCCTCGGGTGCGCCTTCGCGGCGCGCCGCAGCGCGTACTTCGACAGGTCGAGGGCCGCGCCGGCCGCGCCGGGCCGCGCCTGGAGCACCCGCGCCAGGTAGTGGCCGGTGCCCGCGCCCAGGTCGGCCACCAGGCCGGTGTCCGCCGCGACGTCGGCGGCGGCCTCGGCCAGCGCCTGCTCCAGCGGCCGGTAGTGGCCGGCCGCCAGGAACTCGCTGCGGGCGGCGACCATCTCCGCGGTGTCGGCGGTGCCCGCCTTCGCGTCACCGGCCAGCAGGCTGACGTAGCCCTGCCGGGCCTGGTCGAAGCTGTGGCCCTGCGGGCAGCGCAGGGTACGACCGTCCAGGGTCAGTGGGCGGGCACAGTGCGGGCAGACCAGATAGGGCTCGATGTCCTGCAGCAACTCGGTCGCATCCTCGCGGGATCGTCAGGGGCCGGGGGAACGTCGAGGGTATCCCGGCTGCGGACGCCTCGTCGCTCTCCCTGCCCCTGACCCCACCTGCGCCGACCTGCCGACGGCTCATTCCTCGCCGTCGTCGCCGACCTCTTCCTCCTCCGACTCGTCGACCACCCACATCGCCAGCCGCTCCGCCACACCCGTGATGCCGAGCTTGCCCTCCCGGATCGCCCGGGCCAGGCTGCGCACCTCCCGCGCGGTGGTCGCCACCCGGCAGCCGCTGGCCACCAGGTACGCGTAGGCCACGGCGGTGGCGAACAGCTCGTTGTTGCGCTCCAGCGCGGGGACCCGGATCAGCTGGTGCATCAGCGCGGCCGCACGGTCCTGCGGCTCCGGGTAGACGGCGATGTCGAAGATCTCGGCCTGGTGCCTGGTGACCGCCGCGAGCAACGATCCGTAGTCGGTGACCTGCGGGTCACCGGGCGTGTACTGCTCGGCGGTCATGAGCAGCCACGAGAGGTCGACCTCAAGTTTCAACGGCGCACGTCCTGGAGTTCGCTCGGCGACCCGAACTCGGCGAGGAACGCCGCCTCGTGCTCCTTCATGAACTGCGCCGCGGCATCCACGAAGTTGCGCCCCGCCTCGCCCATGTCCTGCTGGACCAGACGCTCGATGTACTGGTTCATGCTGATCCCCTGCTGTTCGGCCCGCTCGCGGGCCATCTCGGCGGTGGTCGCATCCACCCTGACGTTCAGCTGCTTCTTGGCCATGCTTCACGCTAGCGCCGTGGTGCTAGCACAACAAGGGCGCAAACCGGCCGCACCCCCGCTCCCCCACCCTGTCCGCCCGCGCCCCCACGAAAACCGGCCACCGGGCCCGACCCGCCGACACCTCACGCCTGGGCGCCGCCCGCCCGGAAACGCCGAACGGGCGCGGGAGAGGCTCCCGCGCCCGTTGCGACAGTGGATCGGTTACTGCCGGCCGGCGATCGGCTCCAGGATGGCCACGCACTCGAAGTGGTGGGTCATCGGGAACAGGTCGAAGGCGCGCAGCGAGACCGGGCGGTAGCCGCCCTCGCGGAAGAAGGCCAGGTCGCGGGAGAGCGCGGCGGGGTCGCAGGCGACGTAGGCGATGCGGCGGGCGGAGAGCGAGCAGAGGTGGGCGACGGTGTCGCGGCCGGCGCCGGCCCGGGGCGGGTCGAGGACGATCAGGTCGGTGGAGGTGATGCCGGTGCGGGGCAGCAGGGTCTCGACCTTGTCGCACTCGATGCGGACGTTCTCCAGCGCGGCGAGGTTGTGCCGGGCGTCCGCGACGGCCTGCTTGCCGGACTCGATGCCGAGCACCGCACCGTCCTCGCCGACCCGCTCGGCGAGCGCGCCGGCGAACAGGCCGACGCCGCAGTACAGGTCGAGGGCGTTCTCGCCCCACTGCGGGTCGAGGCCGCTGAGGACGGCGTCGACCAGGGTGTCCGGGGCCTCGGGGTGGATCTGCCAGAAGCCGCCGTTGGAGACCCGCCAGGTGCGGCCGGCGGCGCGCTCGCGGACGAAGGTGCGGCCGTGCACGCGGTGGAACAGGTCCTGCTCGTCGATCCGGGCGATCGAGGTCTCCCGGTCGAGCTCGACCAGCGGCAGCTGCTCGCCGGGCCGCGGCCGCAGGATCACCTGCCGGTCGGAGGAGCCGGACGCCGCGATCGCGTCGACGGCGGCGACGCCGGTCCAGTCGCGGGACTCGATGCCGAGTTCGGTGACGCCGGGCGCGGCGATCAGGCAGCGGTCGATCGGCTGGATGTCGTGCGAGCGGTGCTTGCGCAGCCCGATGGTGCCGTCCTCGTCGACGGCGTACTGCACCCGGGTACGCCAGGCCGGGACCTCGCCGGCCTGGAGCTTGCCGCCGACCGGCTCGACCGAGCCGTCCCAGTGGGCCTCCTCGGGAGTGAGGCCGGCCAGCTTGGCGAGCTGCTCGGTGAGCACCGAGCCCTTGAGCTTGCGCTGCCCGCCGGGGGTGACGTGCTGCCAGTCGCAGCCGCCGCACTTGCCGGGGCCGGAGAACGGGCAGGGGGCCTCGATCCGCTCCTTGGCGGACTCCAGCACCTCCACCGCGTCCGCCCGCAGGAACCGCGAGGTGGTGGTGCCGTCGGTGACCTGCGCGATCACCCGCTCGCCGGGCAGCGCGTGCCGGACGAACAGCACTCGGCCCTCGTGCCGGGCCACGCAGTGCCCGCCGTGCGCGACCGGCCCGACCTCGACCTCGTAGCGCTCGCCGACCAGCGGGTCCCCGGAGGGCTGCCGCAGCACCGGCTTGGTCGGCCGCACCGCCTTGGGCGCCCGCACCGCGCCGGGCTTGCGGCCCTGCCGCTCGGCCTTCTTCGCCGCGGCGCCCTGGGCGCCCTTGCCGTCCCGAGCGCCCTGGGCGCCCTTCGCCGTGCCCTTGGCCGACTTCTCGACCGCCGGCTTCCCGACCGCCGGCCGCTCGGCGGCGGGGCGCTGCTCGCCGGGCACCGGCGGCAGGCTGCGGGCGGTGTTGCCCTCCCGGTCGGTGGCCTCGGGCCGGGACGGCCGGCTGCTCCAGCGCGGGTGCGCCACCTGCCCGGGCTTGGCGCCGGACGTGCGGCCGGGGCGGCCCTGGCGACCGGAGGAGCGGGGCGGGTTGTTGCGGGTCACGGGGCGCTTCCTTACGCGATACGAAAGACGGGGGACGGACGGTGGAGAACACGGCGGCCCGTGGCGGACCGGGAACGATCCGCCACGGGCCCATTGAAGGCCATCGGGAGGCCGGACGGGCTTGCGCCGCTAGTCGCGCGGCGCGGCGTCGTCCTTGCCGCCCCGGGACTCCCCGGGAGCCTGTCCGCGTCGCGGACGGGGCTCGCCGCGGCGCACCGCGCCGGGCGCGGACCACGCCTTGGGCGCCTTGCGCCGCTCCGAGGACTCCAACTGCCAGGGTACGGACGTCACCATCACACCGGGCTTGAACAGCAGACGTCCCTTGAGCCGCAGCGCGCTCTGGTTGTGCAGCAGGTGCTCGTACCAGTGGCCGACCACGTACTCGGGGATGTAGACCGCGACCACGTCGCGCGGGCTGTCGCGGCGCAGGTTCTTCACGTACTCCAGCACCGGGCCGGTGATCTCGCGGTACGGCGAGTCGAGGACCTTCAGCGGCACCTCGATGCCGCGTTCGTCCCACTCCTTGCGCAGTGCCGCGGTGTCGGCCGGGTCGACGTTGACGGTGACGGCTTCCAGGATGTGCGCCCGGGACAGCTGGGCGTAGGCGAGGGCGCGCAGCGCGGGCTTGTGCAGCTTGGAGACCAGCACGACGGCGTGCACCCGGGTCGGCGGGGCGACGTCCGCGGGCTCCTCGGCGGCCTTCAGCTCGGCGTTGACGCTGTCGTAGTGCCGGCGGATCGCCTTCATCATCACGAACAGCACCACCATCAGCGCGATGGCGATCCAGGCGTGGCCGATCTTGGTGGCGAGCACCACGATCAGCACGGCCATGGTCATCACCAGGCCGAAGGTGTTGATCGCCCGGCTGCGGTGCATGCGGGCGCGCTTCTTCGGGTCGGTCTCGGTCTTCAGCAGCCGGGTCCAGTGCCGGATCATGCCGGACTGGCTCATGTTGAACGCCACGAACACGCCGACGATGTACAGCTGGATCAGCCGGTTCGGGTCGGCGCCGAACGCCACGATGAACAGGACCGCCGCGCCGGCCAGCAGCACGATGCCGTTGGAGAACGCCAGCCGGTCGCCGCGGGTGTGCAGCTGGCGCGGCAGGTAGCGGTCCTGGGCCAGGATCGAGCCGAGCACCGGGAAGCCGTTGAACGCGGTGTTCGCGGCCAGCACCAGGATCAGGCCGGTGGTGCCCGCGACGAAGTAGAAGCCCGGGGTGAAGTTGGAGAACACCGCCTCGGAGATCTGCGCCAGCACGGTCTTCTGGTGGTAGTCCGCGGGCGCGCCGATCAGCTGCTCGGCAGGGTTCTCGGCCATCTGCGTCCCGGTCAGGTGCGCCAGGTAGATGATGCCCATGAACATCGTGACGGCGATGGACGCCATCATCAGCAGCGTGGTCGCCGCGTTCCTGCTCTTCGGCTTGCGGAAGGCCGGCACGCCGTTGGAGATGGCCTCCACACCGGTCAGCGCCGCACAGCCCGACGAGAACGCCTTGAGCAGCAGGAACACCAGCGCGAACCCGCCCAGCGCCCCGTTTCCGGGCGTCGCCTCCAGGTGGTACGCCGAGCTCTCCGCGGGCAGCGCCGCACCGAACCCGAAGTGCCGCACCATGCCGTAGACGACCATGCCGAGCACGCCCACCATGAACGCGTACGTCGGCACCGCGAACGCGGAACCGGACTCGCGGACACCGCGCAGGTTCATGCCCATCAGCAGGATGACCACGAAGACCGACAGCGCCATCTCGTGCCCGCGCAACGCCGGCACCGCCGACACCACGTTGGCCACGCCGGAGGTGGTGGACACCGCCACGGTCAGGATGTAGTCGACCATCAGCGCACTCGCCACCACCAGGCCGGAGTTCGGCCCGTGGTTGACGGTGGCGACCTCGTAGTCGCCGCCGCCGCTCGGGTACGCGTACACGTTCTGCCGGTACGAGGCGACCACCGCGAGCATCACGATGGCGACGACGACGCCGATCTGCCAGGAGAAGTGGATCGCCCCGGCGCCGGCCAGCGACAGCGTGAGCAGGATCTCCTCGGGCGCGTACGCCACGGAGGAGAGCGCGTCCGAGGCGAACACCGGCAGCGCGATCCGCTTGGGGAGCAGCGTCTCCCCCAGCTTGTCGCTGCGCAGCGCACGCCCGATCAGGATGCGTTTCGGTAGGTCAGCAGGCATAGGCACAGCAAGGAATGCTAAAGGCTCGCGGCGGCAACCGACGCCGCACGGGGGCACCTTGGTCGCGACTGTGTTCGGCGGACCGGCTAGCGTGTCGGAATACGGGTTAGCGGGCAACACCTCGTTGCCCCCTCGCGTCGGATCACAGGCGCGATCGAGAACTCGCCCCCGCAATCGGGGGCACGGAAGGACGATGAGCGGTGTTTACGCAGGTCATGACCCCAACGGATCGGGTGAGGTAGTCGCGTGCACATCGTCATCATGGGCTGCGGGCGCGTGGGGTCCGCCCTCGCCAGAACGCTCGAGAAACAAGGCCACTCGGTCGCGGTCATCGACCAGGACCCGACCGCCTTCCGTCGGCTCGGAGCGGGCTTCAACGGCCGCCGGGTCACCGGTGTCGGCTTCGACCAGGACACCCTGAGGGAAGCCGGAATCGAGGAGGCGGGCGCCTTCGCCGCCGTCTCCAGCGGTGACAACTCGAACATCATCGCGGCCCGGGTGGCCCGCGAGAACTTCGGCGTCGAGCACGTCGCGGCCCGCATCTACGACCCGCGCCGCGCCGAGGTCTACCAGCGCCTGGGCATCCCGACCGTCGCCACCGTCCGCTGGACGGCCGACCAGATGCTGCGCCGGCTGCTGCCCAGCGGCGCCGAGCCGGTCTGGCAGGACCCGTCGGGCGCCGTGCAGCTCGCCGAGGTGGCCTTCAACCCCGCCTGGATAGGCCACCGCCTGTCCGAGCTGGAGGCCGACGCCGGTGTCCGGGTGGCGTTCGTCACGCGGGTCGGCGAGGGCGTGCTGCCCACCCCGCAGATGGTGGTGCAGGAGGGCGACCTGGTGCACGTGATGCTGCGCCGCAACGAACTGACCGCGGTCGAGGCGGCCTTCGCCAAGGGCCCCGAGGAGGCTGGTCACTGATGCGCGTCGCAATCGCCGGAGCCGGTGCCGTCGGCCGTTCCATCGCCGGAGAGCTGCTGGAGAACGGCCACGAGGTCCTGCTGATCGACAAGAACCCGAACTCCATCTCGGTGGAGCGGGTCCCGCTGGCGGAGTGGCTGCTCGCCGACGCCTGCGAGATCACCTCGCTGGACGAGGCCGCCCTGCAGCGCTGCCACGTGGTGATCGCCGCCACCGGTGACGACAAGGTCAACCTGGTCGTCTCGCTGCTCGCCAAGACCGAGTACGGGGTGCCCCGGGTGGTCGCCCGGGTGAACAACCCGAAGAACGAGTGGCTGTACAACGAGTCCTGGGGCGTGGACGTCGCCGTCTCCACCCCGCGCCTGATGTCGGCGCTGGTCGAGGAGGCCGTGAGCGTCGGCGACCTGGTCCGGCTGATGCGCTTCTCGCAGGGCAACGCCAACCTGGTCGAGCTCACCCTGGCCGCCGACACCGGCCTGGTCGGCACCCGGGTCGCGGACGTGGCCTGGCCGGTGGACACCGCGCTGGTCACCATCATCCGCGCGGGCCGGGTGCTGGTCCCCGGCGGCAGCGACACCCTGGAGGCCGGCGACGAACTGCTGTTCGTGGCCGCCCAGGAGCGCGAGGAGGAGCTGGAGACGCTGCTCGCCGGCTGATCCGCCCCGCCGTACGACGAAGGGCCCGCGCATCGCGCGGGCCCTTCGTCGCATCCGAGGTCTACTTCTGCGGCTCTTCCTCGTCCTCGGGCAGCTCCGCCTTGATCGGCGGCGGCGCCTTCAGCAGGATCTGCCAGGTGACGTACATCGCCAGCAGCATCGGCGGAATGCCGAGGGCGACCTTCAGCCAGCCCAGCAGGTTGACGTTGTGGGTGAAGTACAGCGGGAACAGGATCATCGGCTTCAGGCCCATGATCACCACCCAGGCCCAGGTCGCCCGGGTGTAGGCGGCGAGCCGGCCCGGGTTCTGCTTGCGCCAGGTGAACATCTCGCCGGTGATCGGGCCCAGCATCAGTCCGATCATCGGCCAGCGCACCAGTGCGGAGACCGCCAGCGCCACGCAGTAGCCGACGTTCCACAGCAGACCCGGCAGGTAGAAGTCCTCGGCCTTGCCGGTCTTCATCGAGATCCAGGCGCCGAGCGCCACGCCGAACACGCCGGAGAAGGCGTGCTGGATGGTCTCCCGGCGGGCCAGCCGGACCACCACGAACACCGCGCACAGGGCCAGCGCCGACCAGGCGGCCACCGGCACCTTGTGGGTGATGTTGAAGGCGACGATGAACACCAGGCCGGGCAGCGTCATGTCGATCATGCCGCGGACGCCGCCGAACGCCTTCAGCACCGTCTCGGCCGCCTCCTTGGAGGCGTCCCGCTCGTCGTCGCTGCCCTGGGGGTCGTGCGCGGCCACCCTGACCGCCTCGGCCTCGTTGCTCACGCGGACTCGCTCCCGTGTCCCACCGGACGCAGCTCGTAGCGGGGGTTGAAGAGCACGCGGCGCCCGCGTGCGTGGCCGATCCGGCCGCTGGCGATCAGGCGGCGGCCCGGCTCGATCCCCACGATCGAGCGACGGCCCAGCCACACCACGTCCAGCGCCTCCGTGCCGTCGAACAGCTCGGCCTCCAGCGCGGGCACACCCGCGCGCGGGCGCAGCGTGACGGTCCGCAGCGTGCCGGCCACCGTGACGATCTCACGGTCGCCGCAGGCGGCGATCGGGGTGCAGCCCGCCTCGGCGGTGTCCTGCCGCAGTTCCTCGGCCGCCAGCTCCTCCGAGGAGGTCGTCAGCCGACTCAGCATGCGGCGGAAACGGCCCTGCGGCTGGTCGCCGATGTTGTCACCACTCATGCCGGAAGGGTACCGGTTCACCCCCGCCCGGCGGCAGAGCTCCGGCCGCGCCGGTCACGCCCCGGTCACGTCCAGGTCACGGCTCGAAGCGGTAGCCCATGCCCGGTTCGGTGATGAAGTGGCGCGGGTGCGACGGGTCGGCCTCCAGCTTCCGACGCAGCTGCGCCAGGTAGACCCGCAGGTAGTTGGTCTCCTTGCGGTAGGCCGGGCCCCACACCTCCTGCAGCAGCTGGGTCTGGCTGACCAGCCGCCCGGAGTTGCGCACCAGCACCTCCAGCAGGTGCCATTCGGTGGGGGTGAGTCGGACGTCGTGGCCCTGACGGTTGACCTTCTTGGCGGCCAGGTCGACGGTGAACGACTCGGTGGCGACCACCGGCTCGCCCTCGGCGGTGACCGGCTCGGCGCGGCGCACCGCGGCCCGCATCCGGGCCAGCAGCTCGTCCATGCCGAACGGCTTGGTGACGTAGTCGTCGGCGCCGGCGTCCAGTGCCTCGACCTTCTCGTCGGAGGCGTGCCGGGCGGACAGCACGATGATCGGCACCCGGGTCCAGCCGCGCAGGCCGCGGATCACCTCGACGCCGTCCATGTCGGGCAGGCCGAGGTCGAGAACCACCACGTCGGGATGGCGCGCGGCGGCCAGTTCCAGGGCGCTCGCGCCGTCGTGCGCGGAGTCCACCTCGTACTTGCGGGCCTTGAGGTTGATCACCAGGGCGCGGACGATCTGCGGTTCGTCGTCCACCACGAGGACCCGGGTCATGCGGGACCGGCCTTTCCGTTGTCAGCGTGGTCGTGCAGGTCGACGGCGGGCAGGGAGACCACCATGGTCAGCCCGCCGCCGGGGGTGTCCTCGGCGGTGACGGCGCCGCCCATCGCCTCGGCGAAGCCGCGGGCCACCGCCAGGCCGAGGCCGACGCCGGTGCCGCGCGGGGCGTCGCCGTAGCGCTGGAACGGGGCGAAGATCCGCTCCCGGGCCTCCTCGGGGACGCCCGGGCCGCGGTCGACGACGCGCAGCTCGACCCGGCCGTCGCGGGGCAGCAGGTCCGCCTTGACCAGCACCGGGCTGCCGGGCGGGCCGTACTTGACGGCGTTCTCCACCAGGTTGGCCAGCACCCGCTCCAGCAGCCCGGCGTCGGCGCGCACCATCGGCAGCGACTCCGCCACGTCCAGCCGGACGCTGCCGGGCGGTACGCCGCCGAGTG
>NZ_BMRI01000001.1:547473-554401 GCF_014648555.1 Kitasatospora griseola
CGAACGGCACCACCTCGTCCAGGTCGGTGGGCTGCAGCAGCGGGGTGACGGTGCCGGTCTGCAGGCGGCTCATGTCCAGCAGGTTGTTGATCAGATGATCGAGGCGGTCCGCGCCGGACTCGATGCCGGCCAGCAGCTCGGCCTCGTCCTCCGGATCCCACTCGACGTCCTCGGCGCGCAGCGAGGTGACGGCGGCCTTGATCCCGGCCAGCGGGGTGCGCAGGTCGTGCGAGACGGCGGCCAGCAGCGCGGTGCGGATCCGGTTGCCCTCGGCCTCGCGGCGGGCGGCGGCGGCCTCCCCGGCCAGTCGGCGGCGCTCCAGCAGCACGGCGGCCTGGTTGGCGAACGCGCCGAGCATCCGCCGGTCCGCGGCGGGCAGCACCCGGCCGCGCAGCACCAGGGCGAGGCGCTCGCCGACCGGCACGTCCACGTCCGCCTGCTCGGGACCGGCGGGCGGGCGCGGGCCGACCGCGGCGGCGGCGCGCCAGGGGGCGTGCGGGTCGGCGCGCTCGACCAGTGCCACGGCCTCCTGCTGGAAGGTCTCCCGGACCTGCTCCAGCAGCGCCGTCAGCACCCCCTCGCCGGTGGGGGCGCCGCGCAGCACGGTGCCGGCCAGCGCCGACATGGTCTGCGCCTCGGCCTGGGCACGGGCCGCCTGATGGCTGCGCCGGGCGGCCAGGTCGACCACGGTGGCGACCGCGATGCCGACCGCGGTGAAGATCGCCACCGCCAGGATGTTCTGCGGCTCCGCGATGGTGAAGGCGTGAATGGGGGGCGCGAAGTAGTAGTTGAGCGCCGTCGATCCGACCAGCGCCGAGGCGATCGCCGGGTACAGCCCGCCGACCAGCGCCGCGCACACCGTCAGCGACAGGAACAGCAGCATGTCGGTGGAGAGCCCCTGCCCGTGGAACCGGCTCAGCACCAGCGCCAGCAGCGGCGGCCCGGCCACGCCGATCAGCCAGCCCGCCACCGTCCGGGTCCGGCCCAGGTCGGTGACCTTCCGGATCGGGATCCGGCCCCGGCCGCGCGCCGCGTGCTCGTGGTTGACCATGTGGACGTCGATGTCCCCGGAGTCCCGGGTCACCGTGTAGCCGACGCCCGGCCCGTACACGTACTGCCAGACCTTGCGGCGGCTGGTGCCGATCACGATCTGGGTGGCGTTGACGCCGCGCGCGAAGTCCAGCAGCCCGGCCGCCGGGTCGTCGCCGAGCACCGAGTGGAAGCTGCCGCCGAGGCTCTCCACCAGCGCGCGCTGCTCGATCAGCGTCTGCGGCGAGGAACCCGACAGGCCGTCGGAGCGCGAGATGTGCACCGCCAGCAGTTCGCCGGCGCTGCCGCGGGCCGCGATCCTGGCGGCCCGGCGGATCAGTGTGGCGCCCTCCGGGCCGCCGGTCAGGCCGACCACGATCCGCTCCCGGGCCTGCCAGGTGCCCTGGATGCCCTGCTCGGCCCGGTACCGCTGCAGGTACTCGTCGACCCGGTCGGCCGTCCACAGCAGCGCCAGCTCGCGCAGCGCCGTCAGGTTGCCGGGCCGGAAGTAGTGGGCGAGCGCCGCGTCCACCTTCTCCGGCGCGTACACGTTGCCGTGCGCCAGGCGGCGGCGCAGCGCCTGCGGCGACATGTCGACCAGCTCGATCTGGTCGGCGCGCCGGACCACCTCGTCCGGCACGGTCTCCCGCTGGCGGACGCCGGTGATGCCCTCGACCACGTCGCCGAGCGACTCCAGGTGCTGGATGTTGACGGTGGAGATCACGTCGATCCCGGCCGCCAGCAGCTCCTCGACATCCTGCCAGCGCTTGGCGTGCCGCGAACCGGGGACGTTGGTGTGGGCGAGCTCGTCGACCAGCACCACCGCGGGGTCGCGGTCCAGCACCGCGTCCAGGTCGAGTTCGGTGAACTCGGCGCCGCGATGGGTCATGGTGCGGCGCGGGACGATCTCCAGGCCGTCCAGCAGTTCGGCGGTGCGGGCGCGCCCGTGGGTCTCCACGAATCCGACCGCCACGTCCGCGCCGCGCTCGAGTCGGCGGTGCGCCTCGGCGAGCATGGCGTACGTCTTGCCGACGCCCGGGGCCGCCCCGAGGTAGATCCGCAGCCGGCCGCGGCCCGTGTGCACCATGCCCCCGAGATTAAGCCCTGCAATCGGAATATCCGCTGATCAGGCTGGCCTGGCTGAAGAATTGTCAACTTCTTGACGCCCGTTGCGCCACAATGCCGAACGAATCGATCGACTCCAGGGGGACCCACATGCGCGGACTCGTACTCGGCGGCGGCGGACTCGCCGGCATCGCCTGGGAGACCGGCCTGCTCCACGGCCTCGCCGAAGCCGGCCTCGACCTCCCCGGCACCGCCGACCACATCCTCGGCACCTCCGCCGGAGCCACCGTCGGCGGCCAACTCGCCTCCGGCCTCCCGCTCGCCGAACTCCACCTCCGACAGACCGACCCCGCCCGGCAGAACCACGAGATCGTCCCGCCCACCGAAACCCTCGGCGCCTTCCTCGAAATCTACGGCGCCCTGCTCGCCGAGATCACCGACCCCGCCGAACTGCGCCGCCGCCTCGGCCGCCTCGCCCTGGACGCCGACACCGTCCCCGCCGCCGAACGACGCCACGTCATCGCCGGCCGGCTCCCCGCCCACGACTGGCCCGACCGGCCGCTCACCCTCACCGCCGTCGACGCCGACACCGGCGAACTCCGCACCTTCGACCGCCACAGCGGCGTCCCCCTGGTCGACGCCGTCGCCGCCAGCTGCGCCATCCCCGGCATCTGGCCCACCGTCGAGATCGACGGCCACCGCTACATGGACGGCGGCATCCGCAGCTACACCAACGCCGACCTGATGGCCGGCCGGCAGACCGTCCTGGTCATCGCGCCGATGACCGACCACCACCTCGCCACCGAACTGGAGACGCTCCGGGCTACCGGCGCCGCCCTCGCCCTCACCCCCGACGAGGACGCGCTCGCCGCCTTCGGCGCCAACCCGCTCGACACCACCGTCCGCGCCCCCGCCGCCGAGGCCGGCCGCACCCAGGCCCGACGGGTCGCCGACCAGGTCCGCGAACTCTGGACCTGACCTTCGCGCGGCTACTCGACGATCTTGCCGTCCCGCAGCTCCAGCACCCGGTCCGCCAGGTCCATGAGCTGCGGGTCGTGCGTCGCCACCAGCGCCGTCACGCCCTCGCTGCGCACCACCGCCCGCAGCAACTCCATGATCGCCAGACCGGTGTCCGAGTCCAGCTGCCCGGTCGGCTCGTCCGCGATCAACAGCGCCGGCTCGTTCGCCAACGCCCGCGCCACCGCCACCCGCTGCTGCTGACCACCCGACAGCTCCGTCGGCCGCTGCGCCGCGTGATCGGCCAGGCCCACCAGCGCCAGCAGCGTCCGGACCCGCTCCTCGCGCTCCTTCACCGCCACCCGGCGCAACCGCATCGGCACCCCGACGTTCTCCGCCGCCGTCAGCACCGAGATCAGCCCGAACGACTGGAACACGAAACCGATCCGGTCCCGCCGCAGCGCCAACCGGCCCGACTCGTCCAGACCCGACAGGTCCATCCCCGCGATGCTGATCCGCCCCGCCGACGGCATGTCCAGACCGCCCACCAGGTTCAGCAGCGTCGTCTTCCCCGACCCCGACCGGCCCCGCAGCGCCGTCAACTCCCCGGCCTTCGCCGTGAACGACACCCCGCGCACCGCGTGCACCGCCCGGTCACCCGCGCCGAACGTCCGGTGCACGTCCTCCACGACCACCATCGCGCCAGTCACCCGCGAACCTCCGATCCCTCCGCACGCCACACCCCGATGTGGTCCTCCTCCAACGCCAGCCGCACCCGGCGGCTCAGCCCCAACGCCTCCGTGAAGTCCTGCGGCAACTGCAACCGGCCCACCCGGTCCAGCACCGCGTACTCCACCCCCGGCTCGCCCCGCTCCGGACGCAGCACCTCCGTCGAGGTCCGCCCGTTGCGGATCCGCACGGTGCGCCGCACCTCCTGAGCGACCATCGGGTCGTGGGTGACGATCAGCACCGTCACCCCCAACTCCTCGTTCACCGAACGCAGCGCCGCGAAGATCTCCTCGCTGGTCGCGCTGTCCAACTCACCCGTCGGCTCGTCCGCCAGCAGCAGCGCCGGCGAGTTCGCGTTCGCCACCGCGATCGCCACCCGCTGCTGCTCACCGCCCGACATCTCCGCCGGCCGACGACCCGCCAGGTGCGCGATGCCCAGCATCCCCAGCAGGTCCGCCGCCAGCCGCTGCCGATCCCGTCGCGGCACCCGCGCGTACCCCATCGGCAACATCACGTTCTCCACCGCCGTCAGGTACGGCAACAGATTCCGCGCCGTCTGCTGCCAGACGAACCCCACCGTCCGGCGCCGGAACGCCAACCGCTCCTTCTTGTCCATCGCCAGCAGGTCGTACCCCGCCACCCGGGCACTGCCCGCCGTCGGCACGTCCAGCCCCGCGAGGATCCCCAGCAACGTCGACTTGCCGGAACCCGAGGCGCCCACCACCGCGATCAACTCGCCGTCCTCGACCGTCAGATCGAGCCCCTGCAGGGCCTGCACCTCGACGCCCTCGGAACGGTGGATCCGCATCAGGTTCTCGCACACCACCATGCCCTCGACCGGCGGCGGCCCCGCCGCGACCGCCCGCCTGCGCAGCTCGTCCAGCCCCTCGGGCTCCGACACCGCCGGCACCCCCACCGTCTCAGCCCCCACCGCGTTCCCCTCCGGCCGCCGGAGCCACCGCTCACCACGGCCTGCGTTCCGGTCCGACACCCGGCCGGGCGGGCGGGGCAGTCCCCTGTTCTGCCCCGACCACCCGACCAGGCGTACCCCCGTAGGCCACCACCCCGATCGGCAGCGACCTCACCACACCAACGCGGCCCGCAGCAGCCCGGTTGCATCGGTTCGCGGACTTTTTTCGAAACCCTCCGAACACCGCCCGGCCACCTCGCCCCACCCGGCCGTTCCGCTCCCGCGCGAGCCTCAGCCGACCCCGGGATCGGACGCCCGCAGCTGCAGGAACTCCTCCGCCGAGGCCCGGAACGGATCCGACAACCCCGCCGCCGGCGTCACCCCCCGCCCACCGCGACGCACCGTCAGCACCGCCACCATCGTCCCGCTGATGTGCACCGCCACCTCCTCCGCGTACGCCACCGGCTGCCGAACCCCCAACGACACCACCGCACCGACCTGTTGCTCCACCGTCCAGCCCGCCCCCGAACTCACGCACTCCCCGCCCCGCATCAGCCGGGTCGCCTGGTACTCCGCCGCCAGCGGCGACCCGAACCGCATCACCACCTGCAGCGCCGACGCCTCCGGGTGACCGGCGTCCACGTACTGCTGCCCCCACAACTGCTCGGCGCCCGCCGTACGGACCAGCCGCGACACACAGCCGTCCGCGAACGAGCCCGCACCCGGGGATCCGGTCACGCCTCCCGATGGGCTTGCGGCAGGGCCGGAGGGGCTCCCGGACGGACTTCCGGACGGACGTCCGGACGGTGAAGTGCCGCCGGTTCCCGCGGAGTTGCCGCCTGCGGGCGAAGCCGGCGCGGTGGGCTGCGCCGGCGAACCGGACGCGGACGGGCCCTCCGGCTGAGGCACCGTCCACGGGCCGTACCCGCCCAGCACGCTCGGCAGCCGCGACGCATCCAGCACCAGTGCCCGCACCGCGGCATCGGCCGACTCCAACGACGCCCACTGCGCCGCCCCGTCCACCGACGGCGGCCCCGACAACCGCGGCTCCGGGAACGGCAGATCCACCGTCGGCCGCGGCGCCGCAGCCGTCGGAGGCACCGGATAGCCGGCCACCCCGTGCCCCGTCGGCGCCGGCACCACCGCCGCCACGGACCACAGCACCGCGACGCCCAGCACCCCCGCCACCGCCACTGCACCCGCCCGACGGCGACGACGCCTCATCCCGCGACGCACCACCTCCGCACTCGGCGGCGCCGACACTCCCAGCACCACCTCGCGCCGCAACCCGTCGAACATCGCGTCCAGCCGCGCCGCGCCGATCGCCGGACGGTCCTCCGCCACCGGCCCCGGCGTCTCCGCCTCGGGTCTAGACATGCGAATCCGCCACTCGCACCCGAGCCTCCGTCAACCGCATCGCCACCGGCTCCCCGTCACCCTCGCCGACCCCCGTCAACTCCGCTTTCCCCGCAGCCCGTTCACCCGCGGCAGCCGCCGGAGCCGACCGCAGCGGCGCGACCGTCGGCTCCTCCGCGACCGCCGCCGGCTCTTCCCCCAGCAGCACCGCCAACGCCTGCCGCCCACGATGCAACCGCGCCTTGACCGTCCCGACCGGCACCCCTTCGTCCGCGGCGATCTCCGCCACCGAACGACCCCCCATGTGATGCCACACCAGCGCCGAGCGCTGCGCCTCCGGCAGCTTCCGCAGCGCCTCCACCAAGGCCACCGTCTCCGGCCCCGGCCCCGGAACCGGCGAACTCGCGTCCCCGTGCCGGATCCAGCTCTGCAACGCCGTCCGCGCCCGCCGCCAGCGACTGATCGCGATCCGCTGCCCCGTCAGCCGGACCCACGCCACCGGGTTCTCGTGCGACACCAGCCGCCCCCAGTGGTTCCACGCCCGGACGAACGCCTCCTGGGCAGCATCCTGCGCCTCACCCAGATCACCCGTCAGCGCATACAAGTGCGCGACCAGTTGACCGTACGCGGCCTCGTAGAACACTCGAAAGTCGTCGCCGCCCCGGCCGGCTCTGCCGCCGGCCCCCTCGTCCTGCTCCACGACCATGACGCCACAGTGTGCCGTGCACCGAAGCACCCGGCAACAGCCTCGGACTTGTTCGCCTGCTGCCCGGGAATGCGAAAAAGCCCCCCGCCGTAAAGGCGAGGGGCTTCTTCTGAAGAATTGTTCGGCGGCGTCCTACTCTCCCACAGGGTCCCCCCTGCAGTACCATCGGCGCTGTG
>NZ_BMRI01000002.1:0-23851 GCF_014648555.1 Kitasatospora griseola
CGCGCCGTCTCAGCAGGCATCGCCGGGAACGTGTCACCCAACGGCACACCCTCCGACGCCTTCAACCGCGCCGTCTCCATCGGTTCCCCGACAGTCGTCCCGACCCGGTACGCGGGCATCTCGTCCGGTGCGAGCCATCCGGCCTTCGCCGCCTCCGAGATCGGCGAACCACCGTCGATCCGCTGCGCGGGCATCACATCCGGCTCGAACCGCCCGACCTGCGCCGCCTCCGTAAACGGCGAATGCCCCTCAACCCGCTGCGCAGGCACCACATCCGGATCCGCCCACCCCACCCGCGCCGCCTCCGACACCGGCACACCACCATCAAACCGCTGAGCAGGCATCACATCCGGCTCCAGCCAGCCCACCCGCGCGGCGTCGCCGAACATCGGCGCCTCCACGCCGATCCGCTCACCTTCGGGGATGCGCACGGTGTGCGCGGGTTCGACGTCGGGGTCGAGTGCGAACCAGGGCACGTCGTTGCTCATGGAGGTTCCTTAGTGGGTGCGGATCGGCGCGGAGGGGGCGGTTGCGGTCAGTCCGCTGCGGGGGCGGCCAGGCGGGTGAGTGCGGCGCGCAGGAAGGGGCTGGGGACCTGGTAGCCGCCCTCCTCCCGGATCGGGGTCGGCTTCGCGCCAGCGGCAGCGGCAGCGGCGGGAGCCGCCCCGCCCGCCGGAGTCGCCGGCGTGGCCGCCGTCCCCGCGACCTCGCCGTGCCCACGCCGGACGGCGGCACTGCGCGCACGCTCCAGGTACTCGGCGTCCGCTCCCGCCTTGGACTCACCGGACGACCCGGTCGACCCGGACGAGCTCGACGACGCCGCCACGCTCTCCTGACGAGGCGTCACCGCCTCCCCAGAGGTCGCGACCGCCGTCGTCCCGGTACCGGCCCCGGCCTCCGCGCCCTCGCCGGGCGCGGGGGTGCCGAGCAGGACGCCGGCCAGCTGGTTGAGGACGGCCTGTTCGCTCGCGGGGGCCCCGGCCGTCGCTTCGGCGGCCGCCACGGGCTCCGGCTCGGGTGCGGTGAGGACGCCCTCGGCGCGGGCGTCGTCCATCCAACGGCGGCGCGCGCGCTGCCAGTTGCGGTCGCGCGGGTCGACCTCGCCGGCCTGGCCGAGGATGCCGCTGTCGTGCAGCAGCGCCTCCTCCTCCGTGCCGTCCGCGCCGAAGCGGGTGGGGCCGAGGAAGCGGTTGGCGCCCTTCTTCTCGCCCTTGCCGCCGCGTCCGGCGCCGCCCATGCCGCCGCCGTGGGCTCCGCCGACGCCACCGGCCGCCGCCCCACGGGCACCGGCGCCCGCCCCGCCGCGGGCGCCACCGGCCCCACCGCCGCCGCGCATGCCGCCGGCGGCGCCCGATCCGGCCAGCGCGCCGCCGGCCCGGCCCATCGCGCCCATCGCGTTGCCGAAGGAGCCCGCGCTCATCCCGCCCGCGCCGCCGAACGCCCCGCCGCCGCCGAGGCCGCCACCGCCGAGACCGCCGCCCGCACCGCCGCCGAACGCGGAGAGGCCGCCGCTCCCGCCGAGGCCGGAGCCGCCGAGGCCGAGGCCGGTGCCGGCGGAGCCCAGGTCGCCGAGGCCGGCCAGGTTGAGCGAGCCCTTCGGGCTGACCGGGAGGGGGGTGAAGGTCGGCGGGTGGTTGTTGCCCGAGGTCAGGTCGGGGATGTGACTGATGGGCGGCGGCGTGAACGGCTTCATGATGCTGGGCGTCTTCGGCCCGCCGTGGCCGCCCGCGCCACCGCCCGCGCCGCCCCCGGCGCCTCCCCCGGCACCGCCGCCCGCGCCGCCACCGGCCCCGGCGCCCGCACCGTCGCCACCGCCGCCGGCCCCGTCCGCGCCGCCGGGCCCGCCACCCGCGCCGTCGATTCCGAGGCCCGTTCCGCCACCGGCGCCCGCACCGCCACCGCCGCCACCGCCGCCGTTGAGGGTGCAGGTCTTGCCGATGCCGTTCATGTCGGCGATGTGGTTGGCGTTGTTGCGCAGGATGCCGTCGACCTGGGAGCTGACTCCGCCCACGTACTGGTGGTACAGGCTGGCGGCCTGCTTGATGCCCTCGGAGTTGGCGATGTCGTCTTTCTTGCCCGCCGGGTTCTGCGCCATGTAGGTCTTGGCGTAGTCGAGTTCCCGGATGATCTCGTTCTTGGTGTCGATCATCGCCTGGTGCGCGCCGTGCAGGCCGTTCGCGATGTCGGTGCCGGCCTTGACGGTGGTGGCGACGTGCGAGGCGTCTCCGCCGGCGAACTTCTGCAGGTACTGCTGGAAGCTGTCGGCGGCCGAACCGGACATGCAGGACATGGCGCGCTGGGCGGCCTGGGCGATGCCGCGGATGTGGGTGTCCGCGATCTGGTTCCACTTGTCCCAGGCGACGGCGAGGTCGGCGATCAGGTCCTCGTTGCCGTCGGGGAACGAGATGTCCGAACCGTTCTCGTTCTTCCGCACGGTCTTGAGTACATCGGCGAGGTCGGCCGGCAGCTCGATCATGGCGGGGAAGCTCTCTCGAATGGTGGGAGCGGCGGCTGACACCGGATCAGCCGCCGTGGTGCGGTCGGGCGGCGTGCGTCAGATCAGGTTGCGGCCGGGGCCGCCGCCGACCGGGCCGTGCGGCTCCGGCGGCTTGGGCTTGTTGTAGTCCAGGGACGGCCCGTCCTGGGTGTGGTAGCCCGCGGGGTCCGGCTGCGGCGCCGGGGCGGGAGCAGGGGCAGGCGCGGGGGCCGGCGTGGGCGTGGGCGTGGGCGACGGGGACACGGCCGGCGTGGTCGGAGTCAGCGGGGTGCCGTCGCCGGTGGTGATCCGGCTGAGCTCGCTGGCGTGGCTCTCGTCGTTGGCCTGGTGGCGGGCGGCCATCGTCTGCAGGTTGGCGCCCATCGTGGTGGCGTTGGAGAGCAGCAACTTGATGCCCGCCAGCACGTCCTTCTGGTGCTTGTTGAACCCGCCGACCGAGGAACTTCCGCCGGTCAGCGCCTTGCCCAGCAGGTCGGTCCCGTACACGGAGTCCGCGACCATGTTGATGTGGGCTTCCAACTGGGCAAAGGGGCCCTGCATTTCCTCCAGCAGCGCTGCGATCGTCTTGGCTGCCGCCTGGACCTCGTCCAGGTCGATGTTCACGCCGTCGCCGGCCATCTCGTCCCGCCCTCTCCCGATTCCTGCTCCCCGACGGTGCGAACCGTTGCAGGGGGGACCCGGGCGACCGGGTGAGCGAGGGGCCGAACGCGGTGCCACGGGCAATCCCGCGCACCTGCGGCTGCCGCACGTGTTCATCCTGGCGGCAGCGGTTTGCCTTCCGCTTGCGCCTCACTAACGCGTCGGTGTCGCCCGCCGGCGGGAGGCCCCGGAGCAGGGCCGAACTCGGCTCAGGGTGAGCCGAGTTCCGCCGCCCGTCGCCGGTGGGCGGAGGCCGCCTGGGCCTGTCCGGCGGCGTCCTCGGCGGCGGCAAGGGCGCTGAGCACCTCGGCGGTGGCCTCGTCGTGGCCGATCCGCTCGGCCTCGGCGAGCCCCTCCTGGAGGCGGCTGTGGGCCTCGGCGTGGCGGCCGAGGGCGGAGAGCGCCTCGCCGCAACTGGTGTGCAGCAGGACCCGGCGCGAGGACGGGATCTGGTCCTTCATCAACTCCAGTCCGTACAGCGCCCGTTCGATGGCCTGCGCGGGGCGGCCGGTGACCAGCAGGTGGCGGGCCAGGTGCTGGAGGGCGAGGGTGACGGTGTGGGTGTGGCCGATGGCGAGGGCGATCTCCAGGGCCTGGGTGAGGTTGGCGCCGGCCGCGGCGTTGTCTCCGAGCTCGGCCTGGACGGCGGCCAGGTTGACCAGGGCGACGGACCGGCCGACCTGGTTGCCGGCCCGGGCGGCGAGTTCGGCGGCCGGAGCCAGGCAGGTGACGGCCTCGGGCAGGCGGCGGTTGGAGACCAGCACCCAGCCGAGCATGGCACGGACCTGGCTCTCGCCGTCCAGGTCGCCGCACTCCAGGGTGGCGTCCAGGGCGTGTTCCAGCTGGGACACCCAGCCGTCGCGCAGCCGCCGCAGGATCAGCGGCCACTGGGTGAGGACGAGTCGCCAGACCCGTTCCGGCGAGGCCCCGGCGATCACGTGGGCGAGGGTCTCGCGGTGCGCGCCGAGCCAGTGGATCGCCTCGTCGGCGTTCTCGAACTCGGCGACGGCGCGCGGCCGGTGGCTGCCCGCCGGGGGCTCGCAGCAGGGCTTGCTGCCGGGTTCGGCGATCTGCACGGCGGCCAGGCCGGTGTACAGGTACTGGTCGGCGAGGCGCTCCCGGGCGAGGCGCTGCTCGGCGGGGTGGCTGCGGCTGCTCAGGTCGCGGGCGTACAGCCACACCAGGTCGTGCAGGGTGTAGCGGCCGCCGTCGGTCTCGGTGACCAGATGGGTGGCGGCCAGCTGCTCCAGTGCCTCGGCGGCGGCCGTCGGTTCCAGGTCGCCGAGCGCCGCGGCGGTGTACGCGTCGATCACCGGGCCGGGGTGGAAGCCCAGCGCGCGGAACAACCGGGCGGTGGCGGGCGGGAGTTGCTCGTAGGAGATGCGCAGCGCGCTGGCCACGCTGATCTCCTCGGCGGCCAGGTGGCCGAGCCGGCGCTGTTCGTGGCGGAGCTGTGCGGTGATCGCGCCGAGGCCGCGGCGCGGGTCGGCGGCGACCTTGGCGGCGGCGATCCGCAGGGCCAGCGGCAGACCGTCGCAGAGCCGGGCGAGTTCCCGGGCGGCGTCGGGTTCGGCAGCGATCCGGGCGGGGCCGAGGACCCGGGCGAGCAGCGCGGTGGACTCCTCGGGGCCGAGCACGGCGAGCGGCAGCGGGCGGGCGAGTTCGGCGGCGACCAGGCCCAGCATCCGGTTGCGGCTGGTGACCACGGCGACGGAGTCGGCGCCGGCCGGCAGCAGCGGCCGGACCTGGGCGGTGTCCCGGGCGTTGTCGACCACCACCAGCAGGCGGCGGCCGGTGGTGATCCGCCGGTACAGCGCGCTGCGGGCGGTGGTGCCGGCCGGCAGGTCCTCGCGGGCGACGCCGAGCGCGGCGAGGAATTCGGCGACCACCTCGTCCAGGTCGCGGTCGGGCCGGTCGCTGAAGCCGCCGAGATCGGCGAACAGCAGGCCGTCGGGGAAGCGTCCGGCGTTGCGGTGCGCCCAGTGCAGGGCGAGGGCGGTCTTGCCGACCCCGGCGGGTCCGGTGATCAGCGCGATCGCACCGTCGGGGCCGCCGCGCACCGCGTCGGCCAGGGTGGCGAGTTCGGCGTCGCGGCCGTGGAAGCCGCGCGGGGCGCGCGGCAGCAGGTCGATGGCGGGGAGGTTCTCGATCGCGGGTGGGCCGGCGGGCTTCGGGATCACGTACCCGACGGGCGGAGCGGCCGCGGGTACGGCGACGAGTGCGGGTGCAGGTGCGGGTGCGGCCACCGGTGCGGGGGTCTCGGGCACCGGCTCGCCGCGCAGGATCCGCTCGTACGCGGCGTTCAGCGCCCGGCCGGGGTCGACGCCGAGCCGGTCGGCCAGCGATTCGCGGGTGCGGTGGTACCAGTCGAGGGCGTCGCACTGCCGTCCGGCCCGGAACAGCGCGAGCATCAGCGCGGAGACCAGCGATTCGCGCAGCGGGTGGGCGACCGTCTCGGCGCGCAGCAGTTCAGCGGCCCGGGCGGGGTCGCCGAGCCGCTGGTAGTGCTCGGCGAGGGCTTCGACGGCGGCGAGCCGGTTCTCCTCCAGGGTGTGCCGCCAGGCCTCCAGCGGGGGGCTGGCGACGGTTCCGGTGAGTGCGGGGCCGCGCCACAGCGCGAGCGCGTGCTCCAGCGCGTCGGCGACGTCCACCGAGTGCGGCTCGACCCGGGCGGCGGCCACCAGGGTGTCGAACTGCTCGACGTCCAGCCGCCCTTGGGGCAGTTGCAGGGTGTAGGCGTCGCCGGCGGTGGCGAGTTGCACGCCGTGCCCGGTGGCGCCCTGCTCGGTGAGCAGGGCGCGCAGCCGGGATATGTGGCTCTGCACCACGGTGCGGGCGTTGGCGGGCGGTTCGGCGACCCACAGCGCCTCGGTGAGCTGGGCGACCGAGACCGCCCGGTTGCGGCGCAGCAGCAGCAAGGCGAGCACGCTGCGCCGCTTCTCCGGTCCGAGTCGCAGTTCGCCGCCGTCGGCGTCCTCCGCCGAAACGGCCCCGAGCAGCCGGAACTTCACCGCAGTAACCCCCTCAACTCCCCCCCGAGTCGTGTCCGGTGACGGAGGCTACCGGGTCGTTATCCGGTACATAAAATCAGGGCCGTTCCGACGGCGCTCCGGACAGGTCGTCAGAGGGTGACGGCGCCGCCCGGGGTGACGATCCGCAGTCCGGCCTCGTCGAGCTCGATGGCCAGCGGAGTCCCGTCCAGCGCCGCCTCGTTGAGCAGGGTGGAGCTGGTCAGGTGCCACAGCCGCAGGGTGCCGGCGGCGTCGCCGGCGGCGAGCAGCGCCTCGCCGTCGAGCTCGCGGCCGACCACGGCGCGGACGGCCGCGCCGCCGCCGGTCAGCAGGGCGGTGCGCTGGCCGCTCTGGACGTCCCAGACCAGCACGTTGCCGTCGGAGGTGCCGGCGATCAGCGTGGGGCGGTCGCCGATCTCGGTGAAGGACAGCACCTCGGCGGGCCGGGTGAGGCCTTCGCAGACCGGTCCGGCGGCGCCGCTGCCGGCGTGCCACATCCGGACCTTGAGGTCCTCGCCGGCGGTGGCGAGGATCGGCTGTCCGCCGGCCAGGACGGCGGCCAGCGCGGTGATCGGGCCGTGGCCGGTGACGAAGCGCCGGCTGTCGTCGCCGGTGGCGGCGGCGCGGACGGCGATCACGCCGTCGCGGCCGGCCGAGGCCAGCAGTGGCTGGTCGCCGGTGGTGAAGGCGAGTCCGGTGACGGGGCCGGCGTGCGGCACGGGCAGCGGGTGCGCGACGCCGTCGGCGAGGCGGTGGCTGCGGACGGCGCCGGCGGTGGTGCCGCAGACCAGCAGCGGGCCGTCGGGGCCGTCGGCGGTCAGGTCGAGGCTGTGCACGGGGCCGCCGTCGGCCGCCACTTCGAGCAGTTGACGGCCCGTCGGGGCGTCCCAGGCGGCGAGCGTGCCGTCGCCGAAGCCGGCGGCGAGCACGGGGCGGCCGTGCAGGGCGCCGGCGACGAGCGCGGCGAGCGGACTGCCGGGCCGGCCGGCCGGGGCGGCGTCGGTGCGGGCCTGCCCGGTGGCGGCGTCCCAGGCGGTGATCCGGCCGGTCTCGTCGCCCGTGTACAGGACGCCGTCGGCGGCGGCCAGCGCGGTGAGCCAGCCGCCGGCGGGCCAGCCGTGCAGCGGGCGGGCGTCGTAGACGTCCCAGGTGCGGACGGTGCCGTCGAGGGCGCAGGAGGCCAGCACGGGGCGCTCGTCGAGGGTGATGAAGGCGAGGCCGGTGACGGTGCCGGTGTGGCCGGCGAGTTCGGCGACCGGCTGGCCGGTGGCGAGGTCCCAGACCCGTACGGTGCGGTCGTGGCCGCCGGTGGCCAGCACGGCCTGGTCGTCGACGGTGAGGACGGCCATCGAGCGGACCTCGCCGCGGTGGCCGACCAGCAGGTGCAGCTGGTCGCCGGTGCCGGCGTCCCAGACCCGCACGGTGCCGTCGGCGGCGGCCGCGGCCAGCAGGTCGATGCCGGCGCAGTGCGCGGCGCGCAGCACGGTGGCGCCGTGGCCGCCGGTGGGCAGGTTGCCGAGCACCCGGCCGTCGTCGGCGCGGACGGCCCGCAGGTCGCCGCCCTGGCCGGCCGAGAACGCCACCGGGATGTCCCGGCAGATCAGCGCGGCGACCGCCTGGGCGCCTTCGCCGCCGGTGGAGCCGTGCACCACCTGGCCGGTGGTGGCGTCCCAGACCTGCACCGAGCCGTCGGTGCCGCCGACGGCGAACAGCGAGCGGCCGCCGGCCTCGCCGAGGGCGACGGCCGACGGGGCGAGGCCGGCGTCGGCGTCGGAGCCGCCGAGCGGGGCGGCGTCGTCGAGCGCGGTCAGGCCGAACGAGCCGTCCTCCTCGACCAGCGCGTACGCGGCGCGGCCGCCGACGGTGCCGACGGCGGCGGCGCTGCGGGCGGTCTGCGCGGCCGGGTGGCCGAGGGCGACCGCGCCGGGCAGCGCGGCGGGCTCGCCGGGCTCGCCGAACATCTGGGCCAGCAGGGTCGCGAACGGGGCGACGGCGGCGGGCACGGGCGCGGCGGTGCCGTCCGTCCACTGCCGGTCCGCCCGGCCGTTCAGGCCGCTGACGGTGAACCGGCGGCCGGCCGCGGGGGCGGGGGCGCCGGGCGCCGGCGCGGGGGCCTCGCCGAGGGCGGTCAGGACGCGGACGATCAGCGCGGCGTCGACCCGGCCGGTGCGCTCCTGCCCGTCGCGGACGGCGCGGAACCCCTCGGGGGTGATCAGCAGTTCGCCGAGCGCGCCGTCCTCCAGCCGGAGGCTGCTTTCTGACATGTCGTCACTCCTGGTTCAGGTGCGGGGTGTCGGGGACCCCGTGGATCAGCAGAGGTCTTCCGGTACGAGCGTCGCGTACACGGCGTCGTGCAGCCGCTGGGTGCGGGAGCTGCGGAACAGCGCGGGGAGGTATCCGGCCCGACGGAAGCCGATCGCGGCGCCCGTCAGCTGGCTGGGCATGTTGTCGGCGGCGGCGAAGGCGTCGATCCGGCGCAGGCCGATCCGTTCGAACCCGAACCGGCACACCAGCCGCATCGCGCTCTTCGCGGTGCGCAGCCGGCGGTGTTCGGGCAGCAGCCAGACCGCGATCTCCGCGCTGTCCTGCTCCGGGTCGAGGTTCACCAACTCGCCCCAGCCGATGGCCCGTCCGACGTCCGCGCCGGGTTCGTCGCCGACCGCTTCCGCGGTCTCTTCCCCGGTCTCTTCCCCGATCGCTTCGAGGGCGAAGTAGGCGGCCCGGCCGGTCTGCCAGAGCATCGGCGGGATCTCGGTCAGCCACCGCTCGGCGGCCGCTTCGTCCCGGTGCGGGATCACCGCCTGCAGGAACTCGCGCACCAGTGGGTCGTGGGTGCCGCGGTGCACCAGGGCGGCGTCCGAGGGCCGCGGCCTGCGCAGCAGCAGCCCGTCGTCCGTCAGCGGATCGTCCCGCACCTCGGCGAGCGCTCTCATCGGCTTCCCCCGTCGCCTCCGGGGCCCGCGTGCCACCCCGGCACACCCTCCCCGGCCCTTCGACCACTCGTCAAGTCAACCACATCCCACGGCTGTTCCCGCACGTCAGCGGGACGTTAGTGGAACGTGAGCCCGGGCTCGCAGACTCAGTGGCGGGGTTCGTCACTCCAGTCCCGCCGCCCACCCGGCCCACTCTCTCTCCCGGGCCGGGCGCCCCCGCTACGGGCGGCGGGACGCCCCGTTCACCGCTCCGCGCTCGCACCCGCCGGAAGGGCGACGGCGCGCAGCTCCCGCACCACGGCCCGCACGGCCGCGGTCCGGGCCAGTTCCGGGGTGGTGACGTAGCCGACCTGCCGGGACGGACGCTCCGGGCCCAGGTCGGTGACGGCGAGCCCGTCCGGCAGCCGGTCCAGGGTGAGCATCGGCATGATGGCCATGCCGAGGCCCTGCGCGGCGAGCGAGAGCACCACGGTGTCGTCGGAGACGTTGATGGTCGCGGGCGGGATCCAGTCCTGTCGGCGCCACCAATCGGCCGTGTAGGAGCCGCAGTTCTCGTCCCAGTCGACCAGCGGCAGGCTGCGCGGGTCCGGGTGGCCCTGCTGGTGCGCGAGCGCGTAGCCCTCCCGGTACAGCGGCGCCGAGACCAGCCCCGCCGGGATCGCCGCACCCAGCGTGGCCAGCGCCAGATCGGCCCGGCCGTCGGCGACCTCTCCCGCGGTGCCCCGCCCCAGGTCCCGCACCACCCGCACCTCGGGCTCCAACTCCGGGCAGCTGACCGCCAGTCGGGCCAGCACCGTCGGCAGCACCCGCCCGGCCGCGCTGCGGAACGCCACGATCCGCACCTTCCCGCGCGGCCCGCCCGGCTCCCCCTGCCGGGCCTCCCCGGGCAGCGCCGCCAGCAGTCGCAGGATCCGGCGGGCGTGCCCCACCACCCGCTCCCCCGCCGCCGTCGGCGCCGCCCCGCGCCGCCCCCGCTCGAACAGCACCGCGCCCAGCTTGCGCTCGCACCCGCGCACCGCGTGCGACACCGCCGACTGCGTCAGCCCGAGCGCCTCCGCCGCGCCGGTGAAACTGCCGCGGTCGGCCACCGCCACCAACACCCGCAGCTCCTGCGGGACCAGATCCTCTGCCACCTTCGCAGCGTACGGCCTCGGCTACGCCGCCGACCGGGAGCGTCGACGGCCCGGGGCGCCGGCGGCGTACGCGACCCCCGCCGCGACCAGCAGCACCGCGGCCGGTATCGCCAGGTTCAGCAGCTGCCGGATTCCCGCCGGGTCGCTCAGCACGTCGACCGGAGCGCCGAGGTCGTGCAACACCCCGAACGAGTCGCGGGTGGCGAACACGTAGGCCAGCCCGCAGAACCCGACCGCGAAGGCCGACAGCCCCGCGCTGCGCTCGGCGACCGCCAGCGCGAGCAGCACGGCGCCGATGACCAGCAGCGGCGTGGCCCCGTTGAAGCGGAGCAGCTCGGCCGACTCCCCCCAGGCCGACGCCGTCCGGAAGCCGTGCCAGTCCGCCCGGGTCAGGACCGTCGTGGCACCCGCCAGCAGCACCGCGACCGCCACACCCGCCGCGGCCCGCCGCCCGTTCCCCGCCCGCCGGTACCACCAGCCGAGCGCACAGCTGCCGCCCACCAGGGCGATCAGCCAGTACAGCTTGAGCGCCCCGGGGTGCGCCAGCTCGTAGCTGCCCAGGATCCCCACCGGTGACCAGACCGGCGCGGCGCACATGGACAACCCCTCCACGGACGGCGCCGGACTACAGGCCTGACTGACCGTCAGATAGAACGGCAGGGACAGTGCGAGCAGCACCCCGCACACCATCAGCGCGAACCAGTACCGCTGTGCCGCTGCCATTCCCGAATCCTCTCCCCGCCTCCGAACCGACGGGCCTTGGACGCACGCACGCGGGTTCGGGTTCCGGACCGGCGCCGGCCATGAGCGCCGTTCATGGATCCGCCCCAGCCATCGACGCCGCCCCCTGCCACGGCCGCGCCGCCCGGCCTAGCGTTTCCTCTCGTCAACCCCCTTCTTCTGCAGGAGTGTTCGCCATGTCCCGCACCGCCACCCGCACCGCCCGTGCCATCCACCAGGTCGCCCGCCCGGACGGCATGCCCACCGCCGAGCAGTTCGCCTTCGTCGACGACGAGCTGCCGCCGCTCACCGAGGGCAGCGCGCTGGTGGAGAACGCCTACCTGTCCGTGGACCCGTACATGCTCGGCTCGATGGAGGGCGGCGAGGGCGGCTGGGAGCTGAACGCCCCGTTGGAGGGCCGGTCGGTGGGACGGGTGGTGGAGTCGCGCAGCGCCGCGCTTCCGGTCGGCGCCACGGTGATCCACCGCCAGGGCTGGCGCACCCACGCCGTGGTGACCCGCGCGGACGTGCGGGTGCTGCCGGACCTGCCCGGCGTCCCGCTCAGCGCGTTCCTGGGCGTCCTCGGCGGCACCGGCCTGTCCGCGTACGTCGGCCTGACCCGGATCGCCAGGCTCGCACCCGGCGAGGACCTGTTCGTCTCGGCGGCCGCCGGCGGCGTCGGCACCGCGGCCGGCCAGCTGGCCCGCCTGCTCGGCGCCCGCCGGGTGATCGGGTCGGCCGGCTCGCCCGCGAAGACCGCCTTCCTCACCGAACAGCTCGGCTTCGACGCCGCGTTCGACTATCACGACGGCCCGGTCGCCGACCTGCTGACCGCCGCCGCCCCCGACGGCATCGACGTCTACCTCGACAACGTCGGCGGCGACCACCTGGCCGCCGCGATCGGCGCGATGCGCGACTTCGGCCGGATCGCCTGGTGCGGCGCGATCGCCCAGTACACCACCGAACCGCCCGCCGCCCCGCACAACCTGTTCGAGCTGGTCGGCCGCAGCATCCGGCTGGAGGGCTTCCTGGTCCGGAACCACATGGACGCCCAGGAGGAGCTGTACGAGCTGCTCGCCCCGCACCTGCGCTCCGGCCGGGTGATCTCCCCCAAGACCGTCCTGGACGGCTTCGACCGCACCGTGGACGCCTTCCTCGGCGTGCTCACCGGCGCGAACACCGGCAAGATGCTGGTCCGCCTCTGATGTCTAGGCCGACTCCTTCGCTGCCAGCCTCAGTTGCTCGTCCTCCACGATCCGTACGGCGAGCGCGCGGTCCGAGACGTCCACCGCCTCGGGGGCCGACTCGGCCAGTTCGCTGCGGCGCGCGTAGCTGTCGAACAGCTCGGCCTTGCCGCGCAGCAGCTCCACCAGCCCGCGGTCCAGGCTGTCCGTGGCGAGCAGCCGGTGCACCCGGACCCGGCGGATCTGCCCCATCCGCTGGGCCCGGGCCACCGCCTGGTCCTCCAGGGTCGGCTTGAGCTGCGGCTCGCACAGCACCACCACGTTCGCGGCCTGCAGGTTGAGGCCGAGCCCGCCCGCCTGGATCTGGCACAGCAGCACCGCGTGGCCGTCCGCCGCGGTGAACGCGTCCACCAGCTCCTGCCGCGCCTCGGCGGCCACCGACCCGGCGACCGTGCCGGCGACCACCTCGCCCAGCGCGTCCCGGACGGTGGCCAGCACCTCCCGGAAGTACGAGAACACCACCACCTTGTGCCCGCTCTCGGCCGCCTCCGCGACCAGCTCGCGCAGCCGCCGCAGCTTCGCCGAATGCGCGGGGCGCGCGTACGCGGCGCGGCGCATCGCCATGAAGTTGCCCTCCGCGACCGCCGCGGCGTACGCCTCCCGGTCCGGACCGGACAGCTCGTCCCACTCGTCCACCCGCACCACGTCCGGCAGTTCGGTCAGCACGTCCTGCTGGTTGCGCCGCAGGTACGCGGGCGCGACGGCCCGCCGGAAGGCGACCGACCCGGCCACGCCGAGGCTCGCGGGCAGCTCGGTCAGCAGCTCGGGCTGGAGGTGGCCGATCAGCGTGCGGAACTCCTCGACCCGGTTCTCCATCGGCGTGCCCGTCAGGAACAGCACCCGCTCGGTCCGCCCCGCCCACTCGGCCACCAGCCGGGTGCGCAGCGCGGCCCGGTTCTTCACGAAGTGCGCCTCGTCCACCACCAGCGCGGCGACCGGGTCCGCGGGCAGCGTCCGCAGCGACTCGTACGTCGCGACCAGCACGCCGCCCCGCTCCAGCCACTGCGCGCGGGCCGTCTCCCGTTCCTGCCCGTGGTACCGGTGCGCGGCCAGCGTGGTCCGATCCGCCGTCTCCCGCTGCCAGTTGACCAGCACGGACGCCGGGCACACCACCAGGAAGCGCCGCTCCCCCGCCGCCGCCAGGTGGGCCAGCACCGCCAGCGCCTGCACGGTCTTCCCCAGCCCCATCTCGTCGCCGATCATCACCCGCCTGCGGGCCAGCGCGAACCGCGCCCCGAACGCCTGGTAGCCGCGCAGCGACACGGTGCAGCCCCGGTCGTCCAGCGGCTCGGCCCGCACCTGCTCGGCCAGCCCGTCCGGCAGATGCCCCT
The DNA here is from genome assembly GCF_014648555.1 of Kitasatospora griseola. Classification (GTDB taxonomy): domain Bacteria; phylum Actinomycetota; class Actinomycetes; order Streptomycetales; family Streptomycetaceae; genus Kitasatospora; species Kitasatospora griseola. Next base: position 13,509 of record NZ_BMRI01000002.1, read on the forward strand.
CGGCGGCGCCCCGGCCGCCCCGCTCGACGCCGCTGAGCCGCCCCTCCTCCTCCAGCAGCGCCAACTCGGCGTAGAACTCGGCGGCCCGGTGCTCGAACTCGACCCGGACCTCCACCTCCCCCGCCCCCGGCCGCAACAGGTCGGCCCCGGCCTGGGCGAGCCGCAGCGGGACTCCGTCGGCCTCGGCGAACGCGACCTGCTTCTCCAGCGACTCGACCGCCCGCCGCGCCTCCGCCCGCCGCCCGGCCCCGGCGAGCACCCCCCGCACCCACCTGCAGGCCGGCCGAGCCGCCTCCATCGGCGCGGCGAGCAGCTCGTCCAGCTCCGCGGCCTCCGCCGCCGCCCGGCGCGCGCCCGGCCCGGCCACCACCAGCCGGTGCAGCGCGACCAGCAGCTCCGTGCTCCCCTCGTCCGGCCGGGCGGGATCGATCCGCACCGCCGTACTCCGCTCCACCGCCTCCTCGATCTGCCGCGCGGCCCCGACCAGCTGACTCGCCGTCGGCCCCCCGATCCCCGGAATCCGCACCAGCTCCTGCGCGTTCACCCCGCACACCTGCGCGACCGTCCGGTACCCCGCCCCCGCCAGCACCCCGGTCTGCAGCCGCCCCTCCGTGACCTCCTTCAGCCGCTCGACCGGTATCCCCTCCAGCTCGGCCCGCACCAGCCCCCGGAAGACCCGCGCATGGGCGTCCACCACCGCCCCCACCGCCGCCGCCCGCTCCGCCACCACCCCTCGCGCAGCCTCCCGCAACCGCCCCGCCCGCCCCACGACCTCCCTGGCCCGCCGCCCACTTCCCATGAACCCCACGCCTCCTCGCCCGAACCCACCGATCGCGGGCCATTGTGGCAGTCGGCCCCGTCACCAGGCCGAACGCGTCACCGGCCCTCGATGAGGCCCGTCAGGTGGCGCTCCAGGGCGGCCAGTTCGAAGCACGTGGTGATCGGCAGCGTGGGGTGCGGCCGGCTGCCGGCCCGGAGAGCGTCGGGCAGGCCGTCGAAGGCCAGGACCCTTTCGTGAGCGACCCGGTGGAGCGCGCACTCGGAGCCGTCGATCTCCTCGATGGGCAGGTCGCCCTCCCAGGCGTCCTCGTACCACCTGCCGGAGATCCGGGAGACGAACAGGAGCGCGCGCTGGCCCACGACGAGCGGCCGCTGGCCCCAGTGCGGCGGTTTGCCGACGAAGCGGATCTCCGATCCCGCCTCGGCCCGAAAAACCCGTGCCGAGTACACCTCTTCGACGATCGCGGTGAACTGCTGCGCGGCAGGCGATCCGGTGACCGCCACCCTGATCAGGTCGTTCCGCTCCACCTTCTCCTGCAGAAAGCTCATGAGCCGATTGTCGCCGCACCCGGCCCGCTCCTGGGCACCCGACCCGGACCTGCCCGGCCCGGAAATCCAGGTGCCCGCGGTCGGGCGGCGCTGCGAGACTGGCCGCCGTGACACGACCTGAACTCTCCGAACTCGACCACCTGAAAGAGCTGGAGCGGCTGGCCAGGGCGGTGACGAACGCCGCCTGGGGCGAGGACCTGCTCGCGGACGACCGGGACGCGGAGAACGGGACGCCCCTGCAGCGGGCGTTGCACGCGCTCTCCCGAGGGCTTCGCCGCTACCACTTCCGCGGCGACGGCTGCCTCGAAGAGGAGGCGGACCGGCCCGACCTGAAGCTCGCGGGCGTGGTGGTCCTGCGTCCCGGCGCGATGCCGGAGGGCATGACGGAGACCTACGAGGAGGCGTGCGCGCGGCTCGGGGTGGAGGCCCGGCCGGAGGGGTGGGCCCTGTGGAACACGTGGGGCGACGGGAATCTCCACGTGACGATGGTGGTCGCCGCGGTCGACACCACCGAGGGCCTGCTCATGAACTGGTCGCGGGGGATCGCCCACTACCCGGTGACGCCCCTGCCGTCCCAGATCGCGGTCATCCACCACGGCTGGGCCGCCCACATGATCTTCTCCCCGTTCGGTGTGAAGAAGCTGGGGCTCGGCGGGCAGCCCTGACCCCGGATCAGGTCAGATCGAGGACGTCCGCGAGGCCCGCGGCGGCGAAGGCTGCGACGAGCGGCTCGCGGCCCTCCGTGAAGTGCGCCCAGCTGTCGAAGTGGACGGGGACGACGCGGCGGGCCCGGAGGAGGCGGGCGGCTTCGACGGCGCGGGCGCTGTCGAGGGTGAGGAGCGCGTTGTCGAAGAGGCCGGTGCGGGCCGCGCCGGCGAACAGGACGGCGGTGTCGACGGGGGCGTGGCGTTGGGCGATCCGTTCGACGACGTCGAGGGAGGCGTTGTCGCCGGAGACGTAGACGACGGGCAGGCCGGGCCCGGTCAGGACGAAGCCGATGACTTCGCCGGTGACGGGCTCGCAGCCGTCGGGGCCGTGCTGGGCGGGGACGGCGGTGACGGTGATCGGCTCACCGGTGGGGCCGGTCAACTCGACGCTCTGCCAAGGGGCGAGGCCCTTCGCAGTGCCGCCGAGGCGCTCCGCGCCGCCGCGGGTGGTGAGGGTGAGCGGGACGTCGGCGAGGAACTTCCGGCCGCTGTGGTCGAGGTTGTCGGGGTGTTCGTCGTGGGAGAGCAGGACGGCGTCGATCGGGCCGAGGCCGGCGGGGTCGATCGTGCCGGGGCGGGTCTTGACCAGGGCGCCGCCGCGGGGGAGCGGGTACTCGCCGGCGACGTCGAAGGTGGGGTCGGTGAGCAGGCGCAGGCCGCCGTACTCGATCAGCGCGGTGGGGCCTCCGAAGACCTGGACGGCGGGGCCAACAGCAGTCATGACGCACCTCACGGGAGAGAGAGTGGTTTACCGTGAGAGGAATCTAACGGGTCATCACGAGGAACTGCAAGAGATTCCGTGAGAAACGGCGGACGCAGCACTCCTCACCTGCGACGGAGGCCTCTACCATGAGGCCCATGAGCCAGCGCAGCACCGCCACCCCCGCCCACTCGCCCGCCCCGGGCGCCGAGCAGCACCCGGCGCTGGACTTCGCCAACTCGCTGCTCAGCCTGCCCACCGGCCCGCTCGACCTGATCGGCTCACCGGAGACGGCCACCGCCTGGCTGATCGACCACGACCTCGCCCCGGTCGGCGGCCGGGTGTACCGGCCGTGCACCGACCGCATCCATCAACTCCGCGCCGCGATAAGGGCGTTGATCGAGGCCAGGGCAGCAGACCGGCCGGCCCCCGCCGACGCCCTGGCCGCCGTCAACGCCGCGCTCACCGCCACCCCGTCCGCGCCGCTGCTGCACTGGGACGCCGAACGCGGCCTGCACCGCGCCCTCCCCCACCCGGCGGACCGGATCGCCGACCACGCGATGGCCCAACTCGCCGCCGACGCAGCCGAGTTGCTCACCGGCCCGGACGCCGACCGGCTCGCGGCCTGCGGCGGCGCCCCGTGCACCCGGTTCTTCGTCCGCACCCACGCCGCCCGCCACTGGTGCTCCACCCGCTGCGGCGACCGGGTCCGCGCGGCCCGCGCCTACGCCAAGAAGCGCGCCACCAACAAGGGTTGACGCGCAGTCAGGAGCCGAAAGCAGCGGACCCCGCCCGGCCGGAAAGGCCGAACGGGGTCCGCTGGGAACCGCAGGGGGCAGCGTTACGCGGCCGGGCGGGGGAAGGTCGGGTACTCGACGCCGGAGACGTGCTGGACGACCCGGACGACCTGGCAGGAGTAGCCGAACTCGTTGTCGTACCACAGGTAGAGGATCGCGTTGTCGCCCTCGACCTTGGTCGCGCCCGCGTCCACGATGGAGGCGTGGCGGGAGCCGATGAAGTCGCTGGAGACCGCGTCGGGCGAGTCGATGAAGTCGATCTGCCGCTTCAGCGGGGAGGTCAGCGAGACGTCGCGCAGGTGGTCGAGGACGTCCTCGCGGGTGGTCTCGCGGGCCAGCTGCAGGTTCAGGATGGCGATCGAGACGTCCGGCACGGGGACCCGGATCGAGCTGCCGGTGATCTTCGCCTTGAGGTCCGGCAGGGCCTTCGCGACGGCGGAGGCGGCGCCGGTCTCGGTGATGACCATGTTGAGCGGCGCGGAACGGCCGCGACGGTCGGCCTTGTGGTAGTTGTCCAGCAGGTTCTGGTCGTTGGTGAACGAGTGGACGGTCTCCACGTGGCCGCGGAGCACGCCGTACTCGTCCTCCATCGCCTTCAGCGGCGGGACGATCGCGTTGGTGGTGCAGGACGCGCAGGAGATGATCTGCTCGTCGGGCTTGATCGTGTCGTGGTTGACGCCGTGCACGATGTTCGGGACGTCGCCCTTGCCCGGGGCGGTCAGCACGACCTTGGCGATGCCGGGGCGCAGGTGCTTCGACAGGCCCTCGCGGTCGCGCCAGCGGCCGGTGTTGTCGATCAGGATCGCATCGTCGATCCCGTACGCGGTGTAGTCCACCTCGCTGGGGTCGTTCGAGTAGATCACCTGGATCGCGTTGCCGTTGGCGACGATGGTGTTGGTCGCCTCGTCCACGGTGATGGTGCCCTGGAACTGGCCGTGGATCGAGTCGCGCCGCAGCAGCGAGGCGCGCTTGACCAGGTCGTCGGCGCCGCCGCTGCGGACCACGATGGCGCGCAGCCGCAGGCCGCCGGCCTTCTCGACCAGCAGGCGGGCCAGCAGGCGGCCGATCCGGCCGAAGCCGTACAGGACCACGTCGCGGGGCGCCTGGCGCTCCAGCTTGCTCTCGCCGGTGGCGCCGGCCACGGCCTCGGCGGTGAACTCCTCGACGCTCAGGCCGCGGCCGTCCGCACGGTAGGCGGCGGCGAGCAGGCCCAGGTCGATCTGGGACGGGCCGAGGTCGAGGGCGGTGAGCGCCTGGAGGAACGGGAAGGTCTCGGTGATCGAGAGCTCCTCGCCGGCTATCTGCCGGGCGAAGCGGTGGGTCTTCAGGATGCTGACCACCGACTTGTTCACCAGGGAGCGGCTGTGCAGCAGGACGGTGACGTCCCGCTCGCGGTGCAGCCTCCCGATGATCGGGATCATCGACTCCGCGAGCTCCTCGCGGTTCTTCCAGTCCGTGAACACGTCGTCGTTGACAGTCACAATTCAACTTTCGAGGGTAGGCCGAGCTAGGCGCCCCCATGCTAGCTTCGGCCGACCGGTCGACGACGGGGTGGTCCCCTCGCTGACCAGCGGTGGTACGCCGGACGAGGTCGTCCGGACGTGATCACGGCCACACCTCTGACACTCTCCGCCCACTCCGGTGCAGCTCGGTACCGAATCTGACGGACCGTCAGCCCAATTCCGGCCCCGACCGGGCGTGACCAAGGTCACCCACGTCGAATTCGTCACCCCCCGGGGTGATGTCTCGTCATTTTCGGCCACTTGGCACCTGTGGATGGAGGAGAGTGGGAGCCCCGGCCGGGCGGCCGCCCGTCACCGGGGTGCAGGTCCGGCCGTCCGAGGCCGGGCCGCCGCGAGGAAGGGACGGCCGTCCATGCCACACCTGGCCTACCAGCGGGCCGCGCTGGTGTTCACCCTGTTCGACGCCAACGACAACGGGGTGCTCGACGCCGAGGACTTCGACCTGATGACCGAGCGCGTCCTGGAGGTCGCGACGGACTCATCGGAGGCCGACCGGCAGGCGCTGGCCGACAGCATCAGCAACTACTGGGAGGTGATGGCCAAGACGCTGGACGTCAATGGTGACGGCCTGGTCACCCCCACGGAGTTCCGCGGCTTCGTCCTCAACCCGGATCTGTTCGGCGCCAGCGCCGCCGTGTTCGCCGACGCGCTGGCCGCGCTCGGCGACCCGGACGGCGACGGCCTGATCGAACGGCCCCGCTTCCTCGCCCTGATGACCGCGATCGGCTTCGACGTGCCCAACATCGAGGCCCTGTTCGACGCCTTCGGCCCGGACGCCACCGATCGGATCACGGTGGCGGTATGGGCCCAGGGCATTCGCGACTACTACTCGCCCGAGAAGGTCGGCATCGCCGGCGACCGCCTGGTCCCGAATCCGGTCTGACCTCTCCACCCGCTGTGAAGGAGCCCGTTTTGACCGCACCGCTCATTGCCCTGGCCGTAGGCCGCGGCACCGGACCGGACCTCGCCCCCGTCTTCGAGCGGGTGCTCCACCGGATCACCCGACTGCACGGTGTGGAGGCCGAGTTGGTGCGGTCACCGCGGCTCTACCACTCGTACGTCTCGCTGCGCGCCGAGTGCGCCGACACCGCCGAGATCACCCGCCTGACGGCACTGGACGCCGCGCACTACGAGCAGTTCTGCCGCGAGCAGGCGGCGGCCGGCGTCCGGGCCGTGTTCCGCACCGCGATCAACGCCCAGTCGCTGTACTTGGTGCGCCAGCGCCTGGCCGCCGTCAAGGTCGAGCCGCTCGCCGCGGCCGGCGCCCGGCTGCTGCTGGTCCGCGACCAGGCCCAGGGGTTCTACACCGGCGAGAACCGGCACACCCCCGGCCGGGTGGTGCGCACCATGGAGTTCAGCCGCGCCGTCACCGAGCAGGTGGTGCGCTACGCGGTCCGCCGCGCCCGGGAGCTGTGGCCGGAGGGCCCCGCACGGGTCCAGATGGCCTACAAGTTCCACCTGCTGGACGGCGCGCTGGACGACTGGGCCGCCGCGCTGTCCGCCGAGCTCGGCATCGAGATCTCGCTGTTCCAGCCCGACACGGTCAACCGCAATCTGATCACCCACGGCCCCGAGGACCGCACCGTGCTGGTCGCCGGCAACGAATGGGCCGACATCATGCACGTGGTGCTGCTCGACCGGTACGGCGCGGAGCGGCAGGAGAATCGTTGCACCGAGAACGTGAACCTCCACCCGGAGCTGCACGGGCTGACGGAGTACCAGACCGTGCACGGCTCCGCCGACGACCTCGCGGGGCGCGATCTGGTCAACCCGGTCGCCACCGTCCGGGCCGCCGCCCGGATCGCCGAACGCCATGCCGGCTGTCCGGGCGCCGAGGCCGCCGTCGAGGCGGCGCTGGCCACCGCGCAGGCCCGCGGCGTCCTCACCCCCGACCTCGGCGGCGCCGCCGGGACCACCGAGGTGGTGGACGCGGTGCTGGCCGAACTGAGCGTCGCGTTAAAGCCGTTCGTGCCCGCCGCCAGGTCGGCCTCGGCCCGGGTCGCCGCCGCTTCGGGCACCGATCGGGCGGGCGCCCGATGAGCACCGGCACCACCGCGACGGCGACGGCCCTGGTGGTCGTCGACCTGCAGAACGACTTCTGCGCCGGGCCGGTCGCCGCCGCCCGCTTCCCCGGCGATCCCGACCGGCTGGCCCGCGTCGCCGCCCGCACCGCCACCGCCGTCGACCGGGCCCGCGCGCTCGGCGTCGAGGTATTGTTCGTCCGCTTCCTCGGCGACGTCGCCCTTCAGGGGCCGGCCTGGCAGCGGCGCGACGCGGCGCTCGGCAAGCGGCCCAAGTGCCTGGAGGGCAGCTGGGGCGCCGAGTTCCACGCCGCCGTGCCCCGCCCGGACGAGGCGGTGTTCACCAAGCAGGCCTGCTTCGACGCCTTCCTCGACCCGGCGTTCGAGCCGCACCTGCGCTCCCGCGGCATCCAGCACCTGGTGCTGACCGGCCTGTTCGCCGACGTGTGCGTGGACTCCACCGCCCGCACCGCCTTCCAGTTGGGCTTCCACCTCACCGTGCTGAGCGACTGCACCGCCGCACTCCACCTCGCCGACCAGGACGTCCTGCGTTTCATGGCCAAGGTGTACGGCGCCCGGATCACCGACCTCACCGACGGGCAGCCCTTCACCCTGCCGGAGCTGCCCGCGCCGGCCGCCGCGACCGACCGGGTGGGTCAGTCGTGCCTCTGACCGCCCCCGTCCTGGACGACCCCGGTGTCACCGCCGGCGTCGGCCGCACCGCTCTGCTGGTCGCGCACGCCCGCGCGCTGGAGGCCCGCCGGCCCGACGCGCTGGCCGTCGACGCGTTCGCCGAGCACTTCGTCCGCGCCGACCCCGGCTGCGCCGACTGGCCGCTGAACCCGGACGAGATCGCCCCGGGCGACCCGCTGTGGGGCCGGCTGGCCGCCTACTTCGCGCTGCGCACCCGGGTGCTGGACGCGCACCTGCTGACGGCCGTCCGGGCCGGGGTGCGCCAGGTGGTGCTGCTCGGCGCCGGGCTGGACTCCCGGGCGCACCGCCTGCCGTGGCCGCCCGGCACCACCGTGTGGGAGCTGGACCGGCCGGAGGTGCTGGCCTTCAAGCAGCGGGTGCTGGACGAGCTGGAGGCCGTCCCGACGGCCTGCCGCCGGACGGTGCCGGTGGATCTGCGCGGCCCGTGGCCGCAGGCGCTCACCGACGCCGGGCTGGACCCGCGGCAGCCGGTGGCCTGGCTCGCCGAGGGGCTGTTCCTGTACCTGCCCGCCGACGCCGAGCTGCGGGTGGCGGGCGAGCTGGACGAGCTCAGCGCGCCGGGCTCCACGCTGGCGTACGAGGTCAAGGTCGGCATGGAGGTCGCGAAGGTGCGCGCCAATCCGGTGTACACGGCCGCCCGGACCAGGATCGGCGTCGACCTGCTGTCGCTGTTCGCCCCGGGGCCCCGGCCGGACACCGCGGCGCACCTGGGCGCGCTCGGCTGGGCGACCACCGTCCGCACGCCGTTCGACCACGCGGCGGGTCTGCCGCGGGCGCCGCGCCCGGAGCGGGACGACGCGCTCGCCGCGAACCGCTGGATCACCTGCGTCAAGGGCCGCTGACGTCGGAAGCGGGGCCGGGCAGTCGCTGCCCGGCCCCGCTTCCGTGCCGCCGGATCAGTACGGCTTGACCAGCACGTGCGCGGCGCCGGGGATGCCGATGGTGAGGAGCTCGTCCTCCTCCGGCGTGGTGGGCGTGCCGGTCTCCTGCTTGAGGATGGCCCGGGACAGCGACTGGACGAACATCGCGCGCGGGCGGCGGCGGTCCTCCCAGGCCTGCAGCGCGGCGGGCACCGAGTCGGCGGCGTCCAGCTCCTGGGCGAGCACCAGGGCGTCCTCGACGGCCATCGCGGCGCCCTGCGCCAGGTGCGGGGTGGAGGCGTGCGCGGCGTCGCCGGCCAGCGCCACCCGGCCGACGTGCCAGGGCGCGTCCACGGTGACCTGGGAGATCCGCGAGTAGACCACGGTGGACGGGTCGGTGATCTGCGCGAGCGCCTCGGCGATCGGGCCGGTGAAGTCGGCCAGCCGCTCGGCGAGCTGCTCGTGGGCGCGCTCCGGGTCGGGGCGGAAGTCCTCGGCCTCGGAGAACACCGAGCCCAGGTACATCAGCTCGTCGGTGATCGGGGTGAGCAGCGCCTTCGCGGCGAGGTTGCCGGTGCTCATCAGCACGCCCTGCAGGTCGGCCCGCCGGGGCAGGGTGACCCGCCAGTTGGCGAAGCCGGTGTACTCGGGGCGGAACCGGTCGCCGTACAGGCGGGTGCGCAGCGGGGAGCCGATGCCGTCGAAGCCGACCACCAGGTCGTAGCGGCCGGTGCTGCCGTCGGAGAGCGTGACGTCGACGCCCTCGCCGTCGTCGGTGAGGTCGGCGATGGTGGTGCCGAACCGGACGGTCGCGCCGGCGTCGGCGACGGCCCGGCCGAGCACCTGGGCGAGCGCGGGGCGGGGTATGCCGTTGTTGGCGGGGGCCCCGTCCATCTGCGGCTGCGGGATCTTCGCCACGGGGTTGCCCGCCGGGTCGCAGATGGTCAGCACCTGCCATTCGAAGCCGACTGCGAGGCAGTCCTCCAGGAGGCCGATCTCGCGCATCACGTGCAGCGCGTTGGAGGGCTGGATGATGCCGACGCCGAGCGCGTCGAACTGCTCGCGGAGTTCGGCGACCTCGACGCTGTGGCCGCGGCGGGCGAGCGCGACGGCGAGGGTGAGTCCGCCGATGCCGCCGCCGTGGACGAGGACACGCAGGGGTGTTGCCATGGTCTTCTCCGGTGGTTCGGGGTTGGGGCGCGGTGGCCCAGGGGGGTTCAGCCGACGGGCAGCGCCATCAGGTGGTCGACCAGGGCGAGCAGCGCGTCCCGGCCGAAGGTCCGCTCGCGGACGTCGCCGACCATCATCGGCACGTGCGGGTCGAGGTCGAGCGCGGCGCGGATCTCCTCGTCGGTGCGGGTGTTGACGCCGTGGAAGCAGTTGATCGCGACCACGAACGGGATGCCGCGGCTCTCGAAGAAGTCGATGGACGCGAAGCTGGTCTCCAGCCGGCGGGTGTCGGCGATGACGACGCCGCCGAGCGCGCCGTTGACCAGGTCGTTCCACATGAACCAGAACCGCTCCTGGCCGGGCGTGCCGAACAGGTACACCACCAGCTCGGGGCTGACGGTGATCCGGCCGAAGTCCAGGGCGACGGTGGTGGTGGTCTTCTGGTCGACGCCGGCCAGGTCGTCCACGCCGACGCTGGCGGTGGTGAGGTACTCCTCGGTGCGCAGCGGGGCGACCTCGCTG
>NZ_BMRI01000002.1:23897-66614 GCF_014648555.1 Kitasatospora griseola
ACGGCGCCGACCATGGTGGTCTTGCCGACGCCGAAGCCGCCGGCGACCAGGATCTTGACCGCGGCGGCGCCCGCCTGAGTGATCGTCATCTCAAAGCCTCCTCAGTCCCTCACGTACGGCGGCCAGCAGGCCCCGGTCGGCGCCGCCCGCGGCCCGGGCCACCGAGATCGGGGCGCGGGCCGTCAGGAGGCCCTGCTCGACGAGGTCGCCGAGCAGGATCTTGGTCACGGACACCGGCAGGTCGAGGTCGGCGGCGACCTCGGCGACGGCTGCGGGGGTCCGGCACCGGGCCAGGATCAGCCGGTGCTCGGGCTGCAGCCGGCCCGGCCGGATCGGCGTCCCGTAGGCGTCGACCGGCTCGGGCACGGCGGTGAGCAGGGTGATGAGGGTGAAGTCGTCCCGCTCGGGCGCGGTGCGGCCGGCGGTGATGGTGTACGGGCGGACCATGCTGTCCGCGCCGTCGTCCTCCTCGTCCTCGTCCCAGTAGCGGTTCACCCGCGCTGCCCGCTCCGGGCGGCGAACGCGTCGAAGTCGCCGCGCTGCGGGGTGCTGAGCTTCTGGCCGACCTGCTGGACCAGGTTGTGCATGGCCAGCGACATGACCTCGGCGTCGACGTCCTGGGAGGCGACGACGGCGAGGTGGGTGCCCTGGCCGGCGGCGATCACGAACAGCCACAGGTCGGCGAGTTCGACGATCACCTGGTGGACGGTGCCGCCGGTGAACAGCTGGCCGACGCCGCGGGCCAGGCTCTGCTGGCCGGTGGCGATGGCGGCGAGGCGCTCCGCGTCGGGGCGTTCGATGGTGCGGGAGTGGCTGACCACGAGACCGTCGTCGGAGAGCAGGACGGCGAGCCTCGTCCCGGCCACCGAGTCCACCAGGCCGTCCAGCAGCCAGTCGAGGTCCTGGTGGGTGGCGGTTGTGCGCGTCATGACCGGTCTTCTCTCGTCGGGATGATGTGGGTGTTCCAGGTGTCGCCGGGCTCGGGCCGCTCGCCGGGCTGCGGGGTGGTGTCCGCAGTCGACTTGGCGGCTTCGGCCCGCGCCTCTCTGGACCGCCGCTGGAACGCTCCGACCGCTGCCCCGGCCCGTCGGGGGGCTGGTCGGAACAGCGGGTTCTCGTCCCAGCGCGGCGGAGCGGGGGCGGCCGGCGCGGTGGCCGGGTCGATCCGCAGCTCGTCGGCCAGGCTGGCCTGGCGGACGCGGCGCGGCAGTGGCGGTTCGGCACCGGGCAGTGCCGGGGTGAGCGGCACGTACGGGGCGGGGGCCGCCGGGGCGGGGTAGGTCTGGCCGGGGGCGGGGAACGGCGTGGCCGGCTCGGGCCGGTACGGCTCGGGCAGCCCGTACGGGGCGGGCGCCATCGGCGCGGGCGGCAGCTCGGTGGGGAACGGGTGCTCCTGCCCGGCCGCGGTGCGGTCCTCGCCCGGCCCGCCGAACAGCTCGTGCTGCGGGAACGGGTCGCCGGTGATGTACGGCGCCTCGATCGGCGTGGCCGGCCCGCCGACCGGCGGGTACGGGGTCTCGATCGGCGGGTACGGGTCGCCGAGCGGCGGGAACGGCGTCTCCTCGGGAGCCGCGTGCAGTTCCAGCAGCGCGTTCTCCTGGTCGGGCGTCCCGGCGAGCGCGGTGGCGGCGGCCAGCGCCTGGCCGCGGGCCCGGGTGGGCAGGCCGCCGGTCTGCGGGGCGGCGACCAGCGTGGGGCGGGTGTTCGGCGCGGGGACGATCAGCTCGTCGGGGATGAGCACCACGACGCGGGTGCCGCCGAACGCGGACTGGCGGAACTCGATCCGCAGGCCGTTCTGGTCGGCGAGCCGGGCGACCACGTAGAAGCCGAGGCGGATGTCGTCGCCGCGGGCCAGTACGTCGGCCTTGGGCGGACGGGTCATCAGCAGGTTGGCGTGGTCGATCTGCTCCTCGTCCATGCCGAGGCCGCGGTCCTCGATCTCGATGGCGACGCCGCGGCTGACCCGGCCGGCCCGGACCTCGACGGGGTTCGGCGGGCGGGAGAAGCTGAGCGCGTTCTCGATCAGCTCGGCGAGCACGTGGGCGACCGGGCCGACGACGCGTTCGGACACCCAGGGGCTGCCGTCCAGGTCGATGACGACCCGTCGGTAGTCCTGCACCTCGCCCTGGGCGGCGCGCATCACGTCCAGCAGCGGGACGGGCTTGCGCCAGCGCCGGTGCGGGGTGCCGCCGGCCAGGATGACCAGGTTCTCCTCGTAGCGGCGCAGGCGCGCGGTGAGGTGGTCGAGGTCGAACAGGCCGTCGAGGATCTCCGGGTCCTCGTGCTTGCGCTCCAGCTCGTCGAGCTTCTTCAGCTGCTGACCGATCAGCAGTTGGGTGCGGCGGGCGATGCGCTGCAGCAGCCGCTCGTAGGCGCGGTGCTGCTCGGCCTGGGCGACGGCGGCCTGCAGGGCGCTGGTGCGGGCCAGGTTGAACGCCTCGCCGAGCTTGGCGAGTTCGTCCTCGGTGTGGGCCCACGGGTCGGGCTCGATGGCGCGGGCCTGCGCCGCGACGTCGATCTGCTCGCCGTTGCCGAGCCGTTCGACCACGTCGGGCAGGGTGTTCTCCAGTTCCTCGGCCTGCTGCTGGAGGCCGCCGATGCGGCGGCGCAGCGTGCGGGTGAGGCGCCAGCTGGTGAGGCCGACGGAGACGAGGGCGATCAGGCCGGCGAGGGTGGTGAGGCCCAGGCGGACGGCGAGGTCGAGGGTGATGCGCTTGGCCTTCGCCACGATGAATTCAGTGCGGTGCTCGATCAGGTCGACGAGCTGCGGGTTGACGGCGTCCATCGACTGGCGCCAGGCGTCCTTGTCGGTGGCGAGGACGATCCGGCCGCTGCGGTCGGGCGCGGCGGGCTTCAGCAGGTCCTGCTCGGCGCGGGTCTTGGCCTGCCAGGCGGGGCTGTCGACGATCTTCTGCCACATGGCGGCCTGGTCGGCCTCCAGGTTGGGCGTGACCTTGGTGCCGAACTGGAAGCCCTGCTCGGAGATGGCCTGCCGGACCTGCTGGTAGTCCTCGACGCTGAGCGAGCCGGTCGACCAGCCGCGGGCGAGCAGCGCGTCGGCGCGGGAGATCATCTCCTTGGCCCAGAACAGGTCGACGAGCGGCGCGGAGACGGTGGTGATCCGGCCGTCGTCGACGTGGCTGAGGGCGCCGAACAGCCGCAGGTCCACCGCGATCAGGTCGGTGTAGTAGCCGTACACCACGGCCTGCTGCTGGTCGCTGCCGCTGTCCACCAGGGCGCGCTGCGCGGGCAGCTGGTTGATCGCGGCCCGGGCGTCCCGGACGGCGTCGCGGACTTCCTGCGGCGCGCTGCCGGCCTCGGCGCCGGAGAGCTTCTGGAACGTGGCGACGGCCTGGTCGGTCTTGGCGCGCTGGCTGCGCAGCGCGTCGGTGACCCCGGCGCGGCCGGCCAGGGCTTCGGCGCTCAGGCGCCGTTCCTCCTGCAGGTTGTAGTACACGATGTTGGACGGCTGGCCGGCCTGTTCCGCGAGCATGCCCTGGGCGGCAAGTCGCTGGAAGGAGTACAGGAGCTGTCCGCTGGTGACCGCCCACAGGGCGGCCAGCGCCACCGCAGGAACGATGGCCAGCACGAGCAGGGTCGCCCGAAGCGACAGCCGGCCCTTGGTGATCCGCCGAGGCGCGCGCGTGCGCAGGACATTCTCCTTGGAGACGACGCCAGTCGTTCAGAACTGGTCGAATCTGATGAGGACTCTGACGGAGGGATCTTAGTATCACCCCCATAACAGCCCAAAAGCCGCCATGGCGGCTCGGTGCCCGCACGGCACTGCGACAGTTCCCCAACACCCTTACCGGACAGGCGCGATGAGCCGCCCGAGGATCAACTCAACGCTGCTCGGCGACTGTTCACCGCCGACCCGTACCGGACCGCGCGAACTGCCTGCTCCTGCACCGGTCCTGAGGACCCGACCAGTGCCGGAGCGGCTCGCGGGCCATCCGTCAGGGGCCGCCGGCCGAGCCGTTTCGGAGTCTAGCGTTCCCCTCAGCACACTGCGCAGTGACCCCGTCACAACTTCACGGAAACTGAACATGAACGGCCGGAATAGTCCCGAACCGTCCGGGAATCGCCGGTATCGGTCGGCGGCCCAGGTGTTGACGCCCGTTCATCTACCGACCGGTCAGGATCCGCTTCCGCCCCGGGTCGCCGGCCCGAGTTCGGCGATCAGCCGGCGGTAGGTCTCGAACGCGGCCTTGCGGGTGTGGTCGTCGCGCAGCAGGCCGAAGCCGTGGAACAGGGAGCCGCCGCGGCTGTCGGCGTCGCGCAGTGCGAACAGGGTGTACCCGTCGAGGTTCAGCGCCGCCGCCTGCCCGGCGACCACCCGGACCACTGTCTCCAGCGTCCGGGCCTGGGCCTGCTCCGATCGCCCGGGCCCGGTCGGCCAGCCGTTCTCGCAGATCCGGATCGGCACCGTCGCCGGGATGCCGGCCTTGGGCAGGTCGGCGTGCCGGAAGCCGTGCAGCACCCAGGCCACGCCGTCCGCCAGCCGCACCGCCGGGACGGGGGTGAACACGTCCGGGAAGAAGTCGAGGCCGACATAGTCGAGGGCGTCCAGGAAGCGGGCGTCGGCGAGTGCGCCGAGCGCGTCCCAGAACGGTGCGGCCGGGCCGAAGGACGGCACCGCGTTGAAGCCGACCTCGGCGGACAGGCCGAGCGTGCGCACCTCCTCCTTGGCGGCGACCACGCCCGCCACCAGGGCCTCCCGCACGCCCGGGATGCTGCCGTCCAGCACCGGCAGGTCCGCGTTGGGCTCCTCGCAGATCTGCACCGAGCCGAGCCGCGCCCCGAGAGCGCGCACCTGCCCGCGCACGTACCGCTCCCAGCCGTCGCGACTGCCGGTCGGCTCGCGGAACTGCAGCACCAGGTCGACCTTCCGCCCCGGCCGCCCGAGGTACGCCTCCCAGCCGTCCGGGGTCTGCCCCGGCGCGGTGACGGTGGACGCGAAGGACCGGTAGACCCGGACCAGGAACTCCGGCTCCGCGCCCTGCAGGTCGTCCAGCGCCTCCGCCACCCGCTGCGGGTCGTCGGGGCTGACGGGGTGGACGATCCCCTGCTCGTCGCCGAGCAGCGCCCCCGGATAGATGCCGAACCTGAACTGCCGCCGCACGTCGCCCATGGGGCCCCCTCGGTCGATATTTTTGGTGTGGCACCAATTTTTCAGTGACTCTACCATTGGGGCGGCCGGGCCCAGGGCCTGCCCGGCCTAGCATGGGCGGCATGGGCCTTCGTGAGACCAAGAAGCAGCAGACCCGGACCGCCATCGCGGACGCCGCGCTGCCGCTGTTCCTCGACCGCGGCTTCGACCAGGTCACGGTCGCGGAGGTCGCCCGGCACGCGAACGTCTCCACCAATACGGTCTTCAACTACTTCGCCACCAAGGAGGACCTGTTCTTCGACCGGCAGGCCGAGGTCGAGGCGCACCTGGCCACCGTGGTCCGCGAACGCCCGCCCGGCGCCTGCCCCGTGGCGGCCCTCCGTGACGACCTGCGCGCCACGCTGGCGGGCTCCGCCGGTCCCGCGCTCCGCCTGCACCCCGGCACCGCCGCGTTCTTCCGCGCCGTCGAGGCCAGCCCCGCGTTGCGCGCCCGCGAACGCGAGATGGCCGAGCACGCCGAGGCCGCTCTCGCCGCCGCGCTGCCGCCGTCCCCCGCCACGCCGTTCCTGGCCGCCGCGCTCGCCGCCACCCACCGCGCCGCACTGCGCGAACTGCGCCGCCGCGTCCTGGCCGGCGAGTCGCCGCACACCGTCGCCGACGATCTGGCGACGACGAGCGCCACCGCCCACGACCTGCTCTGCCGCTGCCCCCAACACCCCTGACAGGGATGCCGACCACCTCCACGGGCCCGGCCGGGAGGCCCGCCCAGGATCTCGGCCGTTGAGGCGATGTTCTGTTCCGCTGTCAGCGACGGCAGCAGGTTGAAGGCCTGGAAGACGAAGCCGACCCGCTCCCGGCGCAGCACCGTCAACTGCTTCGCGGTCAGCCTCGCCAGGTCCTGCCCGGCCGGCCGGACCTGCCCCGGAGGTCGGCCGGTCGAGTCCGGCGGCACAGTGCAGGAAGGCGCTCTTCCCGGAGCCGGACGGCCCCATGACCGCCGTGAACCCGCCGCGCGGGAACTCCATCGACACCTCACGCAGGGCGGGCACGGCCCCCGTCCCGTGCCCGTACACCTTGCTCACCGCATCGAGCCGGACCGCCGTGTCCGGGCCGGACACCACCCGGCTCTGCTCCGGACCGCCGGAATCCGCAGTACGCGAGAAAACCTGAATCCCCTCCATCGACGCCCCGCCCGCCCCCTGACGGCGGCCAGCCCAACCAGCGCGCCGCCCGACTCCCCCTCGGTACGGTTTCACTCGGGGACGAACCGGACACCCTGCGGAAGAACGGACATCCCGCACGACGAAGGCGGTACGACGTGGAACTCCCCAGCGTGCTCGGCGTGTTCGCGCACCCGGACGACGAATCCCTCTCCGCCGGCGGCCTCCTCGCCCGGCACGCCGAAACCGGCGCCCGGACGGCCGTGGTGACGGCGACGTGGGCGGAGGGCACCCACCGGGTACCCGAACTGGCTCGGGCCCTCGACGAGTTGGGCGCGGGGCGGCCACGGCTGCTGGGCCATGCGGATGCGAAGGTCCCCGGCTCCGCGCCCGGGCGGGCCCGGCTGCTCGACGCCCCGCTGGACGCGGTGGTCGGCCAACTGGTGGGGCACCTGCGGGAGTTCCGACCGGACTGGGTGGTCACCCACGACGCGTACGGCGGCCTGACGGGCCACCCCGACCACCGGCACACCCACCGCCTGACGGTGCTCGCCGTCCACGCGGCGGCCCTGCCCGGCCTCCACCCCGAACTCGGCGACCCCTGGGCGGTCCGCCGCCTCCTGCTGGCCACCCACCCGCACAGCGCCGCACAGGAGTTGGGCCCCCTGCTGCTGAGGCCCGGCCGCACCGGGTACAGCGTCCCGGACGCCACCGTCGAGACCCTCGACGCCACCCCCTGGCTCCCCCGCAAACTCGCCGCCGTCCTCGCCCACCACTCCGAGGTCGTCCGCGGCGCCCTCCCCGGCCGCCTCGCCTCGGCCCCGCCGGGCGTCCGCGAGCGGCTGATGCGGACCGAGTGGTACCAGTCCCATCCGATCCCAACTCATCTGCTAGACAGTCGACATGCGGCACCCGCCCGCTGACCGCCGCCGTGAAGGAGCCTCATGCCCGACCTCTCCCTCCGCCTCGCCGACACCGCCGACCGCCCCACCGTGGAACGACTCTGGCTGATGTTCAGCCACGACATGTCGGAGTTCCACGGCCACCTCCCCAACCCCGACGGCACCTTCCGCGACGAACGCCTCCACCAGGCCTTCGACGACCCGGACTGGGCGCCCTACCTCCTGACGACCGACACCGACCGCCCCATCGGATTCGCCTTCGTCCGCGACCTGGCCGGCCCGACCCGCATCCTGAACAGCTTCTTCATCGCCCGCGGCGCAAGGCGTTCCGGCCTCGGGCTGCACGCCGTCCACCAACTCACCACCAGGCACCCGGGCCCCTGGCAGGTCGCCTTCCAGGACGCCAACACCCCCGCAGCCCACTTCTGGCGCACCGCCGCCACCCACCTCGCCGGCCCCACCTGGACCGAAACCCACAAGCCCGTCCCCGGCCGCCCCGACCTGCCCCCCGACGTCTGGATCTCCTTCACCACACCACCCCAGGCCTGAACCCCTCCCCCAGCGCAGCGGACCCACCACCTCCCCTCAGACCCTTGGGCCTTGACGTGGCAGCGACGAGAAGCGAAGGTGAGCCGCACCATCTGACATGTTGCGTGTGAAATAACACCGGCAGCCCCACGTCACTCCGCGGCGTACTCGTGGCGGCCTGAACGCGAGGGGAGGGCCGGGCCCGTGGAGTTGGAGTTGCGGCACCTGCGAGTGCTGTGCGCGATCGCCGACACCGGCAGTGTCGGGCGGGCGGCTGCGGCCATCGGCGCGTCGCAGCCCGCGACCAGTACCCAGCTGCGCAGGATCGAGCGCCACTTGGGCGCCATCGTGTTCGAGCGGACGGCGACCGGCGTCGTGCCCACGACTTTCGGGGCAGAGGTCCTCGCCGCCGCCCGCGAGGTGCTCTCCCGGGTGGACCGTCTCGGTGACGCCGTCGCCGCCAACGGCGCGAGTCCGCACCGCGAACTGCGACTGGCCACCGACTGCCCGGCGCTGCTGCCCGGCACCCTGGCCCGCGCCAGACAGCTCCGCCCGGAGCTCCGGTTCTCGCTGCCGACCGCCCCCGACGAGCCGTTCGATCTCGCGCTGGTCCTGGACCGCCCGGACTCCGGCCTGCGCCCCACGCCCGCTCTCGCCGCGCGCGTCCTCACCACCGAGCCGGTGTTCGTCGCGTTGCCCGCCGCCCACCCGCTCCGCCACCACGCGGAGCCAGCTCTCGCCGATCTGGCCGCCGAGAGCTGGCTGCTGCCGGTCGCCGACGGGGCGGTCCTCCGGGCGGCCCGCGACTCGGCCGCGTTCGCGCCGGCCGCTGCCGTGCGTCAGCTCCCGTACGGGCGGCGGGAGGTGCTCGACCTGGTGGCGGCGGGGCTGGGGGCGACCCTGGTCCCGGCCAGCACGCCGCCCGCTCCGGGCACGTTGATCAAGCCGCTGCTGGGCTCTCCGCTGTGGCTGCGGTACGTGCTGCTGTGGCGCCGGGCCGCTCTCGGTCCGGCGCTCGCCGACACGGTGTTCGGCGCGGCCACCGCCGCCTACCGCGAACTCGCCGCCGAGGCACCGCACTTGCACGCCTGGGCGAGCCGGACGTTCCGTCCGCCCCGGGCCCGCTGACGTTCCGACGGCCGGCCGGACGCCCAAGAAGTTCTCCTGGATGTTATGTCGCCGCAGTGCAATGTCATATGACCTGTGACATTGTTCTGACCCTCCCTCCGGTGCCACGATGCATGCGTTCGACCGCACCTCCCCCATCCCCTGCTCGGTGAACTCCCCCAGCAACCCCCACCCCCACTCCCCCAGGAGAAGCAGTGCGCGTGCGCATGTCCCTCCCCGCGTTGGCAGCCGGTCTGCTGGCCGGTTGCGCCACGGCGGCCACCCTGCTGCCCGCCCCGGCCTTCGCGGCCACCGGCGGCCAGTCGAAGGCCGCCGCCACCCCGGCCACCTCCGCCGTCGCCTCCGCGATCGATGCGAACGCCCCCGGCGGCGCCGTCCCGAAGCCGCTCGGCCCGATCGTCGCGGCCGCCTCCCAGGACGCCCCCGCCCCGGTCTCGGCCAAGCTGCCGCCGGCCCTGCTCGGCCAGGTGGTGATGGGCCAGCCGGCCGGCACCACCGTCCAGACCACGCCCCGTCCGGCCGCCAAGCAGACCGGCCCGAAGGCGCTCAGCAGCCTGGCGGCCGCGCAGAGTTGCACCCCCGCCGACTTCGGCAGCCGCTCCGGCGCGGACCTGGTCGGCTACGTCAAGGGGTCGACCACGGCCTGCATCGGCACGCTGTACAACGTGACGGGCAGTGACGCCGGGGCGATCTTCAAGCAGGCGAACATGCTGACCGTCGCGAACGCCTTCAAGGACCTGGCGGCTTCGTACGACGGCACCAACAACGCCAACATCCTTCAGCTGGTGCAGTTCCTGCGGGCCGGCTACTACGTCCAGTCCTACAACTCGGGCGCGGTCGGCAGCTACGACTCGTCGCTGACCGCCGCCACCAAGGCCGGCCTGGACGCGTTCTTCGCCGGGCAGCGCTGGAAGGACGTCTCGGACGCCAACGGCATCGTGCTGTACGACGTGCTGGTGCTCACCGACAGCGCCAACGTGCAGGCGAGCTACCTGAACACGTACAAGCAGGTGCTGAACGGCTACAGCAACAGCTACAACGCGTACCCGAAGATGGTGAACGCGGTCAACGCGGTGCTGTTCGCCCCGCTGTGGCGCGCCAACTGGAACCCCGACTTCGTCAACGCGCTGAACGCCGACACCAGCCTGGTCACCACGCTCGGCAACTTCGCGCTGAACCACAAGGACCTGCTGGGCACCGGCAACTCCTTCCTGGACGTCAACGCGGGCAACGACCTGGCCCGGATGTCCGGCGTCAGCACCACCGTCGAGGCGGTGACCCGGCCGCTGATCAAGCAGATCCTCGACTCGACGCCGATCGTCGGCACGACCGGGCCGCTGTACGTGCACACGGCGTACCAGTCCAACGAGTTCAACCGCGCCCAGTGTTCGGCCTTCGGCATCTGCGACCTGCCGAACAAGCTGATCAACGCCGTCCTGCCGAACGTCCTCGCCTGCGACAACAAGACGCTGCGCGCCCAGGCGCTGACGGTGGCCCAGCTGGGGCCGGTGTGCGAGAGCCTGCGCGGCGAGGACGCGTACTTCCACAACCTGGTCAAGGACAACGGCCCGATCCCGGGCCAGTTCGGCTCCACCCTGGACCTGCCGGTGTTCGCCAGCGCGGCCGACTACCAGAACTACTCGTGGGCCATCTGGAACAACTCCACCGACAACGGCGGCGTCACCCTCATGGACCCGACCGACCCGACCAACAAGCCGGTGTCGATCATGTACCAGAAGTCGTGGAACGACGACTTCGCGGGCAACGTGTGGAACCTCAACCACGAGTACACGCACTACCTCGACAACATCTACGACATGAAGGGCAACTTCACCACCGAGACGTCCGTCCCGGACATCTGGTGGATCGAAGGCGTCGCCGAGTACGAGTCGTACGGGTACCGCGGTGTGACGGACACCCAGGCCATGACCGAGGCCGGCAAGCACACCTACAAGCTCAGCACGATCTTCCAGAACACCTACTACAACTCCGACTCCACCCGGGTCTACCCGTGGGGCTACCTCGCCGTCCGCTACATGATGGAGAAGCACCCGGCGGACGTCACCAACATGCTCGGCCACTTCCGCACCGGTGACTACCAGGGCGGGTACGCGGTCTACAACAACCTCGGCACCTCCTACGACGCCGACTTCGACGCCTGGCTGACCCAGTGCGCGGCCGGCGCGTGCTTCGCCACCGGCCCGACCGCGCTGTTCGACCAGTCGGTGAACGGCGCGACGGTGACCCTCACCGACCGCTCCGTGGTCACCAACTCCCCGGCGAAGCTGACCTCCTGGCACTGGACCTTCGGTGACGGCAGCTCCTCCGACGAGCGCAACCCGTCGCACACCTACGCCGCGGCCGGCACCTACACCGTCGCCCTGACCGTCACCGACTCCACCGGCCGCTCCACCGCGACCCCGGCGAGCGTCACCGTCAAGACCGGCAGCAACGGCGGCGGCACCACCCTGCCGACCTGCACCGACCCGCGGGCCGACGCGATGGCCCAGAACTGCCAGCGCACCGGCCGCACCCGCACCGCCGGCAACGTCGACTACCTGTACGTCTACCTGCCCGCCGGCACCAGCACCCTGAAGATCACCACCACCGGCGGCACCGGCACCGCCTACCTGTACTACAACGACGCCACCTGGGCCTCCCCCAGCGCCTTCACCGCGTCCTCCACCACCCCGAACAGCACCACCCAGACGATCACCGTCACCAACCCGCAGGCCGGCTACCGGTACCTGAGCCTGTACGCGGCCACCGACTTCACCAACGTCACCGTGGCCACTCAGTTCTAGCCCCCACCCCCCACCTGTTGACGGGCAGTCGCGGTCTCCCATCCGCGGCTGCCCGTCAACGGTTTCCGCCCACGAGCCTCCGGGCGGTCGCCGCCCACAGCTCCTCCGACTCCACCTGGCTCCCCTGCAACTCGGCGAGCCGGCACCGCAGTTCCGGCCCGTCGGGCGCATGCTCGACGGCGAACAGCCGGGACTGCTCCTCGCAGTCCCACAGCGACTCGGTCAGCTCGGCGCCCGTCGCGCCGGGCCGGATCGCCGCCAACGCCCGTAAGTACGACGGCCGTTCATAGCTGTGCGGAGTCTGCTCCCAGAACCGCCGCAGCACCGGCGTGGCATCGGCGGCCGCCGGGCCGAACCGGGCCAGGCCGTCCGCCAGGTCGTCCGACCCGCACCACTGGCCCGCCGCCCACTGCCGTTCCAACTCGGCCACCAGCGGCGGGAGATCACGCACCTCGCCGTGTCGGCCAGCACAGCGAGGCCGAGCCGGGCCAGCCAGGGCCGATCGGATACGACCCACACCCGGGCCTCCCCCACCGCGAGCACTCCGAGGCGCTCCACCACGCGACCCAGCCGCGGCAACGGCCGCGCACCGAGTTCCGCGGGCACCGCGGTGAACAACTCCGGCACCAGTGGCAGGATTTCGGGCACGGGCGGCCGCCAGGCCAGCGCACTCACGGCCGCCGAACGCGCGGACACCGAACTCCCGCCGTCGGCCAGCACCGCAAGCAGCCGGGCGTTCCCCGGGGCGAGCGCCTTCACGTGCCGCACCGACCTCCGCCGTTCAGGCACCAACTCCCGCCAGCTCAACCAGGGTTCACTACTCGGGCAGTCGGGCTCGGCCCCGTCGAGCCGGCCCACCGCGACCTCGGCGAGATCGCCCCACCAGGGCACCGGCCACCGCTCACCGAGAGTGTCCAGCACGCCCCGCCACCACCGACCACTCCGCACATACCGGCGCAGCACCTCCCGTTCGGCTCCGGCTTCCCGGTCCTCCTTCGCCCACAACCACCTCGCCCCGCGCCCGCGTTCAAGCAGCCCGAGCAGAGTGTCGACCGGCTCGTGCCGTCCGCCGGGGTGTTCAGGCGCGGCCGCGGACCAGGGGCAGGAACACCTCGTCGACGATCTCCCGCAGGATCTCGTCCGGGACGGCCGGGACGCCGCGCAGCAGGTATTCGGTGCGCAGCAGGGCCATGGGGGTGGCGGCGACCCGGGGGTGGACGGCGGCGGCGGGGGCCTCGCCGCGGGTGGCGGCGTGGGTGAGGACGGTGAGCCAGGCTTCGTCGAGCGGGTCGGGGCGGTCGGGGTCGCGGAGTTCGGCGAGGAGTTCGGGTGCGCCGCCGGCGGCGGCGAGCAGGCCGCGCAGGATCTCGCCGTACGGGGAGGACCAGGTGCGGTTGGCGCGGCGCAGCAGGTCGAGGGCGTCGTCGCGGAGGCTGCCGGTGTCGGGGGGTCGGGTCTCGGCGGCGGCGAGGCGGCGGTACGCGGCGATGCCGAGCGCGGTGCGGTGGGGCCAACGCCGGTACAGGGCGTTCTTGTTGGTGCCGGCCCGGCGGGCGACCTCGTCCATGGTGAGCCCGGCCACGCCCTGTTCGAGCAGGAGTTCGCCGGCGGCGGTGAGGATCGCATCCTCCAGTTCGGCGCCGCGCCGCCTGGTCGCCGCCACCCGCCACCTCCCGTCCGCTGCCCGCTGCCGGCCTCCGAGCGCATGCTACGCCCCTGCCGGAACAGGGTACCGGCCGTACCCAATTCGCCGTAAGGTACGTCCCGTACCCTACTTCGCGAGGAGAGGACGGCTTCGCCGTGCGCGTTTTCGGCATCACCTACGACACCGGTTTCCGCAGCACCGCCGACACCACCACCCGGGAACCCTTCGACCCCGGGACGGTCCGCCGCGAGATGCTGGTGATCCGTCAGGAACTGCACTGCGACGCGGTGCGGATCACCGGCGCCGAGCCGGACCGGCTGGAGACCGCCGCCCGGTACGCCGCCGACGCCGGGCTGGAGGTCTGGTTCTCGCCGTTCACCAACGGACTCACCCAACCCCAGCTGTTCGACCTGCTGGTCGACTGCGCCGAGCGCGCCGAGAAGCTGCGGGCGGGCGGCGCCGAGGTGGTGCTGCTCACCGGCTCCGAGATCTCGCTCTTCACGGACGGCTTCCTGCCCGGCGGCGACCACCTCGCCCGGGCCGGCGTGCTCGCCGACCAGGACCGCTTCCGCGCCCTGCTGCCTTCGCTGCACCACTCGGTGAACGCTTTCCTGGCCCGCGTCCTGGCCGCCGTCCGGCCCCGCTTCGGCGGTCGGGTCGGCTACGCCTCACTGCCCTTCGAAGGCGTCGACTGGACGGCGTTCGACGTGGTCGCCACCGACGCCGGCTACCGCGACGCCACCAACGCCGACCAGCTCGCCCCCGGCCTGCGCGCCCTCACCGGCCAGGGCCGGCCCGCCGCCGTCACCGAGTTCGGCTGCGGCAGCTTCACCGGCGCCGCCGCGCTCGGCGCCCGCGGCGACCGCGCCGTGGTCTTCGACGAGCACGGCCACGCCGTCCGGTTCGCCGAGCCGCTCACCCGCGACGAGCAGGAGCAGGCCGCCTACCTGCTCGACCTGCTCGCCGTCTTCGAGCAGTCCGGCCTGGACGCCGCCTTCGTGCAGACCTTCGCCCACTACCACCTGCCCGGCTCCGACGACCCCGCCCGGGACTTCGACCGCGCCTCCTTCGGCATCGTCCGCCCCCTCCCGCCGGGCCGCCCCTCCACCACCCACCCCGGCCTGCCCTGGGAGCCGAAGGCCGCCTTCCACGCCCTCGCCGCCCACGGCCGCAACCGCCGGCCCGCCTGACGCCCCGCCACCCCCGACGGCCGGACCTGCCGGGTCCTGTCCCGGAGGCCCGGCCATGGCAGAAAAGGTGGGGCATGCGTCATTGCTGCCATCGCGGGCCGCTGCGAGGCTGGACGCATGACCGACCGCAGTGTGCTGTTCGTGCTCTTCGACGGGGTGCAGAGCCTCGATGTCACCGGCCCGTTGGAGGTGCTCGCGGCGGCCGGGTACCGGATCCGGACCGCCTCGCCGGGCGGGCTCGCGGTGCGGACGAGCAGCGGGCTGCGGCTGATGCCGGACGAGGACCTGGCGGCCGCCGCGCCGCCGCACACGCTGCTCGTGCCGGGCGGGCCGGGCACCCGGGAGCCTGCGGCCGAACTCGTCGGCCGGATCGCGGAGTTGGCTGCGGGCGCGGAGAAGGTGGCATCCGTCTGCACCGGGGCGTTCCTGCTCGCCGAGGCGGGCCTGCTGGCCGGGCGGCGGGCCACCACGCACTGGGCGCACTGCGAGGCGCTGGCTCGTCGGTTCCCGGACGTCACGGTCGACCCGGATCCGATCCACGTCCGGGACGGGCGGGTGACGACGTCCGCCGGGGTCACGGCCGGCATCGACCTGGCGCTCGCGCTGGTCGAGGAGGAGCTCGGCCGGGAACTCGCGCTGAGCATCGCCCAGCACCTGGTGATGTTCCTGCGCCGTCCGGGCGGCCAGGCCCAGTTCTCCACCCAGCTGGCCGCCCAGCTCGCCGTCCGTCGGCCGCTGCGCGACGTCCAGCGCTGGATCACCGACCACCCGGACGCCGACCTGTCCGTCGAAGCCCTGGCCCGTCGCGCCTCGCTGTCGCCGCGGCAGTTCGCCCGGGTCTTCACCGCCGAGACCGGCACCACCCCCGGCCGCTACGTGGACGGCGTGCGGCTGGAGGTGGCCCGCCGCCGGCTGGAGGACAGCGACGACGGCATCGAACAGGTCGCCCGCCGCAGCGGCTACCGCAACCCGGAGGCCATGCGTCGCGCGTTCGCCCGGACGCTGGCCGTCAGCCCCGTCGACTACCGCCGCCGCTTCCGCACCGCGTCGTGACGGAGCGTCGGTCCCTGGAACGTCAACCCATCACGGAGAGGCACCTGATGAAGATCGCCATCCTGCTCTACGACCGGTTCACCGCCCTGGACGCCGTCGGCCCGTACGAGATCCTGGCCCGGATGCCCGACACCGAGGTGGTGTTCACCGCCGCGAAGCGCGGACCGGTCCGCGCCGACCTCGGCAGCCTCGCGCTCACCGCCGACGCCGCCCTCGACGAAGTCACCTCCGCCGACCTGGTGCTCGTCCCGGGCGGCCCGGGCTCGCAGGTGCAGCAGGAGCAGCCCGAGGTGCTCGACTGGCTGCGCGCCGTCGACGCCACCACCACCTGGACCACCTCGGTCTGCACCGGCTCGATCGTGCTGGCCGCCGCCGGGCTGCTCACCGGCCGCCGCGCCACCACCCACTGGTTCGTGCCGCAGGCGCTGGCCGCGTTCGGCGCCGAACCGGTGGACGAGCGGGTGGTGTTCGACGGCAAGTACGCGACCGCCGCGGGCGTCTCGTCCGGCATCGACCTCGCCCTGCACCTGGTCGGGCGGATCCACGGCGCCGAGACCGCCCAGGGCATCCAGCTGCTCACCGAGTACGACCCGCAGCCGCCCTACACCGCCGGCTCCACGAAGACCGCCCCGCCCACGGTGGTCGACGCCGTCCGCGCCCGGTTCGGAGCCGTCCCGAGCTGAGCCGCCCGGGGTTCGGCGTCGTCCCGCGGACCGGTCACCCCGCCACGGGGCCCCGTCCGGGCTGCGGGACGACGAAGAACTCGCTGACGAAGCCCACCACTCGGCCGTCCGCGGCGCGGCCCACCCAGGTCGGGTAGTGGCCGTCGCCCCAGCCGGTGGTGAAGGCCGCCATGGTGTGGCCGGTCCCGGGGTCGGTGACGACGGCGGGGCGGTGGCGGGCGTCGTGTATGGCGTCGATGACGGGGTCGGCGTCCTGCTCGACCAGTTCGCCGATCGGGCCGACGGCGGAGGCGTCCAGGAAACAGCCGGTGCCCGCGTCGACGCCGTACCCGAAGAAGTCGTCGGGGCCCAGTCGCTCCTCGTCCTGGCCTTCGCTCAGCGCCAGTTGCCACCGCACGGCCGCCTGCTCGCCGATCCGCAGCCGGGCGGCGGCGATCCGGGTGTCCGAGGAGCCGGGGCCGTACGCGTTGCGGACCTCGACCACGGCGAGCGTGACGGGGTAGCTGCCCGGGGGCACCACGGCGAGGAACGGCTCGTTCTCGTCCACCAGGCCCGCCACCGGGTCGCACGCCACCAACCGCCCGGTGGGCAGCGCCAGTTGCGCCTCGGGCAGGGCGAACACGGTGGCCGTGCGGTCGCCTCCCAGCTCGTACTGGCTGCCCGGGGTGAACAGTCGCGCCACATCGGGGGCCGCAAGGGGCATCAGGGGCTCGCTCTCGTCGCCGGCGTCGCTGCCGTCGCTTGTCGTCGCTGTCGCTCGTCGTCGCTGTCGTGACTCACGGGACCGGGGTAACGGACGGGCGTTCCGGACAGATCGTCGGACGAACACCACCCGTGCGCGGCCCCCACGGTAGCCCCCGGCCGGACCCCGCCGGGACACGGCCCCGTACCCGGCGGCCGGCGGCGGTGGGAGATCATTCTCGACATGACCCCCGTTCTGGTGTTCGGCATCGCCCTGCTGCTCTCGCTGCTGACCCGTCGGCGGTGGAACAACGGCGGGATCCCGGCGCCGGCGCCGGCGCAACCGCCGACGGCCCCCACCCCCGACGGGTTCGATCCGGGGCGGTACGGGCTGGTGCCGAGCGCGGAGCTGGACCCCGGGCGCGCGGGACCGCCCCTGCCGCTGCTGCGGCGCAAGGAACTGGAGGCGCTGGCCGACTCCTGCCTGGCCGGCGGCTGGCGGGCGGCCGCGGCGTACGTGGCGGCGGCCGGCGAGGACTGGGACGAGCGGTGGTCCCGGCTGGACTTCCTGACCCGGGTGGCGGCCGAACGCGACGCCTGGCTGACCGAGTGGCGGGCGTCCGGCACCGAGGCGTGCGCCGCCGCCACCGTGTACGCCCGGCTGCTGGTGCAGCGGGCCTGGGAGGCCCGGGACAGCGCCCTCGCGCTCCGCGCCCCGACCGGGCGGTCGAGCGACGCCGAGGGGCCGACCGGGTTCAAGGCCGGGCTGGCCGAGGCGAACGCGGCCGCCCGGGAGGCCGCCGAGCTGGACCCGCGCGACCCCGGCCCGTGGGTGGTGCTGATCACCACGGCCCGCGGCGTCCCGCTGAGCCACCGCCGATTCCGCGCGCTGTGGCAGGAGTTGACCGCCCGCGCCCCGCACCACGTGGCCGGGCACTGGCAGGCCATGCAGTACTGGTGCGGCAAGTGGCACGGCAGCGACGCGCGGATGCTGCGCTTCGCCGAGCACGCGGTCCGCACCGCCCCGCCCGGCTCGGTGCTGCCCGGGCTGTACCTGCAGGCGCTGACCGAGCTGGAGCAGCGGCACGGCCCGCTCGGCCTGCCCGCTGCGGGCCGGCTGCACGAGCTGCTGCCCGCCGTGGCCTCGGCGCTGGCGGCCGTCCCGCCGCGGCACGACCAACTCCCGCTGCTGCGGCACCTGCTGGCGCACTTCGCGCTGGTCTCCCGGCAGCCCGCGCTGGCGCTGGAGCAGTTCCGCGAGCTCGGCCCCTGGTGCGGCGCCCACCCCTGGACCTCCACCCCGCACCCGGTGCGCGCCTTCGACCACGCCCGCGCCGTCGCCGCGACCCACGCCGCCATCGGCTGACGCCCACCGGACCCCAGGCGCGCGCCGAACGGTTCGCGCCCCCTGCGCCGCGCCCGCACGCCGCGCGCGGACGCCGAACCGGGCCGGACCGACGAGCGCCGTGACCGCCCCCGGGTTCGGTCGTTATCCCCGGACATGAGTGCCGACCCCCTGGCCCCGACGGGCGTTCGTGGCGAAACGATTCAGCAGGCCCCCCTCCATGCCGGGCCGGTGCCCCTCCGGCACCGGTCCAGTCGCACCACGCCCCCGGAACACGCCGCCGCACCCGCCGCCCCGTCCGCGTCCGTCCACCCGAGGGAGACCCGGTGACCCGCCACTACACGTCGAGCACGTGGCTCCGCCCCGCCGACGGCCCGGACTGCGTCCTGCGACTGGACGTCGTCGTCTCCCCGTGCCCAGGGCTGCGGGTCTCCGTCCCGGCCCGGCTGCGCTACCACCGGGCCGACCCGTACGCGGTGCACCTGGACTGCCACGCCGACCTGGACGAGCCGATCACCTGGCTGTTCGGCCGCGAGCTGCTCGCCGAGGGGCTGAGGGGGCGGGCGGGCATCGGCGATGTGACGGTCCGTCGGTCCGAGTCCGACCCGGAGCTGCTGGCGATCGCGCTCAACACGCCCGGCCACACCGCCGTCCTGCGCACCCCGGCCGCGCCCGTCCGGGACTTCCTGCTGCTGTCACAGCTGCTGGTGCCGCCGGGGACGGAGCACGAGCACCTGGACACCGGGGCGCTGCTGCGTCACCTGCTGGAGGACCGGCCCCGCCCGGAGTGAGCCCCGGTACCGCCGTCGCCGCACCGATTTCCGCTCCCGCGCGTTGAACAGGGCGCTTTCCGAAACCTGGTATCCGCCGCCGACGCCGACCGTACGACTTCCCGAGATCCGAGGGCCGGCCTCTCGGCGGTCCGCCCGAGGAGTTGTCGATGCCGCACGTCCGTGGACCCAATCTCGCGCTGCGCAGCCGCATGGCGGAGGCCGGATGGAACGGGCCCGCCCTGGCGGCGGCCCTGCAGAAGGTGGCCCGGGAGAGCGGGTTCAGCGTCGGCTACGACCGGACCACCGTCGCGCACTGGCTGTCGGGCACCCAGCCCCGGCACCCGGGTCCGCAGCTGCTGGAGGAGGCGTTCGCCCGGCGGCTGGGCCGTCCGGTGGCCCGGGCCGAGCTCGGCCTCCGGCCGGCCGACCCGACCGGCGGCGAGGACGGCGAGCCGGAGCCGGCGGACGTGCTGGCGGGGCTGCGCCGACTGCACTCCCGGCCGCATTCCGGCGACTGTTCGGACGAAACGTTTCAGCCTCCGCTGTTCCGAATCCGCCTGCTGCCCGCCCCCCGCAGCGCTCCCCCGCCGACGCCCTCCGGCGTCCCGGCCGGCCCCGCCGTGCCGCCCTCCCGGTTCGCGCCGGCGCTGCGCCGCTCCGGCCCGGAGCGGGTGGGGGCGCGGCAGGTGGAGGCGGTGCGGGAGATGACGGCGTTCGGGGCGCGGCACTACGACGGGTACGGCGGCGCGATCGCCCGCAGCCCGCTGCTGGGGTACCTGCGCGACCACGTGCTCCCCTGGCTGACCTCCTCGGCCGGCGATCTGCGGCACCGCGAACTCCTGGTCGCCGCCTCCCAGTTGGTGCGCCTGGTGGGGCGGACGTACACCGACGACAACCGGCACGGGGAGGCGCAGCGGCACTACCGGTTCGCGTACCGGCTGGCGGCGGAGGCGCAGGACGGGCAGGCGCAGGCGATGGCACTGCGCGACCAGAGCACCCAGGCGGGGGCGCTGGGTCATCAGGCGTACGCGTCCCGGCTGGCGGACGCGGCCGCCGAGCACCTGCCGTCGGACGCGGCGCCGGGGGTGCGGGCGTTCGTGCTGGCGCAGCAGGCGGTGGCGGCGGCCCGGCTGCGGCAGTCGGACGAGGCGCTGCGGCTGCTGGAGGCGGCCCAGCAGTGGGCGACCCGGTCCGCGTCGGAGGGCGGCCCGCACCGGTACCCGGAGCCCGCGCTGCTGTACCAGGCCGCGCAGGTCCACCACTCGCTGCGGGCCACCGAGCTCTCGCTGTCCTACCTGCGGGCCTCGCTGCGGGCCCGGCCGGCGGAGGAGCACCGCACCATCGGGGTGTCGCTGCTCCAGTTGGCCCACCTGGAACTGGACGCCGGCAACATCCACCAGGCCCGCCGGGCGTACACGAGCTTCCGGGAGCGGCACGACGCGCTGCGCTCGCCGGCCACCTCCGCGCAACTCTCCCGCCTGGAGGGCCGGTTCACCCGCCTGGGCGGGTAGCCGCGGGGCGGTGGCGGGCGGGGCCGGCGGAGTGAGCGGCCGAGCGGGTTGCTCGGCGGGCGGGGGCTGCCGCGTGGTCAATGGTGGCATGAACGATCCTTCGTACTACCCGATGGTGACCCCGCCACCCCGTTCCCGGGCCGCTCCGCCACCCCCCGCGCCACCCCCTCCCGGAGCCTCGCCGCAGCCGACTGCGGCGCGCCGGTGGGGGCGGCCTCCGAACCTGGTCGGGCCCGATGCCGTGGGCCCCGCCGGCGTGCCGCCGGCCTCCTGCTGAAACCGGGCCCGGCCCCGGGTCGGACGTCCTGCACGGGGCCGGGTCCGGGCCGTTGCGCCATTCCCCGAGGGAGCAGAAAGGGTTTTCCCAATTTTTTCCTCGGGGATGGTCAGGAAGCGCGGCCGCCCATGGCGGGGACCCGGAGCCGGGCGGTGGTCGGGACGGGGACGCGGCCGACCGGGGAGACGGTGGAGAGCGGTCCGATGGGGCGGACCCGGTAGCGGTTCAGGTGCCGTCGTTCCGCGTCGCGCAGGGGGCGGCTGCGGCCGGTCCCGGCGTCGGTCGGCACGGTGACCGTGCGGGCCTCGAAGACCAGCTCGCCGTCGCGGCGCGCCTCGCAGGTGGTGCCGATGGACGCCCTGCCGAGACGTTCCACCCAGATCTGGACGGGGAGCGGGGCGGGACAGTGGTAGAGCGGCGTGCGGTAGTCGATCTCGTGACGGGCGATCATGAAGCCGTCCTCGAACAACCCCTGGCCCTCGCTCTCGTCGTACAGCAGGCAGTAGACGGCCTCCTGCACGTACTGCAGCACCTTCAGGTTGTTGATGTGCCCGAAGGCGTCCATGTCGCCCCAGCGGGTCCGGCACAGGTAGGTGTACAACGGTCAGCCGTCCGTTCGGTGTTCGGTCCCGAAGCCGAGAGTGCGGCGCAGGTAGCCGTAGGCGTACGGGGAGCGGTGCAGCGCGGCGTCGTCGCCCTGCTCGTATACCTCGCTCGCGGTGTCCAGGACGGCGAGGCCGAGGATCTTCTCCGTCCGCCGGCAGAGGTGTTCGAGTTCGGTGAGTCGCTGGGATGCGGGCAGGCCCGCGAGGGCTGCGCACTCCTTCTCCACCTGATCGACCCCGCCACGGTACTCAGTCATCGGTTCCTCATTTCCTGTCGGACTTGATGTGTGTAGGGCCTCATCCGCCGAGGGGAAGGACAGGCGGATCCGTTGACGCCAAGGTCCTTCCGGTGATCAAACTCGGTCCCCCCGCAACCGGACATGGTGGGGCTCCCTGTGTTTGGTTGAAGATCGCTGCGTTGTCGGACTCTTTCAACACAGCCCTCCACCTGACCCTGTTTCAGCGGTGGCGAACCTCTTGAACCGTACGTACACCAACCCAGAGGATGCGGCCGACACCCGGGGCCGACCCGGAACGAACGACCATAGGGTGATCACATGACCGGGCGTCAGCCCCGTCGGGCAGCCGTCCAGTCGCGGGCGAGCAGCCCCAGCAGGACCTGGTCCAGGAACTCCCCCATCACCCAGGCCGAGGACCGCAGGGTGCCCTCCCGGACGAACCCGTTGCGCTCGGCGGCCCGGATCATCGCGTGGTTGTCCGCCAGCGTGTCGACCTGGAGCCGCTGCAGCCCGCGCACCGTGAACCCGTACTCGCACAGCGCGGCGACCACGTCCGTCCCGTACCCCCTGCCGCGACAGGACGGCAGCAGCCCGAGCCCCAGGTGCGCCGACCGGTTGTGGTTGTCGATCCCCCAGACACTGGCCGTCCCGATCAGCGCGCCGGTCTCCAGCTCCACCGCCGCGAAGACCACCGCGCTCGGATCGTCGTCCTTGATCCGCGACTCCGGCCCCCCGACGGCGACGGGCCGCCACGGCCGGCCCTCGGCCCGCGCCGAGACCAGCACGTCATTGGAGAGCTCGCGCTGAAGGATCGGCTGGTCGTCCTCGTGCCGGGCCCGCAGCCCGATCTTCTCGCCTCGAAGCATCCAAACTTCCTATCCGACCGGTCCGCCGCCCGGCAACCGCTTTGCCCGGACTGTTGCGGAACACCGGGCGCTCCGCGATCCGTTGACCCGGAGTCCGACCTGATCACCCCACCCCGACGAGCGGAGTCCCCCGCATGACGACCATTGAGCACGCCCGCTTCGGACGGCTGGAGACCGGCGCGCTCCACGACCCGGACGTCGTCTGGCAGGGCACCGCGCAGCTCGCGGACGGCGAGGTCGAGGTCCGCCTGTGGGCGGGACCCTCCAGCGCGCCGGACGCCGAGGAACTGGACGCACTCGCCGCCCGCCTCACCGACCTGCCCGCCCTCGACACGGCGGCGCGCCACGCCCTGCGGGCGCACCTGCACGAGGACCGCGGCTTCATCGACTTCCACCTCGACGAGCTCGACGGCAGCGAGACGGTCGACCGCCTGGTCCGCGAGGCGGCGGGCGAGGAGGTCGGGGCGGACGCCTTCGTGGCGACCATGCGCCTGAGCTCCGTCGGACTGTGGCTGAGCGGCCTCTCCGACGAGCCTCCGGTCGTCCTGGACTACACGTTCGAACCCGATCTCGGCGACCAGATCCTCGCCGTCAGGGCCACCCGGGACGGGGCGGTCGCCTCGGTCGACTGGGAGAGCTGACGAGGCCCCGCCCGCCCCGCTCAGCAGGACGGCCGCTCGCCGCCGCCGTCCGGCCGCCGCGCCTCCGCCATCACGGACATGGCCGCCAGCACCTCGGAGAACAACAGCGCCCCGAACACGAGCACCTGCACGTCCGGCGAACTGTCCGCACAGTACTCCGCGACGAACAGGAACGCCGCCGTCGCGGCGCCGCCGAGAACGACCAGACCCAAGGTCAGCCGGACGGCGAGCGGGAGCCGAACCGGCCTGGACGCCCCCGGCTCCTCCGGCAGGCCGATCACCCCGCCCTCCGCCCGGCCGCGCCGGCCCGGGTGTTGAAGTCGCACCGGTGCAACGCCTCCGCCAGGTCGAAACTGCCCTCGGCCGCGCCGCCCGCAGGCGGGTCCACCTCCTCGGACTCGACGGGCTCGGCGTCCGGCTGATGTTCCGTCATGCTCACTGCTCCGCACTGCTGTTGCCGACCGAACGGCGGTCACCGTCCGTGCTCCAAGCGTCGCCGTCCGACGCTACGCTGAACAGCACCGGCATGTTGGGGACTGATCCCGCAACGTGCGGTCGCTTCGGTGCCGTTGCGCAGAACGTCCCGCAACATGGAGGAGCAGCCGTGGGCTGGCAGGAACGCGAGGTGGATCCGAGCAGAAGTGCGCGCCACTTCTACGGGGCCGAGACCAGGCGACGACGTACCGAGGTCGGCTGGTCGCTCGCCCGGCTCTCGGGTGAAGTCCACTTCTCCCAGAGCACGTTGTCGCGCGTGGAGAACGGCGACATCCGGGTCCCCGACGGCCTCTCGGAGGAACTGGACAGAGTGTTCGGGACCGGCGGGTTCTTCGTCCGCCTCCTCCCGCTCGTCCTGCGGGAGGCCCATCCGGCCAAGTACCGGGAGATCCTGACCACGGCGGACCGGGCCGTCGTCGACGAGTCCTACAGCCCCATCGTGCACGGCTTGCTCCAGACCGACCGGTACGCCCGGCACGCCCTGCGCATCGGACTTCCCTACGCGCCGGAGGGCGAAGTCGAGGAGCGGGTTCGCGCCCGGCTGGGCCGGCAACTGCGCATGCGCAGCGCGGAGTGCCGGTACTGGTTCATCCTGGACGAGGGCGCTCTCCGCCGGGCGTACGGCGGCCCCGAAGTGATGGCCGAGCAGCTGCGGGTGATCCTCGACGCGGCGACCCTGCCCAACGTCGTCGTGCAGGTGCTGCCGTTCACCGCCGGAGGGCACTCGGAGACCTCATCGCTCTGGCTGCTGACGCTGGCCGACGGTCACCAGATGGCGTACGAGGAGAGCAGCCGCGCCGGAACGATCTTCGAAGAAACCCAGGCCGTCGCGGAACGCCGGGCGCTCTACGATCTGCTGAGGGCTCAGGCGTTGTCCCGCCGGGAGTCCGTGCAACTGATCGGATCCGTACTGGAAGGACTGACCACCAATGTCTCATGACCACGCGAACCGCCGTTGGCGCAAGAGCAGTTACAGCAACACCGACGGCGGCGGCTGCATCGAGGTGGACGACGCCAACCCGGGCCACGTCCGCGACTCCAAGGACCCTGCCGGACCCGTCCTGACGTTCGCCCCCGAGGCGTGGGACGCGTTCGTCGGCGCCGTCGTCACGGGCGGGTTCGGCGAGGTCTGACAGGGGCTGGTCGCTGACGCGGCCCGTGGTGGTTCAGCGGGTGTCGCGGGCCGCGCGGAGGATGAGGTCGGCGACCGCGGCCGGGTGGGAGACGGCGACGGCGTGGGAGGCGTTGTCGATGGTGACGGTCCTGGCGTGGGCGCGGTCGGCCATCCACTGCTCGGCCTTCGGCGGGATGTTGTAGTCCTGGCCGGCCACCATGGCGTAGGAGGGGATGTCCTTCCAGCGGGTGCGGGAGGAACGGGACATGACGGTGTGCCGGTCGCCCCGGCCGGGCGGACGATCCGCGCCCGCAGCCGGTCGGCCCGCCGGGAACGGTGATCCACTCCTCGTCGATCGCCGGCAGCTCGATCTCCCCGGACTGGACCTCGTCGACGGCCTTGCGGCCCTCCTCCGGACCCAGGTCGAACAGGTACGGCGGGTTGGCGGTGGCCTCGGCGAATTCCCGCGCCTGCGGCTCCAGGACCAAGCCGGCGGTGGCCTGCGAATCGGACATGGTGAAGGGCGCTTCTCGGTGATCGAACGGGGAGGCCTTCAGGTTGGTTACCCGTTCCCGCCCCGCCTGTACACGCAGCACACGCGTTCCGGCCGGTCCGCGTACTCGTCGCCACCGCCCGTCGCGCCGCCGACCCGGCGAGCCGGGGCCGGGACCGTCCGTTGCCGTCCTTCACCGCGACGCGGCCGACGTACGACCAACCGGCTCGGTGTGCCAGGGAATCACCGATCGTCCCGGAGTGGGTCGAGCCGCAGGGTCGTGGTCTCGCCACGTCTCATTGAGCCCCGGCTTCCCGGTCATCGATGAGGTGCTCCGCCGGCTGTGAGCTGCGCGCGGGCGACTTCCCGGGCATGGACAGGTACACCGGGACAGCGAGCACCGCCATCCCGGCCCCGT
Organism: Kitasatospora griseola; assembly: GCF_014648555.1. Classification (GTDB taxonomy): domain Bacteria; phylum Actinomycetota; class Actinomycetes; order Streptomycetales; family Streptomycetaceae; genus Kitasatospora; species Kitasatospora griseola. Next base: position 49,559 of record NZ_BMRI01000002.1, read on the forward strand.
AGAGCAGGAAGGTGCCGGGGGTTCCGAGCCGGCTCTGGACGAGGGCTCCGATCGCCGCTCCGACGGGCATGGATCCCATGATGATCGTGCGGTACGCCCCGCCGACGGCGCCCCGGATCCCGGGCGGTGTGAGTCGTTGGCGCAGCGAGACGGTGACGACTCCCCACATGCCGCCGAGGCCGCTGCCCGCGGTCATGGCGACCCAGAGCCACGGGCCGTGGAACAGCACGGGCGCGACGAACATCAGGCCCCAGCCGATCCGGGAGGCGCACAGCACCGGCGCGCTGCCCAGCCGCCGTTCGGCGCGGTGCGCGGTCAGGGAGCCGAGGGCGGTGCCGACTCCGACGGAGCTGAGGAGGAATCCGTAGCCGGCGTCGCCGAGATGCAGTGGACCCGAAGTCGCGTACACCACGAGCAGGGCGAGGAAGGAGGTGTTCGCGAGCGTGGTCAGCGCGCCCGTGAGGGTGATCATCCGGATGGTCCGGTGGCGGAGCACGAAGGCGACCCCGGTCCAGATCCTCGTGGGCTCCTTCTCTCGCGACGGTACGCGTCCGACGTCCTTCGGCAGCAGGGCGAGTTGGAGCATCGAGCCGAGGTAGCCCGCGCCGGCGCCCAGGAAGGTGAGGGGCATGGCGACAGCGGTCAGCCAACCGGCGAGGGTGGGGGCGACGAACTGGCTGGTCACTCGCATGGAGGTGTTGAGTCGGCCGTTGGCCTTGGTGAGGTCATCGGGCGCGACGATGGTGGGGAGCACGGTCTCGCTGCTGGTGTTGAACACCGTCTCGGCGATGCCGACGAGGAACGCCAGTACCAGCAGCACTGGCAGCGTCAGGACATGGGCGACCGCGGCGATGCCGACCGTCGCGATGAGCACGGCGCGGGCCCCGTCGGCGGCGACCATCGACACCTTGCGACTGGTCCGGTCGGCGAGCATGCCCGCAGGAACTCCGAAGATCAGCCACGGCAGGGTCGTCACCACCATCACCAGGGAGGACGCGCTGCTGGAATGCGTGAGCCGGGCCGCCACGAGAAGCAGCCCCATCCGGAAGACGCCGTCCGCCGTATTGGCCAGGACGGATGCACCGAGCACCGCACGGAACGGCCCCGGCGCGAGCCGCTTCCGGCGGGCAGGAAGCCACGCGTCGGCCCTGCCCGCGCTCGCGATCTTGTTTGACATGCCCCGACCGTAGCGCCGCCGACCAGCACACCGGACGACCCCGTCCGATTCCGGGGCATCAGGGCAGGTCAGAGGCCCCGACGGCGGTTGCCGGCCGGGGTTGACGGGCTGCTTCGGGTTCCACCACCCTTCCACTAATTCATTAGTGGAAGGGTACTTTCGCGATGCCTTCAGCCGTCTCCACCCCCCTGCCTCCACCGGCCGCCGCCGCTCCCCCGCCCGTCGGCGTCCTGCGCCTGGTGCTCGCGCGGGTCTCACCTGCCGTGCTGGCGTGGGGACTTGGCGTCCTGTTCGCGGCGGTGTACTGCTGCGTCTCGCTGAATCGGTACCGCCGGTTGGAGAGTCAGGCGTACGACCTGGGGATCTTCGAGCAGGCGGTGCGGGCGTACGCGCACGGGCGGGCGCCGGTCGTGGCGTTGAAGGGGCCGGGCTACCACCTGCTCGGCGACCACTTCCATCCGATCCTGGCCACGCTCGCGCCCGTGTACCGGCTGTTCCCGGACGCCCGGACGCTGCTGGTGGCGCAGGCGGTGCTGATGGCGCTGGCGGTGGTGCCGGTGGCCCGCTGGGCGGGCGAGGTGGGCGGGCGGCGACTCGGGGCGGTGGTCGGCTGCCTGGCCGGGCTGTCCTGGGGAGTGGCCTCCGCGGTCGGCGACGACTTCCACGAAATCGCCTTCGCAGTCCCGATGTTGGCGTTCGCGGCGGTGGCGCTGGGACGCCGCCGGCCGGTCGCGGCGGTGTGCTGGGCACTGCCGCTGGTGCTGGTGAAGGAGGACCTGGGGCTGACGCTCACGGCCGTCGCCCTGCTCGCCTTCCGGCGCGCGCCGGCCGGCAGCCGGGCCCGCATACTGGCGGTGGCGGCGGCGCTGTTCGGCGTGGCGGCGACGGTGGTGACGGTCTGGCTGGTGGTGCCCGCCTTCAACCCGCACGGCGGCTTCGACTACGGCGGCCAGCTCTCCGCCGGGCAGGCCGCGTCCGCGCCGTGGACGGTGGTGCTGCGGCCGTTCTGGCCGCCGTTGAAGTGGCTGCTGCTGGGGCTGTTGGCGGCGACGGCCGGGTTCGCGGGCCTGCGTTCGCCGCTGGTGCTGATCTGCGCGCCGACCCTGGCGTGGCGGCTGCTGGCCGACAACCAGCACTACTGGGGCGTCAGTTACCACTACAGCGCGGTGCTGATGCCGCTGCTGCTGGCCGGCCTGGTGGAGACCGTCACCCGGATGGAGCGCCGCCGGGCGCGTCGCACGCTGGCCCTCGCCGCGCTCACCGCCGTCCTGACGCTGCCGCTGTACCCGCTGCGCGAGGCGGTGCTGCCGTCCGCCTGGGGGACGTCCGAGCGGGTGGTGAAGATCCGCGCCGCGCTGGCGCGGATACCGGACGGCGCGAGCGTGGTGGCGACCAATCACCTGGCCGCGCAGCTCGCCGGACGGACCGACGTCGCCCTGGTGTGCCGCGAGCCCGAGCCGCCGTTCGGCGCGCTGCGGCCGGACGGCGTCCGGGAGGGCGGCCCGCAGTGGGTGGTGGTGGACCTGGCCGACCCGAGCGTGCACGTGCCGTGCCCGGTCGCCGACACCTGGCGGATGCTGGTCGGCTACGAACAGCGCTTCGGGTACCGGGTGGTGGTCGACGACGGCGACCTGGTGCTGCTGCGCCACCCCTGACATCTCCCGAAGGTGTCGGCTTGACCGCCGCGCCCCCGTCCGCCACCATTCCACTAATCAACTAGTGAAAGGGTGGTGCGGCGTGATCGAGTACCGCCTCGATCGGCGCAGCGGCGTCCCCACGTACCAGCAGATCGTGCAGCAGACCAAGCAGGCGCTGCGGCTCGGCGCGCTGCAGCCCGGGGACAAGCTCCCGACGGCCCGGGAGGTGGTGGAGCGGACCGCGGTCAATCCCAACACGGTGCTCAAGGCGTACCGGGAGTTGGAGCGGGAGGGCCTGGTCGAGCCGCGTCCGGGGCTGGGCACCTTCGTGCTCCGTTCGCTGTCCCGGCCGGGCACGGCCGAGGACGGGCCGCTGCGGGCCGAGTTGACGGCCTGGGTGGACGGGGCGCGGCAGGCCGGGCTGGACCGGGAGGACATCAGCGCACTGGTGGCCTCCGTGCTGGATCAGCGCTTCGAGTCGGGGGTTCCCCCGGTGGCGCGGGAGACGAGGAGTGAAGGGGAGCGATGACCGAGGTCACGGGCCCCGCGCCCGCGGTGCACGCCGTGGGGCTGGGCAAGAGCTACCGTCGCGGCCAGTGGGCGCTGCGGCACTGCGGGTTCGCCGTTCCGGCGGGCCGGGTGTGCGGCGTGGTGGGTCCGAACGGTGCGGGCAAGAGCACGCTGTTCGGGCTGATGGCGCATCTGTTCGCGCCGTCGGAGGGCGAGTTGCGGGTGTTCGGCGAGCCCGCGGGCACGCCTGCGCTGCGCGCCCGGATCGGCAGCGTGACGCAGAGCAGGCCGCTGTACCCGTCGTTCACCGTCGAGGAGACACTGCGGCTGGGCCGGGAGCTCAACCCGGGCTGGGACGAGGCCTGCGCACAGCGGGTGATCGAGCTGGGCGGCCTGTCGCCCCGCGCCCGGGTGGGTTCGCTGTCCGGCGGGCAGCGCAGCCGGGTGGCGCTGGCGCTGGCCATGGCCAAGCGGCCCGAACTCCTGCTGCTGGACGAGCCGATGGCCGATCTGGACCCGCTGGCCCGGCACGACCTGATGGGCCTGCTGCTGTCGGACGCCGCCGAGCGCGCCACCACCGTGATGATCTCCTCGCACCTGCTGGCCGAGCTCGACGGCGCGATCGACCACGTGCTGCTGGTGCAGTCCGGCCGGGTCCGGCTGGCCGGCGACCTGGACGAGATCCTCGACGGCCACCGGCTGGTGACCGGACTCGCCGACGCGCCTCGCCCGCCCGGCGACGCGGTGGAGTGGCGGGTGACGGGCCGTCAGGTCACCGGCCTGCTGCGCACCGACTCCCCGGTGCCGGACGCGTGGGAGCCGAGCCGCCCGCAGCTGGAGCAGCTGCTGCTCGGCTACCTGCGCAACCCCGACGCCCCCGTTCCGTCCGCCCCCAGCACCTGCGAGGCCGCCGCATGACCACCGTCGAGCTGTCCCGCGGGAGCACCGCCCCGTCGCGGCTGTCCGTGCTGCGTCCGCGCGGCCCGTTCTGGCCGGCCTGGCGGCAGAGCCGTCCGCTGCGCCGGGTGGCGGTCGGGGTGCTGCTGGTCGCCGCGGTCGGCCTGGTGACGATGAATCTGCTGCTGCTGGACGCCGACCGCGGCCTCGCCGGCAGCCTGTGCGCCCTCCCGAACCACTGCGCGGATCTGAACTCCCGGATCTTCATGCTGAACACGGTGTTCACCAACGTGGTGCAGCCGGCGATGGTCGCCCTCCCGGTGCTGGTGGGCATGTTCGTGGGCGCGCCGCTGCTGGCCCAGGAGTACGAGCGGGGCACGGTGCAGCTGATCCGGGCGCAGTCGGTCTCGCCGGCGCGCTGGCTGACGGCCCGGCTGGTCGTCCCGGCGGTGGTGGTGGCGCTGTCGGCGGGCGTCCTGTCGGCGCTCACCACCTGGGTGTGGCGCACCGGCATCGCCGGCCACCGGTTCTTCCTCGACTCGCCGTTCCCGGGCTTCACCTACCACGCGCTCGACCTGGCCCCACTGGCCTGGTCGCTGTTCGGGCTGGCGCTGGGCACGGCGGTCGGCGTGCTGCTGCGGCGCACGATCGCGTCCATCCTGGTCAGCGGTGTGCTGCTGCTGCTCGCCGAGCTGCTGATGCGCTTCGCCCGGCCGTACTTCCTCCCGCTGGTGCACGGCTCGGCGCCGAACAGCCGCAACCACCTCGGCATGTTCATCCAGCCGTCGCAGTCGTGGCTGGTGAACAGCGGCGCGGTGCTCGCGGACGGCACCCGGCTGTCCGAGGCCGACTGCTCCCGCAACTACCAGGCCTGCCAGGACGCGCCGACGGTGTGGGGCGAGTACCACCCGGTGTCGCACTTCGTGCCGATGCAGCTGGTCGAGTCGGGCGTGCTGCTGGTGCTGACGGCCGCGCTGGTCGTGCTGGTGTACCGCCGGGTGACCCGCGCCGTGCTCTGAGCACACCCGCTCCCCCGGCCCCGGACGGTCCTCGACCGCCCGGGGCCGACGCGTTGTCCGCCCGGGGCCGACGCGCTATCCGACCAGGGTGAGCGCGAGGACGGCTTCCGGCAGGGCGACGACCACCAGGCCGTCGGAGGTGACGACGAGGGACCGGACGGGCGCGCCGAGGCGGATGTCGGCGCCGCGGTGGCGTTCGCCCCAGCGGCGCAGGCGGAGCAGGCCGTCGGACCAGGCGGCGGCGAGCAGCAGGCCGCCGGGGGTGGCGCCGAGGGCGGTGGCGGTGACGGGGTGGGGACGCCGGTCGACGGGGGCGGGCAGCGGGGGGCGGCCGGGCATCCAGGTCCAGACCCGGCCGTCCTCGCCGCCGCTGACCACCAGGGTGCCGCCGTCCGCGTCGGTGACGCCGAGCGCGGTGACGGGGCCGTCGTGCAGCGGGGTCCCGGGGCGGTGGGTGACGCCCGTGGAGAGCGTGCGGTGGCTGGTGGATCCGTCGGGGTGGCCGAGCACCAGGGCGTCGTGGTGGCCGGCGACGGCCGTGCAGGGGCCGAGCGCGTCCAGAACGCCGGACGGTGCGCCGACCGCGCCGTCCACGGTGAGCGGGCGCAGGACGCCGGACGCGTCGAGCAGCAGCGCCCCGCCGAAGGGGGTGGCGGCGAGCGAGCGTGGGTGAGGCTCCGTCAGTTCACTCGTCGTGCCGACGATTTCGCCAGTGGCGGGGTCGGCGAGACCGAGGGCGGTCCCGTCGGCGAGCAGCAGCGAGCCGGCCGTCGGGCCGACGCCGAGCGCGGTCATGCAGGGGCCGGCGGCGGGGCGGTTCCAGACGGTGTGCCAGCGGGCGGCGGCGAGGTCGGCGCAGTGCGCGGCGGACTGGTCGTCGCGGCCGGTGAGCCAGGCGTGCAGGACGGCCGCGCGGTCGGCGGGGCGGGCCAGCGCGTCCCGGTCGGGGGCGGCGAGCCGCCAGGCCTCGGCGAGGGCGGTGACGGGTGCGCCGGCGTCCTCGGCGCGCTGGAACGCTGCGGTGACGGTGGCGGGTTCGGCGTGCAGCAGCAGGTCGAGTTCGTCCAGCATCGGCGTGGCCGGGTCCGCGGCGGAGGCGTGCCGCAGCAGCAGCGCGAGGCGTTCGGGGTCGCTGCCCGCCAGGTCGGGGCCGCCGTCGGCGCGGACGGGGATGCCGCCGGCCACCTCCCACATCATCGCGCCGTGGTCGACGGGCGGCCGGTCGGCGGCGACCCGGTGGGCGACCTCGTCGGGGCGCAGCTGCCAGCGGTCGGCCATCGGCGGCGGGGGCAGCAGGTCGGCGGCGGACTTGACGACCTGTTCGCCGCCTGCGCCGGGGAGGGTGGCCCACAGTTCGGTGCTGAGCGGGCCGTCGGCGGTGGACAGGGCGGTCAGCGCGCCGCGTTCGGCCTCGGGCAGGGCGGTCCACCAGGTGTCGGCGAGGGCGGTGGCGCGTTCGGCGGGCGTCCGGGCCGGGTCGAGGACGGCGCCGAGGGTGCGGGCGGCGAGCTGGGCGAGCCCGGGGCTGGGGTGGGTGGTGGCCGGGTCGACCTGATGGCCGGTCAGCCGGGCGCACCAGGCGGCGTACTGCGCGGGGTCGGTCCACTGCGGCTGGTCGAGGTCGAGGACGGCGCCGCCGGGGGCGGCGGCGGTGAGCAGGTCGGCGGCGGGCCCGTGGGCGGCTTCGACGACCAGCAGCAGCCAGGGCACGGACAGCAGCGGGGCGAGCAGTTCGGCGGCCACCCGCTCGGGGGTGCCGGGCAGGCCCGGTCCGCCGGCCCGGTCGAGGTCGGTGACGACGACGGTGCGCGGGGTGCCGTCCTGGAGCGCTTCGAGCAGGTCGGCGGGAGTGCCGGCGGTCAGGCCGAGCAGGTCGGCGAGCCGGGTGGCGGCCGAACGGACCGTCAGCCCCTCGACGTCCAGCAACGCGTGGACCCGGCGTCCGGGCCGCGGGTGGTCGGGCGGGCAGGCGGCGGCCAGCCAGGTCAGCAGGTGGGTGCGGCCGCTGCCGGAGGAGCCGGCCACCCGGCACAGGCGGGGGCCGCGGGCGTCCTCCAGCCAGGCGAGCAGGGCCCGGCCGGCGGGCCGGCGGCCGGCCCCGAGCGGGGGCAGGCCGGGCGGCGGGGCGGCGGCAGGGACGGGGTCGGCGAGCGGGCGGCCGTGGCGCGGGTGCGGCCGGTACGCGGCGTCCGGGCCGGGCGGCCAACTGCCCTGCACCGCATGGACGGGGACCCGTCCGGCCGGGTCCGTTCCCTCGTCGAGGAGGTACCGCCAGACGGCGCCGCCCCCGTCCTGCCCATGGCCCTGGCCCTGCGTTCCGGTGTGCTGTTCGGCGCCGTTCACTGTTGCGCTGTCCTTCGCGTCCTGTCCGTCCCCGTGTGCCGGCCCCACCCTCGGGGCGGCACGGCCCGGCGGCTCTCGCCCCGCGCGGCCCGTCCCCCCGGACGTCTCCGGCGGCCGTCAGCCTACTGGAGGTGCAGATACGTCCGTTCGACCGGAAACCGCTTCCCCGCACGGCGCTCCGAACCCGCCCCACTGTGAGCTGAGCCACATTGCGCGCCGCCGTGTCACTTTTCGCGGTCCGGCAGTGCTCTCACCTCCAACACGATCAACAGTGATCGGCAGCGATCAGCGGAGAGGACACCCGGGATGACCGAGGAGCAGGCGGCACAGGCGGCGCGGACGGCCTCCGACGACGCCACGCGGGAGTACGCGGAGCACCGGGAGCTGCTGTTCTCCCTGGTCTACAACCTGCTCGGCAGCGTCGCCGACACCGAGGACGTGCTGCAGGACACCTGGCTGGCCTGGGTGGCGCGGCGCGCGGACGCGGCGGCGGAGCCGGTGGAGCACCCGAAGGCCTACCTGGTGCGGGTGGCGGTGAACCGGGCGCTGGCGCAGCAGGCGGCGGTGAGCCGGCGGCGCGAGACGTACGTGGGGCCGTGGCTGCCGGAGCCGCTGGTGGGCCCGGCGGCGGAGCCGGGCGCGGTCGGGGACGGGCAGGCGGAGGTGGAGCGGGCCGAGTCGGTGTCGATGGCGCTGCTGGTGGTGCTGGAGACGCTGTCGCCGCTGGAGCGCAGCGCGTTCGTGCTGCACGAGGTGTTCGGGTACAGCGGCACGGAGATCGCCGGCATCCTGGGCCGCAGCCCGGCGGCGGTACGGCAGTTGACGAAACGGGCGCGGGAGCACGTGCAGGCCGGGCGGCCCCGGTACGAGCCGGAGCCGGCGGTGCGGCGGCAGGTGACGGAGCGTTTCCTGGCGGCGGCCCTCGGCGGCGACCTGGCGGCGCTGCTGGAGCTGCTGTCGCCCGAGGTGACGCTGTGGGGCGACGGCGGCGGGAAGGCCCCCGGGGGGCTGCGTCCGCTCACCGGCCGGTCCAAGGTGGCGCGGCTGCTGGCGGGTCTGGCGCCGAAGACCGGCCGGGGCCTGGAGTTCGACTGGCGGACCGTCAACGGCGCGCCGGCGGTGGTGCTTTCGGCCTTCGGCCGGACGTTCGCGGTGCTGGTGCTGGACCTGGTACCGGACGGCGACCGGATCTCCGGCATCTACGCGGTGTCGAACCCGGACAAGCTCGGAGGCGTGGCGTGAAGGGCGCGGGTGTGAAGGGCACCGGTGTGAAGGGGTCCGACGTGCGCGGGTCCGGCCCGAAGGGCTCCGACGTGAACGGCTCCGGCGCGAAGGGGTCCGGCGCGAACGGCTCCGGCCCGAGCCGGGCCGCCGCGTGGTTGACGGTGCCCGCCGGTCGGCGCGGCAAGTGGGTGGTGCTGGCGCTGTGGGCGCTGCTGCTGGTACCGGCCCTGTTGCTGGCGGGGCGGCTCGGCGAGGCGGAGCAGAACGACAACGCGGCATGGCTGCCGAGTGGGGCGGAGTCCACCGCCGTGGTGCAGCGGGCCGCCGCGTTCGGAGCGGCGGACACCGTTCCGGCGATCGTCCTGTACGACCGTCCGACCGGCATCACAGCCTCCGATCTGACGAAAGCACAGGCCGACGCTGCGGCGTTCGGCTCGGTCGGGGCCGTGGTCGGCGCCGTGCAGGGCCCGGTCGCCTCGCCGGACGGGAAGGCCCTGCAGACGGTCGTCCAGCTCCGCAAGGGCAAGGACGGCTGGGAGGGGCTGGGCCGCAGCGTGGACGCGCTGACCGCGATCGGCGCCGCGCCCGCGGACGGCCTCGGGTTCCACGTCACGGGGCCCGCCGGGTACGCCTCCGACTCGATCAAGGCGTTCGGCGCGGGCGGCGGCCTGACCACGATCACCGCGATCGTGGTGGTGGTGATCCTGCTGCTCACCTACCGCAGTCCGTGGCTGCCGCTGCTGTCGCTGGTCACCGTCGGCGGGGCGCTGGCGGTCGCCGAGGCGGCGGTGTTCCTGCTGGCCCGGTACGCCGGACTGGTCGTCAACAAGCAGACCGGGTTCATCCTGGTGGTGCTGGTGTTCGGCGCGGCCACCGACTACGCGCTGCTGCTGATCGCCCGCTACCGCGAGGAACTGGCGGTCCATCAGGATCCGCACGAGGCGATGGCCCGGGCGCTGCGCCGCTGTGCCCCGGCGATCACCGCCTCGGCGGCGACCGTCGCGGCGGGACTCCTGCTGCTGGTCCTGGCCGAGCTCAACTCCACCCGCGGCATGGGGCCGGCCTGTGCGATCGGCGTCCTGGTCGGCTGGCTGGCGATGCTCACCCTGATGCCCGCCCTGCTGGTCGCCTGCGGGCGCCGCGCGTTCTGGCCGCGCCGCCCCGAGTTCGGCGCGGCCGCACCGGACGGCGGCCGGGTCTGGACCCGCCTGGGCGACGCGATCGCCCGCCGCCCGCGCACCGTCTGGATCGGCACCGCGCTCGTCCTCGGCGCGCTCGCCCTCGGCTCCTTCTCGCTGCGCGCGGACGGCCTCGCCGACACCGAGCAGTTCACCGGACATCCACAGACCGCCGTCGGCAAGCAGATCCAGTCCGCGCACTTCCCGGCCGGCGCGGGCGACCCGCTGTACGTGGTGGCCGGGGCGGACGCCGCCGAGCCGGTCCGCGCGGCACTGGCCGGCGTACCCGGTGTACGGGCCGTCTCCCCGCCGCTCCCGGCCGGCTCGCAGATCCTCCTGTCGGCCGAACTGTCCGCGGACCCGAGCAGCCGGGACGCGATGCGCACCGTCGCCCTCGCCCGCACCGCGGTGCACGCCGTGCCCGGCGCGGACGCGCTGGTCGGCGGGACGACCGCGATCGCCCTGGACACCCGGGACGCGGCCGCCCACGACGACGCCCTGATCATCCCGGTGGTGCTGCTGACCGTCCTGCTGATCCTCGCCGTCCTGCTCAGGTCGGCCGTCGCTCCGCTGCTGCTGATCGGCACCGTGGTGCTCTCCTTCGGCGCGGCGCTCGGGGTCTCCGCCCTGGTCTTCCGCCACCTGTTCCACTTCGCCGGGACGGACGCCTCGTTCCCGCTCCTCGCCTTCGTCTTCCTGGTCGCCCTCGGCGTCGACTACAACATCTTCCTGGTCACCCGCATCCGCGAGGACGCCCGCACCCTCGGCACCCGCCGCGCCGCCCGCACCGCGCTCACCGCCACCGGCGGCGTCATCACCTCCGCCGGCCTGGTCCTCGCCGGCACCTTCGCCGCGATGGCCTCGCTCCCCCTCGTCTTCGCCGCCGAACTCGGCTTCACCGTCGCCTTCGGGGTCCTCCTCGACACCCTGATCGTCCGCTCCGTCCTCGTCACCGCCCTCACCCTCCACACCGGCCCCCACCTCTGGTGGCCGGCCCGCCACCCCTGACCCACCCACCCCGGCCGGCGCCACGGCTCCTCGCCACCCACGCCGGCCGGGCTCCGGGGCCTCAGGTCGCGGACTGCACAAAAACCTGTTCGCCCTCTCCGTCCGGTTCCTCGAAGTCGGCCACGTACCGGTCGAGCAGTTTCTGATCCACCGTCACGGAGTTGGCGCCCTGCTCGCCGTTGCGCACGGCGAGCCGGCGCTCCAGCGTCGCCCGGTCGGCCTTGAGGTGGATCAACTCCCAACGGCCGCTGTGGCTTTCGACCAACGCCTTGTAGTCGTCACGGGCGGCGCGGCTCCAGAAGCTGTAGTCCACCACCACGTCGCGCCGGGCCCGCACCAGTGCGACCAGTTCGTCCCGCTGAAGGCGGCGGACCTCTTCCTTGAGCCGGTCGTACGCATCGGCCTCCAGCACCAGGCCGGCATCGCGCTGCCCCAGCCGCTGCCAGACCACTTCGTCGATCGACAGCCGGACGAAACCGCGCCGCACCAAATCCTGCGCGTAGGTGGTCTTCCCCGCTCCGGGAAGCCCGCACATCAGCACCACCGTGCTCGATCGACCTGCCATCCGGTCAGGTTAGAACGCGGAGCCTCGTGGCGGCGTCGATCCGCGTTGTTTACCTGGGCTATGACGATCCGAAACCCGGCTCGCACCGTTCGTTCCCGCATGCGGCGGCGGTTGCCCAAAAGTTCACCGGTACGGGCGAACTGACGATTCGTCGGGAACGGCCCCGTCCGGCCGCGCCTGTGGTGTGGTGCGGTCGGACGGGGCCGTGGACGCCCGTCGGCCGGTGGGCCTATTGCCGTCAGACCAGGTGGTCGAAGGCCCCGGCCTTCGCGCCCTGAACCATGGCCCGGATCTCGTCGCGCGTGTAGACGAGCGGCGTCTGCTCCGGCCGCTTGGAGTCACGGACGGCGATGAACGCGCCGACCACGCCGAACTCCACGCAGTTGTCGTTGCCCCCGCTGAACGGGGACTTCTCCCAGACGACCGCTGAGTAGTCCAGTTCGGCGGGGACGGGCTTGGTGGTGCTCAACTCTTACAGCTCCTTGAGAATCTTGCTGATCCGGCTGCGGGTCTCGGGTGGGCCGAGGGCACGGGCCCGCAGATGGTCGAAGACCTCGGTGTAGCGCTCCACATCCTCAGATCCCTCGAAGTACACCGAGTTGGTGAGATTCTCCACCCAAACCACCTCCGGATTCGAATCCGGGAAACCCATCAGCATGAACGATCCGTACAGTCCGGGATGGAAGCCGGCCGCGAACGGCAGCAGCTGAAGCGTGATGCCCGGACGCGGCGAGAGCTCCAGAAGGTGCTCCAACTGCCCTTTGAAAACAGTTCGGTTGCTCCCGATCCGCGCTATCGCGGCTTCGTCGATCACCGCCCAGAGCTTCGGAGCGCCTTCACGGTCCAGCAGCTTCTCCTGCCGTTCCATCCGCACCGCGACCAGCGCGTCGATCTGGCGGTCCGTCAGATCCACCCGCATCTCGGCGATCACCCGGCGCGCGTAGTCCGCGGTCTGCAGCAGGCCCGGCATCAGCTGCGGTTCGTACGACCGCAGGCTGGTCGCGCTGGACTCCAGCGCCAGATAGCCGCCGTACTGCGTGGTGTTGATGACCGCCGAGTACTTCTTCCACCACTGCTGACGCTGCGCCTGGTCGGCGCGGACCAGGTCGAGGATGTCCTCCCGCTCGGCCGGGTCGGTGACCCGGTAGCAGTCCAGCAGGGCCTTCACCAGCAGCGGGGTGGTGCCCCGGTCGCCGTTCTCGATCCGGCTCAGCGAGCTCTGGTTGACCTCCACCACCTCGGCGACATGACTCAGCGTCAACTCCCGCTCGTCCCTCAACTCCTTGAGCCGGGACGCGAGCTGACGACGGTAAACCGACTTGGGCGTGGGGTTTCTCTTCGCCATGGGCCGCAGTCTCCACCGAGCCGAGACCGCACAGCAACTAGATCGAGGGAAATCGGGCTGGGCATATTGCCCAGTCGGTAATCATGGAGGCATGCTGACTCCCGGTAGCGCGCAGTGACCTCATTGTCGCTCCTCGTGGCACTTAACGCCGCGTGCCCCGACGCCGACACGACCGCCGAACCCTTGAGCGAGCCATCACCCTTTGGTGGCCGACGACTCGCTCCACCGCCCGGGAGCCCGCCATCCGCGAAGACCTCGCCCCCTCACCGCACAAGTCCGGCTCCACCCAGGGCTTCTACCTCTCGCCGCGCCCCGACGGATTCGTCCTGCACATGAACGCCAGTGCCGCACACCTGGTCGACATGCGCGCCCACGTCCTCAAAACCGTCACCTCGGCCGGCGGCACCGAGGAACTCGCCGACGCCGCCCGGCTGGTGGCGAGCGAACTCGTCGGCAACGCGGTACGCCTGTGCGGCCCGCACGCACCCGTCGTCGTCCTCCTCGCCCACACCGAGCAGGACGTCGTCGTCCAGGTCCACGACCCCGAACCGGCGGCCCTCCCCTGCCGCTCCACCGAGCCCCCGGACAACCCCCGCGCCAACACCGGCCGCGGCCTCTGGATCCTCGACGCCCTCGCCCCGGGCTGGACCGTCACCCCCACCCCCCTCGGCAAACAGATCACCTGCACCCTCCCCCGCCACTGACCACCCTCACCGCCCCTGCTGCCCCGCCTCGCCCTGGCATCCACCCCCTGGCCGGCCGCAGCCCGCTCCCGCCAACTCCCGAGCGCCGCCCCACCCCTGAATCCACCCTCGCCGGCCGCAGGCCACAACCCCGCACCCACCCCTCCGGCAGGCCCCAACCCGCTGTCACCAACTCCTCCGCGCCATCCCACCCCTGAATCCCCCGCGCGCCGACCGCAGGCCGAAACCCCTGCACCCACCCCAAGCAGGCCGCAGGCCGCTCTCACCAACTCCGGCGCGCTGCCCCACCCCTGATTCCATCCCCCGCGTCGGCCGCAGGCCGCTCCCACCAACTCCCGCGCGCCGCCCCACCCCTGAATCCACCCTCGCCGGCCGCAGGCAGGCCGCAGGCCGCTCTCACCAACTCCGGCGTGCGGCCAGCGGGTTGCGCAGGTGGTTGACCAACTCCCGGCGGAGCGCCCGGTCCTGCGCGGTCTCGGTGGGCAGGTCGAGCTGCACGATGTCGACGCCGGCCGCGCGCAGGAGGTTGATGCGGGACGCGACGGTCGCGGGGGAGCCGGTGTAGGCGTTGGCGAGGTTGCGGCGGATGTAGGAGGCGATCTGGTCGGGGCCGGCGAGGCCCCGCTCGCGGTCGCGGTCGAGCGCGACGGCGTCGAGATGACGGGCCGCTTCGGGCCCCGCCGCCAGGCGGATCGCGTCGCGGCGGAGGCGCCGCAGGTGCTGTTGCGCAGCGGTGTCGGTGTCGGCGAGGACGACGGTGACGTGCCGCCAGATGCGCAGGGTGCGCCCGTGCCGGGCGGCGACGGCGCGGGCTTCGGCGATCCGCCGCCGGGTGTCGGGCAGCGGCAGCGGTGGCACGGCGTACACCTGCGCGTACTTCGCGGCGAGTTCGACGCCCTGCGGCGACGAGCCGCCGAAGGAGAGCAGTTCGCCGCGGGGCGCGGGCCGCAGGCCGGGTCTGGAGGCGCGCAGCGTGTAGTACTCGCCGTGGTGGTCGAGATCGGTCTCGGTGGCGAGGTACCGGGTGAGGACCGAGAGGTACTCCTCGGCGCGCCGGTAGCGCTCCGCCTTGGGCAGGGTGTCGCCGTCCCGGGCGACGTCCGTGTCGCTGGAGCCGATGATCAGGTGGGCGCTGATCCGGCCGCCGGAGAGCCGGTCCAGGGTCGCGAGCGCGCGGGCGGCGGTGGTGGGCGAGGTGGTGCCGATGCGGTGGGCGGCGGCGATCCGCAGGCGGCTCGTGGCCGCGAGCGCCCAGCCGGCCACCAGCCACGGGTCGGGCCAGGAGGAGGACTGGACGACGAGCGCGCTGTCCAGGCCGTCCTCCTCCAACTCCCTTGCGGTGCGGCTGATGTGGGCAGGGTCGGCGGTGCGGTCGCGCGGGTCGGGCGCCCAGCGCAGGGCCTGCCGTTCGGCGGGGGTGTCGCCTAGCACAGCGGCGGCGCGGACGCCGCCGCGCAGTTCGAGTTCCATCGAGGGTCTCCAGGTCGGACGGATCGAGGTGGTGGGCGGGCCGCGGGACCGCGGCCCGCGGCGGAACAGGCGGCGGTCACCTCGCGGTGGGCCCGAGCCGGGCGAGGGTGTCGAGCAGTCGGGTGCGGCTGGTGAACACCTCGGGCGGCAGCGAGACGTACAGCTGGATGGCGGTGACGCCGGGCTGCTGGTAACGCAGGATCTGTTCGCGGCACTCCTCGGGCGAGCCGCTGAGGAACAGCGTGTCGACCACCTCGTCGGGCAGCGCCCGCTGCGCGCCCTCGTGGTCGCCGTCGGCCCACCGCTTGTGCGTCTCGGCGAGCAACTCGCCGTTGCCGAGCCACTGGTGGAACTTGCGGTAGGGCTCCCGGTTGAGGATCCAGGCGAGGAACGGCCGGCTGGCGCGGTGCGCGTACGCGGTGTCCTCGGTGGGGCAGACGAACACCTTGACGACGAGCTCCTTGCCGGGCGGCTGCGGCCCGACCGCGTCGAGCACCTTCGGCAGGTCCTGGGCGCCGAGCAGGTTGGTGATCGCCCCGTCGCCCTCGGTGAAGCCGAGCCGGAGCATGCCGGGTCGCAGCGCGCCGAGGATGACCTTGACCGGCTCGGTGGGCGGGTGCGGCAGGCGGTAGCCGGTGATGGAGAAGGTGTCGAACTCCCCGGCGACGTGCTCTCCGCGCAGCGCGGCGGTGAGGAAGCGCAGGACGTCGCGGGTGCGCTTGAACGGCTCGTCGAACGGGATGCCGTTGATGTCGGTGACGTGCGCGGGCACCGACGCCCCGATGCCCAACAGGACGCGCCCGGGCGCGAGTTGGGCGAGCGTGGCGGCGGTCTGGGCGAGCACGGCGGGCCCGCGGGTGTGCACGGGGACGATGCCGGTGGCGATCCGCAGGTGCGGCGACCAGGCGGCGGTGGCGGCGAGCGGCGTGAACGCGTCGGTGCCGCCGCCCTCCGCGCTCCACACGTCGCTGTAGCCGAGCTCCGGCAGCCGTTCCACCAGGAAGCGGTGCCGGTCGATGGTGAGTCCGGGCAGCGGCAGGGTGATGCCCCAGGCCGGCGCGGACCGGTGGTTCTGCATGGTCGATCAACTACCCTTCTGTGTCGCTGGCCTGACTGCCAGTCACTTCCCGACCCGGACGGTGGTGAGGTCGAGGAACCAGGACTGCGGCTGGACGAGCCCGTGGACGGTCGGCGCGAGGGCGCGCGGGTTGCGGTCGTTGACCACGAACAGCCACGGGGCGTCCTCGGTGACCTTCCGCAGCGCGCTGCGGTAGTCGGCCTGCCGGGCCGCCTGGTCCGGCTCGGCAGCGGCTGCGGCGATCAGCCCGTCGACCGCCGGGCTGGCGTAATGCCCGGTCCAGAACGGGCTGTTGGAGCCGACGAACAGCGGCAGCAGCGCCTCGGACTGGAACAGCGTGGTGGACTGGGCGATGGCGTCGGAGCCGAGCGCGACCTGCCCCTTGGCCTCGGCGCCGATCAGGGTGGTCCAGTCGGTGGTGCGGATCTCCACCTTGATGCCGACGGCGGCGAGGTCGCGCTGCAGCGCCTCGGTGATCGGGACGGGCAGCAGGTTGCCGGAACCGCCGGTGGGCACCGTGACCGAGGTGCTGAACCCGTTCGGGTAGCCGGCCTCGGCGAGCAACTTCCGCGCCTTGTCCGGGTCGTGGGAGTACCGGTTGCCCGCCGGGTCATAGGCGGCGGTGGCCCGCGGCGCGGCCTGGTAGGCGGGGTCGGCGGTGCCGTGCAGCAGCTTGTCCGCGATGGCCTGCCGGTCGATCGCGAAGTTCGCCGCCTGCCTGACCCGCACGTCCGCCCACGGCCCCTTGGCGGTGTCGAGGATCCAGTACCACAGGTGGTCGTAGCTGTTGGTGAGGATCTGCGCGCCGGAGGCCTTCAGGCTGTCCAGGTCGTCGGGGTTCGGGTACTCGATCCAGTTCACGCCGCCGGAGCGCAGCGCGGCGGTGCGGGCCGCCGCGTCG
>NZ_BMRI01000002.1:66645-74287 GCF_014648555.1 Kitasatospora griseola
GGCAGCGCCTTGACGATCAGCCGGTCGAGCTTGGGCGCGCCGCGCCAGTACGTCCGGTTGGCGGCGAGTTCGACCTGCTGGCCCTCGGTCTGCGAGACGAACCCGAACGGGCCGGTGCCGACCGGGTGTTGGGCGAAACCGGCGGTGCCGCTCTTGCGCACGGCGGTGGGGCTGGCGATCAGCACGTGCGCGAGGTCCTCCGGGAAGTGCCCGTTGGGTGCGGTGGTGACCAGTTCGATGTGGGTGTCGTCGGTCTTGCGGTACGAGGCGATGTCGCCCGCGTACTCCTTGGCGGCCGCGCCGAGCGCGTCGGTGTACTCGGGGCTGGACTTGTCCAGGTAGCGGTGCAGGTTGAACAGCACCGCGTCGGCGTCGAACGGCGTGCCGTCCTGGAAGGTGACCCCCTGGCGGAGGGCGAACGTCCAGGTCAGCCGGTCCGGCGCGACCTGCCAGGACTCGGCGAGCGCGCCCGTCACCTGCGGCGGCCGGTCGGTGTCCTTCAACAGCTCGTACCGGGTGAGTCCTTCGTAGATCTGGAAGCTCAGCAGGCGCTTGCCCTCGAACCCGGCGCCGCCGATCACGGTGTCCAGGTTGGGCAGCTTCCCGGTGGCCCCGATCACCAGCGTGCCGCCACCGGCTCCGCCGGCCCCGTCCCCCGCCCCGCCGTCCGCGGTGGCGCAGCCGGCGCTCGCCAGCAGGACGGCGGACGCGGCAAGTGCGGCGGCTCTGGAACGGGTTCGGGCGTAGGTGCTCATGACGGTCCTTCGTTCGGTTCGACGGTGGTGCGGACGTTCGGGTCGCGCAGCGCGACTTCGGGGCCGGAGGCGGCCAACAGGGCTTGCGTGTAGGGGTGTTGTGGTGCGCTCCAGAGGGTGTCGGTGGGTCCCTGCTCGACCACTCGGCCGGCCCGCAGCACCAACGTGCGGTGCGCGAACCGGGCGACGGCGGCCAGGTCGTGCGAGACGAACAGGTAGGCGGTGCCGGTGCGTTCGCGCAGTTCGGTCAGCAGCTCCAGCAGTCGCCGCTGAGTGGCGGGGTCGAGCGCGGACGTCGGCTCGTCGCACACCACCAGGGCCGGTCCGGTCGCCAACGCCCGTGCCACCGCGACGCGTTGCAGCTGCCCGCCGGAGAGCTCCCGGGGGAACCGGCGGGCCAGCTCCGGCGCGAGACCCACCTGCCGGAACAACTCTCCGATCCGGTCCGCCCGTTGACGCCGGGGCACGCCGTGCGCCCGCAGCGCGAACCCGACTGCCTCGCCGGCCCGCAACGCCGGGTTCAACGAGCCGCGCGGATGCTGTGGCACGAACTGCAGTCGCCCCCGCACCTCCCGGTCGGCCCGCGCCCGCAGCCGCGCCGGATCCCGCCCCTCGAACGCCACCGCCCCGCCGTCCGGCCGCACCAGCCCCAACGCGAGCCGCGCCAGCGTCGACTTCCCCGACCCCGACTCCCCCACCAACGCGACGGCCTCCCCGGCGTGCACCTCCAGACTCACCCCGCTGACGGCGGGCCGCCCGGCCCAGCTCTTGGAGACCTCGTCGAGTCGGAGGAGTGGGAGGTCGTTCGAGGATGGTTCGGTGAGCGTGTCGGTCACCGGTGGGCTCCTGTCGGGCTGGTGCCGGTCGGGACCAGGAGGGTCTCGACCGGGCCGGTGACGGCGAGTCGGCCGTGCCGGAGGACGGCGAGGGCGCCGCCGATCCGGGCGGCGGCGGAGAGGTCGTGCGTGACCAGCAGCAGCGCGAGGCCCTGCTCGGTGCGCAGCGTGTTGAACAGGTCGAGGATGTGGGTCCGGACCAGGGCGTCCAGGGCGGTGGTCGGCTCGTCGGCGATCAGCAACTCGGGCCCGCACGCCACCGCGAGAGCGATCGCGGCACGCTGCCGCAGCCCCCCGGACAGTTCGTGCGGGTACGCGGCGGCCACCCGCGACGGCTCCGGCAGCCCGGCCGCGGCGAGCACCGGCAGCGCGGCCGCCCGGGCGGCCTTCCGGCTCTCGGCGAGGCCGTGCCGACGCAGCACCTCGGCCAGTTGGGCGCCGATCCGCCGCAACGGGTCGAGCGTCGCGGACGGGTCCTGCGGGACGTAGCCGATGCGGCGGCCCCTGATCCGCGACAGCTCCCCTTCGGGCAGCCCCAGCAGCTCGGTGCCCCCGAGCCGCACCGACCCGCCGACCCGCGCACCGCGCCCGGGCAGCCCGAGCACCGTCCGCGCCACCGTGGTCTTCCCGCTCCCGGACTCCCCGAGCAGCACCAGCGCCTGCCCGGCCCCGAGAGTGAGGCTCACCCCGTCCACGGCCCGCACCCCGCCGGGGTACTCGACCGTCAGGTCATCGATCGTCAGCACGCTCACGTCTCCCTGCTCGGCAGGCGCACGACCAGGGGCGCGGGGAGCGGCGCGACCGGCCTCGGACCGTCGGCCGGGTCGCGGTCCGTGGTCGAGTCATGGCCCGCGTCGCGTTCCTGCGGCGGGGTGCCTTCCGTCCCGCGCGGTTCCGCCCCCTCGGCTTCGCCCGGGGGTACTCCCGGGGCCGCCCGGTTCCCCACCTGCGCGCGCAGCGTCTCGCCGAGGGTGTTGAAGAGCACCGACACCCCGAGGATCACCAGCGCCGGAGCCGCGGCGAGCCAGGGGTGGGTGAAGATCGCGGGGCGGAGTTCGTCGAGCATCGCGCCCCACTCGGGGGTGGGCGGGGCGACCCCGAGGCCGAGGAAGGAGAGGCCGGCGGCGTAGACGATGGCGAGGCCGACCAGGGAGGTCGCGTAGACCAGGACGACCGGGGCGACCACCGGCAGGACCTGGCGCAGGACGAGCGCGGGCCAGGTCGCGCCGCTGACTCTCGCGGCCTCCAGGTACTCGGCGGAGCGGATGCGTCGGGTCTCGGTGAACGCGACCCTGGCGACCGCGGGGGTCAGGACCACGGACAGCGCCAGCACAGTCGCACCGAGGCCCGGCGTGAGCAGGGACGCGACGGCGATGGCGAGCAGGACGCCGGGGAAGGCGTACAGCACGTCGAGGGTGCGCAGCAGGGCCTGTTCGGTGAGGCGTCCGCCGAGGCCGGCCGCGATGCCGAGGAGGGCGCCGGCCAGGCCGGCCACGGCGACGGGCAGCAGGCCGGCGGTGAGGGACGGACGGGCGGCCCACAGCAAGCGGCTGAGGAGGTCGCGGCCCTGGCTGTCGGTGCCGAGCAGGTGGCCCGCGCTGCCGGGGTCGAGCAGCCGGTCGGCGAGCTGTCCGGCGGTGGGGTCGGCGGGTGCGAGCAGCGGTGCGGCGACGGCCAGCAGGACGGGCAGCAGGGCGGCGGCGCCGGCCAGCACGCCGATCGGAAGTCGATTTGTCGTCATTTCAGCCCCGCACTCGGGGGTCGATCAGGGCGTGTGCGGCGTCCACCAGCAGGTTGATGCCGACGAAGGCGGCGCCGACGATCAGCACGCCGCCCTGAATGAGCGGCAGGTCGCGGGCGGTGAGCGCGTCGTAGAGCAGGCGGCCCAGGCCGGGCCAGGCGAACAGGGTCTCCACGAAGACCACTCCCTCCAGCAGGTAGGCCAGTTGCAGGCCGCCGATGGTCAGCAGCGCGGGCGAGGCGTTGTGCGCGCAGTGCCGCAGCACGGCGGCCCGGCCGAGGCCGCGGGCGCGCAGGCCGTCGGCGAGGTCGCCGTCCAGGACGGCGGAGAGCGCGGCGCGGTGGACGCGTGCGGTGAGGCCGAGCGGGACGAGGGCGGCGGCGGTCGCGGGCAGCAGCAGGTGGCGCAGCAGGTCGCCGGGCCCGCCGCCGGACCCGAACGCGTCGTGGGTGCCGCCGGCCGGGAGCAGTTGCCAGTGGACGGCGAACACCGCGATCAGCAGCAGCGCCACCGAGTACTGCGGGGCGGAGACGGCGAGCGTGGAGGCCGCGCTGCACAGGCGTCCCCACCAACCGCGCGGGCGCAGCGCGCCGAGTGTGCCGAGCAGGACGCCGCCGGCCAGGACGAGGGCGAACGCGGCGGCGGTGAGGGTGAGGGTCTCGCCGAGGGCGGGCAGCAGCAGGGCGGTGACGGGGCGTTGGGTGGAGGTCGAGGTGCCGAGGTCGCCGGTGAGGGCGTGGCCGAGCCAGTCGAGGTAGCGGACGGGCAGGGGCCGGTCGAGGCCGATCCGTTCCGCCAGGGCCTGCCGGGCCTCGGCGGGAGCGCCGGGGCCGAGGAACGCGGTGACGGGGTCGCCGGGGACGAGCGCGACGGTGGCGAACACGACGGCGCTCACCCCCAGCAGGGTGGGCACGGCGAGCAGCAGGCGGCGCAGCAGGAAGCCGGTCACGAGGTGCTCGGGTCGGCGGGGACGGTGGCGGGCATCGGCGGGGAAAGTCCTTTGGTTCGGCGACGGGCGGGGGCACCAGGTGTGCGCGGTGCTCACGGCGCGGCCCGTCGGGTGTGTCCAGGCCGAGCGTCGTGGACGGTGCGTAGGGGCAGCCAGCCAGGCGTTCATGCTGATACCGCTGGTCATAGGAACGGCGGCACGGGGTACCGCGCTGCGGCCGACGGCCTGGCGGCGAACTTTCCTTGACCGGCCGTCACCAGCGTCCATACGATTTCCGGTATGGCATATCGGCGGACCGACTTCACCCTCTGGGGAATCGGCGGCTCGTGGCACCGCAGGTGCTTCGACGAGACCTGTCGTCCCGGCGCGGTGCGCCGCCCCCGGGCCTGACCGGCCCCGGCGTCCGCCCGTCCTCCGCCGGGATCCTGCCGCGCGCCGTCGTCCGGCCGCCGCCGATCCCCACCTCCCGTGCCGGGCCCCACGCCCCGGCCCGCCGCCTTCGAGGGGACCTCCGCCATGCACCCGTACCCCGTCACGCCCTCCCGCCGGGAGGTCCCGTGCCCGCGCTGACCCGCGGCTCCGCCCGCACCCTGCGCCCGCCCACCCGGCGCGGCACCCGGTCGCTGGACGCCCTGCACACCGAGATCGACAACCCGCTCGACCTGCTGGCGGGCCATCAACTGCTCTCCGACGCCGCCCGCCCCGCCCCCGAGCCCGCCTGCACCTGCGGCCACCCGCTTTGCCCGGCAGGCGCCCACCGGCCGGCCGCGACCCGGATCTTCCTGATCGAACGCCACCCGGTGGTCAGCGCCGGGCTGCGCAGCGTCCTCGCGCCCGACCCGGACCTCGCGGTGGTCGGCTCCGCGACCGACCCCGCGCACGCGCTGGCCGCCGTCCACCGGGCCCGACCCGATCTCGTCCTGCTCGGACGCGGATCCGGTCTGGACGCCGACCTCGCCGCCGTCGCCGCGCTGCGCCGACCCGAAGGCGCGCCCGGCGCCCGCGTGCTGCTGCTGCGCCGCGCCGAGACCACCACCGAGGCGAGCCGCATCCTGCTGGCCGGCGGCAGCGGCTGCTTCCCGCTCGACCTGCCGCCCGACCGCATCCTCGACGCCGTCCACCTCGCCGCCGCCGGCGCGACCCTCTTCCTCCCCGCCCCCACGCCGCTGCGCCCGCACCCCGCGCCCGCCGAGCGTCCCCTCGACCAGGTCGGCCTGACCGACCGCGAACGCCAGGTCCTCACCCACCTCGCCCTCGGCCTCAGCAACGCCGAGATCGCCCGCCGCCTGACCCTCGCCGAAGCCACCGTCAAGAAGCACCTCACCCACGCCATGCGAAAAACCGGCCAGTCCGACCGCCTCCGCGCCGCGCTCTACGCCGTCCGCCACGGCCTCACGGGCTGAGCCACGCGGCGAACGGAGCGGCAGCACCGTCGAGTTGACCGGCCCGGGCAGCCTCTGCCCGGGCCGGTGCCGCCGGAGCCACCACCGCGGCCGGCAACCCGTCGTCGGTGGCCCGGCCGGTGGCTGCGATCATCCTCGGGTGCGCCGACTCGACGAACTGATGAACGTGGACGACCCGGCCTGGCCCGAGCTGCGGGAGGCCCTCGCGGCCGCGCCGTCGATCCGGGTGCTGCCCGCCGACGAGCCGGAGGCCCACCGCTGTCTGCTCCAGCTCCAGGTCACCGCGCGCTCCACCCTCGGCGCGCTGACCCTGCACACCGGCGGCCTGCTGCTGGACGACGGCTGGCTCCGGGTGTTCGGCGGTGGACCGGCAGGCCTGGGCCGGGTCAACCGGTTCCCGACCACGTTCGATCCCGGCTGGCACCCGGGGACCGGCCTGGTCCTCGCCCACGACGTCCTCGGCGGCGTCTTCGCCCTGAACGGCCACGACCCGGCCGCCGCCGGCCGCCCCGGAGCCCCCGGCCAGGTGACGTACTTCGCCCCGGACTCGCTGGAGTGGGAAGCCCTGGACGTGGGCCACTCGGCGTGGACCTCCTGGCTGCTGTCCGGGCAGTGGGCGTCGTTCTACGACGGCCTGCGGTGGCCCGGTTGGCGCGAGGAGACCGCCGCGCTGGCGGCCGACCAGGGGATCGCGGTGTACCCCTTCCTCTGGTCGGAGCAGGCCCGCCAGGATCTCGCGGCCACCAGTCGGCGGCCCGTCCCGATGCGTGAACTCCTCGGCATTGCCGGAGACTTCGCGCAGCAGGCAGGCCTGCCGGACCCCGGCTTCCTCGGGGACGTGTAGCGACGTGTAGCGAGACGGGCTGCCGCCGACCTACGGTTCGATGTCGCCCGCGAAGACGATGATCTGGTCGATGAGGCTCCGCCGCAGATGCACGACATCCGTTCCCGACAGACGGGGACCTCCGTCGGGCGTGGTGAAGGCCCACTGGTACCGGGCCCACTCGTCGGGCATGTCCACCGCCGAGCAGCGCGCCATCGTGCCGGTCCCCGCCGGGTGGTGCCGGATGTCCAGCACGAACCGCTCGACCGCCGCGATTCCTTCGCTGCGGCCCAACGGCCCCCAGAAGACCACGTCCGAGGTCAGGGCCTGGGAGAGCAGGGCCGTCACATAGCTGTCGTCCGAGGCGTTGAACGCGGAGATGAACGTGTCGATCGCGGAGCGTGCAATCTCTTCCTGCATGTCCTAGTAATACCAGCCGTTCCACGTGCGCTCGTCCGCGAGCCGCCTTCCGGTCACGGTGCACCGTCCCGGTCGCCAACGGGTTGCCCGGGTGCCGCTCGCGGCCCGCGGGCGGGTGACGCGGGCCGCGCAGACGGCTGCGGTGGTGAGGGTGACAGCCGCGCAGAGGGCGGCGGCGCCGAGCAGGCCGGGCCAGGCGACGGCGGTGAGCGGAGTGGTCAACAGGTTAGTCAGGGCCGCGTGTTGGGTCGCGGCGGTGAGGGCGGTGGCGGCCGCGGCGAGCAGGATTCCGGCCAGGACGGCCCCATCACCGCCGTGAAGCTCCCCACCGCGAACGCCGCATCCACCCCGTCCAGCGCCCGCACCACCCCCTGCCCCCGCCGATACGCCCGCCGCACCCCGGCCAGCCGCACCATCGCTCATCCCCCCAGACGCTGGGCCTCCGCCCGCCCCTGATCCCGACCCTGAACTGTCCCTGACCTGCCGCCCAACGACTACGGTCATCACCGTGACCGACTCCCACCCCCACGAGGTCGTCGCCCGGCCGCGCACCGCCGCCGGAGTCCTGTTCTTCGACCCCGAGGGCCGACTCCTCCTGGTGAAGCCCACCTACAAGGACGGGTGGGAGATCTGCCCGTCGTCGAGGCCGCACCCCGGCCCGGTGACGTGGCCGGGGTCTGCACGTGCAGTGGTCGGGCCCGTGAACTCCTCGGCT
>NZ_BMRI01000002.1:74314-109141 GCF_014648555.1 Kitasatospora griseola
GGACGGCCCGGTTCAGCCTCGCCGAAGAGGACCGGGAATCGCTGCGCCGGCGCGAGGTCCGCGACGGCGTGCTCGGCGTGGACTGAACCGTCCGCCTCGCCCGCCGGGCGCTCCTCGCCCCGGTGCGTCCGGCATCCGTCACGGGTGGGGCCGCGCACGCACGTCATATGAACGGCTGATCGGGTGGACGGCCGCAGGTGGTGGGAGTGTCGCGGCCGGTTGGCCGGCCAGGTACCCCAGGCTCGTCCCCAAACAAGGAGGCGATGACCGTGATCCCCGTACGCCGATCCAGCGTTCTCACCCGCACCGCGCTGGTGGCAGCCGCCTTGATGGCCGCTGCCACGGCATGCAGCAGCAACGGCAAGTCCCCCACTGCGACGAACAGCCCGACGGGTGGCGCGACCGGCGGGCCGGCGGGGACCGTCACGGTGACCGAGAAGGAGTACTCCCTCGGATTCTCCGAGATGCAGCTGACGCCCGGCAGCCACACGTTCGTCGCCCACAACGCCGGGACGACGGACCACGCGCTGGCCATCTCGGGCCCCGGCGTCGCCACCATGCAGACCTCGCCCATCCCGCCGGGCGGCGACGCACAGTTCACCGTCACGCTCCAGCAGGGCAGTTACGAGCTGTGGTGTCCGATCGACGACCACAAGGCGCTCGGCATGGACGCCCACGTCCAGGTCGGTGCGGGCGGGACGGGGTCGCCCGCGCCGACCGGCGGGGCCACCGGCGCCACTCCGCCCGGCAATGGCTACTGACATCCGGCACTCCGACACCGAGCGGCCGCTGCTGCGCCGGGCGCTCCAGTTGGTCACGGCGGCGGCGCTGGCGGTGAGTGCCGCGATCCACGCCGACCTCGCCCCTGGCTACGACGCGATCGGCGCGGACCTCACCCAGGGCACGCTGTTCCGGCTCGAAGCGGCCGTCGCCGCCCTCGCCGCGCTCCTCGTGCTGGTGGCCGGGCACCGGCGGGCCGTGTGGATGTTCGCCGCGCTGGTGTCCGCCTCCGCCCTCGGCGTCCTGCTCCTGTACCGCTACGTGGACGTGGGCGCCATCGGCCCGCTGCCGAACATGTACGAACCCGCCTGGTTCCCCGAGAAGACCACGACCGCGATCGCCGAGGCCGTCGCCACCGTCACCGCGATCGCGGGGTTCCTCACCACCCGGCGTCCCCACTGAGCGCCGACGGGCACGACGCCGTGGCCACGGCGCCCCGGCGAGGCGCCTACTTTCCGAGGCGGGACGCGTTCGCGGCGCGGCGGGCGAAGACGTCGGCCTGGCGGTCGCCCATCTCGCGGAGGGCGGACTTGCGGGCGCGGGCCGGGAGGCGGTCGAGGTAGAGGCGGCCGTGGAGGTGGTCGGTCTCGTGTTGGAGGCAGCGGGCGAAGTAGCCGTGGCCCTCGATGGTGAGGGGGCGGCCGTGGAGGTCGAAGCCGTGGGCGACGGCGTGGTCGGGGCGGGCGAGTTCGCGGTGGGGGCCGGGGACGGAGAGGCAGCCTTCGGGTTCTTCGAGCAGGCGGCGGTGGGTGGCGGGGAGGTCTTCGAGGACGGGGTTGGCCAGGTGGCCGACGTGGCGGACGCCCCAGTCGTCGGTGATGTCCCAGATGAAGAGCTGGAGGTCGACGTCGACCTGGTTGGCGGCCAGGCCGGCGCCGTCCGCGATGTGGTTGGTGGCGAACATGTCGTCGATCAGGCGGGCGAGTTCGGGGGTGCCGAACTCGGTGACGGGCCGGCAGCGGCGGTGCAGGACCGGCTCGCCGACGACGGTGATCCGGCGGACCGCGCCGCGTTCCGTCTCGGGGGCGAGCGCCGGGTAGGTGTCGACGGGTTCGCCCTGGACGCGGACCCGGCGGTCCTGCGGGGTGTCGGCCATGAGGGGTCTTTGCCTGCCTCTACTCGCTGGTGTGACGGCTTGTCATCTACTTTGCAAAGTAGCACGCTTTGCAAAGTGACCGATGAGATTCGCGAGACCGAGCGGGCGCTGCCGCCCGGTGTCCGCCGCCCGCTGCCCGACCACCCCGTCCGGATCGCCCTGCTGGACCTGCTGGCCGAGGCCGGCACCGTGACGTCGACCGGGGCCGCCGCGCGGCTCGGGCTCAGCTCGGGCCTGTGCTCGTTCCACCTGCGACAGTTGGCCCGCTACGGGCTGGTCGAGGAGGTCCCGCAGGGTGGCCGCGCCCGCCCGTGGCGGCTGCGTTGGGAGACCGAGGCCACCCCCGCGCCGCACCCCGTCCACCCGACCGGAGCGACCGACGCCGCCGAAGCGGCAGAGGCGGCCGAAGCGCCCGAAGCGCCTGAAGCGGCTGAAGCGGCCGCCGAGCCGTTCACCGCCGTGCTGCACCTGACGCCCGCCGAGGCCGACGAACTCCGGCAGAAGGTAAGGGCGTTGATGGCACGGTACGTCGACCGCGAGGACCGTCCGCGCGGCGCGCAGCCGTACGCCGCCGCCGCCCGGATCGTCCCGCTGCTGCCCGGCTGAGCGGCGCCCCGCAGGCGACGAAGGTCGCCCCCGGGGGGATCCGTTCGGGGCTTCTGGGGCCCGGTGGGTGCTGCCTAGCGTGGCTGGCAGGACGTAGCCGTGCGGGTCGGAGGGAGAGCACCGATGGGCGTCGCACCCGAGGGCAGAACCGGGCCGGACGGGCCGGCGGGGCGCCAGGTTGCGCTGCTGCCGCTCAACTCGGAGGCAGGGCAGGAGAGTTGGCGTTCGCCGTACCGGTCGATGCCGGATGCCGAGCGCTCCGCGCTCTGGCGGCGACGCCTGCACGAGGCGGAGGCCGGGCTGACCAGGTACCTGGTGAGCCTGGGCGACCAGCCGCAGCTCGCGGAGTGGTTCGCGTTGCAGGGCGAGATCTTCGCCGACCTGCCGGACGGGGCCGCGCCGTCCGCGCAGTGGCAGCGGCTGTTCTTCCGCGGGCAGGCGCTGATGGAGCGCTTCCTGGTGCGGCACTACGGCGAGCAGGTGCTCGCGGCGTGGGCGGCGTCCAACGCCGAGGTGCACCGCACCGTCGAGCCGGACCACGGGCGGGGCGCGGCGGACCCGATCCACCGGATCGCCCGGCAGGCCGAACTGTACGGCTCCGACTACGAGTTCGACGACGCACAACCGCCCGGCCCGCGGCACGCCGCGCTGACCATCACGCATTGCGCGATCTGGGACTACCGCGAGCAGGCCCGCCGCAGCGGGGTGACGATCACCCTCGCCTCACCGTGCACGTACTGCACGCACGCGCTGTCCGCGAACATCCGCGCCAAGGGCTTCCGCCCGGCGCACCGCCTGCTCTCCGGTCCGACCGGCCACGGTTGCCACTGGGAGGCGAGCGCCGAAGAAGAGGCCGACGAGACGACGGGGGCGCCCTGATGTGCGGAGTGACCGGCTGGCTGGACTGGGCGGAGGATCTGCGGCTGCGCGCGGAGACGGTCCGCCGGATGACGGAGACCCTGCTGTGCCGGGGCCCGGACGCCGACGGGGTGTGGCTGTCGCGGCACGCCGCGCTGGGCCACACCCGGCTGGCGGTGATCGACCTGGACGGCGGGCTGCAGCCGTTCGCGGACGGCGAGCCCGCCCGGGCGGTGCTGGCGTACAACGGAGAGCTCTACAACCACCGTGAGCTGCGGGCCGAGTTGGAGACGCACGGGCACGTGTTCCGGACCCGTTCCGACACCGAGGTGGTCCTCCGCGCGCACCTGCAGTGGGGGCACCGGGCGCCGGCCCGGTTCAACGGCATCTTCGGGTATGCGCTGTGGGACGCCCTCAACGAGGAACTCCTGCTGGTACGCGACCACTTGGGAATCAAGCCGCTCTACTGGCACCGGCACGCGAACGGCGTGCTGTTCGGCTCCGAGCCGAAGGCGGTGCTCGCGAACCCGTTGCTGCGGGCCGAGTTGGACGCGGCCGGCATCGCGGAGCTGTTCGCACTGCCGGCCGCGCCGAGCACCGGGCACGGCCTGTTCCGCGGGCTGCACGAAGTCCGGCCGGGGCACCTGGTGCTGGCGAGCCGCCATGCGGTGCGTGAAATCCCGTACTGGCGGCTGGAGTCGGCCGCGCACGCGGACGACGAACCGACCACCCGGGCCACCGTGCGGGCGCTGCTCGCGGACGCGGTGGAGCGGCAGCTGGTCAGCGACGTCCCGCTGTGCACGCTGCTGTCCGGCGGCGTGGACTCCTCCGCGATCACCGCGCTGGCCGCGGCCGCCCGGGAGCGGGGCGGCCAAGGCAAGATCACCAGCTTCTCGGTGGACTTCCCCGGCAGCGCCGACCGCGCCCCCGACGCCTGGCGCACCGGCCAGGACGCCCCGTTCGTGCAGGCCGCCGCCGCCCACATCGGCACCGTGCACACCAGCGTGCTGATCCCCGACGACGACCTGCTGGACGCCCGCGACGCCGTGCTGCGGGCCCGCGACCGCCCCGGCTGGGGCGAGATGGACGCCTCGCTGCACCTGCTGTTCCGCGAGGTGCGCCGCCGCTCCACGGTCGCGCTGTCCGGCGAGGCCGCGGACGAAGTGTTCGGCGGCTACCCGTACTTCCACGACGCGGCGGCGCTCGCCTCCGGCACCTTCCCGTGGCTGCACGGCCGCACCACCCCGGCCGCGCTGCTGCGCCCGGAGGTGCGCGCCGAGGTCCGACCGGCGGAGTACACCGAGGCCGCGTACCGCAGCAGCCTCGCCTCGGTGCCGCGGCTGGACGGGGAGGACCCGGCGGCGGCGAAGGTGCGGGAGACCTTCCACCTGGCGCTGACCCGCTGGCTGCCGCCGCTGCTGGACCGGGTGGACCGGGTGTCGATGTCGGTCGGCCTGGAGGTCCGGGTGCCGTTCTGCGACCACCGGCTGGTGGAGTACCTGTGGAACGTGCCGTGGGAGCTGAAGTCACCCGGCGGCCGGGCCAAGGGGCTGCTCCGGGACGCGGTGCGCGACCTGCTGCCACCGCAGGTGACGGACCGTCCGAAGTCCGGCTACCCGTCCACCCCGGCGGTGCGCTACACCGAGGTGCTGACCACCCGCGCCCACGAGCTGCTGGCCGACCCGGCCGCGCCGGTGTTCGACCTGGTGGACCGGGACCTGGTGCGCCGCCACCTCGCCGAGGGCCGTCCGCTGCCCAGCCCGCGCACCGCGCCGAACCCGGTCGGCGGCCTGGACCACCTGGTGCAGGTCGACGAGTGGCTGCGGGCCTATCGGGTGGGTCTGCGGTGAGCGCGCCGGCCCGCGAGACCCAACGGGAAACCGCTTTCCAGACGGTGACGGAAACCGCTTTCCGTTCGGCCGCCCGGCACTGGCCGACCGGCGTCGCCGTGCTCACCGTCCGCTGGGCGGGTCTCGAACACGCGAAGACCGTCTCCTCGTTCGCCACCCTCTCGCTCGACCCGCTGCTGATCGGCGTCGCGGTCTCCCGCCGCAGCCCGCTGACGGCCGCGGTGCGCGCGGCCGGACGCTTCACCGTCGCGGTGCTGGGCGAGCACCAGGCGGCGCTGGCCCGCCGCTTCGCCACCCCCGGCGCGGGCCGGGCCCGGGGCGGCTTCACCGACCTGCCGGTGCTCGACGCCCCGACCGGCGGGCCGGTGCCGGCCGGCGCGACGGCCTGGTTCGACGCCCGGCTGTACGCCGAACTCCCGGTCGGCGACCACCTGTTGCTGGTCGGCGAGGCCCTCGCGGTCGGCGAGGGAACGGCCCGTCCGCTGCTGCACCACGCCGCCCGCTACCGACAGCTCGGCCCCGAGCTCCCGCCCACCGAGCTCCCACCGACCGAGCTCCCACCAACCGATCCTCCAGCGCAAGGAGTTGGCGCATGACCCTGCTGTCCCCGGAGCCGCGCGGCCTGCTCACCGGCGCCCGCTACCTGGCCGAACTCGACGACGGCCGCGAGCTGTACCTGGACGGGCAGCGCATCGGCAACCCGGCCGAGCACCCGGCGTTCCGGCCCGCCGCCGAGGAACTCGGCCGCCTGCTCGACCTCCAGCACCAGCCCGAGCACCGCGAGTTGCTGACCTTCAAGGACCCGGACACCGGGCTGCGCCTGGCCCGCGCCTACCAACCGCCCACCACCCTGGAGGAGTTGCGCGTCCAGCGGCGCAGCGCCGAGTTCTGGCACGCGGAGGCGCTCGGGCAGCAGGGCCGCTCCCCGGCGTTCATGGCCTCGATCGCCGTCGGTGTGCACGACTTCCGCCACCGGCTCGGCGCCGCCGATCCCCGGTTCGGGGCCAACGCCGAAGCCTGGTACCGGCATTGCGCACAGAACGACCTGGTGCTCTCGCACGCGCTGGGCGACCCGCAGATCGACCGCTCGGCGAACCCGCTGGACGATCCCGACCTGGCGCTGCGCGTGCTGTCGGAGAACGAGAACGGCATCGTGGTGCGCGGGGCGAAGCAGCTCACCACCCTCGCACCGCTGGCGCACGAGGTGCTGGTGTACCTGTCGGCGTCCTTCACCCAGGGCCGGGCCGAGCAGTTCGTGGTGTGGTTCGCGCTGCCGCTGAACACGCCCGGCCTGATCACGCTGGCCCGCGAACCGCTCGGCACCGCCCCGTGGGGACACGGCCATCCGCTCGGCGCCCGCTACGACGAGCAGGACGCGATGCTGTTCTTCGACGACGTCCTGGTGCCGTGGGACCGGGTGTTCCTGCTGCGCGACGCCGACCTGGCCCGCCGCGGCCTGGCCCGGATCAACGCCTGGAGCGCCTACGTCGGCCACATCCGCTACCGGGAGCGCCTGCGCACCCTGCTGGCCACCGCCACGCTGCTCGCCGAGTCGATCGGCGTCAGCCAGTTCCGCAACATCCAGGAGGACTTGGGCCGCCTCGCCGGGTACGCCGAGCTCACCGAGTACTTCCTGGACGCGGCGGAGAACCGCGGCGCGCTCACCGACGCCGGCCTGTTCGCCCCCGGCGACACCTTCGCCTCCCGGGTCTGGTCGGCCGAAGTCGCCGGCGACGCCGTCGAGATCGTCCGCCGGATCGGCGCGTCCGGCCTGCTGATGCAGCCCTCCCCCGGCGACCTCGCCAACCCGCGGCTGCGGCCGCACCTCGACCGCTACATGCGCGGGCGGGACATCGACGTCGAGGCCAAGTCCCGGCTGTTCCGGCTGGCTTGGGAACTCACCGGGGACGGCTTCGGCCAGCGCCAGGACCTGTACGAGTACGTCCACCGCGGCGACCTCGCCCGCAACCGCATCACCGTCTTCCACCGCTACGACCAGTCCGCGACCAGGGCCCGACTGCTCGCCCTGCTCGACGACCCCGCCGCGAACGTTCAGGAGGCCCGCACGTGAGCCCGTCCGCCGTCGAGATCCAGGCCCGCACCCTCGCCGGGTACGCCGACGCCAGCCGACTGCGCCAAGTCCAGGACCGCGACTGGGTGTTGGACCGCGTCACCGGAGACCCCGAGACGCTGATCGACCTGGGCAGCGGCATCGGCCAGCTGCTCGCCACCGCCCTCGACCGCTTCCCCTCGCTCCGCCTCGCCGTCGGCCTGGAACGCTCCGAGCACCGGATCGCCGAAGCCGCCGACCGCCTCGCCCCGTACGGCGAACGCGTCGCGCTGCACGCCGCCGACCTCACCGGGCCCGAGCAACTCCCGTACCGCGCCCAGGTGATCACCCAGACCTCGGTCCTGCACTGGCTGTACCCGGACGAGGACCGGATCTTCGCCTGGGCCGCCGAACACCTCGCCCCCGGCGGGCGCTTCCTGCTCACCACCTACCACCCGGCCCGGGACGCCCACGGGCTGGGCGGCGAGGACGAGTTGGTCCGCGAGGCGCTCACCGCGCTCGGCACTCCCGCCGCCGACGTCCCCGCGCTGCTCGCCGCGCACGGCGTCCTGCCGATCGCCACCCGCACCCGCACCGTCGACGACCTGCTCACCGTCCTCGCCCCGCACCTGCGCGTCGCCGGCCACACGGAACGCGACGCGATCGTCACCGTCGAGTCGGCCGAGCAGTACGAGCACTTCCACGCCGCGACCTTCGGCGACTACTACGCCCGGGTGCTGCCCGGAGAGCGCCGCGCCGACTTCTACCGGGCGATCGGGGCGAGCGCCTGGCGGCGGCAGAACACGCTCGGACGGGTCAGCCGAATGCCGGTTCGACTCTGGGAGTTGACGGCACATGAGGAGTTTGTTTCAGGAACCGGAAACCGCCCGTCCCGCGCCTAGGGTGGGTGCGCGACGCCCCCGGAACCGCCCGCAACGAGGAGCCACCCGTGTCCACCCCCGCCGTCAGTCAGGAGCTCGGCGCCTTCCTGCGCGCCCACCGCGAACGCCTCCAGCCCGCCGACGTCGGACTCACCGCCACCGCCCGGCGACGCACCCCCGGGCTGCGCCGCGAAGAGGTCGCCTCGCTCTCCGGCGTCGGCCTCGCCTGGTACACCTGGCTCGAACAGGGCCGCGTCACCGCCTCCCGGCAGGTCCTGGAGGCGGTGGCGCGCGCCCTCCGCCTGGACGCGGCGGGCCTGCGGCACGCCATGCGACTGGCCGGCTACCACGAGCCCGTCCCCGCGGACCGCACCGCCGCCGAGCGGCTCGCCGACGCGGTCCGCCCCGTCCTCGACTCCTGGCCCACCAGCCCCGCCGTCCTGCTCGACCGGCACTTCGACCTGCTCGCCTGGAACGCCGCCTGGACGGCACTGTGGGGCTCCCCCGAGAAGGTCGACGTCGACCGCCGCAACCTGATGTGGCTGATGGCCGTCGACCGCCACCTGCGCAGCGTCCTGCACGACTGGGAGCCGCTCGCCATGAACGTCTTCCAGCACTTCCGCGCCCAGGCCGGCCCCGCCATCGCCGACCCCCGCACCGACGAGCTCTACCGCCACCTCGAAGCGGACGCCCCCGACCTCCGCCACTGGTGGGGCTGCCACACCGTCGCCGAACTCACCGCCCGCGAGGTGGTGGTCTCCCCGCCGGCGAGCACCGCGGTGCACCTGACGCTGAGCTCGTTCCACCCGGTGGACGATCCGTCGGCGCTGGTGCTGCTGTTCACCCCGAACAGTCCGGCGGACCTGGCGCGGATGAACGACCTGATCGAGCGCCCGCTCCGGGCGACGGCGTAGGAAGCACCTACCAGGGGCGCGAGCGGGTGCGAAACCAGGGGCGCGGGGAACTGCGCGAAGCGGAAGGCACCCCACCGCAAGATCGCGACGTGGGCAATGACTTGCCATTGATCGCGACCTTGCGGATTGGTTGGCGCTTGTCGCGCAGTTCTCCCCCAGCCCTGGCGGGCCGGGAGGTACCCCCACGCGCCCCTGTTTTCGCGCCCGCCTGCGATTCGCGTCCGCCTGCGTTTCACGCCCCTGTTTTCGCGCCCACCTGCGTTTCACGTCCGCCTGCGTTCCGCACCCGCACTGTGCCCGCGGCCGCCGCAAGCGCGAGCACGACGCCCACGATCAGCGACCCGTGCGCGACGTTGCCGAAAGCGCCGATCGCCCAGGCGCCGACGCCCGTGCCCGCGTACATCGTGGAGGTCAGCCAGGCGCTGGAGGTGGCCCGGTGGGCGGGGGCGACGGTGCCGGCCAGGGTCTGCTGGTCCGTCACGAAACCGCCGGAGGCGACGAACCAGAGGAGGACGCCCAGGAGGGAGAGGATCAGGCCCGGTCCCGCCACGGCGAGGGCGATGCCCACGGCGAGGAGCAGCGCCCAGAAGGGGAGCAGGGCCGGCTGGCGGCCCGCCGCGCGGGCCTTGTCGCCGAGGCGGCCGCCGAGCAGGGAGCCCGCCACGCTGCCGGCGCCGACCAGGATGCCGACCAGGCCGAGGGCCTGGACGGAGAGGTCGAAGCGGTCGCCGAGGACGGCGCCGAGGAAGGTGTAGGCGCCGAGGTTGGCGGCGTTGAAGGCGGTGTTGACCAGGAGGGCGCGGCGCAGGGCGGGGTCCCGCCAGGCGGCCAGGATGGCGAGGATCGTGCCGCCGGCGGGAGACGTGGGCCGCGGGGCGACCTGGCGGAGCAGCAGCGGGACGGCGGCGGCCGTGCCCGCGGTGAGCGCCCAGAACGCGGCGCGCCAGCCGGCCGCGCCGGCCAGGAGTCCGCCGAGCGGGACGCCGATGACCTGGCCGGTGGAGAACAGGGCCATGCCGAGTCCGAGGGCGCGGCCGCGGACCGCGTCGGGGGCGGTTTCGGCGATGTGCGCCCAGATCGCGGGGCCGGCGGCCGCGGCGGCGAGTCCGGCCAGGGCGCGGGAGAGCACCAGCAGGGTGAGGTCGGTGGAGAGCGCGGCGGCGGCGTTGGAGAGCACGAACAGCGCGGTGCCGGCCAGCAGGGTGCGCCGTCGTCCGAACCGGTCGCTGAGCAGGCCGAGGAACGGCGCGCAGACCGCGTAGACCAGGACGTACGCGGTGACGGTGGAGGCCGCGGCGGCCTCGCTGACGTGGATCGAGCCGGCGATGGTCGGCAGCAGCGGGGAGACCAGGAAGGTCTCCGTCCCGAACAGGAAGAGCAGGGCGAGCACCCCGGCGTACCGCCGTCGCCGGAACACCGGTTCGGCCGGCGTCTCCGCCTCGGCCCGGGAAAGGTCGGACACGTCGCTCACGGCGACCACCACCTCGTCAGCAGCGCGCAGCGCGTCCTCGGACCGGGGAACGCCGTCGGCCGCGCGCGGGGGGTACGGGGGCCCGATGCGGCCATCCTGGGCGGCGGGCGGGGGCGGCAACCAGACAGGCGTTGGTCCTGTGACCGCCGCTCACACGTTGCTGGAGTGTCAGCAGGTGTGGAGTCCGCCCGGGGGGATAGAAGGGCGGCATGCGTGTTGTTCCGGAGTCGGTGGCGGCGCTGGTGCGTCGCGGTGCCAGGGACCCGTTCGTGGTGCAGACGGTGCGGGCCACGGTCGCGGCGACGCTGGCGTACGTGGTGGCGACCTGGCTGAGCCGGGAGCCGGTGCCGTTGACGGCGCCGCTGACGGCGCTGCTGGTGGTCCAGGTGACGGTGTACTCGACGCTGAAGACCAGCGTGCGGCGGGTCAATTCGGTGGTGGTCGGGGTGCTGATCGCGATCGGGTTCTCCACCGTGGTGGGGCTGTCCTGGTGGAGCCTGGGGCTGATCATCCTGGCGTCGCTGACGGTGGGGCGGTTCGTCCGGGTCGACGAGTTCGTCCAGGAGGTGGCGATCAGCGCGATGCTGATCCTGGGCGTCTCGCAGGTCACCACGCAGGCCTGGGACCGGGTGCTGGAGACGGTGATCGGCGCGGCCGTCGGCCTGCTGTTCAACCTGGTGTTCGCGCCGCCGGTGTGGGTGGACACCGCCGGGGAGAAGATCGAGGACCTGGCCCGGCGGGCCCGTCACCTGTTGCTGGACCTCGCGGAGGAGCTGGGCCGCCCGGTGCCGGTGGAGCGGGCCGCCGAGCGGCTGCACGAGGCGCGCCGGCTGGACCAGGCGATCGCGGAGGTGGACGGCGCGCTGCGGCAGGCCGAGGACAGTCTGCGACTGAACCCGCGGATCAGCGAGGGCCTGCTGTCGCGGCTGGTGCTGCGCACCGGCCTGGACACCCTGGAGATCTGCGTGGTGGTGATCCGGGTGATCGCCCGCTCGCTGACCGACCTGGCCAAGCGGCGCACCGTCGACGAGCAGCTGTTCCCGTCGGAGGTCGCGGTGGCGCTGGAGGAGCTGTTCGCGCACATCGGCGGGGCGCTGGTGAGCTTCGCGGTGCTGGTCACCACCCAGGTCAGCCGCAACGCGGAGGAGGCCGAGCAGCGCCTGACGTCCGAGCTGGCCGCGGCCTGGACCTGCCGGGAGAACGTCGCGCAGCTGCTGCTGCGCCGCATCCAGCAGGACCCGCAGGCCTGGCAGCTGCACGGCTCCCTGCTCGCCGAGGTGGACCGGATCCTGGACGAACTGGATCTGGAGCACCGCTCCCGCCGGCTGATGGAGGAACTCGACCGGGCCTCCGTCGCCGACCGGGACCGCTTCTCCCGCTTCGCCGGCATCCGCCGCCTGGCCCGCGGCGAGCGCCTGCGCCCGCGCCGCCGCAAGCCCGACCGGCAGGCCGCCTGACGGCGCGTCACCCGCCGCGGCGGAAGGTGCGCCACGTCGTGAGAGTGCTCGCCGCCACCGCCGTCGCCAGAGAGCCGAGCACGGTGGCAGCCAGTGTCGGCAGGTGGAGCTGCGGGCCGAGGTGTGCGCCGGTTGCCTGGGCGAGGCCGGAGGCGGTGGCGGCCAGTGGTGGCAGCGCCGCGAGGATGCCGAGGGCGGCACCGATGGCGACGGTCAGGGCGGTCTCTGCGGCGGTCAGGGCGAGCAGTTGGCGGTGGGTGCCGCCGACGGTGGTGAGGACGGCGAGGTCGTGGCGGCGGGCGTGTGCGGCGGCGGCTGCGCCGTTGGCGGCGGCGAGGGCGCCGTAGCCGGTGGCCACGGCGATCAGCAGTGCGGCGAGGGTGTCGGTCAGGCGGGCGTCGGTGGCGTAGTCGTCCAGGGCGTACCGCATCGCGTCGTGGACGGCGGTGCCTGGGACGGCGGTGGCCCGGGCCCCGGCGGGGACGAAGATGTCGTCGCCGAGGGCCGCCGGGTCGTGCTCGCGGACCTGGGCACGGGACATCACGAACGCGCCGCGGGCCGGGTCGTCGGGCAGTATCTCGGCGATCCGCACCGGCACGGTCGCGCCGTCGGCGAACCGGATGCCGTACTGCTGTCCGGCGCGCACCCCGAGGCGGTCGGCGAGGCTGCGGCCGAGGGTCGCCTCACCGGGCCGGTCCCATGCGGGGTCGCGGGAGCCGAGGACGTCGACCGCGGTGGTGGTGCCGTCGGCGGAGCGGACGAACGCCCGGACCGGCAGTGCGGCCTTGCCGATCGGGTTGGCGGCGGCTGCCTCGTCGGTGGTGCCGGGGGTGCCGTCGTCGGTGACGATCCGTTGTCCGGCCAGCTGCAGCGCCTGGCCGGCGGGGTAGGCCGCCCGCATGGTCTGCACCGTGCCGCTGAGCAGGACGGCGAACCCGACGGCGGCGATCACCGGTGCGGCCACGGCGGCGGCGCGCCGGGCCGAGGCCGTCAGTTCGCCGCGCAGCAGCAGCGGCCAGGCGGGGCGCAGCCGCAGCAGCGGGCCGGTGACGGCCCGGGCGAGCGGGCCGATCAGCACCGGGGCGAGCAGCGCGGCGGCGGTGGTCAGGACGGCGGTGGCGGTGATCGCGGCGGTGACCCGGTCGTCGGCGGTGGTGGCGGCGGTGGCCCCGGCGGCGACCGCGCCGGCGGCGAGTGCTGCCAGTCCGCAGCCGAGCCGGAGCCGGCCGGTTCCGCGGTCGCTGTCGCGGCTGTCCAGCAGGGCGTCCAGGGGGGCGACCCGGGCGGCCGTGCGGCCGGACGTCCAGGCGGCGAGCAGGCTCACCGTGGTCGCGACGGCGCCGGCGAGCAGTGGCGGCCCGGCGGCGATCCGGGTCGTCAGGTCGGGCGGGGCGGCGTCCAGTCGCAGCAGCAGCCGGCCGAGCAGGGGCGCGGCGGCGAGGCCCAGGGGGCCGCCGGCGGCGGAGCCGAGCAGGCCGACGGCGGCGGCCTCGCCGAGCAGCATCCGGCGGATCCGGCCGGGGCCGGCGCCGATCAGCCGCAGCAGGCCGAGGTCGCGGCGGCGCAGCGCGGTGTGCAGGGCGAGCGTGGCGGCGACCGCGAAGGCGGTGGTGAACAGTGCCAGCGCGGTGACGGCGGCGAGGAGTTGGGTGGCGAGGAAGCGCCGGTGCTCCAGGTGGCGGGGCTGGAGGGCGGCGCGGGCCGGGCCGGTGACGATCTCGGCGCGGCCGCCGGCGGCGGTACGGGCGGCGGCCGCAGGGCCGGTGCCGGTGCCGGGTGCGGCGAGCAGGGCGATCGCCCGGACGCCGGGGGCGCGGGCGGCGGCGGTGCGGTCGTCGAACCAGTAGCCGGGGCCGTCGAGGGTCCCGGTGACGGTGAACTCGGCGTGTCCGGCGGTCAGGTTGACGGTGAGTCGGCTGCCGGCGGGCACGCCGAGTGCGGCGTCGACGGCGACCTCGTCGGCGGCGGCGGGGGCCCGGCCGGTGAGCAGCCGGTACGGGGCGAGGGCCGCGCCGGACCAGCCGTGCCCGGCTTCGGCGGCGCCCTGGTCGAGGATCGGACGGCCGTCGCGGAACGCCTGGGCGTAGAACGCCCGGTCCGCGACGGCGTCCGCCACTCGGGGGTCGGCGCGCAGTGCGGCGAGCAGGTCGGCCGCTTCCTGTTCGCTCCACGGGATGCGGTCGGCGGGGCTGCCGTCGGTGCCGGCGGCGCGGGGCGGCAGCACCAGGGCGGCGGTGGCAGCCAGCCGGGGCTGCACGGTCGGTGCGGCGGCGTCCCGGACGGCGAGGGCGGCCGTGATCAACGCGGTGCCCACCAGCACGGCGAGGAAGGCCGCCAGAAAGCCGGTCCACCGCGTGCGCAGTTCGGCAACCAGCAGCGTCGAACGGGCGGGCCTCATGCCGCCTCCCATCGGGCGGTCCGGGCCGCGACGGTCGCGGCGTTGGCGGCGGGGCGACCGGGGTCGAGGGTGATCCGGTCGGCGAAGCGGCCGTCCTTGAGCAGGACGACGGTGTCGGCGACAGCCGCGGCGGCGGGGTCGTGGGTGACCATCACGGTGGTCTGGCCGTGGTCGTCGACCAGGGTGCGCAGCAGGCGCAGGACGTGGCGGCCGGCGGCGGTGTCGAGTGCGCCGGTGGGTTCGTCGGCGAACAGCACGGCGGGTCGGGCGGCGAGGGCGCGGGCGAGGGCGACGCGTTGCTGCTGGCCGCCGGAGAGCCTGCTGGGGCGGTGGTCGGCGCGGTCGGCGAGGCCGACCGCGGCCAGGGCGGCGGCGACCTGGGCGGCAGGCAGGCGGCGGCGGGCGAACCGGGCGGGCAGTTCGACGTTCTGCGCGGCGGTGAGGGATTCGACCAGGTTGAACGCCTGGAAGACGAAGCCGATCCGGTCGCGCCTGAGTTCGGTGAGGCGGCGTTCGTCGAGCGCGCCGAGGTCGTGGCCGTCGAGTTCGACCCGCCCGGCGGTGGGCCGGTCGAGTCCGGCCGCGCAGTGCAGCAGGGTGGACTTGCCGGAGCCGGACGGGCCCATGACGGCGGTGAGGGTGCCGCGCGGGAAGTCGAGGGTGACGGAGTCGAGGGCGGTGACGGCGTGCTCGCCGTGGCCGTGCACCTTCGACACCGAGTGGAGCCGTACCGGAGCGCCGGGCTGAGGGGTTGTCATGTCGCCCATCCCACCGGCCCGGGAGGCCCCGGGGCACTGGCCCGTGCACCACCTCGAAGGTAGTGCGGGCACTACCGCGCACCACAAGAAAGGGCACTAGAGTCGCTCGGGTGCGTCCTCGAACGGCTTGGCAGGCGATGGCCCGGCGCCCGGTGGCCTTCCTCGCCTCGGGGTGGCCCTGGCGCTCGACGGCGTACCTGCTGAGCGGGGTGCTGGTCGGCGCGGCCGCCGTGGCGGTGCTGGCGGCGGGGCTGGTGGCGGGCGTGGTGCTGCTGGTGGTGCTGGTCGGTGTGGCGCCACTGCTCGGGGTGGTGCTGTCGGCGACGGCGGTGGCGGCGGTGGAGCGGCGGCGGCTGCGGCTGGTCGACCTGGACCCGGCGCCGGACCCGCACCGCGCGCCGGACGGTCCGGGCCTGCGGGCCTGGGCGGCGACCCGGCTGACCGAGCAGGCGACGTGGCGCGAGCTGGGTTTCGCGCTGCTCTCGGCGGCCGCCCTGTGGTGGCTGGACCTGCTGGTGCTGGCCTTCTCGTTCGGGCTACCCGCGCTGTGCTTCGCCTCGACGGACGGCGCCACCTGGCCGTGGACGGTGTTCGGTGCGCTGGTGCTGCTCGCCTCGCCGTGGACGGTGACCGCCTGGGCGGGGGCCCGGGCCGCGCTGGTGCGGGTGCTGCTCGCCCCGCGCGACCAGGAGCTGGGCGCCGCCCTGCAGGAGGTGCGGGCCTCCCGGTCCCGGCTGGTCGACGCCTTCGACGCCGAGCGGGTCCGGATCGAACGCGACCTGCACGACGGCGCCCAGCAGCACCTGATCTCGCTCGGCATGACGCTCGGGCTGCTGGAGCTCGACCTGCCGCCGGATTCGCCACTGCGCCGGCAGCTCGCCCAGGCGCAGCAGCAACTCGGCTCCGCGCACCGGGAGTTGCGCGGCCTGATCCGCGGCCTCAACCCGCCGGTGCTGGCCGACCACGGGCTGGCCGCGGCCGTCCGCGAGCAGGCCAGCCGCTTCCCGCTGCCGGTCACCGTGGATCTCGACCTGCCCGCCCGACTGCCGCGGCAGCTTGAGCTGCACCTGTACTACCTGCTGAGCGAGGCGCTGACCAACATCGCCCGGCACAGCGGCGCCGGCACCGCCGCCGTGCACGGCCGCCACCGCGCCGACCTGCTGGTCCTGGAGGTCACCGACGACGGGCGCGGCGGCGCCGATCCGGCCCTCGGCAGCGGCCTGACCGGTCTGGCCGACCGCCTCGCGGCCGTCGACGGGCGGCTGCGGGTGTCCAGCCCGCCGGGCGGCCCGACCCTGCTCCACGTGGAGGTTCCGTGCCGCTTCGAGTGATCGTCGCCGAGGACGCCGTGCTGCTGCGGGAGGGCCTGGTCGGACTGCTGGAACGTTTCGGGCACCGGGTGGTGGCCGCCGTCGGCGACGCCCCGGCGCTGGTGGCGGCGGCCCGCGCCGAGCTTCCCGAGCTGGTCGTCACCGACGTCCGGATGCCGCCGTCCAACGGCGACGACGGCCTGCGCGCGGCCGTCGAGCTGCGCCGTGCGCACCCGCGGCTGCCGGTGGTCGTGCTCAGCCAGTACGTGGACCAGTCGTACGCGATGCGGCTGCTCGACTCCGACCAGGGCCGGGCCGTCGGCTACCTGCTGAAGGAACGGGTCGGCGCGG
Organism: Kitasatospora griseola; assembly: GCF_014648555.1. Classification (GTDB taxonomy): domain Bacteria; phylum Actinomycetota; class Actinomycetes; order Streptomycetales; family Streptomycetaceae; genus Kitasatospora; species Kitasatospora griseola. The sequence continues at coordinate 91,095 of NZ_BMRI01000002.1, forward strand.
TCGCCGACTTCATGGCCGCGCTGGAACGGGTCGCGGCGGGCGGCACGGTGGTCGATCCCGAGGTGGTGCAGCAGCTGGTGCGGCTGCACCACGATCCGCTGGAGCGGCTGAGCGCCCGCGAGCGGGAGGTGCTCGGCCTGATGGCCCAGGGTCGCTCGAACGCCAACCTGGCCGCCGAGCTGTTCATCAGTGACGCCGCCGTCAACAAGCACATCGGCAACATCTTCGCCAAGCTCGACCTGCCCGCCGACACCGACGGCCACCGCCGGGTGCTCGCCGTCCTGCGGCACCTCGGTGCCTGACGGGCCGTCGGAGTGGGCCCGCTCCACCGTTGGGACGAAATGTCGTACCGGGCCGGAGTGTTGTGGTGGCGGGTGGCGGGGGCGCGGTGAACCTCGTGGGGTGTCGGCGCGGTGCCGGCAGCTCCCGTCCACCCATCCGGAGTTCTCCATGGCCCCAACCCTGGCCGGGCGACGCCTGCGTGCCCTGCGTGCCGGTGTCCTCCTCGGCGCCGCCGCGCTGCCGCTGGCCGCGCCCGCGGCGCCGGCCTTCGCCGCGCCCGGCGACAACGGCGACGTGAAGATCCACAGTACCGGCGTGCCGTTCAACGACCCTCGGGACGAGCCGAAGGTCTGCAAGTTCTACCTGGACGCCGTCAACTTCGACACCGTGCAGCTGGTGTCCTGGGAGATCGACCAGCAGCAGCCGCCCGGCACCAGGACGCTGTCGGGCAGCATCGTGCTCTCCGGCGGCACCGGGCACACCACCAACCTGTCGCTGCCGAACGGCACGTACAAGCTGATCTGGAACTTCGTCGGCGAGACCGGGCAGGCCAAGCAGAAGGTGTTCGCCGTCGACTGCGGCGCCGGCGCCCAGAACAGCCCGCCGCCCGCGCAGCATCCGCAGTCGGCGGAGCAGCCGGGGCACTCGGCGGAGCAGCATCCGCAGTCGGCGGAGCAGCCGGGGCACTCGGCGCCGCCGCAGGTGCACCAGGGCCACGTGCCGAAGGGCGGGGTCGCGGCCGGCGAGGGCGGCGGCTCGCACGGGCTGAACCCGGCGGAGATCGCCGTCGGCGGTGCGCTGCTCGCCGGGGGCGGCTGGCTGGTGGCTCGCCGGCTGCGTCGCTCGCGCCGTTGACGCCACCTCGGCGGGCCCCCCGCCGCCGACGGACCCGTGGCGCCGACCCCGTCGTGGTCGGCGCCACGGCCGTGGCCGTGCTGTTCGGCGGCATGCTGGTGCGCGACGGCCTGATCGGCGCCCAACCGCCCCCGCCCGACACGGCCCCCGCCCCGTCGCACCGCGCCACGCTCACCCCGGACTCCCCGGCGCTCGACCCGTCCGCGCCGCGCCGGCTGCGGATCCCGTCGATCTCCGTGGACGCCGCCTTCACCGAGCTCGGCCTGGACGTCCGGGGCGAGCTGGAGACCCCGCCGACCGAGCAGGCGAACCTGGTCGGCTGGTACCGCGACGGCGCCGCGCCCGGCGCGGACGGCACCGCCGTGGTGGTCGGGCACGCGGACGACCGGCACGGCCCGGGCGTGCTGTACCGGCTCGGGCTGCTGCGCCCCGGCCTGGCCATCGCCGTCACCCGGGCGGACCGGCGGACCGCCACCTTCACCGTCGACGAGGTGCGCTCCTACCCGAAGAGCGCCTTCCCGTCCGAGGAGGTGTACGGGACGACCGGCCGCGCCGAACTGCGGGTGATCACCTGCGGCGGCCACTACGACCGGAAGAACGGCTACGACTCCAACACCGTGGTGTACGCCCACCTGACCTCCAGCAGCCCCGCCACCTGAGCTTCCCGCCCGATACCTGAACGCCCTTGCCGGGACTAGCGTTTGACGTCGCGCCGGGCCGCGCCCGCCAGGACCGCCGCGCCGACCAGCGCCGCCGCCAGCGCCGCGACCAGCAGCGGGCTCGGCCCGTCCGGGCGGCCCGCGGTGCGGACGGCGCCCATGAAGTCGACCGCGCGGACCTGGTTGACCAGCAGGTACCAGAGCGGCAGGTACAGCGCCTGGAACGGGCGGTGGCTGCGGACGACGGTGCCGAGCCCGAGGGCCAGCGCCGGGACGAACAGCGCCCCGGCGAGCCAGTGCGCGGCCCCGGCGGCGTCGCCCGCGATCAGCATCCGCAGCAGCGGACCGAGGCCGGCCACCGCCGCCAGCAGCACGCCCGACGCCCAGTCGGCCAGCAGCCGCAGCCGCGGCGCGGGGTGCGCGGCCAGCAGCTCCTCCAGGCCGTTCTCCACCTGCTGGGAGCCCAGCCGGGACCAGATCAGCACCGGCCACAGCCACAGCGCGGGCAGCATCAGCCCGGTGACCAGCGGCAGCGGCACGGCGAGCGCGGCCACGCCGAGCGCCGCGGTGACGGCCCACCAGGTCCACGGCACGCCCTGCACCAGGATCCGGGTCTGCCCGATCAGCAATCGCCCGAACGCCGCCCCGGCCCGCACCGGCGCGGTGGGCGGCAGCGCCCCGAACGGCCCGGGCGCAGCGGACGCGACCGGCTCGGCGGGCTCCGCGACCGGCCGGGCGGCGACAGCGGTGGTGGTCCGGCCGGGGTTGCGGGCCGGGTCGAAGCGGCCGAACCAGAGCGCGGGCAGCAGGGCCAGCGCGGCCGCGCAGGCGACGATCGCCAGCCGGGTCGCCAGGAAGCCTCCGGAGAACTGCGCGCCGTCCCAGCCGAAGGTGTGCAGCGGCTCCGGGACCTGCGTCAGGCCCAGGCTGAACTCACCGTCACCGAAGGGAAGTTGCTGACGCCGCAGGGCGTCGACCATGGACTGCGTCGCCTGCTGCACGCCGATCCCGCCGAGCGGGGCGCCGGCCGACTGCCCGCCGATGGCGAGCGCCAGCGACAGCACGAACCAGACCACGTTGCCGAACCCGGCCCGCAGCGGCGGCACGGTGTCGAACAGTACGGCGGCCGCGGCGGTCACCGCGATCAGCGGCAGCGCGATGAGGGCGAACGGCCCGAACAGGGCGAGCGGGTGCACGGCCCGGTCCTCGCCGCGGACGAGTTGCAGCACCAGCGCGGTGCCGGCCAGCACGCCGAGCATCGAGGCGAGCACCAGCAGGTTGGCGAGGAACTTCGCGGCCAGGTAGCCGGCCGTGCGCAGCGGGGTGGCGGCGAGGATCTCGCCGACCCGGCCCGCGGCGTCCCGGACGATGCCGCCGCGGACCACCCAGAAGCCGCCGACGGTGAGCCACAGCGCGCCGGCCAGCGCGGTCGCGGTGCCGACCCAGGCGCTGCTGTAGACGCCGCGGTTCCCGCCGACGTCGATGATCGCCCAGCGGCTGTCCGCGGCGGGCACCGCCAGCAGGCCGAGCGCGACGGCGGCCAGCAGCGTCACCGCGTACACGGGCCGCCGCACCCGGTCGCGGAAGTCCCCGGCGGCGAGCCGGACGAGTGCGGTGCCGGTCATCGCAGCGCCTCCGGCCGGGCGGGCGCGCCGTGCACGGCGGCCAGGTAGGCGTCCTCCAGGTCGGGCGGCACGGGCACGGCGTCCGCGGTCGGCGGGTGCCCGGCCAGCACCCGCAGCCGGACGCCGTCGGCGGTGCGCACCGCGCGACCGACCTGGTACCGGGCCTGCACGCCCGGCACCTCGGCCGGTGCGACCACGGCCTCCCAGACCCGCCCGTCGAGTTCCCGCAGCAGCTGGTCGGGGGTGCCGCGGCGGAGCAGCCGGCCGTGGGCGAGGACGGCGAGGTCGGCGGCGGCCGCTTCGACGTCGGAGACGATGTGGGTGGACAGCAGCACGATCCGGTCGGCGGCGAGTTCGCCGAGCAGGTTGCGCAGCCGCACCCGCTCCTCGGGGTCGAGTCCGGCGGTCGGCTCGTCCACCACCAGCACCCGGGGGTCGGCGAGCAGCGCCTGGGCGATGCCGACCCGGCGCAGCATGCCGCCGGAGTAGCCGCGCAGCGGGCGGCGGACGGCCTCGGTCAGGTTGACCAGTTCGATCAGCTGGTCGATCCGGGCCCGGGCGGAGCGCGCGGAGAGGCCCTTGGCAGCGGCCAGGTAGGCCAGGAACTCGCGCGCCGTCAGGTTCGGGTACACGCCGAAGTCCTGCGGCAGGTAGCCGAGTTCGCGGCGCACCCGGTCGGGCTGGGCGAGTGCGTCGGCGCCCCGGTAGCGGTAGCTGCCGCGGGTGGGGCGGGTGACGGTGGCCAGGATCCGCATCAGGGAGGACTTGCCGGCGCCGTTGGGGCCGAGCAGGCCGGTCAGTCCGGGGCGCAGCTGCAGCGTGAGATCGTCCAGGGCGCGTTTGCCGCCGCGGTACTCCTTGCCGATGCCGTCGAGTTCGATGGTCGGGTCGGTCATGGGTGGGTCTCCGTGGTTCGCGGGGTGGTCAGCCCTTGAGGTCGGTGGGGCGGCCGTCGCGGGTGACGGCGACGTTGCGGGGCACCTCGACGCGGAACCTGGCCTCGCAGTCGGCCAGTCCGGTGCAGCAGGCGTGCAGGTCGAGGGTGCCGCTCTCCAGCGTCCAGCTGAGCTTCTTGCTGCCGACCTGGGCGCCGGTGTCGAACCAGCGGGTGACCTTGACGTCGGTCCGGTCGGCGGGGATCAGGTCGGTGGGGTTGCCGTGCGCCTTGACGTCCAGGGCGGTGCCGGTGAACGCGAAGGTGCGCTCCTCCGGTTCGGCCTTGGCGGAGTCGGCGCAGCCGGTCAGCGGCAGCACGGCGGCCACCGCGAGGGCGAGCAGGACGGTCTTGGGGTGCGGGCGTCGTTCCACCGGTTCCTCCGGGCGGCTCGGTCGGGTACGTCCCGAGCCTCGCCGATCCGGGCTCGTCCGCCATCTGCCGTTCGGCAGATATCCGATGACTCGTCGTCAGTCCGTGCCGACCCGGCCGAACGCCCGCCCCGAGGACGCCGCGGCGGCCCGGCCCGGCCTGCCGGAGGCCCGCCCGGCGTCGCCGTCGACGAAGATCGGCCGGCCGGGGCCGCCCGGGGCGTCCCGCACCGTCGCAGCCCCGGGGCTCCGGCGCCGCTCCACGCCTCGCCGGAACGTTCGAACTCGCGCGGGTCGGGCCTTCGCCCTGACGCTGGAATGTGAAGGAGGCGTGAATCCATGATCACCGAACAACAGATGCGTTCCCTGATGCACCACCCCGTGCACGACGCCGAGGGCCACCGGATCGGCACCGCGGACCACCTCTTCCTGAACGACGCGACCGGCCGACCGGAGTGGGTCACCGTCAAGACCGGACGGCTCGGGAACGGCCAGTCCTTCGTGCCGGTCCGCGACGCCCACATGGTCGGCAACCACCTCCAGGTCCCCTTCGCCAAGGACAAGGTCAAGGACGCCCCGACCGTGGCCGTGGACCGCGGCGGACACCTCTCCGAACAGGAGGAACGCCGCCTGTACCGCCACTACGGCATCGACTGGGACGAGGCCTGGAAGACCGCCAACGAGCCGGGCGAGGGCGGCTGGGCGCACCGTGACAGCGGCGACGCGAAGAGCACCCGCACCGCCGAGGCCGCCAAGGCGACGGACACCGCCGCCACCGCGCCCACCACCGGCGCCGCGCGCACGCCCGACACCCGGATCGCCGCCACCAGCGGGACGGGCACCACCGGCACGGGCACCACCACCAGCGCGGCGGCCACCGGCGTCACGGCGGCGACCGGCGGCCTGAAGCGCGACCGCACGGGCGGCCGGGCGACGCCGGACGACGTGATGACCCGCTCCGAGGAGCGGATGCGCGTCGGTGTCGAACGGTACGAGACCGGACACGCCCGGTTGCGGAAGTACGTCGTCACCGAGGAGGAGCAGCAGACCGTGCCGATCCGGCACGAGGAGGTCCGCGTCGAGCGCGAGCCGATCACCGAGGCGAACCGGGCCGCCGCGATGTCCGACGAGCCGATCGCCGAGGCCGAGTACGACGTCGTCCTGCACGCGGAGCGCCCCATCGTGCGCACCGAGGCCGTGCCGGTCGAACGGGTGCGCCTGGTGACCGAGGAGCGCGTCGAGCAGCAGACCGTCACCGGCGAGGTCCGCAAGGAACGCATCGAGGCCGACCTGCCCGACGCGGACGCCGCCCGCCCGACCCGTCCGACGACCGGTCGGGACAAGGGCGGACCCGCGAGGGCCTGACGACCCGCCGCCCCGGCCGGGCCGCGACCGGCCGCGCTCCGGGTCGGGCGGCGCACGATCACGCTGTAGCCGGCCAGCAGCGGCGCCCACGGGTTCACCGACGGCTGGTACCCGGCCGCCAGGAACGCCAGCAGTCCGGCCGCCGACACCAGCAGCACCGTCCACGGCCACCGCCGCCGCACCGCCAGCGGCAGCGTGACCAGCAGGCACAGCGCGACCGCCCAGCCGTCGAACGGCCGCCAGTCCTCGTGGCGGTACCGCGCCTGGTACGCCTCCCACGAGTAGACGACCGTCACCGTCGCCAGCACCACCGCGAGCACCGTGTCGACCACCGATGGATCGACCCGCAGCCGTCTGCCACCCCTCTGCACACCGGCAGCGTAGACACCCCGTCGCCAGTGGCACGTCAACCCTGGGGTTGACCCCGGTGCACGCGTGACACCGCAGGTGGGGGATCGTTGGAGTTCACACGAACGATCTTCCGGGGCCGTTCCCGGACGAACGAAGACGAACGAAGGAGACCCTCATGATCTTCATCGCGGTGAAGTTCACCGTCCGCCCCGAGCGCGCCGACCAGTGGCTGGACCTGGTCGCCGACTTCACGGCCGCCACCCGCAACGAGCCCGGCAACCTGTTCTTCGAGTGGTCGCGCAGCGTCGACAACCCCCACCAGTTCGTCCTGCTGGAGGCCTTCGCCGACGACGAGGCCGGCTCGCAGCACGTCAACTCGGCGCACTTCAAGGACGCCATGGACAAGATGGCCTACGCGGTCGCCACCGTCCCGGAGATCGTCAACATGAAGGTCCCCGGCAACGGCTGGTCCGAGATGGCCGAGGTCACCCCGCGCAGCTGACCGTCCAAAGTCGGCCCCCGCCCCGGCCGCCGGGGCGGCGACCAGGACGGACCGGGCGACGTCGAGGGTCAGAGCTTGGCGACGCCGTCGAGCAGCCGGTCGAGTTCGTCGTCGGTGTTGTAGTAGTGCACGGAGGCGCGGACGACCTCGACCGGCTTCTGCGCACGGAGGTCGAACCGGGCCGAGGACGGCCGGGAGACCGTCGCGGTCACCCCGGCGGCCCGCAGCCCGTCCACCAGCTGCTGGGCGTCGCGGCCCTCCTTGGCGAAGGTGACGATGCCGCTGCGCACCCGGCCCCGGTCGTGGACGCGGACGCCGTCGAGCCCGGACAGGCCGGCCCGCAGCCGGTCGGCGACGGTGTCGATGCGCCGGCGGATCGGGTCGAGGCCGAGGGCGAGGGCCTCGTCGACGGCCGCGCCGAGGCCGAGCAGGCCGGCGACGCTGCGCTCCCAGGTCTCGAAGCGGCGGGCGTCGGGGCGGATCTCGAAGGTGTCGGGGCCGGTCCAGGTCGCGGAGCGCAGGTCGAGCATCGGCGGCCGCAGGCCGGTCACCAGCTCCCGGTCGACGTACAGGAAGCCGGTGCCGCGCGGGCCGCGCAGGTACTTGCGGCCGGCCGCGGACAGCAGGTGGCAGCCGATCTCCCGGACGTCCAACGGGAGTTGACCGGCCGACTGGCAGGCGTCCAGCAGGTAGAGCGCGCCGGCCCGCCGGGCCAGGGCGCCGATCCCGGCGGCGGGCTGGACCAGGCCGTCGTAGGTCGGCACGTGGTTGACGGCGACCAGCCGGACGCCGCCCTGCCCGAGCAGCTCGGCGAGCGCGTCGAGGTCGACCTGCCCGTGCTCGTCGTCGGGGATCGGTTCGACCGACACCCCGAAGCGCTCCTTGGCCTGGAGGAAGGCCAGGCCGTTGGACGGGTACTCGCTGCGCGAGGTGAGGATGCGGTCGCCGGGGCGGAACGCGATGGCGTGGAACGCCATGTCCCAGGCCCGGGTGGCGCTGTCCACCAGGGCGATCTCCTCGGGCAGCGCGTTCAGCAGCTGGGCCACCGAGGCGTACACCGCCTCCACCCGGTCGTCCTCCCGGTCGGCCGCGGCGTAGCCGCCGAGGCGGGCCTCCAGCAGGAGGTGGTCGACGACGGTGCGGGTGACGTTCTCGGTGTGCAGCGCCGAGCCCGCGTTGTCGAAGAACGCCGTCTCGGTACAGCCGGGCGTCACCGCCCGCAGCTGCGTGATGTCCATCGTGCCAACTCCCTGCCGGGCCCGGACCGTCGGACCCCGTCGTCCTGGTGGTCGGCGACGAGGTCCGCCGACCCGGTGGCGGCCGCCGCACCGTTCGGACGATCGGCCCCGTGCTTCCTCTACCCCTCGCACGGCGGCGGGCATGCCGGGTTGCCCCACCCGGGGACGGTCGAGCGGCCGACGGCCCGTCAGGCGCCGTCCGGGAAGTGGCAGGCGGCGGTGTGGTCGACGCCGGGGGCGGCGGGGGTGGCGGGCGGCAGTTCGGTGGCGCAGCGGGTGCGCTGCTCGGGGGCGAGGGCGGTGTGCACGGGGCAGCGGCTGCGGAACGGGCAGCCGAGGTGGCGTTCGGCGGGCGACGGCGGGTCGCCGGCCAGCAGCAGGCGGGGGCGGGCGCGTTCGGCGGCCGGGTCGGGCAGCGGGACGGCGGCGAGCAGGGCGCGGGTGTAGGGGTGCCGGGGTGCGGCGAAGACCCGTTCCACCGTGCCGGTCTCCACGGTGCGGCCCAGGTACATCACGCTGACCCGGTCGGCCAGGTGCCGCACCACGGACAGGTCGTGGGAGACGAACAGGTAGGCGAGGCCGAGTTCGGCCTTCAGCTGCTGGAGCAGGTTGAGCACGCCGGCCTGCACGGAGACGTCCAGCGCGGAGACCGGCTCGTCGAGGACCAGCAGGTCGGGGCGGACGGCGAGGGCGCGGGCGATGGAGATCCGCTGGCGCTGGCCGCCGGAGAACTCGTGCGGGTAGCGGTCGGCGTGCGCCGGATCCAGGCCGACCTGGCGCAGCAGCTCGGGGATCCGGCGGCGGGCCTCGGCGGCGGGGGTGCGCTGGGCGAGCAGCGGTTCGGCGATCACGTCGCCGACCGGCATCCGCGGGTCGAGGGAGGCCGCCGGGTCCTGGAAGACGATCTGGACGCGGGCCCGCAGCCGGTGCGCGGCGGCCCGGTCGAGGGCGGCGGTGTCCTGGCCGAGCAGTTCGATCCGCCCGCCCTGCGGGGCGGCCAGCTTGAGGATCTCGTACAGCGTGGTGGACTTGCCGGAGCCGGACTCGCCGACCAGGCCGAGGGTCTCGCCGCGCCGGATGTCCAGGTCGACGCCGTCCACGGCGAAGGTCTCGCCGATCCGGCGGCGCAGCAGGGTGCCGCGGTAGCGCGGGAAGCTGCGGGTGAGGCCGGTGACGGTGAGCACGCCCTCGCGTTCCTCCCGCGGCCGGGGCTCGGCGGCGGGCACGACGGGGACGGGGTAGACCTCGGCGGGGGCGGGCCGGGTGGCGGCGAGATGGTCGGCGCGCACGCACGCGGCCAAGTGGTCGCCGTCGCCCGCGAGTTGCGGCTCGGCGGTGCGGCAACGGTCCTCGACCAGCGGGCAGCGTTCGGCGAACGGGCAGCCGGGGCCGTGCAGTTCGCCGGCGGCCGGCGGGCGGCCGGGGATCGGCACCAGCGGGCCGCCGCGGCCGTCGAGGCGGGGGACGGCGCCGATCAGACCGAGCGTGTAGGCGTGCCGGGGCGCGGTGAACAGCTCGTCCACGGGGGCGGTCTCGACGATCCGTCCGGCGTACATGACGGCGACCCGGTCGGCGCTGCCGGCGATCACCCCGAGGTCGTGGCTGACCAGCACGAGGGCGGCGCCGGTCTCCCGCTGAGCGGTGCGCAGCACGTCCAGGACCTGGGCCTGGATGGTGACGTCGAGGGCGGTGGTGGGTTCGTCGGCGAGCAGGATGTCGGGGTCGTTGGCCACCGCCATCGCGATCATCGCGCGTTGCCGCATGCCGCCGGAGAACTCGTGCGGGAACGCGTCCAGCGCGCGGGCCGGGTCGGGGATGCCGACCAGGTCGAGCAGGTCGGCGGCGCGGCTCCGGGCGGCGGCCTTGCCGACGTTCTGGTGGACGCGGACGGCTTCGGCGATCTGGTCGCCGATCCGGTAGACGGGCGTGAACGCGGACAGCGGGTCCTGGAAGACCATGGCGATCCGCCGGCCGCGGATCTCGGCGAGCTGCCGGGCGGGCAGGCCGACCAGTTCCTCGCCGTCGAGCCGGACCGAGCCGCCGATCCGGGCGGCGGCGGGCAGCAGGCCGAGCACGGCGAGCGCGGTGACGGACTTGCCGGAGCCGGACTCGCCGACCAGGCCGAGGGTCTCACCGCGACGCAGGTCGAGGTCGACGCCGCGGACCGCCGGGTGGTCCCCGAAGTCGACGGTGAGGTTGCGGACGGCGAGCAGCGGGGTGGTCAACGGGTGCTCCGGCGCGAAGTGGTGACGGTCTTTCGGGGACGCCTGCGTCCGGCCGTGGCGGTGGGGTCGAGGGCGTCGCGCAGGCCGTCGCCGACCAGGTTGACGGCCAGCACGAACAGCACCAGCAGGCCGGCGGCGAAGTAGAACAACCAGGGGAAGACGGGGGCGTCGCCGGCGCCGGCCGCCAGCAGGGTGCCGAGCGAGACGTCGGGCGGGCGCACCCCGAAACCGAAGTAGGAGAGCGCGGCCTCGCTCATCACGGCGCCGCCGACGGTGATGGTGGCGTCGATGATCAGGAACGAGGAGACGTTCGGCAGGATGTGCCGCCAGATGATCCGGAACGGCCCGACGCCCATGAACCGGGCGGCGACCACGAATTCGCGCTCGCGGAGCGAAATGGTCATCGAGCGGATCACCCGGGCGGTGATCATCCAGTTGAACACGGCGAGCAGCAGCACGAAGGCGATCCAGCCGCTGCCGCGAAGCCGCGGCGAGATCACGGCGATCACCAGGAACGCCGGGAAGATCAGCATCAGGTCGACCAGGAAGGTCAGCAGCCGGTCCGTCCAGCCGCCGAAGTACCCGGCGCAGGCGCCGACCAGCGAGGCCAGGCCGGTGGAGAGCACGGCCACCAGCAGGCCGATCACCAGAGACTTCTGCAGGCCGCGGACGGTCTGCGCGAAGACGTCCTGCCCGAGGCCGTTGGTGCCGAACCAGTGCTGCACGGACGGGGGTTGGCGCAGCGCGGTGTAGTCGGGGGTGGCGTAGTGCCAGGGGGTCAGGTACGGGCCGAGGAACGCGAGGAGGAACAGGAGCACCAGAACGATCAGCCCGAGCAGTGCGCCGCGGGAGGCCGCCAGTCGAGCTGCGGCCAGTCGCAGCCGCCCTGCGGGGGCACGCTGGTCGGTCGGCTGCGCCGGGTCACCATCACTTGCAGGCCACGGTCCGGTTTCGCGATCTCGCCGACGGGTTCCGTCCGGTTCGCGCAGTTCCCCACGCCCCTGGTTGTGCTCTCCCTGGTCTCTCACCTTCATGCCGTCCTCACTCGGGGGTCGAGTGCGGCGTGGAGTGCGTCGGCGAGGAAGCCGGCGGCGAGGACGACCACGGCGGCGAACAGGTTGACGGCGACGACGGAGTTGACGTCCTGTTCGTTGACGGCCTGGATGAACCACTCGCCCATGCCGTGCCAGCCGAAGATGGTCTCGGTGAAGGCGGCGCCGGTGAACAGGCCGAGGAAGGCGTAGGCGAACATCGTGGTCATCGGGATGATCGCGGTGCGCAGGCCGTGCTTGATCAGGGCGCGGCCGCGGGTGAGGCCCTTGGCCTGGGCGGTGCGCAGGTAGTCGGCGCCGAGGACGTCGAGCATCGTGGAGCGCTGGTAGCGGCTGTAGGTGGCGAGGCCGCCGAGGGCCAGCGAGAGGGTGGGGAGCAGCAGGTGCAGCCCCCAGTCGGCGAGGTGGGCGCCGATGCCGCCGGAGAGGTTGGGGGTCTCGTAGCCGGTGAACGGGATGACGTCGTGGCCGGCGGCGTTCTTCGCGGCGATGGCGCCGTTCTTCAGCAGCAGGGCCAGCAGGAAGACGGGGGTGGAGAGCAGCACGAAGGAGAGCACGGTGAGCGCCCGGTCGGAGAGCCGGTACTGGCGCACCGCGCTCCAGGCGCCGGCGGCGACGCCGAGCAGCATGCCGAGCACGCTGCCGACCAGCAGCAGGCGCAGCGACACCCAGATCCGGCGGCCGAACTCGTCGTTGACGGAGGTGTCGTGGATGGTGCGGCCGAGGTCGGCGTGCAGCAGGACGCCGTCCGCCCAGGTGGCGAAGCGCTCGACCACGGGGGTGCGGTCGTTGAGGTTGAGCGCGGTCAACTGCCGGTCGACGGCGGCGGCGGAGGGCCGTGGCTGCTTGGCCTCGAAGTAGGCGCGCGGGCCGAGCGCGGTGCCGGTGAGGGCGTAGGCCAGGAACACCGCGGCGGTCAGCAGCACCACGTAGTAGCCGAGCCGCCTGGCCAGGTAGCCCGTCACGGCGCGCCTCCGGCGCGGTTCGCACACCTGCGGAACATGGTCATTTGCCTTCGCTAGTACGGACTTTGACGCACTTTCGCGCAGCAGTTGTACGCCACGCTCCACCGACTCGTCCAGGGTCGGAGATGCCAACGGTTCGACCGTTCAGGTGAACCCGCTGGTCACAGCTGATCAGACGGGCACGAACGGGGTATTGCGGCGGTGTTTCACTCCATTTCGTTTCGATCAGTTCCGCGCATCACCCTGGTGGGGGCGGCTGATGGGCTGTTACGTTCGGCCCGCCGGCACCGACTTGGCTGCCCACGATCAAGCGTCGCCACACCTGACGACCGCCGACTCTTCGAGACCCGAGGACTCCGCCGATGCACACATCGCCCGCCACCCGCCGAATCGGCCGCGCCGCCGCTGCGGCTCTCGCCGCACTCCTGGCCGCGACCGCCTGCACCAGTCAGGGCGGCTCGGCGGACGTCGCCAAGACCGTGGTGCCGACCGTGGACGCCGAGGACAACAACCCGCAGCCGCTGGACAACATCAAGGACGGCGGCGAACTGCGCGAACCGCTCCAGCAGTGGATCACCCAGTGGAACCCGTACCAGGTCGACGGCACGTACGGCGACGCGGTGGAAATCATGGGCTACCTGGAGGCCAAGCTCTTCCGCAGCGACGCGCAGGGCGTCTACCATCCGGTTCCGGAGTACCTGGTCTCCGCGCAGGTCACCTCCGCCTCGCCGCAGGTCGTGACGTACAAGCTCAACCCGAAGGCGGTCTGGTCCGACGGGACGGCGATCGGCTACCGGGACTTCGAGGCGGTCTGGAAGGCCTCCAACGGCAAGGACCAGGCGTTCAACCTGGCCGACTCCTCCGGCTACGAGCAGATCTCCGGCGTCGAGCAGGGCGCCGACCCGAGCGAGGTCAAGGTGACCTTCTCGGAGCCGTACGCCGACTGGCAGAGCCTGTTCAGCCCGCTGCTGCCGGCCTCCGGGATCTCCACCCCGCAGGCCTTCAACGAGGGCTGGATCGAGAAGGTCCCGGTCTACGGCGGCCCGTTCGTGCTGCAGAACGCCGACAAGACCGCGCAGACCATCACACTGGCGCCCAACCCCCGCTGGTGGGGCCCGAAGCCGAAGCTGGACCGGATCACCTACCGGGTGCTGGACGCCGCCGCGATCACCCAGTCGTTCCTGAACAACGAGATCGACTTCGCCTCCGCGGGCACCGCCACCGCCTACGGCCAGCTCAAGGACGCCAAGGACTCGGTGATCCGCACCGGCACCCCCTGGGACGAGGTGCACATCTCCTTCGGCGGCAACGGCGCGCTCGCCGACCAGAAGGTCCGTCAGGCGCTCGGCAAGGCGCTGGACCGCGCCTCGCTGATCAAGATCGCCAACAAGGGCGTCCCGGTGGAGTTCAAGCCGCTCGACAACCACCTGTTCATGACCAACCAGAGCGGCTACAAGGCCAACGCGGGCGACTGGGTGGCGTACGACCCGACCACCGCCAAGAAGTGGCTGGACGAGGCGGGCTGGAAGGACGCCGGCGGCGCCCGCAGCAAGGACGGGCAGCCGCTGGAGCTGCACTACGTGATGAGCGACGGCTCCACCCAGGCCCAGTCCGACCTGGCCACCGCCACCCAGAACATGCTCCAGCAGGTCGGCGTGAAGCTCATCATCGACAAGGTGCCCAGCAAGGAGTACTTCTCCAAGTACATCGACCAGGGCAAGTTCGACCTGGCCAGCTGGCGCAACACCGGCTCCTTCCCGCTCTCCAAGACGGTGCCGATCTTCCGCGCCCCGCAGGGCGACAACGTGTTCGGCAACTACTCGAAGCTGAGCACCCCCGAGATCGACGGCCTGCTGCGCAAGGCCGCCGCCACCCTCGACCCGGCGAAGGCCGCCGAGCTCTACAACCAGGCCGACGTGAAGATCTGGGAACTCGGCCACACCGTCGAGCTCTACCAGCGCCCCAGCATCGTCGCCGTCCGCAAGGGCCTGGCCAACTTCGGCGCCGGCAGCCTCGCCGACACCGTGATCACCTCGGTGGGCTGGCAGAAGTGAGCCGCGAACGGCCCGTCACGATCGCCACCGTGACGGGCCGTCATCTTCGGCTCTACCGGAGGCTCTTGAAGTCCTCCAGGGCCTGCCGGACCGTCCCCGCCATGTCCTGGCTGCCCACGTGCCCGGAGTCGTCGAAGATGTGCAGCTTCGCGTCCGGCCAGGCCTTGACCAATTCCCACGCGGTCTGCACCGGGCAGCCCATGTCGTACCGGCCGTGCACGAGCACGCCCGGGATGCCGGCCAACTTGTGCGCGCCCCGCAGCAGTTGGTCCTCCTCCAGCCAGGCGCCGTTGCTGAAGAAGTGCGAGCAGATCCGGACGAAGGCGATCCGGTCGTCCATCTCGCGGTCGCTGTACATGCCGGGGATGCCGTTCGGCTCGCCCTCGATGACGGCGTCCTCCCAGGCCAGCCACTCGTTCGCGGCCTGCTCGCGGACCGCCCGGTCCGGGTGCTCCATCAGCCGGGCGTACGCCGCCAGCAACTGGTAGACGTCACCGTCCCGTTCGCTCTCCGGGACGAAGTCGCGGAACCGGTCCCACGCCTCGGGCCGGAACCCGCCGACGCCCCGGTACAGCCAGTCGGTCTCGGCCCGGCGCGTGGTGGTCACCGCCTGGATGACGATCTCGCTCACCCGCTCCGGGTGCTGCTGCGCGTAGGCCAGGATCAGCGTCGACCCCCAGGACGCGCCGTCCAGCAACCACCGTTCGATGCCGAGGTGTTCGCGCAGCCGCTCCATGTCGTCGATCAGGTGCTGGGTGGTGTTCAGCGCCATGTCCGCCGCCGGGTCGCTGCCGTGCGGCGTACTGAGCCCGCAGTTGCGCTGGTCGTACCGGATCACCCGGTACGCCTCCGGGTCCCACGCCCGGGTCGGCCGCTTCGGGAAGCCCGCCCCGGGACCGCCGTGCACGTACAGCGCAGGCTTGCCCTCGGGGTTGCCGAGCTGTTCGTAGTAGATGCGGTTGCCGTCTCCGGTGTCCAGGAAACCACTGTCGTAGGGGTGCATCGGCTCATAGAGATCAACCATGACCGTCGATCCTAGGCCGCCGCCCACCGCACCGCCCACCCATTTCCGACCTGCCGTCAGGCCGGTACTTCACCCACAGCAGAACGCCGCTCCCTTCCCCTCCTGCGGAGGATGCCTACGCTGGAGGGGTGAGCACTCAAGGCCGGAACGAAGCCCGTGTCATTCCGCTGCGCCCGCAGAACGCGCCGCAGCCTCCTGTGCCGAAGGAACCGCTCTGGCGGGATGTGGTCGGTGGTGTGCTGCGTCGCGAACGGCTCGCCCAGGAGCGGACGTTGAAGGACGTCTCGGAGGCGGCCCGGATCTCCATGCCGTACCTGTCGGAGCTGGAGCGCGGCCGTAAGGAGGCCTCCTCGGAGGTGCTCGCGGCGGCTGCCCACGCGCTCGGGCTCGGCCTCGGCGACCTGCTGTCGCTCGCCCAGGACGACCTGGTCCGCCACTCGCAGATCCGCCGTTCCCACCGCCGCAGCGCCGCCCCCACCAACGGTCTCTGCCTGGCCGCCTGACGGACGGTCACGCCCGGTGCGGACGGCCCGCAGATCGCCGTCGCACCGGGGGCACCCCGCTCAGCCCGGCAGCTGCCGCCGGTCCAGCACCTGGTCGGCCAGGCCGTAGGCGACCGCCTCCGCGGCGGTGAACACCTTGTCCCGGTCCGTGTCGGCGCGCAGCGTCGCCACGTCGTGGCCGGTGTGCCGGGACAGCACCTCCTCGACCTGCGAGCGGATCCGCAGCATCTCCTTCGCGGCCAGGCTCAGGTCGGAGACCGTCCCCTGCCGACCGCCGCTGGCGGGCTGGCCGAGCAGCACCCGGGAGTGCTGGAGCACGAACCGCCGCCCGGGGTCGCCGCCGGCCAGCAGGACGGCCGCCGTGGACGCCGCCTGGCCGACGCAGAACGTCGAGATCGGCGACTGCACGAAGGTCATCGTGTCGTAGATCGCCATCAGCGAAGTGAACGATCCGCCGGGCGAGTTGAGGTAGATCGCGATCTCCTCCCCCGGGCTCGCCGACTCCAGGTGCAGCAGCTGGGCGATCACCACGTTGGCGACGCCGTCGTCGATGTCGGTGCCGAGGAAGATGATCCGTTCGTTCAGCAGCCGGCTGAACACGTCGTAGGACCGCTCGCCCTGGGCCGTCCGCTCGACGACGTAGGGAACTGTGTACGAGCCCATGTCTACAGCCCCATCCGTCGGCGGTTGGCGGCCGGGCGGATGTCGGCCAGCGACTCCACCACCTGGTCCACCATCCCGTACTCCTTGGCCTGTTCGGCCGTGAACCAGCGGTCCCGGTCGCCGTCGCGGGCGATGGTCTCCTCGCTCTGCCCGGTGTGCGCGGCGGTGATCCGCTCGATCGCCCGCTTGGTGTACTCCAGGTTCTCCGCCTGGATCGCGATGTCCGAGGCAGTGCCGCCGATGCCCGCCGACGGCTGGTGCATCATGATCCGCGCGTTCGGCAGCGCGAACCGCTTGCCCGCCGTGCCCACGGTCAGCAGGAACTGCCCCATGCTGGCGGCGAATCCCATCGCCAGCGTGGAGACGTCGTTCGGGATCAGCCGCATGGTGTCGTAGATCGCCAGGCCCGCCGTCACCGACCCGCCCGGGCTGTTGACGTACAGGCTGATGTCGGTGCGCGGGTCCTCCGCGGAGAGCAGCAGCAGCTGCGCGCACACCCGGTTCGCCGACACCTCGTCGACCTGGGTGCCGAGCAGGACGATCCGCTGGGCGAGCAACTGCGCCGCGAGGTGGTCGTCGAAGCGGCTGGGCGGCGTGTCGCCGTCCTCCGCACGGGGTTGGCGGGTGCTGAACGGTGTCATCGGGTCTCCTCGTCGGAGCGGGAGTGCGTCTTCCACTCCACTGTTCACCCCGGACGACCCCCGTCAGCCGGTTCTCTGCCCGCCGCAGATTCGCCACCGGCAGAGCGGCCGGTCAGACACCCGGTGCCGGACGGACGGTGATCCCGTTGCGTTCCAGCAGGGCCGCCGTCACGCCGTCGCCAGGCACCAGCGCGCCCGCGAACGAGCCGTCGTACACGGCGCCCCGGCCGCACGAGGGGCTGCGGGGCATCAGCACCGCCTCCGTGCAGCCGGCCCGCCGCGCGGCGAGCAGCGCGCGTTCGGCGCCCGTGACGAACTCCGCCGTGACGTCGTGCCCGGCGTCGTCCACCACCCGCGCGGCGCCGTCCAGCACGTCGTGCCCGTCGCCGCCGATCAGCTCCGCCGGCCGTCGCGGGGTGGCCAGCCCGCCCGCCACCTCCGGGCAGAACGACACCGTCTGCCGCCCGTCGAGCAGCTCGGCGAGGGCGGGCGACGCCTTGTCCCGCCCGTCGAACCGGCACGGCACGCCGCGCAGACACGCACTGACCAGAATCGTTTCCACCCGCCCAGGCTACCGGGGCCGCACATCGACCCTGACCTGCGGGAACCTTCGGCTGCCGGTGCGTGGAGGACGCGGAGGTCCGGCGTGCGGGCGGCAGCAGGTCAGTCGGTGGCCGGCTCCGGCGCGAAGTAGCGGCGGGCCAGCACGGGCGATGCCTGGTGGCCGCGGCGGATCAG
>NZ_BMRI01000002.1:109178-128770 GCF_014648555.1 Kitasatospora griseola
GGTGTGCGCGGCGTCGACGCCCGGTGGCCGGGCGTCGGCGGGGTCGCGGGTCCGCAGGTAGAGCAGGAGGTCGAGCCGGTCGGTGTCGCTGCGGGCCGTGATGTGCTGGAGCGCATCGCCGGGGAGGGCGTGGGCCCAGAGGATGCCGACCGTCTCGTGCGCCTCGTCCGGCGAGGCGGGGCCGGGTTCTCTGCGCCGCAGGCCGACATGGACGATGTCCACGGGGTGGGTCAGCCCCAGCCGAGGCTGCCGTCGGCGACGGTCACGGTGCCGGCCGGGGCGTCGGAGGTGAGGGCGGTGACCGCGGCGGGGGCGGCGATCAGGGCGGTGAGGGCGAGGGCGGTGACCGCGGCGGCCTTGGCGAGACGGGTGAGCATGTCGGTGGTTCTCCTCGACGGCAGTGACAGGTGGACGGGCTCCGGTTCGGCGTCCCGCGGTTGACGCCCGCTCCGGTTCGCCGCCCGGTCGGTTTCCCTGGCGGCGATCAATAGCTTCGCGGGTTCCGGAGCGGCCCGGAAGGTCGTTCGGGTGTCGCCATTCGGCCTGTCCGAGACCGGACGCCAGGTCATGCACATGCCATCAGAGTGGGCGCGGCAGGGCGGGCTCCGACCCCCGCCCGCAGCGGGCCGGGCTACGCCTTGCCGGTGGCCGCGACCGCTGTCAGGCCCTGCTCGGTGGGGCCGTAGACGCGGCCGCCGCCGGCCCAGAAGGGGACGGTGAGGGTGAGGCTGGGGGCCAGGAAGTCGTAGGTCCAGCGGGCGAGGCCGGTGGCGGGGTCGAGGGCCCAGACCTTGCCGTGGATCCAGAGGTAGAGGGTGTCGTCGGCGAACTGGGCGGCCAGGTTGGTGGCCAGGGTGCCGACGGGCAGGGTGCCGGCCCAGCGGACGGCACCGTTGCCCGCGTCCAGGGCCTGGACCTTGACGGTGAGGGTCTTGTAGTCCACGGCCACGGCGAAGACGGTCGTGGCGTCGGCGTTCGCCACCACCGCCTGGTAGGTCATGGCGGCGTCGGACTTCCACGCCACCGTCCCGTCCGCCGGGTCGAGGGCGTAGACCCGGTCGGCGAGGTAGAGCAGGCGGCCGCCGGCGGAGGTGTGCGGACCGTCGGTGAAGGGCTGGAGGAGGGCTCCGGCGCCGAGGGTGGTGCCGGGCGGGTTCTGCTGCCAGGCGGAGAGGCCGGCGTTCGTGGTGTCGAGGCCCTGCAGGGTGGACTTGCCGTTGGACATCTCGGTCCGCTGCCAGAGCAGGCGGGTTCCGGCGATGGGGACGGCGAGGCGTCCGCTGCCCAGGCCGGAGAACGGGAACCGCTGCTCCCAGCGGAGGTCGTGGGTGGCCGTGTCCACCGCCCACAGGAACATCAGCTGGCCGCCGACCGAGGCGGAGGAGCCGACGCCCTGGACGTAGACGGCGCCGTCCAGCACGCCGGCGACCGCGCCGGTGGTGGCGCTCATTCCGGGCCGGGCGAACGACCAGGCGACTTCGCCGGTGGCCAGGTCGATCGCCTTGAGCGAGGTGCGGATGCCGACGACGGTCCCGCCGACCCGTTCCCAGCTGACGTAGTAGCCCTTGCCGTCGGCGGCGGCGACCAGGCCGAGCGTCGGGGCCGGCACGGCGCCCTGGGAGGTCTTCGGTTCCCAGCGGGGTTTGCCGTCGCGGTCGAAGCCGCGGAGGCTCTTGGCGTCGACGGTGAGGATGCTCTCGCCGTCCGCGACGATCTGGTTGAGCGGGTCGGGCACGGGCGCCGTCCACAGCGCGGCGGCGATGTTGGTGGTGCCGAGCGGGCGGTCCGGGTCGGTGGGATCGGACGCCGATGCCGAACTCCGGTGTGCGCCGGTGGACTTGTCGGGCGTCCGGCCGAACGTCAGGTACGCCGCCGTCCCGCCGCCGGCCAGCGCCGCCGCGCCGCCGGCCAGCCCGTACAGCAGGGTGCGCCGCGCGGGGCGCTTCGGCTCCAACTGCGGGAGGTCGGGCGGCAGTTCCACCGTGGGTGCGACCGGCGGCGGGGGCAGCGTGGGCGCCAGCACGGCCGCGGAGCGTTCGACGGCGGCGAGCAGCACGGGGTGCAGCCACGCCCCGGGCGGCTGCGCTGCGAGCCGCTGGGAGTCGACGAGTTGACGGGGCGTCGGCCGGTCGGCGGGGTCCTTGGCGAGGCAGGCGGCGATCAGCAGGCGCAGCCCGGCGGGCACGGCGGTGAGGTCGGGTTCCTCCGCGGCGACCCGGCGGACCACTTCGATGGGGTGGCCGCCGCCGAACGGTCCGGCGCCGGTCGCGGCGTGCACCAGGGTCGAGCCGAGCGAGAAGACGTCGGAGGCGGGGACGATCGGCCGGGCCAGGGCCTGCTCGGGCGACAAGAAGGAGGGGGTGCCGAGGATGGCGCCCTCGGCGGTGAGGACGCTGTCGTCGGCGGCGCGGGCGATGCCGAAGTCGATGACGTGCGGGCCGTCCAGGGCGAGCAGCACGTTGCTGGGCTTGATGTCCCGGTGGACCAGCCCGGCGGCGTGGATGGCGGCGAGTTCCTCGGCGATGCCGGCGGCGAGGATCCGCAGCACCGGTTCGGGGAACGGGCCGACCAGGCGGACGGCCTCGTCGAGCGGGATGCCGGGGATGTACGCGGTGGCGAGCCAGGGCAGCGGCGCGTCCGGGTCGGCGTCCACGACGGGGGCGGTGAACGCGGAGGACGCGGTGCGGGCGGCCGAGACCTCGCGCCGGAAGCGGGCCCGGAACCGCTGGTCGTCGGCGAGTTCGGGCCGGATCAGCTTGACCGCGACGGTGCGGCCGCCGGCCGACCGGCCGAGGTAGACGGCGCCCATGCCGCCCGCGCCGAGTCGGCCGAGCAGCAGGTAGGGGCCGACCTGGGCGGGGTCGGTCGGGCCGAGCGGATGCATCGTCAATGTCCCTTCGCGGGCAGGGCGGTGAGGATCGTCGGGCGTTGGGCGGCGATGCACAGCCGTCCCGCGCCGGCCGTCCAGGTCAGCGTCGCCGGGTCGGCGCCCTTGAGGCCGGAGTACTTCCAGCGGGCCCGGCCGGTGGCGGGGTCGAGGGCCCAGACCACCGCGTCGCGGCCGATCCGGTAGAGGGTGTCGTCGGCGTACAGCAGGTCGGCGCCGTACGCGCCGGCGCCGGTGCCGGGGCCGTCGGGCGGCAGCGGGGTCCGCCAGCGCAGGGTGCCGCTCTTCAGGTCGAGGGCGCCGACGGAGTAGCCGCCGTCGCTGTCGGTCCACAGGCAGTGCAGCAGGCTGTCGTCGGGGCCGTGCGCGAAGGCGCTGCCGGTCATGCGGGGGCCGGCGACGCCGGGGGCGGACCAGGCGGGTTTGCCGGTGGCGGGGTCCAGGGCGGTGAGGGCGCCGTCCTTGTCGGGGGTGAGGAACCAGCCCCCGCCGGCGGCGATGCCGAAGGACTGCAGGCCGGCCGTCCAGGCGACGGCGCCGGTGGCGTCGAGGGCCTTGAGGCGGTCGGCGCTGGAGACCAGGATCCGGTCGCCGCCGGGCAGCAGGGCGGCTTCCAGCAGCAGCAGGTCCTCGCCGTGGAACCAGGCGGTGCGCCGCCCGGCCAGGTCGACCGCCCACACGTTGCTGCCGCCCTGGTGCCTGCCCTGGCCCACGCCGACCACGTACGCGGTGCCGCCGCGGATCCCCGCGAAGCGCGTCACGCCGACCGCCTGCGGCTGGTCGAGCGTCACCCTGCCGTCGACCTTGCCGTCGCCCGGGTCGATGGCGAGCAGGACGGTCGCCAGGCTGCCCGGGGCGGCGGCGCCGCCCATTGCGGCCAGCTGGATGCGGTGGCCGTCGAAGGCGGCGACGGGGTGCGGCTGGAACGGGTCGAGGGCGAAGGTGACGCCCGCCGCGGTGTCGTCCAGCGTCCACCTCGGCTTGCCGTCGTCGACGACCGCCCAGGTCTGCCGGGTCGTGATGCCGACCACCGCGGCGTCCAGCGACAGCAGTTGGACGCACGGCAGGGTGACCTGCCGGTTCTGCCAGAGCGGGACGGCCTCGGGGACGTCCGCGCTCGGCCGCACCGGCGCGGCGGCCTGCTTGCCGGACGGTGTGCCGCGGCCCCGGTCGATCAGCGCGTAGGCGGAGCCGGCCGCACCGGCGGCGAGGACGCCCCCGCCGAGGGCGAGCAGCGTCCGGCGGCGCGGCCCGTGCGACGGCGGCCGGTCGACCGGCGCGGGTGCGGGCTCGGGGGCGTGCGCGGGCATCGGGGGTGGTGCGGGCGGCGCGGTGAGCACGGCGCGGACGGCCCGCACCTCGGTGGCGACGGCGGGCGGCAGCCAGCCGTCCGGGTCGGCGGGGTGCCCGGCCAGGGCGACGTGCGCGACGAGTTGACGGGGCGTCGGCCGGTGCGCGGGGTTCTTGGCCAGGCAGGCCGCGACCAGGGTGCGCAGGTCGGCGGGCAGCTCGCCGAGGTCGGGTTCGGTGCTGACGATCCGGAACAGCACGGCCGCCCCGGCGCCTTCGCCGAACAGGTTCCGGCCGAGGGCCGCGTACGCCACGGTGGAGCCGAGCGAGAACACGTCGCCGGCGGGGGTGAGCGGCTCGCCGAGGGCCTGTTCGGGGGACATGTACGGCGCGGAGCCGATCACCGCGCCGGTGGTGGTCAGCCCTTCGGCGTCGGCGGCCCGGGAGATGCCGAAGTCGATGACGTGCGGCCCGTCCAGCGCCAGCAGCACGTTGCCGGGCTTCAGGTCGCGGTGGATCAACCCCGCGCGGTGCACCTCGGCGAGCGCCTCGGCGAGGCCGGCGGCCAGCGTGCGGACGGTGGCGACGGGCAGCGGGCCGTACCGCTCGACGGCCTGCCGCAGCGACAGGCCGGGAACGAACGCGGTGGCCATCCACGGCAGCGCGGCCTCCGGGTCGGCGTCCACCACGGGCGCGGTGAACGCGCCGGAGACCCGCCGGGCGGCCGCCACCTCCTGCCGGAACCGCTGCCGGAACCCAGCGTCCTCGGCGAGCTCCGGCCGGACCACCTTGACCGCGACGGCCCGGCCACCGGCCGAGCGCCCCAGGTACACCGCACCCATGCCGCCGGCCCCGAGCCGGCCCACCAGCGTGTACGGCCCGACCTGCCGCGGATCCATCCCGTCGAGTGGTTGCACCTGCCCGTCCCTTCCCCCGTCGGGTGCGCGGTTCCGAACCCTACGGTCTGCGACGGGGGCACGGCAGCCGATCACACCGAATCCTCACCTGCGCGGATCCCCTGACGCCACGTCATGTCGGGCCGGCCCGGTGGGCGAGGAGCACGGCTTGGACGCGGCGCTCCGGTCCGAGCCGGATGGGGATCCGGGTGACCCACCGCGCGCAGGCGCTGCCGGCGCTCAGCAGCGACGACTCCACCGACTTCGAGGTGGCGTCGGCGGGGTGCGCGTCCGTGCCGGAACTCCGAGCGGTGCTGCGGCTGTTCGACGACGACTTCGCGGAGAACGTGTACCTGACGCTGCGCGACTCCTACCCGGAGGCACGGACCCGCAGCCGCCGCGTGGCGTACCTGTCGGCGCCCGCGTTCGCGTCCGCGATGATGGACCGTCAGGTGATCGGGGCGCTCGCCGCGGGCCGCGAGGTGCTGGTGATCGCCGCGGTGGACGTCGCCCGCTCGCCCCGGCTGCGCGGCACCACGGTGGCGGACGCGCACCGCCCGGGGCTGTGGCGGGTGCCGGCCGTCGATCTCGCGCCGCCGGAGCTGCGCAGCCCGAATCTCGCCCAACCGCGCTGCGGCGGGCCGGAGTTGCTCCGATCGCCGCCGGCAGACCGGGTGCTGGTCGAGGGCGGACGGGTGATGGTGGCGGCCACCGTGCGCGACCTGGGCCTGCTGGGCTCCCGGGCATCCTGACCGCACTCCGACCGTGCGGCGTCGGGCCGCCGTCCGGCCGTGCGGTGTCGGACCACTGCCGGGGCGCGCAGCGGACAGCCGACCGCCCCGGTGCGTACTAGCCTCGACGGCTCGAACGGCCGCCCGGTGCGGGACGGCCGCCATCCGGCGGATGTCCGTCGCCGAGCCGAGGGCCTGGAAGAGATGAGACGTAGTACGAGCGAGGAGTCCGCGTGGGCGCCGCTCGGGGAGAAGGTGTTCCGGGCGCTCTGGGTGGCCCAGTTCGTGTCGAACGTCGGCGGCTGGATGCAGACCGTCGGCGCGCAGTGGCTGCTGGTCGGGCACGGGGCGGGGCTGGTGTCGCTGGTCCAGGTCGCCGCGGGGCTGCCGGTGCTGCTGCTGGCGCTGCCGGCCGGCGCCCTCGCGGACCTGGTCGACCGTCGGCGGCTGCTGCTGGTGATGCAGGCGGCGATGGCGGCGGTCGCCAGCGTTCTCTCGGTGCTGGCGCTGGCGGGGGTGCTCGGGCCGTGGCTGTTGCTGCTGTTCACCTTCCTGCTGGGCTGCCTGACCGCGTTGAGCGGTCCGGCCTGGCAGGCGGTGCAGCCGAGCCTGGTGCCGCGCGAGCAGCTGCGGCAGGCGTCGGCGCTGGGCGCGGTGAACATGAACGTGGCCCGCGCGGTCGGCCCCGCGCTGGGCGGCCTGCTGGTCGCGGCCGCCGGGGTGGGCTGGACGTTCGCCCTCAACGCGCTGTCCTTCGCGGGCATCCTGCTGGTCCTGCTGCGCCGGTTCCCCGACCCGCCGGCGCCCCTCCGCGAGCGGGAGCGCGAGCAGGTGCTGGCGGCGCTGCGGGCCGGCGGGCGGTACGTCCGCCGCGCACCGGCGGTGCGGCGGATCCTGCTGCGCTGCGCGCTGTTCGTCCCGGGCGCGGCGGCGCTGTGGGCGCTGCTGCCGGTGGTGGCGGTGCGGCGGCTGGGCCTCGGCTCCTCCGGGTACGGCCTGCTGCTGGCCGCCGTCGGCGTGGGTGCAGTGGCGGGCGCGGCCGCGCTGCCGCGGCTGAGCGCCCGGCTGCGCGGCAACGGCGTCCTCGCGCTGGCGGGGCTGCTGACGGCGGGTGCGCTGCTGGTGGTGGCGCCGGCCGGCAGCGCCTGGGCGGTGGGCCCGGCGCTCGCGGCCGCGGGCGCGGCCTGGATCTGGGGCCTGTCCGTCCTGAGCGCCGCCCTTCAGCTGGAGCTGCCGAACTGGGTGCGGGCCCGCGCGGTCGCCTTCTACCTGCTGGTCTTCCAGGGCGGCAACGCGCTGGGCGCCCTGGTGTGGGGCCAACTGGCGCAGTACGCGGGCCTGGTGGTCGCGCTGACCGTCCCGGCCGCCCTGCTGGCCCTGGGCGTGCTCTCCCTCCGTCGGCTCCCGCTGCTGGACGGCAAGGTCGACCCGTCGCTGTCCGACAGCTGGCCGGAGCCGCGCCTGACGGTCGAGCCCGCCGCGGCGGACGGGCCGGTGCTGGTCACCGTCGAGTACCGGGTCGCGGACGGCGGGGCGGCGGCGTTCGTCCGGGCGATGGACGAGGTCGAGGCGTCCCGGCGGCGGACCGGCGCGGTCAGTTGGGGCCTGTACCGGGACGCGGCCGAGCCGGCCCGGTTCGTCGAGACGTTCACGGTGTCGTCCTGGGCCGAGCACCTGGCGCAGCACCACGAACGCTGGACCGGCGTCGACCACGCCTTCGAGCGCGCCGCCCGGGCGCTGGTGACGGGGGAACCGGTGGTGTCCCACGCCGTCACCGCCCGGGCGGCGGGGTGACGCGCCGTCAGCCGGTGACGGACCGGACGGCCTCGCGGATCACCTCGGCGACCCGGGCGGGCTGCGAGAGCATCATCAGGTGCGAGGTGTCGAGTTCGACGGTGGTCATCCCGGCGCGCCGGTAGCCGAACCGCTGGACGTCCGGGTTGAGGGTGCGGTCGGCGGTGGCGACGACGCCCCAGGACGGCTTGGTCCGCCATGCGGCGGTCGGCGCGGCCTCGCCGAACGCGGCGGCGGCCAGCGGGCGTTGGCTGACGGCGAGGACCTTCGCCAGCTCGGGGTCCACGTCCGCGGCGAAGATCTCCGGCAGGCGGTCCGGCTGCACGGACACGTCGGTGCCCTCGCCGCCGCCGTCCAGCGGGAACGGGGTGTACACCAGCGCCTCAGCAAGCTCGGAGGCCGGGAAGCGGCCCTGCAGCTCGCCCAGGCTCTCGCCCTCCTCCAGCGCGTAACCCGCCAGGTACACCAGCGCCTTGACGTTCTCCTCGGCCCCGGCGACGGTGATCACCGCACCGCCGTACGAGTGGCCGACCAGCACCACCGGGCCGGGTATCCGCCGGACCACGGAGGCGAGGTAGGCGGCGTCGCCGGTCAGGCTGCGGTTCGGCCCGGCCGGCGCGAGGACCTCCAGGCCGTCGGCGAGCAGTTCGGGGATCAGCCGGCCGAAGCTGGAGGCGTCCGCGAAGGCGCCGTGCACCAGCACGACGGTGGGCGTGTTGTTCTCGGTCATTGTCAAGTCCTTCGGATCAACGAGGAGTTCGGACAGCGGGACGACCTCAGGCTAGGAACCCGCGCCCGTCCCGTCTTTTCCCTGGGCGCACTCCTCTCGGCCGATCCGCGCACCGTTGCCCGCCGAGCGCCCGACGGTGCGTCACCTCGCCCGCCCGGACGGCCGCTGGGGCGCGCCGAGATAGGTGAGCACCGCGAGGACCCGCCGGTCGCCGCTGTCCTCCGGGGGGAGGTCGAGCTTCCCGAAGATGTTCCCGACGTGCTTGTGCACGGCCCGTTCGGTGACCACGAGCCGATCGGCGATCTCGGAGTTCCCGTACCCCTGGGCCATCATCGCGAGCACCTCGCGTTCGCGTTCGGTGAGCCGGGACAGCGGGTTGCCGTGCGTCGCGAACAGCTGCCGGACGACGTCCGGGTCCAGCGCGGTGCCGCCGGCGGCCACCCGGTGCAGCGCCTCCAGGAAGTCGTCGACGCGGGCGACCCGGTCCTTGAGCAGGTAGCCGACGCCGGCCCCGTCGGCGAGCAGCTCCCTGGCGTAGGTGTCCTCGACGTACTGGGAGAGCACCAGGATCGGCAGACCGGGGACGTGCTCCCTGGCGCGCAGCGCGGCCCTGACGCCCTCGTCGGTGAAGGACGGCGGGAGGCGGACGTCGACCACGGAGACGTCCGGCCGGTGGGCGACGGCGGCCGTGACGAAGGACTCGGCGTCCCCGACCGTGCCGAGCACCTGGTGGCCCAGCGCGTCCAGCAGCGCGGACAGGCCTTGCGCGAGCAGCGCGTTGTCCTCGGCGATCAGGATGCGCACGGGCACTCCACGGTGATCACGGTGGGCCCGCTGGGCGGGCTCTGCACCAGCAGGACGCCGTCCACCGCCTCGACGCGCTGCCGCATGCCGCGCAGCCCGGTGCCGCCGCCCTCGGCGGCCCCGCCCCGGCCGTCGTCGGCGATCTCCGCGCGGACGGCGGCGCCGGTCCTGGTCAGGGTGACCGACACGGATGCGGCGCGGCTGTGCTTGGCCGCGTTGGTGAGCGCCTCGGTGACGGCGAAGTACACGGCGACCTCGATCCGCGCCGGCACCTCGCCGAGTTCGCCAACGTCGAGGGTGGCGGGGACGGGGCAGCGGGCGACGACCGCCGCGACCGCGCCGGCCAGGCCCCGGTCGGCGAGGATCGGCGGGTAGACGGAGCGCAGCACGTCGCGGAGCTCGGCCATCGCCTCCTCCGCGCCCTGTCGCGCCCGGGTGAGCAGCGGACCCACGGCCGCCGGGTCGGAGCCGAACGTCCGCTCGGCGAGGCCGAGTTGCATGGCGAGGGAGACCAGCCGGGCCTGGGTGCCGTCGTGCAGGTCCCGCTCGATGCGGCGCAGTTCGCTGCCGTGCGCGTCGATCGCCCCGGTGCGCGTGCGGTCCAGCGTCGCCACGCGTTCGGCGAGGACCGCGGCGGCCGAGGGGGCGAGCAGCCACCGGCTCACCGACGCGGCGAGCCCGGCCACCAGGGGCGGCCCGAACAGGGCGAGCAGCACGCTCAGCAGAAACTGGGGCACCCCGACGCCGAGCACGGACCACCAACTGCGGATCGGGACGTTCAGGATCAGCCGGATCGGCTCGTCCGCGGGGAACAGCCACCACAGGCCCGCGAGCACGAGCACGGCCACGGGGAACAGAAACAGTGCCACGCCGACGATCCCGAGCACGGTGCCGGCCACCATCGCGCCGGGCGCCCAGCGCAGGTCCCGACCGGTCGCCTGGTCCGCCAGCATCGTCATCAGGCGCCTCTTCCCGTGCGGCCCGGCCGCCGCCACCGGCGCCGCCGCCCACCGGCCGAGCCGCACCCGTTCGACGTCGGCCAGGCGGCGCAACAGCCGGAGCTCGTACGGCAGGACGAGCAGGCCCGGGCCGACCAGGCAGAGCACGGACGAGTAGACGAGCGCGGGCACCAGCACGATCAGTGCCAGTCCGCGGCCGAGGAGGGCCGCGCAGTAGCCGGTGGCACGCGCCGAACGGGCGGCCACCGCACGCGTTTTCGACAACCTGTTCACGGTGGCCAGTCTTTCCCGTCCGGGTCCCCCGACGCAGTGGAGCCAGCTACACCATCGATCGACGAGCCTGCACGATCGTCCCGACCGGCGCCCGGTTCGTAGCGTCCCGGTCATGAAACCGAACCCGCCCTCCGGCCTCCTCCCGTTCCTCTCGATCAGCTTCGTCGGGGCGTGGCTCGCCATGGTCCCGCTCTGGCTCGACGGCCTCCGCCGGACCAGCGCCGCGCAGGGCACGCCGCCGGTGGCGGCGCTGTGCATGATCCTGATGATGCTGGTGCCGGCGCTGACCGCCTTCGGCCTCACCGCCCGCCGCCACGGCCTGCGCCGGGCCGCCCGGATCCTCGGGCTCGCCAGGGCCACCCCGTGGCGGCACGAACTCCGCTCCGTGGCGATCGCGTTGACGATCCCGCTCGGCCTCACCGCCGCCGGCCTGGCGGTGGCCGCACTGGCCGGCCGGTACAGCCCCGCGCACCTGCCCGGTCCGGCCACGATCGCGCCGCTCGTGCTGAGCGCGCTGGTGTCGCTTCCGCTGTACTTCGGCGAGGAACTCGGCTGGCAGGGCTACCTGCTGCCGCGGCTGCTGCACCACGGCAGGACTCGCGGCCTGCTGATCGGCGGCGCGATCTGGGGGGCCTGGCACGTCCCGATGACCGCACTCGGCGGAAGCTACCCCGGCCACTCGGTCCTGCTGGGCATACCCGTCGCCGTGGTCACCGCGATGCTGCTCGGCACCGTCATCGCCACCGTCCGGCTGTCCACCGGCTCGGTCTGGGCGGCCGTCGCGGCGCACGTCTCGCTCAACGAGTTCGCGCTGCCGCTGACCCGCGAGGTCTCCGACCGCCTCGTCGACCCGCTGTTCGCCGGGCCGCTCAGCATCTCCACCTGGCCGGTGACCGCCCTCGCCGTCCTGGGCGCCTGGCAGGTCCACCGCCGGCGGGGCACGGCCGGCGCCGCCCCGGAGCCGAGCGGATCCCACGGCCGCGCTTCCTGACGGATCCGGGCCGCCGTCCGACGTCGGCGGCCCGGACCGAACCGCGGTCGGCCCTCAGGGGTTCAGCCGGTAGCGGCCGGACCCGCGGGCCAGCAGTCCGTGTCGACCAGGGCGCGCCGCAGTGCGACGGCGTCCAGCGGACCGCCCTCGCACCACGGCCGCAGGCGGTCGGTGACCGTCCGCTCGTCGTACTCCTCGCCCGGCACGAAGGTGTTCCCGGCGAGGTGCCCGAGCACCGCGCGGCGGGCCTCGGGGTCTTCCTCGGGCAGGTCCACCAGGACGCCGCCGCGGATGCGGCCGCGCAGCCGCGGGTCGGGCTGCTCCCTCGCCGCCTCGTCCGCGACGCGGCGGGCGGCGGCGTCCGCGGCGGCGGCGAGGGCGTCCTCGTTCAGGGCGACCGTGCCGCGGCCCTGGACGAGCAGGCCGGCCCGGACCAGCCGCCCGATGGCGGGGGCGGCGTCCGGTGCGGCGAGCCCCGAGACGGCGAGGACCTCGGCGGACGTCGTCGCGCCCAGGGCGACCTCCGAGAACACCTGGCGCTGGATCGGGTCGGCGAGCTGGACGGCGAGGTGATCGGGTGTCATGCGGGGGACGCGTCCTCTCCGAGGCGGTGTGGTCCGGGATCGAAACCGGTCACAACTCACGTTGCCCGCACCCGAGTTCGACGCCGAACCGATGTGCCGCCGCCCCGCCCGGGCCCCGGTCAGCCCGCGGTGTGCTGCGCCCGCCACTGGCTCGGCGAGACGCCGTACGCGGCGCGGAAGGCCCGGCTGAAGTGCGCCGGGCTGCCGAATCCCCAGTGCTGGGCGACCGCCGCGACCGACGGGCCGGGCCGGGACAGGTCCCGGGCGGACGCGTCGAGCCGGGACCGCAGGATCAGCCGGCTCACCGTCGTCTCCTCGGCCTCGAACAGCCGGTGCAGGTAGCGCAGCGAGATGTGGTGCGCCCGGGCGATGGTCTCCGGCGACAGGTCCGGGTCGCCGAGGTTGCGCGCGATGTGCTCCCGGATCCGCCGCACCAGCCGGCCGTTGGCGGTGTGGGAGTCGTCGGCCGTCCGGCCGGCGGACAGCTGGGCGACCATGGTGCCCACCAGGTCGGCGACGCTGCCGGCCAGCCGATCGGCGAGCGGCGTGACGTAGGACGGCGCGGAGTCGGCCAAGGTCCGCAGGAACGGCAGCAGCACCGACCCGAACCCGGCGGCGGCGGTCACCGGGGTACCGGTCACCTGGTGCAACTCGGTCTCCGGTACGCCCAGCAGGCGGCGCGGCAGGTGGAACAGGTGCGCGCGGGACGGCTTCGGGTACTCGATGACGTACGCCCGCGCGGTGTCGTACAGGACGAACTCGCCCTCGCCCAGCACCTTCTGCTGCCCGTCCTGGGTGACCATGCACTCCCCGGCGAGTTGCAGCCCGATGCCGACCATCGGCTCCTGGCCGGCCCAGGCGTACCGGCCCGCGAGGCGGGGCGGCAGCGCCACGGCGGTCTCCAGCGTCGCGACCCGCAGGTACCCGAGCCGGGACAGCCGCGCCCGCTCACCCGGCGAGGCGCCCGTGAGCGCCGGGTCCGTCGCGGCCGGCGGCCACGGCCACGTCGCGCCGGGCACGCACCCGTTCGCCATCCACACGCTCATCCGACCGCCTCCCGGGGTGTTGCCGAACTTCGGGAGCGCCTCGCGCAGGTACGTCCCGAGGTGCCCGGCAACCCAGGCTATCCCGCGCCGCGCCGGCCCGGCACCGCACCCCTGACCTGCGGTGATCACTCCTGGTGAGGCAGATCGGCGCACTTTTGGTGCACCGGCGGGTTCACCCCCGGTGAAGCAGGCGGGTTCACTCCCGGTAGAGCAGCGCCGTGACGCCGGCCAGCGCCGCGCCGGCCACCAGCGCCCAGGCGAGCTGACCGTGCAGGACCAGGACCGCGCCGGGGATCGCGCCGGCCAGCATGGTGGCGACGGACAGGATGCGGCGGCGCCGGCGGGGCGCCGTGCCGCCGGCCAGCCGGGAGTCGGCGGCCAGGCCGGTCAGGGTGAGGGTGAGCACGGTGGTGGTGAGGTCGGGGACGCCGAGGGCGCGCACGGTGCCGTTGCGGACGCCCATCGCCACCGCGCCGAGCGTGATCACCGCGTACCGGGCGGCGGGCTCCTCGACGCTCCAGCCGAAGGCCACGGCGGCGGCCGCGCCGTGCAGCGCGACCTCCAGGGCCAGCGCGGCGCGCAGCCGGCCGGTCGGCCGCCCGATGGTGAACCGGCCGGCCAGCACCGCGCCGAGCAGGAACGCGCCGAGCGAGGTGACCGAGGCGGCGACGGAGAAGCCGGGTGCGCCGGCCAGGGCGAACGCGATGACGACCACGTTGCCGGTCATGTTGGCGGTGAAGACGTGGCCGAGGCCGAGGTAGCTGACCGCGTCGATCAGCCCGCTGGCCATGGTGAGGCCGAACAGCGCCAGTGCCAGCGGGTGGCGGTCGGTGATCTGCGGTGTGGACGGGGCGGGGGGTGCGGGAGTGGACACGGCGGCGCCTCCTGATGAGGGTGGGGGCACCGCCGCGGCGCGCGCGGCGGTGCCCCCTGAACGAGATGTCGGTGCGTCAGAGGAAGCAGGGGTCCTGCGGCAGCGCCGACTGTCCGGGGACGGCGTTGCCGCGGGCCAGCCGCCAGGCGAACTGCTCGTCGGAGGCCGCGGCGGCCTCCAGCACCCGGTCGGCCTGCTGCGCGCCGGCCAGGCCGGGCGCGGAGCCGGCCTGGTAGCCGCCGAAGCGGGCGACGGGGCTCCACTCGGGGCTGATCGCGGGCAGGTCGGCGACCAGGCCCTCGTGCTCGGCGACGGCGTGCACGATCCGGCCGCCGACCACGGTGAGGACGGACTCGATGTGCGCGATGTCCGCCTCGGGGACGGTGAAGTAGTCGGCGCTGAGCACCGCCAGGTCGGCGTAACTGCCCACGGTGAGGCGGCCCTTGACGTCCTGCTCGCCGGTGAGCCGGGCGCCGCCGAGGGTGAACAGCTCCAGCGCCCGGGCGCGGTCGAGGCGGTTGTGCTCGGCGGCCAGTCGGCGGCCGGAGACCGCGCGGCCGGAGACCAGCCAGTGCAGGGCGACCCACGGGTTGTAGGAGGACACCCGGGTGGCGTCGGTGCCGCCGGCCACGGTCAGACCGCGGTCCAGCATGGCGCGCAGCGGCGGGGCCTCGGCCGCGGCGGCGGCGCCGTAGCGGCTGACGAACGCCTCGCCCTGGAAGGAGAGCCGGTTCTGCACGGAGACCGCGCCGCCGAGGGCGGCGATCCGGTCCAGGCTCTCGCCGCTGACGGTCTCGGCGTGGTCGAACAGCCAGCGGTTGCCCTGCGGGAACAGGCCCTCGGCGGCGAGCTTCTCGAACACGGCGAGGTCGCGGCGGATGGTCTCGTCGTAGGTGGCGTGCAGTCGGAAGCCCCAGCCGTTCTCCATCAGCATCCGGACGGCCTTCTCGAACTCGCTCTCGTACGCGCCGAGTTGCGGGCGCGGCTCGGTGAAGTTCTCGAAGTCGGCGGCGGCCCAGGTGAGGTTCTCGCCGGCGCCGTTCAGTCGCAGCCACTCGTCGCCCTCGCCGGGGCGGACGGTGTCGATCCACCGCTTGAGGTCGTCGAGTTCCTGGCCCGCGGTCTGCGGGAACAGGTGGTAGGCGATCCGGAGCGTCAGTTCGCCGCGGCGGGCGAGCTCCATGACGGTTCCGTAGTTCTCCGGGAAGCTCTGGAAGCCGCCGGCGGCGTCGATCGCGGAGGTCAGACCGAAGCGGTTGAGTTCGCGCAGGAAGTGCCGGGTGGAGTCGACCTTGTCGGCCTCGTCCAGCGTCGGCGCCTTGGCGAGGGTGGAGTACAGCAGCAGCGCGCCGGGCGCGGCGATCAGCAGGCCGGTGGGCTCGCCGTCGTGGCCGCGGACGATCTGGCCGCCGGCCGGGTCGGGGGTGTCCCGGGTGAAGCCGGCGGCGCGCAGCGCGGCCTTGTTGAGCAGCGCCGACTGGTAGAGGTGCAGCACGAAGACGGGGGTGTCGGGCGCGGCGGCGTTCAGCTCGGCCAGGGTGGGCAGTCGGCGCTCGACGAACTGGTCGGCGGACCAGCCGCCGACCACGCGCACCCACTGTCCGGCGGGGGTGCGCTCGGCCTGCTCGCGCAGCATGGCGAGGGCCTGCCGGAGCGAGCGGACGCCGTCCCAGCGCAGCTCCATCACGTAGTTGAGGCCGCCGCGGATGACGTGCAGGTGCGCGTCGTTGAGTCCCGGCACGACGCGACGGCCGAGCGCGTCGACCACCCGGGTGCCGGGGCCGACCAGCGCGGCGACGTCGGCGTCGTCGCCGACCGCCCGGATCACCCCGTCCCGGATCGCGACTGCGGTGGCCTGCGGGCGGCGCGGGTCGTTGGTGAACACCTTGGCGTTGCGGACGACCAGGTCGGCGGGCTGTTCGGGGGTGCCGGGGCGGACTCCGGCGACGGGCATGGTGGACAAGGCGAGTCCCCTTCGGTGCAGGGTGGTGGTCAGTGGAAGCCGAGGACG
Source organism: Kitasatospora griseola (assembly GCF_014648555.1). Lineage (GTDB taxonomy): Bacteria > Actinomycetota > Actinomycetes > Streptomycetales > Streptomycetaceae > Kitasatospora > Kitasatospora griseola. The sequence goes on from NZ_BMRI01000002.1 coordinate 125,049, forward strand.
GGCGCGGTCGGGCTCCGGTCGTCGGCGGGGCGCATGCCGCCGACGGTCATCAGGGCCGCGAGCTCCTGCCCGGCGCGCTCGATCCGGGTCGGCAGGGTGTCGGTGTGCGAGTCGCCGGTGCCGCCCCAGTCCTCGGAGGCCGCGAACACGGCGGTCGGCGCGACCAGCGCGCGCTGGTACGCGAACAGCGGGCGCAGCGCGTGGTCGAGGGCCAGCGAGTGCCGGGCGGTGCCGCCGGTCGCGCCGATCAGCACCGGCTTGCCGGCCAGCGCGCCGGGGTCGAGCAGGTCGAAGAACGACTTGAACAGGCCGCTGAAGGACGCCGAGAAGATCGGCGAGACGGCGATCAGCGCGTCGGCGCCGCTCACCTCCTCCAGTGCGGCGCCGAGCGCGGGCGACGGCCAGCCGGTCACCAGGTGGTTGGAGATGGGCCCGGCCAGCGGCCGCAACTCGTGCAGCTGGACGTGGACTTCGCGGCCGGCGCCGGCGAGCGCCGCAGTGGTGGCCTCGACGAGGCGGTCGGCGAGCAGCCGGGTGGAGGAGGGGACGCTGAGCCCTCCGGAGACCACGGCCAGGTTCAGGGCGCTCACTTGGCGGCCTCCGTCTGCTGCCGGGCCGCCGCGAGCGCGGCGTGGGTGGGGGCGTCCGGCACCCCGGCGGGGCGCAGCTTGGCGAACTCCTCGCGCAGCACCGGGACGACCTCCTCGCCGAGGATGTCGAGCTGCTCCAGGACGGTCTTCAGCGGCAGGCCGGCGTGGTCCATCAGGAACAGCTGGCGCTGGTAGTCGCCGACCGCGTCGCGGAAGCCGAGGGTGCGTTCGATGACCTGCTGCGGGCTGCCGACGGTCAGCGGGGTCGCCTCGGTGAACTCCTCCAGCGACGGGCCGTGGCCGTAGACCGGGGCGTTGTCGAAGTAGGGGCGGAACTCGCGCACCGCGTCCTGCGAGTTCTTGCGCATGAAGACCTGCCCGCCGAGGCCGACGATGGCCTCGTCCTGCGAGTTCTTGCGCATGAAGACCTGCCCGCCGAGGCCGACGATGGCCTGCTCGGGGGTGCCGTGGCCGTGGTGGGCGAACCGGGTGCGGTACAGCTGGACCATCCGGCGGGTGTGTTCCTGCGGCCAGAAGATGTTGTTGTGGAAGAAGCCGTCGCCCCAGTACGCGGCCTGTTCGGCGATCTCGGGGCTGCGGATCGAGCCGTGCCAGACGAACGGCGGGGTGTCGTCCAGCGGGCGCGGGGTCGAGGTGAAGCCCTGCAGCGGGGTGCGGAAGCGGCCCTCCCAGTCGACCACCTCCTCGCGCCAGAGCCGGCGCAGCAGCGCGTAGTTCTCGGTGGCGAGCGGGATGCCCTGGCGGATGTCCTGGCCGAACCAGGGGTAGACGGGGCCGGTGTTGCCGCGGCCCATCATCAGGTCGACCCGGCCGTCCGCGACGTGCTGGAGCATCGCGTAGTCCTCGGCGATCTTCACCGGGTCGTTGGTGGTGATCAGCGTGGTCGCGGTGGACAGCACGATCCGCTCGGTCTTCGCGGCGATCCAGCCGAGCATGGTGGTCGGCGAGGACGGCACGAACGGCGGGTTGTGGTGCTCGCCGGTGGCGAACACGTCCAGGCCGACCTCCTCGGCCTTGAGCGCGATCGCGAGGATCGCCTTGATCCGCTCCCCCTCGGTGGGCGCCCGCCCGGTGGTCGGATCGACCGTCACATCGCCGACGCTGAATATCCCGAACTGCACGGGGTGCCGCCTTTCCACTGACTGTGCACGACCCGATCGGGTCGCCGCTCGACGGTAAGCAGTTGCCGGGCCGTCGAACGGTTTCCCAGTGCATCGCCAATTGCCTTGGAGTGCACTGCACTTGCCGTCGGATCGGGTGTGCGTTGTGGGAACAGTGCCGGGCGCGCAGCGGGCAGGTCGGGCTCGGGATCCGGGCTTAGCGTGATGGTCGTCGGCATCCCGGTCGAACCGGTCGAGCGCCTGACATTTCACCAACTCCCGGCATTTTCAAGAAAGAAGGGACCGTCATGGTCGACTTCGCCAATGTCAAGGCTGCCCCGAGCCCGGACCTGCTCACCCCCGAGAACTCGATGATGCTGTTCGTCGACCACCAGCCGCAGATGTTCTTCGGCACCGGCTCCGGCGACCGCACCTCGATCATCAACTCGACGGTGGGCCTGGCCAAGGCCGCGAAGATCTTCGACGTGCCGGTGGTCCTGTCGACCGTCGCCGCCGAGTCCTTCTCCGGCCCGATCCTGCCGCAGCTCAAGGCGGTCTTCCCCGACCACGAGGTCATCGACCGCACCACGATGAACGCCTGGGAGGACGAGGCGCTGGTCGAGGCGGTCAAGGCCACCGGCCGCAAGAAGATCATCCTGTCGGGCCTGTGGACCGAGGTCTGCCTGGTCCTGCCGGCGCTCTCCGCGCTGGGCCAGGGCTACGAGGTGTACGTCGTGGCGGACGCCTCCGGCGGCGTGAGCCCGCTGGCGCACGAGCACGCCCTGCAGCGGATGACCGCCGCCGGCGCCGTGCCCGTCACCTGGGTGCAGGTCCTGCTGGAGCTCCAGCGCGACTGGGCCCGCTCGGAGACCTACGTCGCCGTCACCGACCTGGTCAAGGAGCACGGCGGCGCCTACGGCATGGGCGTCTTCTACGCCCAGTCGATGATCGACCCGCACGCCGCGGGCTGATCGCCGTGAACACCGGTCTTCTCCTGCTCCGCCTGGTCGTCGGCCTGCTGATCGCCGGACACGGCGTCCAGAAGGTCAGCTACCACCTCGGCGGCAGCGGGCTGGCAGGCGGCACCGCCGAATTCCGGGGTGATGGCTTCCGGGGCGGGATGCTCACCGCCCTGGCGGCCGGCGGTACGCAGATCGGCGCCGGGCTGATGCTCGCCGCCGGCCTGTTCACCCCGTTGGCCGGCGCGGGCGTCATGGGCGTCATGACCGTCGCCCTGACGGTCAAATGGCCGCACGGCCTGTGGGTCCAGCACGACGGGTACGAGTTCCCGCTCGTGCTGATCGTCGCGGCCGCCGCCCTCACCGCCACCGGCCCCGGCCAGTGGTCCGTGGACGGCGCGCTCGGGCTGGCCGACTGGCCCCTGTGGTGCCTCGCGCCGGCGCTGGTCGCCGGTGTCGGTGGCGGTCTGGCCACCCGGTTCGCCCTTCACCGCGAGTAAGGGCAGTACCGCAGAAGGGCTCGGGCCCCTGGAGCGAGCGATCGCCCAGGGGCCCGAGCCCTTCTGCACACCGAACTCCCCCTCTTTCCCCGACGCAAGGAAGAAGCCATGACGGCAGCGACGACCCTCGAAGACCGGCAGACGCCGCAGGCCACCGCGCCCCGGCCGGAGCTGCACACCATGACCAGGATCAGCCTGCGGCCGATCGCCTCCCCGATGCCGCTCGGCTTCTTCGCGGTGGCGATCGCCTCGGCGGTCACCAGCAGCCTTCAGCTCGGTCTGATCGACGGCGCGTACCGGCAGGCCGTGGCACTCACCGTGTTCGCCTCCTTCGTGCTCCAACTGCTGGTCGCCATCCTGGCGTTCGGCGCCCGGGACGTGATCGCGGCGACCCTGATGGGCGTCTTCGCCGGGGCCTGGCTGTCCTTCGGCCTGGTCACCGCGGCCGACGCGCCCGGCGCCCGGCACGTGATGGGCGTGCTGAACCTGACGTTCACCGTGTTCGCCGCCCTGATGGCCTCGGTGGCCCGGCCGAAGAAGGCCCTGTGGGCG
>NZ_BMRI01000002.1:128803-133072 GCF_014648555.1 Kitasatospora griseola
GTCCTGCTGGTCGCCACCCCGCGCTACCTGGTGGCCGGCGTGGCCGGCGTCACCGGCATCGAGGGGCTGACCCGCGTCGCCGGCGTGCTCGGCATCCTGCTCGCGCTGGTCGCGGTGTACGCCGCGTACGCCCTGATGGTGGAGGAACTGCGCGGCCGCGACGTCCTGCCGATCGGCCGCAGCGGCCCCGTCAAGCACGCCATGACCGCCGAACTCGCCGATCAGCTGCACGGTTTGGAGCGCCAGGCCGGCATCCGCCGCACGCTCTGACCGGCCGCACGAACGACAGAGAAGGGGCCGTCCGAGGACGGCCCCTTCGGGCTGCGTGCCGGCGGCTCCGGCGTGCTTACAGCTCCGGGGTGTCCACCAGGTGCTCGGCGAGGAACCACACCTGGGTCTCGCCGCCGCGGATGATCTGCGACACCAGCAGGTCCTGGGTGCCGTCGTCACCGAGTTCGGCGGTGCGGGCGGCGGCGTCCCGGGCGTCGGTGAGGATGCGCTCGTGCGCGTCCAGCAGCCGCGAGAGCATCGAGCGCACGTCGTCGAGGCCGTCCGGCGGGCGCGGCACGCCGGTGATCTCGGCCGCGTGCCGCAGGTCGCCGACCGCGACGCCGCCGAGGGTCTGCACCCGCTCGGCGAGCGCGTCGATCAGCTCCAGCTGCTCCTGGGCGTGCTTGTCGAACAGCAGGTGCAGCTGGTAGGCCGTCGGGCCGCGCATCCCCCAGTGGTACTTCTTGTACAGCCCGTACAGGAACTGGGTGTCCGCGAGGACGCGGTTGAGGCGCTGCGTCGAGTACAGGCGGGCGTCGTGCGACAGCGCGATCGGCAGCTGCGTGACGGTGCCGAACTCCTGGACGGCGGGCCCGCGCTGGTGCAGGCGAGGCTGGCTGGACATGGTGCTCCTGAGGATCGGGGTCAAGGCCCCACCAACGTAGGAACGCCGAGGCCTCCTGCCTGTCCCGACCGTGCACGGGCAGCGGCCGCTGCGCGCACCCTGCGCCGCAGTTGACGTCCGGTCAGGTCGGATGGCGCTCTGGGGCGACGAGCTGTGCTCTCCCGGGCGATCCGCCGCCCCGACCCGCTCCTAGCGTGGGGCGAGTCAACCGCCCGACGACCGGGCCGCCCCACTGACGAAAGTGAACCGCCATGCCTTACATCACCGTCGGCCAGGAGAACACCACCTCCATCGACGTCTACTACGAGGACCACGGCACCGGCCAGCCGGTCGTCCTGATCCACGGCTTCCCGCTGAACGGCCACTCCTGGGAGCGCCAGGAGGCCGCGCTGCTCGACGCCGGCTACCGGGTCATCACCTACGACCGCCGCGGCTTCGGCCAGTCCTCGCAGCCGACCACCGGCTACGACTACGACACCTTCGCGGCCGACCTGAACACCGTGCTGGAGACCCTGGACGTCCGCGACGCCGTCCTGGTCGGCTTCTCGATGGGCACCGGCGAGGTCGCCCGCTACGTGTCGACCTACGGCTCGGCCCGGGTCGCCAAGGTCGCGTTCCTGGCCTCACTGGAGCCGTACCTGCTGCTGACCGACGACAACCCGGAGGGCGCCGCCCCGCTGGAGTTCTTCGAGGGCGTCGTCGCCGCCGTGAAGGCCGACCGCTACGCCTACTACAGCGACTTCTTCGAGAACTTCTACAACCTGGACGAGAACCTCGGCACCCGGATCAGCGAGGAGTCCGTCCGCAACAGCTGGAACGTCGCGGCCTCCGGCGGCGCGTTCGCGGCCTCGGCCGCGCCGTCCACCTGGTACACCGACTTCCGCGCCGACCTGCCCAAGATCGACGTTCCGGCGCTGATCCTGCACGGCACCGGCGACCGCATCCTGCCGGTCGAGAACACCGCCCGCCCGTTCCACCGCGCGCTGCCCGCCGCGGACTACGTGGAGATCGAGGGCGCGCCGCACGGCCTGCTCTGGACCCACGCCGAGGAGGTCAACTCCGCGCTGCTGGCCTTCCTGGCCAAGTAGTCCCGGCCGGTCGGCCGCGCAACGACTCGCGCCCGGCGTCCCGCATTCCGCGGGGACGCCGGGCGCGAACCATTTCCCGGACGGGCCGTCAACGACCCGTCGCGACGTCGTGGATCAGCTCCGCGACGGCGGTCGGCCGCGAGACGATCACCGCGTGCGAGGCCTCGCGCAGCTCCGTCACCGGGGCGCCCGCCCGCTCGGCGGTGAAGCGCTGGACCTCCGGCGGCAGCGCTTGGTCGGCGCCCGTCACCAGCGCCCAGGACGGCTTGTCGCGCCACGCCGCGGCGGTCGGCGTCTCGGTGAACACCCGCTCGGCGACCGGGCGTTGGAGCGCGGCGAGGACCTGCGCCAGCTCCGGGTCGAGGTCGGCCGCCACCAGTTCCGGGAACCACTCCCGGGGCACGGTGAGTTCGTCCCCGGCGCCGGTGCGCAGCAGCCGGGCCCGGCCCTGCCCGGGGGCGAGCCCGGCGACCAGGTCGTCGTAGCTCTCCCCCACGTCGGGCAGGTAGGCGGCGACGTAGACCAGCGCGACCACGTTCGGCGCGCCGCCGGCCTCGGTGATCACCGCCCCGCCGTAGGCGTGGCCGACCAGCACCACGGGGCCGTCGAGGTCCGCGAGCAGGGCGGCCAGGTAGGCGGCGTCGTGGGCGAGTCCGCGCAGCGGATTGGCGGCGGCGAGCACGCTCAGGCCGCGGCGGTGGAGCTCGGCGACGACGCCGGCCCACGTGGTGGCGTCGGAACAGCCGTCGTGGACGAGCACGACGGTGGGCCGGGTGGCGGACATGGCGGCCTTTCTGACGGCGTCGGCGGCGGGGCGGGCCGCCGCCGACGCGGTGCTGGTGGGGGTCACGCGGGGTGGACGCCGTCCGCGTGGGCGGCGGCGTAGGCCTGCCACTGCCGGGGCGAGACGCCGTAGGTCTCGCGGAAGGCGCGGCTGAAGTGCGAGTGGCTGACGAAGCCCCAGCGGTGCGCGACCGCGGAGACGCTGGTCTGGCGGCGCGCGGGGCACTCCAGCTCGCGGCGGCAGGCGTCCAACCGCCGCTGCCGCACCCACTGGCCGACCGTGGTGCCGTCCTGCTGGAACAGCTTGTGCAGGTAGCGCACCGAGATGTGCTGCGAGCGGGCGATCGACTCCGGCGACAGGTCCGGGTCGGCGAGGTTCTCCTCGATGTGCTCGCGCAGCCGCGCGAGGATCTCGCCCGCGCCGGTCGGGTGCGGGGGCGCGTGCTGCTCCATCAGCTCGGTCACCAGGATCGCGACGATGTCGCAGACGCTGCGCGCCAGGTGGTTGCCGGGCCGCGCCCGGTGGGCCTGTGACTGGCCGGCCAGGGTCTGCAGGAACTGCGAGGCCAACGCGCCCACGCCGGTGTCGCCGCGCGCCAGCAGCCCGCCGGTGCGCCGCACGTCGGCCCGCCGGACGCCCAGGTAGAAGCACGGGACGCGGAACCGGAGCATCCGGCACTCGGCGTCGCGCAGCAGGCCCGCCGGGTGCGGGGCGGTGTCGATCAGCAGGTCGCCGGGGGCCAGCACGGTGCTGGTGTCGCCGCGTCGCAGCGAGGCCGCGCCCGCCAGGTGCAGGGCGACGTACAGGCAGTCGTCGGGGGCGGTGCCGGGCGGCGGGGCCAGGACGTCGACCACGGCGCCGCCGAACAGGGTCGGGTCGAACAGCGAGCAGTCGTTTTCGGGCATGGGTGAGGGACCCGACAGGTTCACGGGGTTCTCCGACCGGTTGAGTTTTGCGAGTGCGGGGAGTGCGCCGGGTGGTGGGACGGCGCGGGGTTCAGGAGAGGAAGGCGTCCACGACGGCGTTGAACGCCTCGGGGTTCTCCAGGAACGGGAAGTGCGAGCTCGCCACCTCCCTCGGGAAGACGTGCAGGCGGCCGCCGGGGATCCGTTCGGCGACGAAGCGCTGCGAGGCGGGGTCGACGTGGCTGCCCTCGCAGCCGATCACCAGCGCCGGCACGTCGATCCGGTCGAGCACGTCGCGCCAGTCCTGCGCGCAGTGGTCGAACAGCAGCGGGACGCCCGCGTACGCCGGGGTGGCGCGGATCTCGTCCAGCACGAAGGCCCGCACGCCGGGGTCGGTGTCGCCCCCGAACATCGACCGGACGAAGCCCTCGCGGACCTCGTCGCCGTCCGGGCCGGCCAGCCCGGCGCACAGCTCCAGCAGCCCGGCCACGTCGAAGATGGCGCCGGCCGCGCGCTGTTCGGCGGGCGCCGTCCAGGGCACCGCGGCGACCGCGGCGGGCTGGTCGACCAGCACCAGCCGGCGGATCCGCCCGGTGC
>NZ_BMRI01000002.1:133114-144581 GCF_014648555.1 Kitasatospora griseola
CGTACTGGTCGACGAAGCTCCACCACACCGAGGCGCCCATCGACCAGCCCAGCGCGTCGAACTCGTCCAGTCCGAGCTGGTCGACCAACTCCCGTATGTCACCCGCCAGTCGGGCGATCCGGTAGCCGTGCTGCGGCTTCCCGGAACGGCCGTGGCCGCGGAAGTCCACCGTGATGACGCGCCGCCCCGGCGCCAGTCCGGTGAGCTGGTGGCGGAACATCTCCTGGGTCTGCCCCCAGCCGTGGAGCATGACCAGGGGGACGCCCTCGCCGCCGCTGTCGCGGTGGCTCAGACGCACTCCGTCGTGGGTGATCACTTCGTGCATGGTGCGGATGTCCGGTCCGTTCGGGGTCGGCTGTGGATGCGGGAACGTCCAGGTCCGGCGGTGGCCGGAGGACGGGCGACGGCTCGCGATGACGATTCTTGTCGGGACCACGAGCCGCGGGCCACCGACCGACGTAGGGATTGCCGGCCGAAGCTTTCACCGTCTGTAGCAGCGTCTCGTCATCGCTCTGTAGAAAGCGCGCTCAGCGGTCCTGCGGGTGCTGGAGCAGCTCCAGCACCCGCAGCCCCGTGTGCAGCGCCAGGCGGTGCCCGCCGTTGTCCAGGTCCAGGCCGGTGATCTCCTGGATCTGCCGCAGGCGGTAGTACAGCGAGGTGCGGTGGACCTCCAGCTGCTCCGCGGTCCGCGGCACCGAGCCGGCGTTCTCCAGGAAGCAGCGCAGGGTCTCCTCCAGCTTGGCGTTGGCGCCGCGGTCCAGCAGCCGCCGCAGCGGCTTCGGCAGCAGCGTGCTGTTCAACGCGCTGTCGGGCAGCTGCAGCAGGACGGCGTACTCGCCGAGCCGCTCCCAGTCCGCGATGCCCGCCAGCCGGGGCAGCCGGCGGGCCGCCCGGAGCGCCACCCGGGCCTGGTCGTAGGAGATCCACGCCTCGTCGAGCCGGCCGCGGCGGCCGCCCACCCCGACCACCGTGACGGTCCCCGGGTCGAGGAAGGTCCGCAGCGAGCGGGCCACGGTGCGGCACTGGAGTTCCAGGTCGTCCTCGGTCGGCTCGCGGTCGAAGACCTGCACCAGCACGGCCCGGTCCTGCTCGACCGCGAGCAGCCCCAGCGCCGCCCGGTTCTGCCGGAACGGGTCGAGGGCGGCGCACAGCGCTACCTCGACCCGGCCGGGGGCGTCGCGGTGCCCGGAGACGGCCACCACGGTCACCACCACGTGCGGCCCGGCCGGGAGCAGGCCGTCGTCGACCAGTCGCTCGTGCGCCGTGCACCGCAGCGCCGTGTCGGAGCCGACCAGTTGGGCCACCAGCCGGCGGCTCTCCTCCTCGTCGACGTCCGCGGCCAGGCGCCGCGCGTACATCTCGGCGGCCAGCCCGCGGGCGGTCCGGTCGATGGCCGCGAACTGCTCGGACGTCAGCTCCCGGTCCGTGACCACCACCATCAGAATGCCCAGCAGGTACCCGCGTTCGCGGATCGGCACGCAGTACCGCGGCAGCAGCCCCAGGTCGTCCCGGCCCGGCAGCACGCCCGGCCGGGTCCACCCGGCGACGCCCTGCGACAGCACGTAGCGGATGGTCTCGTCGTCCGCGATGCCCTGCAGCAGGGTCCGGACCCGCACGCCGTCCTCGTCGCCGAAGTGCCGGCTGGTGCAGATCATCCGCACCAGCGGATCGTCCAGGACGACGGAGCGGCCCAGTTCCTCGGCCAGCCCGTCCACCAGGGCCTGGAGCGCCTCGCCGCCAGGACGAGCACGCTGGATCAATCTCGTCATGATCAAGCCTCCCGGCGCATTCATACAAGAAGCGAAACGGGATGGCCAAACGTTCGACAAACCGAGGAAAACGCCTCCGCCGCGGGCCTGCGGAGGCACTCTGCGAATCTCGCAACTCCCTTTGACAGCAAAAGAGTTGGTGGCGATAACAGTCCCCTTCCACCGGGTGGCGCGGCCCCCGGGGACCTACCGCTCGGGCCGGTCGGAGGCCGAACGGTGCACGGATCGTCACGCCGCCGTGCATCGCCGGAACATCCGCCGCGCAGGCCGCTGCATAGCCTCCTGAGAGGTTCCGCCCCGTGGTCGTCGGCAGCTCCCGGGGCCCGGGGCGGGAGCCGCGCCGCACCGACCCAGGAGAGCCCCATGCCCGCCCCCCACCCGCTGTCCGAGCCGCAGCCGGAGGCCGCCAGCACCGACCTCGACGTCGACGCCCGGATCGTCCTCGGCGAGCAGCAGTCCGTCGACGTCCCCGTCCGCCTCGCCTACTGCCAGGACGACCCGTACGCCGTCGCCCTGGAGTTCCTCGGCCAGGCCGCCGAGGCGGGCGTCTGGCGGTTCGCCCGCGACCTGCTCTGGGACGGCCTGCAGAAGCCGTCCGGCCTCGGCGACGTCCGCATCTGGCCGCCCTGCCCGTGCCACGGCCGCACCTCGCTGCGGATCATGCTCCAGGGCGAGGACGGCAGTGTGCTGCTCGACCTGCCCGCCCGCCAGGTGCGCCGCTGGCTGCGCCGGGACGCCTTCGCCCTGGTCCCGCCGGGCGCCGAGGCCGCGCTGATCGACTGGGACGCCGAACTGCACAGCCTGACCGGCTGACCCGGTCCGGTCGCGGTCCGCCCGTCAGCCCTGCGACCGGCCGAGCATCTGCCAGTCGCGCGGCGTCATCCCGTACGCCGCCCGGAACGCCCGGCTGAAGTGACTGGAGTTGACGAAGCCCCAGCGCCGGGCGATCCCCGCCACACCGAGCTCCTCGGCCGTCGGCCGGCGCAGGTCCCGGCTGCACCGGTCCAGGCGCTGCGCCCGGGTCCACGCCCCGACCGTGGTCCCCTCCTGTTGGAACAGCTTGTGCAGGAACCGCAGCGAGATGTGGTTCGCCTCCGCGATGCCGGACGGCGACAGGTCCGGATCCCCGAGGTTGCGCCGGATGTGGTCCTTGACCCGCTCCAGCGAGGCGGCGACGTGCAGGCCCTTCGGCCGCTCCCGCCCGCACCGGTCGTCGATCAGCAGCGCCAGCAGGTCGAGCGCGGTCGCCGCGGCCCGCCGCCCGACCGCCTCGTCCAGCACCGGCGCCTCCCGGGCCATCCCGGCCAGGTAGGTCGCCACCAGCGCCGCGCTGCCCTCGCCGGGGCCGAAGGTGGTGGCGGTCAGCGCCCGCAGGTCCCGCTCGTGGACGTCCAGTTCGGCGCGCGGGAAGTGGAAGGACGTGAACGTGAAGTCCTCGTCGATGCGCTTGCGGAACACCCGGGACGCGTCGGTGATCGAGAACTCCCCGGGCCGGATCGACGCCTCCCGCCCGTCCTGCTCCTTGAGCGAGGTGCCGCGCTGCTGGAGCGTCAGGATCAGCGACCCGGCGTTCTCCCGGGCGATCAGCTGCCTGGTCCGGGTCACCATCTGCGGCCCGGCCTTCACCTGCAGGATCCGCATCGGGCCGAGCCGGTGGCCGACGATCGTCCCCGGCGACGGCTCGTCCTCCAGGAACTCCACCGCCATCGGCACGAACGCACTGGCCACCGCCTGGTACCAGCTCTCCGCACGGTCGGCGGCGGACAGCGGCTCGGCGGGGAGCTCGGCGGACAACGGACTTCCTCCCTCGGGTCGGGCCGGCCCGTCCGGAGTCGGCGTCGGAATCACACCATCTCCGGGCCCCGGGGCCCAAAAGAGCTCCGGAGCGCCGGCGGGAGCGACAACTCCCGCCGGCGCCCGGCTCATTCCCGTCGGTCCGTCAGAGCGCGGACACCCAGTACCGGTCGAAGGTCATCGTCCCGTTGCCCGAGGCGCCGGTGCGGGTGCCGGTCGTGGTGGTGGCCAGGGTGTACCAGGACTCGACGTAGTCCGGGTCGTCGGTCCACCAGGACGACGGCATCGCGTCGATGACCGCGTTGACCAGCGGGATGTACGCGCCCTGGTCGGCGATGGTCAGCAGCACCGCCGCCAGCGCCTTGGCCAGCGAGGAGTAGTTGGTGTCGCCGTCGTCCTCCATCATCACGACGTCGGCCAGGTTGTACTTGTACAGCGACCAGTTCACCAGGATCTGGTTCGGGTAGTACGTCTTGTTGGCGTCGTCCAGGTACGGCATGGTCACGGTGTCGACCCGCACCTTGCCGTCCAGGCCGAAGCCGGTGACCAGGTCGAAGATCTCCGCGGAGCCCTTGAACCAGGGCTCCTTGACGTCCTTGACCGTGACGGCGGTGACCCGGGTGGTCCAGAAGCCGGCGGCGGCCGCGGCGGTGTTCACCGGCGCGCTCACCGGGGCCTGCAGGCCCGCGGCGGACAGCTCCTGCCGCAGCACCTTCATCCCGGCCTCGGTGGCCTTGTCGGTGTCCACGTCCACCAGGATGACCGGACGGTCGGGGGCGTGGTCCGCGGCCAGGTCGTACGCCTTGCCGGTGCTGTCGTACGCGACCACCACGGTGGCGTTGTCGTCCGACGGCGAGGACGCCACCAGCGGCTCCACGCCGTCGACCGCGGCGCCGACCAGGCGGGCCCGGAGCAGCGAACCGGTGTCCGCGCCGAGGCCCTTGGCGTCGGCGACCTGACGGTCCGCCTTCGCGATGTGCGCGCCGAGACCGGCCGCGCCCTTGGTGGCCGAACCATCGGTCAGACCGCGCAGACCGACCGCCTTGCCCTGGGACAGGGCGCCGGCGACCTGGTGCCGCCAGGCCGAGTCACCGAGCGAGAGCGCGAGGGAGCGCGCCGCGCCGTCCTCGATGGCGTCCACCGCCGAGACCCGGGTCGCGTGCCGCGAGGGGGCGGACGCGGGGGCCGCGGACGCGAGGCCCGGGGCGGCGGTGACGGCGAGACCGGTCAGCGCGACACCGGTCAGCACCGCACGGAACCGCTGTGCAGAGTGCAGGGAGAACATGGGGGAGCCTCCACCTGTGGTGGCCGCCCGGATCCCGGGCAGGCCATGGACGCCGGACCCGGATCGGGTCCGACGTGATGGTTCCTGGAGCGGCACCATGGTGGGGTATCGGGCGTCTACGCGAATAGACCTCGTGTGACCGTCCAGTACGACCGGTCATGAAGTGTCCGTAATGTCTGTGCCAAATCGTGACCGTGTCTGCTCAAAATCTCCCGAGCGAGCGCGAAAGCAGGGAGAGCGCGACCGGGGGTCACAGGTTCTTCTCGATCGCCGCCAGGTAGTTCCGCATGAAGTGGTCCCGGATCCCGTCGCCGGTGGGTGAGAACGCGTCGGCCGCCAGGCCTTTCGCCCGGTTGGCGAGGTCGCCCGCCAGGCCGGCGCCCTTCTCGTGGATCCGGCCCGAGGAGTCGATCCAGCGCAGGACGTCGACGTGGGTGAAGGCCGGTTCCGGCGGCAGTTGGGGGACGATGTCGTTGTTGTTGACGAAGCGGTGGCTCCGGTCCTTGAGGCCCTTGTTGTAGCCGGCGGCCAGCAGTCGGTCGCAGGTCCGGGGCTGGCCGAAGGTGATCACGCCGTCGGCCCGGAGTTCGGGGGCCTCCAGGAGCAGCCGGGCCGCGGCCAGCATGGCGAGCGCGCCGCCGAGGCTGTGCCCGGTGAGCCAGACGGCCTGCCCGTTGGTGCGGAGTTCGGCGATGGCGTCCTTGACGCTCGGGAAGATCGACTCCAGTGCCTCGGCGAAGCCGTAGTGCACGTAGCCGGTGGCGGCCGGCCCGGGCCAGGGCGGGGGGCCGGACACGCGGGCGCTGGGGGGCGCAGTGGGCGCACTCCGCGGGCGGCCGCGCCCCCGAGGGCCTGCTCGGTCGGTCCGGCCGGATCAGCGCGATCGGCCGGACCGGCCCCGGAGCGCACGGTCGGCGCGGTGGCTGTACCCCGGGCGCTCCGGGCGCGGATGATGGTGCCGCCCGCGCACCCGTCGATCCGAGGAGACCGCTCCGTGGCCGAAGAGCCTCTGCCCGAGGCCGAGTTGTGGCTGTTGCTCGGCCCCGCCGTCCGGGAGTCCCCGGTGGCGAAACGGCTGGCCCGGGATTTCGCCGCGGCGTTCGGGTCGCGGTTCGCGGTGGTGTCGACCGATCGGGTGCTGCTGGGCGTGACGGGCGGGAAGCTGACCCTGCACGATCTGGCGGGGCGTCCGATCACGCCGCCCCGGGCGGCCGTGGTGCGCCTGGCGATGACCCCGTTGAGCACCGACCGGGAGATCACCCTGCTGCGGCACCTCCAGGCGATGGGCACGCAGTTGATCAACCCGCCGGAGGCGATCCTGACCTGCGTCAACAAGTTCTGGCAGCTTCAGACGCTCGCCGCGGCGGGCCTGCCCGTCCCCGACACCCGCACCTACACCGACACCCGGCCGGACCTCGCGGTGGCGGCCGGGATCCCCGAGCCGTGCGTGGTGAAGGCGGTGCGCGGCAGCGGCGGCCACCAGGTGTTCCTGGCGCGGGACGCGGCGATGGTGGCCGACGTCCAGGGCTGCCTGCGTCCCGACGTGCCGTTCCTGTTCCAGCGCTACGTGCGGCACTCGCACGGCCGCGACCTGCGGGTGATCGTGGTCGAGGGCCGCGCGGTGGCCGTCGGGTTGCGCAGTTCCGCCAACGGCCTGATGCAGTCGAACGTCTCGCTCGGCGGCACCGTCGAGCCGTGCCCGGGCCGGTTCCCGGTGGCGGAGGAGCTGGCGGTGCGGGCCGCCGAGCAGGTCGGCCTGGTGCTCGCGGGCGTCGACCTGCTCTTCGAGGAGGACGGCACGTTCACCCTGTGCGAGGTGAACGCCAACGTCCGCTGGGGCGCGCGGGTCACGCAGGTGACCGACGCCCTGCTCGCCGCCTGCGCCAGCAGGTTGACGTAGCGTCAGATCCGGTGCAGCGCCACGTAGCGGGCCGGATCGCGGCGCAGTTCGCCGTCCCAGCGCGCCAGGGTCTGTGAAGCGAACGTCCGGCCGGTGGCGACGATCTCGTCCAGCGGGTCGAGCAGGCCGGGCACGTGCGGGGGTTCGAGTCCGGCGGCGACCCGGGCGTCCAGGCCGGCCCGGGCGAGGCGCAGCAGTTCGGCGGCCAGCGGGCGGACCGGGGTGTCGCCGAGGCGGGTGTCGAGGCCGCGGACGGGGAGTTCGGCGCGGGCGGCGCGGTGCTCGGCGGCGCTGTGGCGGCCGGTCAACTCCCAGGCGGCGTCGCATGATTCGCGATGGTAGGCGAGCCCGGTCCAGAGCGCGGGCAGCGCGGCGAGGTGGGGGTGTGGCGGGCCGTCCGCGCCGCGCAGTTCCAGGGTGCGGCGCACCCGGGTGTCGGTCCACAGCTGGTCGAGGTGGGCGGCCCAGCGCCGCGGGGCGTCGTCGAGGCCGTGGCGGAGCAGTTCGGCGAAGCTGCCCTCGGGGGCGCGGTGGTGGCGGCCGTCGCGGGTGCGGTAGTGGATCAGCGGGATGCCGAGCGCCCAGTCGACGACGTCCCCGGCACCGACGTCGGGCCGCAGTCCGGGCGGCAGCAGGCCGGCCCGGCGCGGGTCCATCCGCAGCCAGGCCCAGCTGCGGTGGGACAGCAGCCCGCACGGACGGCCCTCGTGCAGGGGGGAGTTGACGAGCAGGGCGGAGACCACGGGGGCGACGGCGGTCTGCATCCGCAGTTTCCGGGTGAAGTCGGCGGGGTCGAGGAAGTCGAGGGTGGCCTGGGTGGAGAGCGACAGCGCCATCACGTGCGGGGCGCGGGCCCCGGCCGGGCCGAGGTCGGCGAAGTACTGGCGCATCAGCGCGCCGCGCGACATCGGCACCCATTCGACGTCGGCGAGCCGGCCGAACGGGAGGTTGCCGCCGGGGACGAGGGCCAGGTCGAAGCCGGCCGCCAGGTCGGCGAGCCGGGCCAGCGCGGCCCGGACGTCGTCCATGGTCTTGCCGACGCCGGGCCCGGGGGTGGAGGAGTACTCGATCTGCCCGCCGTGCTCCAGCGTGACGGTGCTGCCGTCGGGCAGCCGGACGCCCGTCAGGCAGTCGCCGTCCTGCTCGGGTTCGCCGCCCCAGTGCCGAAGCACCGCCTCCAGCACGGCGCGTACGCCGCCCGGGCCCGAGTAGCGGGCGCCGATGCCGGTGGCCGGGTCGAGCAGGCCGCACTCGACCTCGACGCCGACCTGTTCGGCGCCGCCCGGGGAGGGCGTCAGCGGGGCGAGCAGCTGCGCCCGGTCCATCACGGGGCGCTCACCGGGGCGGCGGTGCGGGCCTGCCGGGCGTGGTCCAGCAGCGCGCCGACGGCGCCGAGCGCGGACTGCGCGGCGCCCTGGCACCAGGCGTGCGCGCCGGACAGGTGCTCGCCGGCGAAGAAGATCCGCGGCCGGTGCGCCGGGTGCGGCGCGCCGAGCACCGACAGGTAGCGGGTGTGCTCGCCGGGGGTGAGGTGGGCGAACGCGCCACCGCCCATGCCGGTCTGCACGTCCCAGTTGCAGTGCACGATGTCGTCGACGTCGCCGGTGATGCCGGGGTGCAGCTTCTCCAGGCACTCCAGCACCAGCGCCTCCCGGTCGGCCTGTTCCAGCGCGGCGAACCGGCGCGCGTTGGCGCCCCACAGGTAGGCGCCGAGCAGCGCGGCGGGTTCGGCGGAGCGCAGCCGGTCGCGGGCGTCCCAGCGGGGGGCGCCGGAGCCGTTGACGCAGCCGTCGGCGCGCACCGCGTTGTCGGACGGGTACCAGCACTGCTGGATCGGCAGGTCGGTGAAGCTGCCGCCGCCGTGGATGCCGTCCTCGATCTCCCAGCGGCGGTGGGTCACGTGCAGCACGGTCTTGGCGCTGGACGCGTAGCTGATGCCGCGCACGGCGTGGCGCTGCGCGTGCGGCAGGCCGGGGGTGACGGCGATCTGGTCGAGCGCGGGGGCGGGGATGCAGCAGACCACGAAGTCCGCGTCCTCGTCGAGCCGCCCGCCGATCCGCCGGCCGCGCACCCGGACGCCGTCGGCGCGCAGCGCGAGTTCGTCGATCCGGGTGGACAGCCGCAGGGTGCCGGGGCGCAGCGCCCGGACGAAGGAGTGCACCAGGGCGTCCATGCCGTCGGCGAGTTCGACCTGGCCGCGGTGGAACAGACCGAAGTAGTCGACCAGGACTTCCAGCAGCGAGGACTGCTCGTAGTGGGCGAGACCGCTGGCGTGGCCGAACAGGTCCCAGGCCTCCTGGGAGAGGTGCTCGTGGACGTACTGCCACAGCGACACCGAGGCGGCGCGCTCCAGCGCCGGGTCGTCCCACCGGCCGTCGAGGGCGCGGCGCTGCTGTTCGACGGTGAGGGCCCGCCAGACGGGGGCGAGGATCCGGTCCAGCAGCGCGGACGGGGGGTGGCGCTCGTCGGGGCGCAGCGCGAAGGCGGGGAACAGCGCGGCCACCTCGTGCACCCGGACCTTGCTGCCGCGCAGGTGGTAGTAGGCCAGCGGGTTGGCGTTGACGAAGGGCCGGGTGGCCAGCCGGAACCTGTTCACGTAGTGCAGCACGCAGTGGTGGTTCGCGGGGATCCGCATCGCGCCGAGGTCGGCGTGCGTGCCGTCCCAGAACCGGTGGGTGCGGATCCGCCCGCCGGGCCGGTTGCCGCGTTCGTACACCGCCACGTCGAAGCCGCGCTGCTGCAGCTCGTACGCGCACACCAGGCCGGCGATGCCGGCCCCGATCACGACCACCCGCCCGCCCGGGCCGGCGGTCGGCTTCAGCAGGGCGCGGGGGAACGCAAAACTGGTGTCGAACATCGGGACCCCTATCGGTGCGCGAACCGCGCGACGCCCCGGTCTCTCGCCCGCCCCCGTGGGTCGACCGGGTCTCGCCGCGCCTCCCCGACACCGTCCCACCGGCTCGCCCGGTTCGCATCCGGGGCTCCCGGCGGCCGGCCCCCCACCGGCTGCCGGTCGGGTCATCGGTCCGCGGACGGCGCCTGCCTGTGCTGGAGCCACCGGCCGACCAGGGAGACGGCCACGGTGAGGGCCAGGGCCAGCAGGGCGTCGACGCGGGAGTCGGCGAGGACGATCATCACGGCGTACAGGCCGAGCAGGGCGATCAGCACGGCCCAGGTGAGGCCGGGGAACAGCCAGACGGCGGTGCCCTCGGCGGGGCGGCGGCCGTCGGCGCGGTCCTGGCGGCCGAGCACCAGGTGGGCGGCGGCGATGCCGATCCAGGTGACGTAGACGGTGTCGCCGGTGATGTCGACGAGCCGGCCGAAGGCGTCCGTCGGATGGACCACTTCGAGCACCAGGCAGACCGCGGCCAGGGCGGAGGTGAACAGGATCGCCGTGTGCGGGGCGCCGCGGCGGGAGATCCGGGCGAACAGCGACGGCGCGTCGCGGTCGCGGGCCAGCGCGAACAGCATCCGGGAGCTGGCGTAGACCTGGGAGTTCATGGTGGAGAGCATCGCCGCGAACAGCACCACGTTCAGCACGGTGGACGCGCCGGGCATGCCGAGGTGGTCCAGGGTGGCGGCGAACGGGCTGTCGCCGACGGCGGCGCTGTTCCACGGGAGCAGCAGCACCACGACGGACAGCGAGCCGAGGTAGAACACGGTGACCCGCCACATGATGGTGCGGGTGCTCTTGCGGATCGCGGCGGCGGCGTCCTCCGCTTCACCGGCGGCGATGGTGACGATCTCGGTGCCGGAGAAGGAGAACATCGCGCCGGAGGTGGCGATGACGATCCCGCTGACGCCCATCGGGAGGAACCCGCCCTGGCCGAGCAGGTTGTCGGTGCCGGGCGCGGGCGTGCCGGGCAGCAGGCCGGCCACGGCGACCAGGCCGACGCCGATGAACAGGGCGATCACGGCGACCTTCACCCAGACCACCCAGAACTCCATCTCGCCGTAGGCGCGGACGGAGCCGAGGTTGACGGCGGTCACCACGGCGAGCATCAGCACGGCGATCAGCCAGACCGGCACGGCGGGGATCCAGCCGTGCACGATCCGGCCGGCGGCGATCGACTCGATGCACATGCCGAGCGGCCAGCCGACCCAGTAGATCCAGCCGCTGGCGAAGCCGGCCCAGCGGCCGAACGCCAGGCGGCCGTACACCGCGAAGGCGCCGGTGTCGGGGCGGGTCACCGACATCTCGGCGAGCATCCGCATCACCACGATGACGATGACGGCGGTCAGCGCGTAGGCGATCAGCACGCCAGGACCGGCCTGCTGGATGCTCACGCCGGAGCCGACGAACAGCCCGGCGCCGACCGCGCCGCCGATGCTGATCATGGTCATGTGGCGGCTGAGCAGGCTCCGCGACAGCTGCGCCCCGCCGGCCGCGACGGCCGTGTCCTGGGCGTTCTCCACCGGCCGGGCCCCGGTGTTCTCTCTGACGTCGCTCACGATCGCAGCTCCACTCCGTGCCGGGCCGCCACCTGGTTCAGCAGCGCGCGGAACAGCGGCAGCCGAAGCTCCGCCACGGGCTCCAGCGCCTCGGGGTGCCACTGGACGCCGACCGTCCAGGCCGCGTCCGCGTCGCCGGTCAGCTCGACGGCCTCCACGCAGCCGTCGTCGGCGCGGGCCGACACGACGAGGCCCTCGCCGACCCGGTCCACCGCCTGGTGGTGCCCGGACGCCACCGCGATCCGATCGCGGCCGAACGCCTCGGCG
>NZ_BMRI01000002.1:144614-146875 GCF_014648555.1 Kitasatospora griseola
ACCGCGCTGTCGGCCGACAGCACGACCTCGTGGGTGGCCCACTCGACCCCGGGCTCCGGGTTGTGGGCGACGTCGGTCGGCGCCAGGTCCACGTGCAGGGTGCCGCCGCGGACGATGTTCAGCAGCTGCATGCCGCGGCAGATGCCGAGCATCGGGCGGCCGTTGTCCAGCGCGTACCGCACCACGGCCTCGTCGAGCCGGTCCTGCATGGGGTTGACGTCGTACAGCGACGGGTGGTTCGCATCCTCACCGTACGTGGCCGGGTCGACGTCCCCGCCGCCGGGCACCACGAAGCCGGCGCACTCGGCCAGCTCGGCGTCCGACGGGTTGCCCTCGGCGTCCGGCTGCAGCAGCACGGGGCGGGCGCCGGCGGCCCGGATCAGGTCGACGACCTGCTCGAAGATCGCGTTGGCCTCGCCGATGCGCACGTCGGCGCCAGGAGCGTCGCCGTCGCTGAGGCGGACGGGTATCCCGATGAGGGGTTCCGGGTGATCGGTGACGCTCATAAGCTCTCCATGGCCGGCTTGCGGATGAGATGCGAAATCTAGAAGATAGATTTCATGGATGGCAAGGGGTGGACCCAACACATCGAGCCGGTGCGTGCCGCGGGGGCGGCCGAGGCCATCGCTCGTCGGCTCGGCGAGCTGATCGGCGCGCGGATCCTGGTCGGGGGTGACCGCCTGCCGCCGGAGAAGACCCTGGCCGAGCTGTTCGGCGTGGCTGTGATGACGGTCCGCCACTCGATGGCGGTGCTCCGCGAGGACGGCCTGATCGAGACCCGGCGCGGCCGCGGCGCGGGCACCTTCGTGGTCCCCGACATCCTCACCCGGATCGGCGAACTCACCGCCCTGCACCCCTACACCCGGGCCGACATCGAGGAGCTGACGGCCTGGCGGATCGCGGTCTCCGGCGAGGCCTCGGCCCGGGCCGCGCTGCGCGCCTCCGAAGCGGGCCTGGCCCGGATGCGCGAACTCGAGGACGCCGCCGACGCGGTCGTCGCCGACGCCGAGGCCTACCGCACCGCGGACGCCGGCCTGCACCTGTACATCGCCGAACTCTCCGGCTCCAGGCGGCTGTTGGAGGCCGAGCAGGGCATCCAGCACGAACTGACCCGACTGCTCGCCGGCCACCCCGGCGGCACCGAGTCGCGCAGCACCCCCTCCCAGCGCCACCGCGCCCTCGCCGGGGCGATCGAGGCCCGCGACCCGGCCCGCGCCCGCAAGCAGTTCACCGTCCACGCGGAGGCCACCGCGAACCTCTGCCTCCCCTTCGTCCAGGAGCCGGCCGAGTCCTGAACTCCCCCCGAGATCGGTGGAATTCGCTGTTCGCTGTTCGCCACGAGGCGACGGTGATTGTCGCAGCCGTGAACGAGCGGCTTCGACAGGCACCGTCGCAACGCGCCTCAGACGATGTCGAACTCGTTGCCCTCGGGGTCCTGCATGGCCGCGGCGTACAGCCCCGTGCCCGGGTCGTCCCTGATCTGCACCATGGTGGCGCCGGCCTCGACCAGTCGGTCCGCTGCGGCCCTGACCCGCCGCGCGCGGACGTCCAACGGGACGTCACGTCCGCCACCGACCTTGAGGTCGAAGTGCCACCGGTTCTTGGCGGTCTTCGGCTCCGGAACCTGCTGGAACCACACGCGCGGTCCACGACCCGCCGGATCGACGATCGACTCCGGAACATCGCCGGCACCGGCCGGCAACTCCTCCGCGGGCACCCCCAGCGCCTCCCAGTAGGCGCGCCACGTGGTGCAGCCGTCGGGCGCGGGCTCGGGCACATAGCCCAGGGCCCGGGCCCAGAAGGCCACCATCCGCTGCGGATCGGAGCAGTCGATCGTCAACTGCACTGTCATCTCCATCACCGGAGCCTCCCAGACAGGTCTGACGCAACAGACCGCTCAGAAGCCCAGCAGCGTGTACGTGGCGATGGTCTGCGCGAACTGCCAGCCGTCGGCAGGGACGGCGGCGACGGCGACGACGCCGGCCGGGAATACGGAACGTCCGGACAACTCGGCCCCCCTTGTTGTCGTTGCGGTGCCCCGAAGAACGGCGAGCGCGAGTAGACACTCCGTCAACACCGGATCGGCGTCGCGCACCGCGCATGTGGGAAGATCCGCAGGTGAGTGCCATATCGTCGCCCCGCAAGCCGGTCCAGATCTGCGCAGACCCCGGCTGTTCGCAGCCCACCGCGTACCGCACGCGCGCACGTGACGCCTGGTGCGACGACCACATCACCGCGATCCTGCGCGCCGACGGCCTGGA
>NZ_BMRI01000002.1:146900-165613 GCF_014648555.1 Kitasatospora griseola
GCCGCTGGAACCGTTCGAGAAGCCGAAGGCCTGGCGGCTGACCAGGTGCCTGACCTGCGGCTGCGAGGCGCACTACCGGTTCGAGTACACGCTGGACCGGAACAGGGCGGGCGAGACGGCCTGCCGGGCCTGCTACTGGCGCGAGTGGGCCCGCGAGTCGCGGCAGAACCAGGGCCCGTACGCGGACCTGACGCCCGTCCCGGTGGAGCAGGCGCGCGCCCACGCGGAGGAGCACGGCTACGACCACCTGGCGGCGCTGGCCGAACCGTCGCTCGCGGACGACCCGCACCACGTCCGCTGCCGGTACTGCGGGCGGCTCAGCGCCGAACGGCTGGGCGACATCGCCTTCGGCTGCCGGTGCCAGACCAACCCGAGCCGGGCCCGGCAGACGTCCAACGCCCCGGGCGAGAAGCAGCGGGACCTGCTCAAGGACTCGGGCCTGCCGGTCCTCGCCTGGTGGGACCACGAGGCCAACGACACCGCGCAGTGGGAGACCGTCACCCTCACCGCGCTCCGCGAGGTCGCCTGGCGCTGCCCCGACTGCGACCTGCGCTTCACCGCCCGGGTCAGCCACATGCTGCACAGCCGGCAGTGCCCGGCGTGCGAACCGAAGCACCGGGCCGAGCAGGACGCCGAGTTGGCCCGCCTGGCGGTGACGCCGGTCGCCGACGTCCCCGCGCTCCTCGACGCGTGGGCCGACGAGGCGGACCCGCGCTCGGTGTTCGTCGCCGGCGACCTCACGCTGCGCCGCTTCCGCTGCCCGCAGGGCCACCACCCGCGGGTGTCCCCGCTGCGGTACCTGCACTCGGGCTGCCCGTCCTGCCGGAGCCGGAGGACCACCGAGGCCCGGCAGCAGATCGAGGCCGTCGAGGCGGCCCCGTTCCGGCTGAGCCCGGAGATCGCCGGCCAGTGGCATCCGAGCCTCAACGGCCGCACCAGCCTGGCCAAGATCTCGCCCAGGTCGCGCCGCACCGTGTGGTGGCAGGACCCGAACTGCGGCCACGAGTGGCAGGAGACGCCCGAACAGCGTGACAAGGGGCAGCGGCTGCGCTGCCCGGTCTGCCGCACCATCCTCGACTCGCTGGCCTTCCACTTCCCGGACCTCGCCGCCGAGTGGTCCCCCGCCAACCCGCTATCGGCCTGGCAGGTGCGCCCGACGGCGCTGACCGCGTTCGTCCCCACCTGGACCTGCTCCGACGGGCACACCTGGCACGCGCCCCTGGCCTCCCGGGCGAACGGCAGCGGCTGCCCCGAGTGCCAGGAACACGGCAAGTCACAGGTCGAACTGGCCCACCACGCGGCCGCCCAGCACATCTTCGGCGACGCCGCGTCCGGCCGGACCGTACGCCACGACGCGTTCGCCCGACGCAACACCTGGTCCGTCGACATCACCGTCCCGCTCCCCGACGGCCGCACGCTCGCCATCGAGTACGACGGCTCCTACTGGCACGCCGACAAGACCACCCTCGACACCGAGAAGTCCCTCGACCTCCTCGCCGCCGGCCACCTGGT
Organism: Kitasatospora griseola; assembly: GCF_014648555.1. Classification (GTDB taxonomy): domain Bacteria; phylum Actinomycetota; class Actinomycetes; order Streptomycetales; family Streptomycetaceae; genus Kitasatospora; species Kitasatospora griseola. The sequence goes on from NZ_BMRI01000002.1 coordinate 148,413, forward strand.
CGCCCGCCTCCGCGAACACCCCCTCCCGCCCCTGCCCGTCACCCACCCCGACTACACCGAGTTCACCGTCCACTCGACCGCCCCACGCCCCGACGAGGTCATAGAGCGGGTGAAGAACTGGGCAACCACCGACCGGAGTTGACCCACCCCTGACCGAACGACGCATCAGCTCGGGCGGCCACCCGATGCTCGGCCGTGACGCCGCCACCCTGCGGCCCGGCCGGCTACCCGGCGGTCCACTCCTTCGGGCCTCCCCACCAGACACCGCCCAAGGAGTAGACCCGGTTCCACTCCTCGGACGGGGCTCCGTCCGGCACCGGCAGCAGCAGGGCTTCCGCAGCCTTGCCGGCCGACTTGGCCTGTTCCCCCGTCAAGTAGCGGCAGTGCCACAGCAGCGACGCCGTCTCGTCCGCCTGCGGCTCCACCTGGAACGGCCGGTCCGGGAGCGGCAGGCCGGCCATCGCCAGCACGTCCCCGGGCGCGAGGCCGAGGACGACGCCGATGCCCGCCGCGGTCTCCGGCGTGAGCGCCGACCCGCGCCCGATGGCGGGGACCGTGGCCAGGGAGAGCCCCACGCAGGTGAGCCCTTGCAGGGCCCAGGCGGTGTCATGGGCCCGCAGGTTCCGGCCCCACCACAGCAGGTTGACCAGCACGGCCCCGAAACCGCTCACCCGGGCGTCGAAGTGCTGCGCCGGCCCGGGCGGCTCTCCCCACGGCTCGCGCGGAAGCCGGTCGACCAGATCGAGGACGCGGGCCGTCCGGTCCGGTGACAGCACCCGGGAGGCCGCGATCAGCGGGGACCTCATGCCTCCCGACCGCCGGTACGCGAGCACCTCCGGCACCACGAGTCCGGCCATCACGTGCAGGTCGGCGGCGTGGAACCCGAGTGCCGGGGCCAGCAGGTCGAGCTGGGCGACCGTCGGCAGCGTCCCGGCGAGGACGGCCCGGAGCTCCGGTTCCGGGACGCCGGACGCCGCGGCGAGTTCGTTCGGCCGGGTCCCCCGGTGGTCCAACAGCCGGGTCAGGTATCCGCCGAAGGGCGAGGCGTCCGACATGGCGGAACCCTCCCACGGCCGTGCGCGACGGTCCACGCCCGTGCCCGGCCGGGCTTCGGCGGCGGAGGTCGTTGCGCGTACGCCCGTACAATGCGACACCGAACTGTCGCGGGCCCGGCCCGCGGTGTGTGGTGACGATACGGACGGAGGGAGCACCCGTGCCCAGCCAGCGGTCCATCAACGAAGCGGAGCGGCTCGTCGGGGCGAAGCTCGGCGGCACGCCCGTGCGGGCGGAGCGGATGGCGGCGGTGGCCAACATCTACCGGGCGGCGTCCGCGGTGCGGCAGCATCTGGAGAACTCGGTGCTGCGCGGCTCGGACCTGACGTGGACCGCGTTCGTGGTGCTCTGGGTGGTGTGGGTGTGGGGCGAGTCGGAGACGCGGCGGGTCGCCGAGGAGGCCGGGATCTCCAAGGGCACGTTGACGGGGGTGTCGCGCACGCTGGAGTCGCGCGGGTTGCTGCGGCGGGTCGACCATCCGACGGACGGGCGGCTGGTGCTGCTGGAGCTCACCCCGGAGGGGGAGGAGTTCATGCAGCGGGTGTTTCCGGCGTTCAACGAGGAGGAGTCGTTCGTCACCGCGCAGTTGAGCGACGCCGAGTGCGAGAGCCTGGCCGACGGGCTGCGCCGGGTGGTGCTCCAGGTCGAGGAGCACGGCGAGGACCGGCGCCGGTCGCTGTTGAACGGCGAGGAGCCGGCCCCGCGGCGCAGCGGCCGGCGGCCCCGCGGCTGACGGTCAGTCGGTTCCGGCGGCCGCCCGCACCAGGCCGTCGAAGATCGACTGCTGCACCGGGTCGTGCTGCGCGGTGTCCTCGGGGTGCCACTGCACGGCCACCAACCACCCGTCGTGGTCGGCGAGTTCGAGCGCCTCGACGGTCCCGTCGGCGGCCCGGGCGGTGACGGTCAGCCCCTCCCCCGGCCGGTCGACGTGCTGGTGGTGGTAGCAGGACGCCTCCGTCACGGCCGCGCCGCCGGTGGTCTTCGCGAGCGCGGAGCCGGGGGTGAGCGCGACGGGGTGGCGCAGGTGGCGGTGCTCGTGCCCGGGGCCGCCCATGTCCTGGTGCAGCGTCCCGCCCAGCACCGTGTTGACGACCTGGAGGCCCCGGCAGATCGCCAGGGTCGGCACCCGGCCGTCGATCGCGGCCCGGGCGAGCTCCAGGTCGAAGGCGTCCTGCTCGTCGTCCACGTCGTACACCGCCTCGTGCACGTCGGCCGAGCCGTAGCGGTGCGGTGCGAGGTCCCCGCCGCCGGGCAGCAGCAGCCCGTCGAACCGCGCCAGCCGCTCCCGCACCTCCCCCGGGTCGGCGACGCCCCCGGGCGCGTGCGGGTGCAGCGCGACGGGCTCGCCGCCGGCCCGCCAGACGGCCTCGATCAGGGTGCGGGCGTTGACCTCGGCGGCGTACCGCAGCGCGGAGGTGGACGCGGCGAAACGGGCGGGGACGGCAATCAGCGGGCGGTGGCTCACAGTTGAATCCAAGTGGTCTTGAGTTCGGTGTACTTCTCCAGCGCGTGCGCGGACTTGTCGCGTCCGTTGCCGGACTGCTTCATGCCGCCGAAGGGCACCGAGAGGTCGCCCTCCTCGTAGCAGTTGACCCAGACCGTACCGGCTCTGAGGGTGCGGGAGACCAGGTGGGCGGTGGAGAGGTCGGAGGTCCACAGGCCGGCGGCGAGGCCGTACTCGGTGGCGTTGGCGAGGGCGACCGCTTCGTCGAGGTCGTCGAAGGCCTGGACGGCGAGGACGGGGCCGAAGACCTCCTCGCGGGCCAGGCGGCTGTCGGGGGCGACCTGGTCGAAGACGGTCGGTTCGAGGTACGAGCCGCCGGTGTCGACTCCGAACCGGGCGCCGCCGGTGCGCAGGCGGGCGCCCTCGGCGAGGGCGGTGCCGACGTGGCCGAGGACGCGGCCCAGGTGGCTCTCGCCGACCAGGGCGCCCATCTCGGTGGCGGGGTCGAGCGGGTCGCCGATCCGCAGAGCGCGGGCGCGGGCCACCACGGCCTCGGTGACCTGTTCGGCGATCGAGCGGTGCACCAGCAGCCGGGAGGGCGCGGTGCACATCTCGCCCTGGTTGAAGAAGATGCCCCAGGCGGCGGTGGCCGCGGCCCGGTCCAGGTCGGGGGCGTCGGGGAGGATGATGTTGGGCGACTTGCCGCCGAGCTCCAGCCAGACCCGCTTGAGGTTGGAGTCGGCGGCGTAGTGCAGGAATTGACGGCCGACGGCGGTGGAGCCGGTGAACGCGAGGACGTCCACGTCGGGGTGCAGGCCGAGGGCCCGGCCGGCCACCGGGCCGTCGCCGGCGACGATGTTGAGCACGCCGGGCGGCAGTCCGGCCTCCAGGCCGATCCGGCCGAGCCGCAGCGCGGACAGCGGCGAGTGCTCCGAGGGCTTGAGCACCACCGTGCAGCCGGCGGCCAGCGCGGGCGCGATCTTCCAACCGGCCAGGGTGAGCGGGAAGTTCCAGGGGACGACCGCGCCGACGACGCCGGCGGGCTCGCGGGTGACCAGGGCGAGCGCGTCGGGCGCGGTGTGCGGGGCTTCGTCGGTGAGTTTGTCGGCGAGGCCGCCGTACCAGCGGAAGGTGTTGATGACGGCGCGCAGTTCGATGTCGTGCGCGTCGGTGACGGGCTTGCCCATCTCCAGGCTGACGGTGAGCGCGAGTTCGGCCCGGTGCTGCTCCAGCAGGTCGGCGAAGCGCAGCAGCACCCTGCCGCGTTCGGCGGGGGCGAGCCGCGGCCAGGGGCCGTGGTCGAAGGCCCGGCGGGCGGCGGCGACGGCCGCGTCGACCTCGGCGGCCCCGGCGTCGGCGACCTCGGCCAGCACTCGGCCGTCCCGGGGCGACACCACGGCGAACGCCGCGCCGCCGCCGGCCTCGTCGGCGCCGTCGATCAGGTGCGTGGTGACGGGGCGCAGCGTCTCGGCCCGGTGCAGCCAGTCCTCGTGGGTCATGCGGTCCTCCAGGAAGGGTGGGCGCGCGCCCGACGGCCGGGCGCGCGCCCCACGGTGAGTCAGGTGTGCGAACGCCGTTGCCGGATCCGCTGGTTGACCACTCCGGCCGCCAGCACCACGGGCACCGACAGGACCAGCCACAGGGCGGTGCCGAGCTGTCCGCCGATCAGAGTGGTGAAGTTGGCGAGGATCAGCCAGATGGCGCCGGCGATGCCGAGTGCGCCCAGCACGGGGGCGATCACGGTGTTCCACGGCCGGGTGTCGACCCGGTTTCGGCGGAAGAACACCACCACGGAGACCGAGGTCAGCAGGTAGAGCAGCATCATGGCGAGGACGGCGAGGCCGCTGAACCAGGAGAACAGGGTCAGCACCGGGTCCTGCCCGGCGATCGCGAACGGCGCGATCAGCAGCACGGCGATGACGGTCTGCACCCTGCCTGCCGCGGCGGGGGCGTGCCGGACGTTCAACCGGGCCAGCGAGGACGGGAGTTGGCCGTCCCGGCCGAGGCAGAACAGGTAGCGGGCGGCGGAGTTGTGGAAGGTGAGGACGCCGGCGAACAGCGAGGTGGCCAGCAGGACCGGCAGGACGCTGTTGACCCAGCCGCCGAACAGGTCGGCGATGGGGGCGAACACGAATCCGGCGGAGTCGCCGGCGGCCAGCGCCGCGTTGGCGGCCCCGGGGGCCTTGGACGCGCCGTGCGCGGAGATCAGCGACCAGGAGGTGAGGGCGAAGAATCCGGTGACCACCAGCACCGAGAGGTAGGTGGCGCGCGGCACGGTCTTCTTCGGCTCGCGGGCCTCCTCGCCGTAGATGGCGGTGGCCTCGAAGCCGAACATGGACGCCAGGGCGAACATCACGGCGATGCCGGGCGCGCCCTGCAGGGCGGCGGACGGGGAGAAGCTCTCGGCCACGCCGAGGCCCTCGGGGCCGCCGCCCTTGAACAGCGTGACCAGGCCGAAGACCAGCAGGATGCTGAACTCGGCGAGCACGAAGGCGGCGAGCACCTTGGCGCCCATCTCGATGCCGGCGGCGCCGAGCGCCTGCACCACGGCCATGGTGACCAAGGTGTAGACCCACCAGGGCAGGTCGAGCGAGGTGTGGTCGGCGACCAACGAGGAGACGATGGAGCCGTACAGGCCGTACATGCCGGCCTGGATGGCGCAGTAGGCGAACAGCGCGACGCTCGCGCCGCCCGCCCCGGCGGACCGGCCGAGGCCTGTGCCGATGTAGGTGTAGAAGGCGCCCGCGTCGACGACGTGCCGTCCCATCGCGATGAAGCCGACGGAGAACAACAGGATGACGACGCCGGCCACCACGTAGGCGGCGGGGGTGCCGGCGCCGTTGCCGATGGCGACCGAGATGGGGGCGGCGCCGGCGATGCCGGTCAGCGGGGCCTGGCCGGACAGGACGAAGAAGAGGATGCCCAGGACGCCGAGGGCGTTGGGCTTGAGGGTGGCACTGGTGGGGGCGTGCCGCACGGTCCGTTCACGGGAAGCCGTCTGACTGTCCACACGGATCACCTGCCAGATCGAAGTGGGGGGAATCGTTTCAGGTCAAACGAGTTGCCTCATCGTGGAGGCAGGCAGTCCGTTTGGCAAGGGTTTCGCACCGCTCGCGCGGTAACAGTTCGAAGCGGGCCGCGCAGGTCAGCGCTCGTCCGGCTCCGAGTCCGCGCGGGACGCCAAACCCTCCAGCAGGCCGCGGAGTTCGGCCAGCGCGCCCTCGGTGGCCGCCCGTTCGCCGAACACCAGCTGGTGCAGCACCAGGCCCTCCAGCGCGGCGAACACCAGCCGGGACAGGCCGGGGCTCACCGGGCCGGGCAGAATCCGGTCCAGCTCGCGCCGGCTGGCCTCGAAGTACTCCTCGTACAGCCCGCGCAGGTGCGCCAGCAGTTCCGGCCGGCGGCGCGCCTCCAGCAGCAACTCGTACTGGAACACCTGCAGTTCGGGCCCGGCCTCGACCATGTCGGCCAGGCCCGCCGCGAACTCGGCCGGGCCCCCCGTGCCGGCCTCCAGCGCGCTGCTGCTCAGCGAGGAGCGGATGGCGTGCGCCACCGCCTCCTCGATCAGCGCGTCCCGCGAACCGAAGTGGTGCACCACCAGGCCGTGGGTGACCCCGGCCTCCTCCGCGACGGCCCGGTAGGTGAGGTTGCGCAGCCCGCCCCGGGCCACCACCCGCACCGCCGCCTCCAGCAGCGCGGTGCGGCCCGTCCCGTAGTTGGTGACGCGCTTGCGGGTGGGGGGCTTCGGGTCGTTCATGGCCGCGACCCTACCGGGAGGCACCGGTTCAGCGCTTCGGCGGCCGGATGCCGCGGAACTCCCAGTCCCCGCCGAGCGCGGTGGACAGCACTTCCTCCGACTCGGTGGGCTGCGCGCCCACGTCGGTGCGGATCGCCGTCGGGCCGGTGACGATGTGGTTGGTGAGCCGGCCGAGGCCCTCGACCTCCACCTCGACGACGTCGCCCGGCTGCACCGGACGGGAGTTCGCGGGCGTGCCGGAGAGCAGCACGTCGCCGGGGTACAGCGTGATGGTGCGGGCGATGTCGGCGACCAGGTAGTGCATGTCCCAGGTCATCTCGCCGGTGGAGCCGTCCTGGACCACCTCGCCGTTGACGTAGGTGCGCAGCTTCTTCCCCCGGAAGTCCCAGTCGGTGACCAGGCCGGGGCCGAGCGGGCACAGCGTGTCGGCGCCCTTGACCCGGAGCATCGAGCCGGCGTCGGTGTCCCGGAAGTCGTGCAGGCCGTAGTCGTTGGCGACGGTGTAGCCGGCGATGTGGTCGCCCGCCTCCTCGGGGGAGATGTTGCGCGCGGTCCTCCCGATGACGATCGCCACCTCGCCCTCGTAGTTGAGCCACTTGCAGCCCTCGGGGCGGACGATCGCGCCGCCGTGCGAGTTCAGCGAGGAGGTCGGCTTGTGGAAGTAGGTGGGGGTGTCGGGCAGGCCGATCCGGAACTCCTCCACCCGGCTGCGGTGGTTGAGGTGGACGGCGATCACCTTGGACGGCACCACGGGCGGCAGGTGGTGGGCGTCGGCGACGGCGACCCGGCGGCCGTCACCGGCGACCAGTTCCTCGCCGTCGCGGACGGTCTCGACGACGGCGCCGTCGAGCAGGATGCGGCGGTACTCGGGCATGGCGGGGGCCTTTCTCAGGTGAGGCGGTGGGGGTGGCGGGGTGCGTCCTCGGGCAGTCCGGCGCCGGTCCAGCCGTCGTCCGGGCGGTCGAACCAGAGGTGGACCTGGCCGGTGCCGATGGAGTTCTCGTACTCGCCGTACTGGCGGGCCCTGGCGGTGCACTCCCGCTCGCCGAGCGCGCCGGCCATCATCAGGTAGTGGGCGAACCGGGCCTCGGGCTTGTACTTCCCGAACTCGTCCATGGTGTCCAGGACCTGGTCGTGGCGGCCGTCCTTGAACCACTCGATCCGCTGCTCGTCGGCGGCCCGCGCCTCGGGCGTGAAGATGTGCGACGGGTCGCTGGACTCGTGCCCCCGCAGCTCGCGCAGCGGCCAGAAGGTGTGCGACAGCGCGCCGGAGGCGATCAGCAGCACCCGGCGGCCCGGGGTGGCGGCGATGCCGTCGGCCAGCGCGCGGCCGAGCCGCAGGTGGTCCTCCGCGTCGCCGGTCTGGCAGACGCCGATGGTCACCCAGCGCTTGTCGGGCAGGCCCTCGCCGAGGTACTTCCACAGGTTGACGGTGGCGTAGAAGATCGGCAGGTACGGGTCGTCGATCGGGGTGATCCAGGTGCCGTGCCTGTCGGCGAACGACGCGATGTTGTGGGCGAGTTCGGGGTCGCCGGGGAAGTCGTAGGGCATCCGGCACATGCCGCGCGGCAGTTCCTCGGAGGTGAACAGCCCGGCCCGGCGCTGCTGCGCGGTGACCACGAACTCGACAGTGGTCGCCCAGTGCGAGTCCAGCACCACCACGGTGTCGTAGTCGTCCCGCCCGAACACCTCCTCGCGCAGCTGTCGGAGGCCGGTGACGAGGGTGATCTCCCGGCCCTCGTTCAGCTCCCGCCGGATCTCCTCGGGAAGCACCACGGTGGGGACGTGGGCGAGCAGGCCCGCCCCGACGATCTCACCCATTCTCCTGCCATCCCTTCGGCGCGGTGACGGTGTTCTTGACGTCGCAGTAGAAGTCGAAGCTCCAGGTGCCGCCCTCGCGGCCGACGCCCGAGTGCCGGGAGCCGCCGAACGGGGCCTGGAGGTCGCGGACGAAGAAGCAGTTGACCCAGACGGTGCCCGCGACCAGCTGCCCGGTGACGCGGTCGGCGCGCTCGCGCGAGCCGGTGGCGAGGGTGGCGGCCAGGCCGAACCGGGTGTCGTTGGCGAGGCGGACGGCCTCGGCCTCGTCGCGGAAGGTCTGCAGCGTCAGGACGGGGCCGAAGACCTCCTCCTGGACGATCTCCGAGTCCTGCGCGACGTCGGTGAGCAGCGTCGGCGCGTAGAACTGGCCGGCCAGGCGCTCGCCGCCGATGACGGCGCGGGCTCCGGCGCCGATCGCACGCTGCACGAAGCCGTCGATCTTCTCCAGCTGGCGCTCGTGGATGTTCGGGCCGAGGTCGGTCGGCAGCTCGCGCGGGTCGCCCTGCTTCAGCTGCCCGGCCCTCTCGACGAAACGGCGGGTGAACTCCTCGGCGACGGACTCCTCGACCAGCAGCCGGGTGGCGGCCAGGCAGACCTGCCCGGCGTTGTCGTACTGCTCGACGGCGAGCTCGACGGCGAGGTCGAGGTCGGCGTCGGCGAAGACCAACAGCGGGGACTTGCCGCCGAGTTCGAGGCTGAGCGGGGTGAGGTTGGCGGCAGCGGACGCGGCGATGTGCTTGGCGGTGGGGACGGAGCCGGTGAAGCTGATCCGGCGCACGTCGGGGTGCGAGGTCAGCGCGTCGCCGATCTCCGGGCCGAGGCCCTGCACCACGTTGAGGACGCCGGCCGGCAGCCCGGCCTCGGCGGCGATGTCGGCGAGCAGCGAGGCCGTCATCGGCGTCCACTCGGCGGGCTTGAGGACGACCGTGTTGCCGGCCGCCAGCGCCGGGGCGATCTTCCAGGTGGCCAGCATCAGCGGGGCGTTCCACGGCGTGATCAGCACGCACGGGCCGGCCGGGTCCCAGCTGACGTGGTTGGTGTGGCCGCGGGTGTCGAAGTCCTCGTGGTCGAGGGTCAGCAGCCAGTCGGCGAAGAACCGGAAGTTGTGCGCGACCCGGGGCATGACGCCGCGCCGGTGCGAGCGCAGCAGGGCGCCGTTGTCGGCGGTCTCCACGACGGCCAGGTCCTCCAGCCGCCGCTCGACGCCGTCGGCGACGGCGTGCAGCAGCCGGGCCCGCTCGGCGCGCGGGGTGGCGGCCCAACCGGGGAAGGCGGCCTTGGCGGCGGCGACGGCGGCGTGCGCCTCCGTCGCGGTGCCGCGGGCGATCTCGCCGAGCACGCCGCCGTCGATCGGCGAGTGGTCGGTGAAGGTCGCGGCGGAGGCGACGCGTTCGCCGCCGATCCAGTGCCGGGTGTCGACGGCGACCCCGGCGACGGTGGTGAGGTGTCCGCTCATTGCGTCAATTTCCTTGCTGGGCACGGGCATTCACTGACCGACGGTGGTGGTGTTGGAGGCGAGCAGTCGGCCGCCGTCCCAGACCACGCCGACCTGCCGGTAGTAGGCGGCGATGGGTTCGCGGATCTCCAGCCGGGCGAGCTCCTCGGTGGGCGACTCGAACAGCTCCAGGTCGAAGTCGCCGACCCAGGCCGGTCCGGCCTCGAAGGAGGCGGCGCCGGAGGAGACCAGCTCGTCCAGGGCGAGGCCCCGGCCCTTCTCGATCGACGGCAGCCAGCGGTGGTGCGCCATCGGGTGGCCGTTGACGAACCCGTTGGTCGTGGACGGCTCGCGCAGCGTGACGACGGCCTGGGCGAGGCGCCGGTCGGCGGCGGCGAGGGTGGCGCCGAACCGGGCGCCGGCCTCGATCCGCGGCGCGGGGCCGTAGACGTGCGGGCGGGTCTGGTGGATCGAGCCGAGCTTCTTCGGGTAGCCCTGGTGCAGGCCGCGGGCGATCGCGAAGTCCTTGTCGACCCAGATGTACACGCAGCGCGAGTACGTCTGCCCCTGGAACTTGCAGCGGACCACGGCGAACGCCTCCTTGTACTGGGAGAGCACCGGGTCGAGCAGTTCCTGCCCGGAGGCGGAGCAGGACTGCCAGTCGGCCCAGATCAGCGCGACGGCGCCGGGGTCCTCGTCGGCGAGCTCCAGCGGCTCGGGCAGCAGTTCGCGCACCCGCTCCGGGTCGGTGCGGTACTCGACGGTGAGCAGGTCGCCGGAGTAGTGCCACGGCGGCGAGGGGATCAGCGACGAGGAGCCCGTCGCGGTCTTGGGGTGGAAGTACCCACGGACACTGGCCACTTGGATTCCTTACGCGGTGGGGGCGGGCTGCCGGAGCAGCTCGGCGCGGTAGCGGGCGGCGGCGGCCGCGGCCTGCTGGCCGCCGAGGGCGACGACGCCGATCAGGCGGTCGCGGTGGTGGTAGCCGACCAGGACGTCCCCGTCGGGGTCGCCGTCCAGGACGCGCACGTCCTCGCGGCCGAGGGCGGGGGCGCCGAAGGACTGGAGGCGGAAGTCGTGCTGGTCGCTCCAGAAGGTCGGCAGCGGCGCGAACGGGTCGAGGCCGTGCTGGGTGCCGGCGAGGTGGGCGACCAGCACCCTGGCGGCGTGCTTGGCGGTGTCGGTGGGGATCGACCAGTGCTCGACGCGGCGGGGCACGCCGTCGTAGCGGGCGTTGGGGAAGCGGGCGACGTCGCCGACGGCGACCACCTCGGGCCGGCCGCCGACCCGCAGGTGCTCGTCGGTGAGGACGCCGTCGGCGAGGTCGAGTCCGTTGCCGTCGAGCCATTCGGTGTTGGCGATCGAGCCGACCGACTCCACCACCACGTCGGCGGGCAGCACCCGGCCGTCGGCGAGCGCCACGCCGGTGACGCGGCCCTCGCCCTCGAAGCCGGTGACGCCGCAGCCGAGCGCGAAGCGGACGCCGCGCTGTTCGTGACGGCGCTTCAGCGCGCCACCGAGCAGTTCGCCGAGCGGTCCGGCCATCGGCAGCGGCAGCGGGTCGACCACGGTGACCTCGGCGGCGCCGAGGGCCATGGCGGTGGCGGCGACCTCGCAGCCGATGAAGCCGGCACCGACCACCACCACCCGCACGCCGGGTGCGGTCAGTGCTTCGCGCAGCGCCTGGGCGTCGTCCAGGGTGCGGACGGTGTGCCGTCCGGCGGTGGGGCCGGGGCAGCGCAGGCGGCGCGGGCGCATGCCGGTGGCGGCGACCAGTGCGGTGTACGACAGGCTCCCGCCGTCGGAGAGCTCGACGGCCTGCCGCGCGAGGTCGGCGCGGACCACCGAGGTCCCGAGCCGCCACTCGACGTCGGCGACGGCGGCCCGGGGGCGGAAGGCGAGCGAGTCGAACCCGGCCTTGCCGGCCAGGACCTCCTTGGACAGCGGGGGCCGGTTGTACGGCGCGTGGGGTTCGTCGCCGACGAGGGTGATCGGGCCGGTCCAGCCGGCGGCGCGCAGCTGTTCGGCGGTGCGCAGGCCGGCCATGGAGGCGCCGGCGACCACGACGGGTGCGGTGCTCACCGGGTCAGCCTTCGATCCGGATGGCCTGCAGCGGGCACACGTCGGCGGCCTCCTCGACGTCGGCGCGCAGGGCCTCGTCGGGGTCGGCGACGTACGCGAGCCGGCCGGTTTCGTCGAAGGAGAAGACGTCGGGGGCGGCGAAGACGCACTGGCCGTGGTCCTGGCACTTGTTCATGTCGACGACGACCTGCATGGCCGGTCCTCCTGGGGGTGGGTGGGGCTGAGGGGGCGCCGGGAAAGTCATTTGGCGTCAAACAACATAGGAACCGGTCGACCCCGGGTCAATAGCTATACGGATGGATAAATTTCTGCGTCGGACCCCTTGCGGGGCGGTGACCTGCGTCTCTACGGTTGGCCACCAACAGCGAGCGGTTCCTGCGCCTCCCCCGCAGTCCCGACGCCGCCGCACCCCCTCCCCCCAGGGCCGCGAACTCCGGTGTCTCTCGATCGGTACAGCCCAGCGCCGCGAGCAGCCGCACCCCCGCGCCCCGGGCGGCGCCCCACACTTCCCCACAGGAGACACCGGTGAGCGCATCCGACACCCCGCCCGTCCGCCAGCACATGGAGCGGCTGGCCGCCCAGGGCATCGACGTGGTCCGGGTGACCTATCCCGACCTGATCGGCACCGAACGGGCCCGGGACGTGCTGCTGGACCACCTGCCCTCGGCCTGCGACCACGGCCTCGCGTTCTGCCGCGCCGTCTACCACACCAGCCCGCAGGGCGACGTCGTCCCCGTCCCCGGCGGCCTGGACGCGGGCCTGCCCGACATCTGCGTCCGCCCCGACCTCGACACCCTCACCCCGCTGCCCTGGGAGCCCGGCGTCGCCTCCTGCCTCGGCGACGTCACCGACCCGGCCACCGGACGCCCCGCCCCCGAGTCACCCCGCGACCTGCTGCGCGCCGTCGTCGACCGGGCCCGCGAGTACGGGCTGCACCCGGTCGTCGGACCGGAGCTCGAGTACTTCCTGTGCGACCCGGCCCCCGACACCGCCCGCGGCTGGCGCCGCTACAGCGACGCCGCCGGCGTCGTCTACACCGCGGGCCTGCGCGCCGACGGCGACAACCACCTGCTGCGCACCCTGCGCCAACTGCGCGAGCTGAACATCGGCGTCACCAGCGGCAACCACGAGTTCGACGGCTCGCAGTTCGAGATCAACCTGACCCACTCGGACGCCATGTCGGCCGCCGACCGGGCCTTCCGCTTCAAGGCCGCCGTCAAGGAACTGGCCCGCCAGGAAGGCCGGTTGGCCACCTTCATGGCCAAGCCGTTCATGGGCGCCGGCGGCTCCGGCTTCCACCTGCACCTGTCCTGCACCGACGACGAGGGCGGCAACCTGTTCGACGACCCGTCCGCGCCGTACGGCCTGAGCACCACCGCCCGGCACGCGGTGGCCGGCATCCTCGCCCACGCCCCCGCGCTCGCCGCGCTGTCCAACCCGACGGTCAACTCCTACAAGCGCTTCGGCCCCGACACCCTCGCCCCCTGGCTGATCGACTGGGGCCTGGACAACCGCAGCGCCATGGTCCGCATCCCGCCGGAGCGCGGCGCCGGCTCCCGCTTCGAACTGCGCCTCGGGGACGCCAGCGCCAACCCCTACCTGCTGATCGCCGGCACCGTCGCGGCGGCGCTGCTCGGCGTGGTGGCCGGCGACGAGCCGCCCGCCCCGCTGGAGGGCTACGGCTACGACCCCGCCAAGTCCCCGGTGCTGCCGCAGTCGCTGCCCGACGCGCTCGACGCGCTGGAGGCCGACACCGCGCTGACCGAGCTGCTCGGCAAGGACTTCACCACCGCCTACCTCTCGTACAAGCGCGACGAGGTCGCCCGCTTCCATCGGCACGTCACCGACTGGGAGTTCACCGAGTACGCCTACCACCTGTAAGCCGAGGAGCGAACCCATGACCACCGCACCCGACCGGTCCGCCGCGTCCGAGCCGATGCCGCTGGACCAGGTGAACCTGGCCGATCTCGACAACTTCACCGACGGCGTCACCCCGTGGCGGATGTTCCACACCCTGCGCCACCAGGACCCGGTGCACTGGCAGGCGGAGGAGGCGCCCAACTCCGGCTTCTGGGCGCTCACCAAGCACGCCGACATCGCCCGCGTCGACCGCGACGCCGAGACCTTCACCTCCGCCCGGTTCGTCAACCTGGAGGAGGTCGACGACGACCAGATCAAGAAGCGCGCCTCCATCCTGGAGCTCGACGGCGTCCGCCACCGCGCCCTGCGCAGCCTGCTGCAGCGCCAGTTCGGCGCGAGCGTGATCAACAGCTACGCCGACTTCCTGCGCGGCCTGACCGCCACCACGCTGGACGCCGCGCTCGCCAAGGGCACCTTCGACTTCGTCAAGGAGGTCTCCGCCGACTTCCCGATCAACGTCCTGGCCCGGCTGCTGGACGTCCCGCCGGAGGACAACCAGCAGCTCATCGACTGGGGCAACCGGATCATCGGCAACACCGACCCCGACTACGCCGACGTCCTGCTGCACTCCGCGGAGAGCGAGAAGTACCGCGACCTGCCGTTCCGCTCCCCCGCCTCGCTGGAGGTGTTCGCCTACGGCCGCGAACTCGCCGCGCAGCGCCGCGGCGGAGCGGGCACCGACCTGATCTCCCGGCTGGTCAACGAGACCCCGAAGGACGGCGTGCCGCTGTCCGCGCAGGACTTCGACAACTACTTCCTGCTGCTGGTGGTGGCCGGCAACGAGACCACCCGCCACACCATCAGCCACTCCATGCTGGCCCTGCTCCAGCACCCCGAGCAGCTCGCCCGCCTCCAGCAGGACCCCTCGCTGATCCCCGCCGCGGTCGAGGAGTTCCTGCGCTGGTCCTCCCCCGTCTACCACTTCCGCCGCACCGCCACCCGCGACGTCGAGCTCGGCGGCAAGAACATCAAGGAGGGCGACAAGGTCGTCATGTGGTTCGCCTCCGGCAACCGCGACGAGGAGGTCTTCGGCAACCCCTACGACTTCGACGTCACCCGGCAGGACAACGACCACATCACCTTCGGCAAGGGCAGCCCTCACCTGTGCCTGGGCAACCTGCTCGCCCGCACCGAGATCCGCATCATGTTCGAGGAGCTCATCCCCCGCCTGGCCTCGATCGAGCTGGCCGGCGACGTCCCCCGGGTCCGCTCCAACTTCGTCAACGGCATCAAGAAGCTGCCCGTCTCGGTCACCCTCGCCTGAGACCGGCACCGCCAGGACCCCGCCGGCCGCAGCCGCCGGCGGGGTCGCTGCCGGGTCGCCCCGTCACACCTTGACGGTCGTCCACGTCCCCGGCTCGGCGCGGCGGTAGGCCTCGAAGAGCTGCAGGATGTGGAACGCCTGATCGAGCGACCCGAGTTCGGGGGTGGTGCCGTTCCGCACGCAGTCGCAGAAGTAGCCGATCTCGTCGACGTATCCCAGGTAGAAGAGGTTCTTGTTGTAGAGCTGCCCGTAGGAGTACTCGGGCTCCCAGTGCAGCGGCGCGCTCTCCGTCGGCACCAGGAACGACCCAGTGCGGCCGTACGCGCGGGCCGGCGTCGGACGATAGTAGGTGACCGAAGTCCCGTTCTCCACCACCACGTTGGCGTTGTCGCCGATCACCTCCACCCGGCTGGACGGGCTGCTCGGCGACTCCCCCGCCGTGAGGTGCAGCGTCCCGATCGCGCCCGACTCGAACCGCATCACGGTGACGCTGGCCCCGGTGCGCTCCTCCCACTCGTGGCTGATCCGGTCGAGCGGGCCCATCAGGTGGAGCAGCACGGCGGCCGGATGGAAGATGCAGTCCAGGAACCAGTTCATCGCCGCCAGGTCGGTGCGCCGTTCGTACGCCGGCATCGACAGCGGGTAGCGGACGGAGATCGACGAGGGCCCGCCGAACTCCGCCCCGGAGACGATCTCCTTCACCCGGGACATCACCGGCGAGAACACCGTCTTCATCCCGGTCACCACGGTGCGGCCGGCGCTGCGCGCCGCTGCCTGGAGCTGCTCGACCTCGGCGGTCGACGTCGCGGTGGGTTTCTCCATCCAGACGTGCGCCCCGGCCGCCAGGCAGTCCAGCGCCAGGTCGACGGCCTGGAGCCGCCCGTCCGGGTCGTACGCCGTCACGATGAACACCGCGGTCGGCCGCTCCCGCTCCAGCATCTCCCGGTGGTCGGTGTAGGTGTGGGCGGCGCCGAAGATCCGCGCGTACTTGGCGGCCCGGTCGCCGTCGAGGTCGCAGATCGCCCGCAGGTCGACCGGGGCGTACTGGAACGACGGGTAGATGTTCCGGTACGAGTGCCCGCCGGCGCCGATGAAGGCGCAGCGGATCGGGTCCTCGTACTCGAACTGGTAGCGGACCTGCCCGGTGGTGGTCATGGTGTCCTCCGCCTGTTCATCGGCCGGCCGCGGCGAGCACTTCGCGGGTGCTGGTCACGACGTGGTCGATCTCCTGGTCGGTGAGGTAGGGGTGGATCGGCAGCGAGATCACCTCGCCGGCGTGCTTCTTCGCCCGGCCGTCGCCGACCACCCGGTGCGGGTGCCGTGCCATGAACGGCAGTTCGTGCAGCGCGTACGGGTAGTGCACGAGCGTCTCGACGCCGGCGGCCTTCAGGGCGGCGGCCAGCTCGTCCCGGCGCGGGGTGCGCAGGACGTACTTGTGGAAGATGTTCTCGCGGAACGAGCCGTGCTCCGGCAGGCCGCACCCGAGGTCGCCGAAGGCTGCCGAGTAGGTCGAGGCGGTCGCCCGGCGCTGCTTCAACCACCGTTCCTCCTGGTCGAGTTTGACCGCGAGGACGGCGGCGGTCAGCGAGGACATCTGCGAGTTGTGCCCCAGCCGCACCACGGTGCCGGCGTGCGAGAAGCCCCAGCGGCGCAGCTGTTCGACGCTGTCGGCGACCGCCGGGTCGTCCGTCAGCACCACACCGCCCGTTCCCGGCGCGGGGATCACCTTCATCGCGTCGAAGCTGTGGCAACCGGCCAGCCCCAGCGTGCCGCTGCGTCGCCCGGACACCTCGGCGCCCAGCGACTGCGCCGCGTCCTCGACCAGCGCCAGGCCGTGCGCCCGGGCGAACTTCTCCACCGGGTCGGGCGCGGCCATCCGCCCGTACAGCTGCACCATCACCAGCGCCTTGGTGCGCGGCCCGACGGCCTCCTCGGCCAGGTCGAGGTCGATGGTGCCCTCGTCGGTCACGTCGACGAACACCGGGGTCGCGCCGGTCCGGACGATCGCGTGCAGCGTCGCGACGAACGAGATGTCGCCGACCAGCACCTCGTCGCCCTCGCCGATGCCGGCCGCCACCAGGGCGAAGTACACCGCGTCGGTGCCCGAGTTCACCACCCGGGCGTGGGCGCGGCCGGCGAGGTCCGCCAGGGTCTGTTCCAGGCGGTGCACGGATTCCCCGTTCATCACCTGACCCGAGCGGAAGACCTTTTCGATCGCCGTCATCATCTCCGGGCCGATGTCGTCGAATTCACGGTCGGCGCCGGTGAACGGCACATGCAGGAGCCTGCTCATGAGTCAGCCCTCCGTCCGAGGGGTTTTCGAGGGGGAGCACAGGCGCTCCGCGCGGGGGTGGACGCCGCGGTGCGGCAGCGTGGGCAGGATGCCGTCGAGGGCGGTGGCCGTCCGGTCGCTGACCCGGGCGTC
>NZ_BMRI01000002.1:165643-176903 GCF_014648555.1 Kitasatospora griseola
CCAGCGTTCGGGGCGGCGGGTGGGCCGGTCGGCGGCCAGCGCGAGGATCCGCGGGGTCGGCAGGTGCAGCCAGCTGTCGGCGAAGTGCGTGCTGCCGCAGGCCCGGGTGACGTCGCGGGCGTTGCCGGGCACGGTGGCCAGGCAGGCGACCTTGGCGGCGGCGGCCTCCTCCTGGACGCCGTCGGAGTCGGTCACCACGAACGCGCAGCCCCGCAGCAGCGCCCCGAAGGTCAGGTACGGCTGCGGCGGCAGCACCCGTTCGCGCAGGCCGCCGTCGAGCAGGCCGTGGTCGGCCAGGTGCGCCGCGGCCCGCGGGTGCAGCGGGAGCACCGGCGGCAGGCCGTGCGTCGACAGGTCGCGCAGCACGTCCAGCACCGGTTTGGGGTGGCTGAGCGCGGCCGGCTTGTGCAGCGTCGCCAGCACGTACCCGCCGCGGGTGAGGCCGAGGCCGTCCAGGACGGCGGCATCCCGGTCGGGGTCGTGGTGCGCGAGGTGGCACTCGGCCATCGGGTTGCCGACGAAGTGCACCTGCCCGGCCGGCACGCCTTCGCCGTGCAGCGCGTCCACGGCCTCGGCGGTGGTGGCCAGGTGATGGTCGGTGCAGGCGGTGACGATGCGGCGGTTGGCCTCCTCGGGTGTGCGGTCGGGCGAGCGCAGGCCCGCCTCCAGGTGGATCACGGGGGTGCCCCGGCGGGCGGCGACCAGCGCGGCGGCGACGGTGGAGTTCACGTCGCCGACCACCACCACTGCCTCCGCCGGGTGCCGGTCGAGGTCGCGCTCGACCAGGGCGCAGAGCCGGCCGAGCTGCTCGGCGTCGCTGGCGGCGTCGCCGCAGCGCAGCCACCGGTCCACGTGCAGGTCGAGCTCGTCGCACAGGCCCTGCCCGAGGCGTGGGTCGAAGTGCTGGCCGGTGTGCACGTACGACCAGGCGGCGCCTGGCGCGCGCATCTTGCCGACCGCCTGCTGAAGCGTCCAGACCTTGGGGGTGTTGGGCCGTGCGCCCAGATAGACGGTGATCGTCGGGCCGGTGTCCATGTCTCCCACCTGCCTTCCTCCCAGCTGTCGCCAGCTGTTCGTCGAGCTACCGAGGAGCCTAGGTTCGGCCCGCGCGGGCCGAACCGGCGGTTGCGCCGATCGGCCGCACGACCCCGCCGGGCCCGCCTACCTGGCCCGTTCCCGGGGCGGCAGGGCGGGCACGGCGACGCCGCCGCCACTCTTTCGAGTGAGGTCGGCGGCGCTCCGCTGGCCGGCCGGGCCGTGCGCTGCTTTCCGGCCGGGCCGTGCGTTACCTGCCGGCCGTGCTCCACCTGCCGGCCGTGCGCTACTTGCCGGCCAGGCCGTACCCTCCGTCGACGACCAGGGTCTGGCCGGTGATGTGCCGGGCGGCGTCCGAGGCGAGGAACGCCACCGCCGCGGCGACCTCCGCCGGCTCCGCGGGCCGCCCGAGCAGGTTGCCGCGGGCCTGCCGCCACGCCCCTTCGTCCCAGGTCGCGACCATGTCGGTAACGGTGAAGCCCGGGGCGACGGCGTTGACCCGCACGGTCGGCGCGTAGCGCTTGGCCAGCGAGACGGTCAGGTTGCCCAGCGCCGCCTTCGCCATGGAGTAGAACACCGTCCGGTCACTGGCCAGGCCGTCGACGCCCCGGATCGACGACACCAGCACCACCGCGCCGCCACCCTGCGCGACCATCTTCGGCAGCAGCTCCTGCAGCACCCCCACCGCGCCCCACACGTTCACCCCGAACGCGTCCGCGACGTCGGCCCGCGACGCCTCCTCGAACGCCACCACCCGGTTCACGCCCGCACTGAACACCACCACCTGCGGCAGCCCGTGCTCGGCCACCACGTCCGCCACCCCGCGCCGCACCGCCGCCGCGTCCGCCAGGTCGAACGCCACCGTCGGCGCCCCCAGCTCCCGCCCCAACCCGACCAGCCCCGCACTCGGCGTCCGCCCGTGCAGCACCACCCGACACCCCTGCGCGTCCAACGCCCGCGCCGTCGCCGCCCCGATCCCGCGCGACGAACCGAGCACCAGCGCACTCGAACAGTCCGACATCCCTGCTCCCTTCCGACCCCGCCTCCACCTCCGCCTACGGGCCGATGCTGCCCCGGCCCCCACCGGCAACGGCCGGAACCCGCCCGTGAACGACCGAAGATGGCCCGATCGGAGCCCCCGCCACGGCCGTATGCTCCTCCGATGGAGCGCGATGCCGACCAGCACGACTGTGAAGTCCTGATCGCGGGGCCCTACTTCGCGGACCTGGTGTTCCACGGCCTGCCCCGGCCGGCCGAGCCCGGCCGGGAGGTGTTCGCCGACGGGTTCGCCCTGGTGCCGGGCGGCGCGTACACCCTGGCCATGGCGGTGCACCGGCTCGGGCGGACGGCCGTGTGGAGCGTCGACTTCGGCACGGACGTGTTCAGCGCCGAGGTGCTCTCGGCGGCCCGGGCGGAGGGTCTGGACGAGCGGGCGTTCCGGCACCACCCGGGCCCGGTGCGGAGCCTGACCGTCGCGCTGTCCGGGCCGGACGACCGGGCGATGGTCAGCTACCAGGACGCGGTGGCGCCGCAGCCACTCGTCCCGCTGCTGCGCCAGTACCGCCCGCGCATCCTGATGTTCCCGCAACTCCTGTGGGACGAGCCGACATTGGCCGCCGTTCGGGCTGCCGGGCAGCTAGGCGCGCTGGTGGTGATGGACTGCCACGACGTTCCGGCCTCGCTCACGGACCCGGCGGTGCGCCGCATCCTCGCCGAGGTCGACGTCTTCACGCCGAACGCCGCCGAGGCCCTCCGGCTGACCGGTGCGGCCGACCTCGACGACGCGATCGCCGAACTCGCCGCGCTGGTACCGACCCTGGTGGTCAAGCGCGACGCCCGGGGAGCCGTCGCGGTCCGCGGCGGCAAACGGTACGACACCCCCGCCGTGCCCGTGCGGGCCGTGGACGCCACGGCGGCCGGCGACTGCTTCAACGCGGGCCTCGTCCACGGCCTGCTGTCCGGCCACGACCTGCCCGCCTGCCTGGCCGTCGCCGCCGCCTGCGGCTCCGCCGCCGTCACCGGCCCCGGCTCCGGCGCGGCCCTGCGCGCGGCGGAGCTCCCGAGCTGGCTGGCGCGACTCCCGTGACCAGCGGGGACGGTCGCCACCCTCTCGGCGACACTTCGGCCGACGACCGCCCCGGGGGGCTCGCCCGCGCCCTGCACACGACGGCCCTTGAAGTCCCGCCGCACGGCTCCTCCGGCGGACCTCGCCCCGGCGGGCGGCGGCCCGCCATGGACACCATGGCAGCGGGCTGCTTCGACCCGACCGTCGTCCACGGCCGGCTGGACGGCCGAGCCCTCCCGGCCCATGGCCCACGGCCCACGGCCCACGGTCCGCGGATCCGCCGCCGTCCGGGCCCGGGCGCGGCCCTTGCGCGCGGCGGAGTTCGGCTGGAGCGCCTCCTCAGCACCCCCGCGTGACCTCTTCACCACATCCGGTCGTCGTGTTAGCGTCCGTCGAATGTCGAGGATTCTGGTCACGGATCTGGACGGCACCCTGCTCGGCGGCGACGCCGAGGACCGGCTGCGGCTGCGGGAGGCACTGGCCCGCCACCCCGAAGTGACGGTGGTGTTCGCCACCGGCCGCGGGCCGGACTCCGCCCGGGAGGTGCTGCGCGACCCGCTCGTCCCGCGCCCCCGGTGGATCATCGCCGACGTCGGCGCCACCCTCCTCGACGGCGTCGACTTCTCCCCCGTCGAACCTCTGCAGGGGCAACTGCGCGCCGGCTGGCCGGGAGCGCCGCAGGTGCGGGCCGCACTGGAGCGCTTCCCCGCGCTCCGGTACCAGGACGAGGTGCCGCAGGACGGCCGCTGCTCGTACTACCTGGACCCGGACGGGCTCACCGACGAACTCGCCTCCGCGGTGGCCGCGTTGGGACTGGCCTGGGTGTACTCGGGCGACCGCTACTTCGACGTGCTGCCGTCGGAGGCGTCCAAGGGCGGGGCGCTGCGGGCGCTGGCGGAGAAGCTGAACTGGCCGGCCGAGTCGATCCTGGTGGCCGGGGACTCGCTCAACGACCTGTCGCTGTTCCGGCTCGGCACGCACGGCGTGGTCGTGGGCGGTGCGGAAGCCGCGTTCGACGCGGCGGTCGGCAACGACCCGCTGGTCCACCGTCCCGACCGGCCCGGCGCGGCAGGCATCCTGACGGCCCTTCAGGCTCTGGGTTGGGTCACCCCGCCGCCGGCCCGGCACGCACTCGTCGTCGGCTACCACCGCCCGCCCCCGCAGCACCGGCCGCCGGCCAGCCCCAACGGCATCCTGCCCACCCTGACCAGCGTCTTCGCCGACGGCCTACCGGGCCTCTGGGTCGCCGCCACCTCCGCCCCGGCGCCGCCGCCCCTCGACCGGGTCTCGCTCGTCCCGCTGAGTGCCGAGCAGTGGAGCGGCTACTTCCACCGGGCCTGCAAGGAGACCCTCTGGCCGGTGCTGATGTCCGAGCCGGAACGCTCTGTCCTCGACGCCGACTCCTGGGCCGCCTACCGTGCCGTCAACGCCCGCTTCGCCGACCACATCACCACTCGCGCTGCCCCCGGCGCGACCGTCTGGCTGCACGACTACAACCTCTGGCTGGTCCCCGGCCTCCTCCGCGCCGCCCGACCGGACCTGCGCATCGGGCTGTTCCACCACACGCCGTTCCCCGCCCCCGAGGTGTTCGCCACCCTCCCGGTCGCCGCCGAACTGCGCGCCTCCCTCGCCTGCCTCGACTGGGCCGGCTTCCACACCGCGGCCTTCGCATCGCACTTCCGCCGCGCCCTCCCTTCCCCGCCCCGCACCGGGGTCCACCCGCTCGGCGTCGACCGCCCGGCCGTCGAAGCCCTCGCCCGGACCCGAACTCCCGCGCCCCGCCCGCCGGTCGACCACCTGGTGCTGTCCGTCGAACGCCTCGACTACGCCAAGGCCCCCGTCCAGAAGGTCGACGCCCTGGACCGCCTGCTCACCACCCACCCCGACCTGCGCGGCCGGGTGACCTTCCGCCTGATCTGCCCGCCGCCCGAACCGGGGATCACCGCCTACGACACCACCCGCGACCTGCTCGAACACCGGATAGCCGAAGTCAACGCCCGCTGGCAGCAGGCCGGTTGGCAACCCGTCGACTACCGTCCGCACAGCCTCTCGTTCGCCGAGGTGGTCGACGAGTACCTGGCGGCCGACGTCTTCTGGGTGACGTCGCTCCAGGACGGAATGAACCTGACCGCCAAGGAGTTCATCGCCGCCCAGTCCACCCTCCCCCACCCGGGCATCCTGGTCCTCTCCCACCACACCGGCGCCGCCACCCAGTTCGCCCCCGCCGCCCTCCTCACCGACCCCCACTCCCCCGACGACCTCACCACCCAACTGACCCGAGCCCTCACCACCACCCCCACCGAACGCCGCACCCGCATGACCCACCTCTCCACCCTCCTCGGCCACGACCGCCCGGTCGACTGGGCAACCCACGTCATCGACGCCATCCGGCAGGCCTCGCAGAGAATTTGACTGGCCGCCCCTGTTGCCCCGCACCAGCCCAGCGGACCGCATGCAGCCCTTGCCACTCACGGGCGATCAGCGCTCCGGCATTCCTGCCACACGCTCCAACGCGAACGGCTCGGTCGTTCCGGACCTTGGGGCTCGTGTCAACCTCCGTCATCGAAGACGGCTGCATCGCGGGAATTCGAACACTCTATCTACTGGACCTCCCCGACAGCCACTCACGCACCGCAACTAGTCGTGACCGCACGGTAGCCAGGTCGCGGTTCTCCATGCTTCAATATCACACGAACAGCGCCATGGAGATTCCGATGACCGCAGCACTGGTAACCGCCTGCGCCAGCATTTTGATTGCCGTTCTAGCTTACTGGCTGAACCACCACGGAGAGACCCGTAGATCTCTGAGGAGAGCGCGAATCGAGTGGGTCAACAGCCAACTGAAAGATCTATACGGCCCGCTTCTCGTCCTCACCGAAACGAACGAGATGGCCTGGAGCGAATATCGCACGCACCACGTTGTACGCAACGACGACGCCTCAGCAGATGCACCGCTGTTGGCGCTGGAGGATGCCCAGTGGCGCAGTTGGGTGGAGCTGGTTTTCGCTCCTGCAGCTCAAGAGATGCGAAAGATCATCACTGCCCGAGGCGATCTTATTATCGGGGAAGAAATGCCACCAGTAGTTCTGGAGTTTTGCGCACACGCGGCAAGCTACGATCTCCTGCTGGCAAACTGGAACGATATCGGCCCAAGTAAATCCGCTCCGATCCGCCACCCGGGAAGCAGATTCCCGTCGTATGTCCGCGAGTCATACGGGGCACTCAAGGCGGAACAGGCTTTACTGCTCAGCAAGGCGGCACGATAGTCCAGCCTAGGATAGTTCAATTTCCCTACTCAGAGAAGTAAATGGAGACTGCAATCAAGATATTTCTGAGCTGGTCCGGTGAGCGATCCAAGAAAACTGCAGAAGCTCTTTGGAACTGGCTCCCTGACGTCCTTCAGTATATCGAACCATGGTTCTCGAGCCTGGACATTTCCGCAGGGAGGAGGGGAGTGCGACAGATAACCGATGAGCTTTCGGAAGCAAATTTTGGGATAATTTGCACCACCCCGGAAAATCAAGCTTCCACTTGGATAAATTTTGAAGCCGGAGCCCTTTCTAAGCAGGTCAACGACAGCTACGTCATTCCATTCCTTATCGACATGAGAGTAACTGACCTCATCAGCCCTCTCAGCCAGTTTCAAGCGATCGTCGGACACAGTAAAGACGATGTACAGAAACTCCTGGTTGACCTAAATGGCGCTTCGGGGCATTTAGCAATCCCGCGCGAAAGGCTGGACCGCGCCTTCCACAGGAGCTGGCCAGAGCTCGAAAGCGCCATAGAAAATATCAGCTCAATTACACCGGGGGACAGTACCTCGAATGCGATTGAGCGTTCCGAGGCCGATATGACCGAGGAGATCCTCCTCATCGCCCGACAGCTCGATCACCGCCTGGCAGACATAGAAAGATATTCGCTGCAGGCAGATGGGAAGCCTCGACGGCCATCCAGGGAGGTCCGCCGAATCACTGAAGAAAAGTTCATCGCATCATCATTCGCGAAGATCGGCTGGGAAGCCATCCGGTCCTCATGGGAGGATGAAAGCGTAGTAGTTTTCGTTCAAAATTCGAATAGCTCCTCGCAGTCTATTTCACGCGACTTCGTCGAGCGAGTTGCCAAATCCCTGGGTCGGGAAGTAGTTGTGGTGAAAGCAGCCGGAATGGTAATTGCCCGCAGCGGCACCTCGTGAATGTCCCGGATTATCCTTTAGCGCTCAAACCCAACCCGCACGGGCATCGGCATCCGCTCCCCCTTTCTCAAGCGTCGAAGCCGAAGCTCTCCAGCCTTATTCGGATCAACCCAGGCATTCCATGCCTTGATGTAAATAGACACCTGATCCCGCAGGTCCATCTTCCGCTTGGAGCTCCGCTTCTGCGCTTCTCCAGGAATCTCTCGCAGCGCGAGCCGTGCATCTCCAGGATCCAAGTTGGCACCCGTCCGGAGACCAGAAATCCACTCGTCAACGTCTGCGGCCGGCCCCACCTCCGTGGTCACGAAGAATCCGACTGCCACCGCCGTCTGACTTGCGAACAGGTGCCTCGAGATCTCACGTCCGACGCTCACTGACTCCTCAAACCTGTCCTTGTCTTCCTTGTATCCAGCCAGAATCCGATCGTTCGATACGTAGGCCCGGACGCCGTTCCATTGGTCGTTCGGCATCTCCTTGAAGAGGATCACGTGACGGATGGTGGCGGAAAGCAGGGGGCGATACTTCGCACCAGTCAACAGCAGGGCATCCGCTGCACTCCGACTCTTGCCAGAGTCGAGAACCGGAAAGACGTCCTCGGACAGCCCGTAGACAACAAGCATCTTCACTGAAACATTAGCCTCGATAATCGCATGGAGGCGATGCTGACCATCTACCAGTGCGCCGTTTTCGTCGAATGCGATCCCCTGGTGAGTAAGCTTCCATTCACCGCGAATAATGGCCGCCGCCAAGGACCTCACTCGCCCCAGGTCCAAGCGTCGATTGACCGAAGCTCGAGAGAGAAAGGTAGCGGCGAGTTCAGGAGTTACCTTTATGATCCGCGAAACTGGGTCTTCACCCGGCCCCTTTGGGCCGTCGACAGCTGTAATCATCTTCTGATCATAAAGCCCCAGCCCTCAGTCCCCACCATTGGACAGAATTTGATCAATTCTGATCGAAACGGCCACGCTTGTGGGCCCATTTACGCCCCATCTATGCCAGATATCCGCACCCCCAGTGAACCCGAACCAAGGACCTACACGTAGCGCTTGAGCGCCCACCGTGACAGCCTGACCGGCGATCCGTCAGCCCATGGTGAGGACCATCCGGAAGCGGGCCCGGCCGGTGAGCATCTTCTGGTAGGCCTGCTCGGCGTGGGCGAGGGGGAGGGTTTCGGTCATGGGGCGGATGTCGTGGAGGGTGCTGAAGGCCATGGTGTCCTGGACGTCCTGGGCGGTGCCGGAGGGGTGGCCGCGGATGGTGCGGGCGGACATCAGGAGTTGGGCCGGGGTGACGGCGAGGGGGGTGGTGTCGGCGCCGACGACCACGAGTTCTCCGCGGGGGGCGAGGCCGTCCACGGTGGCGGTCATGGCGTCGGCGTTGGCGGCGGTGGCCAGGACGACCTTGGCGCCGCCGAGGGCCTGGAGTGCGGCGGCGACGGGGGTGTCGGAGGTGCTGTCGAGGTAGTGGTGGGCGCCGAGTTGCTCGGCGAAGGCGGCCTTCTCGCGGCCGCGGGCGATCGCCACCGTCTCGAAGCCCATCGCGGCGGCGTACTGCACGCCGAGGTGCCCGAGGCCGCCGAGGCCGAGGACCGCGACCAGGTCGCCGGGGCGGGCGGGGCTGCGTCGCATGCCGTTGAAGACGGTCACGCCCGCGCAGGACAGCGGCGCGGCGTCGACTGCCGTCAGCGCGTCGGGGATCCGGGCCAGGGCGTCGACGGGGGCGATCACCTTCTCGGCGAACCCACCGTCGTAGGCCCAGCCGGGGACTTTGAGGTTGGAGCAGACGATGAAGTCGCCGTCCCGGCACGGCCGGCAGTGGCCGCAGCTGCCGCCGAACCAGCCGACCGCCACCCGGTCCCCGGTCTGCCAGCCGAAGTTTGTCGCGCCCTCGCCCAACTCCTCGATCCGGCCGGCGATCTCGTGGCCCGGCACCTCGGGGAAGGTGACTCCGGGCAGCGCGCCGCTCAGGAACAGCGCGTCGCTGTGGCAGACCCCGCAGGCTTCGACGGCGATGCGGACCTGCCGGGGGCCGGGCGGTGGAACCGCGCGTTCGGCCGGCTCCAGCGGACCGTTGGGGGCGGTGGCCTGCATGACGCGGTAGGTGCCCATGTCAGCACTCCTGGGAAAGGGGGTGTTCAGCCGAGGGCGCGGTCCAGGTTGAAGGCCGCGCTGATCAGCGAGAGGTGGGTGAACGCCTGGGGGAAGTTGCCGAGTTGCTCGCCCGTGCGGCCGATCTCCTCGGCGAACAGGCCGACGTGGTTGGCGTAGGTGAGCATCTTCTCGAACGCCAGCCGGGCCTCCTCCAGCCGGCCGGCCCGGGCCAGCGCCTCGACGTACCAGAAGGAGCAGATCGAGAAGGTGCCCTCGGAGCCCCGCAGCCCGTCGGGGCTGGCCGTCGGGTCGTAGCGGTAGACCAGGGAGTCGGAGACCAGGTCGGAGGTGAGCGCGTCCAGGGTGGACAGCCACTTGGGGTCGGTGGGCGAGATGAACTTGGCCATCGGCATCATCAGCAGGGAGGCGTCCAGGACCTTGTCGTCCAGCCCCTGGACGAACGCGCCGCGCTCGGCCGACCAGCCGCGGGCCATGATCTGCCGGTAGATCGCGTCGCGGGCCTGCTGCCAGCGCGGCAGGTCGGCGGGCAGGCCCCTGCGGTTCGCCATCCGGATCGCCCGTTCGAGCGCGACCCAGCACATCAGGCGCGAGTAGACGAAGTCGCGGCGGCCCGCCCGGGTCTCCCAGATCCCTTCGTCGGGCTGGTCCCAGTGGTCGCAGAGCCAGGCCACCACGGCGCCGACCTCGTCCCAGTGCCCGCTGCTGATCGGTTGGCCCCACTTGTCGTACAGGTAGACGGAGTCGATCAGCGCGCCGTAGATGTCCAGTTGGAGCTGCCCGGTGGCCGCGTTCCCGACCCGTACCGGGGCCGAGCCCAAGTGGCCCTCCAGGTGGGTGAGTTCCTGCTCGGGGAGGTCGCAGCGGCCGTCGATGCCGTACATGATCTGCAGCGGTCCGCTCTCGCCGGTGCCGCGCATGATCCCGGTCTCGGAGATGAAGCCCATGAACGCCTCGGCCTCGGAGGTGAAACCCAGCCGGAGCATGGCGTAGATGCAGAACGCCGCGTCGCGGACCCAGACGTAGCGGTAGTCCCAGTTGCGTTCGCCGCCGACCTGCTCGGGCAGGCTGGTGGTCGGGGCGGCGATGATCGCGCCGGTGGGCGCGTAGGTGAGCAGCTTCAGCAGCAGGGCCGAGCGGTGCACCATCTCCCGCCACCGGCCGTGGTAGCGCGACTGGGACAGCCAGTGGCGCCAGAACCGGACGGTGGCCTGGAACTGCTGCTCCGCCTCCCGGTTGGGGCAGGCCCGCGGGCCGATCGCGTCGCTCACCCGGTCCAGGGCGAACACCGCGGACTCGCCCTCCAGCAGCTTGAAGTGCGCCAGGACGTCCTGTCCGTCGGTCTCCACCGGCACGGTGGCGGTCAGTGCGACGTCCAACTCCGGTGAGTGGAACACCGCATGGCCGTCCACGAGCTCCACCGTGTGCTGCTGCGCCCCGTAGCCGAAGCGCGGGGCGACCGTCGCCCGGAACGGCAGCGTTCCGCGGACGCTGACCACGCGGCGGATCAGCCGGTGCCGGTCCGCCTCGCGCGACTCGTCGACGACCGGCATGAAGTCCTGGATCTCCGCCACTCCGTCCGCAGCGAAGAACCGGGTGATCAGCACGTTGGTGTCGGGGAAGTAGAACTGCCTGGTCCGGGCCGGCATGTCCGCCGCCAGCTCGAAGCGGCCGCCGCGGTCCGCGTCCAGCAGGGACGCGAACATGCTCGGCGCGTCGAAGCGCGGGCAGCAGTACCAGTCGATGGTGCCGTCCGTCGCGACCAGTGCGGCGGTCCGCAGGTCGCCGATCAGTCCGTGTTCGGAGATCGGTGGGTACCGGTACCCGCCCAACCGGTCGAATCCGCCAGTGCTGCCTGGC
>NZ_BMRI01000002.1:176930-184762 GCF_014648555.1 Kitasatospora griseola
CGTCCCATACGGCCTCCTCACCCGAACGGTGCGGGGCATCGAGCCGAACCTTCTGTTTCATGCTAGATCGCGGCCCGCCGGAGCGCCGGGGAAGACCGCAGCCACAGGCCCGCCGGAGCGCCGAGGAAGACCGCGGCCGCAGGCGCCCCGGTGCCCGGCTCCCGCTCGGGCGAGCGGGAGCCGGGCACCGGGGTCGGACGGTCACTGCTGGTTGTCGTCCCCCTCGCCGCGACCGAAGCGGTCGAGGTCGAAGGACCAGATGCCGCGGCCGTGGGTGCCGGCGTAGAGCAGGCCGTCGGGGCCGGTCCTGAGCTGCATCACCGTGGTGGTGGGCAGGCCCTCGCCGATCACCTTCCAGTTCCGCTGACCGGGCGCGCGGTAGAACGCGGCCAGGTCGGTGCCGAGGGCGAGGCCACCGTTCGGCAGCAGGCGCAGCGTGTTGGTCGGGACGTCGGGCAGGTTGGCCGAGACGTCCGTCCAGGTGGCGCCGCCGTCGCGGCTGTCGAAGACGTGGCCGATGCCCGCGCCGGGGCCCTCGCTCCAGGCCCGGGAGAAGCCGCTGAACGAGACCAGGACGTGCTTGGCGTTCGCCGGGTCGACGGCGAAGGAGGAGACGTACCGGTTGGGCAGGGCGCCGTCCACGGGCAGGTTCAGCTGGTGCCAGCCGGTGCCGTCGACGTTGCCGACGGCGATGCCGCGGGTGAAGCCCTGGTTGTTGCAGGGGCCGCACCAGCCGGCGTACACGGTGCCGCCGGAGGCGGCGACGGCGGTGGCGACGTGGCCGGCGCCGAGGTCGTAGGCGGCCGTCCACTCGCTGCCGCTGCGGATCGCGAAGCCCTTGTTCTGCACCCAGACGTGCTGGCCGCCGGCCACCCAGGTGTCGGCGTTCTTCGCGTCCGTGGTGATCGGCGCGATGAACCGGGCGGCGTGCGTGTACTGGTCCGGCGGGGCGATCTCGTAGGTGGTGGCCTTGGCCGGGTCGTCCTGCCAGGCGCCGTCGTTGACGGCGCAGTTCTGGGTGGACCGCATCTCCATGTAGGCGTACTCGGCGACGATGTTGCAGCCGTTGTTCGGGTCGACGATGGTGTCGCCGCCGTCGCCGCCGAAGTTGGAGCCCATCGCCCTGTCGCGGGCGCGCAGGATCGACTGGCCGTTGTCCTGGAGGCCGCCGCTGACGACGACGCCCTTGCCGGAGCGGTCCGCCGGGTCCTTGCCGACGCCCACCGAGTAGTACTGGAGGGCGTCCATGCTGCCGTCGTTGAACGACGTCCAGTCGGTGGCGTGGCCGAGGGAGTCCACCGCGCCGTTCAGCGGGCGGCCGTAGATGCCGCCGTCGTTGCCGACGTACACGGTGGTCCGGCCCTTGCTGGTGCCGAGGGCGATGGCGTGCTGGTCGGAGTGCGGGGTCTGCGAGCAGGTCCGCTTGGCCGGGTCGATGTCCCAGCACGGGAAGTAGAAGTTCCAGTACGGGCCCGGGGTGATCCAGTCGCCGCCGCCGTTCCGGGTCTCGTAGACCTCTTCGAGGCCCAGGTAGACGTGGTCGGCGTTGTTCGGGTCCACCTGGAGGAACTGGTTGTACCAGGACTGGATGCCCGGCTGGTAGCCGTCGTCCTGGAGCGCGGAACCGGAGCCCTTGAGCTTGTCCTTGTCCGCGATCAGGGTCCACGGGCCGAGCGGCGAGCCGGACTTGGAGACGTACACGCCCTGCAGGCCGCTGTCCGGGTCGGTCGCCATCTTCGTCGGGGACTGGTCGATGGCGTAGTAGCGCGAGCCGTCCTTGGACGGTGCGAAGGTGACGTTGCCGACGTCGGCGGCGTCGGCGGGCAGGTCGCCGAGCGAGGTCAGCCGCTGCCAGGTGCCGTCCGCGGCCCTGCTGTAGAAGCCGTTGTAGGTGTCGCCGCTGCGCCAGCCGAAGGCCAGCACCACCTTCGACGGGTCCTTCGGGTCGAAGGCGACGTCGTTGGCGATGTTCTTGTACGGGGCGTTGGGCGCCTTGGAGTCGGCGCCGCCGGGCAGGAAGGTCGGGTTCGGCGCGAACTCCGGCTTCCAGGGGCCGGACAGGTCGGTGGTGGAGTGCGTCCACACGCCGCGGCTGGTGGCGGCCCACACCTTGTCGCCGTTGAAGCGCAGGGCGTGGATGACGGTGGACTCCAGCTCGGTCCCGCCGATCCGGTTGCCCGGCTTGAACGCGCCGTGCTTCGGGTCGGCGAGGACGTACACGCCGGTGCCGACGTATGCGGTGCCGCCGGTGTTCGCCTCGCCGGTGGCGTACCAGAGCCGGCCCGAGCCGTCGAGCTCCAGCGCGCCGGTCGACAGCGAGGGCAGCTTGTCCGAGATCGCCTGCCAGTGGCCGCCGCCCGAACGGGAGCGGTACACGCCGCCGTTGGCGCCGCCCGCGTACACGGTGCCGTCGTCGTCGGCGGCGATGCCGGTCACCCGGCCGGTCACGTTCCCGGAGCCCGCACCGGAGTTGGAGTCGATGTCGCGGTAGCGCGGGTCGTCCGAGTTGTACGGCTTGTCGGTGACGTGGTTCCAGAAGCCGGCGGTGTGCGGCAGCGACTGGAGCTGCGCCCAGGCCGCGCTGTACGCGCCCGGGGCGACCAGGCCGGGGGCGGTGCGGGCCTCGGTGAACTGCTCGGTGGACTCGGCGGAGTTCTCTGCCTCGTCCTCGCCGTCGTCCTGGCGCGCGGCGAACGTCGAGCCGCTGGTGGCGGCCTCGACCTTCGCGGCGTGCTGCTTCCCGACCTCCGCCTGGTGGCGGGCGGGCCGGGGCCGCTGCTCGGGCGTGGGCGCCGCGACGGCCTGAGCGGTGGTCAGTCCGAGCGCGGTGATGGTGACGACGCACATCAACAGCCGTCGTCGCTGCCTGTTGGGCACGATGCGGTGTCCTCCCCAGGAGTGTTCCGGGCCGCACGATCGCGCGGCCCGGCGAACCAGTCGCAGCCTTCCGGTTCGCACCGCCGTCGTGAAGAGCGTGTACATAACGGATGCTTAAAAAGTGTCACCTGCAAGGAAGTTGACGATCAGTTGGCTCTCGCGGGCTCAGCCCTCCGCGCTTCGGACCACCCGCTGGTCGCCGTGCTGGACGGCGTAGACGGTGCCGTGGTCGTGGGCGGTGTTGTTCTGGGTGTACGCGAGGCGCTGCCGGTCGCCCTGGAACTCGGCCACCAGCCGGGTCAGTTCCGGGGCCAGGTCGGGCTCCTGTCGGAGCACGGCCGCCAACTCCAGGGCCCAGAAGGCGAAGAGCGCCCGTCGGGCCTCCTCGGGGCGGTCCGCGTCGCGGACCAGTTCGGCGTTGCGGTCGAGCTGCTCGGCGACGGTGCGCTGCCGGTCGTGGCCCAGCCGGCGGAACACCGCGAGCGTGCCGTCCTTGACGGAGCGCCACAGGTCGGTGGCCATGGCGCCGACCACCACCGCAGCGCCGGACTCCGCGAGCGTGACCAGTTCGTGGTCCATGACGTGTTTCTCCTTCAGGTTCGACGGGTGGTGGTGATGTGCTGGACGCCGTTCTGGACGGCGTAGATGACGCCGTGCCCGGTCGCCCGGTTGGTCATCCGCGACGGCCCGGCGGG
Source organism: Kitasatospora griseola (assembly GCF_014648555.1). Lineage (GTDB taxonomy): Bacteria > Actinomycetota > Actinomycetes > Streptomycetales > Streptomycetaceae > Kitasatospora > Kitasatospora griseola. Next base: position 180,503 of record NZ_BMRI01000002.1, read on the forward strand.
CGGCGGCGCGGCGGGCACGGCGGGCACGGCCGGCGCTGCGGCCTCGGACGGGCCCTCGGCGGGGGCTGTCCGGATCCATGCGGTGGTGGTGAACTCCTTGTTGGCGACGGCCACTTGGCGGAACGCCTCGGGCTCGATCCCGGGGCGGCCGGGCTGCACCGTCTCCTCGTGGAAGTGCTCCGAGAGGACGAGCACGGCGACGCTCTGCGGCGGCGCTTCGGCCAGCTCGGTGCGGACGGCGGGCGCGTCGAGCAGTCGGGCCAGCACCTCCAGCGGCCGCCCGGCCACCTCGCCGTCCGGGCCGAGCCGGACGTCCCCGGCGTGCAGGGCCATCCGGACCCGGATCGTGGTCAGCGCCCCGGCCAGCCGGTTGTGGGCGCGCAGCCGGGCGGCGACCTCGTCGAACAGCGGATGGACCAGCGCCGCCTTCCGCACCCCGGCCGGCGCGGTGACCCGCAGGCCGTCGCCCAGGTCGTCGACCCGGCAGGCCTCCCAGTCGATCCGGCTCCGCTCGAAGGACTCCCGCAGCACCGTCCGCAGGGCGGCGCGGATCGCCAGCAGCGCCGGGTCGCCGCGTCCGGCGGAACGCTCGATGTCCACGGCGAGGACCGCCCGGTACGCCAATTCCCCGTCCATCCAAGCCTCCTGATGTCGCATCTGGCCGCCCCCGGACTCCATGGTGCCGGACCGGCGGACGGCGGACCCCGTCGGAATACGGGTTCTCCGGCCCCCGCGCACGACACCGCGCCGTCCCGCCACCGCGCACCGCGCCCCGGACGCATACTGGTCGCACCGGAACAGCGCGGCGCGGAACGACTCGGCGCCGGACAGCTCGGAGCCGCACGGGCAGGGGGAGAGTGATGGCAGCCGACGACCGCAGCCGCCGGGACGGTGACGACCCGTCCGGCCGCGCCTGGACCTGGCCGCTGTCGAGCCTGCTCGGCAGCCTGTCCCCGGCCGAGCGGGAGCCGCTGCTGACGCTCGGCACCGAGGTGCGCTACCCGGCCGACCGGGTCCTGCTGCGGGAGTCCGACCGGACGGACTTCCTGCTGGTGCTGCTGGCGGGCGTGGTCAAGGTGACCGGCCGCACCCACGACCACCGGGACGCGCTGCTGACCGTGCGGATGGGCGGCGACCTGGTCGGCGAGTTCGCCGCCGTGGACGGCCGGCCGCGGTCGGCGACCGTCACCAGCTGCGGCCAGGTCACGGCCAGGACGGTGAGCCGCCCGGCATTCCTCGACTGCATGCGGCGCGAGCCGCGGATCGCCCAGGCCGTCAACGCGTCCATCGTGACCAAGCTGCGGGCCGCGAACGACCGCCGGATCGACTTCACCGGCTGCGACACGGCGACCCGGGTCGCCCGGGTGATCCACCAGATCGCCGTCACCTACGGCGAGCCGGCCGGCGCGGGCGCGGTGATCCGCTGGCCGATCACCCAGCCCGAGCTCGCGACGCTCTCCGGCGCCGCCGAGCCCACGGTGCACAAGGCCCTGCGCCGCCTGCGCGAGTCCGGGGCCGTCACCACCGGGTACCGCACCATCAGGGTGGAGAGCATGGCGCTGCTGGAGACCATCGCCTACTCGTAGGCCCCTCCGGCCGATCGTGCCGGACCGGCCCTCGCCGCACGCCACTTGTAGGTGCGGTGAACGGCCCGGGCGGAAACCGTCGTTCGACGGGGTCTCGCCGGGGGCCCGCCGCTAGCCTGGCCGACTACCGGGCTGCCGAGGGCAGTTCCGGACGCCCCAGGGTGCCCGCGCACACCCGGCGGACCCACCCCTTCGGTACCGGCCGACCTGCCCGCACGGCGGTCCGCCCCGAGAACGGTCGCGTTCCACGGCCGGGAGAGACAGTCGCGATGGAAGAACCGGGCACGTCCGACGCGAGCACCGCGACGGACGCCGACAGCAACGGCGGCGGCAACGACTACCGCCTCGACATCGACGGCGACGCCCTCGGGCCGGTGGTGGTCGGCGACCACAACCTGGTGGTGGACGCCCAGCACGGCTCCACGGTGACCCTCCTGGTGGCCGGCCACCGCCCGAAGCCGGTGCGCCGGGAACAGGTGGCGCTGCTCCCCCGCCGGCAGCCGGACCCGCTCGGCCGGGCCGCCGAACTCGCCGATCTGGAACGGGCGATCCGCACCGGCGGGCTGGTCCAGCTGTACGGCCCGTCCGGGACGGGCACCAGCATGCTGCTGCGCCACGCCGCGCGCCGACCGACTGCCGCCGCCGACGCCGGGAGGGTGTACCTGAACGCCGCCGACCGCGAGATCGGCGACCTGGCGCAGGAGATCTTCGAGGCCTGCTACGACGCCGTCGGCTACGCCCCGTCCGAGCCCGAACTGCGGCGCCTGATGGCCGGGGTGCGCGTCACCGTGTACCTCGACAACGCGGACCTGAGCCGCACCCAGGCCCTCGCCCTGGCCGACCTGGCCCCGGACGCGACGTTCGTGCTGGCCTCCCACCGACCGTCGCTGCTCGGCGAGGACGGCGCCCTGGTGGAGCTCGCCGGGCTGGACCGCGCGGCCGGGCTCGAACTGCTCACCCGCGAACTGCGCCGACCGCTCGCATCGGACGAACTGGCCGACGCGACGGCCCTCTGGCAGGCCGCCCAGGGGCGTCCGCTGCACCTGCTGCAGGCCGCCGTGCTCGCCCGGTTCCGGTCGACCGCCGGCGGCGGCCTGCCGAGGGCCGGCGAGGTGTCCGAGCTGATCCCGCTGCTGCTCGACGGACTCGACGCCCCGTCGACCGAGGTGCTGCGCCTGCTGGCCACCCTGGACGGCGCGGAACTCGCCCCGGACCGGATCGGCGCCATCGCCGACCTGCCCGACGCCGCCGCGGTGTGCGAGCGGCTGGCCGAGGTCGGCCTGCTGCGCGCCGAACAGCACGGCTACCGCTGCCCGCCGGACGCCGTCGCGGCGGCGCTCGGCCGGACCGCCCCGTTCCCGTTCGAGCGGATCTGCGAGCGGCTCACCGACTGGGTCACCCGGCGCGACACCGCACCCGCCGAAGTGGCCGAGCACAGCCGGGCGTTGGAGCGGGCGGTCGTCCTCGCCGAGGCGGCCGGACGCCCCGAACTGGCGGTGCACCTGGCCCGGGCCGCCTCCCCGGCGATGGCCCGCGCGCTGCGCCCCGGGGCGTGGGGCCGACTGCTCGGCCGCGGCTGGAACGCCGCCAAACGGTCCGGCGACCGGCCCGCACAGACCTTCTTCGTCCACGAGGAGGGCATCCGCAGCCTGCTGACGGGCCGTCGGGTCATCGCGGCCGCGCTGCTCGGCGAGGCGGCGCTGCTGTGGAAGGCGATCGGCGACCTGCACGGCGCGACGGCCGCGCTCAACGCCCAGAGCGTCGCCCCCGCACTGGGCGGCCAGCTGCCCACCGGCCTCGTCCCCGCGCCGAGCGCCGGCCTGGGCGGGGCCGGGGCGCACGGCGGCGCGGCGGTGCACGGCGGCGCGGCGCACGCCGCGACCACGCCCGGCGCCGCCGCCCACGGGGCGCAGGCCCACTCGGTGGCCTCGCACATGGCGAACCTGGCGCCCACCCCGCCACCGCCCGCCGCCCCGGCGGCAGTTCCGCACGTCGGGTCCGTCCCGCACGCGACGGCGCCGGCGGCGCAGCACGGGGCCGCGCACGCGGGACAGCAGACGGCCGGTCACGCGGCCGCGGGCCATGCCGCCGCCGGTGCGTCCGTCGCGGCCGGCACAGGCGCGGGAGCGACCGGTCTGCTCGGCGGCAAGGGGCTGCTCGTCCTGCTGGGCGTGCTGCTCGCCGGGACGGGCGCGGTCACCTGGTCGATCTCGGGCGGGGGCGGGAGCGGCAGCGGCTCGGCCGGCGGCGGGAAGGAGCTGCGGGCGCCGTTCGACCAGGCGGTGCAGGCGCTGACCGCGGCGCCGGGCGTCCGCTACCAGGGCGACTGGAACGTCCAGGAGTACCTCAACGACGTCACTGTGACCGCGCAGGGCGAGAAGTTCGGCACCAGCCACCTGGTCGGCGACACCATGGAGTCCGACACCAACTCCCACGACCTGCTGAGCATCGGCGGCAAGGACTACTCGCGCTGGCACGCCTCGGACCTCGTCCTGCGCCTGTGGACCTACGACGGCCTCGGCGACCGGACCGACAAGAAGACCAGCCGCCTGTCCGAGGAGATGTCCCTGTACGAGGCCCCGGCCGATCTGGCCAAGCGGTTCTCGCAGGCCCTCGCCGACCGGCCGCGGCTGCCGGCCGCCGAGAACCCGCAGACCACCGACGTCAACGACGT
>NZ_BMRI01000002.1:184789-194861 GCF_014648555.1 Kitasatospora griseola
TCCGGCCCTCCGCGCGGACACCACCGCCGGCTACCTCTACGTCTCCCGCGACGCGCCGTACCGCTTCCTGCGCTGGGAGCCGCCGAGCGCGTGGAAGTTCCACCTGCCCACGGACGGCAAGCTCTCCCGGGCCCAGGAGGCCAACTCCCCGCTGTGGGACACCACGTCCATGGACCTCGCGCTGGTGGCGCCGGGCGAGACCGGGTCGATGTACGACGCCCTGGAGAAGTCCGTCAAGGACCTCACCACGGCGACCTACGGGACCTTGGACTTCGACCAGGTGACCGACAAGAGCTCGGTGAACTGCGACGCCACCGGGTGCCACGTCAAGGAGAGCGTCACCGCGAAGATCCTCCCGGACGACGCCACCATCCGCAGGCTCTCGCACGTCAACGTGCTGCTGACGGTCGGTTCGCTCACCATCGACGGCCGCGCCGCAGGCAGCTGCTCCAGCGGCCCGCAGCCGCTGCCGGTCACCGGCGACACCATCAGCGGCGTCCTCACCTGCGACGACCCGTCCGGTGCCGCCGTGTACCAGCAGGTCAGCGCGGAGTCCCAGAACCGGGCGAACGCCGCGGGGAGCAGCTCGTACTGGGACCGCGCCGAGGACATCGAGATCACCTCCGTGGTCCTCACCGCCGCCGAGGTCGACCAGCTGCTCGCCACCGTCCGCCAGGAACGCTCGGCGGCCCGATGACCACCCCTCACGAAGGAGCGCCCATGGCCACCGGATCCGGTGACCGGTACGACGTCCGGATCGGCGGCGACGCGCACGGCCCCGTCGTCGTCGGCCGCGACAACCGCGTCGAGTCGAACCCCGCGCCGGCCGCGGCCGCCGAGGCCGAGTCGCCCACTCAGCACAACACCGCCAGTGGCCACGCCAGCCTCTACACCGTCATGAAGGGCGACCTCCACATCCACCACTCCGCGAGCGACCCGGCCGACCCGGCCGACTGACCGGCCCGGCCCGGCCCGGCGGGGGTGCTAGAAATCCCTGGTGGACGATCACCCCGAGCCCCCCACCCGGCGCTTCTTCGTGGCGCTGGCCCCGCCCGACGACGCCAAGGACGAGCTGGCCCGCGCCCTGCAGCCCGCCTACGCCGCGTACCCGCTGCTGCGGTGGAACCGGATCGCCGACTGGCACATCACCCTGGCCTTCCTCGGCGAACTCCCCTCCACCGCCGCCCCGGTGCTGCGCTCGGCGCTGCCCGGCGCGGCGGCCTCGCACCCCGCCCTGCGGCTGGCCCTGCGCGGCGGCGGCCACTTCGACGAGCGGCTGCTGTGGAGCGGCATCGACGGCGACCTCGAAGGACTGCACCGACTCGCCACCGACGTACGGGAGTTGCTCCGCTCCTGCGGCCTCGACTTCCCCGACCGCCCGCTGCGCCCGCACCTGACCCTGGCCCGCTCCCGCCGCGACGACCCCGCCAGTGTGCCCCTGGCCGCCGCCGGCCTCGCCGACTTCGCGGGCCGCCCCTGGTGGACCGAACGCCTCCACCTGGTCGCCAGCAACACCGGCCGCGGCCCCGGCCCGATCCGCTACCGCGACCTCGACTCCTGGCCGCTCGACGCCCCCGCCCCGGCCGGGAACGGCGACGCACCCGCCGGCTCGTAGGCCCCCTTCCGGGGCGCGTACGGGTCGGCGGGCGCCCGCCGGGGGATTCGACGGGTCAGTCCTGGGCCGGCGCCGGGGTGAGGGCCGGCGGCCAGTCGGCGAGGATGTCGTCGGTCTGCGGCGCGTACAGGCGCAGCGTGACGGAGAAGTCGCCCGAGGTCGGGATGGGCAGCCAGTTGGCCGTCGCCGTCCCGGGGTCGGCGGGCTCCTCGGCCTGGACGTACAGGGTGGTCGCGCCGGTCCCGGGGTCGGCCACCGGAGGGGCGAAGTGGCCGATGGCGTAGATGTTCTCGGAGTTCTCGACCAAGAAGCTGGACGCGTCGTACGCCGTCAGCGACCAGAAGGCGTCCACCGGCGGCAGCTGGCCGGCGGGGAAGGTGAGGGTGTAGGCGATCGGCGCCCCGTCGGCGTCGGTGGAGGTGTTGAAGGTGCTCGGGTAGAGGGCGTCCTGCGGCAGGTTGGCGCCGAGGCCGAACATGGCGATGTTGGCGCGCTGCAGGTAGTCGGTGCCGTAGGCGCCGATGTCGGTCTTCGCGAACTTCCACCCGTTGATGTACGGGGCCCCCTGGTACGTGCTGACGGCGTCCAGGCCCGCGTCCTTGGCCGCGTCGAGGGTGGCGGCGTCCGGGAGCCGGCTCTCGTCGTGCGGGTGCACGCCGAAGTCGGCGAGCAGCGCGGAGGTCGCGTCGTCCGGCGGGTCCAGCGGCGTGCGCTCCAGCAGCGCGGACAGCTCGTCGAAGAACTCGGTGCCGCTGAGCTGGGTGATCAGCTCGGACGGCGGGGTGGTGGGCACGTTCGGGTCGTAGTGGCCGTTCGGGGGCGTCCAGGCACCGCTGTCGGTCCAGGCACTCAGCGGCATCAGCCGCATCTGGTCCTGGTAGTCGACGACGGTCTGCACCTCGTCGGTGCTGAGGTTGTGCAGCTCGGTGCGGCCGATCAGCCAGACGGTGTCGGTCGGGAACGCGATCTGCTTGATGCCCTCGGGGATCTCCCCCGCCCAGCCGGGCCCGGTCAGCGCGTAGGTGTAGATCTCGATGCCCTGCGCGCTGTCGGTGACGGGGGCGACGAGCGGGGTGAGGCTGCTCGGCGACTCCTCACTGGTGTTCGACCAGGCGTCCATCAGCTGCATCAGCCAGTACCGGTCGTCCATCACCGGCACCGCCAGCACCATCGGCTCGACCGCCAGATCGATCCACGCCTGCGTGTAGAGCGTGTCCACGTTGGGCCGGACCACGTCCTTCATCTCCGGCGTGGGCGGCGAGGTGTACTGGCAGAACTGATTGACCGGCGCCTGGGTCGCGTTCACTGTCTCGGTGTTGGTCTGGAGCCGCCGTGTCAGCTCCATCATGAGAAGCGCGTAGCCGAAGACGTAGAGATCCGTCGCTCCGGCCAGCGGGTCCTGCTGGGGGTCGGTCGATGCAGCCATGCCCGTCGTCCTTTCCACTCCGGTGTTCGACCAGCGACGCTAACGGCCGCTCCCGGACCGCCACAGCGCCGGAACAGGCCGATGTGAAGGCCCGCCACAATCGGAACTCCTGATTCCGATCCACCTTGTAAGTCACACCAGCCACAGACCTCGGCAGGCGCCGACGCCCACAGAACCGCTTCCACTCGGTGCCGACTACCCGCCTTCCAGCGACAAGTTCCCAGGCCACAGCGTCGGGCAACCCGAGTCGCACTCCTCGTCGCCGACCGGATCCCCGGCCAGGGAGCCCGGCCGGGGCGAGGGCTCGGACCCGGGAATCGGAATGGCGCGATCCGGTCACAGTCGGGCACGCCACGCGCCAGGCCGACCGCGCCCGGTCGCGATTGATCATCAACGCTGAACTGACGATTCATCACATCAGTGGTAAACAGCGCGAATTGACGTCGGAGCGAGTGCTTTCGGACACCCGCTCTCGCGAGGCGGATCCACGTCGTCGACCGGCGATGCTCGACACCCTCGACACGACGCTCTCCGCTTCAGCCCGCCCACACCGGGACGAGCACCACCTCACCGACGGCCCGCAGCATCCGATGCCGGGTGCGGCGGGCCGCGTGCCGCACCACGGACGGACCGGCCGGCAAGGGGCTACAGGAATGTGAGCAGCCTGTAGCCCCTTGCTCCCTGGCCGAGGTGGGCGGGTCGGTGACCAGGTACTACTGGTCGGCGGAGTGCTCGCGATGCCACGCGAAGAACTTGGCACGCGGCCCGAAATCGCTCACGATTCGCCCTTGCAGGGACTTCGCCGCGTCCCAGAGGTCGGGAGTGTCAGTGGCGCGGGGTCGGTGCTGGACGACTCCGTGGTCGTCCACGACGACGTGCCCGTGCTCGAACAGTTCGTCGCAGCCCAGCAAGCAGGCCGGCATGATGTTGGCCATCAGCCTGCGCTCCGCGTGGTTGGCCTCGCTGCGGCGCTTGATGTGGGCCGCACGGATGAGCCTGGCCGGCAGTGTGCGCCCGCACAGGGCACACGTCGCGACGGTCGCGCCGTTCAACATAGCCCGACGCAGCTTTGCCTGCTCTCGGCGGACCAGCACCTGGGCGACCGCACTCTCCATCCCGGAGTGCTCGATGCTGTCCGGGCCGCCCGGCGCGGGTGCGTCCGCAGGGGTGGTGGCGAACTGCGCGACACCGGTGAATCCGGCGGCAAGAAGAGCAGCACCCTGCTTGTTCGCCGACAGTCGGAGAGCTTCCATCGCATCAGCGCCGAGCGCGGTGCCGGGCACCTCGCTCTCCTCGTCGAGGACATCCAGCCCGATCCGCTCGGGGTAGACATCGTCGGGCCACACGCCCTCTTCGCTGGTGAAGTACGGACGGGTGACCTGGGTGACAACGACCCTCTTGAGCTGGGCGTGGCTCCATTGACCGGCCTCGACCCGGCAGTTCGGCCCCTTGTAGGCCAGGACGAGAAAGTCGCCGACGGCGAGACTCTTGACGGCGTCTCGAGCACCCGCGCGATCCAGGGTGGGGGTGCGCCAGCCCCAGAAGCCCTGCTCGAGGCCGATCTCAAGGTTCCTGCGAGACGGTGCAGGAACGTAGACGTACGCAGTGTTGGGCATGAAGCCTCCGCCACTCGGCCTCCCCGGAAGGGGAGGGTTCAGTGAACTCCCGACAGCAGCCTGGCCCATGCTTCCGCCAGGGGCGGTGGGCGAGGAGTGTCTGAGCGTGCCTCGAACTCGAGGTCGGACGATCATACGATCTGAACTAACCGAGGTGGTAGGGGTTTTTCACCCCGCGTCCATCGATGGCCCTCACGCCGCCTGACTGCACGTCACGGCTCTCCTTCACTCACCAGGCCCACGTAATGCGTGCGCGCGCCGTCGCGTGCGCCGGCACCACCCCTCGTGGATGCGGAGGGGGGCTTCAGGTGGGGGAAGTCGGAGGATGTCCGGCCTTGTCGGGCAGCGGGGGTGACGGATCGTCAGGTGTACGGCCGATCCTCGCCTTTCGTTCCACGAACGTTCAGGGACGAGGACCTGACCGCGTTGCGTCAAGTGCCTAGGGTCTCCAACGGTTTCGGAGGAAGGTACTCATGGACACACTCCTCGCGGTCCGGGCCCGCGGGATCACCAAGCGGTTCGGGGACGTCGTCGCGCTCGACGGCGTCGACCTGGCGGTGACACAGGGGCGGATCCACGGTCTGGTGGGGCCGAACGGGGCGGGCAAGACGACGCTGCTCGGGCTGCTGCTGGGGCTGGCGGTCGCGGACGGCGGCAGTCTGGAGATCCTGCGGACGCCGGTCGGGCGGGCGTTGGCCGCGCCGGACGGGGTGGCCGGGTTCGTGGACGGTCCGGGGCTGTACCCGGCGCTGACGGCCCGGCAGAACCTGGCCGCGTTGGCCGCGCTGCGGGGGCGGGCCGCGGGGGTCGAGGAGGCGCTCGACCAGGTCGGGCTCACCGATGTCGCCGACGACCGGGCAGGCGGGTTCTCGCTCGGCATGCGCCAGCGGCTCGGGCTGGCCGCGGCGTTGCTCACCCGGCCGCGGCTGCTGGTGCTCGACGAGCCGTCCAACGGGCTGGACCCGGCCGGCAAGCGGCATGTGCACGGGGTGCTGCGGCAGTTGGCGGCGGACGGCACCGCCGTGGTGCTCTCCAGCCACCGGATGGACGACCTGGAGGCGCTCTGCTCCGAGGTCACCGTGCTGGCCACCGGGCGGGTGGTGTTCTCCGGCCCGCTGGACGAGCTGGCCGCCGAGAACGGCGCACTCGACTACCGGCTGCTCACCTCCGACCCGGCGGCGGCCCGCCGGGTGGCGGCCGGCACTGCCGGGGTCCGGGTCACCGACGACGGCGGCGAGCGGCTCGTGGTGCGCGCGCCCGTGCCCGCGCTGGACGCGCTGATGGTGCGGCTGGTGCAGGCCGGCGTCGCGGTGCGCGAACTCGCGCCCGTGGTGTCGCCGTTGGAGGCCGCGTTCCTCGCCCTCACCGACCAGCAGCAGGTGGAGGCCCGATGACCACGACGACCCTCGCACCCGCGGCCCCTCGCGTCCCCGTCACCCGCGCCTACCGCTTCGAGCTGGTCAAGCTGGTCGCGCAGTGGCGGATCCGCCTGCTGCTGCTCGCTTGCTGGCTGGCCCCCGCGGTGTTCGTCGCCGGGGTGAGCCGGCAGGGCACGCTCCCCACCGACACCCTGTTCGGCCGCTGGATGCACGCCACGGGGTGGGCCGGTCCGCTGGTGACACTCGGCTTCGCGGGCAGCTGGGCGCTGCCGCTGCTGACCTCGATGGTCACCGGCGACGTGTTCGCCGCCGAGGACCGGCTCGGCACCTGGCGGCACCTGCTGGTGGCGGTCCGCTCGCCCCGCCGGATCTTCGCCGCGAAGGCGCTGGCCGCCCTCACCGTGCTGCTGGTGCTGGTGACGGGCCTGGCGGTGTCAGGTGCGGTCGGCGGCCTGCTGGCGGTCGGCAACCAGCCCCTGGTGGGTCTGGACGGCCACCTGCTGTCGCCGGGCGACGCCGCGCTGAAGGTCCTGCTGGCCTGGCTGTGCGCGCTGGCCCCGACCCTGGCGCTGGCCGGCATCGGCCTGCTCGGTTCGGTCGCTCTGGGCCGCTCCCCGATGGGGCTGCTGCTGCCCGCGCTGGTCGCCCTGGCGATGCAGCTGGCCCAGCTGATGCAGCTGCCCGTCGCCGTGCGGCTCGCCCTGCCCGGCTACGCGTTCCTCTCCTGGAACGGCCTGTTCACCGGGCCGGTGCAGGCCGGCCCGCTGCTGATCGGCGTGTCGGTCGCCCTGGTGTGGGCGGTCGCCGCGACGGCGCTGGCCCGGTTCCTGTTCCTGCGGCGGGACTTCACCGGCCCGGCGCACGACGGCTCCGGGCGCCGCGCGCTCGTCCTCGGCGCCCTGCTGCCGACCGCCCTGCTGGCCGTCACGGTCGGCGTCCTCACCCCGACGGCCGGGGCCGCCGGGTCCGGGATCGGGCAGGACAAGGTGCAGCGCTCGGTCGCCACGGCTTTCGCCCACCTGTACCGGCTGCAGACCGCCGAGCTGAACCGTCCCGCCGTCACCGAGGCGCAGCTGCAGGTCACGACGGCGTGCGACAAGGGCAGCGACCGGGTCGAGCCGGAAGGGCCGGGCAACGACTGGCGCTGCGTCGTGTCCTGGCGCCTGCCCGGCGTCGAGGCCACCGGGACGGCCGTCTACCAGCTCGACATCGCCCCCGACGGGCGGTTCGTCGCCGACGGCGACGGGCCGAAGGAAGTGAACGGCTACTTCCTGGTGCGCACCTCCACCGGCGACGCGCCGAACCCGCTCTGGCAGTTCGACGGCAACGTCGAGCTGCTTCCGGCACCTTCGAAGGGATAGCAACGATGCAGGTCACACGTCGCCGTACCGGGGACACCCCGGTCCCGGCCGGTCGCAGCACCCGCCGCCGGACGCTGGTCACCGCTGCCGCCACCGCGGTGGTCGTCGCGGCCGGCGCCGGCGTCGGCTGGGCCAAGTCGGACGCCTTCGGCACCGACCGGGTCGGCCAGGTCTACGACCGGGGCGAACTGGTCTCCAGCAACCAGTACATAGCTCCGTACGGCGAGCGGCTGGTGATCAAGAACGGCAAGATCATGTCGTCCGCGGTGAGCCCGGACGGCACCCACCTCGCGGCCGCGGTCGCCGACGGCGGCGCGGCGCTGGCGATCGTGGACGTGCGGAACTGGCAGGTGCAGCAGCTGGTCTCCAACGCCGCGACCTCCGTCCCGAGGATCAGCACCAACAGCGTCGGCCAGGAAGGCCCGACGTACTCGCCCGACGGCAAGCAGCTGTGGCTGGGCCAGCCGGACGGGTACACCCGGTTCGACGTGAACCCGGACGGCAGCGTCGCCAACCCGAAGGTCGTCAAGATCGCCAAGGCCGGCTCGCAGCAGGCCCTGGTGGCCGGACTGGTGTTCTCCGCCGACGGCGCGACCGCGTACGCGGCGGTCAACGGCCAGAACCGGGTGGTGGCGATCGACACCGCGGCCGGCGCCGTCAAGCAGAGCTGGACGGTGGGCATCGCCCCGCGCGGCCTGGTCCAGGTCGGCGGCAAGCTGTACGTCAGCAACGAGGGCGGCCGCCCGGCGAAGCCCGGCGAGTCCACCCTCAACTCGTACGGCACCCCGGTGCCCGCCGATCCGGACACCGCCGCCACCACCACCGGCACGGTCAGCGTGATCGACCTGGCCGACCCGTCCGCGGCGCCGGGCAGCATCGACGTCGGCCTGCACCCGACCGCCGTGTACGCCAAGAACGGCGCGGTGTTCGTCACCAACACCGCCACCAACAGCGTCTCGGTGATCGACAGCAAGCGGGACAAGGTCGTCCAGACCATCGCCACCCAGCCCTGGTCCGAAGCCTCGATCGGCTACGAGCCCAACGCGGTGACCCTCACCGACGACGGCCGGCTGCTGGTCACCCTGGGCCGCGCCAACGCGATCGCCGTCTACCGGTACGCGGGCCCGCAGGAGCCGGCGAGCTACGTCGGCCTGCTGCCGACGGACTACTTCCCCGCCGAGATCTCCTCGTCCGGCAACCAGGTCCTGGTCTCCAACACCCGCGGCATCGACGCCCGCCGGGTGGACGGCGCGCACGGCACCCACGACACCACCTCCAGCGTGGTGCGGTTCACCCTGCCGAGCGACAAGGTGATCCGGGAGCAGACCGGCAAGGTCTTCGCGCAGAACAACTGGACCAACAACGCGGCCAAGCTCGCCACCGGCAACAAGGCGCACGCCGTACCCGTCCCGAACAGGATCGGCGACCCGTCGACGATCAAGCACGTGTTCCTGATCGTCAAGGAGAACCGGACCTACGACCAGGTCTACGGCGACCTGCCGCAGGGCAACGGCGACGCGTCGCTCGCCCAGTTCGGCCGCAACGTGACGCCCAACCAGCACGCGCTGGCCGAGCAGTTCGGGCTGTACGACAACACGTACGACATCGGCACCAACTCCGCCGAGGGCCACAACTGGCTGATGCAGGCGGACAACCCGGAGTACACCGAGTCCTCGGCCGGCGAGTACATCCGCAGCTACGACACCGAGAACGACGCCCTCGGCCACCAGGTCAGCGGCACCCTGTGGAGCGGCGCCCAGGCGTCCGGCAGGACCGTGCGGGACTTCGGCGAGTTCCACCAGTTCCTCACCAAGCCGGCCGGCGCGACCTGGCAGAACCTGTACTGCGACGCCAGGACCATGCAGGCCACCGGCAGCGGCTCCGCCTACAAGCTGACGTCCTCCTCCCCGATCCCGTCGCTGAACGACGTCTCGGTGCCGGCCTTCCCGATGTTCGACACCAGCGTGCCGGACATCTACCGGGCGCAGATCTGGAAGCAGGACTTCGAGCAGAACGGCCCCGCGAACCTGAACATGCTCTGGCTCTCCAGCGACCACACCGGCGGCCCGGCCAACGCGGCCGCCCAGGTCGCCGACAACGACCTCGCGGTCGGCCGGATCGTCGACGAGATCACCCACAGCCCGTACTGGAAGAACTCGGCCATCTTCGTCGTCGAGGACGACTCCCAGGCCGGCCTGGACCACGTCGACGGCCACCGGGCCCCGATCCAGATCATCAGCCCTTACGCCCGGCACGGCGTCGTCGACAGCCAGTACTACTCGCAGATCAACATGATCCGCACCATCGAGCAGATCCTCGGCATCAAGCCCATGAACCAGAAGGACACCGCGGCCACCCCGATGACCTCGGCGTTCACCGGCACCCCCGACTACACCCCGTTCTCGGCCCTGCCGAACCGCACCTCCCTCACCAACGGCCTGGCCACCGCGCCCTCCTGCGGCCTCGACGTCCCGGCCCCGCAGTCCCCGACCGCCGCCCGCGCCGCGACCGGGATCGTCCCGGCCGAGCGGACCGACCTGGTCCGGAAGTGGTCCGACTGGAAGCAGCAGCAGCACCTCACCGGCACCGACGCCGCCCCCGACCGCGCCAACCCCGCCCAGATGAACCACCTCACCTGGTACGAGGCCCACGACTGGAACACCCCCTACCCCGGC
>NZ_BMRI01000002.1:194884-261536 GCF_014648555.1 Kitasatospora griseola
GAGCAGGACCTGCTCGCCCCGACGGACGTCCCCGGCGCGACCCTGCCTTCGGCGGAACTCGACGGCTGACCTGCCCCGGGAGCGCGCGGGAAGACCCCGTACGAACCCGGGCGGGCGCGAACGCAGGTGAGCACGAGAACAGGGGCGCGGGGGTGGACCCCCTACACCCTTGGCAAGTGGTGAGAGTGCCTGATCGGAACAGAAAGAAGCCCCGCCCGGATCAGACCGGACGGGGCTTCATGGCGCTTCGGCTGCCCTGCGGCACCGGACGCACGCCGGAGCCAGCCGGGGCCACGTCTCACATTCGCGGTTTTGGTGGTCGTGGCGGTGGAACGGGTCACGGCTGCACGGGGCCCCGTCGGCCATTCCCGGGCGGGGTGCGCCGCATATCGGCTTGCGGGTGGTGGGCGAAGGTGTTCACGGAACTTCGGCGGCGGAAGCTGGTCCGGACCGAGTTCGGCATGGGTAGCTTCATGACAGACCAGGACGAGCGGGGCTGACGACCCGGCCCCGTCCGCTACTGCTCATGCGGACGGGACTGGTCAGAGGCGCGGGTAGGCATGGACCGGTACTGCTTTCACTTGCATGCCAAGTGAATTCGCTAACGGCCGCGCCCCGGCCTGTGGCCCTGTCCGGCGGGCTTCGGGAACAGTGCCGCACGAATGGCATCCGCGACGTCCGCCGGATCAGTGGTAGCCAGGTGTCGAACTGTCTGCGCCAGCACGTCTGTCAGCGGTTTGGCACCTGCGGCGGACCGGTGCAGGCAGGCTGTTCGACACCTACGCTGCAAGCTTCGATGCAGTGTGGAACGCGGCCCTGCCGGTTGAGGAGAACTGATCACGTGGTACGCACCGAGTTCTACGACGATCCCGACGCGCCGGAGCCGAACCGCCTGGTGGTGGCGGCGTCCGCAGTGGTGACCGATGGTGAAGGGCGCATCCTGCTTCAGCGGCGTACCGACAACGGCCTGTACGCACTGCCGGGCGGCACGATGGATCTCGGCGAGTCGCTTCCGGGGGCGGCCGTCCGGGAAGTCCGCGAGGAGACCGGCCTTGACGTGGAGATCACCGGACTCGTCGGAACGTACACCGACCCACGACACGTGATCTCCTACTCGGACGGTGAGGTACGACAGCAGTTCAATGTCTGTTTCACCGCGCGCATCACGGGCGGGACACTCCGGATCTCCGATGAGTCGACCGATCTCCGGTTCGTGGCACCCGAAGACATCGGAGACCTACCGATGCACCACACCCAGCAACTCCGGCTCCACCACTTCCTGGAGAATCGAGCAACCCCTTATCTCGGCTGACGGAAGCCAAACAACAAAGGCCCCACCCCGGCCACCCGAAGAGGGAGGAAGGGGCGGGGCCTTTGTGGTTTCACGGGGTTCAGCCGTTGAGTACGTTCATCAGGCGGGCGGCGGCCTTGCCATCCGTCGTGGGGAGCGAACGGTTCCGGGCAGGGCGGGCGGTGGTGGTGGTCGACGTGGGCGCGAACCCCTCAGAGATGCGAGGTCGGCCCGCTCCGAGTAGGCGTTGCAAGACCTTCGCGCCTACTGGGAAGTGCGCGGAACGGAAGGCACTCAACCGCAAGATCGCGACGCGGGCAATGACTTGCCATTGATCGCGACCTTGCGGACAGATTGGGGCTTGTCGCTCAGTTCCCCCCGCCCTGTTGGGCAGCCCCGGATAATGGGAGATACAGGCCAGAAACTCCCGATCCGACACCTCATGCCCCTCCGCTCCCCCGACCGCAACCACTACGCAGATCTCCTGCGGGTGGCCGCGATCTGCGCCGTCGTTCTGGGTCACTGGCTGCTGACCGACGTGACCTACCGCAACGGGCGGGTCTCGGGGCAGGACGCCCTGGATGTCGTCGGCTGGGGGCGTTGGGTCACCCTGCTGTTCCAGGTGATGCCGGTGGTCTTCCTGGTCGGCGGGTACGCCAATGCCGTCTCGTGGACGGGGCATCGGGACCGCGGCGAGGGATGGGCGGGCTGGGTGCGGCGCCGCACCTTGCGGCTGCTGTGGCCGACCGCAGTGTACGTCGGCACGGTCGCCCTGGCCGCCGCCGCGGCCTGGGCGCTCGGCGCGGACCCGGTTGAACTCGCGCAGGCCGGTTGGTACTTGGCGCTGCACCTGTGGTTCCTGCCGGTCTACCTGCTGCTGATCGCACTGACTCCCGCGCTGCATGCCGCGCACGCCCGCTGGGGGTTCGCCGTGCCCGCCGCGATGGCGACCTGCGCGGCCCTGGTGGACGTCGCGGTCCTGGGTCCGCGGCTGCCGCTGGTCGGGTTCGCCAATTACCTGCTGGTCTGGGGCGCCATGCACCAGTGGGGGTTCGCCTGGCACGACGGCAGCCTCACCCGGGGGCGGCGCCCGCTCGGGCTCGCGCTCGCGGGGGCGCTCCTGCTCGTGGGTCTGCTGACCTGGGGCCCGTTCCCGGTGGACATGATCGGGGCGGGTCTGCACGCCGGCAACACCACTCCCCCGTCGATCGCCCTGCTCGCCTTCGCCGCCGCCCAGTGCGGCCTGCTGCTGGCGGCCGAGCCCGCCGGGCGTCGCCTGCTCGCCCCCGCCGCCACTCGACGGGACCGCCTCGCCGGCCTCAACCGGGCCGCGATGACGGTCTACCTGTGGCACCCCGTCCCGGTGCTCCTGGTCGCCGTCACCCTCTACCAGGTGGGGCTCGCTCCGCAGCCGTCCGTCGGTTCCTGGCAGTGGTTCGCGCTCAGGCCGGCCTGGTTCGCCGTCCTGACCGCACTCCTCGTCGCCCTGGTCGGCGCCCTGCAACGGGTGCAGCGCCCGCTGCTCACCCTGACCGCACGATCGACACCGGGCACGAACCGGTCCCCCGCCCTTCTGCTCGGCGGCCTCGCCGTCGCCCTCCCCGCCCTCGCCCGGCTGGCCGTCAACGGTTTCGCCCCGGCCGGGCGCCCGGCCGCCCTCGCGCTCGCCGCCTTCGCCTGCGGCTTCGCCCTGGTGCTTCGCTCGGGCCGTCGTGCAACGGCTCCGCCCCACCGCCGGTGGTGAGCGCGGTGGGGCGGGGGCGGCATCCGGGGGAGGGAAGCGTCAGATCGGGCTCTCGAACTCAGAAGTGCAGGTCGGGGCTGGTCTGGTAGGTGTAGCCGGTGCCGGGCTGCCAGTAGAAGCGGGCCTCGGCCTTGTAGTCGTGGCCGTAGGTCGGGTTGGCGAGGGCCCAGGTGAAGGTGTACTGGCCCGAGTGGCACGGGAAGGAGGTGGAGATGGCCTGGGTGTTGGTGGTGTAGTCCCAGATGATGATCTGCTCGGTGCAGTTGTTGCTGGCGAAGTTGGTGGTGACCGAGGTGTTGATCTGGGTCCACCCGTCACTGATGCAGACCTGCTGGTATCCCGGCCCCGCGCAACCGCCACCGACCGACGCCGAGGCTGATCCGGCGCCCGTCAGTGCGATGCCGCCGGCCGTCGCCATCGTCGCCAGGGCCAGCGTGGCCTTCCGAAGTCCCTTGATGTGCATGGTCGTTCCCCTCTGTCGGACGGCCCGGCCGGGGTGCCGGGCACGTGGGAGAGGTTCGTCGACCGCGATGGACATCCGATGAGCATGGGCATGCCGAGACGGGGGCGGTCTCAGGACAGGCCGCGAAGCAGTTCTTCGACCTCCGCCGCGTCGCCGGCCAGCTCCAGCTGCCGGTAGTGGCCCAGCGCCTGCTGGAGGCAGACCCGGGCCCGGTCGAAGTGGCCCAGCCGGGTCAGCGCCTCCCCGAGGGCCCGCAGCAGCCCGCCCTCCAGCAGGCCGCCGACCTGGCGGGCCTTCGGCAGCGCTTCCTCGGCTGCCCGGACGGTGGCCCGGTCACGGCCGGCCGACAAGTGGATGCGGGCGATCAGGCTGCCGGTGGCCGCCTCGAAGGCCAGCATGCCGAAGGAACGGAACCGCTCCACCACGTGCTCGGCCTGCTCCAGCGCGGGGCCGAGGTCGCCGCACAGGTGCAGCACCCTGGCCAGGTAGTACCGGCCGATGGACTCCGGGATCGACACCTGGCGGCCCGTCAGTTCGACGCACCGCTCGGCGGCGGCGCGGGCCTGCTCCAGGCGCCCGCAGTGGGCGTGGTTGAAGGCCAGTTCGCCGAGGACGAGCCCTTCGGCGCTCTCGTCCCCCTGGCGGCGGAAGAGTTCCGCCGCCTCCTCCAGGCAGCCGACGGCCTGCTCGAAGTCCCGCAGCGCGCGGGCGTTCGCGCCGAGCAGTTTCAGGGTGTCGGCCCGCAGCGTGAGCCGGTCCGGGCCGTCGCACAGTGCCAGGCAGCCGCGCAGTTCCTCGCCCGCCTCCGCGTAGGAGTTGGCGTGCCAGAGCATGCCGCCGCGCACCGAGCGGGCCAGTGCCTCGGCGTCCCGCTCGCCGCGGGCCTTGGCCGCGGCGGCGACCTGCCCGGCCAGGTCGGCGACGGTCGTCACGTAGCCGCGGCCGAACAGGATCGAGCTCATCTTGTCCAGCAGGTCGACCGTCCGGGCCAGTGACAACCCGTCGTCCCGGCAGGCCCGTTGGATCACCGCGCGGTGCAGCGCGGTCCGCTCCCGCAGCCAGGCGGTGGCCTCCTCGATGCTGGAGAAGCCGTGACCGTCCGGGTCGCGGTGCGCCGCGTTCTCGGCCTCGCGGGCAGCCGCAGCGCAGAAGTCCAACAGCCGGGCGAACGCGGCGGTCACCGACGCGGGGGCGTCCTGTTCGGCGCCGCGCTGCCGGGCGAACACCTTCAGCAGGTCGTGGAAACCGTACCGGTCGGCGGCGGGCGACTGCAGCAGGTTGAGGTCGACCAGCGTCTCCAGCAGGTCGCGGGTCTGCTCGGGGCCGCGGTCGAGCAGGGCGGCGGCGTCCGCGGGGCCGAGCTCGGGGGCGTCGGGCAGGGCGAGCAGCCGCAGGGCGCGGGCCTGCTCCTCGGTGAGCCGGGCGTAGGAGAGGGCGAGGACGGGCTCCACCGCGGCCTGCTCGTGGGCGAGTTCGCCGAGGCGGGTGCGTTCGTCGGCGAGGCTGGCGGCCAGGTCGGCGAGCGACTGCCCGGGGTCGGCGGCCAGCCGGGAGCCCGCCACTCGCACGGCCAGCGGCAGCCGGCCGCAGGCGGTGACGATCGCGGCCGCCGCCCCGGGTTCGGCGTCGGTCCGGGCCCGGCCGACGACGGCGGCGAGCAGGTCGAGCGCCTCGTCGTCTGCCATCGCGTCGAGCGGCAGGTGGCGGGCGCCCGGCAGGGTGCTGAGCCAGGCGCGGCTGGTGACCAGCACCGCGCAGGTCCGGGAGCCCGGCAGCAGCGGGGCGACCTGTTCGGGGCCGGCCGCGTTGTCCAGCAGGATCAGCAGCCGGCGGCCCGTCACCGTGGTGCGGTAGAGCGCGGCGCGCTCCGCGAGGTCGGCGGGGATGTCGCGGTCGGCCACGCCCAGCGCGGTGAGGAAGGCGGCGAGCGCCTCGGCCGGGTCGAGCGGGACGGCCTGCGCGCCGCGCAGGTCGACGTGCAGCCGGCCGTCGGGGAAGTGCCCGCGCAGGGCGTGTCCGACGTGCACGGCCAGGCTGGTCTTGCCGACGCCGCCGAGGCCGTTGATCGCCGAGATGACGACGGCGCCCGGGTCCGGGTGGGAGAGTGCCTCGGTCAGCCGGGCGACGTCGGCCCGACGGCCGGTGAAGTCCGGGAGCCCTGCGGGCAGTTGCTCGGGAACGGCGGTGGGCGCCGGGCCGGTGGGCCGCCGGTCGGCGACGGGCCGGGCGGCGGTGGCGAGGGACGGGTCGGCGCGGCGGATCCGCCGGTCCAGGGCGTCGAGTTCCGCGCAGGTCAGGCCCTCGGCGAGGTAGAACCGCCGGGCGTCCTCGTACACCGCCCGGGCCTCCTCGGGCCGGTCGGACAGGTGGTACTCCAGCATCAGCAGGGCGCGGAACCGCTCCCGGTAGGGGTGCGCGAAGACCGCCTGGTCGAGCTCGACCAGGCAGGACGGGCCGCTGCCGAGTTCGACGTCCAGGCCGAGCCTGGTCTCCAGCGCGTCCAGCCGGCGCTCCGTCAGGTGCCGCCGCAGCTCGGCGGCGTGCGGGCCGGGCAGGCCGGCCAGCGGCTCGCCCCGGTGCAGGTCCAGCGCCCGGGCCAGCAGGTCGCGCGCGCCGGTGCGTTCACCGGCGGCGAGGGCCTCGCCGGCGCGGGCGACCAGCCGGTCGAAGGCGACGGCGTCGACCGCCTCGGCGGGCACGTCGAGGCGGTAGCCGCCGTCGACGGTGACCAGCAGGTGCCCGGCGGCGTGGTTCCTGAGCTCCCTGCGCACCCGGTAGGCGTGGGTGGCGAGGGCGGACCTGGGGTTGCCCGGCGGGTTGTCCTCGTCGAAGACCCCGCTCCCGAGCCGTTCGACGGTCAGCGCCCGCCCGGGAGCGGCGAGCAGCATGGCGAGGAACGCCTGCTGCTGGCGGCGGCCGAGCTCCAGCCGCTGTTCGCCCGCCCACCCGGCGAGCGGGCCGAGGAGTCGGAAGCGCAGGCCCTGCGGGGCGGCGGCTGTCTCCATGTCAGGTCTCCCTGGGTTCGTTGCCCCCGGGCCGCCGGACGGAGCCGGACGCGGCCGCGCCCCGTGAGGTCGGGGGCGGCCCGGGGTGGTGCGTGGTGCGGCGTGGTGCGACCGGCCGGTCGGGAAGGGCGCTGCCGGTGCTCAGCAGCCGGTCGGCGGCGGCAGCACGACGTAGGGGCTCTCGACCGAGCTGGGGCTGACGATGCCGCCGTGGGTCTGGCCGGGGACGTACGTGATGCCGGGCTGCCGCTCGAACAGGGTGCGGTTGCAGGTGTCGGTGATCAGCACGTCCGCGTTGCGCCAGAGCGTCACCCGCGCGTGCGGGTGCCCGGCGGTGCCGCTCTCCCAGCACAGGCCGCCGCCCGCGTCGAGGACGACCAGGTTGCCGTCGGTGCGGATGACGGCCTTGGCGCCGCAGCCGACGGTACCGGTCGCCCAGGTCGGCTGCTGGCGGGAGAAGTCGTTGTCCGGCGCGTAGTAGGCGACGAGGTTGCCGTCGCTCTGCATGATGAGCCGCGCCGTGCCGAACTGGCCCTTGTTGTCGATGTGCGCGTCGGTGTTCGGCAGCTGTTCGCCGTCCCAGATGCTGACGGTCGCCCGGTCGTAGGCGGCGTGGGCGGTGCCCTGGGCGGTCAGCACGCTCGCTGCCGCCAGCGCCAGGGCGGCGAGCGCGACCGGGCCCCGGGTGGCTCGTACGGTGGTGCGGCTCAACTTCTCGGTCCTCTCGATGGTGCTGTCCACGACGGGTGGCGAGGCCCGTGACCTGCGTCTCCGGGCGATGATCACGTCGCAGTCCGGATTCTGGGCGGCGCGGATTGACGCCCGATGAACGGTGGCGTTTACGCCTCGTCGGACGGCCCCGCCGTGGGGAGCACGGGCCCGGGGCGCGCAGCCGCGGGGGGCGCGGCCGCGGGGCGCGCGGCCGCGGGGAGCACCGCGGAGATCGGCCAGGCGGGGCGGCGCACCAGCCGGTCGGCGGCGTCCCGCAGCGCGCGGGGCAGGTGGCCGCAGGCGGCGGCCAGCGCCCGGGCGGCCTCCGGTTCGCGGTCCGACCGGTCCCGGCCGAGCACCCGGCCGAGCAGTTCCAGCGCCTCCTCCGGGGTCAGCGGCCCGACCGGGACGGTGCTCGAACTCCCCTCCCCCGAATGGCCGTTGAGGACGACCAGGGCGGCGCTTCCGGGCCCGGCGGGCAGCAGCGGCCGGATGCCGTCGACGTCGGCGGCGCCGTCGAGCACGACCAGGATCCGGCGGTCGGCGAGCAGCCGGAGGTACAGGGCGCGGCGCTCGGCGGCGCCCGCCGGCACGGCCTGTTCCTCGACGCCCAGGGCGCGCAGGAACGGCGCCAGGAAGTCGGCGGCGGCCCGGTCGTCCACGCCGTGCAGGTCGGCGTACAGCTGCCCGTCGGGGTGGGCGGGGCCCGCGAGGTGGGCGGCGCGGACCGCCAGCGCGCTCTTCCCGGCGCCGGGCGGGCCGGTGACGGTGACGATCGGCGGCCCGGTCCGCTCCGGGGCGGCCAACAGCTCGGCGATCCGGGCGAGTTGACCGTCGCGCCCGGTGAAGTCGCCCGGGTCGGGCGGCAGTTGGAAGGGGCGCAGCACCGGCCGGGCGGCGCCGGCCCTGAGCTCGACCGGCCCCGGCGCGTCGAGTTCGCGCAGTGCCTCCTCGCGCCGCCCGGCCAGCATCCGGCGTTCGTGCTCGGCGAACGGGCCGGGGACGCCGTCCAGCGCCGTCGGCCCGTGCCAGAGGCCGAGCGCGTCGGCCAGCAGCTCGCGGGCGCGCTGGGGCTGCCAGTTCAGGCGGGCGGTGGCGGCGTCGGCGAGCGCGGACAGGAAGACCGTCCGGTCGATGCGGGCCGGATCGACGTCCAGGCAGTACCCCTTGCCGACGTGCCGCAGGACGCTCCCGTCGCCGCCCAGCGCGGTGCGCAGCCGGTACATGTTGCCCGGGAGCGCCCCGGCCCGGTCGGGCGCCTCGTCCCCCTCCTCGCCCCAGACCCCGTCGATGATCTCACTCACCGTCACCGGCCGTCCCGCGTGCGCGAGGAGCACGGCGAGCACCGCCCGGTCCCGGGCCCGGTTGATGCGCAGCTCCTGGCCCGCGCGCCGGGCCTTCAGGGGGCCGAGAGTGGTGAAGTGCAGCTCCAGCGCGTCCTCCCCGCGGTGATCATGTTGACGTTCCGTCATGTTATCGCTCCCCGTCCCGCCGATCCCCGGGCCGGAACGGCCTCCGACCCCCGGCCTGGACGGCCCCGCCCCGGGCCTGGACGGCGCCCCCGGGCCCCGGGCCCGTGTCCGGGCCAGTGTTCGGCACGGGCTCGACCGGCCCGCGATCCGGGGATCGTCGGCGGTGGAGGTCGAAGGGCGGCTTCCCGAACGACAGAGGAGCCCACGATGGTGGATTTCAAGCTTGAGGTTCTGGTCCTCCCGGTCTCGGACGTGGACCGGGCCAAGGAGTTCTACGCCCGGATCGGCTTCCGCGAGGACATCGACTTCTCCGGCCCCGGCGGCTTCCGGCTCGTGCACTTCACCCCGCCGGGCTCGGCGGCCTCGCTCATCATCGGCAGCGGCGTGACCGACGCCGCACCGGGCTCCGAGCGCGGCGTGCACCTGATCGTGGACGACGTGGTCGCGGCCCGCGCCGAGCTGGTGGCGGCCGGGGTCGAGGTCGGCGAGGTGTTCCACGACGCCGGCGGCGTCTTCCACCACGCCGGCACCGCCGGTCGGGTCGCCGGCCCGCACCCGGAGCGGCGCTCGTACGGCTCGTTCGCCTCGTTCGCCGACCCGGACGGCAACGTCTTCGTCCTGCAGGAGGTCACCGTGCGGGGCCCCGGCCGGATCAGCCACGTGGTCCACCGCTCCACCGCCGCCCTCGAGTCGGCGCTGCGCGACGCGGCGGCCGCCCACGGCACGTACGAGGAGGAGCTCGGCCACGCCGACGCCGACTGGCCCGCGTGGTACGCCGCGCACATGGCCCGCGCGGCCGGCCTGGACAGCTGACGACGACGAACGGGAACGGGGCGGCCATGACCGGGTGGGGACAGTGCGGCGGCGCGACGACGATCGGCCGCGAGGACGAGCAGGCGGAGCTCGCGGCGTTCGTCCGGTCCGCCGCGGGCGGGGCCCTGCTGCTGCGCGGGGAGGCGGGCGCCGGCCGGAGCGCGCTGCTGCGGCACGCCGCCGCGCTCGCCGAACAGGAGGGCCGGACCGTCGTCCGGGCGGCCGGCGTCGAGGTGGAGTCCGCCCTGCCCTGGGCGGGGCTGCACCAACTGCTGCACCCGCTGCTCGCCGACGCCGCCCGCCTGGACGACGGGACCAGGGCGGTGTTCGAGGCCGTCTTCGGCGGGCCGCGGGACGACCCGCCGTCGGTGATGACGCTCGGCATCGCCGTGCTGCGCCTGCTGGCGCTGGCCACCGAGCAGCGGCCCCTGCTGCTGGTCCTCGACGACGGGCAGTGGTTGGACGACGCCAGCGCCGACGTCTGCGGTTTCGTCGGCCGGCGTCTGACCGGCCGCCCGGTTCAGCTGCTGGTCGCGGTCCGTGACGACCTCCCGTCGCGTTTCGACGCCGCCGCCCTGCCCGAACTGCCGCTCGCCGCCCGCCCCGACGGGGACGCGCCGACACCGGCCGAACTGCTCGCCGCCCGGGCGGCGCGCCGCGCCTTCGCCGCGGAGCCGGGTGCGCTGACCTGGCAGGAACGCCGCGTCGCCGACCTGGCGGCCGGCGGCCTGACGAACAAGCAGATCGGCGTGCGGATGCACCTGTCGCCGCGCACCGTCAGCTCGCACCTCTACCGCGTCTTCCCCAAGCTGGGCGTCACCAGCCGGGCGGCCCTGCGCGACGCGCTCAGCCGCACCGCGGGATGACGCCTCCCCACACTTCTCCGGAAAGGGAACACGACATGATCAGCAGGCGCACCTTCACCACGGCGGTCGGCCTCGGCCTCGGCGCCACCGCCCTGCCGACCGACGCGTCGGCCGCCACACCGACGACGACCGTCCCGAGCATCGCCCCCGGCGCCCACACCGGGTTCACCGACCTGAAGCGCGTCCGGGCCGGCGTGCTCGACATCGGCTACGCCGAGCTCGGACCGAAGCACGGGCCAGTGGTCGTCCTGCTGCACGGCTGGCCGTACGACATCCACAGCTTCGTGGACGTGGCCCCGCTGCTGGCGGACGCCGGCCACCGGGTGATCGTGCCGTACCTGCGCGGCCACGGCACCACCGCGTTCCTGTCGCCGACCACGCCCCGCAACGCGCAGCAGTCCGCGATCGCGCTGGACATCGTCGCCCTGATGGACGCCCTGCGGATCCGTCAGGCGGTGCTGGCCGGCTTCGACTGGGGCTCGCGGACCGCCGACATCATCGCGGCGCTGTGGCCGGAGCGGGTCAGGGCCCTGGTGTCGGTGAGCGGCTACCTGATCACCGACGTCGCTTCCCAGCGCAACCCGCTGCCGCCGAAGGCCGAGCACACCTGGTGGTACCAGTACTACTTCGCCACCGACCGCGGCCGCGTCGCCATGGAGACCAGGCAGAACCGGCACGACCTGTGCCGACTGGTCTGGGACGAGGTCTCCCCCACCTGGGACTTCGACGACGCCACCTTCGAACGCACCGCCGCGGCCTTCGAGAACCCCGACTACGCCGCCATCGTGATCCACAACTACCGCTGGCGCCTGGGCCTGGCCGACGGCGAACGCCGCTACGACCCGTACGAGCAGCGGCTCGCCGCCCGGCCGGCCATCGCGGTGCCGACCATCGCCCTGGACCCGGCCCTCGACCCGTTCCTGGCCTCCACCGACGGCAGCGGGTACCGGCGGTTCTTCACCGGCCCGTACGAGCACCGGGTGCTGCCCGGCATCGGCCACAACGCGCCGCAGGAGGCCCCGGCGGCGTTCGCCCAAGCGGTGCTGGACGCCGAGCGCCTGGCGGTGCGCCAGTGACCGGCCGGGAGCCGGCGGCGGAGGCCCGCCGGGCCCGGTTCGGCGCGCTCCCGCAGCGGATCGCCTTCGCCGACATGGTCGAGGAGCGCCCGCCCACGGATCGGCCGGCGGCCGGGTACGACCCCGACGCCCTCGCGGTCCGGTTCGCCTGCCTGGCGGCGGACCTGGGCCTGTGAGACCCGGCGGCCCGTCACTCGATCTCGTACATCCCGGCGCCGTCGAGGTACCGCACCGTGTTGAGGTCGCGCTGGAGCACCGCGTCCACCGGGTGCTTCAGCGTCAGGGTGGCCGGGTAGCCCCGGTCGTAGGTGGTCGGGACGATCGGGCTGCCGGGTTCGACCAGCACGGTGAGGTCGCGGAAGCTCTCCAGCTCGCGGACCCGGTCGAGCGCCCGGTAGCGGACCAGCCGTCCGGCGGCGGGGGCGACCAGGGCCGCCCAGGCGAACGCGTGCCGCCGCCGGTAGCCCCGGCCGGCCCGGGCCCGGAACCGCTCCGGGCGGGCGTAGGCGTCGACGATCCACTCCAGCTGGCCCTCGCCCAGCAACTCGGCCGTGTAGTACGGGAGTCCGGACATCCGGGCGCCCGCCTCGACCAGCCGCGGGCCGTCCGGCGTCAGCTTGATCTCCAGGTGGGCCGCGCCGTGCCGGATGCCGAGCGCGTCCAGCACCCGGCGGCCGTACGCGGCGAGTTCGGGGACGGGCTGCTCGTCGCAGCGCATCAGCACCTGGGCCACCACCAGGTCCCGCACCCCGTTGGCGGTGATCCGGTCGGTCCGCCAGGCGTCGGTCAGCTGGTGGACTCCCGCGCTGCTGACGGTGTTCAGGATGTACTCGGCGCCGACCAGGTACTCCTGCGCCACCACCTCCTCGATCGGCTCGCCGTGGACCGTCCCCCGGCTGCGCAGCCGCCGCAGCGCCGCGACCGACTCCTCCGGGGTGTCGCAGAACGACACCCCGTCGCCCCAGTAGCCGCGCAGCGGCTTGACCACCGCCACGCCGGCCAACTGCTCGTGCCAGGCGCGCAGTTCTGCCTCGTCGGCGGTGCGGAGCTGGCGCATGGCGGGCACTCCGTGCGCCCTGAGCGTCTCGATCTGCACGTACTTGTCGCGGCGCGCGGCACTCAACCGGGTGCCGTTGGTGGGCAGTTCGAGCCGCTCGGAGAGCGCGTCGGCGAGCTCCACCCCGGTCTCGCGGCCCGGCAGCACCGCGACGGGCCGCAGCGCGGCCAGCCTCGCGGCCAGGGCGTCGACATCGCCGTCGTGGACCAGCACCCGGCCGAACCTCGCCTCGTCCACCGGGTCGACGCCGAACGGGAGTTCAGGCGTGCTCTGCACCTGGACGACCTCGCCGCCCACCGCGTCGAAGGCATCGACGTGGCCGTGGGCCGCGCCGAACGCATCGACGACGGCCACCCGGAACGCTGACATGTCGTCTCCTCACCGGTTGGTCGGAACAGCCTTGAGCGAAAGGACGTCCCGGCGGAGTTCGAGCAGCCGGTGGACGCCGTTCGTGAGGACGTGGCGCACGCTGAAGCCCGAGGTGCCGGGGTGCTCGGCGTTCAGGACGTCGCGCTCGCCGGCCTGCGCGCCGATCTCCCGGCGGGTCAGCCCGGCCCGGTCCTCGAACGCCTCCGGCAGCATGCGCCGGGTGATGCCCAGGTGCACCATGCGGAAGTCGACGAACCTGTCGACGAGTCGGACCAGCCGGTCGATCCCGTCGTCGTCGAGCGCAAGCCTGCCGTCCCGCACCGACTGCCGCACGTTCACGCCCAGGCTGGAGGCGCTGCGCCACTGGGCGAGGACCGGCCGGGCCCAGGACGGGAAGTAGGACATCGCCAGGTCCAGGTAGCTGCCGTACTCCGTGGTCGGCGGCAGCAGGACCAGTTCGAGCAGCTGCACGCTGGGCATGAACGCCCCGCTCGCACCGCGCGGACCGCCGGGGTGGCCCAGGTGGAAGTGCCGGAACCGGCCGAACGCCTCCCCGGACAGCCGACGGTAGCTCGCCATGTGCGAGGTGAACTCCGCGACGCAGCGGGCGGCGTCGTCCAGCACCGCCGCCGGCTTCACCGCGTCCGGCGCGGTGACCAGCGTCCGCAGGCCGTACGCGGCGGACCTGATCCACGGCTCGGACAGGTGGTGGCCGAGGTAGAAGTCCCGTTCCATGGCGCCGAGTTGCCCGGGCGAGAACACCCGGATGTCACCGCTGCGCCGGTACTCCTCGCAGTTCACGTCGATCAGCAGCTCGTAGCTCAGGTACGGGTCCAGCGACCGGAACCGCGCGCACTGCGCGGAGATCAGCTCCGTCAGCTCGCGCGGCGCGGCCTGCGGCCCGGCGGGAACGAACCCGCCGAGCATGAACAGCAGGTCGAGCTGGGTGATCCGGGCCACCCCCGGATCGTCCCCGAGCGGACCGACCGAGGCCAGCAACTCGCGCTGTCTGTCGGCCAGTTGCCGGTACGTCAGGCCGCCGCTCGCCACCTCGGAGAGGTCCTGCGGGAGCCGGTGCAGGACGTAGTCCCGAAGGGGCGACGAGGATCGGACGGGCGCCCGGGGTCCGGAGTCCACGGAGCCGTTGAAGAGATCGCTTCTGTCCACTTCCACTCCTTGTCCGCAGTGGGGAGTCGGGGGCGGGCGGGTGGCCGCAGCACCGGCCCGCCCGGTCAGGTCAGGGCTTGACGCAGCGGAAGCTGCTCGCGGCGTTCGGGTCGCCGTAGGCGTAGCGGGAGACCATCGGGTACCGGCACACCTCGCGGGCGACGTTCCGCCCGTCGGCAGTGGGCAGGGTGGCGTGCAGCACGCCCGGGGCCCTGCCCTGCTCGACCCAGGCGGTCAGCGCGGCCAGGTCGTCGGCGCCGTTCAGCGAGCAGTGCGCGACGCCGGGGGCCAGGAAGACCCGGTAGAAGTCGTCGACCTTCGCGCTGCCGCCCATCCGGGCCTCGACGCGCTTGCGGTAGTCGACCGTGCCCGCGGTGGGGATCACCGGGTCGGCGTCGCCGTGCCAGGTGAGCAGCTTGCCGTCGGCGTCGCGGAACGCGGAGAGGTCCGCGTCGCGGGTGCCGATGACCGGGTCGAACTCGGTGCGGGCCGTGCGGAAGATCTCCTCGAACTGCGGGTACGTCAGGTTCGCCGAGCTGAACCCGGGCTGCTTCTTGACGAAGTTGGCGACCCATTCGGCGGGGACGATGAACGGCGCGCCGGTGGTGACGCCGTCCGTGGTGGTGCTGGCCGCGAGGGGGCCGAAGTCGGCGCCGACCGGCAGCCCGTACCAGAGCCGCCTGCCGTTGCCGTCGCGCGGGCCGTCCCAGATCCTGCGGACCACCTCGGCGTCGGCGGCGCCGATCGTGTACTCCTTGCCGTCGCACACCACCTTGGCACCGATCAGCCGCCGCGGGTCGAAGTCGCACCGGTTCGGGTCGCTGATCAGCCCGTCCGCGATGCCGTCGAGCTTGTCGCAGGCCTTCAGCGCGGCCTTGTTGAACGCGTTGAACTCGCAGGCGGTGGGGTAGGTGTGCTGCTCGCTCATCACCACCTGCGGCCACAGCGTGGCCACCTCGAACTGGTTCCAGTTGACGGCGGGCGAGGCCGCGTTGATGCCGTCGAAGTCGGTCGGGTACTTCTGGGCCTCCAGGTAGCCCTGGCGGCCGCCGGTGGAGCAGCCGTTGAAGTACGAGCGGAACGCGGTGTGGCCGTAGACGCCGTCGACGACCTGCTTACCGACCAGCGCCATCTCGTGGACCGAACGCGAGGCGAAGTTCTCCAGCAGCGCGGCGTTGATCCCGCCCTGCCCGTTCAGCGCCCAACTGCTGTCCAGGCCACTGGTGTCCACGCCCGCGTCGGTGGTGGCGGCCGCGTAGCCCTGCTTGACGGCCACGGCCACCGAGCCGATGTTCCCAGCGGCGTACGCGGCGCCGCCGGCCGCCTGGAAGCGCCCGTTCCACCCGGACTCGGGCAGCCACACCTGCACCTTGGCGTGGTCGTTCGCCCCCGGGTGGGTCAGCGTGACCGTCACCTCGCAGTGCGCCGGCACGTCGGGGACCTGGCCGCCGCCCAGCGGCGGACTGCCGGGCACCTGGAACGCGCCCGCCGGCACGGCCGTCGCCGTCACCGACTCCACCGAGGCACCCTCCGGCGCCGAGGGCTGGAACGGGGTACAGGCGAACGGTACGGAACCGGAGGCGGTCAGCGTCGCGCCGCCCGCCGGACCGGCCGAGGCGCTCGCCGGTGCGTTGACGGCTGCGGCCGCCGCCAGCGAGAATCCTGCCGCCGCGAGCCTCAGAAGCCGTCGATTCATGTGTCTCTCCTCGAATTTCGGGAATCGCGCGACCACTGTCGCCGCCCCGCCGACTGGGACACATCAGTCATCCGACGTTCTGTGGCCATGCAGTCATCCGACCGATGCGGACGCCCGGCGCGCGGGAGACAGTGAACGCCCGAACCCCCGAAGACCGAAGACCGAAGCCAGGAGCGTCGCCATGTCGATCACCCAGAACGGCCGCGGACGGCGGCTCGCCGCGGCCCTCGCCGCAGCCGCGGGCGTCCTCGCCCTCACCGGAGCGACAGCCGGCCCTGCGGCGGCCGACCGCGGACCGAAGCCGACCGTCGTCCTGGAGCACGGCGCGTTCGCCGACGCGTCCAGCTGGAACGGCGTCATCGCCCGCCTGCGCCACGACGGTTACCCGGTCGTCGCCGCCGCGAACCCGCTGCGCGGCCCGGCCTCCGACGCCGCCGCGCTGCGCAGCGTCATCGACCACATCGACGGCCCCGTCGTGCTGGTCGGCCACTCCTACGGCGGCTCGGTCATCAGCGCCGCCGCCGTCGGCGAACCGCGCGTCAAGGCACTGGTCTACGTCGCCGCGTACCTGCCCGCACCGGGCGAGTCCGCGCTGCAACTGACCGGACAGTTCCCCGGATCCACCCTGGCCGGCGCCCTCGACCCGGCGCCGTACCCGCTCCCCGACGGCAGCACCGGCACCGACCTGTACATCCGACAGGGAAAGTTCCGCGCGCAGTTCGCCGCCGACGTCCCCGCCGAGAAGGCCGCACTGGCGGCCGCCACCCAGCGCCCGATCGCCCAGGCCGCGCTGACCGAACCGGCCATCGCCGCCGCCTGGCAGACCGTCCCCAGCTGGGACATCGTCACCACCCAGGACCTGAACATCCCGGCCGCCGCCCAGCGCTTCATGGCCGAACGCGCCCACGCCCGCACCACCGAGGTCGCCGCGTCCCACTCCGTCGCGGTCCCCCACCCCGACCTGGTGGCCGGCGTCATCGAAAAGGCGAGCATGAGCTGACGCTCAGTCAACTCGAAGCCAGCGCCCCCTCGATCTCCCGCCGGTTGGTGATCCCCAGCTTGCCGAACACCTTCCGCAGGTGCCACTCCACCGTCCGCGGGCTGAGGAACAGCTGCGCGCCGATCTCCGCATTCGGGTGCCCGGCGGCGGCGAGGCGGGCGATCTGCGCCTCCTGCGGCGTCAGTTCCGGCCCGCCGACGGCCCGTTTGCGCACCGTCTCACCGGTGGCGAGCAGCTCGCGCCGGGCCCGTTCGGCGAACGCCTCCTGGCCCATCCGCGCGAACTCCTCGTACGCGGCGCGCAGTTCGTCGCGGGCCAGGGCCCGCCGGTTCTGGCGGCGCAGCCATTCGCCGAACAGCAGCCGGGCCCGGGCCTCGAACACGCCGAGCCCGCCCGCCCCGAAGTGCCCGACGGCCTCCCGGTAGCGGTCCTCGGCCTGCTCGGGCGGCCCGGCCAGCGCCTCGGCGACTGCCCGCGCGCCGAGCGCCCACGGTGTACCGGCCCGACCCCAATCGGCCAGCCGCTCCCGCGCCCCGGCCGCCGCGGCCGGGTCCCCGGCCCGGACGGCCGCCTCGACGAGTTCGCCGCACGTCCAGTGGTGCACGGCCAGGTCCTGGTACTCCGCGCCCCGCAGCGCCGCCTCCAGCGCCAACGGGTAGTTGCCGAGGCCGTTGTGGAGCACGGCCCGCGCCCACGCCGCGGTCGCGGTGAGCCGGCCGAGGCCGCACCGCTCGCCCTCCCGTTCGGCCGCCCCGATCGCGGCCAGGGCCGGCCGTTCCCGGCCCTGGTACGCGCCGATGCCGGCCGTCGCGGCCAGGCGCATCGCCAGGCCGGCGCCGTTCTCGACGGCGGTCGCCCCGGCCAGCAGTTCGCGGGTCTCGGCGAGCCGCCCGGCGAAGCCCAGCGCGGCCGCCCGGTGCGGCAGCGCCGTCGAGAGGATCGACAGCGCGCCCGTCGTCCGGGCGGAGCGGACCGCCCGCTCGGTGACGTCCAGCCAGGCCGCGAGGTCGCCCAGCTCGGCGGCGGCGTTCGCGGCCGCCCACAGCAGGGCCGGATCGTCGATGTCGGGGACGGCGCGCAGCGCCCGCGCCAGCAGCGAGTGCACGGCGGCGGGCCCGTCCGTGGTCCACGCGGCGAGGGCGCGCAGCAGGATGCCCGCCGGCTCGTCGCCGGGCGGCAGCGCGCGTGCCGCCCCGGCGACCTGCCGCAGTGCCCCGTCGTCGTGCCGGCCGGCCCAGATCGCGGCGCCGAACGCCATCAGGGCGGTCTCCCGCGCGGCGGCCGGGTCGAGCGCGCCGAGCCGGTCCGCCGCGTCCAGCAGCGGCCGCACCACACCGAGTTCCGGGCCGGCCAGGGCCGCCACCCTGGCCCGCAGCCGGTGCACGTGGGCCTGCTGGAGCGGGTCCAGCGCGCCGAGTTCGGCGGCGGCGAGCAGGTCGGGCACCCGGGCCGTCAGCCCGGCCGTGAGGTACGCGTCCGCGGCGGCCAGCGCGCGCCGCGCCCGTCCCTTCGGGTCGGGGGTGAGCGCGGCGGCCCGTTCCAGGAAGGACGCGGCGGCGGCCCGCCCGCCGCGGGCCAGCGCCCGGTCCGCGGAGCACTCCAGTTCGACGGCGACCTCCTCGTCCGGCCCGAGCGCGGCATGCGCCCGGTGCCAGGCCCGCCGGTCGGGGTCGCGCCCGCCGTCGGTGGCCTCGGCCAGCGCCCGGTGCGCGGCCCGCAACGCGGTCGCGTCCGCGCCCCGCCAGACGGCGGAGCGCACCAGCGGGTGCCGGAACCGCACCGCGGCCCCCACCGTGATCAGCTCCCCGGCCGGCGCCGCCGCCTCCGGCCCGACGCCGAGGAACCGCAGCGCGTCCCACAGCAGCGGCCCGTCGCCGACCGGTTCGACCGCGGCGACCAGCAGCAGGGCGCGGGTGTCGGCGGGCAGCGCCTGCACGCGGCGCCGGAAGCCGTCCTCGACCCGGGTCGCCAGCGGCCCGGCCCCGGGCCCGCCGAAGCCGAACGCCAGCTCGGCGGGCGACAGGCCCCGGGGCAACTCCAGCAGCGCCAGCGGGTTTCCGCCGGTCTCGGCGACGATCCGGTCCCGCACCCGGGCGTCGACCGGCCCGGGCAGCACGCTGTCGAGCAGCGCCCGGGCCTCGGCGTCGCCCAGCCCGCGCAGCGCGAGGTCCGGCAGTCCGGCGAAGCCCTCGTCGCCCGCCCCGTCCACGGCCCGCTCGGCGAACACCAGCGCCACCGACTCGGAGTCCAGCCGCCGCCCGACGAACGCCAGGATCCGCTGCGACATCAGGTCCAGCCACTGCGCGTCGTCGACCAGGCACACCAGCGGGGCGTCGGCCGCCGCCTCCGCGAACAGCCCCAGCACCGCCATCCCGACCAGCAGCATCTCGGGCGCCGCCCCGCCGCTCAGCCCGAACGCCACCCGCAGCGCGTCCCGCTGCACCTCGGGCAGCCGCTCCAGCCGGTCCAGCAGCGGCGCGCACAGCCGCTGCAGCGCCGAGTACGCGAACTCCGCCTCGGCCTCCACCCCCGCCGCCCGCACCACCTGCAACTGCCCGGCCAGCGCCGCCAGTTGATCCAGCAGCGCCGACTTCCCGATCCCCGCCTCCCCCCGCACCACCAACACCCGGCTGCGCCCGCCGCGCACCTCGCGCAGCAGCCGCTCCAACTCCCCCGACTCCCGCTCCCGCCCGAGCAGTTGACGCTTCGCCTGGTCCGCCATGGTCCCCTCCGGTGTGAATCCCCTCCCGGAGGAGCCATGACCATCCTACGAACACCGCCCGAACTGCCGATACGACGTCAGTTCGCGGGCGCCTGCGGGGTGTCCACCAGCAGGTCGAACGCCAGCCCGCTGGCGCCCTCGCCACGGCCGACGCCGCGCTGGGCGCCGAGCCAGACGCAGACCCGGCCACTGCGCCACCGGGTCCGGTGGTAGGCGACGGAGAGCCGGGTGCCGGTCTGCGGGACTTCCTCCTGGTTGACGAAGTATCCGTGCGGGGGCGTCGCGTCCAGCCCTTCGCGCAGCAGCGAGGTCCTCGGCTGCACCGGCGGCAGCCCGTCGACCACGTTCGGCATCGCCGCGCGCTGCAGCTGGACGGTGCGGTTGTCGCCGGGGACGTGCACCGGGATGAACGGGATCCAGTTCTCGGGGACGGAGTTCATCGCCTCGTAGGCGATCGGCGCGAGCGGCGCGTCCGGCGGGACGGGCGGGTGCAGCCGCAGGTGCCGGGCCCGGATCTCGGCGGCGACCTCGCTGCCCCGGCGGCCCTCGCCGGTGGGGCGGGGGACGGTCAGTTCGATGCCCCAGACCAGGTCGGCGTTCTCGTCGCGGATCAGCGACACCTCCTCCAGCGCGGGGCCGTCGGCGACCTTCGGCACGCTGGCGGGCAGGTACAGGCTGGTGTCCGCGGGCGTGTCGGGGCCGCTGTCGAGGGTGTCGAGGGTGTACATCGACCAGCGCTGCCAGTCCTGGTCCGGGCCGGCGCCCGCCGGGGTGATCCACAGCCGCTGCCCGAACACGTCGGTGACGGCGAGGCCCTGGATCGACGCCAGGGTGCCGACCGGCAGTTCGCACGGGAGTTGGTACCAGTCGTTGCTGTAGACCAGCGCGAACTCCAGGAAGATCAGCCGGGCCAGGTCGGTGCTGTCGGGCGACACGGCGGCGAAGTTGGTGCCGCCGTCCTCCACCGCCCACCAGCGCGGCAGCGGCATGCCCGCGTACCGCAGCTGCGCGGGGAACACCGTGCGGTTGATCGGCGGGAGCGGCGGCTCGGCGCCGCCGACCGGGTGGTCCGGGTCCACCGAGAAGGCGTGCCAGTCCAGTCGGCCGCCGGGGAACTCCTGCGCGGTGAGCACCTTCTCGGTGCCGTCCGGGGCGGTGCCGGCCACCGAGAAGCGGTGCTCCAGGCGGCGCGGGTCCCAGGTGGCGTCGGCGCCGGGCCGGTCGATCAGGTCGTCGAACCAGGCGACCAGGCGGGCGCCGAGGGCGTCCAGCGCCGGGTAGTGCAGGTGCAGGATGTCGTTGATGCCGTCGGAGGCGCGGCCGCCGTCCTTGACGTGCCGGTACAGCAGGTAGCCGTCCATCCGGCGGCCGGCGACGGCCTGCAGGGTCGCCCAGGTCTCCGGGTCGGAGACCCGCGCGGCGTCCGCGTCGGTGGTCGGGTCGGGCAGCGCGATCGGGTACATCCGGACGTACTGGCCGCGGAAGTCGAACGCGATGTTGGCCAGCACCGGGTCGCGGGCCAGCAGTTTGAGCCACCGCCGGCCGATCGCCAGCCGCAGGTCGAAGGCGATCGGGTCGCTCCCCGCCGTGAACGCGGGCGGCCGCCGCTCGGCCAGCGCCTCCAGCGGCCGGTCGCCCGGCAGCGGCTCGACGGCGCCGCCGGACGGGCGGAACCGGCTGGGCCGGGTGCCGGCGATCGAGTACGTCGCGGTGACGGGCGAGCCGGCGTCGGTGGCACGGAACTCGCCGAGCTGCCACTGCCGGGTCAACAGCCAGAGGGCGTCCCGCACTTCGGCCCGCAGGGCGCGCTGGAAGTCGGTGGTGCGGGGCCGGCCCTCCAGCCGGTTCCAGATGCCGACGGCCGGGTTCGACCGGCCGGCCAGCGCCTTGGGCAGGTCGGCGATGCGGGGCTCAGGCATGGGCGGCCTTCCAGCGCTGGTTGGCGATCGCCAGGTCGGTGGAGATCGTGATCGGCTGCCGGGTCGCGGACATCACGGTGGCGGGCAGCAGTTGGGCGTAGGCGGTGTTGTCGAGGTGCTCGGGTTCGACGCCGCGGGACTTCGCCAGGTCGAGGGTCTCGCCGATCGCGGCGACCAGGTCGTCGGTGTTCCAGGCGCCGGTGCGGACCGGCGGCACCACCAGCAGCATGGCCTGCGGCGGTTGGGAGTCCGGCCCGTCGTAGTGCAGGGCGATCCCGGTGGTCTCGCGCTCGGCGGGAATCACCTCCGTCCACTCGTCGAGCAGCAGGCCGACCCGGGTGGCGGTGGGGATCGGCGGGTCGGGCGCGTAGTGGGCGGTGAACAGCACCTTGTCCTCGGTGATGCTCGTTCCGGGGGCGAACTCCATGGCCAGCCAGTGGTCGCCCGGCCGCAGCGGCAGCTGGATCGGCGTCAGCTGCGGTTCGGCGGACCCGAGCACACTGCCGAGGATGCCGCCGGGCCCGCGCAGCGCGTCGCTCAGCTCGACGACCTGCTCCCACAGCCGGGGCTTCTCGCGGACCCGGGCGACGCCGTGCACCCAGTCGTCGATCGGGAAGTCCCGGCCGAACGGCGGCCGGGTGAGGTGCTGGACGAGTGCGCCGCTGCCCGCGAGGGCGTTCGCCCAGTCCGCGGCGAGCTGCGGATCGGGCGTGAACTCCGGTACGGCGAGGGCGTCCTGGCCGAGCAGCGCCTTGAGCGCGTCGAGCCCCGCCGCGACCCGGTCGGGTCCGGGGACCGCCGCGTCGTACCCGGCGAGCGCCCGGTCCGCGCCGGCCAGCCGGGCGAGCACCTCGGTGTGCAGCGCGCCCGCGCGGTCCAGCAGGTCGCGGCAGAACAGCACCACCCGGTCCTGGAACGGCTGGAGGCTGAGGTCGGTCGGGTCGAAGTCGGTCAGCGGGAGCTTGCCGGCGACCTCCGCCAGCAGCCCGCTGAGCGTGGTGCGGACGGTCCTGGCCTCCGCCCGCAGCGACTGCAGCTTGCCGGCGAAGGCCTGGCGGCGGCTCGCCACGATCGCCCGCAGCGCGGACGGCTGGGCGGGCAGCGGGGAGGTCGGCCTGGTGGCGATCAGCCGTTCCGCCTGCTGCAGCAGCCGGAACCGCTCGGCGGCGGAGGTCGCGACCGGCAGCGCGTCGTACGTGGCGAGCAGCACGTCGGCGTTGGCCAGCGCCCTGGTCATCCGGGCCGCCGCGTCGGCCACGGCGGCCAGCACGTCGGTGAACACGCCGCGCCGCCACATCGCGAGTTCGCCCCAGCCGCTGCGGACCATGCCGAAGCCGCCGGCCTTGGTGACCAGTGCGGCGTACCCGGCGAGCAGGGTGTCGACGGCGGCGAGGATCTGCGCCCGCTGCGGCGGAGCGCCGGCCGGGAAGAGCGGCGCCAGCGTGCCGAGGTAGCTCTCGACGCTCGTGCGCAGCACGTCCAGCGAGGCCCGGACGGCGGCCGGCCGTTCCCGGGGCAGCGAGACGGCCCGGTCGGCGGCCCGGTCGGCGGGCGCCGGGCCGGCGGCGGGCACCAGGTCGGTGGGCCGCAGCGGCCGGGCGGTGGTCAGCAGCGAGCGCAACGCGGCGATCAGCGGCGAGAGTTCGAAGAAGGTGAGCTGCCCGGCCACCCGGTCCGTGTAGTGGATGGTCAGCTCGACGTCGGGCCGCGGGCTGTCGGTGGCGATCACCGCTCCGACGATCCGGTCGTCGAGGTCGGTCATGGTGCTCCCGCCCGCCGGGCGCACCGCCCACAGCAGGTCGATCGGCTGCAGGCCGAGGTCGAACTGGCTGACGACGCGGTGGCGGGCCAGCCCGGTGAGCGGGTCCGTCCAGGTGACGTTGGCGACGACGCCGGTGGCGGCCGGGAGGACGGTGGGCAGCCAGGCGTTGACGGCGGGTTCGGCCTGCGCGCGCGGGGTCTGGTGGGCGAGCGGCGGCGCGCCGTTGTCGGGTTTCAGGCCGGGTGTCAGCCGCAGGCCGAGCCGGTGCGTCAGGGTGGTGCCGCTGCGCGGGGTGCCGACCACGGCGGGTTCGGGCGGCAGGCCCTCCTTGGCGTACGCGTCGAGGGTCGCGGAGGCCCGTTCGGGGTTGCCGAGCAGCGCCTGGTGGGTGCTCTCGGCGACGGCGAGGTCGGCGAGCGCGTCGTGGACGTCGAGCAGGTTCTGCACGGCCCGGTCGACGACGGCCTGCTGGGTGGCGTCGACGGCGGGCAGGCCGTCCAGGCCGTACGGATAGGTCTGCGGGACGTCGCCCCGGGTCAGGTGGCGGACCAGGGCGAGGCCGTCGACCACGTTGTGGGCCTCGACCTGATCGATCGTCAGCGGGTTTGCGGGCTCCGGCCGGTCGTCCTGGCCGGGGACGGTGTCGGCGATCCGGCCGGCCCGCAGCGGGAACTTCAGGCGCAGCGCGGAGATCAGGAAGTCGACCTCGGCCTGTTCGTGGCTGTCGTGCAGGTCGCGTTCCAGCCGGTAGCCGAGCAGTGCGCCGAGCGACTGCCCCTGGCGCATGCCGTCGAGCAGGCCGAGGGCGATCCGGACCCGCCCGGAGCTGAGGTCGACGGCGAACGAACCGGGGTTCTGCGGCGAGCCGTTGGCGAGGTAGCCGGCCCGCAGGACGGCCGCGGTGCGGGCCTGGCCGGGCGACGGGGCATGCAGGTGGCCGCCGTTGAGCGTGTCGTGCATCAGCGGCTCGGCGCCCTGGAAGACCTGGGCGAGCGGCCCGGTCAGGGTGACTTCGCTGAGCGTGCCGGTGTCGCGGCGGCGGACGTCCTCCAGCCAGCCGTAGGCGCCCAGGTGCACGCCGCGGACGGCGGGGGCGGTGCCGTCGGGGCCGTAGCGCAGCTCGGCGAGGCGTTCGTTGGCCAGGCCGAGCCGCCAGGCGTCGAGCCGGTAGGTGGCGCAGTCCAGGTGTTCGGCGAGGACGCGTTCCAGTCGGGCGGTGGGCAGGTCGGCCAACAGGTCGAGGGCGTCGGCCTGTTCGGCGAGCCGGGCGGTGCCGGGGGCGGTGCCGAGGACCCGGGGGATGTGGTCGACGACCAGGCGGGTCGGGTCCTGGGTGATCTCCGGCGCGGGCGAGTACAGCCGGCGGAAGCGGCTCTCGCTGGGCAGGGTCTGGCCCTGCGCCGGGATCCTGACGTGGATGAACGCCGGGTCGGTGGCGGCGCTCTCGGCGGGGCTCGCGATCCCGGCGGCGATGGCGAGTTCGGTGGCGGCGTCGGCCCAGCCGAGCAGCAGCGCGTGCCGGGCCAGCAGGTACAGCAGCGCCGACGGCAGGTCGTCCTCAGGGAAGCTGGCCTCGGTGCGGACGGTCTCCAGGTCGGTGCGGGCGTGCGAGGCCAGCCACTTCAGGTAGTTGGCGCCGTCGGCGGTGTAGGGCCGGATCGGGGCGGTCTCCGAGAGCGGGCGGTCGTCGACGGGCGGGGCGAGCAGCGGGTGCTGGGTGTCGACGAACAGCCGGCGGACCAGGTCCGGGTCCTGGGCGGCGCCGGTGTCCGGGTAACCGAAGCGGGTCAGCAGGGCGCGGATCGGGCCGGGCTGGTTCAGCCGTTCCAGGCCGGGCAGCACGGTCGAGCCGAGCGCGCCGAGGTTCTCCCGGTTGAAGACGTCCTCGACGCTCTGCGCGTACCGCTGGTAGTACTCGGCGGAGGTGGGGTGCACCGCGAGGATGTCCAGCAGGTGCTGGTGCGCGTCGGCGGCGGGCGCGCCTAGGTGGGCGACCTTCGCGGTGGCGGCCTGCCAGTCGGCGGCGGCGGCCTGCAGCACGGTGTACAGGCCGCGGCGGTGCGGCGCGACGGGGTCGGTGTCCGGCCAGGCGAGCCGGGAGAACGCGGTGGTCGGCAGGATCCCGTAGGGCTGGCGGCCGATCCGCACGGTCGGGACGGGGCCGCGGCCGGAGACGTGCCGCAGGTAGAACTCGCGGGTCTGCTCGACGACGGCCCGGGAGAACACCGGGTGCAGCGCGGTCTGCAGGTGGTAGCCCCAGGTGGCGGGCCACAGGGCGGTGTCGGCGGCGCGGGCGTCGCGCTGGTCGGTGCCGTCGGCACCCGGCATGCCGGCCAGGTCGGCGGGGTCGATGCCGAGCAGTTCGGCGAAGCTCTGCCCGTCGGTGCGGCCGGTCCAGTCCGTTCCGGCGGCGGCGGCCCGCAGGCCGGCGGCGGAGCGCAGGCCCGCGTCGGCCTCCTGCGCGGGGTCGAGTCCGGCGGGCGCCTGGGTGCTGTTGTTGGTAGGGGTGCCCTGGGGCAGCAGGCCGAGCCCGGCGGGGCTGCGCAGTTGACGGGTCAGCAGGCCGGTCAGGTCGGCGGCGGACTGCGCCGGGGTGGACTGCCCGCGCAGGCCGAGCACCACCAGCCGGTCGAGGCCGCCCGCCAGGTCGGCGGTCAGCGGGATCCGGAAGCCCATGCCGACGGTGACGGCCCGGTCGAAGTCGGTCAGCCAGCGCAGTTCGTCGGGGACGGTCAGCACTCCGGTGCTCTCGTCGACCGTCATCGGGTCGGTGTTGCCCGGGTCGGGGCTGACCGGCAGCGTCGCGGGGACGGGGTTGCCGACGAGGTCGAGGACCTTGTTCCCGCCGGCCCAGCCCAGCAGCCGGAACGCGTCGGGCAGCAGGCCGGCCCGGGCGGCGACCGTCCAGGACTTCGGGGCGATGCCGGCGGCGGGCGGCCGGGGCACCACCAGGAAGGCCACCAGGACGGCGTCGCCGCTCTGCACCGGCGCGGCCTCGATGCCGGCGGGCCGGCGGGCGGTGATCGCGGCCGCCCTGGTCGCGCCGACGGCGGCCAGCAGCGCGCTGTCGGCCGCCCGGAGCTTCGCGCGGTCGCCGTGGGCGCGCCAGACGGCCGTCCAGTGGTCGACGGTCGGCTGCCGGTCGGCGGCGGGCAGCGCGGTGTCGCTGAACACCACCAGCACGGTGGCGCCGGCCGGGACCGGCATCGGCCGGTCGCCCGGGTCGGCCGGCCGGATGCTGCGCAGCAGCCAGGTCGCCCGGCCGGCGGCGATCCGGCCGACCAGCTCCTGCCAGGCCGCCCGGTCGCCGACGGCGGAGCCGCCGGTGCGCCACAGCGCCGTGAAGTAGGCGTCGAGCGCGCCGAGTTCGGCCTCGGTGGGCCGGGGTTCGAAACTGTCCACCGACCACTCGTCGGGGAAGACCCGGACCAGCAGTTCGGTCGCCGTGAACCGGGTCTCGACCCGGACCGGGCCCAACAGGACCGGGAAGTCGTCGCTCAGGGCGTTGTCGGCCATACCGGGAGCATCTCCTGTGCGTGGACGGCGACCATGACCGGCGCCTGGAAGAGGATGTACGCGATGTCGGCGGAGCTCAGCCGCGAGTACCAGAGCGGCAGCGCCTCGTCCTCGGCGTGCTGCTGCTGCGTCTGCGGGTCGTCCTCGGTGCTGTCCAGCGGCACCAGCGGGACGTGGGTGGCGTCGGTGAACTCGACGAAGCCGAGGTGGTCCGGGTCGACGTGCTGCCAGGTGAGGTCGTTCCACACCTCGACCGGCGGCAGCGGGCCGGGCTGCGGTTCGTCGACGCCGAACCGGGGCTCGCCGGGGCGCTCCTTCAGGACGAAGAACCAGCCGGGGTCGCCGGGCGGATTGCCGCGGGCCTCGGCGGCGTCCAGGTCGAAGCCCAGCAGGTAGATGTCGGGTTCGACCTTGGCCTCGTACAGCGGCATCCGGACCAGGTCGGGCGTCGGGTGGTCCTCGTCGGGCAGCGGCGCGGGGATGCGCTCCCCGGTGGTGACCGGGTTGCCGTTCGCGTCCAGCGGCCAGGCCGCGCGCTGCGCGTACACGGCGGTGTTCGGGTACTTCTTCAGCAGCTCGCCGCGGACGACCAGCACCAGGTCGTCCTTCTGCGCGGCGCCCGGCTGCTGCCGGTTGTCGTTCTCGCCGAGCAGCGCGGCGGGCCCCCAGCGGTGGATCGGCCTGATGTCGTACAGCCGTTCGCGGCGCTGCTCGGGGGTCTCGCCGGGCACCGGGAGACTGGCCCGCGGGTCCCAGAACTGGCGGAACGGGGTGCCGCGCTGGTCCGTCGGGTACTCCCGCCAGAGCATCTCCCGGGCCATCTCGTGGTTCAGGCCGACCAGGAAGGACTCGATGAAGCGCCGGTTGTTGGCCAGCAGGGTGATCGAATTCGCCGGCACCAGGCCCAGGTTGGGCGCGAAGACCTCCGTCGACAGGTCGATCAGCGACTGGTACATCGGCAGGTCGATCACCGGGTAGGCCATCGCCTCGGTGAAGCTCTCCGCGAACGGGCGCAGCCGGTCCGGCACGTCGACCGAACCGAGCAGGCACCGCGGCACGGTGGTGTCCGGGCGCAGCCCCTGCAGCACCGCGTCCGTCGTCGCGGCCACGCCCAGCCGCTCCCGGGCGGGGGCCTGCCCGACGGCGGCGGCCGCGTCCCAGCCTCCGTAGAGCTCGCGCAGCGCCGCCTTGTACCGCTGGGCCTCCGGGCTGTCGACGTCGCCGCCGGTGGTCGGCGGGACGGGGTCGCCGATGTCCTTGAGGACGAAGTCCGCGCTGTGCGGCAGCGCGTCGACCGGGTCGGCCGCCG
Organism: Kitasatospora griseola; assembly: GCF_014648555.1. GTDB lineage: Bacteria > Actinomycetota > Actinomycetes > Streptomycetales > Streptomycetaceae > Kitasatospora > Kitasatospora griseola. Next base: position 222,843 of record NZ_BMRI01000002.1, read on the forward strand.
CCCGCAGGCCCACCCCGGGGTGCAGCTCGTGGTCGAGCTGGTCCGGGGTCACCAGGGCGGCCGGTTTGACCTTCGGCGCGGCCGCCGTGACGGCCCCGGTCTCGGCGTCCATCCGCGGCACCAGCGCCTCGGGAGGCTGGTCCGGCGGGAAGGTCAGCGAACGCATCAGCCGGGCGCCCGGGCGGACCAGGCGGCGCATCGTGGCGGACAGCGGCGCCGCCGCGACCTGACTGGCCGCCACCTGGAAGCCCACCGCCAACTGCTCCGCGGGGGTGTCCGCCGCGGCGGACCGGGCGGCCGGCCCGGCCGCGGCCGAGGTGACCCGGGGGTGCGCGGGCGCCGTCAGCGTCAGGTACTTGCCGGTGGGCGGCGGCGGCGCCACCCCCGCCGGTGCGGCCGGCGGCGTCAGGTGCTTGACCTGGAGGCGGTGCCCGACCTCGCGGGCCAACTGGGCGGCGCGGATCTTCGCGTTGGCCTGCAGGACGTCGCCGATCTGTGCCCAGGCGGCGTCCATGAACTCGTCCTGCCGGGCCTGGACGACCCGGGTGCCGAAGTTCGCGGCGACCCGGTGGCGCGGGTCCAGGTTCAGCCGGTGCACCCAGTTGCGGTTGGCGGGCGAGGGCAGCGTCTGCCCGGCGTCGTCGATCAGCAGGTGCGCGGTGAGGGCGTGCCAACGGCCGTACAGCGGCGGGGTGATGACCGGGTCGACGCCGGCCGACAGGGACTGCGCCTGGGCGACGGGCAGGGCGGCGTGCGCGGCCGCCGGGGTGGTGCTCCGGTACGCCTCGGCGAGGTTGACCAGGTCGGCCATCGCCTGTTCGAAGGGGTGCGGGTAGGGCGCGGCGGGCGGCGGCCGGTCGTACCAGTTGTCCCAGTTCTCCCAGGCGTCGATCGGCTGGTCGGGCAGCTGGAGCGCGCCGCCGAGCTTCAGCACCCCGCCGATCGCCGCCGGGGTGGTGATCGGCGGCAGGCCCGGCCCCGCCGAGCGGTGCACGTCCATGTCCCGCCGGCCGACCTGCGGGTCCGGGCGGCGCGGCTGCAGCAGTCGGACCAGGTACTCGAAGTCGCCGGTGGCGCCGGTGGTGAACGCCCAGCGCTGGTAGTAGGGCAGTTGGCCCACGCCCTTGCGGCCCGGATAGGCCGGGCCCCAGCTGGAGTACAGCGCGCCCGGCGACAGCGCCGGGTCGAAGCCCAGCCCGGCGAGCCGCCCGGTCTCGAACGCCGGTACCAGGAAAGCCTCGTACGCCCGGTCCTGCTGGAGGTGCCGCGGGCACACCAGCCGGGAGCAGGCCCGGTCCGGGTCGGTCCGCAGCACCTCGGCGAGCGCCCCCAGCACCGGGTCGCCGGCCCCGCCGAGCTCCCTGGCCACCGCGTCGTCCAGCGACCCGTTGACGTGGACGTGCGCCCACGCGCCGAGCTGCTCGGCCGGCGGCAGGGCGTTCGGGTCCGTGACGGTGACGAACGGCAGCGGCGTGCCGCCGGCGCCCTCCGCGAACTCGGCGGGCGCACCCGACGGGTCGCTCCGGGCGGCCAGCACCACCAGCGCCAGCCAGGGCGCGAGGCGGTCGGTGGAGCCGTCGGGCACCGCCGGGCTGTACCGCCAGGGGAAGTCCTCGTCGTAGAACTCGATGTGCGCCAGGTAGTTGGGCTCGATGTTGGTGGTGCCCGGCAGCGGCTCCCGCCGGGAGACCGCCCGCGCCTCGACGCCGACGACGTCGCCCGGCCCGTACAACTGCACCGCCCGCTCGACGGGTCGGCTCAGCGGCGTGCCGTCCAGCGCCTCGCCGCTCAGCAGCAGCTTGACGGGGATGGTGGCGCGGGCCGACGTCCCCGGGTCCTGGGTGATCCGGGTGGACAGGCCGGAACGCAGCCAGGGCAGGAACGAGTAGCCGTTCGCGGTCATGCGCCGCCCCCGTCGAACAGCTCGGCGGCGGCGGTGAGTTCGGTGACGGTCGGGTCGGCGGCCGCCAGGCCCGTGCGGGCCGCGCCGCCGGCCGCCAGCACCCGGCCGTCGGACAGCATCGCGGCGGCGAAACCCCACCGGCCGGTGAGCAGACCCGGCCGGGCGGTCCAGGTGTCGGCGGCCGCGTCGTACTGGACGACGCTCCGGTAGCCGGCCTCGTCGGCGTCGCTGCCGGTGCCGCCGACCACCAGCACCGCGCCCGGGCCGAGCGCGACCGCCCGGTGCTGGGCGCGTCCGGCCGGCATGTCCTTGGCGGCCGTCCAGACGCCGGTGGCCAGGTCGTACTTCTCCGCCGTCCGCCGGCTGAACGGGTCGAAGACGCCATCGTCACCCGCTCCCGGGGCGCGGCCGCCGGTCACCAGCACCGTGGTGTCCGACAGCGCCGTCGCCTGGTGCAGGGCGCGCGGGCGCAGCAGACTGCCGGTCGGACTCCAACTGTCCGTCGCCGGGTCGTACACCTCGCAGAACGCCAGCGCCGGATCCTGGTCGGTCCCGACGGACGCGGTGCCGCCGACCGCCAGCACCTTGCCGTCCTTCAGCACCACCGCGACATGCCCGGAGCGGGCATCCGTCAGGTCGGCCGCCTTGGTCCACCCGCCCGTCCCCGGGTCGTACAGCTCGGCCGACCGCAGCGCCCGGACGCTGGACCCGGCCCGGACGGCGCTGCCGCCGGCGACCAGCACCTTGCCGCTCGGCAGCAGCACGGCGCTGTGCCCCCAGCGGGCCTGGCTCATGGTCCCGACCGGCGTCCAGGTGTTGGCCACCGCATCGTAGACCTCCGCCGAGGCCAGACCGGGCGCGGTGGAACCGCCGATACCACCGGCCACCAGTACCTTGCCGTCGGCCATCGCCGTCACCGAGTGCAACCGCCGCGGCGACGGCTGGGTGGCCGTCCCCGTCCAGGTGTCGGCCGTCGGATCGTAGACGGCGGCCCGCCCGACGGCGGCCCCGGTCGCATCGGCCCCGCCGACGACCAGCACCTTCCCGGTGCCCTTGAGCACGACCGGCCCGTCGTGCTGCCCGAACCAGGCCGCGGCCGCGGCCAGATCGTGGGCGGCGGTCCACTTCGCCGCGGCCGCCACAGTGGGACTGCTCATGAATCGAACCTTCCGTCGTCAGGGGAGGCGGGTCTCGGACGGCACCGAGCGGGTCGGCGGCCATCGCGCTGCGGAGGCCGGGGCGGTAAAACCGGTTCGTCGCACCGGACTTCCCGTCACCACCGCTCGCGGGCCGGCCCGGCCGACCGCCGCGTTCCGAGGTCTGGGCCCGGGCGGCGCCACTCGTCGGGGCCCGGGCGACGTGGCCGGGCGCGCGCGGCCGTGGAACCGGCCGCGATCGCGACACCCCGGTGGCGGCGGCCCGTTCCACCGCCACCACTCCCACGGCGGCGCAGCGCGCCGCGCTGCGCAGGCCCGGGACGCAGCACCGGTCGGTCCGCCGAGCCGGCCGTCATCATCGGTCGCCCGCACCGAACATGACGGTCCGTCCGGCCACAGCCGGAGGGCCGGGCTCGTCGGCGACCACCGCGCTGCGCAGGCCGCAGACCCAACGCCGACAGGCCGCCGGAGCCCGCACGGTGCGCACGGGCGCGATCGGCCCCGCATCCGGTTGTAGCACCGGTCATGGCCCGGGAGCCTCCCGTCGTCATGAGCCGCCCGCCCCAACGGTGACGGCCGGTCCAGGCCCACCGGCCCTCGGGGCGGCAGAGCCGAACCCACCGGCGACCGCCGCGCTGCGCAGGCCCGGGCCGAGGGGCCGCCGGTCGCCGGAGACGGCGAAGGCGCGGCGCCCGGCGGTGCGACCGGCCCCGCACCGGCCGAGGTCACCGGTCGCCCCGTCGTCGCGGGCCGCGCGCACCGGTGGTGACGGCCCGTCCGCGCGGGTGCACCCGCCCCGCACCGGCCCCCGGAACCTGCCATGGTCTCGACCCCCTCCCCCGTCACGGCACGTACGCCTCGTCGGCGGCCGCCAGTTCGACGGGGTCGGGGCCCGGGGCGGCCGGGCCGGAGCGGGTGGTGCCGCCGGTGGCCAGGACGCGGCCGTCGGCGAGTTCGACGGCGGCGAAGTCGGTGCGGCCGGTGGCGAGGGGGCCGGTGGTGGTCCAGGTGGTGAGGGTGGGGTCGAGGAGAGCGGTGTGGCGGAAGCCGGTGTCGAGGGACGGTGTGCCGGTGCCGCCGATGAGCAGGACCTGGCCGGAGCGCAGGGCGAGGCAGTGGTGGCCGCGCCGACCGCCGCCGGGGAGCGGGCCGAGGGCGGTCCAGGCGCCGGTGGCCCGGTCCCAGACCTCGGCGGTGGCGAGGCTGCGCGGGTCGTAGCGGTCCGGGCCGGGCGCCGGATCGCCGCCGGTGACCAGGACGCGGCCGTCGGACAGCAGGGTGGCCCGGTGGCCCTTGCGGGCGGTGAGCAGGCTGCCGGTCGGGGTCCAGGTCCTGGCGACGGGGTCGTACAGCTCGCAGTACGCCGTCGCGGCGTCCGGTCCGCCGGTGGGCAGGGCCCCGCCGACCACCAGGACGCGGCCGTCGGTGAGCAGGACGGCCCGGTGGCCGGTGCGGGCGTCGGTCATCGCCGGGCCGGTGGCGGACCAGGCGCCCGTGGTCGGGTCCAGCAGTTCGACGGTGCCGAGTGCCCGGCCGTCGGCGTCGGTGCCGCCGGCCACCAGGAGCCGGCCGTCGGGCAGGGCGGTGGCGGTGTGTCCGTGGCGGGCCGTGGTGAGGGCGCCGGCGGACGACCAGGTGCCGGGGGCGGGGTCGTAGATCTCGGTCGTGCCGAGCGTCCCGCCGTCGGCGCCGCGGCCGCCGGTGAGCACCACCCGGCCGTCGCCGAGCCTGGTGGTGCTGTGGCGGCGGCGGGCCGTGGCGGGCGACGGGGCGGCCGTCCAGGCGGCGGCGACGGGGTCGAACAGGGCGGCGGCGGCCAGGGCCGTGCCGGTGGCGTCGGCGCCGCCGGCGATCAGCACCTTGCCGTTGGCCAGCCGGACCGCCTCGATGTCGCGGGCGGGCGTCGGGAGGCTGCCGACGGAGGCCCAGCCGCCCGGCGCGGCGGGCGAGCCGACCGCTTCCTCCTCCGGGATGACGTGCAACTGGCCTGCCAGGGCGCCGTCCTGGGCGATCCAGTCGGCGAGGGCGTCCTCGGCGGTGGCCCGGCTGCGGAAGGTCGCCGCGGCGAGGCCGCCGGCCGGCGGGTGCGCCTGGACGTTGTTGCGGATGTTCGCGACGACGAAGCGCCGGTCGGTGAGCTGTACCGTCTCGTCGACCGGGAACGGCCGGCGCAGCCGGGTCTCGCGCTGCGAGATCGGCGAGCGGCTGGTGCTGCTGCCCTGCAGCAGCTGGTTGAACACGGCGGGGCTGACGTCGTGGAAACGCTTCGGCGCGTCGACGGCGGAGCGGGCCGCCATCGGGACCACCCGGCGGGCGGCGGCGGCCGTCGCGGGCACCCCGCTGTCGATGACGTGCAGTTCGTAGCGGGCGCTGCGGCGGACCACCCGGGGGGAGAGCAGGGTGCCGGCGGCCGCCGTGAGTTCCAGTCCGGAGTCCTGGTTCTCGTACGCCGGGCGGGAGAGCTTGGCGGCGTCGTCCATGTCCTGGAACTGCGCCATGGCGAACTTCTCGCCGGTGACGGAGACCCGGGCCAGGCCGCTGTCCGGCGCGGGCGTGATGCCGAACCGCCGTCCGTCGCTGGGCCGTTGGGCGCCGATCCGGTCGAGTCGGACGTCCAGCGGGACGGCGCGCTGGCGGACGAACAGGGTGCCGAGCGGGTGCAGCACCAGCTGGTCGGTGTCGGGCAGGTGCCGCAGGGTGACGAGCGGGTTGACGCCGCCCGAGGGCAGCTGGGTCTGCCAGCTCTCGATCTTGTCGAACTCGCCTGCCAGCAGCGGGAGTACGGCGACCGGGGGCAGTGTGGTGTTGTGCTCCTCGCCCCAGGTGATGTCGAAGTCGGCGGAGATCTCGAAGAACAGCAGCGAGATGGAGCCGCGGCCGTGCGCCCGCCAGGGGGCGGGGCCTTCCAGGGCGAAGTTCAGGTCGATGCCGAAGACGCCGACGCCGAAGGCCTTCAGGGTGACCCCGGCGGAGATCGCGATGGTGAACGCGAACGGCGAGAACCGGAACAGCGCGTCGAAGGAGAGGTGGCCCTCGACGCCGAATCCGCCGAATCCCAGCCGGAGTTCGGCGGCCGCGCCGAACTGCACGGTGTTGCTGGTGACGGCGAAGTAGCCGGAGACCCGGATGAGTTGGCCGGGCCGGTTGAGGATGTCCACGGTGAGCCGGGCGGGCACCGGGAAGGGCAGCGGCGGCGGCTTGAAGGACGGGTGGAAGCCGCCGACGGTGAGCACGAAGTCCGGTGCGTCGCCCCAGGCGACGAGCAGGCCCATCCCGCCGTCGATGGTCATCGTCAGGACGTGCGAGTCGAACAGCGTGGCGAAGAACCACAGCCTCGACTTGTCGACCTCCAGTGCGCCCACGAAGGCGACCTGCAGGGCCAGCAGCGGCAGGTCCGCGCTGGGCAGCAGGCACTGGAGCACGCCGAGGACAGCGATGTCCCCGGGCGGGATCTCGATGACGACGCCGAGCGAGACGCTGACCAGCGTGGGCGTCCCCCAGCCGATCTTCGCCATCGGCCCGATCAGGAACCGGCCCTGCTCGGGCGGGAAGTAGCGGGCCAGGTCGGAGAGGATCCGCGGGGCGTTGGCGATGACGTCCTTGGGGAACATCACCGACTGGACGGCGCCCGTCCGCACGCCCTCCACCAGGGCCTGCAGGTTCATCGAGCGGTTCAGCCCGATCAGGCCGCCGACGGCCAACAGGGTGAATCCGTAGCCGAGTTGGATGCCGGTGGCGCCGAAGTCGGTGGTGATGACGACGAGCAGCGAGAAGCCGTCCGTGCCGTCGGGCATCCGGGTGCTGATCAGGCCGACCGCCTTGAGCTCGACCAGTCCGGCGAACTCCAGGTCGAGGGCGCCCGCGTACTCGCCGCGGTCCGGGTCGAAGGACAGGAACCCGCCGCCCTTGACCGCCCCGGCGTCCACCGAGAGGCCCACGCCCTTGGGAGGCCGGAAGCCGAAGGAGAGGTCGACCGGGCCGAGGTTGCCGCTGCCGTCGGAGCGGAACGCCAGCTCGGCGTTGAGCCCGACCTGCTCCACCACGGCCGTGATCGGGCCGAGTTGGGCGCGGAAGGAGACGCCGAGGCCGATCGGCAGCCCGTTCGCGTCGGGCGAGGCGGAGATGGTCAGGCCCTGGATCTCCAGTGGGCCGAGCTCCAGGTGCGCGGGGAGCTGGATCTCCAGGTTGGAGGTGCCGCGGAAGTAGAAGCCCTGCCGGTAGGAGAGGCCGACGGTGAGGTCGGCGCCGAGGGTGAACCCGTCGGCGGGCAGCACGGCACCGACGAAGCCGTCCGCGCCGGCCGGGGAGAGGACGAACTCCAGCCCCTCCAGGCCGAATTCGGCGAAGAAGTCGACGGCGTCCCGGACCAGCCGGACCCCGCCGGCGCCGGAGATCCGGCGCACCTGGAGCCGGGTGCCGTCAGCCTCGCCGAACAGCACCCGCGGCTGGTCGGTCGGCCCGAAGCGCTCCACCTGGACGTCGATCGAGCCCTTGGCGTGGACCGGCGCGGAGGACGACTCGAACCCGAGGACCATGTCGACGCCCCGGCCGGGGCGCACCAGCAGCGCGACGCCGCCCTGCAGGTCCAGGTCGCCGCGGATGGTGACGGCGATGTCCGGCCCGAGCTCGAACCGGAAGCCCTGGCGGCCGGTGAACGAGGGCAGCAGGGCGAGCCCCGGCGGGCCTCCGTCGGCGGTGGCGGGCAGCGGCAGCAGCCGAATCGCGGCGGCCATCTCGGCGGAGGGCTGGACGCGTTGGAACAGCACGGCGGCGAGCGTCCGCGGCCGCGGCCCGAGCGGGTCGGGCGTGGCGCCCTGGACGGCCAGCGCGGTGGTCGGCGCGAGCCGCTCGGTGTCGACGTTGGCCCCGATGCTGCGCAGCAGGTTGTCGAGCTGGGAGAGCAGCGCGGGCTGGTCGAAGGCGTCGGTGCCCCAGCCGAAGGCGTCCTTCAGCACTTGCGCCGGGTCGGCGAGCGTCCGGGGCAGGTCGCCGAGGTCGAGCGCGAGGTGCACGTACGGCGGGCGGTTCCCGGTGGGCGGGGCGTACCCGGCCTTCACCACGCCGAGGCTGCGCAGCACGAAGCCGAGGTTGGGGTGGTAGCGCTGCAGGTAGGTGATGACCAGGTGGTCGAGGAGTTGGCCGGGGAAGAGGGTGAGGAAGCCGTCCGCGCGCAGCGTGTCGGGAATGGACGCGGGCGGTGCGCCGGCGATCGCCTGGATGCCCTTGATGAGTGCCTGGACGGCGCCGAGGGCCCGCTTGACGTCGTCCGGGGAGAAGGAGACCGCGGCGGAGGCCCCGCCGTCGCCGACCGTGCCGTCGACGTTCAGCCCGCCGTCGCCGAGCAGGGTGTGCAGGCTGTCGTAGAGCGTCTCGACGGCGGCCCGGAGGTCGACGAAGGGCTGCGGGATCGTCGTCGCCGTCCAGCCGAGGCGGCGCAGCAGCGCGCTGAACGCGGCGGGGGTGGCGAGTCCGTCGCGCAGCGGCAGCAGTGCCTGGCCGATCTCGGCGAGGATCCGTTCGAAGGTGCCCGGCTCACTCATGCTTCTTCTTCTCCGCCTTGGACTCCGGGTAGAACTTCCGGTCGAGGAGCGCGTGGAAGGTGGGATCGACCCGGTTGACGATCAGCCAGGCGCAGACGTGGCAGAAGTCCGTCTCCATGCGCATCTTGCAGCGGCCGGTGGGCCGGTAGTGGGCGCCGGCGAAGGTGTCGGCGCCTTCGTAGATCCCGATGGTGCGGGCGGACTTGCAGGGCGGGCTGAAGTCCGGGATGTCGACCGGGTTGTCCTCCTCGGGGTTGGTGTCGTTGTGATTGGTGTCCTGGTTGAGCGGGTTGTGGTTGGCCCGGAGGAAGGCGAGCACCTCGGGTTCGACCACCATGAGCGGCTGGTGCTGCTTGTCCTTCAGCGGGACGAAGACGATCGAGCCCTTCTGGAAGGTGGGGAACGTGGTGGTCCCGGCCTTGGTGAGGACGATCGCGCCTTCTCCCGGCAGCACCTGGGCGACGCTCAGCCCTTCCAGGTAGTGGGCGGGGGTGCTGTCCAGCGGGAGCTGCTGGCCGCCCGGTGCGATGCCGAAGTTGCGCAGTCGCACCTCGGCGGCGAGTTTCTGGACCTGCTGCCACTCCGCGGTGTTCCGGGTGCCGATGGTGAGTTTGATGCCGGCGGCCGGGCTGGTGACGTTCACCGAGTTGGCGAGCAGGGCGGCGGCGGTGCTGATCCGGGGCAGTTGGAACCACTTGACCTTGCCGGGGTCGATGTGGCGGTCGTCGGGGGCCGGGCCGACCCGCAGGAAGCCGAGCCTCGACACGTTGTCCCCGACCGGGTCGTCGGGTCTCTCCTCGTCGGGCCCGCCGTCGCCGCGGAACTCCTCGTACTCGTCGAGCAGGTTGAAGCTGTGGCCGAACTCGTGGGAGACGGTGTCGATGACCTCGTCGAAGTTCACCTCGGTGTCGGCGGGCGGGTCGCGGCGCAGCTCCCGCTTGTCGGTGGCGTTGGCGTAGACATAGGCGACGCCCTGCACGGTGTTGACGGTCTGGGCGGTCACCGTCCGGACGTTGAAGTTGGTGCCGCCGTCCATGCCGTCGTTGGCGATCAGGGCGACCAGGCCCCGGCTGGGCTGGAACTTCTGGTCGTCGGGCTGCCACACGGCGCCGACGGCGGCCGGTGAGCCGGTGACCTTCAGGCTGCCGACGTACCGCATCAGCGTGGTGGCGGGGTTGAGCTCCGAGGGGTCCATGTACAGCTCGGGCGGGTGCCGGCGCGGGTCGAGGACGAGGTTCCGGGTCGACCTGGTCCGGTAGAACTCGTACAGCCGGGCGACGAAGGCCTTGACGCCCGGGTCGCCCACGGTGTCGGCGGCGGGTTTGGCCACCGGGCCGTTGCCGGAGAACCGGTCGGCGAGCCGCTGGCCCAGGCGGAGGCCGAAGAAGGTGTCGCGGGCGTGCAGGATCCCGACCGACTGGTGCTGCTTCCACGCGTTGACCAGGCCGTCGGTGATCTTGGCCGGGTCGATGTCGAGGTCCTGGGCCTGCCAGGTCGCCACCAGGTTGGTGCGCTGGTCGCCGCGCATCGGCAGCCCGACCCGGCGGACCAGTTCCTCCAGGGTGTAGACCGGGCCGCCGCCGACCTGGTTGGACGGGATCGGGAAGCCGGTGCCCTTCGCCTGGCCCGCCTCGATCCGCTCCTCGCCGGCCGCGACCCGGTAGCCGCAGGTGACGGTGTGCTGCTGGGAGGCGGTGAAGGACTTGAAGACGTTGAAGCCTCCGCGCAGCATGCCGTAGGGCTCGTGCGCGGGCTTCTCGAACATCTCGTGGATGGCCCGGGTGACCAGCGCGTCGAACTTCGCCCGGTCCTGTTCGCGGAAGCCCTCGGCGAGGAACAGCACGTTGTGCTTGTCGGCGAGGGTCGCCGGATCGCTGCCGCCGGCCTCGGAGGTCAGCGCGTGCTGGGCGGCGTAGTCGACCACCCACACGTTCAGCAGCTGCGCGCCGCCGAGGCCGGGGAACAGTCCGGACAGCACCCACGGGGCGCCGGGCTGGGTGGGCAGCACGCCGCGAAGGCGGCCGGTCGGCGACACGGCGAGCTGCCGGGCGTCGGCGGGCACCAGCTGGACGTACCCGTGGCCGGTGATGTCGCCGATCAGGTCCGTCCCCGCGCCGGCGTCGTCGCTGAACTTCGCGTACAGCGACGGCTGGGCGTGCGCGACGGTGGTGTCGAGCGCGGTGGTGATCGAGTCGTTCCCGAACCACCAGCCGACCACCGACCGGTGCACCTGGAGCCGGCCGACCAGGTACTGCGTCCCGACGTGCGCCTGGAAGAGGAAGACCCCCGGCGTGGTGGCCGTGATCCGCCCGGTCGTGTTGTCGTACGTCGGCAGGCCGTCGAATCGGTGGCCCTTGTCCTTGAACGGGGCGAAGAATTCGAACACGCACTGGCCCGGCGGGACAGCGGTGACGGTGTATCCGTTCGCCATCGGCACCGCCACCTCGCGGGTGGCCAGCGTGACGGTGAGCGGCGGCGCCCCGGTCAGCGCGAGGTGCAGGTCGCAGTGCGGGAACAGCAGCAAGTCGGGAGTGGGGACGGCCACGGAGGACCTCCTGTCGAATCCTCCGCCACCATACTGACCGGCTCGGCGAATCCGCCGGAAACGCCACGTCAATTCCACTAACGAGTGTTCGTGCCCGACCGTTCGTCAGACAACCTGTCACGGAACGCAGTTGGGAAAATCACCAGAGCACCCGCAGGGTGCGCGGGCTGCGGGTGGTGGCGCCCAGTCGCCAGTCGACGGGGGCGGACGGGTCGGCGAGGCGCAGGGCGGGCAGGCGGGTGGCGAGACCCCGCAGGGCGACCTCGATCTGGGTGCGGGCCAGCCAGGTGCCCAGGCAGTAGTGCGGGCCGGCGCCGAAGGCCAGGGTGGGGGACGGGAGGGGGGCGAACAGGTCTCCGGTGAGGCCGTCCGGGAAGACCGCCGGGTCCCGGTTGGCGCTGCCGAGGCAGACGGCGACGGTCGAGCCGGCCGGGACGGGTACGCCGGCGATCTCGGTGGCCGCCACGGCCTGCCGGGTGGTGAACTCGTCGTCGCCCAGCTGGATGTGGTGCAGCAGCCACTCGGTGGCCTGCCGCGCCTGCTCCTCCCCGGCGAGCCGGGGCCAGCTCTCGGGCCGCTCGCCGAGCAGGTACAGCAGGGAGTTGGCGAGCACGGCCGCGACGCTGTCGCTGCCGCTGGCCGCCAGTCCGCCGACCAGGAAGGTCAGCTGCTCCTCGGGGATGCCGCCGGCCGCGTCGGCGGCCTGCACCAGGCGGCTGACCACGTCCTCGCCCGGCCGGCGGCGGCGCTCGGCCAGCAGCCCGGCCGCGAACTCGGCGAACTCCCGCCGGTCGGCGACCACTTGGCCGTCCGAGCCGGAGCCGTCGGCGGTCAGGCAGGCGGCCCACCGGCGCAGCTGCCGGTGGTCCAGGCCGTCCAGGCCCATCAGGCGCTCCGCCACGGCGAACGGCAGCACGCCGGTGAGCTCGGCGACCGCGTCGACCGGCGGCGCGGCCGCCGCCAGCTCGTCCAGCAGCCGCCCGGCCACCGTCTCCACCCAGGGCCGCCAGCGGGCCACGGCCCGGGGCGTGAACGCGCCCTGCACGGTGTGCCGCAGCCGCTGGTGGTCGGATCCGTTCTGGTTGTAGAGCGACGCCGGGTCGGCGGAGACGGGCGCGGCGGCGGGGTCGGGCGCACCGTCCTCGGCGCGGACGAACCGCGGGTCGGTCAGCACCTGCCGCACGTCGTGGTACCTGGTCACCACCCAGGCGGAGGTGCCGTCCCGCAGGGTGCACCAGTGCGGCGGCGCGGCGGCGGGCAGGTCCAGGACGTGCAGCGGCGGCAGCGGGGCGGGCATGGCACCTCCACGTGGGCGGCGGGCTCCGGCGCCCGGAGCGGGGCAGGAATTCCCGATTACGCTACCTGACTGACCATCAGATTTCTTTCATGCCGCGCCATGTCGGTTCCGTCGAGTCCGCGATCCCTGTGGTTAGCATCGATTCCCGTTCAGTTCGGTGACGATTCATCCGGAGGGCCGTGCGTTGATCCCGGAAAGATCGGCCGGTCCGAGGGCCGGCCTTCGCACTGTTCTGCGGTACGCCGCCTATCCGGCCCTGCTCCTCTCGGTACCCGCGGCAGCCGCGGGCGCCCTCGTCGCGCACGCGGACATCGGCCGCGTTCTCGTCCTCCACCAGGTCGGCGTCATCGGCTACCTCTGGGCCCTGGAACGGCTGATCCCCCACCGGCGCGACTGGCACCCCGGCGGGCGCGAACTGCGCTGCTACGGCGTCTACTTCGTCCTGACGATGGTGGGCGGGGCGATCGGCCAACTGCTGGTCACGGCCCTGGTCGCCCGGGTGGCGCCGCCGCATCCGGCGCTCCCCCTGCAGGCCGAGATCCCGCTCGCACTGCTCGCCGGCTCGCTGGCGAAGTACCTCTTCCACCGCTGGTCCCACCACCAGCCGTGGCTCTGGCGGCTGCACGGCGTCCACCACGGACTGGACAAGGTGAACGTCGCCAACAACGGCGTCAATCACCTGCTCGACGTCCTGCTGGGGCAGGCCGTCGTCCAGCTCGCGCTGGCCTGGCTCGGTTTCTCCCGGGAATCGGTGTTCTGCGCCACGCTCTTCGTGGTCGCCCAGGGATATTTCGTGCACGCCAACATCGACGTCCGAATCGGCCGGCTGAACCACCTTCTCGGCAGTCCGGAACAGCACCGGCTGCACCACAGCACCGACCTCGCCGAATCCGGCCACTACGGCGCGGACCTCGCGATCTGGGACCACCTGTTCGGCAGCTTCACCTGGCGCCCGGGGCAGGTCCCGGCGGCGGTCGGGCTGAGCGACCCCGACAGTTTCCCGCCCACCGCCGACGTGCTCGCCAGTCTGCTGCACCCCTGGCGCACCGCCGCCGACGCCACCACCGGATCGTCCGGCTGAACCGATCCCCGCCACCCGCCCACCCGTCCCGTCCCGGGGCGCCACGACACACGGAACGGACCATGACGGACTCGCCCAACGACTACCAGGACCGGATCGCGATCATCGGCATCGGCTGCCGGTTTCCCGGCGGAGTCCGCGACCACCGGGGCTTCTGGCGCAACCTGATCGAGGGGCGGGACTGCATCGTCCCGACCCCGGCCGACCGCTACGACACCGCCACCCTGGGCAGCCGGGACAGAGCGAAACCGGGCCGCCTGATCGGCGGACGCGGCGGCTACATCGACGGGGTCGACGAGTTCGACCCCGAGTTCTTCGGCATCAGCCCGCGCGAGGCCGAACACATGGACCCGCAGCAGCGCAAACTGCTGGAGGTCGCCTGGGAGGCGCTGGAGGACGGCGGCCAGCTGCCGAGCCGGCTCGCCGGACGCGAAGTGGGCGTGTACGTCGGCGCGTTCACCCTGGACTACAAGATCCTGCAGTTCGCCGACCTGAGCTTCGACACGCTGGCCGCGCACACCGCGACCGGCACCATGATGACGATGGTGTCGAACCGCATCTCGCACTGCTTCGACTTCCGCGGCCCCAGCGTCTCCATCGACACCGCCTGCAGCTCCTCCCTGGTGGCGCTGCACCTGGCCCGGCAGAGCCTGCTGCGCGGCGAGACCGATCTCGCGCTGGCCGGCGGCACCCTGCTGCACCTGGCGCCGCAGTACACCATCGCCGAGACCAAGGGCGGCTTCCTGTCCGCCGAGGGCCGCTCGCGCGCCTTCGACGCGACGGCCGACGGCTACGTCCGGGCGGAGGGCGTCGGCGTGGTGGCGCTCAAGCGGCTCTCGGACGCGCTGCGCGACGGCGACCCGATCCACGCGGTGGTGCTCGGCAGCGGCGTCAACCAGGACGGCCGCACCGACGGCATCACGGTGCCCAACCCGGACGCCCAGGTCACCCTGGTCCGCCGGGTCTGCGCCGAGGCCGGCATCGAGCCGGGCAGCCTGCAGTACGTCGAGGCGCACGGCACCTCCACCCCGGTCGGCGACCCGATCGAGGCGCAGGCGCTGGGGCGGGTCCTCGCCGAGGGCCGCAAACCCGGCGACCGCTGCTACGTCGGCTCGGTCAAGACCAACATCGGGCACACCGAGGCGGCCGCGGGCATCGCCGGGCTGGTCAAGACGGTGCTCGCGCTGAAGCACCGCCGGATCCCGCCGCACATCAACCTGGAGCGGCCCACCGACGCGATCGACTGGGCCGCGCTGCCGTTCGAGGTCCCGACCCGGGCGGTGGAGTGGCCCGCGCACGAGGGCCCGGCCCGGGCCGGCGTGAACTCCTTCGGCTTCGGCGGCACCAACGCGCACGTGCTGCTGGAGGAGGCGCCGGTGTGCCCGGCCGCCGCCCCGCCCGCGCGCGAACCGGCCCGCACCGTCCTGCCGTTGAGCACCCGCGACCCGGCCGGGCTGCCCGAGCTGGTCGACGGCATCCGGCAGGAACTGGCGGGCGCGGACGGCGCTCCGGTGGCGCTGGCCGACCTCGGCCACACCCTGGCCCGGCGCCGCGAGCACCACGAGCACCGGCTCTCGGTGGTGTACTCGCCCGACTCCCGGGAGTCGCTGGACGAGGCGCTGGCCGCCCATCGGCGCGGCGAGCCGCACCCCCGGGTGCTGACCGGCCGCCGGCTGGAGCGCGCGCAGCGCCGGCTGGTGTGGGTGTTCACCGGCATGGGCCCGCAGTGGTGGGGCATGGGCCGGGGCCTGTTCGAGTCGGAGCCGGTGTACCGCGAGGCGGTCGAGCGCTGCGACGCCGAGATCCGCCGACAGGCCGGCTGGTCGCTGCTGGCGGAGATGCACCGCGACGAGGCCGACTCGCGGATGGCCGAGACCTGGCTCGCCCAGCCTGCCAACTTCGCCGTGCAGGTCGGCCTGGCCGCGCTCTGGCGCAGCTACGGCCTGCGCCCGGACGCCGTGGTCGGGCACTCCACCGGCGAGGCCGCCGCCTTCCACGAGGCCGGGGTGCACGACCTCGCCGAGGCGGTCGGCGTGATGCTGCACCGCAGCCGCCTGCAGCACCGGCTGGCCGGCAGCGGAACGATGTTGGCGGTCGGCCTGACCGAGGTGGAGGCCGCCCGGCGGATCCGGTCCTGCCAGGACCGGGTGTCGGTGGCCGCCGTGAACAGCCCCTCCTCCGTCACGCTCTCCGGCGACGGGGACGTCCTCGCGCAGCTCGCCGCCGAACTGGAGCGGGAGCAGGTCTTCGCCCGGTTCCTGCCGGTGCAGGTGCCGTACCACAGCGTGCGGATGGACCCGATCCGGGACGAACTGCTGGCCGCGCTGGCGGACTTGAAGCCCCGTCCGGCCGAGGTGCCGCTGTACCTGACGGCCCGTGAGGGGCGCGCGCACGGCACCGAGCTGGACGCCGGCTACTGGTGGCGGAACGTCCGCGAGGCGGTGCGGTTCCGCGCCGCCGTGGACCTGCTGGTCGACGACGGCCACCAGGTGTTCCTGGAGATCGGCCCGCACCCCGTGCTCGGCCACGCGATCCGTGAGTGCCTGGACGGCCGGGAGGCGACGGGCTGGACGGTGCCCTCGATCCGCCGCGAGGAGGACGAGCCGGAACGATTCGCCCGGTCGCTGGCCGAACTGCACAACCTGGGCGTCGAGTTGGACTGGGCGGCGCTGCACCCGGGCGGCGCCCCGGTGCCGCTGCCGGGCTACCCGTGGAAGCGGGACCGGTACTGGGTGGAGCCCGCGCCGGTCGAGCAGGTCCGGCTCGGGCGGCTCGACCACCCGCTGCTGGGGCGGCGCACCGCGAACGTCCGGCCCACCTGGGAGGTCCAGCTCGACCTGGAGCGGCTGCCGTACCTGGCCGACCACCGGATCCAGGACTCCGCGGTGTTCCCGGCCGCCGGCTACCTGGAGATGGCCGCGCAGGCGGTGCGGCTGCAGACCGGCGCGGACCGGACGGTGCTGGCCGACATCGAGCTGTCCAAGGCGCTGTTCCTCTCCGAGTCCCAGCCGTCGACCGTCCAACTGGGCTTCGACTCCGACGGCGTGACCTTCTCGGTCGCCTCGGTCGGCGCCGAGCGCACCGTCCACGCGTCCGGCGTGGTCCGCACCGACCAGCGCCGCGGCGCCGGGCCCGCGCCGGACTTCGAAGCGGTCCGGGCGCGGGCGCGGCGGCGGCTCGCCGGGGGCGACTGCTACCGGGAGCTCGCCGAGCTGGGCTACGGGTACGGCCCGGCGTTCCGGCGCATCGAGGAGGTCTGGATCGGCCCCGGGGAGGCGCTGGCGCGGATCCACCCGGCCGAGCCACGCCCGGTGGACGCCGACGCCGCGCACGTCCACCCGACGCTGCTCGACGCCTGCTTCCAGGCCCTGCTGACGCCGCAGCTGCTCGCCGAGCAGCGCCCGGCGAACGGCATCCGGCTGCCGCTGTCGATCGGCGAGGTGAGCCTCGACCGGGTCGGCGACCGGCCGTTCTGGGTGCACGCGACCGTCACCCGGGAGGACGGCGACGAGCTGATCGGCGACCTCGCCCTGCACGCCGAGGACGGCGTCCTGCTCGGCCGGGTCACCGGGTTCCGGGCGGCCGGCGTCGAGGGCGCCGCGGCCTCCGTGGGCCTGACCGCCATCGACGGCTGGCTGGCCGAACCCACCTGGATCGACCAGGAGTCGACCGAAAGCGGCACTCCCCCGGACCGGCTGGTGGTGCTCGCCGACGCGCACGGCCTGGCCGAGGAGCTGGCCGCGCAGGTGCGCGGGCGCGGCGGCCACTGCCACCTGGTCCGCCCGGGCGAGGAGTACTGGCACGGCGTGGACGCCTCGACGGTCCGGCCCGAGGACGCGGCCGACCTGCGCCGACTGTTCGCCGACCTCGACGACGGCTTCGACACCGTGCTGCACCTGTGGAACCTGGACCTGCCGTCGCTCGACGCGGTGCGCCGCGAGCAGTTGGCCGACTGCGGCACGCTGGGCGGCTGGTCGCTGATCGCCCTCGCCCAGGTGCTGCCCGAGGCCCGGCCGAACGGGCGGCTGCACATCGTCACCCGGGGCGCGCAGGCCGTCGTCGAGGACGACCCGGTGGAGCCGCTGGGCGCGCCCGCCTGGGGCATCGGGCGGGTCCTCTGGCAGCAGGAACTGGTCGCGCAGCGCGGCAAGTTGATCGATCTGGGGCCGTTGGCCGACCACCCCGCCGAGGCCGCCGCGGTGCTGCGCGAGCTGGCCGTCGCCGACGCCGAGGAGATCGCGCTGCGCGGCGAGCGGCGCCGCACCTGCCGGCTGCGCCGGCCCGCCGACCTCACCCGGCCGCTGCCGCTGCGGCTGCGCGCCGACGGCAGCTACCTGGTGACGGGCGCGTTCGGCGCGCTCGGCCGGCTGCTGTGCCGGACGCTGGTCAAGCGCGGCGCGCGCCGCCTGATCCTGGTCGGCCGCACCGCGTTGCCCGCGCGCGAGCAGTGGGCCGAGGTGGACCCGGACACCCCGGCCGGCCGGCGGGTGGCGTTCCTGCGGGAGCTGGAGGAGCTCGGCGCCCACCCCGTGCCGGTGCCGCTGGACATCACCGACGAGGCCGCCCTGGCGGACTGGCTGGCGGATTACCGCAGCCGTCAACTCCCGCCCGTACGTGGCGTGTTCCACCTCGCCGGGCAGGTCAGGGACGCGCTGGTGCCGGAGCTGGACCGGGAGGTGTTCGACGCCGCGTGGGAGCCGAAGGTGGTCGGCGCGCACGTGCTGCACCGGCAGCTGCGCGAGGAGCCGCTGGACCACTTCGTGCTGTTCGCCTCGATCGCCTCGCTGCTGACCACCGCCGGGCAGACCAACTACGCGGCGGGCAACGCCTTCCTGGACGCACTGGCGCACCACCGGCGGGCCCGCGGCCTACCCGCGCTGAGCATCGACTGGGGCCCGTGGGCGACCGGCATGATCGAGGAGCTGGGCCTGGTCGGCCACTACCGCGAGGCGCGCGGGATGAGCTCGCTGCCGCCGGCCGCGGGCATGGCCGTGCTGGAGCGGATCATCGGCCAGGACCGGGCGCAGCTGCTGGTCGCCACGGTCGTCGACTGGCCGGTGTTCCAGGCCTGGTACGCCTCGCCGCCGCCGCTGGTGGCCGAGTTGGCGGCCGCCGCCGACGTCCCGCAGGCCGCCCCGGCGGGCGGCTTCCCGGCCGCGTTCCGGGCCGCCGCCCCCGAGGCCCGCCGGACGCTGCTGGCCGGGCGCTTCACCGAGCTGGTCGCGGCCGTGCTGCGGGCGAAGCCGGAGCGGATCGACCCGGCGGCGGGCCTGAACAGCCTCGGCCTGGACTCGCTGCTGGCGATGGAGCTGCGCGCCCGGGTCCACGCCGAACTGGGCGTCGCGCTCCCGGTGGTGACGCTGCTCAGCGGTGATCCGCTGGAGCAGCTGATCGAGCGGCTGTACACCGCCCTGCTGGAGTCGGCGGCCGACGACGGCGGCGATCAGGAGCGGGCGGAGGTGGAGCTGCACACCGACGAGTCGCGGTACCCGCTGACGCACAACCAGAAGGCGCTGTGGTTCCTCAAGCACCTCAACCCGGACGCCTTCGCCTACAACATCGGCGGCGCCGTCGAGATCCGCACCGAGCTCGACCCGGAGCTGATGTTCGACGCCTTCCGGGTGCTGCTGGAGCGCCACCCCGCCCTGCGGGCCAACTTCCTGCTGGAGGACGGCCGGGCCGTCCAGGTCATCCACCCCGAGGCGCGCCCGGACACCGGCCTGTTCGACGTCCAGGACCGGGAGTGGGACGACATCCACGACATGATCGTCCAGGAGTACCGCAAGCCGTACGACCTGGAACGGGACCCGCTGGTGCGGCTGCGGCTGTTCAAGCGCGGGCCGGACCGCTGGGTGCTGATGAAGGCGGTGCACCACATCGTCTCCGACGCGATCTCCACCTTCACCTTCATCGACGAGCTGTTCACGCTCTACGAGGGGCGGCGGCACGGCCGCCCGGTCGAGCTGCCGCCGGTGCCCTCGCGCTACCTGGACTTCCTGAACTGGCAGAACGGCCTGCTGGCGGGGCCGGACGCGAAGCGCATGCTGGAGTACTGGCGCACCCACCTGCCGGCCGAGACGCCCGTGCTGGGCCTGCCGACCGACAAGCCCCGCCCGTCCGTGCAGACCCACAACGGGGCGTCCGAGTTCTTCCGGCTGGACGACGAACTCAGCGCCCGCGTCCAGGAGTTGGCCCGCGAGCACGACGTCACGGTGTTCATGGTGCTGCTCAGCGCGTACTACCTGCTGCTGCACCGCTACTCCGGGCAGGACGACATCATCGTGGGCAGCCCGGTCACCGGCCGCACCCGCGAGGAGTTCGGCTCGGTCTACGGCTACTTCGTCAACCCGCTGCCGCTGCACCTCGACCTGGCCGACCGGCCGTCGGTCGCCGAACTGCTGGGCCGGGTCCGGGAGACGGTGCTGGGCGGCCTGGACAACCAGGAGTACCCGTTCGTGCTGCTGGTCGAGCAGCTCGGGCTGCAGCGCGACCCGAGCCGCTCGGCGGTCTTCCAGGCGATGTTCATCCTGCTCACCCACAAGGTCGCCACCGACAAGTACGGCTACCACCTGGACTACATCGAACTCCCGGAGGAGGAAGGGCAGTTCGACATCACGCTGTCCGCCTACCAGGACCGGGCGGACGGCACCTACCACTGCGTGTTCAAGTACAACACCGACCTGTTCGAGCCCGCGACGATGGCCCGGATGGCCGGGCACTACCGCAACCTGCTGGACGCGCTGACCAGGGCCCCCGCCGAGCAGGCCGCCGACCGGCTGCCGCTGCTCGACGCCGGCGAGCAGCAGCGCCTGCTCGACGAATGGAGCGGCGCGGCGCGCACCGAGCCCGTCGAGGCGCCGGTGCACCGGCTGATCGCCCAGGTCGCCGCCGAGCGGCCCGAGGCCGTCGCCGTGACCCTCCCCGCGGCCGACGGCGGCGTCCGGCGGCTGTCCTACGGCGAGCTCGACCTCCTCAGCCGCCGGGCCGCCGGGCGGCTGCGCGAACTCGGCGTCAAGGACGGCGCGGCGGTGGCGCTCTGCCTGGACAAGTCGCCCGAGCTGGTCGTCGCCCTGCTGGCGGTGCTCCGGGCCGGCGGCGCCTACCTGCCGCTCGACCCCGAGCACCCGGTGGACCGGCTCGCCTACCTGACCGGCAACGCCGACGCCGTGCTGCTGCTCACCGACCGCGACCGGCCCGAGCTGGCCGGGCTCGCCCCGCAGGCGCTGACCGTCGACGAACTCGACCGGACCGCCGGCGGCGCCGGCCCCGAACCCGTCGTCGACCTGGACGCGCCCGCGTACGTCATCCACACCTCCGGCAGCACCGGCCGTCCCAAGGCGGTCCGGGTCAGCCACCGCAACCTGGCCTCGGTGTACGCCGGTTGGCGCTCCGCGTACCGCCTGGACAGCGAGGTCCGGGTGCACCTGCAGATGGCCGCCCAGTCCTTCGACGTGTTCACCGGCGACCTGGTCCGGGCGCTGTGCTCGGGCGGCAACCTGGTGCTGGTCGACCGCGACCTGCTGTTCGACACCGCCCGGCTGTACCGGACGATGGTGCAGGAGCGGGTCGACTGCGCCGAGTTCGTCCCGGCGGTGGCCCGCGGCCTGTTGGCGCACTGCGAACGCGAGGGCCACCGGCTGGACTTCATGCGCCTGCTGATCGTCGGCTCGGACGCCTGGAAGGTCGAGGAGCACCGCCGCCTGCACGCGCTGTGCGGCCCGGACACCCGGGTGGTCAACTCCTACGGGCTGACCGAGGCGACCATCGACAGCGCCTGGTACGAGGGCCCGGCGGACGGGATCGAGCCCGGCCGGATGGTGCCGATCGGGCGGCCGTTCCCGAACAGCGCGCTCTACGTCCTCGACGAGCACGGCGAGCCCGTGCCGCCGGGGGTGGCGGGCGAGCTGTGGGTCGGCGGGGCCGGCGTCGCCGACTGCTACGTCGGCGACCCGGAGCAGACCGCCGAGCGCTTCACCGTCCGCCCCCTGGGCGGCCGACGGGTGCGGCTGTACCGGACCGGGGACCTGGCGCACTGGGCGGCCGACGGCACCGTGCGGCTGCTCGGCCGCGCCGACAACCAGGTCAAGGTGCGCGGCCACCGCATCGAGCCCGGCGAGATCGAGACCCAGCTGGCCGCGCTGCCCGGCGTCGCCCAGTGCGCCGTGACGGTCCGCCAGGTCGACGACGGCGGCGGGGTGCTGTGCGCCTACTACGTCCCCGAGCCGTGGGCGGGCCCGGACCCGCGCGAGCTGCGCCGGCAGCTCGCCGACCGGCTGCCCGCGTACATGACGCCCTCGTACCTCACCGAGCTGTCCGCGCTGCCGCTCACCCCGAACGGCAAGGTCGACACGGCCGCCCTGCCGGCCCCGGCCTTCGACCCCGGGGACGGCGAACCCGAGCCGCCGACCACGCTGTTCGAGGTGCGGATGGCCGAGCACTGGAAGTCCCTGCTCGGCGTGGAGCGGGTCGGCCTGCAGCACGACTTCTTCGAGGCCGGCGGCAGCTCGATCAAGCTGATCGAGCTGATCCACCACCTGCGGGCCGAGTTCAACGTCTCCATCCCCGTCAGCCTGCTGTTCGAGTCCACCACGCTGCGCGGCATGGCCCGCGCCCTGGGGCACGTCATCACCGGCAAGGTCGCCGGCGCCCAGCCGTACCTGTCCTTCAACCCGCAGGAGGCCGCCGGCGGGACGGTGTTCTGCTTCCCGCCGGCCGGCGGGCACGGCCTGGTGTACCGGCAGATCGCCGCGCACCTGCCGGAGTACCGGTTCGTCGCGTTCAACTACCTGACCGGGGACGACAAGGTGGCGCGCTACGCCGACCTGATCGAGTCCTTCCCGGAGCAGGGCCCGTACACCCTGCTCGGCTACTCGCTCGGCGGCAACCTCGCCTTCGAGGTGGCCAAGGAGCTGGAACGCCGCTCCCACCAGGTGCCGCACGTGCTCATCGTCGACTCCTACCGGATCACCGAGGCCTTCGCCCTCCAACCCGAACACCTCGACGCGTTCGAGCGGGAACTGCGCGAACACCTGCTCCGGCACACCGGCTCGGACCTGGTCGCCGAGGAGACCCTCAGCCAGGCCCGGGAGTACCTCGACTTCTGCAGCCGCACCCCGAACCTCGGCTCGGTCCGCGGCCTGATCAGCGTCATCTCCGACCAGGAGAAGGTCCCGTTCTACGCGGCCGGCAACCAGGGCACCTGGCACGGCAGTTCGAGCACCCGGACGACCGTGTTCCGCGGCTTCGGCAGCCACGCCGAGATGCTCGACCAGGACTTCGCCGCCCGCAACGCGGAACTGACCCGCGGCATCCTCACGGGAGGAGCGTCCGGTGCCGCGGTCTGACGGCGGGCCCCGGGTCATCGTCATCGGCGCGGGTGTCGGCGGCCTCGCCACCGGCTGCTACGCGCAGATGAGCGGGATGCGCAGCCGGATCTTCGAGAAGCACGTGCTGCCGGGCGGCTGCTGCACCGCCTGGTCCCGCAAGGGCTACCTGTTCGACTACTGCATCGACTGGCTGATCGGCACCGCGCCGGGCAACGACGCCCACCGCGTCTGGCGGGAGCTCGGCGCGCTCGACGGCAAGACCGTGACCAACTTCGACCTGTTCAACCGGGTGGTCGACGAGCACGGCCGCGCCGTCACCTTCTACAACGACCCCGACCGGCTGGAGCGCCACCTCCTCGACCTCTCCCCCGCCGACGCCCGGCTGATCCGCGGCTTCTGCCGGGACCTCAGGCGGTTCGCCACGCTCGACCTGCACCCCTTCCTCAAGCCGTCCGCCCTGAAGACCACCCGCGAGCGGCTCCACACCCTGCGGACGGTGCTGCCCGCGTTCCGGCTGCTGTGGCGGACGGCGGCGACCCCGCTCAACGCCTTCGCCGACCGCTTCCAGGACCCGCTGCTGCGCCAGGCGTTCCGCAACATCCTGTTCCAGGACCCGGACGGCTTCCCACTGCTGCCCTACCTGTACAGCATGGCCGCCGCCCGCAACCTCAACGCGGGCTTCCCGCAAGGCGGTTCGCTGGGCCTGGCGCGGTCGGTCGAGCACCGCTACACCTCGCTCGGCGGCCGGATCGACTACCGCTCCCGGGTCGAGCGCATCCTGGTCGAGGACGGCCGGGCGATCGGCGTGGAGCTCAAGTCCGGCGAGCGGCACTACGCCGACCACGTGGTCTCCGCCTGCGACGGGCGGACCACCATCTACCGCCTGCTGGAGGGCCGGTACACCGGGCCGCGGATCGACCGGCTCTACCAGGAGGAGCTGCACCGCCCCGGCACCCTGTTCCCCGCCGTGGTCTCGGTCTTCCTCGGCATCGACGGCGAACTCGACCCCGAGGACCCGCACTGCACCACCTACCTGCTCCCCGCCGAGCAGGCCGCCGAACTGCCCGGCGGGCTCCAGCGCAGCCTGGTGGTGCAGCAGCGCTCGCGCTACTCGGACGGCTTCGCCCCGCCCGGCAAGTCGGTGATCCACTGCACCTACTTCAGCGACTACGACTACTGGAAGAGCCTGCGCGCCCGGGACCGCAAGGAGTACCGGGCGCACAAGCAGCGCGCCGCCGACGTGGTCCGGGCCTTCCTGGAACGGCGCCACCCGGGCCTGGGCGCGCGCATCGACCTGATCGAGGTCGCCTCGCCGGCCACCATGGAGCGTTACACCGGCAACAGCTACGGCAGCATCCTCGCCTGGAAGGCGTTCTCGGGCGCCGACGACCTGATCACCGGGCTGATCAACCGGGACCGGATGCGGCTGCCCGGACTGAGCGGCTTCTCGATGGCCGGCCACTGGGCCAGCCTGGGCGGCCTGATCCGCGCGGCGTCCAGCGGCCGGTTCGCCGTCCAGTACCTCTGTGAGGAACTGGGCGTGGAATTCCGGGCCTGGGAGAGCGAGGACCAGGACCCCTGGCATCCCGGCAAGCTCGGACACCTGCCCCAACTCGCCCGCTGGAGCGCGTCGGCATGACCGGACCACGCAGAGAAACCATGATCGTCATCGGCGGCGGGCTGGGCGGCCTGTCCACCGCCTGCTACGCCCAGATGAACGGCTACCGCAGCACCGTCGTGGAGATGCACGAGATCCCCGGCGGCTGCTGCACCGGCTGGGACCGCGGCAACTTCACCTTCGACTGCTGCATCAGCTGGCTGCTCGGCTGCGGACCGGGCAACGAGATGCACCAGATCTGGCTCGAACTCGGCGCGCTGCAGGGCAAGCAGATGCGCCACTTCGACGTGTTCAACATCGTGCGCACCGAGCACGGCGAGGTGTACTTCTACTCCGACCCGGACCGGTTGGAGGCCCACCTGCTGGAGATCTCCCCCGAGGACGCCCGCACCGTCCGGGAGTTCTGCGCGGGCCTGCGCAAGTTCCGCGCCTGCCTGGCGAGTTACCCCTTCCTCAAGCCGGTCGGGCTGATGGGCACGGTGGAGCGCTGGCGGATGCTGGCCGGCTTCCTGCCGTACTTCAACGTCGTCCGGCGCTCCATCGGCACCCTGATGACCGACTTCTCGGCGCGGTTCAGGCACCCGCTGCTGCGCGAGGCGTTCAACTACATCCTGTACGAGCGCCACCCGGCCTTCCCGGTGCTGCCGTTCTACTTCCAACTGGCCTGCCACGCCGACCTCTCCGCCGGCGTCCCCGAGGGCGGCTCGCTGGGCCTCGCCCACTCGATCGAACAGCGCTACCGGCGGCTCGGCGGCGAGATCCACTACAACGCCAAGGTGACGGAGGTGCTGGTCGAGGACGACCGGGCGATCGGCGTCCGGCTCAGCGACGGACGCGAGCTGTACGCGGACGTCGTGGTCTCCGCCGCCGACGGCCGGACCACCGTGATGGACCTCCTCAAGGGGCGCTACCTCGGCGACACCTACCGGGAGTTGTACACCAGCACCATCACGGAGCCGGGCATGGTCTTCCCCGGGTACGTCACCGTCTTCCTCGGCCTGCGCCGGCCCTTCCCCGACGGCGAGCCGTGCACCACCTACCTGCTCGACCAGGACCGGGCCGCCGCCCTGACCGGCATCCGCCACCCCAGCATCAACGTCCAGTTCCGCAGCCGGCACTACCCCGAGCTCTCGCCGCCGGACACCACCGTCGTCTACGCCAGCTACTTCTGCGACATCGCGCCCTGGCGGGCCCTCAGCACCGGCCCGGAGCAGCAGAGCCGGATGCGCCGCGGCGAGGAGCTGCACACCCTGCCGACCGGACGCGGCAAGGCCTACCAGACCGCCAAGCGCCAAGTCCGGGACACCGTCGTGGACTTCCTCGACCAGCGCTACCCCGGCCTGAAGGCCGCCGTCGCCGTCAAGGACGTCTCCACGCCGCTCACCCAGGTCCGCTACACCGGCAACTACGACGGCACCGTGCTCGGCTGGCAGCCGTTCGTGACCAGCGGCGAGACGCTGGAGCAGGAGATGAAGCGCAACGGCCCGGTCCTGCCCGGCCTGCGGAACTTCTACCTCTCCGGGGTCTGGGCGACCACCGGCGGGCTGATCCGGGCCGCCGCCGCCGGCCGGCACGTCATGCAGTTCGTCTGCCGTGACGACGGCCTGCCGTTCCGGGCCGAGATCGACCGCAGCGCGCCCCTGCCCACCCATCTCGTCGTCCCCGTGGACCGTCGATCCGAAGACCGTCGATCCGTTGATCCGTCGATCCGTTGAGGAGAGCGCCCGTGCAGATCGCCAAGTGGGTCGTCCAGGAGCACCTCGAAGGGGTGCCCGACGTCGAGCGGATGTACCGGAAGGTGGTCGAGGACGTCGACGTCGACCTCGCGGACGACGAGATGCTGTTCCGCACCCGCTACCTCTCGCTCGACCCCTACCTGCACGGCATCACCCTGGACACCCCGCTCGGCGACCTGATGGGCGGCGACGCCGTGATGGAGGTGCTGGTGGCCGGGCCGCGCGCCCGGTTCGCGGTCGGCGACCTGGTCCAGGGCTACGGCGGCTGGTGCACCCACCTGGTCGGCACCGGCGCGGAACGGCCGTGGCAGACCGGGACCTTCCCGATGGTCTTCCCGGAGTTCCGCCGCCTCGACCCCGCGCACTACGACGACGTCCTGCCGGTCAGCACCGCCCTGGGCATCCTGGGCGGCTCCGGCATGACCGCCTGGGGCACGATGACCAAGTTCATGGCCGTCGAACCGGACCACACCGTCCTGGTCAGCGGCGCGACCGGCTCCGTCGGCTCGCTGTTCGGACAGCTCGCCGCCCGGGCCGGCGCCCGGGTGATCGGCACCACCGGCTCCGAGCAGAAGGCCGACTACCTCGCCGACCTGGGCATCGAACCCGTCGTCTACCGGCACGGCGACGACCCCGAACGGATCGGCGACCTGCTGCGCAAGGCCGCGCCGGGCGGCATCGACCGGTACCTCGACAACCTGGGCGGCGCCGTCACCGACGCGGCGTTCACCCTGCTGAACGTCCACAGCCGGGTCGCGGTCTGCTGGCAGTGGGCCACCCAGGTCGGCAACGACCACAGCGGGCCCCGCCTGCTGCCGTACATCCTGTTCCCGCGGACCACCATCCGCGGCATCTTCGCGCCCGAGTGGTTCACCGAACCCAACTGGGCCGCGCTCCGCGCCGAGGTCGGCGCCCTGGTCCGCAGCGGCGGGATCCGCTACCGGCAGACCGTCCACCACGGCTTCGACGCCATCCCCACCGCCTACCGGAGCCTGTACGGCGACGGCCGCGCCGCCAACCGCGGCAAGGTCGTCGTCGAACTCTGAACCGGGCGACCGCAGCGCCACCGCGACCCACAGGAGGAACCGTGCGACCGTCCCGGAAGTTCGGACAGGTCACCACCCAGGGCCCGACCCCGAGCGACGCCGCGCTGCCGCCGGCCCTGCCCTACCCGGACGGTTGGGCGGCGCTCGCCTTCACCGCCGAACTGGCCCGCGGCACCGTGCTGACCCGGCGACTCGCCGGCCAGGACGTCGTGCTGTACCGGCAGCGCGACGGCCGCGTCCGGGCGGTCCGCCCCTACTGCCCGCACCTGGGCGCCCACCTCGGTTTGGCGAAGGTGGCCGGCAACGACCTGGTCTGCCCCTTCCACCGCTTCGCGTTCGGCCCGGACGGCGGCTGTGTGCGCACCGGCTACGGCACCCCGCCGCCGCCCAAGGCCGCCCTGACCCACCTTCCGGTGCGCGAGGTCAACGACGCCGTCTTCGTCTGGCACCACCACGACGGCCGGGAACCCGACTGGGAGATCCCCGCCTGGCACGTCCTCGGCAACCTGCCCGCCCGGCACGCCACTTGGGAGATGGCCGGCTACGCCCAGGACGTCATGGAGAACTCCGTGGACGTCGGGCACTTCCAGACCCTGCACGGCTGGTCCCGCGGCGAACTCGCCGCCCCCGTCGCGTTCGGCGACGTGACCTTCCACGTCTCGATGCGGGTGCAGGAGGAGTTCCCCCTGATCGGCCGCCGCCAGGTCGACGTCGAGGTCGACGGCTACGGCCTGAGCTGCCTGCACACCGACATCCACACGCCGGCGCTCGGCCTGGAGATGTGCTCCCTGGTGATGGCCACCCAGACCGCGCCCGGCCGGATGCAGTTCCGGCAGGCCAGCCGCTTCCTGGTGACCGAACCGTCCGTCCTGCCACCGGCGTTGGCCCGCACCGTCAGCCGCTCGCTGACCCGGCTGCTGGCCGGCCCGATGTTCCGGTTCAGCTGCGAGTTCACCGCTGCGGACTTCCCGATCTGGTCCACCAAGCAGTATCTTTCCCGCCCGCGGCTCGCCGCCGGCGACGGCCCGATCGGCCCGTTCCGGCGCTGGTCCCGGCAGTTCTACCCGCCCGACCGCACCAACGGCCGACTCCCGCAGCCGACCGTCCCGCACGTCCCCGTCCCTCCCGAGGAAGGCCCCGACCATGGCCAGACCGCCCGAACCGGGCACACCCGCCCCTGAGTTCACCCTGCCCGGAGTCCAGTTCGACGGAGACACCGCCCACCGCCGCGAGTACCGCCTCGCCGACGCCAAGGGCAGCCCGCTCGTGCTGGCCTTCTACCCGGGCGACGACACCCTGGTCTGCACCCGCCAGCTCTGCTCCTACAACTCCGACCTCGCCCGCTTCACCGACCTCGGCGCGGCCGTCTGGTGCATCAGCGGCCAGGACCTCGACAGCCACGAACGCTTCGCCCGCAAGCGCGAGTTGCACCTCCCCCTGCTGACCGACACCGGCGAGGCCCTGGCCAGGTCCTGGGGCATCACCGCCCCGGGCATCGGCCTGCGCCGCTCGGTCTTCGTCCTCGACGCCGCCGGCATCGTCCGCTGGCGCCACATCGCGCTGGCCGGCCTGACCTACCGCAGCACCGACACCCTGATCGAGCAGCTGGCCGCGCTGTCCTCCGGCGACGCCGAGGCGACGCCCGCGGGCTGACGCGGCGTCGGAACACGAGTGCGCCTCCGCCGGTCGGCGGAGGCGCACTCGTGGTTACGGACTACCGGACGACGACCACCGGGCAGCTCGCGTGCTGGACGCAGTGCTGGCTGACGGAGCCGAGCAGGGCCTTGGCGAAGCCGTGGTGGCCGCGGTTGCCGAGCACCAGGAGTTCGGCGCCTTCGGCGGCCTCCAGGAGGATCTGGGCGGCGTTGCCGGACTCGACCCGTTCGCGGATCTCGACGCCGTGCTCCGCGGCCTCCTGGGCGACGGTCTCGGCGAGGGTCTTCGCGGCGGACGCGGCGATGTCCGCGTCGACGACGGGGACGCTCCAGCCGAACGCGGCCGGGTACTCCCAGGTGGTGATCGCCTCGACGGTGGCGCCGACCACGGCCGCCTGGCGGGCCGCCCACCGCAGGGCCGCCCGGGAGGACGCCGATCCGTCGACGCCCACCACGATCCGTCGCTGTGCCGTCCTGTCCATGGTGTTTCCTTTCGGGTCTGTGGGAAGGAATCGGGGCGCGTTCAGGCGCGCAGGTCGAAGACCAGGCGGGCGGCGACCTTGCCGCTCAGCACCTCGTCGAAGCAGCCGTTCACCTCGTCCAGCCGGCGGGTCTCGCGGATCACCCGGGTGCGGCCGAGGGAGTGCAGCCGGAACACCTCGGCCAGATCCTCGCGGGTGCCGACGATCGAGCCGATCACCGAGGTGCCGTTCAACACCGTGTCGAACACCGGCAGTTCGAGCGTCCCGTCGGCCGGGAGCGCCACCAGGACGAGGGTGCCGCCGCGGCGCAGCGCGCCGTACGCGGCACGGAACGAGTCGTTGCTGACGGCGAGGGCGATCGCCGCGTGGGCGCCGCCGAGCGCCTGGACCTCGGCGGCGACGTCCTGGAACCGGGCGTCCAGGACGTGGTCGGCGCCGAGTTCGCGGGCCAGGGCCAGCTTCTCGTCGGTGACGTCGACGGCGATGGTCTCGGCGCCGAAGATCCGGGCGTACTGCAGGGCGAGGTGGCCGAGGCCGCCGATGCCGGAGATCAGCACCCGGGTGCCGGGGCGGGCGCCGGAGACCTTGAGCGCCTTGTAGGTGGTGACGCCGGCGCAGGTCAGCGGGGCGGCGTCCAGCGGGTCGACGCCGTCGGGGACGGGCACCACGTAGTCGCCGTGGGCGAGCGCGTACTCGGCGTAGGCGCCGTCCACCGAGTAGCCGCTGTTGTGCTGGGCCTGGCAGAGCGTCTCCCGGCCGGCCACGCAGTGGTCGCAGCGGCCGCAGGCGTCGGCGAGCCAGGCGATGGCGACCCGCTCCCCGATCCGCACGTGCCGCACCTCTTCGCCGATCGCCTCCACGATGCCGACGCCTTCGTGACCGGGGACGAACGGCAGACCGGGCTTCACCGGCCAGTCGCCGCGGGCGGCGTGGATGTCGGTGTGGCACAGCCCGCAGGCCTCCAGCCGGACCAGGACCTGCCGCGAGTCCGGGGTCGGGACGGGACGGTCCTCGACGGCGAGCGGTTCGGTGAACGCGTGGACGACGGCGGCCTTCATGATGGTCCTGCCCTTCTGACCGTGGCGGAGCGGCCCCGGTGTGCACCGGCTGCCGAGCTGTCTCCATCCCACCTCGCCGGCCCGGCCGTCCGCTGGGGCCGGGCGGTGCACCGCTTCGAGGCCGAAGGTCCCCGGACCGGCGACGATGGTCTCCCTGCGACCGATCCGCGCGGGCCAAGGCAGCTGGAGACCCCCGGCGACCAGGGGGCAACTGCCGAGTGACAGCCCGGACTTCGACTGGATAAGGTGTGCCGCTTCGAGGACACGGCGGGTCGGGGAGAGGCGCCGTGCAGTGAGGAGGATCAGGAACGGTGGGGGACTATCAGGACCGGCCCGCGATGCCCGGGTACGGCCCGGCAGCCACGGGCAGACCGGCCGGAGCGCCGGTCGGGTTCATCGTCGTGGTGGTGCTGTTCGCGGTGCTCGGCGCCCTGGTCGACGCGCTGTTCTCGTTCGGAATGCTGTTCGCCACGGACAGCTGCGGCACCGGGAGTCCGGACGGCTCCGCGGCGGTGTGCAACCCGGCCGTGTGGGCGCTCACCGTCACCCTTCCGTGGGCCGGCCTGCTGGCGACCGTGGTGCTCGCCTCCGTGGGCGCGATCCGGGCCCGGCGTCGCGGGCGCTCGCCCTGGCGCGCGCTGCCCCTCGCAGTGGCGGTCTACCTGCTGGCCTGCGGCGTGGCCTACCTGGTGGTCTTCGGTCCCTGACCGACTACGGTGCTGCGTAAGCGCGTTCCAGGGTGAGCAGGTGATCCGCGTGGGCCGCCACCAGGGCCAGACCGTGGCTGACCAGGAGGACGGCGAGGCCCCGGGCGGCGCGCAGGTCGTGGAGGAGGTCCATGATGCCGTCGGCGGTGGCGGCGTCGAGGGCCGAGGTGATCTCGTCGCACAGCAGGACGGGAAACCGCTCTTCGACGCTCAAGGGGCGCGGCGGGGTTCGACGGGTCACCCGCGGACGGTACCGGTCACCACGGCCCGGGCGCACGGGAGATTCAGCCGGGCAGCGGGCGCGGGTCGGTCCGTTGAAGCCACGGCCCAGCCTGACGGATCCGCACCCACCGCGACTTCTGCCTCGGCGGGAGTGCAACGACCACTGCATCATCCGGCTGTGACAGCGCCCTCCGCGTGCCACCCGCGCCGGCACGCGCAGCGGGAGCCGTCTGGCGATCGACCAAGTCCCGCGCCGATCAGCGCACTTGGCTGTCAGTACAGAGCGACGCCCATCGGTGACTCGTCGCCCGTGACGTAGGCGCGGATCGCTGCCAGGTACGCGGCGCGGTCGACGCGTCCGGAGTTGGTGGGGTCCAGTGCGTCGAAGGCCGCGTCGGCGTTGTCGGCCCGGTTGCCGAGCGCCTGACGCAGTGCGGTGAACTGTGCCCGGTCGAGGGCGCCGTCCTGGTCGGCGTCGGCGAGGTCGAAGAGGGCGCCGAGGGCGAACTGGCAGACGGTGTCGAACTTTTCGGCGTCCACCCAGGCGTCGTACTCCTGGTAGGTCATCACGCCGTCACCGTTGGCATCCATCGCGGCCCAGGCCCGTTCGCCCGTGGCGCGCGCCGCGACGACCAGGGGGTCGTCGTCGCTGACCCATGTGCCTCGGCCTGGCGGGGCACATGTGGCTCCCCGAATGATTCCCACCAATTTGCTTGACGCTGCGCGGAGTTGTGGAGCGCCGCCATGGGCGATTCTCGACCTGGGCCCCGGGTGGACGGCGTGGCGAGCGGTCGGCAGGCTCCCGCTCGAACGGGCACCCTCTTCCGACGCGACTGGTCCGAATTCAGTAGCGGGCGATGGCTGCGCCGAGCGATGTTCGGGAAGCCGGCCCGGCCATATCACCGCACCGCAGACCCGTCCTGACCGTCCTTCATCCGCGCCTGCGGTCGGTCGCGGATGACGGCCGAGGAGGGTGACTCAGTAAACGGGTGCGGCGCCGGTGGCGTTGCCGGCGGGTCGGCGGGGTAGGGCTCCTCCGGACGGTACGGCTCGGGCCGGAGGGGTGTGTCCGGCGTTCTGCGGGCCCAGGAGTGGGGGGTGTGGCGTCCTTGTCAGGAGATGTTGTCGTCGTCACCGGCGCTGCCAGTGGTATCGGGCGGGCGGCGGCGTTACGGCTGGCCCGGGCGGGCTGGGCGGTCGCGGCGGTGGACGTGGATGCGGCCGGTCTGGACGGGCTGGCCGCCGAGGCGTCCGGGGTGCGTCCGTTCGTCTGCGATGTCGCCGACGGGGAGGCAGTTGCCGCCTTCGCGCTCGACGTGGCACGGGAGTTGGGACCGCCGCGCCGGCTGGTGCACAGCGCCGGCGTCGGTGTGATGGGGCCGCTGCTCGATCAGGATCCGGCGGACACCCTGCGGGTGATGGACATCGTGTACGGCGGGACGCTGCGCATGGTGCACGCGCTGGTGCCGTTGATGGCGGCCCGGGGCGGCGGCGAGGTGGTGCTGTTGGGGTCGATCGGCGGATGGGTGCCGGTGCCGATGGGCGGCGGGTACGGCGCGGCGAAGGCCGCGGTACACTTCCTCGCCGAGATCGTCACGGCCGAGCACCGGGCCGACGGCATCCGCGTCCTGTGCGTCTGCCCGCCGGCGGTGGAGACGCCGATGCTGGACCGGATCCGCGTCGAGTCTCCTCAACTCCTCGGCCCCCGCCCCGGGTTGAGCATCGAAGCAGTACTGGACTCGATGGACCGGGCACTGACCCGCGGCCGACCGTGGGCCTTCCCCGGACGCGGCACCCGGGCCCTGTGGACGGCCCGACGGCTGGCGCCCAGGACGCTCAGCGGAATCATCGCCCGGAAGCTCGTCGGCAAGTAGCGCGCCACCGTCAGCTACCGGCATCCGCACGGTAGTTGACGCAGCGGCGCGCGCACTTCGGCCTCGGCCTGCGGGACGGCGGCGGCGCGCCCGCGAGCCGTCTCGTAAATCCGGGCGACCACCTGCCCGCAGGCCGTCCCCGGCCCGAGCCTGGCGGGCTTCCGGCAGTCGCGGACGGCCCCGAACAGGTCGGTGAGCCGGTCGGCACCCTGCTCGGTTCCGTGGCGCAGGAAGACGGCGGCCTGCTCGGGGAGCCGGCCGGCGCGATCGGCGCCACGGCGCACTGGACGGAGAAGTCAGCGGCCGGTGGGCGACTGGCAGGCCGACGGCCCGCCGCAGTGCTGCGGCGGGCCGTGGGAGCGTTGGGCGGGTCAGCCGAGCGGCAGTTCCAGGGCCGCCGCGCTGCCGGTGGGCGAGCTGATGGTGGTGGTGCCGCCGGTCACGGCGACCGTGGAGTACAGCGGGTCGCGGCTGTTGACGACGAGGGCCAGCCGGTGGCCGGCCGGTACGTCGTAGGAGGCCGCCTGGAGCTGCCAGTTGACGGTGAAGTCGACCCCGGGCTCCAGGTCGGTCGCGGTGTACGGCTCGTGCGTGATGAGCCGCGCGGCGCCGTCCGGGGCGACGTCGTACAGGTAGGCCACCAGGGCGGCGGAGCCGGCCGAGCTGCGCACGGTGAGCTGCACGGTGGCCGCGCCGCGGATCCGGCGGCCCGGCTCCTCGCCTCGTGCGGTCAGCGGGTCGGTCGACCAGACCAGCAGCTGCTCGCGCTCGAAGGTCGGAAGGTCGTAGCGCTTGGGGTTGCCGTACCACTCCTGCTGCCCGGTCTTGAGCAGGGCGCCGGCGGTGGCCGAGGGCGTGTCGCCGACAACGAAGTCCCGCGACCAGCCGGTGGTCGGCTTGTCGGTCAGCGCGCCGTCGGCGGTGGCGCCGGTGCCGGTGAGGTACCAGATCTCGCTGCTGATGGTGACCTCGTCCCAGGACGCGTAGGACTCGCGGTGCGCCGGAACGAGGATCAGCTCGCTGCCGCCGGGGACGGTGGTGGTCCGGTAGGTGAACATGGACTGGCTGACCACCTGCGGCCACTGCGGCACCTCGTTGTCCACGCCCAGCAGGTGGTGGTCGAGCCAGTCGAACGCCTCCTGGATCGGCTTCGCCAGCCCCGGGAAGGGCAGGCCGGTCGCCAGGCCGGCCAGGCCGGGGCCCTCGGGGGCGCCGTGGTCGCCGATCCACAGGTTCAGGTGCTTGGGGACGGTGAGCTGCTGGAACGTCTCGATCACCGGGCCGACCGGGAACAGCGTCTCGTGCCAGGTGTTGGAGACGAACGTCGGGATCCCCCGCTCGTTGGTGCGGTCGGTGTAGGTCTGCGGGGAGCGCCTGTTGCCCCAGGCCACCACCTCGTCCAGTTCCTGGCCGGCGAGGAAGTTCGTGAGGATCCGCCGGGTGTCCTCGTCGAACTTCTCCTCCATCGGGCCGCCGGTGAAGCCGATCAGCGCGTTGACGGCCGCGAGGTGCCGGGTGTTGTTGGCGTACAGGCTGGTGGCGAGGTTGCCCCAGGTGCTCAGCGCGACCACGGCCTCCACCCGGCCGGCCGGGTCGTGCGCGGCGACCAGCTGGCTGATCCCGGAACCGTAGGACTCGCCGAGGAAGCCGACCTTGCTCGGGGCGAAGTGCTCCTGCGCGAAGTCGATCACCCGCACGCCGTCCGACCAGTCGTTGGGCCCGCCGACGTCGATGAAGCCCTCGGAGGTGGACACCCACCCCTTGATGCCGATGCCACGCGGCGTGTAGGCGAGAACGTGGTAGCCCTTGCGGGCCAGCGTGAGGTACAGGTACAGGAACGGCAGCCAGCCGTACGGGTTCCAGCCGGCCGGAACGATCACCACCGGGTGCGGCTTGCCGTCCCGGAGCTTGATGGCGAGCCCCGACAGGCGGACGCCGTCGTCGCCGGTGATGCCGGACACCTCGGTCGCGGCAATCCCCTGGACCTTGGCCACCAACTCGGCGAGCTCCGCAGGCAGTTGGGAGCCCTTCTCGCCCCGCAGTGCCGCCAGCAGGGCCTGGCTGACGTTGAGCACGGAATCGCTGGGGGTCAGGCCTTCGCCCCAGATGCCGTTGGCGGCGATGTCGGTGAGCATCGCCTCGGTGGCCTGCGGGGTCGGATCGGTCATGTGGGATCACCCTTTCGTGAACGGATACCGAACCGATCCTGGTCGGGCGAGCAGCAATAGAACTGACTTATCGTCAGATTCACTCGAACGGGTGGAGTTCGGCTCGGTGCACCCGCACGTTTCGGCAACCCTGGGCGCGCGGCCACCGCATCGTCCGTGGCAACCCGTCCGCCTGACGGGCCGAACCGGGTCGCAGGAGGCCCGCCCGGCATCCCCCACGCGCCGGCCGCCCCTGGCCCGCCACGGGGTGCCCGCCTGCTGCCGAGGCGGACACCTCCGTTGCCCGGTGCGGGCGTTCGGTCAGGCGCGAAGGTGCGTGAGGACGGCGGACAGCGCGCGCTGCACGGCCTCGCGGGTCTCGTCCGTGGGGTCGTGCACGTCGAATCCGTGCATCGCGTGCGGCACGTCCACGAGCTCCAGCGCCGCGCCGCACTCGTCCGCGGCCGCCACGAACGCGGCGACCGTCGCGGCGATGTCCGGCGCTTCGAGCCCCACCCGGGTCAGCACGATCGGCAGTCGGCCTGCCTTCGGCAGCACCGCGGCCGGAGCGAAGCGCGGGTCGACACCGACCCAGCCCGCCAGCGGCGCCAGCACCGGGTAGTTGGCGGCGACGCAGCGCAGCCAGGGCTGGGGAGCGGCCAGGTGGTCGGAGAGCAGCAGGCCGCCGCCGGAGAAGACCCACAGCGCGATCCGGTCCGCGTCGACGCGCGGGTCCGCCCGCAGCACCCGCAGCGCCTCCGCGACGTCCGCCGCGGCCGTCGGGTAGTCGGACGTCGCGTGGAGCCGGTGGGCGACGACCGCGCCGACCACGCCCCGGCTCGCCGCGAGCCGGGCGTGGCCGACGTAGAGCGGCCAGTCGCGCAGGTCGGGCACCAGGTCGCGCGGCAGCGGACCGCCGTGGACGAAGAGGATCGCCGGGCGGGGGCCGTCGTCGTCGGCCGGGTCCGGCAGGTGCAGGTCCAGACGTCCGGTGCGTTCCCGTGCCGCCACCGGCACGTCGAGCAGGAACGGACGTTCCTGGAACGGCGTGTTGTTCGCCGGAGTGAGCCGGTGGCCCTCGCCGGCGGCGGCGCGCAACAGTGTGGTGGCCAGCTCGTCGGGGCAGGAGAGCATCGGCCAGTGGCCCGTGGCCAGCTCGAAGAAGCCCACGCCAGGCCCGGCGAGGGCCTGGAACTGCGGCATGCCCGACGTCACCAACTGCTGCACGGCCTCGATGGTGAGCCCGCTCGCCGTGCACAGGACGCCGCTGGTCGGCACGCTCCTCAGTGCACCGGTCAGGCGTAGCGGCTCGGTCAGCGTCCGGCCCGGCTGCGGCGCGGCGAGCGACGACAGCCGCTCCAGGTCGGCGGGCGACAGGCCGGTCGTGTTGCCCCACCGCTGCCACTGGTCGGGCGCGGGCGCCGGCACGGTCGCGTCCGGCCGCTCGCGCAGGAGCGCGTGCACGTCCGTGTCGGGCACCAGCGCGAGGGGCAGGTCGCCGTCCTGCGGCAGCCCGGAGTCCAGGTAGACGATCCGGGTGACCTGCTCCACGCGGCGCTGCGCCGCGCCGAGCACGGGGTGGATGGCGTAGTCGTGGCCGACGAGCACCACCGTCGGCGCGGTGACCGCGTCGATCAGCCGCACCACGTCGGCGATGTGGGTCTCCAACTCCACCTCGCCCTCGTCCACCCCGCCTGCGGGCGCCGCACCGCCGCCCGTGCCGGTCAGCGTCGCGGCGTGCACCTCGGCGCCCGCCTCGCGCAGTTTCTCGCCCACCCGGTCCCACAGCAGCCCGCCGGTGAACGGGCCGGAGGCCAGGATGAACGCGGTCCGAATCTCTTGATCGCTTCGCATGCGGGTACGGTAGGAACTCCCCCAACGGGAGGTTCAAGTGGTGCTGCCGCACGACCTGCTGAGCATCGGTGAGCTCGCCGAGCGCGCCCGGGTGAGCGTGAAGGCAGTGCGTTTCTACTCGGAGCAGGGCCTGCTGCCCGAGGCCGGTCGCAGCGGCGGCGGACACCGTCGTTACGCCCCGCAGGCGCTGGAGCGGTTGCGGCTGATCCGCTCGCTGCGCGCGCTGGACGTGCCGCTGCCGGAAGTCGCCCGTGTCGTCGCCGAGGAGACAGCCGAGGACGGGGCCGGTGAGGGCTTCGACGAGGGTCTTGAGGCCGTCGTGGCCCGGCAGTTGGACAGCCTGGGCGCCGAGATCGCCGCGCTGCGCTGGCGGGAGGCGGCGCTGCGGCTGCTGCACGAGGCCGCGCCCGTGGAGCGCGCCGAGCTCCTGCGCCTGGTCGGCGCGCTCGGCACCCCTCCCGACACGGAGACCCTGGTCCGCTACTGGCGCGGGCTGCTGCCGGTGAGGCTCCCCGCTCGGCTGGTGGCCGCCATCGTGGAGGCGGCGGTGCCGTCGCTGCCGGAGCAACCCTCGCCGGCACACGTGCTGGCCTTCGCCCGGCTGCACGAACTGACCGCGGCCGTGAACAACGCGTGCCTGGCGGATCACCGCCCCTCCCTGCCACGGCCGGACATGCTCTACGACGGCCTGCGCGAGGCCTACGACCTGGTCGCGCCCGCCCTGCTCGCCGGTCGCGACCCCGCCGCGGGCGAGGCCCTGGACTGCTTCGTCGCCGCCCACGCCCGGGCGCACGACCGCCACGACACTCCCGACTACCGCCGCGAACTCGGCCGCGAACTCGCGGTGGGCGACCACCCCGCCATGCGCCGCTACTGGGCGCTCGCAGGCGAGTTGGCCCCGGCCCCGACGCTCGGCGCCGCGAACACCTGGCTCAGCTCCGCGCTCGCCGCACAACTCGCGGCGAACTGACGGCGCAGCGTCCGACGGGTCGCTCCGTATGCGAGGTCCGCGGTGGTTCGCGTCATCGGGTGCCGGGCTGCCAGGGGGCTGTCGAGCGGGTGATCGCGGTGAGGGCGCGCTGGAGGGTGGCGTCGCTCGGCGGGCGGTCCCGCCAGCGGGCGCCGATGTGGCCGTCAGGTCGGACGAGCAGCGCTCCGTGCGGCCGGAGGCCGCAGAGATCGGTGTGCTCAATGGGAAGGGCTTCGATGTGCAACGGCCATGGTGCGGCGGCCTGTTGCTCCCATTGGGTGGGGTCCGGGGTGAGCAGGGTGAACCACTCGCCGAGGGTGTCGAGGGTGGAGCGATCGCGGGTGAGCCGGAGGTGCGGCAGGCGACGGCCC
Source organism: Kitasatospora griseola (assembly GCF_014648555.1). GTDB lineage: Bacteria > Actinomycetota > Actinomycetes > Streptomycetales > Streptomycetaceae > Kitasatospora > Kitasatospora griseola. Next base: position 261,432 of record NZ_BMRI01000002.1, read on the forward strand.
GGCTCTGCGGTGGGGACGTAGTCCGTGCCCGGCTCGGGCGGGGTGCTGCCGTCGATGAGGACGGCGCCGGAGCGGTAGGTGACGCCGAGCACGAGACCGAGTTGG
>NZ_BMRI01000002.1:261564-275899 GCF_014648555.1 Kitasatospora griseola
GCGAAGTATTGCTCCGACCACGGAAGTTCGACCTGTGCCGGTGCTGCTCCGCCGGTTCGCAGCTGCTCGCGGCGCCGGTTCTGCACCTGGAGCAGCAGTCGGGTGTTGGCCACGGCCTGGTGGAGGGTCTGCTGGGCGACGGGCTGTCGCTCCGTCTCATAGGTTTCCAACAGGCTCGGTTCGGCCCACCCTTGGACAACGCCTGCCAGTTTCCAGCACAGGTTGTGCGCATCGGCGACGCCGGCGTTCATGCCCAGACCCCCGATGATGGGCACCGCGTGCGCGGCATCGCCGGCCAGCAGAATCCGGCCGTGGCGGAAGCGTTCGGCGACGAACCCGTTCATCACCCAGTGCTGGACCCGCAACACGTCGACCGGTACGTCGGAGTCGGCGCCCAGGGCGCGCGAGACCAGGCCGGGCCAGTCGGCCCGAGCGGCGTCTTCGGGTGTGGGAGCGAGCCAGGCCCAGCCTCCCTCCGGGTAGAGCGGGAGGAACGTTCCGTGCGCCGTGAAGTAGACGCCGGCGGGTCGGCGGGCGCACCAGCGGTCGAGGTCGGCGTCGAACACGACGGTGGTGAAGCCCCCGATCGCTCCCGGGCCGGTGGTGTCGATTCCCAGCCGTTGCCGGATCGTGGAGCTCGCGCCGTCGGCGGCGACGACATGGCGGGCACGGACCTGAACCTCCTCACCGCGCCGGTGGTCGACAAGCAGGGCCACGACGCCCTCGGCCTCCTCGACCAGGTCGACGAGCTCGGCCCCGAACCGCATCGGCGCGTCCGCGGCGGCGAGAAGCGTGGGTTCCAACCGGTCCTGCGAGGTGACCACGCCGACTACGGGGCTCTCCGGGACCGGCGCGTTGACCCCGACCATCGCCGCGGTGGCGAAGTCGCGGTCGCGCAGGGTGTCGCGGAAGCGGACGCGGCCGTACTCCGGTGCGAATGCGTCGGCCGTGATCCTGGCGGCAAGCCCGAGCTGGCGAAAGATCTCCATCGAGCGCACGTTGACCAGCCGGGACCGGGGAAACGGTGACAGCTTGCGGTGCTTCTCGACCAGCAGTGCCCGCACACCCCAGCGCGCCAGCAGCGCCCGGGCGGTGAGCCCGACCGGCCCGCCACCGACGATCAGTACGTCCGTCTCCGCGTTGGCTACGGGCATGTCGAACTCCTCCTGCATGCCCCGGGTCCGTCGGGGCACTCGGTGACGGTGACAGGCGGGCAGGCGGCGACTCGGCCGCGCCGGTGGCGCAGCCACGCTCGACGTCGACCTGAACCGTCATCAGGTCAGTCATCCGCGCCCTGCGGCCGACCGCAAGGTCCGCGCGTCGGCACACACCCGAACGTGCTCAGGCGGGTACGCGACCACGTCCCCGCTCTTCGTTCGCCTCGGGCCCGTGGCAGAGCCGGAACCACCCGCATCGACGGCGCAGCGGGACCGCCGAAACTCACCAGCTGTCATCGGCCTGATCACCCCGAAGACCCCGATTGCTCAAGATCCGTCGACACCGCCGCTGCTCACCGTGTCCGGAGGTCGGCGAATGCGCAGGAATCCGTGCTCGCAGAGTCACGGCACCTACAACCGTACCCGGCCCTCACTCGGCGTGCTGCTCCTCGCCACCACCCACCCGCTGCTCCCCCGCGTTCACGCCGTGACCCCCCTGGGCCGGTCGGCATCCGCGAACGACAGAGCGGTCGGCCTGTCCGAGGCGCTGACACCTGTCGGCTTCCCCGGCCGGCGTCCCCCGAGGCCGAACACCGGGCGCTGGCGGGCACCCCCGCGACGTTCACGGTCCTGTCGGCCGAAGGCCGCGACATCGCGGAGTCCACCGTCCCCGCGGACACGGAGCTGCGGCCGGGGTGGGCGTCGGCCACAGGGAATGTTGTAATGTGCATGAATTGTCGATTGCCTGCGGAAGCCGAGAGTGCGGGATCACTTCGCACTCACGCGCAGGCGAGAACTCCTCACGAGGTGGGCTACGGCGTGAGCACGGCTGGCATCGACATCGTGGCGCGGCATGGTGACCAGGTGATTCGGGACCTCGACGGCGGGGCAGCGGGCCGCAGCGAGCGGTTCCCACTGGTGGGACGGCAGCGTGAGCTCAAGCGGCTGCTGGCCGCGGTACGGAACCCGCCCGCGGTCGTGCTGGTCGAGGGCGAGGCCGGGATCGGCAAGTCCCGCCTGGTCCGCGAGGCCTCCGCCACGCTGCGCGCCGAGCGGTACCAGGTGCTGACCGGCTTCTGCCACCCGCTGCGCGAGCCGCTCCCGTACGGGCCGGTGGCGGACGCGCTGTGCAGGGCCGACCTGGCGGACGTCCCGGCCTTCCCGCCCAGCGCCGGCGCTCTGGCCCCGCTGCTGCCCGACCTGACCGACCGGCTCCCGCCGCCTCCCCCGCCGGCCGACCCCGCCGGCCGGCGATTCCAACTGCTCCAGGCCGTCCGGTCGTTCCTGACTGCGCTCGGGCCGACCGTCCTGGTCGTGGAGGACCTGCACTGGACGGACGAGGCCACCCGTGACCTGCTCCTGCTGCTCGCGCGCGACCTGCCACCGCAGCTCAGCCTGGTGCTCACCTACCGGGCCGAGGAACTGCCGCCGGGGAGCGCTGTGCTCGGCGCCGCCTACAGCCACCCGCCCGGCACCGGTGGCTCCGTCATCCGGCTCGGCCCCCTGCTGGAGTCCGAAGTCCAGGAGCTGGCGGCCGCTGCCCTCGGTCCGCACGCCACTGCCGCCCTCGGCGCCATCCTCCACCGGCGGAGCGAGGGCCTGCCGCTGGTCGCCGAGGAGGATCTGATCACCCTCGCCGAGCACCGTAGTACCCATGGCCACACCGAGGCGGTGGAGCGGCTGCGGGTGGCCGATGCGCCGCGCGGCCTGCGCGAGGCGATCACCCAGCGACTCACCGGATTGTCGCCCGCCGCCGCGTCGATCGCAGGGGCGGCCGCGGTGCTCGCGGTCCCCGCGCCCGAGGAGCTGCTGACCGCCGTCGCGGGTTCGGACGCGGAGCAGGGCGCCGATGCGCTGATCGAACTGCTCCGGGCGTCGGTGCTGCGCGAAGCGGACCGGGGCACGTACACGTTCCGGCACGTGCTCGCCCAGCAGGTCGCCTACCAGTACGTGCCCGCCCCCGTCCGACTCCGGCTGCACCGGCGCGCGATCGAGGTGCTGCAGGCCCGCACTCCGGTCCCGTTGGTGCAGATCGCGCACCACACCCTCGCCGTCGGCGACCTGGCCGGCTGGCTGCTGCGGGCGCAGGAGGCCGCGTACCAGGCGATCGCCGTCCGCGACGGCGGCACGGCCGCGACGCTGCTGCACCAGGTGCTCGACCGGCCCGAACTGGAGGGCGAGGCGCGTTCCCGGGCGGCCCTGGCACTGGCCGGGGTCGCCGCCACCAGCCTCGACTTCCGAAGCCATGCCGGGCTGCTGCGCCGACTCCTCGACGACCGCCGGCTGCCGCCGGAGACCCGCGGCGAGATCCGGCTCCGCCTCGGCATCGGCCTGCTGAACGAGAACGCCGTCCGCGCCGCGTTCGAGGAGGTCGAGCAGGCGGCCGCGGAGCTGGCGGCCTGTCGGCCCGAGCTCGCCGTCCGGGCGATGGTCGCCTTGGCCCTCAAGGAGGCCGAGGGGCCGCAGTACACGCATGCCTGGCTGGAGCGTGCCGAGGACACCGTCCGCGAGAGCGGCAGCGAGGTGCTGAGGGCCACGGTGCTCGCCACCCGTCTCACCTTGATGACCTGTCAGGGAGACTCGACGGTCTGGGAGTTGACCGAACGACTGCCACGCCACGCCGAGGACCCCGAGCTGCTGGGGCAGACCGCACGCGCCCTGCTCAACGTCGCCGACACCGCCACCTATCTGGGCCACGACCGGCGGGCCGCCTCGCTGGCTGCCGAGGCCCGGCAGCTCGGCACTCGTGGCGCAAGGCCCATCGCCGCCTTCCTGTCCCGCGCCGTCCTGCTGCGGCAGGACGCCCTCGCCGGCCGGTGGGACGGCCTCCAAGGACGCCTCGGCTCCCTCATCGAGGAGTACCCGACCGGGGCGAGCCTCCGCGCCGAGCGGGCCATCCTGGCCGGCAGCCTCGCCGCCGTCCGGGGGCAGCGCACCGCAGCACTGGAATTCTTCGGCGAGGCCCTCGCGGCCGGCGTCGACCAGCTGCTGGTGGGCTTCGAACTGCGGGCCGCCGCCGGCCTGAGCTCGCTCCACCTCGCCGCCGGCGACGGTCCCCGCGCCTGGGCGGTCGCGGAGAAGGCCGTGGGCACCGTGCGCCGTGCCGCCGCGTGGCCACGGGCGGCCGGCCTGCTGTCGGCCGCGGTCGAGGCGGCGCTGGCCTGCGGCCGGCGGGGGACCGCCGAGCAGTTGAGCGCCGAGATCGAGCGCGGACTCCGCGGGTGCGACGCCCCGGCGGCCGCTGCCGACCTGGAGGTCGTCCACGGCTTGCTGCTTCAGGAGTCCGACCCCGGTTCCGCCGCCGGGCACTTCGCCGAGGCGGCGCGCAGGTGGCGGGAGATCGGCCGCCCCTACGAGACCGCCCGCGCCCTGGAGCGGGAGAGCGAAGCACGTCGTCGCACCTTCGCCGGGACCGCGGTCGAGCCCCTCACGGGGGCCCTGGCGCTCTTCACGGACCTCGGGGCCACCGCCGACGTCGCGCGGTGCGAGCAGGTCCTGCGCGACCTCGGTCTCGTCCGCCGCGGTCCCGGCCGCCGAGGGTACGGCAGCAGCCTCTCGCCGCGTGAGCACCAGGTCGCCGGTCTCCTCACCGCCGGAGCCACCAACCAGCAGATCGCCGAGGCCCTGTCCCTGTCGCCGCGGACGGTCGAGAACCACGTCGCCAAGGTGCTGAAGAAGCTCGGCACCAGCCGGAAGCGGGTGGCGGCCGTCTACTCGCCGGGCCCGGACGGCGGCTGAGCCCTCCGCAACGCGGTGACCGCCGTCCGGGGCCGGACGGCGGTCACTGTGCGAACCGCGGCGGACGGGCGCAGGCGCGCCGCCGCGGCGGGACCCGGTGCCGGATGGCCCCCTCGACCGCCCGGACCCGGGAGTCGTCGGGCGAGTTCGCCCCGTTCCTTGTCAGGCCCGCGAACACCGCGGCGACAGCTGCCGACGGCCGGTGTCCGGTGAATCACGCCGGAGGGGTCAGGCGGGCAGGCCGACCGCCCGTTCGCCGTTGCGGCGCTGCTGGATGACGACGGCGGCGACCAGCAGGGCGCCCTGGGCGACGTTCTGCCAGAAGGCGTTGATCCCCTGGACGGTGAGGCCGTTCTGGAGAGCGCCGAGGAGGGCGACGGCGAGCAGGGTGCCGCCGATGGTGCCCTTGCCGCCCTTGAGGGCGCAGCCGCCGAGGGCGGCGGCGGTGATGGACTGCAGTTCGAGGCCTTCGCTGCCGGAGACGGGCTGGCCGGAGCCGGTGCGGGCGGTGAGCAGGATGCCGGCGAGGGCGGCGACCATGCCGGACAGGGCGTAGGCGGAGACCAGGTACTTGTTGAGGTTGATGCCGGCCAGGCGGGCGGCGGCGTCGTTGCCGCCGATGGCGTAGATGTTGCGGCCGATGTCGGTGTAGGTGAGCAGGAGGTGGACGGCGACGGCGGTGAGGACGAGCAGCCAGACCATGGTGGGCAGGCCGGCGATCTTGCCGCGGCTGAGGAAGATGAAGACGGGGTCGTTGAGGACGTAGCCCTGGGCGCGTCCGCCGGAGACGAGCTGCGCGACGCCCTTGTAGGCGGCGAGTCCGGCCAGGGTGGCGATGGTGGGGTTGACCCGGCCGTAGATGATGATCGCCCCGTTGAACAGGCCGATGCCGGCGCCGATGGCGACGGCCGCGCCGATGCCGAGGTAGGGGTTGGCGCCGGTGGAGGTGAAGACCATGGCGCTGACCACGGAGGCGAGGCCGGCCTGGGAGCCGACGGAGATGTCGAGGCCGCCGCAGATGATGACGACGGTCTGCACCACGGCGAGCAGGCCGGAGATGGTCGCGGCCTCGGCGATGACCTGGATGTTGTCCCAGGACAGGAAGTTCTCGTTCAGCGAGCCGAAGAGGACGAGGACGACGGCGAGGGCGCCGATCAGGCTGAGGTTCTGGCCGCCGACGGCGGCGAGCAGGGCGCGCACGCCGCCGCGGCGACCGGCCGCGGGCTCGGCCTCCGGCAGCTGGGCGCTGGGGGCGGTAGTGGTCGTCATCGGGGGTCTCCGGTGGGGGCGTGGGCGGTGGCGCGGTCGTCGGGAGCGTCGGCCGGGGCCAGGTCGTCGGCCATGGCGAGGGCGAGGATCGCCTCCTCCGAGGCTTCGGCGCGGGTCAGTTCGCCGGTGGTGCGGCCGTTCTGCATCACGACGATCCGGTCGGCCAGGCCGAGGACCTCGGGCAGTTCGGAGGAGATGATCAGGACGGCGGTGCCCTCGCGGGCGAGGTCGGCGATGATCTGGTAGATCTCGGCCTTGGCGCCGATGTCGACGCCGCGGGTGGGCTCGTCGAGGATCAGCAGATCGGGCTTGCGGGCGAGCCAGCGGGCGAGAACGACCTTCTGCTGGTTGCCGCCGGACAGGGTGCGGACCTCGGCCTCGATGGAAGGGGCGCGCACCCGCAGCCGGTCGGCGAACTGCTGGGCCAGGGCCCTCTCCTGCTGGTGCTTGACGAAGCGCCAGCGCCGAAGCCGGCCGAGGCTGACCAGCGAGGTGTTGTCGCGGATCGTCCGGTGCAGGAAGAGCGCCTGGGCCTTGCGCTCCTCGGGGGCCAGGCCGATGCCGGCCGTGATCGCGGCGCGCGGGTTCTTCAGGCGCAGGGCCTTACCGCCCAGTTCGACGCTGCCGGAGCGGACCTGGGCGTCTCCGGCCAGGGCGAGGGCGAATTCGGAGCGTCCGGCGCCGATCAGGCCCGCGAGTGCGACGACTTCGCCCGCCCTCACCTGGAGGTTGATGTCGCGCACATCGTCGGTGGTGAGGTTCTTGACGTCCAGCACGACGCGGTCGGTGGCGACCTGCTGGCGGACGAACAGGGTGGACAGGTCGCGCCCGACCATGAGCCGCACGAGGGCGCTCTCGTCCGTGGCCGCGGCCTCCACCACACCCGCGACCCGACCGTCGCGCAGGACGGCGATCCGGTCGGCGAGTCGGAAGATCTCCTTCATCCGGTGCGAGACGTAGACGACGGCGATGCCTTCGTCGCGCAGCCGCCCGATCAGGGCGAAGAGCGCCTCGACCTCGAACTCCGACAGCGAGGAGGTCGGCTCGTCGAAGGCGATCGCCCGCGGCGGGACCTCGCCGGTCAGGGCGCGCAGGATCTCCACCAACTGCCGCTGCGCGGCGGTGAGCTGGGAGCCGAGCAGGTTGGGGTCGAGGACCTTGGCGAAGCCGAGGCGCTCCAGGTCGGCGTTGATGCGGCGGCGCAGTTCGGCGCGGTCCAGACGGCGTCCGGCCGCGCGGGGCAGCGAGCCCGCGTAGACGTTCTCGGCGACCGAGACGTGCGGGATGATCTCCGGCTCCTGCGGGATGATCCGGATACCGGCACGGCGGGCGTCCTGCGGGTAGTGCAGGTCGACCGGCTTGCCGTCCAGCAGGACGCGCCCCTCGGTGGGGCGGTGGTCGCCGGTCAGGACGCGCAGCAGGGTGGACTTGCCGGCGCCGTTCTCGCCCATCAGGGCGGTGACCTGACCGGGCGGGAAGCTGATGGTGACGTCCTCCAGGGCCTGGACGGTGCCGAAACGCTTGGAGACGCCTTCGGCCGTCAGACCGGGCGAGGCACCGGGTGACGTGCGTGGCGAGGATTCGGATGCGGGCATCAAGGTCTCACTGACGTGTGGAGTGCGGCTGGGTCAGAGTCGGGGGCCGGTGCGGCGGCTCCGGGGTGGTGCCGCCGGACCGGCCCGGTCCGAGTGCCGGTCAGCTGCAGCTCACGCCGGAGGACTGCCAGTTGGTGGAGTCGACCATCTTGGTGGGGGCGAAGGCCTCCTGCGGGAAGTCCTTGCCGTTCTTGAGCTTGTCGAACAGGGTCTGCACCGACAGCGCGCCGACGTCCTTGCCGTTGATGAACAGCGCCGCCTTCATGCCCGACGGCTTGCCCGACTGCCAGTTCTTGCAGGCCAGGTAGGCGCCCAGGCCGACGCCGTCGATGTTGTCCGGCGTGACCGAGGCGTTCTGCAGCGCGGTCACCGCGCCCTGCACGTTCTCGTCGTTGCAGCCCCAGACCACCCAGTGCTTCACGCCCGGGTTCGCGGTGATTGTCGCCGCCACCTTGTCCTGCGCGCCGGTCGGGGTGTTGTCGGTGGCGACGTCGATGTTCTGCACGCCTTGCACGGTCTGCTTGAAGGCGTCCTTTGCGGCGTTCACACGGTCCCCGCAGACCGTCACGTCCTGCTGCCAGGCCGAGATGATCCGGGTGTCGGCCGGGTTCCAGCCGGCCTTCTGGAACTCCTCGGCCGCGCGCTGGCCGACCTGCTGGCCCATCTGCTGACCGGAGAAGCCGATCCGCGGCACCAGGTCGCCCTTCGCGCACTTCGACGGCGCCGGGCCGGTCGCGCACACCTGGTCGTCCGAGGTCAGCAGCGCTGTCTTCGCGTCCCGGGCCATCTGCACCACCTGCGGACCGACCGCCGGGTCCGGCACCACGACGATCAGGCCGCTGCTCTTCTGCGCGATCGCCGACTGCACCTCGCTGACCGTCTTGTTCGCGTCGGTACCGAGGTCGACCACCTTCAGGTCGACGCCCAGCTCCGCGGCCTTCGCCTTGGCGCCGGCCGCCTCGTCGACGAAGTACTGCTGGTCGCCCTGCTTCTGCAGGTACGTCATGGAGATCTTCCCGCTGACGGGTGCGACCTTGGTGTCCGCGCCACCGGAGGTCTGGCCGGTGGAACAGGCAGTGAGGCTGAGGACGGTGGCGAGACCCAGCACGGCGGCGGGGAGCAGGCGGACACGGACGGTGGACATGGGGCGGCTCCAGGGTGGACGGGTGAGGCCGGACCGGATGCAACAGAACCGATCATGTCCCACCACTTTCAAACGCTGCGATCAAAGGAAAACGGTCCGTTCACTTGCCCGTCAAGAAGCTGAAAACATTCGCCCGTGGCTGATATCCCATTGTTATCGATGCCCTGACCAGCAGATTCCCAGGCCACTGGGGAGGGAGGTTGGAAAATACTCACGGAAAGCACTACTCAATAATTCCTGACCCATTGATTGCGTATACGGATCCTATGGCGGTACGGAGGGTTCCACTGCTCCGCGGCCAGCAGCGGAGCGCCGAGACCGGCCAGCCCGCAGCTTCGTCCGCGCGGCCGGAAGGCCCCGGACCGGGTGCACCCGGAGAATCCGCACCCCAAAGCGCATCCGTCCGAGGGCGGTCATCACGGCATTCGACCCGCAGGTCTGGACAGGCTGATCCGGTCCGGCGAAAAGACTGCGTACTCGGATCTTGAACGGAGTCTGCGGCAGGACCGTTGACCGCCAACTCCCCGTCGCCCTACTGTTCGTTTCTGGTCGTCTTCGTTTGTTTCTGAGTGACTCAGGTCTCCCACCCCCCACCGTCGGGTAGCGGTGTTCGGCATGCCGCTTTCCGGCGTCGTACGAAAGGCATCCCCCGTGCGCGGATCCCTCCGTGTCCTGGTCAGCCCCGGACAAACCCTCAGAAGGGCGGCCGTCGCCGCCTCCCTCCTCCTGGCCGGCGCACTCGTCGCGGGACAGGCCACCACCGCTGCCGTGGCCGTCGCGCCCGCCGCTCCGGCCGCCTCCGCTCCGCCCGCCCCCACTCCCATCGCCGTGGACGGCGCAAAGCCGGGCCTCACCTTCGACGGTGTCGGCGCGATCTCCGGCGGCGGCGGCAACTCCCGCCTGCTGGTGGACTATCCGGAGCCGCAGCGCAGCCAACTGCTCGACTACCTGTTCAAGCCGGGCTACGGAGCCGCCCTCCAGATGCTGAAGCTGGAGATCGGCGGCGACACCAACTCCACCGACGGCGCCGAGCCCAGCATCGAGCACACCAGGGGCACCGTCGACTGCAACCAGGGCTACGAGTGGTGGCTGGCCGAACAGGCCAAGGCCCGCAACCCGCACATCAAGTTCGCCGGCCTGTCCTGGGGCGCGCCCGGTTGGATCGGCAACACGGGCAGCGGCGGCTCCTTCTGGTCCCAGGACACCATCAACTACCTGATGGACTGGATGGGTTGCGCCGGCAAGCACCACCTGGACGTCAGCTACCTCGGTGGCTGGAACGAGCGCGGCTACGACAAGACCTGGTACGAGAACCTCAAGTCGACGCTGGTGTCGCGCGGTTACGGCGCCACCAAGGTGGTCGCCGCCGACTCCGACTGGTCGGTGGCCGACGACATGGCCGCCGATCCCGCGTTCAAGAACGCCGTCGACATCGTCGGTGTCCACTACCCCTGCGGCTACCTCGGTTCCTTCACCAGCTGCCCCAGCACCGCGAACGCCCAGGCGCTCGGCAAGCCGCTCTGGGCCAGCGAGAACGGCTCGGAGGACGCCAACGACGGGGCCGCCTCGGTGGCGCGCGGGATCAACCGCGGCTACATCGACGGCAGGATGACCTCGTTCATCAACTGGCCGGTCATCGCCGCGCTCTACCCCAACCTGTTCTTCTCCACCGACGGCATGTCGATCGCCAACCAGCCCTGGTCCGGCAACTACACGATCGGCAAGACCACCTGGGTCACCGCGCAGACCACCCAGTTCGCCCAGCCGGGCTGGAAGTACATCGACTCCGCCGACGGCTACCTCGGCGGCGACCGAGTCAACGGCAGCTACGTCACGCTCAAGTCGCCGAACAACCGCGACTACAGCACCGTCATCGAGACGATGGACGCCAACGCTCTCCAGGCCGCGAAGTTCAGCGTCACCGGCGGCCTGTCGACCGGCAAGGTGCACGTCTGGACGACCAACCTCAACTCCACCGACCCGGCCGACTGGTTCGTCCACCAGCAGGACATCACCCCGGTCAGCGGCAGCTACACCCTCGGTCTGCAGCCCGGCTACGTCTACACCGTGACCACCACCACCGGCCAGGGCAAGGGCACCGCCACCCCGCCGGCTGCCGCTCCGCTCCAACTGCCGTACGCGGACGGCTTCGAGACGCCGGCTGCCACCACGTCCCCGAAGTACTTCACGGACATGAACGGCGCCTTCCAGACCGTCCGGTGCGGCGGCGGCCGCACCGGCACCTGCCTGCGCCAGATGGCCCCGACGACTCCGATCCGCTGGACCGACGAGTCCTATGACGCCCCGTACACCATCATGGGCGACGGCAGCTGGTCCAACTACACCGTCACGGCCGACACCATGTTCGAGCAGTCGAGCACCGTCGAGCTGCTCGGCCGGGTCAACCAGCAGGGCCGCAACAACAACGGCCTCAACGCCTACCACCTGCGGGTGAGCGACACCGGCGCCTGGTCGATCGTCAAGAGCGACACCAGCTGGAAGTTCACCACTCTGGCAAGCGGCACCACCACCGCTCCGCTGGGCACCGGCCACTGGCACACCGTCAGCCTGTCGATGCAGAACACCGCCCTCACGGCCACCATCGACGGCCGCACCGTGGGCAGCGCCACCGACGGCAGCTTCACCAACGGCCAGGCCGGCCTCGGCGTGACCGGCTACCGGACCGACCAGTTCGACAACTTCGACCTCACCCAGGGCGCGCCCAGCAACCACACCGGCCCGATCGCCTCCGGCCTGCCCGGCAAGTGCGTCGACGACAACGGCGACTCCGCCGTCAACGGCACCGCCGTGCAGCTGTGGGACTGCAACGGCGGCAGCTCACAGGTGTGGACCTGGTCCAACGGCGCCCTCACCCACAACGGCAAGTGCCTCGACGTCACCGGCGCAGCCACCGCCAACGGATCCCAGGTCGAGCTGTGGGACTGCAACGGCGGCGCCAACCAGCAGTGGATCCCGCAGGCCGACGGCACCCTGAAGGGCACCCAGTCCGGCCGCTGCCTCGACGACCCGGCTGCCGTCACCACCAACGGGACCCGGCTGGATCTCTGGGACTGCGACGGCGGCGCCAACCAGCAGTGGAAGCTGCCGTGATCCCCACCCGCCCGTAACGCCAGTACGTGGGCGGAGACGGCCCTGCGGCTCACCCACCCGGTCCGCAGGGCCGTCTCCGCCCACTCGCCCGCTCCCTCCACCCCACACACCGGACAGGAGTTCCCCCGATGAGCCGACCCCTTGGCGCACCCCGCAGAGGGATCACCGCGTTGGCGGCCCTGGGGCTGGTCGTCGCCGGCGTCGTGACGATCACGCCGACGGAAACCGCCTCGGCGACAACAACCGCCCAGACCATCACCCTTGACGGAACGTCAACCGGAAGGACGTTCGACGGGCTCGGCGCGATCAGCGGTGGCGGGGCCACCTCACGTCTGCTGGTCGACTACCCCGAGCCGCAGCGCAGCCAGGTGCTGGACTACCTGTTCAAGCCCGGCTACGGCGCCTCGCTGCAGACGCTGAAGGTGGAGATCGGCGGCGACGCCAACTCCAGTGAGGGCCCCGAACCCTCTCACATGCGCACCCCCACCGAGGTCGACTGCAACCGCGGGTACGAGTGGTGGGTGATGGAGCAGGCCAAGGCCCGCAACCCCGACATCAGGTTCTACGGCCTCGAATGGGCCGCGCCGGGTTGGCTGAACGGCGGCATCTGGTCCCAGGACAACATCGACTACCTGCAGTCCTGGTTGGGTTGTGCGAAGAGCCACGGCCTGAACGTGGGCTACCTCGGTGCCTGGAACGAGCGCGGCTACGACAAGGCCTGGTACAAGAACCTGCGCACGTCGCTCGACAACCACGGCTACCGCAACACCACGCTGGTCGCCGCCGACAACGACGACTCGACCTGGTCGATCTCCGACGACCTGGCCGGCGACCCCGACTTCGACAAGGCCGTCGGCATCGTCGGCGTGCACGGCCTGTGCTGGCACTCGACCCCGGCCTACACCGGCTGTCCCGGCAGCAGCACCGCGATCGGCCTGAACAAGCCGTTGTGGGTCTCCGAGGACGACAACGACAGCGGCGCCCAGGACCCGGCGGCGCTGGTCCGCAACGTCAACCGCGAGTACCTCGACGCCAAGGTGACCGCGGACATCAAGTGGGCGCTGGTCACCTCCTGGCCGTCCAACCTGCCCTGGCCGGGTGCGGGCCTGATGGCCGCCGACCAGCCCTGGACCGGCAACTACACGGTGGGCCGCGACATCTGGGCGATGGCGCACACCACGCAGTTCGTCAAGCCGGGCTGGCAGTACCTGGACGCCTCCAGCGGCTATCTGGCCGGTGCCGGCGCCAACGGTGATCCGCACAGCGGCAGTTACGTCACCCTCAAGTCCGGAACGTCCGGCAAGGACTACAGCACCGTCATCGAGACCACCGACGCGACCGCCGTCCAGGTCGTCAACCTCAAGGTCACCGGCGGGCTGTCCACCGGCAAGGTCCACGTGTGGGCCACCAACATGAACTCCACCGACCCCTCGCAGTGGTTCGTCCACCAGGAGGACGCCACCCCGGTCCGCGGCGGCTACAGCCTCGCCCTGCAGCCCGGTTACGTGTACACCGTGTCGACCACCAACGGTCAGGGCAAGGGCACCGCCACCTCGCCGACCTCCGGGCAGTTCCCGCTGCCGTACCGGGCCGACCTGAGCGGCTACACCACGGGCGCCACCGCGAAGTACTTCCACGACTGGGCCGGCGCCTTCGAGACCGCCCCGTGCCCGGCCGGGGCGAACACCCCGATGTGCCTGCGCCAGGTCATCACCCAGGCACCCCTCCCGTGGCACACCGACATGGACTACACCCCAGCCACCTTCATGGGCGACCCGACCTGGCAGCACTACCGGGCGAGCACCGATGTCGACCTCGAACAGGCCGGCACCTCGGCCGAATTGCTCGGCCGGATCGACCACGTCGACCACGACCGCTCGGCCTACCACCTGAAGATCGACGACACCGGAGCCTGGAGCCTGTACACCGAGGACAGCAACCGGGACGGGACGGCCAATCACGGCCACCTCACCGTGCTGGCGAGCGGCAGCTACTCCGGTGCGGGCGCCGGTACCTGGCACAACCTCTCCCTCGCCATGCAGGGCCCGACGATCACCGCGTCCGTCGACCACATCCAGGTCGCCCAGGTCGTCGACGCCGGTCACGTCACCGGGCAGCTGGGCCTGGCCGTCGGTGGCCTCCAGCACGTCGACTTCGCCAACATCGACGTCACCCCGCTCGCCGCACCCGCCACCCACACCGTCACCAGCGCCAACAGCGGCAAGTGCCTGGACGTCGCGGGCAACTCCACGGCTGACGGTGCGCAGATCGACCAGTGGGCCTGCGGGGCCGGCAAGCCCAACCAGCAGTGGACCCTCGCC
>NZ_BMRI01000002.1:276120-283396 GCF_014648555.1 Kitasatospora griseola
GTACCGTCCAGGTGATCTCGGTCAACAGCGGCAAGTGCCTCGACGTCACCGGCGCCTCGACGGCAGACGGCGCCCAGGTGATCCAGTGGACCTGCGAGGTCGGCAAGCCCAACCAGGAGTGGACCGTCTCGTAGCCGGTCCCGGGTCCGCCCCTCACCAGCTCGGTGATCATTCGGTCGGACAGCGCCTCGGCACGAGCGAGCCGACGATGAACAGCCGCCCAGCCCTGACCCCCGCGTGAGCGGGGTCGGGGGCTGGGCAGGTCGCCGCTGCCGCCTGCAGCTGGCCCACCGGCAGGCGTCCGGCCAGCTACAGCGCATGTGGATGGACGGAGTCGGACACTTCCGGCCGAGGCAACACCTGAGCCTCCGTCGGACCGTGCGAACCGGACGAACCGCTCAGCTCACTCGACTCCACTGCTTGGAGGCCAAGTTGGCCGGCCGCTCGGGATCCGTCGAGTGGGCGGCCAACCAGCAGGGTAGCGACCGCACTTGACTGGGAGCCAAGGGGTTCAGGTCCGTCTCCCGCCGTCCGGGCCCGGTGCCGCATGCCGCGGGCCGCCTTCACCGGACGACGTCTCGACCGAGGTTGTCCGACCTTGTGCAGTTGCCCTCCTCGACCGCTGCGGACGATCGATCCACGCTCGATTCGCGCGCGGAAACAATTGATTCGATCGTCCAGACCGTTGATTCGAGCGTCCGGATCGGGCATCGTGTCCTGCACAGCGCTCCGGGCTGCTGTTTCCGCGTGTTCCGCAGTGAAGGGGTTCTGCCGCATGGACGAGATCGACCGGGCCATCCTGCGGGAGCTCCAGGTGGACGGGCGGATCCCGTATGCCGAGTTGGGGCCGAAGGTCGGGCTGTCGCCGTCGGCTGCGCGGCAGCGGGTGCAGCGGCTGGTCGATGCCAAGGCGGTGCAGGTGGTGGGGGTGACCGACCCGATGACCATGGGGCGTCAGACGATGGCGCTGCTGGGGCTGCGGGTGGACGGCGATCCCCGGGCGGTGGCGGACGCACTGTCGCGGCACGACGAGGTCGTGTACGCGGTGCTGACCGCCGGCAACTTCGACCTGTTCGTCGAGGTGGTGTGCGAGCGGCCGAACGACCTGCTGGATTTCGTCAACGACGCCGTGCGCACCGTCGAGGGCGTGGTGTCGGTGGAGAACTTCCCGTACTTCGCGATCCACACCCACCGCTTCCTGTGGCACACGTGAGGCCGGTGTGAGGCACACGTGAACCGGGCGTCCGCCCCGTACCCAGATCCGCACCACGCCGAGGACTCCGCCATGCCCCACGCCGAGCACCGCACCGTCGACTTCTTCGCCGAGGACGCGCTTCCCGTCCCGGTCGTCACCCCGGCCGAGGCCGAACTCCTTGCTGCCCGGCAGCTCGGGGTCGCCGGGCGGGCCGAGCCGCTGGGCAGCCAGCAGGACGCCAACTTCCTTCTGCAGGAGGGGAACGGGGACATACTCGCGGTCCTGAAGATCGCCAATCCGGCCTTCGGCGCCGTCGAGGTCGAGGCCCAGGACGCCGCCGCCGATCTGATCGCGGCGGCACACCCGGAGCTGCGGGTCGCCACCGTGCTGCGCGGGCCCGGCGGTGCGCCGCGGCGCGCCGTCGTCGAGGCCGGCGGCGGGTCGGTCACGGCGCGGCTGTTGCGGCATGTCCCCGGCGGCACGCTGTCCGGCCCGCGGCACCTGTCGGCGCCGACGGTCGCGGCGATGGGCGAGATCGCGGGAAAGGTCAGCACCACGCTGCGGGACTTCCGGCACCCCGGGCTCGACCGCGTCCTGCAGTGGGACCCGCGGCACGCCGACCGGGTGGTGGCCAGGCTCGCCGGGCACGTCACCGAGGCCGACCGGCGGGACGCCGTGCTGGCGGCGGCGCAGGAGGCCTGGGAGCGGGTGGCGGCGGTCGCGGCCGAACTGCCGCTGCAGGCCGTGCATCTGGACCTCACCGACGACAACCTGATCCGCCGGCCCGGCAGCCGTCCGCCGATGCCCGACGGGATCATCGACTTCGGTGATCTGACGACGAGTTGGGCGGTCGGCGAGCTCGCCGTGTCACTCTCGTCGATGCTCCACCACGACGGCGTCGAGCCCCATCAGGTGCTGCCGGCCGTCCGGGCCTTCCATGCCGTCCGGCCGCTGTCCGCCGCCGAGGCGGGGGCGCTCTGGCCGCTGGTGGTGCTGCGTGCGGCCGTGCTGGTGGTCAGCGGGCGGCAGCAGGCGGCGGTCGACGCCGACAATGCCTACGCCACGGCCGCGCTCGACCGGGAGTGGCGAGTGTTCGAGCAGGCCACCCGCCTGCCGCTGGCGGTGATGACCAACCTGGTCCGGGACGCGGCGGGCTTCGCCTGCCGGCCCGCTCCGGTCGCCGCGCCGACGCACCAACTGCTCCGCGACCTCGACGAGTTCACCGTCCTCGACCTGTCCACCGATGCCGACGCGATGAACGGCGGGGCGTGGCTCGACGCCGGCGCCGAGGACCGGGCGGCGGCGGCCGCGCTGGCCGGCGGCGCGGCGGCCGTCCGCACCCCGTACGGCGCAGCCCGGCTCTCCCGGACTCCCGCGCTGTCCACCGACTCCCCCGCCACCGTGTCCACCGGCGTCGACCTGTGGCTCGGCCGGACCGCCGTGGCGCAGGCGCCCGACGCCGGCCAGGTGTTGGCCGCGGGGCCGGGCCGGATCGAACTCACCGTCGGGCAGCGGGTCTTGACGCTGGCGTTCGCCGCCGACGTCCACCCCACGGTGACTGCGGGCGCGGAGGTCGATGCGGGCGCGGAGCTGGTCCGCCTCCCGGCCGGGGCCGCCCTGCACCTCGCGCTGAGTGAGGCCGACGGTCCGGCCGTCCCGCCGCTGGTGCGTCCCGAGTACGCCGCGGGCTGGCTGCCGCTCACCGCCGACCCGGCGCCGCTGCTGGGTCTGGCCGCCGAGCAGGTGGCGGACGGGGGTGACCTGTTGGAGCGGCGCGGCGCGGTGTTCGCGACGGTGCAGGGGCACTACTACGCGGCCCCGCCGCGAATCGAACGGGGTTGGCGCCACCACCTGTTGTCCACCGACGGCCGCTCGTACCTGGACATCGTCAACAACGTCACGCCGCTGGGCCACGCCCACCCGGGCGTGGAACGGGCGGTGGCCCGCCAGTTGCGGCGGCTGAACACCAACTCGCGGTTCCACTACGCCTCGGTGGTGGAGTTCACCGAGCGTCTCGCCGCGCTGCTGCCGGATCCGCTGGACACGGTGTTCCTGGTCAACTCCGGTTCCGAGGCGGTCGATCTGGGGCTTCGGCTGGCCATCGGCGCGACCGGGCAGCCCGATGTGGTGGCGCTCCGCGAGGCGTACCACGGCTGGACGTACGCGTCCGACGCGGTCTCCACCTCGCTCCAGGACAATCCGAATGCCCTTGCCACTCGGCCGAGTTGGGTCCACACCGTGGATTCGCCCAACTCCTACCGGGGCCGCCACCGCGGCGCGGACGCGGCCCGCTACGCCCCCGAGGCCGTCGCGGCGATCGACGCCCTCGCCGCCGAGGGGCGCCCGGCCGGGGCGTTCGTCAGCGAGACCTTCTACGGCAACGCGGGCGGGGTGGCGCTGCCGGACGGCTACCTCGCCGAGGTGTACGCGGCGGTCCGCCGGCACGGCGGCCTGGCCGTCGCCGACGAGGTGCAGGCCGGCTACGGCCGACTCGGGCACTGGTTCTGGGGGTTCGAGCAGCAGCAGGTCGTCCCCGACATCGTCTGCGTCGCCAAGGCGATGGGCAACGGGCACCCGCTCGGCGCGGTCGTCACCACCCGGGAGATCGCCGAACGGTACCGGGAGCAGGGCTACTTCTTCTCCTCCACCGGCGGCAGCCCGGTCTCCAGCGTGGTCGGCCTGACCGTCCTGGACGCGCTGCGCGACGAGGACCTGCAGGGCAACGCGGTCCGTGTGGGCGGGCACCTGAAGCTCCGGCTCCAGGCGCTGGCCGAGCGGCACGCCGTGGTCGGCGCGGTGCACGGCTCCGGCCTGTACCTGGGGCTCGAACTGGTCCGCGACCGTGGCACGTTGGAGCCCGCCACCGAGGAGACCGCCGAGCTCTGCGACCGCATGCTCGACCTCGGCGTGGTCGTCCAGCCCACCGGTGACCACCTCAACATCCTGAAGATCAAGCCCCCGCTGTGCCTGGACACCGCCGCCGCGGACTTCTTCGCCGACGCCCTGGACCTGGCTCTGACCCAGCTCGGCCACGCCGGCTGACCGAAGATCGGGTCGGCCGCACCCCACAGGCCGATCCCGCCCCGGGTCCCACCCCTTCGAACTCCCTGGAACGGTAGAGATGTTGGACACGATCGTCGTCGGCGCGGGCATCGCCGGCCTGACCGCCGCTCGGCTGCTGCACGCCGCAGGACAGCGGGTGGTCGTGCTGGAGGCCCGGGACCGGGTCGGCGGCCGGATGTGGACGGACCGCGCGGCCGGGTTCTCCGTCGACCGCGGCGCCTCCTGGATCCACGGCCTCACCGGCAACCCGCTCACCGGGATCGTCGCCGAACTCGGCCTGGAGACCGTCGAGTTCACGGTCGGAAGCTTCCAGGCGGGCGGGCGGCCGATCGCCGACCACGACGAGGCCCGGCAGCTGATGGACGAGGCCGCGACGAAGCGGTGGCTCGACGACGTCGAGATCGCGGACGCGCTCTTCCAGCAGGCGATCGCCGACTCCGGCGACGACGAGAGCTACGCCGACGCCACCGAACGCACCCTCGCCGGCACCGGCTGGGACGCCGAACGGGCCGACCGCGTCCGGCAGTTCTACCGGCACCGCACGGAGGAGCAGTGCGGCGCGGACATCGAGCAGGTCGCCGCCCACGCCCTCGACGAGGACGCCATCGAGGGCGAGGAGGTGATCTTCCCGGGCGGCTACGACGCCATCCCCCACGCCTTCGCGGCCGGCCTCGACATCCGCCTGGGCACCACCGTCACCGCCGTCACCAGGTCGGCGTCCGGCGTCCGGGTCGACACCGGCAGTGGCGCCTTCGAGGCCGCCCAGGTGATCGTCACGGTGCCGCTGGGCGTGCTGCAGGCCGGGGCGATCGCCTTCACCCCCGCGCTGCCGGACGCCGTCGCGGGACCGATCGCCCGACTCGGCATGGGCGCGTTCAACAAGGTCTTCCTCCGCTTCCCCGAGCGGTTCTGGCCGGACGGCGTCTACGCGATCCGCCAGCACGGCCGGGCCGGCGTCCCCTGGCACTCCTGGTACGACGTCTCCGCGGTGAGCGGCCGGCCGATGCTGCTGACCTTCGCCGGCGGCGACTGGGCGCGGGAGATCGAGCAGCTGACCGACGAGGAGATCGTCGCCTCGGTGGTCGACGCCCTGCGCGGCATCCACGGCGACGCCGTCCCCGACCCGGTGGCGCACTGGATCACCCGCTGGGCCTCCGACCCGCTCGCCCTCGGCTCCTACTCGTACGTCGCCGTCGGCTCCTCGCACGACGACCACGACGCGATGGCCGAACCCGTCGACGGCGTCCTGCACTTCGCCGGCGAGGCCACCTACGGCCACGAGCCGGCCACCGTCCACGGCGCACTCCTCTCCGGCCACCGCGCCGCCGAACGCGTCCTCGGCACACCGCTCGCCCTGACCGGCCTCACCCGGGAGTTGGGTCCTTCGAGCTGACGCCACGTCACCGCCCACCGCCGGACCCGGCGGCGGGCGGCGGGCGGCGGGCGGCGGGCGGCGGGCGGCGGGCGGCGGGCGGCGGGCGGCGACGCGGGGAGACCGTCAGAGCTGCAACAGGTTCCAGCTCTGGTTCGCGGTGTTCCACACGTCGTCGGCGGCGATGCAGTCCCACTGCGACAGGACGGACCGCTCGCCGGGCGTGCCGGACGGGCCGTTCGCGTCCAGACACCTGCCGGTGGCCCGGTTCTTCAGGATCATGGTCGTGGGGAAGCACATACAGGTGTGCCCCACCCAGGCGATGCTCCATTCGGACGGCGCGTAGCCGGCGTCGCAGAACGGGTACTGCATGACGGGCGTGCCGTTCGAGTAGGTCCCCGCACGCCAGTCGAGCATCAGGCACTGGCCGGAGTGCCGGGCCTTGATCCGGAAGAACCCGCCACCCCTGTCGAGCAGTTCGAACTCCTGCGACAGGCTGGTGTTGTCCGGCCACAGGAAGGTGGCGGCGAACGGGGAGGTCGACGCCCACATGACGTCGGCCCGCAGCCCCGTCCGGACGTTCACGATCTCGTAGCGGGCGGGGTCCGCCGCGTGCGCGGACGGCGCGGAGGCGAGCGCCCCGACGACGACGAACGCCACGGCCGCCGCCAGGGCCGCCGGAGAGAGCCGGGAGAGCCGGCGCCCGGCCGATGCAGTGGACCTGGGGGGACGGCCGAACCGTTGGAACAGCGGTGTCCGCATGGTGTGGTCCTCCATGGGTTCAAGTGACCGGCGTGGTCGCCGGTTTGGCCCGGACACCCTGGCACTGCGGCCTGTGCGCCGACCTTGCGGCCACCTTGCGGGCCAAGCCAGCATGGGGAGTTGGGCATTCCGCGGGCACTGTCGATCACCTGGGGGGTACATGTGGACTTCCGGCTGCTGGGCGAGATCGAGGTACGGTCGGCGGGCCGGCCGCTCGACATCGGGACGCCGCGGCAGCAACTCGTCCTGGCCGCACTGCTCGTCGACGCCCGAAAGCCGGTCCCGATCGAGGCCCTCGTCGACCGGGTCTGGGGCCACGACCCGCCCGCCAACCCCCGGCCCGTCCTGTACGCCCACCTGAGCCGCATCCGCGCACTGCTGAGACAGCTCGACGGCGACACGCCCGCGCGGATCGAACGCCGCCACGCCGGCTATGTGTTGGACGTCGATCCCGAGCGGATCGACCTCCACCGGTTCCGCCGTCTGGTCGCCGACCGGCAGCACGACGACGAGACCCGCGCCGCGATGCTCGCCGCGGCCCTGGACCTGTGGCGCGGCGAACCCCTGGCCGGCCTCTCGGGCGCCTGGGCCGCGCAGGTCCGGGCCGGCTGGCACCAGCGGCGACTGGACGCGGCGGTGCAGTGGGCGCAGGCCGAGTTCCGGCTCGGCCGCGCCACCGCGGTCCTCTCCGCCGTGCCCGACCTCGCCGCCGAGTACCCCCTGGCCGAGCCCCTGGAACACGTCCTGATCCAGGCCCTGCACGCGACCGGACGGGATGCGGAGGCCCTGCACCGCTACGGCGTCGTCCGCCGACGCCTGGCCGAAGAACTCGGCACCGACCCCGGCCGCGACCTCCAGACCCTCTACCGAACCGTCCTGACCCC
>NZ_BMRI01000002.1:283421-303111 GCF_014648555.1 Kitasatospora griseola
GCCCCCACCGCCGCGCCGCCCCACCGCCCCGGTCCCCGCCTCCGCCCCTCCCGCCCCCGCCGACCCGCCCCCGTCCGGCACACCCCACCGACGCACCCTGCTGGCCGTCCTTGCCGCAATGCTCCTGCCCGCCACAACCGACTGGGCACACCTCCTCCGACCGGACACCTGCGACCGGCCCTCGACACCATCGCCCAGCCCTACGAGCACACCCCCGAAACCCCCTCCCCCCGCACCGCCACCGGCGTCCCCACCGAAGCCCTGAAATCCGCCGCCCGCACCCGCCGCGGCACCCACCCGACAGACTTCGACCAACTCCTCAACCCCTGACGGCCGTTCAGAAGCCCGCGTTCGAGCGACGCCGGGCGGCGGGTCAGGGGGTGACTTCGCGGGTGTGGAGGTCGGTGAGGGTTTCGCGGCGGATCAGGAGGCGGAGGTGGTTGGCGTGGACGGTGGCGACGGGTGGGCGGCCGGTGAGGTTGTAGGTGGAGGACATGGAGAGGTGGTAGGCGCCGGCGGTGGGGGTGGTGAGGAGGTCGCCGGGGCGGAGGTCGGCGGGGAGGGGGGTGTTGCGGGCCAGGATGTCGCCGGCTTCGCAGTGGCGGCCGACGACGTCGAAGGGGCGGGTCGGGGCGGTGCTGGTGCGGCCCAGGAGGCGGACGGTGTAGGCGGAGCCGTAGAGCGCGGGGCGGGGGTTGTCGCTCATGCCGCCGTCGACGGCGGCGAAGGCGTGGCCGTCCGCGGTGTGTTTGACGGAGAGCACCCGGTAGACGGCGACGGCGGCGGGGGCCGCGATCGCCCGGCCCGGTTCGATGGTCAACTTCGGTACGGCCAGGCCGTTCTCGGCGCAGCGGGCGGCCAGGCGGGTGGTGATTTCGGCGGCGAAGCGCTCGGGGGCGAGTTCGGGGTCGTCGGGGAGGTAGCGCACGCCGTGGCCGCCGCCCAGGTCGAGTTCGGGGAGTTCGACGCCGTGCCGGTCGCGGATCAGGGCGAGCAGGTCGACCAGGCGGTCGAGGGCCGTGAGGTAGGGGGCGGTGTCGGTGATCTGGGAGCCGAGGTGGCAGTGCAGGCCGGTCAGGCGGAGGCCCGGTTGGGCGAGGATGCGGCGGATCACCTCGGCGGCCTCGCCGGCGGCGATCGAGAAGCCGAACTTCTGTCCGTCGACGCCGGTGCGGACGGCGCTGTGGTGTCCGGCGGCGACGCCGGGCAGGACGCGTACCAGGACGCGCTGCGGGGTGTCGGCCGCGGTGAGGGCGGCCAGGCGCGGGACTTCGGCGAAGTTGTCGATCACGATCCGGCCGACCCGCAGGCGGCGGGCCAGCCGCAGTTCCTCGGGGGTCTTGGCGTTGCCGTGCAGGAGGATCCGTTCGGGCGGGAAGCCCGCGGCGGCGGCGAGGCTCAGCTCGCCGGCCGAGCAGACGTCGAGGCCCAGTCCCTCGTCGGCGATCCACTCGGCCATCGCCGTGCAGAGGAACGCCTTCGCGGCGTACAACACGTCGGCGTGCGGCAGGGCGCGGCGGTAGGCCCGGGCGCGCCGGCGGACCTCGTCCTCGTCGAGTACGTACAGCGGGGTCCCGAACCGCTCGGCGGCCTCGCACAGGCTGACGCCGCCGAGGGTAAGGTCGCCGTCGCGTCGGGGCCGGGCGGACGCGGGCCAGGGGCTGCCGAGCGGGCGGGGCGCCGAACGGACGGGGCTCAGTTCGGGCAGGTCGGAGAGGGTGGTCATCGCGGGGGTTCTCCTGGTCCGAAGGGCGGGTTCGGCCCCGGCGGCGGTCGGCCGTCCGGGGCCCGGTGGGCGGGCGGTGTCGCCGACGCGCCGTCAGTCCTCGTAGTGCATGGTGTAGCGGCAGTGCCCGGCGACGGGGCGGCGGGTCCGGTCGGGCGCGGGCCGGTTCTCGGGAGCGCCGTCGGACCGGGTGTCGAAGACCGATCCGCGCAGCAGGCGGCGGAGGGTCGCGTCGCCGGGCCGGTCGTGCTGCCCGTTCGGCGCCTGGTTCACGGGGGCGAGCTGGAGGTCGGTCATGGCGTGGTCCCTTTCACCGGGGGGCGAGGGGCGGGCCTTCGGAGCGGCTGCGCCCACGACTCCAGTGCACGCCCGCCGTCCGTCGCCCGCACCGGTTCTTGACGCGGCGGCTACACCGATCGGGCCTGCCCTGACGGGACGTTGACGGAAGCGGCCGACGCTCGGCGCGGCACGTCAACGGTCCGTACGGATCGCACCCCGCCCGGTCAGGAACGCGACAGGACGGCGTCGTCGCTGGTGCCGAGCGGGGATAGCGTCTCTGCTGCGCCCGTGAGCGGCGCCTGGTGTCCGCCCGTCGTGTGGAGGTAGGCCGTGAAGCAGCAGCTGCGGGACCCCGAGCGTTCGAAGCCGTCGGAACGCACCCCGACCGGACGGCTGGTGGTACCCGTCCGATCGGGTCCGGCGGGCCACACGCTCCGCGTCTTCCGTACCGCCGTCGGTGACCGGACCGCGGTCGCCTTCACCTCCGAGCAGCGCCTGATCGCCGTCCTCGGCCCCGACCATCCCCGGATCGCCCTCGCCGAGCCCGCCCTGCGCGCTCTGTGCGAGCCGCTGGGCATCACCGCACTCACCGTCGACCCCCCACTGGCCGCCCCCGCCCCGGCACCCTGCGGCCCGGCACTACCCCGGAGCCCCGAACCCGGGAGCCTCGAATCCCGGAACTCCGAGCCCCGAAGCTCCGAGCCCCCGAACTCCGAGCCCCGAGACCCCGGGATCGGCCTGCGAACCCCGGCCTCGGCGCAACGGGGCCCCTCGCGCGTCGTCTGACCGCCGGGCGGCCGCGCATCTCGCCCGCAAGTCCCTTGCGCGACAGGGGCCGGGGCTACGCTACGGGCATGGAAACCGGGGGAAACGGGTTCACCGTGAGCGGGGATCCGCGGGAAGTGGGGGAAGCGCTCGCCCTTGAGGCGGGGCTGGCCCGGGCGTTGGACGGAGCGGGGGCGGGGCCGGCGGAGGCGTCCCTCCGGGTGGACGCGGGGCCGATCCTGGCCGAGGCGGAGCGGATGGCCCGGCAGCAGGGGCCCGGGGCCGCCCGGGAGTATCTGATGCGGGAGTCGCGGCGGTACGTGCGCTGGCTGCGGCCGATCGACTTCGGGCTGGCGGGGAACGACAGCGCCGGCCCCGATCTCGCGGCCGGCGTCCGCGGCACGCTGGTGCGGCTGGTCGCGTACGCGGTGGTGTACGGCGAGCAGGCGGGGGTGCCCGCTGACCGGCTCGCGGCCGATCTGATCGGCTCGGGCGCGGTCGAGCTCGGAGAGTCGGGCCTGGCGGTCACGCTGCCGCTGCTGTCCAACTGCTACCTGCGGCTCGACCGGCCGGAGCTCGCCCTGACGACGCTGCTGCGCTGTCCGCCGACCGATGCCGTCTCGCTGCTGGGTTCGGTGCTGCCGGCCGCGCGCCTCACCTGGGCGGCCGGCGGGCGGGAGCGGCTGGCCCGGCTGGTCGCGGTCGACTGGCGGTGCGACCCAACAGGTCTGGCCAAGGAGCTGGTCAGCCGGCTGGTGACCGAACGGGAGCCCACGCCACAGGAGTTGGCGACCCGGCAGGGCCTGCGGCACTCGGCGTTCGAGCGGGGCGACTGGGCGGGGCTGCGCCGGCTCGCGCTGTCCGACGTCATCTGGCTGGAGGACACCGCGACGCTGTGGCGGGCGCTGTCGGCGATCCTCCGGATGAACCGGGCCGTGGACCAGTCCGAGTTGGCGGACGCCATGGCCGACCGACTGGAGAGGCGCGGTGATCGAGGATGAGCGGCGACACCGGGCCGGGCGGCGGCGAGCCGTCGACGGCCTACCAGGACTTCCTGAGCCGCACCCCGGGGGCCGACCTGGCCGTGGTGCACCTGGGGGCGGACGCCGTGCACCACGTGTTCTTCACCGAGCCCATGTGCCTGGTGCCGAGCGCCTACGTCAAGGAGCTCGCGGTCGGGGCGGCCGCCACCTGGGACATGCTGA
Organism: Kitasatospora griseola; assembly: GCF_014648555.1. Classification (GTDB taxonomy): domain Bacteria; phylum Actinomycetota; class Actinomycetes; order Streptomycetales; family Streptomycetaceae; genus Kitasatospora; species Kitasatospora griseola. Next base: position 287,397 of record NZ_BMRI01000002.1, read on the forward strand.
TGACGGCGGTCTGGGACGGGATGGAGGCGATGCAGCGCCTCGGCGGCGTCGGCCCGGCCCTGAGCGCTCAGCTGCTGGTGGCGCTCGGCGGCAACCCGCTCCGGGCGGGGGTGTCCCCTCGGCGGCACGTCCACCTGGCCCTGCTGGCCACCCAGGGCTTCGAGGAGCACGGGTCGCCGCTGCAGCAGGGCCGGGCGTACCTGGAGCTGGGCGTCGCGCTGGGCGCACTCCGCCGGGTGTCCGACGCGATGACCGCCCTGGAGCGCGCCCGCGCGCTGCTGGAGCGGGCGGGGGACGACCACGGGCTCCGGGCCGTCCACGCCAGGACGGCCGGTCTGATGACCCGGCTCGGCCTGCCCGAACAGGCGCTGCTGCGCGCCGAGGAGGGGATGCGGATCGGCGCCCGGCTGGAGCCGAAGCCGTCCCGGGGGCAGACGTTCGTCACCGGCTACCTGCACCACCAGCGCGTGCAGGCGCTCACCGACCTGGGGCTGCTGGACGACGCGGACCGCGCCCTGGAGGACTGGCGCGCGGACGCCGGCAGCGACCGCGACGTTCACGACCTGCTGCGCAGCACCGCCGAGTTGAGGGACAGCCAGGGCCGCCCCACCGAAGCCCTGGCCTGCTACGTCCAGGCCGTCGACGCACGGTTCGCCCGGCCGACGGCGGACTCGCTGGCCGGGCGCAGCTTCTTCCTGGAACGCAGCGCGCACCTCGTCGGGCGTGCGGTCGGCGCGGCGCTCCAGGCGCACCGGCCGGACCTCGCGGTCGGCGTGCTCGCGGCCGTCGGACGGGGCGGCCGGGGGCCGCTGCACCCGGGCGCCGCGGCGCAGGACGAGTTGCGGCACCGGGTCGGGCAGCTCACCCGGTCCGCGACGGCGGCCGTCGTGGCGGGCGACCGGGCCGAGCTGGACAACCAGGAGAACCGGGCGCGGGAGCTCCTGGAGACCTGGCAGAGCCAGGCCGGCGGGCAGCAGGGGGCGCAGCCGGCCCGGACGGTCGCCGAGCTCGCCGAGGCCCTGCCGCGGGCGGTGCGGGCCGGTGAGCTCGCGCTCTGGTACGGACGCAGCGACCAGGGGGACGGCATGGTGCTGGCGGTCCGCGACGGCGCAGTGTTCCGGCGCAGCATCGCGCTCCCGGCCGAGGAGTTGGAGCGGCTGGCTGCCCTGGCCAGGGACGAGTGCCTGCGGCGGAGCGGCACGGAGGGCCTGGACCGGCTCGGCGCGGCCGTGCTGGATCCGGTGGCGGACCTGCTGGCCGGGGTGGGGCGGGTCTTCGTCACGGCACAGGGGGTGCTGGAGGAGTTTCCGTTCCACGCCGCGCCGTTCCGCGGGGAGCCGCTGGTGGTGAGCGCCGAGGTGCGGTCCCTGCCGTCGCTCGCGCACCTGCTCCGCCGCGGGCCCGGGCCGGCCCCGCAGCGGGCCGGGGGCGCCGTGGTGGGCGCGGTCCGCTCGCCCCGCTACGAACTGCTGCCCGACCTGCCCGCGGTGCACGCCGAGGCGGACGCGGTGCGGGCGGTCTTCCCCGGCACGACCGTGCTGCACGGCGACGAGGCGACCGCGGCGGCCGTCCTCGGCAGCTTCGCCACGGCCGACCTGCTGCACCTCGCGGGCCATGCCGCCTTCGGGGCCCGGGAGCCCAATCTGGCCCGGATCCTGCTGGCGGACCGGCCGCTGTTCGCGTTCGAGATCGCCTGCGCGCCGCGGGTGCCGCGCCTGGTCAACATCAGCGGTTGCCGGGCCGGGGCGGAGCACCGGACGCTGGGCGGCGAGGGCGAGGGCCTGCCGTCGGCGTTCCTGGCGGCCGGCGCGGAGGTCGTGGTGGCGCCGCTCTGGCCGGTGCGGGACGACGCCGCGTTGCTGTTCAACCGGCTGCTCTACCCCGAACTGGCCCGCTCCGGAGGCGACTTGGCGCAGGCCGCGCGGAGCGCCCAGCTCGCCGTGCGGAGGTATCCGGACTACTCCCACCCCGGGTTCTGGGGTGGCTTCACCGTGCAGGGGGCGTTGTGAGCGGAGCGGAAGAGTCCGGGCAGCGGGGCGGGGCGGAGATGCCCGGGCAGCAGGGCGCGGCAGCGGAAGGGCCCGGGCAGCAGGGCGGACCGGCCCCGGCCGGCCTGCCGCCGGACCGCGGCACCTATCTGAACGACGACGTGCCGGGCCTGCCGCTGACCACCCTGCTGTTCACCTGCGCCGTCCACCAGGAGGACCAGGTCGTCGCGTACTACGACCCGGAGGAGCCGCCGCGCTGCTCGCACGGCGACCTGATGGCGCGGAAGGCCCGATGAGCACCCTTCTCGACGGGGGCCTCGGCAGTGTCGAGCGGTTCTTCGGTTCACGGTTCGTCATCGCGGTGCTGCTGCCGCTCGCCCTCGTGGGGGCGGTCTCGGCCCCGGTCGTGCTGACGCTGTCCGGCCGCTCGTTCGACGCGGCGCTGGACGCCTGGCACCGGCACGGGACGCTGGGGCAGGCGGTGATCGCGCTCGCCGGCCTGCTGTCGCTGGCCGTGACCGGCTATCTGCTCTCCTTCTTCCAACTCCCGGCGCTCCGGCTGCTGGAGGGCTACTGGTCGCCGGCCGGCCCGCTGGCGGCGCTCGGCCGCCGCCGGACGGAGCACCACCGCCGCCTCGCGACGGACGGCTGGCGGCAGGTGGCGGCTGACCCGGCCGCCCGCTCCGCCCTGGCGGTGCGGCTCCAGACGGACTATCCGCCGCGCTCCCGGCTCGCCGCCGGCTGTCTGCCGACCGCGTTCGGCAACCGGCTGCGCGCCGCGGAGTACTACCCGTTGGAGCGCTACGGCGTGGACACCGCGGTGATCTGGCCGCGCCTGCACCCGCTGCTGCCGGAGGACTGTCGGACCCGGCTGGCCGACGCACGGTCGGCGCTCGACTGCGTGGCCTCCCTGGTCGTGCTGGCGGCCGCGTTCGGCACGCTCTGGCCGGTCCTGCTGGTGCTGGACGGCGGCCGCTTCGGCCCGGCCGCCTGGTGCCTGCTGGGCTGGCCGGCCGCCTGGGTCGGGTACCGGGTGCTGCTGCAGGTCGCCGTCTCCTACGGCCAGGAGATCAAGGTCGCCGTCGACCTTCACCGCCGGGCGCTGCTGAAGCACCTGGAACTCGACTCCGCCGCACCCGACCTGGCCGCGGAACGGGTGCTGTGGGACGCGCTGGCCCAGTTCTACCTGCGGAACCTGCCGTTCGAGGTGCCGCAACTGCCGTCCCCCACGGCCTGACCCGGCCCTCGTCCGCGTCCGGGCCGCGACCGGGCCGCTCCGGGACGGCGAACGTCGTCTTCCGGCCGAATGTCTAGACCACTGCACCGTACGCAGACCTGATGGGTAATCAAATCATCACCCTCACAGTGATGTTGGAGACCCCCATGACCATTCGCGTGCGCTACCGCCCCCTGATCCTCACGTCCCTCCTGGCCCTGGCCCTGGCCGGCTGCAGCTCCGGCTCGGGCGGCGGCTCCGACGCCGGCGGCAAGTTGACGGTGTGGCTGGCCGTCGACGCCCAGGAGACCTGGCCGGAATTGGTCCAGTCCACCAATGACCGTTTCGCCAAGGCCCACCCCGGGGTCAAGGTCGATGTCCAGTACCAGCAGTGGACGACGAAGAACCAGAAGCTGGACGCCGTCCTCGCCGGGAAGAACGTGCCCGACGTGGTGGAGATGGGCAACAGCGAGACCACCAACTACATCGTCAACGGCGCGTTCGCCCCGGTCGACCCGGCCCGCTTCGACCAGTCGGACGCCTGGCTGCCGGCCCTCGCCGACGCCTGCCGCAAGGACGGCAGGACGTACTGCGTGCCCTACTACGTCGGGGCCCGGGTCGGGATCTACCGCACCGACCTGTTCAGTCGGGCCGGCGTCGCCGGCGCGCCGAAGACCTATCCCGAACTGCTCGCGGCGTTCGACAAGTTGAAGAGCACGTTCGGCCCCGCCGACCCGAACTTCTCCGCCTTCTACCTGCCGGGCCGGTACTGGTACGCGGCCATGGCGTTCGTGAAGGACGCGGGCGGCGAGATCGCCGTGCGGGACGGCGACCGCTGGAAGGCCTCGCTGTCCTCGCCGAAGTCCGTGGCGGGGCTCACCGAGTGGAAGCGGCTGATCGACGCCTACTACGTCGGCGACCGCGCCAAGGACAACGGCGACCAGCCGGGCGTCGTCGGCCAGGGCCACGTGGGCGTGTTCTACGGCAACACCTGGGAGGCCGACGCCGCCGCCGACCCGCGCTCCGGCGGGGACCCGAAGCTGAAGGACGAGTTCGCCACCTTCCCGTTCCCCGGCCCGTCCGGGAAGCTCCTGCCGCCGTTCCTCGGCGGGTCCACGCTGGCCGTGCCGGCCAAGTCCGCGCGCAAGGACCTGGCCGCCGACTGGATCAAGCTGTTCACCGACCGGGAGTCGCAGAAGGCGCTGATCGCCGCGAACACCCTGCCCAACAACACCGCCCAGCTGGCCGAGGTCGCCGCCGGCGGCATCAACGGGCCGTCCGCCCGGGCCGCTGCCACCGGCGGCTGGATGACCCCGTTCGCGCCGGGCTGGACGTCGGTGGAGAAGTCCAACGTCCTGCCCGAGATGCTCGAACGGATCGCCAACGGCAAGGCCTCGGTGCAGGACGCCGCCCGGGACGCCGACCGGCGGATCGACGAAGTGATCAATGAGCGCTGACCGGGTCCGGCGGCGCCGGCCGTCGCTGCTGCCGTACCTGCTGATCGGCCCGACCGTCCTCGCGCTCGTCCTGGTGCTCGGCTACCCGCTCGTGGACATGGTCCTGCTCGCCTTCCAGGACATGACCCGCGAACAGCTGTTCAGCGGCGCGGCGCCGCCGTGGGCGGGGCTGGACCAGTTCCGGCGGATCCTCGGCGACGGGTTCTTCTGGACGGTGGTGCTGCGCACGGTGGTGTTCACCGCGGTGTGCGTCGCCCTCACCGTGCTCTGCGGGCTGTTCACCGCGCAGCTGATGCACCGCGTCTCGCCGTGGGTGCGCGCCGTCATCGCCGGGGTGCTGGTCACGGTGTGGGCGATGCCGGCCATGGTCGCCGCGTCGATCTTCCGCTGGCTCTTCGACGCCGACTACGGCGCGGTGAACTGGACGCTGTCCCTGCTGCCCGGGGTCGACCTGGCCAAGCACAACTGGTTCACCGACCCCTGGCAGGGCTTCGCCGTCATCGTCGCCGTCGTGGTGTGGGGCGCGCTGCCGTTCGCGGCGATCACCCTGCGGGCCGCGTTGGCGCAGGTCCCGGCGGAGCTGGAGGAGTCCGCGGTGCTCGACGGCGCCCGGCCGTTCCAGGTCTTCCGGCACGTCACCCTTCCGGTGATCAGGCCGGTCCTGCTGATGGTCACCACACTGATGGCCATCTGGGACTTCGGCGTCTTCAACCAGATCTGGCTGATGCGCGGCGGCCAGCCCGAGCGGGAGTACTACCTGCTCGGCATCTACTCCTTCATCGAGTCGTTCGCCGTCAACCGGTACAGCACCGGCGCCGCCATCGCCCTGGTGACCGTTGTACTCCTGCTCGCCGGATCGGTCATTTACTTGCGCCAGATGCTCAGGACGGGAGAGATCGAATGAGACGACGGCGGTCGCCGGCCCTCGACCTGCTGGGGCTGGTGGTGGCCGCGGTGGTCGGCTTCCCGGTGTACTGGATGGTGCTCACCGCGTTCCGGCCGGCCAACGAGATCCTCAGCCTGCCGCCGCACTTCTGGCCCGGCCGGCCCACGCTCGCCAACTTCTCCCGGGCCCTGCACACGGAGACATTCTGGGCCAACGTGCGCTCCAGCGTCCTGATCGGCGTCGGCACCGTCCTGGTGTCGCTGGTCGTCGGCGCCCTCGCGGCGTTCGCGCTGGCCCGGTTCCGCTTCCTGGGCCGGCGGGCGTTCGTGGTGGTGATCCTGGTCGTGCAGATGGTCCCGCTCACCGCCCTGATCATCCCGGTGTACCTGCTGCTGAACGACGTCGGGATGACCGACAGCATCGCCGGGGTGGTCCTCACCTACCTGGTGTTCACGCTGCCGTTCACGGTGTGGATGCTGCGCGGGTTCATCGCCGGCGTGCCGGTGGAGCTGGAGGAGGCCGCCATGGTCGACGGCTGCAGCCGGCTCGGCGCGTTCCGCCGGGTGGTCCTCCCGCTGCTCGCGCCCGGCATCGTCGCCACCTCGGTGTTCGCGCTCGTCCAGGCCTGGAACGAGTACGTCCTCGTCTACGTGCTGCTGTCCACCCCGACGAAGCAGACCGTCAGCATCTGGCTGGTCTCCTTCCAGACCGGCTTCGGCACCGACTACGGCGGTCTCATGGCGGGCGCCACGCTGACCGCGCTGCCCGTGGTGGTGTTCTTCCTCGTCGTGCAGCGCAGGATCGCCTCCGGCCTCGCCGCCGGGGCCGTCAAGGGCTGAACGGCGAGTACCGCGCGCCCCGTTCACCACCGAGCGCCGCAGGTCGCCCCGGCCTGCGGCGCTCGGCACGGAGCGGGCGACCGGAACAGCTCCCCGGGCGCGCTCCGCTCCACCGCCGGACGGGTGAATCCCCGGTCCCCTCCCGGCGGGAACCACGACGCGGCGCCGAGGTGGGCGAAGAATCGGGGCAGTTCGCCCGAGAACGGTTCGAGTGCACGGCATCCCTCCCCGCGCCGGGCGACCTCCCCGCGAGAGAGGAGCGTGATGTCGGATCCCACAAGTCCCGCCGTGACGGCGGACGTTCAGGACTTCGTCGAGCTGTGCGTGCCGCTGACCGGGTTCTCCGAGTTCGACCTGTACGCCACCGGCATGGCCGAGCGCTACCTGGAGACCGTCCGGCAGCAGGTCGGCCCGGACCGGTTCGCCGAGTTCTGGGCCGCCTGGACCGCCGCCGTCGCGGACGGGGGCGGTCCGCAGAGCCTCTCCCCCGTCCACCTGGAAGTGGCCCGGGCCGTCACCTACCTGTGGCACACCGGCGCCTGGCCGCGCCTGGCGCCGGCCGCCCACGCGGCGCTGCGCCGCCAGCCGGCCAACGAGGAGTTCGTCGTCGCGCCGGAGGCGTACGTCGAGGGCCTGGTCTGGCGGACCTTCCACGGACATCCGGGCGGCGCCAAGCCACCCGGCTTCGGCACCTGGTCGGTCCAACCCCCGCCGCAGTCGGACATTTTGTCACTTCGTCAGGATCTCGGCCTCGGCGAACTGCCGTTCCGTGCCGGACTGACCGCCGAGGTCGCGCTGGACGCCGTACCGGGGCACCTGCTGCCGGGCCTGCGCGCCGCCCGCTACGTCCCGCCGTCCGCCGTCCCCACCGCCGCCGAGCGGCCCGACACCTCGCGGGAGCGCGCATGACCGGGACCGTCGGCGCGGACGAGGCGGTCCGCCGGCGCTACGACGTCGTCGTCGTCGGCGGCGGCTGGGCCGGCAGCCTGCTCGCCAAGGACCTCGGCGAGCGCGGCTGGCAGGTGCTGGTCCTGGAGGCCGGCAACGGCGGCGCCGAGACCTGGCCCGGCTACCTCGACTCGCTCTCCACCTTCTACTCCGCCGTCGCCAAGGTGCCCAACTCCGGCTACCGGCGCAGCGTCGCCGCGCCCTTCCCGGACGTCCTCGACCTGGCCCCGGTGCGCGACCCGGAGCCGGGCGAGCGGGAGTACACCGCCAACGGCTACTTCGTGCAGAACGGCCGGCTGCCGTACGGCACCGACTACCTGCGGGAGTTGGGCGGCGCCGCGATGCACTGGCTCGGGGCGGTGCCGCGGATGCACCCCGAGGACTTCGCCACCAACGAGCGCTTCGGCTACGGCCGGGACTGGCCGATCACCGCGGCGGACCTGCAACCCTGGTACGCCCGGGCCGAGTTCGAGATCGGCGTGGCGGGGGACGCGCAGGGCCAGCGCGAGCTCGGCGTCGTCACGGACCCCGACTACGTCTTCCCGATGCACCAGATCCCGGCCAGCTGGATCGACCGGTACTGCACGGGCCTCGACGGCACCCCGATCCTGGACGAAGTCGCCGACGAGCAGTACCCGTTGAAGGTCCACAGCCTGCCGCAGGCCCGCAACTCGACGCCGAACCCGGACTACCGGCCGGGGCCCTACCGGCCGTCGAGCGCCGTCGGCCTGCCCAACTACGGCGAGCGCTGCGTCGGCAACGCCAGCTGCGTGCCGATCTGCCCGGTGCAGGCCAAGTCCCACCCGCTGCGCCAGCAGGCCCGCTTCCCGAGGACGGTCACCACGGCCACCCGCTGCGTGGTGACCCGGGTCCGGCTGGCGGGCCCGACCATGGGCGGCCGGGTGAGCGGCGTGGAGTTCCGCGCCTACACCGACCCGGCCTCGCCGGTCGGCCGGTCGTACGTGGTCGAGGCGGGCGTCGTCGTGCTCGCCGCGCACGCGATCGAGAACGCCCGCCTGCTGCTGTTCTCCGGCCTCGCCAACGGCAGCGACCAGGTCGGCCGCAACCTGATGGACCACCCGACCGTCCTCAACTGGGCGCTGGCGGACGAGCGGAGAGGGCCCGTCGGCCCGTTCCGCGGGCCGGGCCACACCTCGGGCTGGGAGGTCTTCCGGTTCGGGGAGGGGCGCCGGCGGCGGGCCCCGTTCCGGATCGAGATCGGCAACTGGGGCTGGGGCTGGGCCACCGGCGCGCCGATGAGCAACGTCGCCACCGCCCTCGGCGTCGGCGGCGACCGGCAGGGCGAGATCCGCCCCGACGGCGTCTTCGGCCCGGAGCTGCGCCGGCTGCTCGGCTCCACCATCGGCCGTCAGCTCCAACTGCAGATCGCCGTCGAGCAGTCGGCGAACCCCGGCAACCGGGTCACCCTCGACCGCCGCCACCGCGACGCGACGGGCAACCTGCGCCCGGTCCTGACCTACGACCTCGACCCGCACACCCGGAGCGGCGTGTACGCGGCCCGGCTGGTCGCCGCACGGATCTTCCAGCGGCTCGACGCCACCGACTGGACGAACCACGCGCCCCGCGACGGCGTTCCGCCGCTCGGCCACTTCACCCACACCGTCGACGGGACGACCCTGGACCTGGCCTACAGCGGCGCCGGGCACGGCGCCGGGACGCACGTCATGGGCAGCTCCCCGAGGGACTCCGTGGTCGACGCGTTCCAGCGCACCTGGGAGCACCCCAACCTGTACGCCGTCGGCTGCGGCAGCATGCCGTCCATCGGCACCAGCAACCCCACTCTCACCATGCTGGCCCTCGCCCTGCGCAGCGCCGAGCAGATCCACCAGGACCTGGTCCTCGACCGGCGGCCGGCCGACGTCCGCCCGGCGGACGAAGCGGAGGTACCCGCATGAGAACCGCTCTCGCGCTGGAGAAGGCCGGGTTCGCCGTCCCCGACACGCTGGAGAAGCTGCGCACCTGCCTGCAGGCGGCCCTGGAGGTCGAGCACCTCACCATTCCGGTCTACCTGACCGGCATGTACACCATCCGCGCCGGCACCAACAGCGCGGCCTTCTACGGGATCCGCGCCGTCGTGATGGAGGAGATGCTCCACATGACGCTGGTCGCCAACCTGCTCAACGCGGTCGGCGGCGCCCCGGTGGTCGACTCCCGGGTCGTCGCCGAGTACCCGGCGAGGCTGCCGTTCAGCGGCGAGAGCGTCCCGTCGATCGGGCTGCAGCACTTCTCCCCCGCGGCGCTGAAGACCTTCCTGCGGATCGAGCAGCCCAGGAGCATGACGCCGCCGACCGCCCCGGGCGGCGGCTGGACCTCCATCGGGCAGTTCTACGACGCCGTCCGCGAGGGTCTGGAGCACCTGGTCCGCACGCTCGGCCACGACCGGGTGTTCACCGGCGGGCCGGAGCGGCAGATCGGCCCGGAGGACTTCTACAACTCCGGCGGCGAGGTCTTCCCGGTCGAGGACCTGGCCGGCGCGCTGCTGGCGATCGAGACCGTCACCGAGCAGGGCGAGGGCGTCCACGACACCATCTGGAACAGCAACGAGACCTTCGGCGAGGAACGCGAACTCGCCCACTGGTTCCGCTTCAACGAGATCTTCACCGGGCGCAGCTACGGCCCGCACGACCGCCCCAGGGACCGGCCGAGCGGCCCGCTGATCGACGTCGACTGGGACGGCGCCCACCCGATCCACGGCGACTCCAAGGTCGCCGACTACCGGGTGTACGAGCGGACCAGCGCCGTCTACCAACAGGCCGTCGCCTTCAACTCCCGCTACGCCGTCCTGCTGCGCTACCTCGACTCGGCGTTCAACGGCCACCCCCGCCACCTGGCGCCGGCCGTCCCCACCATGCTCGAACTCCGCGACAGGGCCGCGCAGTTGTACCGCAACCCGCACCCCGACCCGGCGCTCGCCGCCAGGGGCTGCTTCGCCAGCGCCACCTTCGAGATCACCGACCCCCAGTTCGACGCGGCCGACGCGGAGGTCGCCCGCAACCTCGCGGCGGCGTCCCTCCGGACCGGCGAACCGGTCGACCTGGCGGGCCTCGCCTCCGACTCCGCGGAGGCCTTCGCCTGACCCTTCCCACCGTCGATCGGCCAGGTCGAGCGCCGCGGGCCAAGCCCCCCCAAAGAGGGGGGTACAGGTGATCCACGTCACCCGACGCCCCCGGTACCGCCGGGTCGGCCGCCCCGCCTTCACCGAACTCGACCTGGCCGCCCGCGTCCGCGAGGACCGCCTCCAACTCGCCGGACCCGACAGCTGACCGGACGTCAACCCCGACCTTGGTCAGGGGTGCGCCTGGACCTTCGGGCCGGGCCACCGGCCCCGGCGGCCGCCTACCGTCCGCCTCATGACGCACCTTCACCGAGCGACCGACCCCGGCTCCCACCGCCTCCCGCCGCGACGCCGTCCCCTCCTCGCCGCGGCCCTGCTCGGCTCCGGCGCCGTCGCCGTCGCCGCGCTGGCGCCGCCCGGCGGCGGGGCCGCGCCGGGCTGGTCCGCCGCCGGGTACCGGCACCTCTCGGAGGCGCTGCCGGCCGGGCTGCCGAAGCTCGCCACCGAGGTCGGGCTGCTGGTGCTGGGCGCGCTGTGGATGGTGTGCTGGTGGCGGGCGCGGAGCCGGTCGGCGGCCACCGTGGCGGCGTTGGCGCTGGTCGTGTGCGGGACGGTGGCGGCGTACGCGCTCAGCGAGGTGCTGAAGACGGCGCTGGGCGAGGAGCGCCCCTGCCGGGCCCTGGCCGTTCCGGCGGAGGTCGCGGCGCAGTGCCCGCCGCCCGGGGACTGGTCGTTCCCCAGCAACCACGCCACGCTCGCCGCCGCGCTGGCCGTCGGGCTGGCGCTGGCGCGGCCGCGCCTGGCGGTGCTCGCGCTGCCGGTCGGCGCGGCGACGGCCGGGCTGCGGGTGGCGGCGGGCGTGCACTACCCGCACGACGTGCTGGCGGGTGCGGCGCTGGGCGCGGCGGTGGTGGCGGCGCTGCTGGCCGTCGCCCGTCCGGCGGCGGTGCGGGCGGTCCGGGCGGCGGCGGGCGTGCCGCTGCTGGGCGCGCTGGTGGCACCGTCAGGCCGGGGCCGGGCCGGCTCCCCCGGGCTCGGCGGCGGGCAGTCCGGCTTCGTGGGCGAGGACCGCCGCGGCGGCCCGGTTGGGCACGTCCAGGCGGGCCAGGATCGAGCTGACGTGGGCTTTCACGGTGCCTTCGACCACGCCCAGCCGGCGGGCGATGCGCCCGTTGGACAGTCCCGCGGCGACCAGCGCGAGCACGTCGCGTTCCCGGGCGGTGAGGGCGGCCACCCGGTCCCGGGCCGCTTCGCGCCGCCCGGCCGGGCCGCCGGCGCCGGTCGCGGCGAGGTGGGCGACCACCCGGGCGGCCACCTTGGGTGACAGGTAGGCGGCGCCGGAGGCGATGGCGTGCACACCGGCGAGCAGTTCCTCGGGCTCGCCGGACTTCACCAGGAAGCCGCTCGCGCCGCCGCCCAGCGCCCGCAGGATGTAGTCGTCCTCGCCGAAGGTGGTGAGCATCAGCACCCCGGTGGCGGCGCCGCAGCGGCGCAGTTCGGCGGCGGCCGCGAGCCCGTCGAGGCGGGGCATCCGGATGTCCAGGACGGCGACGTCGGGGCGGTGGCGCAGCGCCAGGTCGACGGCCTCGCGGCCGTCGCCGGCTTCGGCGACCACGTCGATGGCGGGGTCGGTGGCCAGCACGGCGCGCAGTCCGGCGCGGATCATCGGTTCGTCGTCGGCGAGCAGTACCCGGATCGGCGCGGCGGCCATCGTGGGCTCCTTCGGTACGGGGTGGGGCGGGGGCGCGGGTCAGGCGGCGAGCAGGTCGCGGGAGACCAGGCGGCTGTCCTGGTAGCACAGCCGGTAGGCGTCTCCGGCCCGGTCGACGAAGAGGTCGGCGGTGACGGCGTAGTAGTCGCAGCGGACGCCGTCGCCGGGCGGGGGCGGCGGCGCGCCGGGCCCGGCGGTCGGCCGGTAGGGCAGGCGGCGGTCGGGCAGGCGGGCGTCGAGCTCGGCGCGGTCCTGTCCGACCCGCAGGTCGGCGTACACGGCGGGGTCGAGGACCGAGCGGTGGACCAGGTGGTACGTCCAGGCGCGGTGGGCGACGGTCAGGGTCATCGCGGTGGCGAGCGGGACGATCAGCGCGGCGCGCAGGGCGCGGCGGGTGCGGCGGCGGGCGTCGCGCAGCGCGGGCGCGGGCCGCGGGGGCGCGGCGGGTCCGGCCGGGGCGGCGGTGCGGGGCAGCCGGGCGGTGACCTGGAAGCCGCCGTCGGGTGCGAGCCCGGCGTGCAGGCGGCCGCCGGCCAGGCGGACGCGTTCGTCGAGCCCGGCGAGGCCCTGCCCGCTGCCGGGCCCCGGCGGCGCGGAGCTGGGCCCGTTGGCGACGCGTATCCGCACCTCGTCGGGGGTGTAGTCGACGGTGGCGGTGACGGGCGCGGCCGGGGCGTGCTTGGCGGCGTTGGTGAGCGCTTCCTGCACCACCCGGTGGGCGGCGTGTTCGACGGCGCGGGGCAGGCCGTCGGGGCTGCCGGTGATCCGAGTGGTCAGGGGAAGCCCGGCGGCGGCGGCCGCGGCGAGCAGGTCGGGGACGGCCGTGTCGGCGGGCCCGTCGCCGGGGGCGGCGGTGTCGTCCTCGCGCAGGACGCCGATGACTTCGCCGAGCCGCTCGACCGCGGCGGCGGCGCCCGCCCGGAGGTCGCGGGCGGCGGCGCGGTGGGGTTCGGCGAGGTCGGGGGCGAGGGTGAGGGCGCCGGCCCGCAGGGCGAGCAGGCTGAGGTCGTGGCCGAGGGCGTCGTGCATGTCGCGGGCGATGCGGGCGCGTTCGCGCAGCCGGGCCTGTTCGGCCGTCAGCCGCTGCTCGTGTTCGAGGCGCTCGGCGCGCTCCCAGCCGGCCCGGGCGAGCTCCCGGGACTGGCTCCAGTACCGCCCCAGCAGCCAGGGCGTCATGCCCGCGCCGACGGCGACGACGATGAACCGGGTGCCCAGGACGATCCACCCGGGCACCACGCCCACGGCCAGCACGGCGACCCCGGCCAGCGCGGCGAACACCTGGGCGGCGGGCCGGACCTGGTCCCGCCTCAGGCCCAGCAGGAACGCCAGGACGGCGGCGGGCAGCGCCCACCACAGGTGGGCGATGCCCAGCGCGATCCCGATCGCCGTCGCCACCGGCAGTGCTGCCCCGCTCTTTCGCATGCCGACGACCTTACGGGGCGCACCCGGCCGCCCGGATCCGTCGAAAGTCATACCGCAGCCGGGCACACCGAGCTGTCGCGGAGGACGGGCGTCAGCCGTTCAGGGCATCCGCAGTGGCGCGGGCGAAGGCCTCGGGGTTGTCGAGCATGATGTTGTGGCCGCAGTCCGGCACCGCCCGGACGACCACGCCCGAGGCCGTCAGCTGCTCGGCCTCGGCGGGCGCGCCGTCGGCGGCCGGGTGCAGGAAGGTCCGCGGGACGGGCAGGCCCCGGAGCTGGTCGCGCAGCGCGGGCGTCGTCCCCCGCGCGCGGTGCACCGCCGTCCGGTACAGGGCCTCGCGCCCGGCCAGGCGCATCGTGGCCCACCAGGCCGGGCCGACCCGCTGCTCCGTCCGCCGCCAGCCGTCGGCGAGGAACTCCTCCTCCGTCCAGGTCTCGATGGCGCTGCTGCCGGGGCGGGGTACCGGCGGGGCCGGGTCGAGCGCGGCGTCCACCAGGACCAGGCGCGAGACGAGCCGCGGGTGCCGGGCGGCGAGCAGCACCGCCACCGCGCCGCCCAGGCTGTGCGCGACGACCTCGGCGCCCGTCACCCCGGCGGCGTCCAACGCGGTCGCCACGGCGTCCGCGTGCGCCTCCAGGGTGTAGGTGAAGTCCGTCGGGCGGTCGCTGATGCCGAAGCCGAGCAGGTCGAGCAGCAGCGACCGGCGGCCGGTCAGCAGCGGGTGCGCGGCTGCGGCGGCCCAGTACACCGGCGAGCTGGCGCCGAGCCCGTGCAGGTAGAGCCGGGCGGGTTCGGCGCCGGGGAGCTCCACCCAGCGGATCCGGTCGCCGTTCGGGGTCACGGGGGCATGGCGCACGGTCGTCTCTCCTTGCTCGATGGCGGAACGGCGCGACCATACCTCGATGACGAGGTATCTCGCCATCGATATAACACGGCCGTGATCCACGGATCTGACAGCATGGGCCCATGCTCAAGCTCGCGATCCTCGGGTTCCTCCACGACCGGCCGCTGCACGGCTACGAACTGCGCCGCCACCTGGCCGCCCTCACCGGCCACGTCCGCCCGATCAGCGACGGCACCCTCTACCCGGCGATCAAGCGCCTGGAGGCCGACGGCCTGCTCGTCCGCGAGACCGAGCCCGGCTCGGTCGCCGCCCCCCGCCACACCCTGCACCTCACCCCCGCCGGGCGCGCCACACTCCTCGAACGCCTGCGCACACCCCAGCAGTTGGACATCAGCGACGAGAACCGCTGGTTCACCGTGCTGGCCTTCCTCCGCCACCTCCACGACCCCGCCGAACAGGCCGCCGTGCTCCGCCGACGGCTCGCCTTCCTCGGCGAACCCGCCAGCTTCTTCTACGACGGGGCCCGGCCGCTGCGCGCGGAGGAGGTCACCGACCCGTTCCGCAGCGGCATCCTGCTGATCGCCCGGGCGACCACCGAGGCCGAACTCGCCTGGCTGCACGACGTCCTCGCCGGCCTCGACGACTCCCCCGCACCGCCCCTCGACTGAGGCGACCTCAGCGGGCCGCGGTGGGCGGGGCCAGCCGCAGGCCTGCCAGGTCCGGGGGGACGCAGGAGTCGGGGCGGAAGAACGGGGCGGACTCGCCGTCGGTCGCGGCGGCGGGCGCGTCGGTGAGCCGGAAGCGGTCCCGGAGCCGGCCGTAGAAGTCGGTGGGCCGGAGCCGGACCAGTCGCACGCGCTGCGGGGCCCGGTAGACGCCGATCCAGTCGCCGGGGTCGAGGACGCCCCGGAGCTGGCCGTCGATGCTGACCGCGGCGCGGCCGGAGTGCGGCAGGATGCGCAGCGCGACCGGTTCGTCGGGGGCGGCCACGACCGTGCGGTTGAAGGTCATGTGGGCGGCGATCGGGGTGAAGACGACGGCGTCCATGTGCGGGGAGAGCACGGGCCCGCCGGCCGAGAAGCTGTACGCGGTGGAGCCGGTGGGCGTGGCGACCACGAGGGCGTCGGCGGAGTAGGCGGCCAGCAACCGGCCGGAGATGTAGACGCCCGCGCCGACCTGGTGGTCGCGGGCGAGTTTCTCCACCACCACGTCGTTCAGGGCGTTGACGTCCAGCGGCACGCCCCAGCCGTCGCCGGCCACGGGCTCCGGTCGGGTCGGCGGGGGCGGCAGGGTGGGGCCGCGTCCGTGGTCGAGGAACGGCCCGAGGT
>NZ_BMRI01000002.1:303145-367926 GCF_014648555.1 Kitasatospora griseola
CGGCGGGCACCTCGGGCGGCCGGGAGGCCCGCATGGTCAGCGTCATGCGCTCCTCGACCGGGGCGTGGCCGGCGTGGACGGTGTCGAGGGCGGTGGCGAGGTCGCAGGCCGGCACCTCGGTGAGGAAGCCGACCCGGCCGAGGTCGACGCCGAGCACGGCGGCGCCGGTCTTCACGGCGATCCGGGCGCCGCGCAGGAAGGTCCCGTCCCCGCCCAGGGTGACCACCAGGTCCGGCTCGCCGGCGGCCTGGGCCTCCTCGCGTCCGGAGTGACGCCGGTGGTCCCGCGACCACACGTCGATCTCGGTGCAGGGGACGCCGTGCGCCGCGCACCACCCGAGCACGACTCCCGCCGCCTCCCGGGCCGCGGCCCGACCCCGGTGGACCACCAGTCCGACGCGCTGCACGGCCATGCTGGACCTCGTCCCGTTGCCCCGTCCCACCGACCCGGCCGGCCCGGCTGCCGGGGGTCGTGAACTGTCACCCCGTCAATCCTGGGATCCCGGCGCGCGATCGGGCCGCCGACATGCCGCACGCGCCGGCCCGGTCCGCGGGTCGGCCGCACCGGCGCGCCGGGCCGTCCCGGGACCGGGGCCGGAGCGTGCCCGCGAGGTAGGTTCGGTCCCGTGACCGGCAACGACGCGGTCCTGGCGTTGATGGTGGCGACGGCGCTGGGCTTCGACTTCACCAACGGCTTTCACGACACCGGCAACGCGATGGCGACCTCGATCGTCACCGGGGCGCTCCCGCCCCGGGTCGCGGTCGCCGTCTCGGCGGTGCTGAACCTGGTCGGGGCGTTCCTGTCGACCGCGGTGGCCGCGACCATCGCCAACGGGCTGGTCGCCACCGGGGAGGTGACCCTGACGGTGGTCTGCGCCGGCCTGACCGGCAGCATCCTGTGGAACCTCGCCACCTGGTACCTCGGCATCCCGTCCAGCTCCTCGCACGCGCTGATCGGCGGGGTGATCGGCGCGACGGTGGCGGCGGCCGGCTTCTCGGCCGTCAAGTGGCAGGGCCTGGTCTCCAAGGTGATCGTGCCCGCGGCGCTGTCGCCGTTCATCGCCGGCGCGGTCGCCGCGGCCGGCACCGTCCTGGTCTACCGCTTCACCCGCGGCGTCCCCGAGGGCCCGCGCGGGCGCGGGTTCCGGTACGGGCAGGTCGGTTCGGCGTCGATGGTCTCGCTCGCCCACGGCACCAACGACGCGCAGAAGACCATGGGCGTCATCACGCTGGCCCTGATCGCGAACGGCACCCTGCCCGCCGGGTCGAAGGCCCCGGACTGGGTGATCCTCTCCTGCGCGCTGGCGATCGCGCTCGGCACCTGGATCGGCGGCTGGCGGGTGATCCGCGCCCTGGGCAAGGGCCTGGTGGAGATCGAACCCCCGCAGGGGATGGCCGCCGAATCGGCCTCGGCCGCCGTGATCCTCAGCTCCACCGACTTCGGCTACTCGCTCTCCACCACGCACGTGGCCACCGGATCGATCCTCGGCTCCGGCCTCGGCCGCAGCGGAGCCCGGGTGCGCTGGCAGCTCGCCCGCCGGATGGTGGCGGCCTGGTTGCTGACCCTGCCGGCCGCCGCCCTGGTCGGCGCGGTGGCCTACTGGGTCGCGAACGGCATCGGCGGGACGGCCGGCGTGGTGGTGATCTTCGTGGCGCTGGTCCTGGCGTCGGTGACCCTCTTCGTCGCGTCCCGCTACCCGGCCGTGACCCCGGAGAACGTCAACGCCGCGTGGACGGGCACGGTGGCGCCCGAGCCCACCAGGACCGACGAGGTCAGCCGGTGAACTCCTGGATCAACCTGGACGCGATCTGGCGGATCGTCGTGGTCGGCCTGCTCACCGGCGCCGGCCTGCCCGCCCTGTTCGCCCTCGGCCTGCGCCTGCTCAACCCGGCGCCCCTCCCCGGCCGGCCGGCCACCGACCGCCCCACCGCCGGACCGCTCGGCCGCACCCTGGCCGGGCTGATCTTCGCCGTGGTGCTCGCCGCGATCGGCTGGGGCGTCTCCGTCATCGTCAACCACCGGTGACGAACCTGCCGGGGCCCGGGACGCTGCGCCACGTTGCGGACGGCCCGCGGTAGCGGTGTCGTACAGGTGTACCGAGATCCGCCCCTGCTCTCCGCGACCGCCCGGTCCGTCCGGCTCACCGCGGGCCCGCCGGTCCGGAACGAAGGGAACGAACCCCCATGGCCACCGTCACCGCCTACGCCGCACCCGCCGCCAACGCCCCGTTGGAACGCACGCTCGTCGAGCGCCGCCCGGTCGGCGAGCACGACGTGCTGATCGACATCGCCTTCGTCGGCATCTGCCACACCGACATCCACCAGGTCCGCGAGGGCTGGGGCGCCGCCTCCTTCCCCATGGTCCCCGGACACGAGATCACCGGGATCGTCGCCGAAGTCGGCCCCGGGGTGAGCACCTTCGAGGTCGGCAACCGGGTCGGCGTCGGCTGCATGGTCGACTCCTGCCGGGTGTGCGAGAACTGCCGGGCCGGACTGGAGCAGTACTGCGCCGACGGCCCGGTGTGGACGTACAACGCCGTCGGCAAGGACGGCGGGCTCACCTACGGCGGCTACGCGCAGACGATCGTCGTCGACGAGAACTACGTCGTCCGCCTCCCCGACGCCCTCGCGCTCGACACCGCCGCCCCGCTGCTCTGCGCCGGCATCACCACCTACTCGCCGCTGCGCCACTGGAACGCCGGCCCGGGCCGGAAGGTCGCCGTCGTCGGCCTCGGCGGCCTCGGCCACCTGGCCGTGAAGCTCGCGCACGCGCTCGGCGCCGAGGTCACCGTGCTGTCGCAGTCCCTGCGCAAGAAGGACGACGGCCTGCGGCTCGGCGCCGACCACTACCTGGCCACCGCCGACCCGGCCACCTTCGAGGAGCTCCGGGGCAGCTTCGACCTGATCCTCAACACCGTCTCCGCGCCGCTCGACTACCCCGCCTTCTTCTCCCTGCTGCGCACCGACGGCACGATGGTCAACCTCGGCCTCCCCGAGGAGCCGCTGCCCGTCGACCTCCGCGCGCTGAGCGGCAACCGGCGCAGCATGAGCAGCTCCGGCATCGGCGGCATCGCCGAGACCCAGGAGATGCTGGACTTCTGCGCCGAGCACGACGTGGCCGCCGAGATCGAGACGATCCGCGCCGACCAGCTCAACGAGGCGTACGCCCGGGTGCTCGCGGGCGACGTCCGCTACCGCTTCGTCGTCGACGCCGCGACCCTCTGACATCCCGGCCGGAGGGCCCGCGCGGACGGCGGGGATCCCGGCGCCGAACCACTCGGACGGATGGTCCGCGCCCCGGCCCATTCGACCGAAAGGCCCGGAGGCGAATATGACGTACAGTCATCGAAACGTCACGCGGCCCGGTTGTTCACCGTGCGGCCGAGGTGTTCGCCACCGGAATTCCGTAGCACGACCTTTCGGTCGTCGAATCGTCGTGCCCGGCCCCCATTGTTCGGGCTACCGAATGGCCAGGGCGGACTCGATCCGCTTGAGGCTGTGCCGGGCCAGGGCCAGGTTGGCACGCGACCGGTCGAGCGCGACGTAGAGGAAGAGCGAGCCCTGACTGTCCGCCAGCGGGCGGATCAGGTGGTACTGGGTGCTGAGGGTGATCAGCACGTCCTCGATGGCATCGTCGATCGACAGCACGGCCAGGGCCCGCATCTTCGCCCGGACGACCTCGGTGTTGGCGGCGGCCGCGACCTCCAGGTCGAGCTGCTGGCTCCCGCCGAGAAACCCGAGCGACATTCCGCTCTCGTAGTCGACCAGGGCCGCCCCGAGGGCGCCCTCGATGCCCATCGCATCCGCGAGCGCGCTGTCAATGTTCATGAACTGTCCGTTCTTTGCGTGGCTTCCGGGCAGGACTCCCGGATGCAGGGGGACAAAGTAGCAACAGGAACCCGCTCTGGTCACCGCACGGAATTGGCGAATAAAGTACGCTGCACAGGAGTTGGGGAACGAGGGGGTATTGGTGCGCGCGCTCGAAAGGTCGCTCTCCGCCGTACTCGACTCCCCCGGAGTGATCGGCGCCGTCGTCGCCGACGCCGTGTCGGGCCTCGGCCACGCCTCCGTCGGCGAGCACCGACTGCTCGGCACCGCGGCCGAACTCGCCGAACTGGTGGGCCTGGTCGACGACGGGCTGCGCGCGGCGGGGGCGGAGGGCGAGGTGGAGAGCCTGGTGGTCAGCACCAGCCGCCACCATCAGGTCGTTCAGCTGATCGCCCGGCAGGGCGACCCGCTGCTGCTGGCCACCGTCCTGGACCGGACGCGGACCAACCTGGCGCTGGCCGTCCGTCAGACCGCCGATCAGGCAAGGGAACTGCTGGCATGACGGGCGAGCCAGGCCTCGACACCCCGTCCGCTCCGCCCGCCGCGCACAGCGTGCCGGACCTGCTGCTGACGCTGCGCCAGGCCCGCTTCACCGGTTCGGTGCTGGTCTCCGGCACGCCCGGCGGCACGATCCGGCTGGAACAGGGGCTGGTCACGGCGGTCGAGACCCCGGGGGCGCCCGCCGTCGAGACCCTGCTGCTCAAGTCCGGCCGGATCGGCGAGGCCCAGTGGGCCGCCGCCGAGGCCGCCGCGGGCTCGGCCTCGCCGGGCGGCCGGCCGGCCGACCTCGGCGCGGTGCTGGTGGCCCAGGGAGCGATCGGCGCGGCCGAGCTCGAAACCGTCTGCGCGGCCGCCGTCTTCGACGGCGCGTTCGCGCTGGCGCTGGGCCGGCCCGGCAGTTGGCAGGCCGCCGAGGCGGACCTGCCCGCCAGGATCGCGCTGCGCCCCGGCGTCGAGCCCGGGCGGCTGTCCGAGGAGACCGCCCGCCGGGTGTCGCTGCTGACCCGCCTCGGGAGCCCGCCGCGCGAACTGGCCGCCGTCCGGATCCGCCCGTCGGCGCAGGCCGGGACGGCCGTGGCCCGCACGTCGGCGCGCCACCGGGACATCCTCGTCGCCGCCACCGGCCGGCGCACCGCCCGCGACCTCGCCTTCGCCCTCGGGCGCGGGGTGTTCGCGGTGATGCTCGACCTCGTCCGGATGGACGCCGGACACCTGCTCCACCGGGAGCCCGCGACCGCCGCTCCCGGCGTACCGAGCGTCGCCCCGCGCACCCCTCCCAGCGGGCCGCCGCCGATCAGCGACGGGCCCCTGCCCCGCCGGATCCGGGGCGAACAGCCCCTCGGCGCGGCGGCCGCCCGCACCGGGACACCCGCACAGGGCGCGCTGTCCGCGCCCGCCGAGCCGACCGCAGCACACGAGAAGAGCGAGAAGAACGCACGATGAGCAGCCAGACCACGCCGACCGCGCTCGAAGCCGAGCTGAAGTCCCTCCGGGAACGGGTCATGGGCATCGCCGAGAGCGTCGTCGCGACCGCCGACGGCCTCCTGGTGGCCGCCGACACCGCCACCGTCCACGCCGAGTCCGCCGCCGCGCTCTCCGCCGCGATGCTCGGCCTCGGCCAACGCACGGCCAACGAGGTCGGCCTGGGCGGCCTGCGCGACGTCGTCACCCGGTGCAACGGCGGTTACACCGTGGTGCTGGCGATCGGCGACCGGGCCCTGCTGATGATCCTCGGCGACGAGGGCCTGGACATCGCCGCCCTGCACCGCGAGTCCCCGGCGACGATCCACCGCCTGGCCGAACTCCTCGGCATGACCCCGGCGGACCTGACCACGGCCTGACCCGACAGCGGCTCCACCGGCCCCGGTGCCGCGTCCTCGCCCGCTGCCGGGCCGCCGGCCGCTGTTCCACGGCGACTTCGGCGGCACGGCGCTTCGCCGCCGCACGGTTTGAGGTGCCCGGCTCCTCGTGCGCCCGGGCCAGGGCCTCGGCGGCGGTGGTCGGCGGCCGGACGGCCTGGTCGACGAGCCCGGTGGTGTGGAAGCCGTGCTCGACCAGGACGACCCGCACTCCGAACGGCGCCGCCTCCACCCGCAGCGCGTGGTGCAGGGCGGCGGACGCCGCCCGGCTGGCGCTGTACCAGCCGAGCAGCGGCAGAACCGCCCGCGCCGAGGCCGAGGAGATCGTGACGATCCGTCCGCCGCCGGCCCGGCGCATGCCCGGCAGCACCAGGCGGGCGATCCGCGCCTGGGCGAACACGTTGGCCTCCATCAGCCGGCGCGCCTGCTCCTCGCCGGTGTCCCCCACGGCGCGCGCCGCCGCGACCGCGACCTGGTTCACCACCGCCCAGGGCTCCCCGCCGGTCCACCGCCGGACGTCCCCCAGCAGCTCCTCGCACGCCCCCGGTTCGGTCACGTCGAGCTCCACCGCCCGGAGCCGCACCCCACCGTCCCGCGCCCGCGCCCGCAGCCGCTCGGCCCCCGCCCCCGTACGGCTGGTCGCCACCACCTCGAACCCCGCACCGGCCAGCCGCAGGGCCGCCTCCTCGCCAATCCCGTGATCGGCGTCCGTGACGACGACGCTCCGTCCCACGCCTCCACCGCTCGGCCCCACGGTCGACCACCGCCGACCCGAACCGGGGGCAGGCACGTCCGAAGGACACCCGGACGGCCCGGACGGCCCGGACCGTCCGCCGCGGACGCGCGACCGGGCGACGGCGCGCCGGCTGGCATGATCGACACATGGTCGAACGAGTGATTGCCGCATGTGACGGAGCAGCCAAGGGCAACCCCGGGCCGGCGGGCTGGGCGTACGTGGTCGCCGACAGCGCTGCCGTGCCGCAACGCTGGGAGTCCGGGGCGCTCGGGCACAGCACCAACAACGTGGGCGAGCTGACGGCCCTTCAGCAGCTGCTGGCCTCCGTCGACCCCGCCGTGCCGCTGGAGGTGCGGCTGGACAGCACCTACACCCGCGACGCCGTCACCAAGTGGCTGGCCGGGTGGAAGCGCAACGGCTGGAAGACCGCCGCGGGCAAGCCCGTCGCCAACCAGGAGCTGATCCAGCGCATCGACGCGCTGCTGACCGGCCGCGACGTCACCTTCGTCTACGTCGCCGCCCACCAGGTCGACGGCGACCCGCTGAACGCCGTCGCCGACAAGGCCGCCAGCGACGCCGCCCGCACCCAGCAGGGCGCCTCCGGCACCGCCTCCGACCTGCCCGAACCCGACCCGCAGACCAGCACCGCCACCGCGGCCAAGCCCCGCCGACGCCCCACCGCCGCCAAGACCGCCACCAAGTCCACCGGCCGCACCCTCGCCGCCCGCTTCCCCGGGACCTGCCCGTGCGGCACCACCTACCCCAAGGGCGCCACCATCACCAAGGTCGGCTCCGGCTGGGGCCACCCGGACTGCGCCACCGCCCACTGACACCTCGCCGCGGCGGCCACGGAGAACCCTGCTCGGGGCTACCCGTGGCCGCCGGGCCGGTGTATGCGTCGTTGGCGAGCCTGCCGACGGTGCTGGAGGCGAGGCGGCCCTTCGGCGTCTTCACGCGCAGGCGGGTTCCCCGCTCGATCGGCTCGGTGTCGACGGGCCGCCTGTGATGGGCGGTTGGAGCGGATTCGGGTCCCGCCGGCGTTCGCGTCGATCCCGGTCCCGGCGACCGGATCGTCGCGGCCGGTCATCGGTCGGTCATCGGTCGGTGATGGTCATGTCGCGGCCGGCCTGGTAGATCTTGGCGTGGCCCGAGGCCCTGGCGTTCAGCGTGACGCCCGGAGTGGGCGCGTCGTCGGCGGGGAGGGCTGCGCGGAGCTCGTCCACCAGCTGTCGCAGTTCCGGTGCGGCGTTCACGTCCCGTCGGAGGAGGCGGGCCAGTCGGCGCTCCCACTCGTTCTGCAGGCCCGCGACGGCGCTCTCGTCGCCGGCTTCCCGGGCGGCCGTCAACTCGTCGCGGGAGTCGTCGAGTTCCTCGCCGATCGACTCGCCCTGACCGGGGTGGAAGCGCCGCCACAGCGCGATCAGCCCGCTCCGGGCCAGCGCCCACCCCTCGGTGACCATGACCCTGGTGACCACCGGCGCGGCCGCCTGGGCCAGCTGTTCGAGCTCGTCCACCGAATTCCCCTCCCCCGAACGACTTCCCGTGCGCCAGCGTAGGGCAGAACGGCCTCCGACGGCTGCCGGTCCGGAGAAGCAACTCGCGCCCGCCCCTTGGGACTTGTCGCGAGGACGAGCCGCTCGACGAGGACCGGGCGGCGGACGCGACCGGTCCTCGGGACCTGCCCGGTGTGAGGACGGCTACCGTTGGCGCACAGCACGGCCGGGCAGGCGGGCGCTTCGACCTGAACGACCCGACCGCCGGTGCGTTCCTGATCGAGCAGGACCGGCGCCGGTACGCCGGTCCCGGTGGCCGGGCCGCTAACGCCCGGCCGTGGCGGGTGCGGGCGAGGACGACGGGACGCCGCCGGTCGCCGCCCGCATCGACGACGACGGCGACGGCACCGCGGACACCGTCGGCGCGGGAGCGTCGCAGCCCGGCGAGGCCGAGGCCGAAGGGCTCCCGGAGGGCCGCGGCGCGGACGGAGACGCGCTCGCCGATCCGGACGCCGACGCACTCGGACGCGCACTCGGACTCGCCGACGAGGACGGGGACGGGGACGGGGACGGGGACGGGCATCCGGAGGGCGTCCCGCTCGGCGACGGGGACGGCGAGTGGGACGGGGACGGCGACGCGCTTGCCGTGGGCGACGGCGAGGGCGCGGCCGTCGGCGTCCGATCGGGACTCGGGCTCGGCGTCGGCGTCGGGCTCGGCGTCGGCGCAGCGGTCGAAGCCGGTGCGGACGGCGGCGGAGCGACGGTCGGCGGCGGCGTGACCCGGTCGGGGCGGTCGGCCGTCGTCGTGGTGCCGGTCTGGAAGTGCACCATCCACGCCCGGACCGTCCGCAGGTACTCGGCGGAGTTGTTGTACCCGAGGACCGCCCGGTCGAGCTGCGCCGGCACGGCCAGGTCCCGGCCGCCCGCGCAGAGGTACCGGCCGGCGGCGAGGGCCGCGTCCCAGATGTTGTTCGGGTCCGCCTTGCCGTCGCCGTTGCCGTCCGCGCCCCAGGTCGCCCAGGTGGACGGGATGAACTGCATCGGGCCGACCGCCCGGTCCCAGACGGCACTTCCGTCGTACCGGCCGCCGTCGGTGTCGGCGATCGCCGCGAAGCCGTTCCCGTCGAGGACCGGGCCGAGGATCGGGCGGTAGGTCGTCCCGGTGGCGTCCACCCGGCCGCCGTCGGCCTGCCCGGACTCCACCTCGCCGATCGCGGCGAGCAGCTGCCACGGCAGGTGGCAGCCCGGGGACGAGGCGGCCAGGGACGCCTCCGCCTTGCGGTAGGCGTCGAAGACGGTGGACGGCAGCCTCGCGTTGCCGAGTCCCTGGAGCGCGAGGGTCCCCGCGCCGGAGCCCGGCAGCCCGACCACCGGCAGCGGCGGCTGCGGGAGCGTCCGGGCGCCGCCGCCGTCCAGCGGCAGCTGACCGGCCGGCAGCTCGGCCACCACCGGGCCGTCGCCGGTGAAGGCGTCGAGCGAGCCGACGGTCGGCGCCTGCGCCGCCGAGGGCTTCGCCGGCGCCGTGGGTGCGGTGGGAGCCGTCACCGCCGCCAGGGCAGCCAGCACCCCCAGCCCGCGCAGCAGCGCGCGCTTACGCATTCGGCGTCCCATCCGGGTACCTTTCGACGATCTCGCGGTCAGCAAGTCGGACGAATCGACGGTCGATCAGGTTCCGGGGCCCGGCGGCCCGTTGATCGACCCGGCGCGCGGGCCGTACCGGTCAGCGCCCGGCGGCGAGCGGCTCGCCGTTCTCGTACCGCAGGATCTGCTCGCGCAGGGTGCGCCTGGCCCGCGGCAGGAACGCGCTGCTGGGGCCGCCGACGTGCGGGGTGATCAGCACGCCGGGAGCGTGCCAGAGCGGGTGGTCGGCGGGCAGCGGCTCCGGGTCCGTGACGTCGAGCGCGGCCCGCAGCCGCTGCGCGGTGAGCTCGGCGAGGAGCGCCGCGGTGTCGACGACGGGCCCGCGGGCGACGTTGACGAGCAGCGCGCCGTCCTTCATCCGGGACAGGAACCCGGCGTCCACCAGGTGACGGCTCTCGGGGGTCAGCGGCGTCAGCAGCACGACGACGTCCGCGGACGGCAGCAGGTCCGGCAACTCCGCCACACCGTGCACCCGTTCCTCGGGGCGGGCACTGCGGGCGACCCGGACGATCTCGCATTCGAAGGGCTCCAGCCGCACGGCGAGCGCCCGGCCGATCGAGCCGTAGCCGAGGATCAGCACGGTCCGGTCGGCGAGCGACTGGTGGAACTCCTGGCTCCAACGCCCCTGGTCCTGAAGGCGGGTGAAGTGCGGAACGCCCCGCAGCGAGGCGAGGATCAGCGTCACCGCCAGTTCGGCGGTGCTGGCGTCGTGCAGTCCGCGCGCGCTGCACGCGAGGACGCCGTCCGGCACGTGCGGCAGGACGTCGTCCATCCCGGCCGTGAGCGTCTGAACCACCTTCAGCGACGGCAGGTGCGGGATCACCGGCAGCGCGACGGCATGCCGAAGGTACGGCAGGCAGAAGAACTCCACCTCGCGGAGCGCGTCGTCCGACGGCGCCGGCCCGTCCCCGTCCCACACGAGGGCGTCGAGGCCGGCGGGCAGGCCGCCGATCACGTCGGGGGCGTACGGAAGAAGGTAGCGAGCGCTCATGCTCCGACCCTAGCCACCTCGGCCGACGTTCCACCGGGCAGGTCGGACGTCGGACCCGCGAGGAGCCACTGCCGCACCCGCCGTCAGATCCGGTCGCCCGGGTCGGGCACCGTGACGACCGGGCAGCTCGCGTCGTGCAGCAGCCCGCGGGGGACGGAGCCGAGCCGCATGCCGGTGAACCCGCCGCTGCCGCGCCTGCCGATGACGACGGCCAGGGCGCGCCGGGACGCGTCGGCGAGTTCCCGGACGGGGTGGCCGCTGACGACCTCGCAGGTGACGGCCACGTCCGGGTGGTCGGCCCGCGGTCCGGCCGTCGTCTCGGCCAGTGTCCGGCGCAGCTCGTCGAGGGTGGCTTCCTCGTCGATGCGCGCCAGCCGCGGCCGCTGCCACACCCACAGGGCCCGCACCGTCGCGCCGTGGTCCTGCGCCAGCTCCAGGGCGGCCGCGAAGGCGACGGCGGAGCAGGGGCTGCCGTCCACTCCCACCACGAGGTGGGGCGGGTCGTCGAGCTCGCCGTCCTTGCGGGGGACCACGACCACCGGGCAGGCGGCCTGCGCGCTCACCGGCACGGTGACCGAGTAGCCGCTGAGCAGTTCCTCGATCCGGCTGAGCGACCGCGAGCCGAGCACCACGAACGCGGCCTCCCGGGAGGCCCGCACCAGCAGCGGGCCCGGCATCCCCTCCTGGATCTCGGCGGACACCTCCAGCTTCGGATGCCGGCTGCGGGCGAACCGGCCGGCGAGGTGGAGCTGGCGCCGGCCGACCCGCACCTGGTCCTGCTGGAACGCCACTCCGAGGGTGCGCATGCTCCGGGGGGACGGCTGGACGACATGGATCATGCGCAGCGGGAGGCCGCGGCGGTGCGCCTCGTCCGCCGCCCACTTCAGCGCCTCGTCGTTCTCCCCGAGCGCGTCGACGCCGAAGACGACCGAACGGCCTGGACCGGTGGCTGCCATCACTCCTCCAACGAGCCTTCGGGCCCGGCCCGCCGACGCGACTGCCGGACCTCGCCGCCCTTTTCCCCTCGCACGGTAGGCAGCACCGGCGAGGCGGCGCGCGCCGGAACGCGTCCAACTGGCGGGTCGCCCCGGGAGGTCGGACCCCCGGTTCAGAGGGCGTGGATCGGCGCGCCCAGGCGGTAGTCGGTGCGGGAGAACGCGGCGGAGACGGCGAAGCGGTCCGCGCGGACGAGGGTCTGGCGCCACTCGATCATGCGGCCGGCGGTGTCGTGGCCGAGGCGGTCGATCGCGAACAGGGCGGTGGTCGGGGGGCAGTCGAGCAGGATGCGCTCGCCCCGGCCGGGGACGACGGCGCGGATGCGTTCCCAGCCGCCGCAGATCCGGCTGCCGCAGTGGCGTTCGAGTTCGTCGTAGAGCGCGGTGCGGGTGAAGTCGACGGCGAGGAGCGGGTGGGCCACGTCCGCGGGGAGCCAGGTCCGGTCGACGGCGAGGGGTTCCTCGTCGGCCAGGCGGATGCGCTCCAGGTAGATCAGCGGCGTGGACTCCTCCAGCCCCAGGCGGGCGGCGACCACGCCGTCGGCGCGCCGGTCGAGTGCGCGCACCACGCTGCGCTGCACGGCGCCGACCTCCTCGACGGAGCGGAACAGGCTGTACGCCTCGCCGACGTCCTGCTCCAGCGGGCGGTTGGCGGTGAACCGGGAGGCCTTGCCGCGCTGCGCGCTGACGAGGCCCTCCTCGCGGAGCTGCCGCAGGGCCTCGCGGACGGTGTGCCGGCTGACCTGGTACTCGGCGACCAGGTCGTGTTCGCCGGGGAAGACGTCGCGGAACTCGCCCTCGTCGAGTCGGCGCAGCAGGTCGGCGCGCAGTTGCGCCCAGAGCGGGTTCCCCGGGGTGCGGACGAGGGGCCGGGGGCCGGGGGCGGTGGTCACGGCGCCGTCCTGGGGTCGAGGGTGGGGTGGGTGGTACGGGGCACGGAGTAAATGTTCGTACCTTTACCGTGGCAGCGCCAAATCGACGCCCGCCGGGTCGGCGGGCGTCGATCGGGCGGCGCGGCGGCCGCTGTCCGGGCGGGCCGTCCGGGCAGCGGTCGGGCGGGGGCGGTCAGACGAGGACGCCGATCAGCATGGCGGCGGCCACCGCGAGCAGCACGACCGCGAAGGTCCGCTGCAGGGCGGTGCCGGACAGCTTGGCCGCCAGTCGCTTGCCGTCCCAGGCGCCGAGGACGGCGGCTCCGACGAACGGTCCGAAGACCGCCGGGTCGAGGTTCGGGCCGGAGACCGTCAGACGGGTGGCGAGGGAGACGGCCGAGTTGACCAGGATGACCACCAGGCTGGTGCCCACCGCCTTGCGCATCGGCAGGCGGAGGACGGACACCAGGGCGGGCACCGCGAGGAAGCCGCCGCCGACTCCCAGCAGCCCGGTCACCGCCCCGAGTCCGGCCCCGGCCGCGAACGTCCCCGCGCGCCCGCCCCGGCCGGCGGGCTCCGCGGTCGGCGCGCACCGCGCGGTGCGGGCGCCGCGCAGCATCGCCGCGGCGGCCAGCGCGGCCAGGACGGCGAACGCGGCGGTCAGCGCCGGCTGCGGGATGCGGTGGGCGAGCGCGGACGCCCCGACGGCGGGGAGCACCCCGGCCGCGGCGAACAGGAAGCCGGTCCGCCAGTCGACGGCGCCGGCGCCGCTGTGGCGGGCGAGCGCGGTGACCGAGGTGGCGATGACGATGACCAGGCTGGTGGTCCCGGCCTCGGCGGGCGCGACGCCCAGCAGGTACACCAGGGCCGGGACGGCCAGCACTCCCCCGCCGCCGCCCAGCGCGCCGAGCGCCACGCCGACCACGGCTCCGCAGAGCAGAGCGGTGATCAGCACGCTCACGCCGTGACGCCGTCCGCGTCCCGGCCGGCGGCGGAGGCGGCCCGGCCGGCGGGGTGGGCGACCTCGCCGTGCCAGGCGGCGAAGCCGCCGCGCAGGTCGACGGTGTCGAAGCCGCGGGCGCGCAGCACGGACGCGGCCACCGAGGAGCGGTTGCCGCTCGCGCAGATCACGGTCAGCGGCCGACCGGTCGGCAGTTCGCCCAGGCGGGCCAGCAGTTCGGGCAGCGGGATCAGGCGGGCGCCGGGAACGGTGCCGCTGTCCTGCACCTCGCCCGGACCGCGCACGTCCAGCACCTCGAACTCGGCTGCACCGCCGGCGAGTTGATCGGCGAGGGCGTCGACCTCCACCCGTATCGCGCGGGTCAGGTGCGCGGCGCCGACGGCGTCCACCGGGGTGGCCAGGGCTCCCAGCACCCGGTCGAAGCCGATCCGGGCCAGGCGGGTGCGGGCCTCGACGGCGGTGTCCTGGTCACCGCACAGGACGATGGCGTCCTGCGCGTCGAGCACCTGGCCGGCGAGTTCGGCGAACCGGCCGCCGAGCGGGATGTTGACCGCGCCGTGCAGGTGCGCGGCGGCGAACGCCTCCGGGTCCCGGGTGTCCAGCAGGATCGCGCCGCCCGCCCGCGCCTGCAGCACCGCCTCGGGGGTGAGCGACGGGACGAGGGTGTCCTCGTCCAGGACGGGACGGGCCTGCCGGTTGCGCACCGAGGTGAACGCGAAGTAGGCGGGCACGGCGGGCTGACCGTCCGTCACCACGGCGACGAACTCATCCTCGGTGAGGTCGGCCAGCGCGTAGTTGCCGACGCGCTGGTTGCCGATCGTGCAGCTCAGCTCGGTCGACAGGTTCTTGCCGCAGGCCGAGCCGGCCCCGTGCGCCGGGTAGACCCGCGTCCCGTCGGGGAGGGCGAGCAGCGCGCGGGTGGAGCGGTACAGCAGCCGGCCCATCTCCTCGGCCGAGCGGCCGCGCGAGCTGAGCAGGTCGGGGCGGCCGACGTCGCCGATGAACAGCGTGTCGCCGGTGAGCACGCCGTACGGGACGGCGTCGCCCGCGTGCTCGCGCACCACCACGCAGATCGACTCCGGGGTGTGGCCCGGCGTGTGCAGGATCTCCAGCTCGACCTCGCCGAGGTCGAGGCGCTCGCCGTCGGCCAGCGGGTCGGTGTCGAAGTCGAGCGCGGCGACGGAGCCGTAGGAGATCCGGGCGCCGGTGCGCTCGGCCAGCTCCAGGTGGCCGGAGAGGAAGTCCGCGTGGACGTGGGTCTCGATGACCCGCTCGATCGTCAGGCCGTGGCGCTCGGCGGTTTCGAGGTAGTCGTTGACGTCGCGCTGGGGGTCGACCACGACGGCCCGGCCGGTGGTGCGGTCGCCGACCAGGTAGGAGGCGTGGGAGAGGCAGTCGAGGTAGAACTGCACGAGGACCAGGGGTCCGGCGTTCTCGGGCATGTCGAGCTCCTGAGGGTGGGCAGGGAGAGCTGGGCCGCGGCGCACGGGGACGGCGCCGCGGCACTGGTGGACTCGGGGGGGGCGGCGTCCGGGTCGAGGTCGGACGGCTCAGGCGAGGCCGCGGAGCATCAGGTTCCAGTAGAGGAACGGCAGTCCGTGGCGCTTGAGGTACCACATGTCGGCGCGCTCGCGGACGGTGTCGATCACCGGGATCGACGGGGTGGGCCGCCCGCTGTAGTCGAACTCGGCGAGCAGCATCCGGTTGCGGGCGGTGGTCAGCGGGCAGGACGAGTAGCCCTGGTAGCCGGCCGTGGGTTCCCGGCCGTCGAGCACGGCGAGCAGGTTCTCCACCACCACGGGCGCCTGCTTGCGCACCGCGGCGCCGGTCTTGGAGTTCGGGGACGATCCGGCGTCGCCGAGGGCCCAGACGTTCGGGTACCGGACGTGCCGCATGGTGTGCTTGTCGATCTCGACGTAGCCGGCCGGGTCGTCGGCGCCGGCGAGCGGACTGCGCTTGATCCAGTCCGGGGCGCTCTGCGGCGGCACCAGGTGGGCCATGTCGTACGGCAGCGTCGTGGTGCCGCTGCCGTCCACCGCGGTGACGACCAACTCGCGGGCGTCGGGCCGCACTTCGGTGACCTCGCTGCCGTAGTGGACCTTGATGCCGTACCGGCGCACCACGCCGTCCAGCACCCGGGCGAACTCCGGCACGCCGAAGATGGCGGCGCCGGGGATCACCAGGTGGACGTCGATCTTGTCGAGGACGCCCTGCTCGCGCCAGTAGTCGGCGGCCAGGTAGGCGATCTTCTGCGGCGCGCCGCCGCACTTGATGGCGCCCGTCGGCATGCTGAACACCGCGCTGCCGGAGCGGGTTTCGCGGATGAAGCGCCAGGTCGCGGGGGCGTGCTGGAACGAGTAGTTGCTGGACAGGCCGTTCTTGCCGAGCCCGGCCTCCAGGCCCGGTATGCGGTCCCAGTCCAGCTGGATGCCGGGGCAGACCACCAGTTGGTCGTACGAGACGGTGCCGCCGCCGTCCAGCGCCACCTCCTGCGCCTCGGGGTCGACGGCGAGCGCCGCACGGCGGATCCACCGGACGCCCTTCGGCATGACGGACGCCTGCGAGCGGACGCTCTGCGCCAGCGGCGCCCGTCCACCGCCGACCAGCGTCCACAGCGGCTGGTAGTAGTGCCGCTCGCTCGGGTCGAGCACCGCGACGTCCCGTTCGCCCGCCCGGCGGAGCCGAGCCGCGACCGTGATCCCGGCGGTTCCGCCGCCGATGATCACGATCCGGTGATGCTGCGTGGCCATGAAGACCCCCCTCATCCGAATGTACGGACATTAAGTTAGGACCGCACCGCCCAAGCACGCAAGCCACCTGCGTCGATTCGACCCGACTTGTCCGTACATTTAAGTGTTGGGACCATCGAACCCTCCGACACCCGCACGCGCAAGCCCCCCACGCCCACCGGCGATCGGCAGCGCCGGGCACAGCGGCGCTGCGGCGCTGGTCACAGGCGTGGAGCCGTCCCGACGGCGCACGCCGTCGCGGATCATCGGCGCGCCACGACGCGGGACCGCGGCGCTCACCGCACGGCGTTCGATCGGCGCCGCCGTGCGTTCGGCATCGACAACCGGACGTGAAGAGAGACTTGCCGCGCGGTGGACACCGGCGGTCGGGAAATCACCTCGCGGCGCGATCGGCGATGCCACTCGACCGATGAGGGAGTCCGCACGGGCGTCGGCCGGGGCGCGCTTGTCGCGCACGCGGGAGCGGATCGCGCGGGGCGGCCGAGTCGCCTTTCGGCAGCGACCGTTCGCGGTCGATCTGCAGTGAAAACAGTCCGGTGCGCGGGGGCGCCGTTTCCGGCCCCACGAGGCGGGATTGCGCGGGGCTTTCCAGGGCGCCCGGCGGGCGGACGGCGCGATACTCGCCGGTATCAACGCCCTTGCCCGGCAGCAGGGTTGCTCCGCCCGCCGCCGGCACGACCGAGCGGTTTTCGGACCGGCGGTTCCGCCCGGGGTTTTTCGCCCGCGCCGGCGCCGCTCCGCGGCGGCACGGCGGCTCGGCCGGAAGCGGCCCGGGGACAGCAGGACGTCGGCCCGGACCACGGGGGTGAGGTCCGGGCCGACGTCGGTCGGGATGCGAGGAGTTCGGCTACTTGGGCTCGGCCGTCATCGACTCGCCGTTGATGGTGATCTTGAGTTCGGGCAGCGGGTCCTTGGCCGGTCCGTGCGTCACCGAACCGTCCTTGATGTCGAACTTGGCACCGTGGCACGGGCATTGGATCGTCCCGCTCTTCACCTTCGTCACCAGGCAGCCGTGGTGCGTGCAGACGGCGGTGAAGGCGCGGTACTCACCCTGCGTGGGCTGGGTGACGACGACCTTCTGGTCGGCGTAGATCTTGCCGCCGCCGACCGGCACGTCACTGGGCTTGCCGAGCGAGACCGGCGCCGTGGGCACCGCACCGGGGGTGTAGTGCGTGGTGGGCGCGCAGGACGTCGCGGTGACACCGACGATCGCGGTGACGCCCGTCGCGGTGGCGCCCTGCAGCACGGTGCGGCGGGAGGGAGACTTCGATTCCGAGGCGTTGTCAGTCACATGACCATGTTGGGAAGGGCGACTTGAGCGGCACTGGAGCCCCCGGCGACGCCGGCGACGCCCCGCCGGACGAGCCCGACGGCGGCGGGCCGCACCGCCGGACGCACCCGGCGGGGCCGGCCGGGGCGCGGGCCCGCGCGCGGGAGCGCGCCCACCAGGAGCCCCGCGGGCACTTCGAGTGCAGGACCGGCTCGGAGCCGCGCCGAAGAACCGGCGCACCGCCAGGACGAAATACGCCACCACGCGCGCGGGCAGGAGGTGGTCCGGCTTCTCGCCACGCCCGGTTTCGGCGATCGGTCGATCGACCGGACCCGGCCGAAACACCAGAGTCGGCGCCCCGATCACACCCCGGTCCGACCACCGCTCACCGGCCGCCGACGCGCCCCGCCGGACCGCAACCAACCTGGTCATGCAGAGACTTGCAGATACTTGCAGACCCCCGTGACGGGATGATTCCATTGCGGGCAAAGGCTACGTGGCATATCCGTACGGGGGTTCACATGGAGCGTTCAAGTCGGCGTACAAGAGAATTCGGCGGAGAAATAAGAATTCTCCTCCTTGCCGAAGACTCACTGATTCGTGTCGGAATTACCGCACTTCTCCAAATGGCCGACGACCTGTCGCTCGTCGCCGAGACACAGGACGAGGAAATAGCGCACACCCTCGCCCTGGAACTGGCGCCGGACATCACGGTGCTCAGCGCCTCCGCGGAGACGCCGTTCCGGGGCGCGGTGGTCGAGCGGCTCTCCGCGGTCAGTCGGCTGGTCTACGTCGGCGCCTGCCAGCCCGACGTCGCCCACCAGGCGATCACCTGCGGGGCTGCCGCGGTCTTCGACCCACGCGGGCGGCCCCAGGCGCTGCCGGACATCATCCGGGTGGCCGCCGCGAACGACACGCTGATCATGCCGACCTGCGGTCCGCTGAAGATGACCCGGATCCCGACGGCGACGAAGGCGTCCGAGGAACGCGACCTGCCGCTGGCACCGGACGCGCTGACCAACCGGGAGGCCGAGGTGCTGCTCCTGCTGGCGCAGGGCTACGCCAACCAGGAGATCGCCAACAAGCTCTCGGTCTCCTCGGCCACCATCCGCTCACATGTCCACCACCTGCTGACCAAGCTCAGCGTCCGCAGCCGGGCCCACGCGGTGGCGCTCGCCTACGAGTCCGGGCTGATCAGAGCGGTCGAACAGGGACTGCGGCAGACCGCCTGACGGATCGACGGGTCCGCACCGGGCAGCCCGCCGGGTCGGCGGGGCCCGCAGTGGGCGGCCCGCCGACCCGGTGCTCCGGCTAGGCCGGGTTGCCGACCTCGCCGGCGTCGAGGGCCCCGGCGACGGCGCCGAGGATCTCGACCACCGAGGCGTGCAGGAAGAAGTGGTCCCCGGGCAGCATTTCGAGCCGGGCCCTGGCACTGGTCTGGGCCCGCCAGCCCTGCAGCGCCTGGGGTCGCACGGACGGATCCGCGGCGCCCCCGAAGACGGTCATCGGCACCGTCAGCGGGGGCTCCGGACGGTAGTGGTAGGTCTCCAGCACCGAGAAGTCGGCCCGCAGGGTGGGCAGCATCAGCTCCATCAGCTCCCGGTTGTCCAGCAGCTCCGGCGGGGTGCCGCCGAGGAAGCGCAGCTCCTGCTTGACCTCCTCGTCGGTGGCCGCGTGGAGCACCGGACGGGTGCGCGGCGCGTCCGGCGCCGAGGCCCCGGAGACGAACAGGTGCTCCGGCTCGGCCGCACCGCGCCGCCGCAGCTCCCGGCAGAGCTCGAACGCCAATAGCGCGCCCATGCTGTGGCCGAAGAACGCGAACGGCTGGTCCAGCACCGGCTCCAGCTCGGTCGCCAGCAGGGCGACCAGCGGCCGCAGCCGGGAGACCGGACTCTCCGCCAGCCGGCGCCCGTGGCCCGGCAGCTCCACCGGGCAGACCTCGACCCGGTCGTCGGCCAGCGCGCCCCATCCCCGGTAGAGCGAGGCGGCTCCGCCCGCGTACGGCAGGCAGAGCAGCCGGACCCGGCCGGGCGGCAGCCGCCGCGGGGCGTCGGCGAGGGCCGCGGATCGGGCAGGGGCGGGGGCGGGGTACATCAATCACCTCCGGTCCGTCCCGGCGGGCGGACCCGCCGGGACGAATGGTAAAAGAATAGTAAACGAATCATTGATCGTGGATCAGCCCTGGCGAATTACCTCGACCAGCTCGGCCAGCCGACGGTCCGGACCGACCGTCAATTCACTGAGCAGGACATGCCATTGACGCATCATGGCCGCCATCGTCCGCGGGTCGACCACGTCCAGGGCGTACAGCCACATGCCGCGCAGCGACCCGTCGTCGAAGCGGCGGAGGATCAGCGCCAGGTCGACGGCCGACGCCTCCATGTCGATGATGACCTCCGGGAAGACGTAGTCGTCACCGATCCGGAGGTCCAGCGGAGCGGCGGTCAAACCGGTCAACTCCAGTGCCGGAACAGTGGCGTTGAGCAGGTTGAACGAGATCGCGAAGGGGTCGCGGCCGCGCTCCCGGATGCCCTCCTGGTGCCAGAGCGGCACCCCCTGGTTGGCGTAGGCGTCGAGGGTCTCCTCCCGCACCCGGCCGACAAGTTGGCGGAAAGTCAGCGATTTGGCCAGATCCGTTCGGACCAGCAGGTGGCTGACGAAGAATCCGATCATGTTCTCGGTCTCCGGCTGCTCCCGGCCGGCCACCGGGAAGGAGACGGTGATGTCCTCCCGACCGGCGTAGCCGGACAGCAGCAGCTGGAAGGCCGCCATCACCACCATGAAGAGGGTCGCGCCCTCCTCGCGGGCCAGCTCGGCCAGCGCCGTGCCCTCCGCGGCCGACACCGCGAACCCGCGGGTGGCGCCGGCGGCCGGTTCCAGCAGCTGGTGCTCAGGGGCCCGGAAGACCGGTGACGGGGGCAGCGCGGCCAGCCGCCGCTCCCAGTGCCCGGACCGCTCGCGCAGCGCCCCGGCCGCCCGGCGGCGCTGTTGCCAGTCGGCGAAGTCCGGGTACTGGACCGGCAGTTCGGGCAGCGCGGGCGGCTCGGCGCCGTCCACCCGGGCCGCGTACTGCGCGCGCAGCTCCTGGAACAGCACGCCGTACGACCAGTTGTCGGTGACCAGGTGGTGCATCACCAGGGCCAGCACGTGCTCGTCGGGGCGCAGCGCGATCAGCGCGCCGCGCACCAGCGGCTCGTCGGCCACCCGGAACGAGCCGAGCTCCTGCTCGGTGAGCAGCCGCCGCAGCTCCTTCTCGCGGGTCTCGTCGTCCAGGTCGGTCAGGTCGACGACGTCCAGCGGCCAGCTGCCGACCTCGTCCACCAGCTGGCACGGCACGCCGTCGACGCTGCCGATCCGGGTGCGCAGCGCCTCGTGGCGCTGGGCGATGGCGTCCAGGCTGCCGCGCAGCGCCGCCGGGTCCAGGGCGCCGCGCAGCACCAGGGCGGTGAGCACGTTGTGGAAGTGGTGCTCGACCGGCACCGGGTGGTAGCTGACCAGGTCCTCCTGGGAGAAGGAGAGCGGGATGCCCGCGGTGCGGTCGGCGAGCGGGATCCGCTCCCGCTCCGCGTCGTCCCGGTGGTCGTCGAGCCAGCCCGCCTGGCCGGCCACCGTGGGCCGGTCGAAGAGCACCCGGATCGGCACCGGAACCCCGTGCTCGGCGCCGAGCCGGGCGGCCAGCTGGGTGGCCAGCAGGGAGTGCCCGCCGAGGTCGAAGAAGTCGTCGTGCACCCCCACCTCGGACACGCCCAGCACCGCCGACCAGGCGGCGGCGACCGCGCGCTCCAGAGCGGTGCGGGGGGCGATCCGCTCGGCCCAGGCCGCCGCGCCGGCCTCGGGGGCGGGCAGGGCCGCCCGGTCCACCTTGCCGTTGGGGGTCAGCGGCAGCTCGGTCAGCAGCACACAGGCGGCCGGGACCAGGTGGCCGGGCAGCTGCCCGGCCAGGTGGCCGCGCAGGGCCGCCGGGTCCGGGGCGGTGCCGGCGACGGGCACCACGTACCCGACCAGCTGCTGCACGCCGGGCCGGTCCTCGCGGACCACCACCACGGCCTGCGCGATCTCCGGGTGGGCCAGCAGCGCCGAGGCGATCTCGCCGGGCTCGATCCGGAAGCCGCGCAGCTTCACCTGGTCGTCGATCCGGCCGAGGAAGTCCAGCTGCCCGTCGGGCAGTCGGCGCACCAGGTCGCCGGTGCGGTACAGCCGCTCCCCGTCGGGGCCGTCGACGAAGCGCTCGGCGGTCAGGTCCGGGCGGCCAAGGTAGCCGAGGGCCACGCCGCTGCCGCCCACCAGGAGCTCGCCCGGCACGCCGACCGGCACCGGCCGGCGGCGCTCGTCCAGCACGTGGGCGCGGGCGTTGACGATCGGACGGCCGATCGGGGGCCTGGCCGCGCCGCCGGTGAGCGGGTCGCTCATGGTGGCGCAGACGGTGGTCTCGGTCGGGCCGTAGGCGTTGATCATCCGGCGGCCGGCCGACCAGGCGGCGACCGTCTCCGGCGGGCAGGCCTCGCCGGCCGTGACCAGCGTGGTGACGGTCGGCAGGCTCGCCGGGTCGAGCACGGCCAGCACGCTCGGCGGCAGCGTGACGTGGCTGACCCGGTGGTCGGCGCAGGTGCGCACCAGCGGGTCGCCGGGCAGCATCCGGTCGGCGGGCGCCACCACCAGCGCGGCCCCGGAGAGCAGCGTGACCAGCATCTCCGCCACCGCGGCGTCGAAGCTCGGCGAGGCGAACTGCAGCATCCGGCTGTCCGGGGCGACCGCGAACCGCTCGCGCTGTCCGGCGACCAGGCTGCCGATGCCGGTGTGCGGCACCAGCACGCCCTTGGGACGCCCGGTGGAACCGGAGGTGTAGATCACGTACGCCGGGTGCTGCGCGGTCGGCCGCTCGGCGCCCGGGACGCCCGGGTCCGCCGCGGCCAGCTGCGCCACGGTCGCGGGCGCGTCCAGCAGCAGGCACGGAACCGGGCCGTCGGGCAGGTCGTCGGCGTCCGCGCCGAGGGTCACCAGCAGCGCCGGGGCGGCGTCCCGCAGCATGTAGTCGATCCGCTCGACCGGGTAGCCCGGGTCGACGGGAAGGTAGGCCGCGCCGGTCTTGGCGACCGCCAGCAGCGCGGTCACCAGCCGGGTGGAGCGGCGCAGCGACACCGCGACGATCCGGCCGGGGCCGGCGCCGCGGGCGAGCAGCAGCCGGGCCAGTCGGTTGGCCTCGGTGTCGAGCTCCCGGTAGGTCAGCTCGCCGGGCTGCTCCGGGTCGGCGGAGACCACGGCGACGGCGTCGGGGGTGCGGGCCGCCTGGGCCTCGAACAGCTCCGCCAGGGTGCCCTGCGGCACCGGGCGGGCGGTGTCGTTCCAGCCGGGCAGGGCGCGGCGCTCCGCGGCGGTGAGCACCTCCACGTCGTCCACCGGGGCGTCCGGGTCGGCGAGGACGGCCCGCAGGACCAGGCCCAGCCGCTCGGCGAGTGCCTCGACCGTGCCCCGGTCGAAGATGTCGGTGTTGAACTCCACCACACCGTCCACGCCGGCGGGGGAACCGTCGGCGGCCGGGCGGCGCTCGGTGAGCGCGAAGTGGAGGTCCACCCGGGTGGAGTCGGTGTCCACGGTGAGGCGCTGCACCGCCACGCCCGGCATCGTGGCGTCCGCGTCGGGGGTGTTCTGCCAGGCCAGCGCGGTCTGGTAGAGCGGGTGGTGGGCCAGCGAGCGGGACGGCTTGAGCAGGTCCACCAGGTACTCGAACGGGATGTCCTGGTGGGCCAGGGCGTCCAGGCTGCGCTCGCGCACCTGGGCCAGCAGCTCGCGGAAGCTCGGGCGGCCGTCCAGATCGGTGCGGAGCACCAGGGTGTTGACGAAGAAGCCGATCAGTTCGGCGGCGGCCTCGTCGAGGCGGCCGGCCACCGCGATGCCGAGCGGGATGTCGGTGCCGGCGCCCATCCGGTGCAGCAGCGTGGCCAGCGCCGCGTGCACCACCATGAAGGCGCTGGACCCGTTCTCCCGTGCCACCCGGGCGACTTCGGCGTGCAGGTCGGCGTCCCAGGAGAACTCCAGCGTGCTGCCGCGGCGGGACGTGCGGGTCGGGTGGGGGCGGTCGGTGGGCAGGGCGATCCGCTCCGGCAGACCGTCCAGGGCCCGGCTCCAGTAGGCGCACTGCTGGGCCAGCAGGCTCTCCGGGTCCTCCGCGTCGCCCAGCAGCCGGCGCTGCCACAGCGCGAAGTCGGCGTACTGGACGGGCAGCGGGCTCCACTGCGGGGCGGCGCCGTCGCAGCGGGCCGTGTAGGCGTTCGCGAGGTCGCGGCCGAGCAGGGCCAGCGACCAGCCGTCGGCGGCGATGTGATGGATCGTCAGCACCAGCACCCGGTCGCGCTCACCGAGGACCAGCAGCTCCGCGCGGAGCGGCCGTTCGGTGGTGAGCTCGAAGGCGTGTTGGGCGGCCCGGGACATCGCCGCGGGCAGCGCCTCCTCGGTCAGCTCGGTGATGTGCAGCTCGGGCGCCGCCTCGGCGGCGGGCAGCACCAGCTGGCGGGGCACGCCGTCGGTGTCGGGGAAGACGGTGCGCAGCGCCTCGTGCCGGGCCACCAGGTCGCCCAGCGCCGCGTGCAGCGCCTGCGGGTGCAGTTCGCCGCGCAGGCGCAGCACCACCGGGATGTTGTAGGTGGGCGACGGGCCCTCCAGACGGTGCAGGAACCAGAGCCGCTGCTGGGCGAAGGAGAGCGGCAGCACCTCGGGGCGGTCGGCGGGCAGCAGCGCCGGGCGGACCGGGCCCGCGGCGGCGCGCAGCCGCTCGGCCAGCTTGGCCGGGGTGGGCGCCTGGAAGAGCGCGCGGACCGGCAGTTCGACCTCGAAGGCGGAGCGGATCTGCGACATCAGTCGGGTGGCCAGCAGCGAGTGGCCGCCGAGCTCGAAGAAGCTGTCGTCGATGCCGACCTCGGCGGCCTCCTCGTCGCGGTCCAGCACCCGGGCGAAGAGCCGGCACAGCAGCTCCTCGTCCGGGTTGCGCGGGGCGGCGTACAGGGCCCGCAGCTCGCCGCGGCCGCCCTCGGGGGCGGGCAGCGCCCGGCGGTCGATCTTGCCGTTCGGGGTCAGCGGCAGGGCGTCCAGGACGAGGAAGGCGGACGGCAGCATGTAGTCCGGCAGGGTGTCGGCCAGCGCCGCGCGCAGCTCGCGGGCCAGGGTCGGCCCGTCCGGGGCCGGGTCCGCGTCCTCCAGGACCAGGTAGGCGACCAGGCGCTGGTCGCCGGGGGTGTCCTCGCGGACCAGCGCCACGGCCTGGGCGACGACCGGCTGCTCGGCCAGCACCGACTCGATCTCGCCGAGCTCGATCCGGTAGCCGCGCAGCTTGACCTGGTGGTCGAGCCGGCCGAGGAAGTCGATCCGGCCGTCGGGGCGGCGGCGCACCAGGTCGCCGGTGCGGTACAGGCGCTCGCCCTCGGCGCTGTCGGCGAACTTCTCGGCGGTCAGCTCCGGGCGGCCCAGGTAGCCGCGGGCCAGGCCGTCGCCGCCGATGCACAGTTCGCCGGGCACGCCCACCGGGACGGGGCCGCCGGCCGCGTCCAGCACCTGGAGCGTGGTGTTGGCGATCGGCTCGCCGATCGAGATCGGGCCGCCGTCGACGTGGGAGACCGAGGACCAGATGGTGGTCTCGGTGGGGCCGTACATGTTCCACACGGTGGCGCCGGTGGCCAGCAGCCGGGCGGCCAGCTCGGCGGGCAGCGCCTCGCCGCCGACCAGGGCGGTCAGGCCGGGCCCGGCGGTCCATCCGGCGTCCAGCAGCATCCGCCAGGTCGCCGGGGTCGCCTGCATCACGGTGGCGCCGCAGTCGGCCAGTTCGGCGGCCAGCCGGCCGCCGTCGGCCGCGCTCTCGCGGCGGGCCAGCACCACCCGGGCGCCGGTGACCAGCGGCAGCAGCAGCTCCAGCATGGCGATGTCGAAGGCGGCGGTGGTCACCGCGAGCAGCACGTCGTCGGCGGCCAGGCCCGGGCGCTCGCCCATCGAGTGGAGGAAGTTGCCGAGC
Organism: Kitasatospora griseola; assembly: GCF_014648555.1. GTDB lineage: Bacteria > Actinomycetota > Actinomycetes > Streptomycetales > Streptomycetaceae > Kitasatospora > Kitasatospora griseola. Next base: position 328,540 of record NZ_BMRI01000002.1, read on the forward strand.
GCCCGATGCGGGATCTGCACGCCCTTGGGGCGGCCGGTGGAGCCGGAGGTGTAGATGACGTAGGCCAGGTCGTCCGGGTCGGTCCCGACGCCGGGGTCGTGCGCGGCCCCGCCGGTGAGCTCGGCGGTGAGCTCGTCCAGGCAGAGCACCTCGGCGCCGGTCTCCGGGCCGCGGTCGCCGAACAGCTCGTCGTGGACGCTCCGCTGGGTGAGCAGCACCCGCAGGCCGGAGTCCTCCAGGGTGTACGCGATCCGGTCGGCGGGGAAGCCCGGGTCCAGCGGCACGTAGGCGCCGCCCGCCTTGAGCACCGCGAGCATCGCCACCAGCAGCTCCGGCGAGCGCTCCAGGCAGATCCCGACCAGCACGTCGCGGCCCACGCCGAGGCCGATCAGGCGGTGCGCCAGCCGGTTGGCCCGCTCGTTCAGTTCGCGGTAGCTCAGCGGGGCGCCGTCGGCCTCCAGGCGGAGCGCCTCGCGGTCCGGGGTGCGGGCGGCCAGGTCCTCGAACCGCCGGTGCGCGGCGAGCGGCAGCGGCCAGTCGCGCGCGGTGTCGTTCCAGCGCTCGCGCAGCTGCCGGCTCTCGTCGTCGGACAGCATCGGCAGCCCGCCGACCGGGCGGTCCGGCTCCGCCAGCAGCGTCCCGACCAGCCGCTCCAGGTGGCGGGCGAAGCCGTCCACGGTCTGCGGCTCGAACAGGTCGCGGTTGTACTCCAGGCTGCCGCCCAGCCCGTCGGGCCGCTCGAAGACCTCCAGCACCAGGTCGAAGCGGGAGGTGGCGCTCTCCACCTCCATCGTCTCCATCCGCAGGCCGACGCCGTCGAACCGGGGCAGCTCGATGTTCTGGTAGATGAAGGAGACCTGGAAGACGGGCGAGCGGGAGAGGTCGCGCTCCGGCTGGAGCTCCTCCACCAGCCGTTCGAACGGCAGCTCCTGGTGGGCGAAGGCGCCGAGCGCCGTCTCCCGCACCCGGGCGACCAGTTCGCGGAAGGTCGGCGCCCCGGACAGGTCGGTGCGCAGCGCCAGCATGTTGACGAACAGGCCGATCAGCGGCTCGACCTCGCGCCGGCCGCGGTTGGCGACCGGCACGCCGACGACGATGTCGTCCTCCCGGCTGTACCGGTGCAGCAGCACCAGGTAGGCCGCGAGCATGGTCATGAACGGGGTGGCGCCCTCGCCGCGGCTGAACTCCCGCATGGCGTCGGCGGTTTCGGCCGACAGCCGGAACGGGCGGGAGCCGCCCCGGCTGCCCAGCACCGCCGGGCGCGGGCGGTCGGTGGGCAGTTCGAGCATCGGCGGCGCGCCGTGCAGGGTGGTGCGCCAGTACTCCAGCTGCGGGCCGAGGGCGTCCCCGGCCAGCCGGTCGCGCTGCCAGAGCGCGTAGTCCGGGTACTGGATCTTCAGCGGCGGCAGTCCGGCGTCCTCGCCGGTGCTGAACTCGCGGTAGAACGCCACCAGTTCGCGGAACGCCACCGAGGTGGACCAGAGGTCGCCGGCGATGTGGTGCATGGTGAGGAGCAGCACGTGCTCCTCGGCGGCGAGGCGCAGCAGGGTGATCCGCAGCAGCGGGCCGCGCCGCAGGTCGAACGGGCGGGCGAACTCGGCGCGGGCCAGCTCCTTGATGCCCTCCTCGCCGTCCGGCCCGTGCAGGTGCTCGCAGGCGACGACGGTGAACTCCGGCTCGCCGGACTCCGCGATCACCTGCACCGGCTCGCCGTCCACCTCCTCGAAGACGGTGCGCAGCGCCTCGTGCCGCTGCACCAGCGCCACGCAACTGCGGCGCCAGGCCTCGATGTCGAGGGCGCCGTGGACGCGCAGCGCGCCCGGGATGTTGTACGCCGCGCTGCCCGGGGCGAGCTGCTCCATGAACCAGAGGCGCTTCTGGGCGAAGGACGCCGGCACCCGCTTGGGGCCGGCCTTGCGGCGCAGCTTCCGGGCGAGCAGCGCGCGCTTCTGCTCCGCCGTGAGCCGGCTCAGGTCGACGTTGTCGGTCATGCCAGGTTCTCCAGGTCGTCGGTCTCGGCGGCGAGCATCTCGGCGAGCATCGCTTCCACTTGTTCGTCGGACAGTTCGTCCAGGTCGGCCGACTCGTCGTCGGAGCGGGCCGTGATGGCGTCCTCCGGGTCCTCCTCGGACCCGCCGGCGGCCAGCAGGGCGACGGTGTGCGCCACGGTGGGGTCCTCGAAGAAGCCGCGCAGGTCGAGCGGGACGCCCAGCCGGCTGCGGATCTTGGTGCCGATCTGCACGGCGGCCAGCGAGTGCCCGCCGAGGGCGAAGAAGTCGTCGGCGGTGCCCACCTGTTCGACGCCCAGCACCTCCTGCCAGATCTCCGCGACGGCGCGTTCCTCGTCGGTCGCCGGCTCCTGGTAGGGGGTCGACAGGTCGGGGCGCGGGTGGCGGCCGAGCGCCGGGGCGGCCTGGTCGTCCCCGCCGGCCAGCAGGGCCGGGGTGATGCTCCGGGCCACGGCCCGCATCTGCGACAACTCGCGGTGGGAGAGCACCAGTTGGGCCGGGGCTTCGGGGTTGGCCAGCACCCGGGCGAGCGCTTCCTGGCCGTCCTGCTCGGTGATGCCCTCGGCCAGCAGCCGCAGCGCCTCGGGGAGTTGCGGCGCGGCCGGGGCCGGGGCGGCGCCGGCGGCCACGGCCTCGGCGACCTGGTCGCGCATGCCGTCCAGGTCGTTGATCCGCTTCAGGGTGAAGTCGGTGATCCGGACCAGCACCCGGCCGTCCTCGGCCAGCATGTCGATGTCGCAGGTCAGGCTCTCGCCGCCGTCGGGCGAGCCCTTGAGCGCGACGTCGCAGGTGATCTCGGCGGTGAGCGGGGCCAGCGCCTTCAGCGAGCGGTAGGTGAACGGCAGGTAGTAGCCCTTGTCCGGCATCTGGATCCGGGCCGACACGCCGGCCACGTCCAGCAGCGCCGGGTGCAGCAGGTAGGCGTCCAGGTCGCCGGCGTGCTCCTCGGGCAGCCGGAGCGAGACCAGCAGCCGCTCGGGGGTGACCCGGGCGCCGCGCAGGCAGTGCCAGCGCGGGCCGAGGGTGAACTCGATGCCGTTGCCCTGCACCAGCAGGTCGAGCTTGAAGAGCCGCTTCAGCTCGTCCTCGTCGTCGACCGGCGCCACCTCGGCGAACGCGGCGCGCAGCGCGGCCAGGTCGCGCACCGGCGGCGCCTCGTCGAGGGCGACGGCGGTGCCCATGGCGTGGATCGGCCCGGTGGCGGGGTGGTTGCTGCGCACGGTGAACCGCAGCTCATCGCCGTCCGCGGCGAGCGCCGTCCACAGCGAGCGGGACTGGCCGTCCGGCACGATCACCGGCTGGGCGAAGAGCACGTCGCGCAGCTCCACGCCGGCCGCCCCGGTCAGGTCGGCGACGGCCGCCCGGACCAGCTCCAGGTAGGCGGTGCCCGGCACCAGGCCGTGGCCCATGATCCGGTGGTCGGCGATGATCCAGCTGTCGGCGGTGCTGATCGAGCCGGTGTAGCCGCGGCCGTTCCCGTCGCCGCCGGGCAGCCGGCGCAGCAGCGGGTGCGCGGTCGGGGTGCCGGGGGCTGCGGCCGACTCATCGAGTCCGGCCGCCATGCCGACGCCGCGCCAGGTGTCCCAGGCCACCGCCGTCACCGGGGCGCCGGAGCGGCGCCGCCACTGCGCGTAGGCGTCCAGGAAGGCGTTGGCCGCCGCGTAGTCGCTCTGGCCGGGGCCGCCGAGCAGGCCGGTCAGCGAGGAGCAGAGCAGCAGGAAGTCCAGGTCGTCGTCCGCGCACACCCGGTCGAGCACCAGGGTGCCGAGGGTCTTGGCGGCCAGGACGGCGGCGGCGTCCTCGGGGGTCTTGCCCATCAGCAGGCCGCGGGACGGCAGGCCGGCCGCGTGCACCACGCCGTGCACCGCCCCGGCGCGGGCCCGCAGCAGGGCCACCGCCTCGGCGGTCCGCGCGGCGTCGGTGACGTCCGCGCGCAGCGGCAGCACCTCGGCGCCCAGCTCGGTCAGCCGGTGCAGCGCGGGGTCGTCGGCGGCCAGCGGCGACCGGCCGAGCAGGCCGAGCACCGGTCGCCGCACGGTGCGGGCGATCTGCTCGGCGATCGCCAGGCCGACGCCGCCGAACCCGCCGGTGATCAGGTAGCCGCCACCGTCGCGCAGACCGCCGGGGCCGGCTTCGGGGGCGGGCAGCTCGACGGCGTCGAAGGTGCGGCTCCACCAGTGCCGGCCGCGCAGCGCCAGCTGCGGCTCCTGGCGGGCGGCGGCGTCCAGCAGGCCGGCCGCGACCGCGGCGGGTGCGCCCGCGCCGACGTCCAGCAGCCGGCACTCGACCCCGGTGACCTCCTGCGGGATGACGGTGCACGGGCCGAGCAGCAGGGCGCCCTCCGGGTGCAGCGGCTCGTCGCCGGTGACCTCGAAGACGCCGCTCGCCAGCACGTCGAGCAGCACCGGGCGGGCGGGGGCCGCGTCCAGCAGGCCCTGGGCCAGGGTGGCCAGGGTGTCGAAGCCGGTCCGCTGGGCGGCGGCCAGCCGGTCGGCGTCGAGTCCGTCCCCGGCGGCGGGGTCGGTGAGCGCGCCCAGGTGGACCAGCCGGATCGAGGCGGCCTCGCCGGTGGTGTCCAGCGAGCGGATCAGGGTGGCGCAGGCGTCCCGGTCCAGGCCGTCGGCCCGGCCGATCCGCCGCACCGTGGCGCCCCGGGCCTCCAACTGCCGGGCCAGTTCGGCGCCGAGCGGCTGCTCGGTGCCGAGCACCGCCCAGACCGCGTCGCGGGCGTCGCCGGTGCGGGGGCCGGCGGGCAGGCGGCGCCAGCCGGGGGTGGTGAACCAGTCGTCGAGCGGCAGGGCCGCGCTGCGCGGCTTCGGCGCGGTGCGCGGGCCCGCCTCGATCCAGTACCGCCGGCGCTGGAAGGCGTAGCCGGGCAGCGCGGTCAGCGCGCCGCCGCCGCACACCGCCGCGCGGTCCACCGGGGCGCCCGCGCTCCACAGCGCGCCCAGGCCGGCCAGCAGGTGGGTGCGGTCGTCGGTGCTGTCCTTGGGGTGCGGCAGCGAGTCGACCGCGGTCCGCTCCGGGCTCCAGGAGTCGTGCTGCTGGGCGAAGTTGGTGAGCGAGCGGCCCGGGCCGACCTCCAGCAGGAACAGCTCCGGGTCGTCGAGCAGCAGGCCGAGCACGTCGCGGAACCGGACCGCGCCGCGCAGGTGCTCACCCCAGTAGGCGGGGCTGGTGGCCTGCTCGTCGGTGATCCACTGTCCGGTGAGGCCGGAGCAGAACGGGATCCGCGGCGCCCTGAGTTCGACGCCGCGCACCACGTCGGTGAACGGCTGCACGGCGGCGTCCATGCTCGCCGAGTGGAAGGCGTGCGAGGTGTGCAGCCGGCGGCAGGCGGTGCCGTCGGCCACCAGCCGCTTGCGCAGCCGCTCCACCGCCTCGGCCGGACCGGCCGCCACGCACAGCGCGGTGGAGTTGACGGCGGCCAGGTCGAGCTCGGGCAACTCGTCCAGCAGCGGTGCGAGTTCGGCCTCGGGCAGGAAGACGGCGAGCATCTCGCCGGCCGGCATCGACTGCACCAGCCGGCCGCGGGCGGCGACCAGCCGGACCGCGTCGGGCAGCGAGAACACACCGGCCAGGCAGGCCGCGACGTACTCGCCGATGCTGTGGCCGGCCATCGCCCGCGGGTGCACGCCCTGGGCCATCCAGAACTTGGCGAGCGCGTACTCGACGAGGAACAGCACCGGCTGGGTGATCTCGGTGCGGGCCAGCGCGGCGGCGGCCTGCTGCGGGTCGGCGTCGGGGCCGGGGAACAGCAGGGTACGCGGGTCGGCGCCCAGCTCGGCGGTGAACAGCTCGGCGCAGGCGTCGAGTTCGGCCGCGAAGGCGGGCTCCTCGCGGTACAGGCCGTGGGCCATCGCGACGTACTGGGCGCCCTGGCCGGGGAACAGGAAGGCGACCGGGGCGTCCTCGGCGGCGGCCGTGCCGGTGAGCCTGCGCAGCGCGGCGACGGCCGCCGAACGGCCCTCCGAACCGGCCGCGGCGGCCACGGCCGCCCGGTGCTCGAAGCCGCGCCGGCGGGCCAGCGTGTGGGCCACGTCGCGAAGCGGCAGCTCCGGGTCGGCGTCCAGCCGTTCGGCGAGCCGCTCGGCGTTGGCGGCGAGCGCCTCGGGGGTGCGGCCGGAGAGCGTCAGCAGTTCGGCGCGCCCGGCCGTCGCGGGAGCGGCGGCGAGCGGCTCGGCCGCCTCCTGGAGCACCACGTGCACGTTGGTGCCGCCGATGCCGAAGGCGCTCACCCCGGCCCGGCGCGGGTGCTCGGCGCCCGGCCAGTCCCGCAGCTCGGTGGGGACGTAGAACGGGCTGGTCTCCAGCTTCAGGCCCGGGTTGGGCTCGCTGAAGTTGACGATCGGCGGGATCGCCCGGTGACGCAGCGCCAGCACCGCCTTGATGAACGCGGTGACGCCGGCGGCGGCGTCCAGGTGGCCCACGTTGCCCTTCACCGCGCCGAGCGCGCAGTAGCCGGTCTCGTCGGTGGCCTCGGGGTGCAGCTGGTACGCCTGGGTCAGCGCGGCGACCTCGATCGGGTCGCCCAGCGCGGTGCCGGTGCCGTGCGCCTCGACGTAGCCGATGGTGCGCGGCGCGACCCCGGCGACGGCCAGCGCCTCGGCGATCACCTCGGCCTGTCCGTCGACACTGGGCGCGGTGTAACCGGCCTTCAGCGCACCGTCGTTGTTGATCGCGCTGCCCAGCACCACGGCCTGGACGGCGTCCTGGGCGTCACGGGCGTCGGCCAGCCGGCGCAGCACCACCACGCCGGCGCCGTTGCCCGCCACCGTGCCGCCGGCCGCCGCGTCGAACGGACGGCAGTGGCCGTCGGCGGAGAGGATGCCGCCCTGCTCGTACAGGTGGCCGCCGGCCGGCGGGCTGCTCACCGAGACGCCGCCGGCCAGCGCGATGTCGCACTCCCCCGACAGCAGGCTCTGGCAGGCCAGGTGGACGGCCGTCAGCGAGGTCGAGCAGGCGGTCTGCACGGTGATGCCGGGGCCGCGCAGGCCCAGCTTGTAGGAGACCCGGGTGGCCAGGAAGTCCTTGTCGGAGGCGAGCAGGGTGCGGTAGATGCCGCTCTCCTCCAGCGCCTCCGGGTCGCCCGGCAGGTTGCGCAGCAGGTAGGAGTTGAGGCTGGCGCCGGCGAAGACGCCGATCCGGCCGTCGAAGGTGCGCGGGTCGCAGCCGGCCGCCTCCAGCGCCTCGAAGGCGCACTCCAGGAAGACCCGCTGCTGCGGGTCGAGCAGCTCCGCCTCGCGGGGGCTGAAGCCGAAGAAGCCGGCGTCGAAGCGGTCGGCGTCGGCCAGCACCCCCTTGGCCTTGACGTAGTCGGGGTGCCGCAGCAGCTCCGGGTCGACGCCGGAGGCCAGCAACTCCTCGTCGGTGAGCGCGGAGACGGTCTCCCGGCCCGCGGCGAGCTGCTGCCACAGCGACTCGACGTCGGGGGCGCCGGGGAACCGTCCGGCCATGCCGATGACGGCGACGTGCTCGTCCTGCTCGTCGTGCGTGAAGTCGGTCTCGTACACGTCCATCACCTGTCACTTGCGTCAGTTGCGGGGGTGCTGCGGCCGCGGCGCACGGCGGCGCGCCTGCGGCGGTTCGCGGCGCGGTCCCGGGCGGCGTTCAGCAGGGCGTCGTCCTGTCGGCCGGACCGCTCCAGGTGGCCGGCCAGCGAGCCGACGGTGGGGTGCTGGAACAGCTCCACCATGGACAGCTCGTGGCCCAGCCGGGCGGCCAGTCGGGCGCGCAGCTCGACCATCAGCAGCGAGTGGCCGCCGAGCTCGAAGAAGTTGTCGTCCCGGCCGACCCGCCGGGCGCCGAGCAGCTCGCGCCACAGCTCGGCCAGACTCTCCTCCAGGCCGGCCCCGGGAGCGGTGTAGCTGCTCGCCAACTCCGGGCGCTCGGCGGGCGGTTCGGGCAGCGCCTTGCGGTCGGTCTTGCCGCTGCTGGTCAGCGGGAAGGCGTCCAGCACCATGAAGGCGGACGGCACCATGTACTCGGGCAGCCGCTCCTTGAGGAAGGGGATCAGCTCGCCGGTCGCCGGGGCGTCGCCCTCGGCGGTCAGGTGCGCGACCAGCCGGACGTCCCCGGCCGGCTGCTGACGGGCTGTCACCACGGCCTCGCGGACCCGCGGGTGGCCGGTCAGCGCGGACTCGATCTCGCCGAGCTCGATCCGCAGCCCGCGCAGCTTGACCTGGTGGTCGAGCCGGCCCAGGTACTCGATGGCGCCGTCGGAGCGGAACCGGGCCAGGTCGCCGGTCCGGTAGAGCCGGGCGCCCGGCGCGGGGTCGAACGGGTCGGCGACGAACCGCTCCGCGGTGCGCTCCGGGTCGCCGAGGTAGCCGCGGGACAGGTTGGCGCCCGCGATGTGCAGTTCCCCGGCGACGCCCGGCGGGACCGGCCGCAGCGCCCGGTCCAGCACGTACATCCGAGTGTTGGCGATCGGCCGGCCGATCGGCACCGCCCGGGGGTCGTCGTCCCGGCGGCAGGCCCAGGCGGTGACGTCCACGGCGGCCTCGGTCGGCCCGTACAGGTTGTGCAGTTCGGCCCCGGAGCGGGCGAAGAACCGGTCCTGCAGGCTGCGCGGCAGCGCCTCGCCGCTGCACACCACCCGGCGCAGCGCGGTGCACTCCTCGACGCCCGGCTCCTGGACGAACGCCTGCAGCATGGACGGCACGAAGTGCGCCGTGGTGACGGACTCCTCGCGGAGGGTCCGCACCAGGTACGCCGGGTCGCGGTGCCCGTCCGGGCGGGCCACCACCAGGGTGGCGCCGGCCATCAGCGGCCAGAAGAACTCCCAGACCGAGACGTCGAAGGAGAACGGCGTCTTCTGCAGCACCCGGTCGGTGCCGTCCAGCCGGTAGGCGTCCTGCATCCACAGCAGGCGGTTGCGGATCCCGGCGTGCACGTTGACCACGCCCTTGGGGCGGCCGGTGGAGCCGGAGGTGAAGATGACGTAGGCGGCGTGCTCGCCGGACAGCTCGACGTTCGGGTCGGTGTCGGCGCCGCCGGCGGCGTGCTCCTCGACCAGCAGGACGGTCGCGGAGCCGGTGTCCGGCAGCCGGTCGCGGACGTGGCGCTGGGTGAGCAGCACCGGCGCCGGGGCGTCCTCCAGCATGCCGGCCAGCCGCTGGGCGGGCAGGCCCGGGTCCAGCGCGACGTAGGCGCCGCCCGCCTTGAGCACCGCCAGCAGCGCGACCACCAGCTCGACCGAGCGTTCCATGGCCACCCCGACCAGCGAGTCGGGGCCGGTGCCGAGCCGGATCAGGGTGTGCGCCAGCCGGTTGGCGCGCCGGTTGAGCTCGGCGTAGCTCAGACTCTCGCCCTCGAAGCGGAGCGCCTCGGCGTCCGGGGTGCGGTGCGCCTGCTGCTGGAAGACCTCGTGGATCCAGCCGGCGCCCGGCCACTCGCGGGCGGCGCCCTCGCCCGCCGCCAGCGCCTGCCGGCGCTCGTCGGCGTCCAGCAGCTCCAGCTCGGCCACCGGGGTGTCGGGGGCGGCGACCACCAGTTCGGCCAGCCGCCGGAAGTGCCCGGCCATCCGGGCCATGGTGTCGGGCTCGAAGAGGTCGCGGTCGTACTCGAACCAGCCGCTCAGCGCGCCGTCCCGGGTGAACGACTGGAACTCCAGGTCGAACCGGGCGCCCTGGGCGGGCAGTTCCAGGCGCTCCAGCCGCAGCCCGCCGATCGGGCGGGCCGCCACCGGGTCGTCCTGGTAGGAGAAGCAGCTCTGGAAGATCGGCGGGCGGCTGAGGTCGCGCTCCGGGCGCAGCTCCTCCACCAGCCGCTCGAACGGCACGTCCTGGTGCGCGTACAGCCCGAGGCAGGCCTCTCGCACCCGGCCCAGCACGGCGGCGAACGACGGGTCGCCGTCCAGGCCGACCCGTACCGGCAGGGTGTTGACGAAGAAGCCGATCAGCGGCTCCAGTTCGGCCCGCTCCCGGCCGGCCGTGGGCACGCCCACGACCACGTCCTGCTGGCCGCTCCAGCGGTGCAGCAGCACGTGGAAGAGCGCCAGCAGCACCATGTAGCTGGTGGCGCCGTTCGCCCGGCCGAGCGCGGCGAGTTCGGCCATCAGCGGCTGCTCCAGCTCCACCGGGCAGGAGGCGCCGTTGAAGCCCTGCACCGACGGGCGCGGCCGGTCGGTGGGCAGTGTCAACTGCGCCGGGGCGCCCGCCAGGTGCTCGCGCCAGTAGGCCAGGTGCGCGGCCTGGTCGGCGGTCTCGGCCTGCTTCTGCTGCCAGGCCGCGAAGTCGCCGTACTGGATCGGCAGGCCCGGCAGCGGGGACGGCCGGCCGGCGCCGAACGCCTCGTAGAGGGTGCCCAGTTCGGTGATCAGCAGGCCCATCGACCAGCCGTCCGAGACCAGGTGGTGCATGGCCACGGCCAGCACCTGGTCCTGCGGGCCCAGGTGCAGCAGTCGCAGCCGCAGCAGCGGGCCGGCGGCCAGGTCGAACGGGCCGGCGACGGCCGCGGCGATCGCGGCCTCCAGCGGCTGCCCGTCGGCGGCGGGCGACTCGGCGAAGTCCAGCGGCAGTTCGGGGCGGACGACCTGCACGGGGCGGCCGTCGCGCAGCTCGAAGACGGTGCGCAGCGACTCGTGCCGGCGCACCACCTCGGCCGCCGCCTTCCGCAGCACCGCGGTGTCCAGGGCGCCGCGCAGCCGCACCGCGCCCAGGATGGTGTAGGCCGGGTTGCTCGGGCGCAGCTGCTCGAAGAACCAGATGCCCTGCTGCGTCACGGAGAGCGGGAAGACGGTGCCCGCCTCGGCCTGCTCCTTCAGCAGCCGCTCGTACTTGGCCCGCTGCTCGGGCGGCAGCGCCGCCAACTTGCGTTCCAGCGCGGCGAGTTTGGTGTCCAGGGTGTCGGTCATCGGGACTCTCCTCGGCCCGGCGCCTCGACGGGGAGCTCGGGCAGGCTGTCGATCTCGGCGAGCAACTGGTCGGCCAGGTCCTCCAGTCGGACGGCGCGGCCGATCGCCGGGGCGGCGGGGGCCGGCTCGTCGTCGGCCGACACCTCGGCGACCAGGCGCTCCGCCAGCGCGCGCACGGTGGCGCCCTTGAGGAAGTCGGAGATCGGCACGTTGACGCCGAGCGCCTGGTCGATGGCGTTGCGCAGTTCCACGGCCATCAGCGAGTCGAGGCCGAGGCTGATCAGCGGGGCCTGCGGCTCCAGCGCGTCGGGGCTGGCCCCGAGCACCGCGGCCACCGCGGTCAGCAGCTGCGCGGCCAGCGCGCCGGACCGCTCCGCCGCGGGCAGCGCGGCCAGCTCCTCGCGGCCGGGCAGCACCGGGCCGCCGCGGCGGGCGGGCCGGGAGCCCGTCGAGCCGTCGCCGGCGCCGACCAGCTCGGTCAGCAGGTGCGAGCCGGAGAGCGCCCGGTAGCCGCGGCCCCACTCGTCCCAGTCCACCGGGACGACGGCCAGCTGGGCGGCGTCGCGGCCGAGCAGCCGGTGCAGCACCCGCAGCGCCTGGGCCGGGCGCAGGGTGCCCATGCCGCGGCTCACGCCCGGGGTCTCCTCGGCCTTCCGGGCCGCCATGCCGGTGTTCTCCCAGATGCCCCAGTCGATCGTCAGGGCGGGCCGGCCTTCGGCCCGGCGCAGCTCGGCGAGCGCGCCGAGGAAGGCGTTCGCGGCGGCGTAGGCGGCCACGTACGGGGAGCTGAGCACCGCGCTGGTCGAGGAGCAGAGCACGAAGAAGTCCAACTCCCGCTCGGCGAAGGCCTGGTGCAGCACCCAGGCGCCGAGCGCCTTGGGGCGCAGCTGGCGGTCCAGCTCGGCGGCGTCCAGCTCGGCCAGCGGCACCATCGCGCCGATGCCGGCGGCGTGCAGCACGCCGCGGATCGGCGGGCGGCCCTCGCGCTCCTCCTGGGTCAGGAAGGCCTGCACGGCGGCCTCGTCGGCGATGTCCAGCGAGACCAGCCGGACGCCGGCGCCGAGCGCCTCCAGCTCGCGCACCGCGGCCGCCCGGTCGGCGAACGGGTGGTCGGCCGGCAGCTCGGACCACTCGGCGCGCGGCGGCACGGCGGAGCGGCCGACCAGCACCAGGTGCCGGGCGCCGGCCCGGGCCAGCGAGCGCGCGGTGGCCAGGCCGACGCCGCCCAGACCACCGGTGATCAGGTAGGAGGCGTCCCGGCGCCAGCGGACCGGGCGGGCCGGGCCGGACTCGGCCGGCTCCCGGACCAGGCGGGCCGCGTGCCGCACCCCGTCGCGCAGCGCGACCTGGTCCTCGCCGTCGGCGTCGCGGCGGACGACGGCGTCCAGCAGCTGCTCGGCGCCGTCGGCCGGCTGCTGCCGCGGGTCGAGGTCGACCAGGCCGCCCCAGACGGCGGTCTGCTCGGCCTGGAGCGAGCGGCCCAGGCCCCACAGGGCGGCGGCCAGCGGGGCGGGACCGGTCGGCTCGCCGCCGACCCGGACGCCGCCGCGGGTGACCAGCCAGAGGCGGGCCGCCCGGCCGTCCAGCGCCTGCGCGGTGCGGACGGCGTCCAGCACGCCGGTCCACCGGCCGTCGGCCGGGTCCTGCGCGTCGAGGCCGGCCAGCTGGACGACCTCGACGCGGCCGCCCTGCGGCACCGTCAGCTCGTCCAGCAGCCGGACCAGGTCGGCCGGCCGGTCGGCGCGGACCTCGGCGCTGCCGGACCCGGCGACGTGCCGGTAGTCGGCGCCGGAGCGGACCAGCACGCACGGCTCGCCGCGCCGGGCGGCGGCTTCGGCGAGCTGCTCGCCGAAGCCGGAGCCGTCGGCCAGCAGCACCCAGCCGCGGGCCCCGGCGGCCGGGGCGTCGGCGGGGGCGTCGGCGACGGGTCGCCAGGCCAGCCGGTACAGCAGGCTCTCGTCGTCGGCCTCGTCCTGCTCGGCGGCCGGCTCCTCGGCGCCTTCCAGGGCGTCGGCGTCCGCCGCGTCCGCGGGGCGGCGCTCCCGCCAGCACGGCGTGGGCTCGAACGGGTAGCCGGGCAGCGCCACCCGGGCGCGCCGGTAGTCGCGGTCGAAGCCCTGCCAGTCCAGGTCGGTGCCGCGGGTGTACAGCTCGGCGACGGCGGCCAGCAGCACCTCCCAGTCGTCGTGCTTGGGGCGCAGGCTGGGCAGCAGCAGGGTGTCGTCGCCGGCCGGCAGGCTGTCGCTGATCAGGCCGAGCAGGGTCGGCGCCGGGCCCATCTCGATGAAGGTGCGGTAGCCGAGCTTGCGCAGGGTGCCGACGCCGGCGGCGAAGCGCACCGCGCGGCGGGCGTGCCGCACCCAGTACTCGGCGTCCGGGGCCTCCGCCCAGTCCCACAGCTCCCCGGTGACGTTGGAGATCAGCGGGATCTGCGGCGGCTGGAAGTCGACCCGCAGCGCGGCCTGCCGCAGCGGCTCCAGGATCGGCTCCATCAGCGGGGAGTGCGAGGCGGTGGTGATGTGCAGCCGCTTGGCCTGCACGCCGAGCGCGGTGAAGTGCGCGCAGACCAGGTCGACCAGCTCGGCGTCGCCGGAGATCGTGGTGTTGGCGGGGCCGTTGACGGCGCCGACGGCGATCCGGTCGGGGTCGTCGGCGATCTCCATCAGCGCCTCGGCGACCTCCATCTCGGAGGCGAAGACGGTGGCCATCGCGCCGGTGCCGGACAGCGACTCCATCCGCTTGGAGCGCTCGACGGCCAGCATCAGGCCGTCCTCCAGGCTCATCACGCCGGCCACGCAGGCGGCGACGTACTCGCCGAGGCTGTGCCCGAGCACCGCACCCGGCTCCACGCCCCACGAGCGCCACATCTCGGACATGGCGAACTCGACGGCGAACAGCGCGGGTTGGGCGTAGCCGGTGCGCTGGATCAGCTCGCGGTCCTGCTCCTCGGGGTAGAGGTAGGAGAGCAGCGGGCGGTCCAGCAGCGGGCGCAGGATCTCGTCGCAGCGGTCGATCGCCTTGCGGAAGGTGGGCTGCTGCTCGTAGAGCGCCCGGGCCATCCCGGGGCGCTGCGGGCCCTGGCCGGTGAACAGGAAGACCACCTCGGAGGGCTCGGTCGCACCGGTCGCCGGCAGCCCCTCCTTCACCAGTTCGGCCAGCCGGTCGGCGGCCTGGGCGCGGTCGGCGCCGACCACCGCGAGCCGGTGGCGGAAGTGCGAGCGGCCGGTGGCGGCCGAGTGGCACAGGTCGGCCAGCGGCGTGGCGTCGGGCGCGGTGAGCCGCTCCCGGTAGCGCTCGGCCAGGCGCAGCAGCGCGGCGTCGCTCTTGGCGGACAGCGGCAGCACGGACAGCGGGCGGTCCGCCCCGTCCTGCCCGGCCTCCGGGGTCTCCGGACGGACCGGGGCCTGCTCGACGATCAGGTGCGCGTTGGTGCCGCTGAAGCCGAAGGCGCTGATGCCCGCGGTCCGGGGGCCGCCGGTGGCGGGCCAGGCGGTGCGGCCGGTGGGCACCTCGAAGGTGGTGCCGTCGAACGAGACGTTCGGGTTGAGCTTCTTGAAGTGGACGGTGCCGGGGATCTCGTCGTTGCGCAGCGCCAGGACCACCTTGATCAGGCCCGCGATGCCGGCCGCCGCCTCCGGGTGGCCGATGTTGGTCTTGCACGAGCCCAGGTAGACCGGGTTGCCCTCGGGGCGGCCGTAGACGTCGGCCAGCGCCTCCACCTCGATCGGGTCGCCGAGCAGGGTGCCGGTGCCGTGCGCCTCGATCAGCGAGACCTGCTCCGGCCGGACGCCCGCGGCGGCCAGCGCGGCCCGCACCACGTCGCGCTGGGCGGAGCCGTTGGGGGCGGTGAGGCCGGCGCTGCGTCCGTCCTGGTTGACGGCGCCGCCGCGGATCACCGCCAGCACGGTGTCGCCGTCGCGCTCGGCGTCGGACAGCCGCTTGAGCACCACCACGCCGCAACCCTCGCTGCGGACATAGCCGTTGGCGTCGGCGTCGAAGGCCTTGCAGCGGCCGTCCGGCGAGACCATCCGGCCGAACTGGGTGAACGAGACGCTGGGCAGCGGCGACAGCACCGCGTTGACGCCGCCGCTGAGGGCGGTGTCGCACTCGCGGTTGCGCAGGCTCTGGCAGGCCTGGTGGACGGCGACCAGCGAGGAGGAGCAGGCGGTGTCCACCGCGACGCTCGGGCCGTGCAGGTCGAGCACGTAGGAGAGCCGGCCGGTGAGCACGCTGTGCGCCGAGCCGGTGCTGGCGTAGGCGCTGAAGTCCAGCGGGCCGCGCAGGTGTTCGGTGGCGAAGTCCCAGCTGGAGACGCCCATGAAGACGCCGGTCCGGGTGCCCGCCAGCGCGCTGGGCGCGATGCCCGCGTTCTCCAGCGCCTCCCAGGTCACCTCCAGGCTCATCCGCTGCTGCGGGTCCATGAGCAGGGCCTCGCGGCGGGAGATGCCGAAGAAATCGTGGTCGAAGCGGTCGACGTGGTCGAGGAAGCCGCCCCAGCGGGTGGCCATCCTGCCGGGGCGCGGCTCGCCCTCGTGGTGGAAGGCGTCGGCGTCCCAGCGGTCCGCGGGGATCTCGCTCACCGCGTCGATGCCCTGCCGGAGGATCTCCCAGTAGCTGTCCGCGTCCACCGCGCCGCCGGGGAGGCGCAGGCCCAGGCCGACCACGGCGATGGGTTCGGTGCGGGCGCCGGAGAGCTCGTCGATGCGGCGCTGCATCTTCTCCATGGTCAGATAGGCGCGCTTGAGGGTGTCGTTCGTCGCGGTCATGGTCAACGCCCTTCGTGAATCTGCTCGAACTGTGCGGACTTGGCGGCGAGGAGGGCTTCGAGGTCCTCGATGGACAGCTCGTCGAGCTCGGCCTCGGCGACCGACTCGGCGGCGGCCTGCACCGGTTGCTCGACGGCGGCCTCCAGCGCGATCTCCATCTGCTCCGCGAGGAACGGCACCATCACCTCGATCGAGGGGAAGCGCCAGGTGAGAGTGGCCGGCAGGTCGGTGCCGGTGGATGCCTCCAGGCGCTTGCGCAGCTCCAGGGACATCAGCGAGTCGAATCCGAGGCCGACCAGCGGCGCCGCCGGGTCGACCAGCGACGGCTCCAGGCCCAGCACCTTGGCGGCCTGGTCGACACAGTGCCGCACCAGCAGGGTCCGGCGGCGCCGGCCCGGCTCCACGGCCAGCAGCCGGCCGCGCAGTTCGCCGGACGCCCGCCGGGCAGTGGCCCCGGTGGCCGCGCCCGTCCGGTCGGCGACCAGGTCGAGCAGCAGCGCGGGCAGCAGGCCGCCGGCCGCGGCCTCGGCGAGGCGCTCCCGGTCCAGCGGGAGCACGCAGGCCAGCGGGTCGGTGGTGCGCATCAGCCGGTCGAACGCGGCGATGCCGTCGGCCGGGCTCAGGCTGAGCACACCGCGGGTGGACAGCGCGCCCCCGCGGTCGGGCCGGGCGGCCAGGCCCACCTCGGACCACGGGCCCCAGGCGATGCTCAGCGCGGGCAGGCCCTGGGAGCGGCGGTGCAGCGCCAGTCCGTCCAGGAACGCGTTGGCGGCGGCGTAGTTGGCCTGGCTGGCGGAGCCGAGCAGCGCGGCGGCCGAGGAGTAGAGGACGAAGAAGTCCAGCTCCCGCTCCCGGGTGGCCTCGTGCAGGTGCCACGCGCCGGCCGCCTTCGGCTGTGCGACAGCCTGGAAGCGCTGCTGGTCCAGCTGGAGCAGCAGGCCGTCGTCCAGCACACCGGCGGTGTGCACCACACCGCCCAGCGGCGGCAGTTCGGCGTCGATCTCGGCGAGCAGCGCGTCCACCTCGGCGCGCCGCGAGACGTCCACCGGGCGCACCAGCACGGACACCCCGCGCTCCCGCAGCTCCGCGATCGCGGCCTCGGCCTCGGCGGACGGGGCGGAGCGGCCGACCAGCACCAGGTGGCGGGCGCCCTGGTCGGCCAGGTAGCGCGCGCTGGCCAGACCCAGGCCGCCGAGACCGCCGGTGACCAGGTAGCTGGCGCCGGGGCCGACCGGCGGCAGGTCCGCGCGGACCGCGACCTGCGGCTGCGCCTCGGGCCGCAGCACGATCTTGCCGATGTGCCTGGCCTTGGCCATGAAGGAGAAGGCCTCGGCCGCCTCGCCGTAGCCGAAGGCGGTCACCGGCAGCGCGCCGAACTCGCCCCGGGCGAAGCCCTCGGCCACCTCGGCGAACAAGTGCCGCACCAGGGCGGGCTGTTCGGCGAACGAGTACTCCAGGTCGACGGCGAAGAACGACCGGTTGTCCTTGAGCAGCCGCATCCCGAGCGGGGTGTCGCCGTAGACGTCGCGCTTGCCGATCTCCACGAACCGCCCGCCGGGGGCGAGCAGTTCCATGCTGCGGGTGAGCGCTTCGCCAGCCAGCGAGTTGAGCACCACGTCGACGCCGCGCCCGCCGGTGGCGGCCGCGATCCGGTCGGCGAACTCCAGCGAACGGGAGTCCAGCACGTGCGCCACGCCGAGCGAGCGCAGCAGTTCGCGCTTCTCCTCGCTGCCGGCGGTGGCGAACACCTCGGCGCCGCAGCGCTTGGCCACCTGGATCGCGGCCAGCCCGACGCCGCCCGCGGCGGAGTGGATCAGCACCGTCTCGCCCGGGGCCAGCCGGCCCAGGTACTCCAGGCCGTACACGGCGGTGAGGAAGGCGATCGGCACCCCGGCCGCCTGCTCGTCGGTCAGTCCCTCGGGGCGGGGCACCACCAGGTGGCGGCCGGTGGTGGTGAACTCGGCCATGGTGGAGCCGGCCACCGCCATCACCGGGTCGCCGACCCGCAGGTCGTCCACGCCCTCGCCGACCGCTGCCACCCGGCCGGCGCACTCGCCGCCCAGCGGCACCACACCGCTCGGCAGGCCCGGGCAGTCGCCCATCGCCTTCAGCAGGTCGTTGAAGTTCAGGCCGGCGGCGGCCACCTCGATCTCCACCTGGCCGGGGCCCGGCGCGGTGCGCCGCCACACGGTCGGCACCAGGCTCTCCAGGATGCCCGGCCGCTCGGCCAGCACCCGCAGGTTGGTGTCCCGGGCCCGGTCGTAGCGGCGGCGGTGCCAGGCGCCGCCGTCCACCGCGCGGCGCGGCTCCAGACGGGGCGTCAGGCAGGTCCCGCCGCGCACCGCCAGCTGGGCGGGGCCGGACTCGGCGAGCAGCCGGTCGGCCAGCAACGCCGCCTCGACGGCCGAGCCCGGAGCGGTCGCCGGGTCCAGGTCCACGACGAGCGGCCGCAGCTCGGCGTGCTCCAGGACGGCCACTCGGGCCAGACCCCACAGCGGGGCCTGGGCGAGCGCGACGGCCGGCCCGTCGCCCGGGACGTGCTGGGCGCCGCGGGTGAGCAGCGCCAGCCGGGGCGGGGCGGCGAAGCCGGCGCCGGCCAGCGCCTGCACGGTGTGCAGGGCGGCGGCGGTGGCCGCGTCCTGCCCGGTCCACAGCAGGTGCTCGCCGCCGTCCGCCTCCGGCTCGGGCGCGTCCAGCGCCCAGGCGCTCAGCACGCCGAGGCAGCTGCCGGGGCGGGAGTCGCGCAGCTCGGCGAGGAGCCCGGGCAGGGCGTCGGGGGCCAGCGGCGGCAGCCGGTGGGCGTCCGGGCCGAGCTGTTCGGCCCGCTCGCCGGCGGTGGCGGTGACCACCTGGGCGCCGCGGGAGCGCAGTTCGGCGGCGAGCGCGTCGGCGGTGCCGCCTTGGTCGGCGAGCAGCAGCCACCAGCCGCCCGGCTCGACGCCCTCGGCGGGCGCGGGGGCGTCGGCCGGCTGCCAGGCGAGGTCGAGCAGGGCCTCCGCTCCCGGCTCGGTGTCCGCGGCGCCGCCGAGGCGCTGCAGGGTGATGCCGTCCAGGGTGCCGAGGACGGTGCCGTCGGCGGCCAGCAGCTCCACCCGGCAGCCGGCGAAGCCGTCCGGCTCGGCGGTGCCGCGCACCGCGTGTGCCCAGGCCGGCACGGCGCGGGCGGTGTGCAGGGTGAACGAGCCGACGCCGACCGGGAGATGGGTGGCGGTGCCGTCCAGGGTGCCGTCCAGCGCGGCGGCAAGCGCCTGCAGGCAGCTGTCCAGGACCGCGGGGTGGACCAGGTGGGCGGCGCTCTCGCCGGTGAGCTCCGCCGCGTCGCGCAGCTCGGCGAGCGCCTCACCGGTGCCGCGCCGCAGCGTGCGCACGCCCTGGAAGGCGGGGCCGTAGCCGATCCCGGCGCGCTCCATCGCCCGGTAGAAGCCCTCGGCCTCGACCGGCTCGGCGCAGCGGGCCCGCAGTTCGGCCAGGTCGACGGAGGCCGGCCCGGCCTCGTCGGCGACCCGGTAGCGGCCCGTGGCGGCCTCGGTCCAGCCGCCGTCCGCCGCGGCCCCGCCGGTCGGCCCGGACAGCTGGCGGAAGGAGCCGGTGTTCCCGGCGCCGGGCTGCAGCACCAACTGCCAGGTGGCGTCGGCCGCCTCGTCGGGCAGCACGTTCATGGCGGTGAGCGCGACGTTCTCCAGCGTCACCCGCTGCTCGCCCAGCGCCTCCCGGGCGGCGGCCAGCGCGGCGTCCAGCAGCAGCGCGGCGGGCAGCACGGCGGTGCCGCCGACCTGGTGGTCCGCCAGCCAGCCGAAGCCGGCCCGGTCCACGGTGGCGCTCCAGTGCAGGGTGCGGGGCTCGACGGCGGAACGCAGCGCGGTCTCGCGCAGCGGGTGGCCGCCGCCGGTGCGGCGGCGGACCGCCGGGCCGTCGGTGAGCCGGCTCTGCTGGTGCTGCCAGGGGTAGGACGGCAGCGTCAGGTTGGGGCCGCCCACGGGGAGCAGCCGGCTCCAGTCCACCGGGTGGCCGGCGCAGTGCAGCTGGGACAGCGCGGCGAGCAGCGCGGGGCGGCCGGGCTCGTCGCGGCGCAGCGAGCCGACCGCGACGCCGTCGGCGCCGTCCGCGCCGAGCCGGTCCGCGATCGGGCCGAGCAGCGTCGGGTGCGGGCCGACCTCGACGAACGCGCCGTGGCCGGACTCCACCAGCGCGGACACCGCCTGGTCGAACAGCACGGGGCTGCGCAGGTTGGCGCCCCAGTAGGCGGCGTCCAGCTCGGCGCCGTCCAGCAGCCGGCCGTGCACGGTGGACAGGAACGGCACCTTGGTCGGGCGCGGCGCCAGGCCCTCCAGCAGGCGGCGCAGGTCGTCGGCGGGCTGGTCCATCAGCGGGCAGTGCGAGGGGAACTCGACCGACTCCAGCACCCGGCAGAACAGCCCGTCCGCGGTCAGGCGGGCGGCCAGCTCCTCGATCTCGGCGCCGTCGCCGGACAGCACCGCCGACTGCGGGCCGTTCGCCCCGGCGACCCAGACCCGGGCCAGGCCGGAGCCGGCGACCAGCCGCTCGGCCTCGTCGAAGCCGACGCCGACCACGGCCATCCGGCCCCGGCCGACCGCCGAGTGCAGCACCCGGCCGCGGTGCAGCGCCACCAGCAGCGCCTCCTGCAGGGTGAGCGCCCCGGCGACGTGCGCGGCGGCGATCTCGCCGACGCTGTGGCCGACCACGGTGTCCGGCCGCACGCCCCAGGCCTGCCACTGGGTGGCCAGCGCGATCTGCACGGCGCACAGCGCGGGCTGGCCGACTGCGGTGTCGGTGAGCCTGGACTCCTGCTGTCCAGCGGCGAGTTGGGCCAGCAGCGACCAGTTGGTGTGCGGGCGCAGCAGTTCGTCGCAGCGCTCCAGGACGGCACGGAACACCGGCTCGTCCATCAGGTCGGCGGCCACCGGCCACCAGCGCGGCCCCTGGCCGCAGAACACGAACGCGGTGCGCGAGGTACGGCCGAGCACCCGGCTGCCGTGCAGCAGCGCGGGGTGCTCCTCGCCGGCCAGGAACGCGGCCAGCCCGGCCTGCCACTCCTCGGCGGTGCTGCCCAGCACGGCGAGGCGGTGCTCGGGGTGCTGGGTGCGGCGCAGCGCGGCGGTCGCGGCGGTGGCGGTCAGCGGCGCGCCGTCCGCCCGGTCCAGCAGCTCGCGGTAGCGCTCGGCGAGCGCGGTCAGCGCCTGCGGGTCGCGGGCCGACAGCAGCAGCGGCCGGACGGCGGCCGCGTCGCCGGCGGCAGGCGCGGCCGGGCGGGTGCGCGGCCCCTCCTCCAGCACCAGGTGCGCGTTGGTGCCGCCGAAGCCGAACGAGCTGACGCCGGCCAGCGCCGGGCCGGCGGTGACGGGCCAGGGCTGCGCCCGGTCGACCACCCGCAGCGCCAGCTCCCGGAACGGGATGTGCGGGTTGGGGGTCTCGAAGTGCAGGCTGGCCGGGATCGAGCGGTGGCTGAGCGCCAGCGCGGCCTTGATCAGGCCGCCGATGCCGGCCGCCGCCTCCATGTGGCCGATGTTGGACTTGACCGAGCCGATCAGCATCGGCTGCTCCGGGGCGCGGTCCGCGCAGAGCACGGCGGACAGCGCCTGGGCCTCGATCGGGTCGCCGAGCAGGGTGCCGGTGCCGTGCGCCTCGACGTACTGCACCTGCTCGGGGCGGACCCGGGCCGCGTCGTAGGCGGCGCGCAGCACCGCCTCCTGGGCGAGCGGGTTGGGGGCCATGATGCCGTTGCTGCGCCCGTCCTGGTTGACGGCGCTGCCGCGCACCACGGCGTAGATCCGGTCCTTGTCGGCGAGCGCCCGGCCGAGCGGCTTGAGCACCACCACGCCGCAGCCCTCGGCCCGGACGTAGCCGTCGGCGCGGGCGTCGAAGGCCTTGCAGCGGCCGTCCGAGGCCATCGCCCCGGCCTTGGAGAAGTTGACGGCCAGCGCCGGGGAGAGGATCAGGTTGACGCCCGCGGCCAGCGCCAGCGTGCACTCGCCGGAGGCCAGCGCGGCGGCGGCCTGGTGGACGGCGACCAGCGAGGACGAGCAGGCGGTGTCCACGGCCATGCTGGGACCGCGCAGGTCGAACAGGTAGGAGAGCCGGTTGGCGGCGATGCTCAGCGCGCTGCCGGTGCCGGTGTAGGCGTCGATCTTCTCGATCTCGTGGAAGTTCTGCACACCGTGGTCGAAGCTGGAGATGCCGACGAAAACCCCGGTGGCGGTGCCGGCCAGCTGCTCGGCGGGCAGGCCGGCATCCTCCAGCGCCTCCCAGGCGACCTCGGCCAGCAGCCGCTGCTGCGGGTCCATCCGGGCGGCCTCGGCCGAGGAGATGCCGAAGAACTGCGCGTCGAAACCGTGCACGTCGTCCAGGAAGCCGCCCCAGCGGCTGGTGGTGCGGCCCGGCTCGGCGGGGTCGTCGGTGGCGTAGTCGGCGAGCTTCCAGCGGTCCTCGGGCACCTCGGTGACGGCGTCACGGCCCTCGGTGAGCAGCTGCCAGAAGCCCTCCGGGCCGTTGGCGCCGCCGGGGAAACGGCAGCCGATGCCGACCACGGCCATCGGCTCGGCGGCGTACTCGGCGGTGGCGGCGGGGGTCAGGAACGCCGGGACGGACGCGGGCTCGGCGGGCTCGGGGGCCTGCGGGGTTCAGGAACGCCGGGACGGACGCGGGCTCGGCGGGCTCGGGGGCCTGCGGGGTCTCGACCGCCGGGGGCTCGGCGCCGGCCAGGTGCGCGGCGAGCGCCTCGACGGTCGGGTAGGCCCAGGCGAGGGTGGCCGAGAGCGTGCGGCCCAGGTGGCGCTCCAGCTCGCCGATCAGCGAGACCAGGTCGACCGAGCGCATGCCCAGCCCGGCGATCGGCGCCGTGCGGTCGATGCCGGCCGGGTCGCAGTCCAGGGTGCGGGCCAGCCGCTCGGTCAGCCAGGCCTCGATCTCCTGGGCGCCGGGGGCCTGCGGCGCGTCCTCGGCGACGGGCTCGGCGACGGTGACGGGCTCGGCGACGGGCTCGGCGACGGGCTCGGCGGCCTTGGGCACGTTGCCGTCCGCGGTCCAGACGGCGAGCGGGCGCATGCTGCCGGCCAGGTAGGTGTCCAGGCAGAGCGAGCGCTGCAGCTTGCCGCTGGAGGTCTTGGGCACCCCGCCGCGCCGCACCAGGGCGATGGTGTGCACGGGGATGCCGTGCACCTCGGCGACCCGGGCCCGGATCGCGGCGAATACGGCCTCGGCGTCCAGGTCCTGCGGCCTGCCGCCCACCTCGTGCACGATGATCAGCCGCTCGGCGCCGTCGATCTCGCGGGTTCCGGCGATGCCGCAGCCCTGGCGCAGCCCCGGGTCCACCGACTCGATGGAGCGCTCGATGTCCTGCGGGTAGTGGTTGAGGCCGTCGATGATGATCAGGTCCTTGGCGCGGCCGGCCACGTAGAGCTCAGTGCCGTCCAGGAAGCCCAGGTCGCCGGTGCGCAGGAACGGACCCTCGCCGGTGTCGTCGATGGCGGCCCGGAAGATGTTCTCGGTCTCCTGCGGGCGCGCCCAGTAGCCGTGCGCCATGCTCGGACCGGCCAGCCAGATCTCGCCGACCTTGCCGTCCGGCAGCCGGCGCCGGGTCACCGGGTCGACGATGGCCAGCTGCTGGTCCTCCAGCGACGGGCCGCAGCCGACGACGGTGCGGAACTCCTCGCCGTCCACCGCGTCCACCGCGGTGGCCTGCTCGGCGAGCGCGGTGGCCTGCAGCCTGCGCACCGCCCCCCGCTCGCCGAGGTGCCCGCCGGTGACGGCGAGGGTGGCCTCGGCCAGCCCGTAGCCGGGCATGAAGGCCCGGCGGCGGAACCCGGACGTCGCGAAGGCCCGGGCGAACCGGTCCATGCTCTCCAGCCGGACCGGCTCGGCGCCGTTCAGGGTGACGCGCCAGTTGCTGAGGTCGAGCGCGGCCCGCTCCTCCTCGGTGCTCTTGGCCACGCACAGGTCGTAGGCGAAGTTGGGGGCGCCGCTGAGCGTGCCGCCGGCCGTCGAGATCGCCTCCAGCCAACGCAGCGGGCGCTTCAGGAAGGCGAACGGCGGCATGAAGGTGACCGGATAGTTGCCGAAGGCGGGCGCCAGCAGACCGGCGATCAGGCCCATGTCGTGGTACGGCGGCAGCCAGATGACCATGTGGTCGTCCGGGGTGGCGTCGAAGAAGCGGCGGTTGAGCGCCGCCAGGTTGTGCACCAGGTTGGCGTGACCGACCATCACGCCCTTGGGGCTGCTGGTGGAGCCGGAGGTGTACTGCAGGAAGGCGAGGGAGTCGCCGGTGATGTCGGGCCGCTGCCAGGAGTCGGCCGCGGTCAGGTCGATCTCGTCCACGCTGACCCAGAGCAGCTCGGCGAACGACGGGACGTACGCCGCGAACTGGTCCGCCGTCGCGGTCACCGAGGCCGGGGCCAGCACCGCCTTCGGCCTGGCGTCCTCCACCACCCCGACCAGCCGGGGCAGGGTGCGCTTGAGCAGGGTCGGATCCGGCGGGTAGACCGGTACCGCGATCACCCCCGCGTACAGGCAGGCGTAGTACGACACGACGTAGTCCAGCCCGGGCGGGCAGACGATCAACGCCCGCTCGCCGGCCCCCACCCGTTCGCGCAGCAGCACGGCGAGCGCGCGGGCCCGCTGGTCGAGCTCGGCGTTGGTCAGGCAGAACGGGGCGCCCTCCCCGTCCGGCAGGAACCGGTACGTCCGGTCCTGAGGGTGCTCGAGGAAAACCGCCCGGTAGTGGTCGACGAGTGTTGTGTACTCGCTGCGGTGCCCGGCCTTCGCCATCTTTCGCTCCAGGAATTCGGGGTGCCGACTTGCCGCCTACGGAGGGTTGTCAGAAAAATTCCCGCTCCTCGGCGCCCGCAGCTTATGGGCGGACTTTGTCGGGTGTCTTCGGCATAACGGTCGAACCTTTTTGCGTCGTCCGTTTGATTCAGTCGGGCCGGAAACTCAACCAAAAGGTTGAGACGCGGCCGGGGTGATCAACATCTGGTGGGACGAGGACGGCAGGAGCGGCTCAGCACTCCGGCGGATCCACCTCCACCTGCGGAAACGACGAGGCCCCGGGCGGCAGTCGCCCGGGGCCTCGCGTGGGGGGATGGGATTGGTGCAGGTGTTGCGGATGGTGCAGGAGGCGCAGGAGGTGCAGGAGGTGCAGGGGTCAGCAGGCCGTCTCGACCAGCTCCACCAGTACGCCGCCGGCGTCCTTGGGGAAGACGAAGTTGACCCGGGAGCCCGCGGTGCCGCGCTGCGGAGTGTCGTAGAGGAGCCGCACGCCACGGATCCGCAGCTCGTCGCAGGCCGCGTCCAGGTCGGCCACGGTGTAGGCCAGCTGCTGCAGCCCGGGGCCCGACTTGCCGATGAAGCGCCCGATGACGGAGTCCGGGGAGAGCGGGGCGAGCAGCTGGATGCGGCTGCCCTCGGCGTCCAGCGGGTCGACCGCGAGCATGGCCTCGCGCACGCCCTGCTCGACATTCTCCTCCACATGCACACACTGCATTCCGAAGACGCGCTGGTACCGGTCGATGGCCTCGTCGAGGTCGGGGACCGCGATACCGACGTGGTCGATACGGCGCAGGCCGATTGACGTTCCCGCCATTGCTAGAGTGTCCGTCATGCGTCGAGAGTAAGTCAGGGAATGCCCGGGTGAACAGGCCCACCGGGAAATTCACCAGGAATTGTCAAGGCATTCTCCAGGCCGACTCAAGCGGCGCTCAAGCGGTTCTGCGGCGACCCGGGCTCCGGACGGCCCAAGATCTCGTACCCTGAGGGCGAGGTCGGTAAGGTCGGAGCCCGCTCAGGGCCGGGGAGGACGCGCGTGATCCGGATTCTGCTCGCCGAGGACATGTCGATGCTCCGCGGCGCGCTCGTCGCCCTGCTCAACCTGGAGGACGACCTGGAGGTGGTCGCCGAGCTCGCCAGGGGCGACCAGATCGTGTCCGAGGCGCTGCGCGTGCGACCCGACGTGGCGGTCATCGACGTCGACCTGCCCGGCCTGGACGGCCTGAGCGCCGCCGCGCAGCTGCACGACCAGCTCCCCGAGTGCCGCGCGCTCATCCTGACCAGCCTCGGCCGGCCCGGCACCCTGCGCCGCGCCCTGGAGTGCAAGGTCTCCGGCTTCATCCTCAAGGACGTGCCGCCGCGTCAACTCAGCGAGGCGATCCGGGCGGTGGCGGCCGGGGAACGGGTGGTCGACCCGCAGCTCGCGCTCTCCGCCTTCGACGCCGGGGCCGAGAACCCGCTGACCCAGCGCGAGACCGAGGTGCTGCGACAGGCCGGACACGGCGCGGAGGCCGACGAGATCGCCGACCGGCTCTTCCTCTCGGTCCGCACGGTCCGCAACTACCTCACAGCAGCAGTGATGAAGCTCAACGCACGCAACCGGGTGGACGCCGTCCGGATCGCCCGCGAGGCCGGCTGGCTCGACCACCACGGCCACTGATCGCCGAAGGCCGGCCCGGCAGGATCTGCCGGACCGGCCAGGGCCGAGAACATCCCGGCCGACCAGGCCGGTTGCCGGGGTGACCGGCAATCAGGCGGGAAAGTTGAGCATGTCGGTGACTTCCTCAGCAGTGGTTCCAGCAAGGGGAATTCCGGTCCAGTGCCCCGCGGTTGGCACTCTCTCCGGTTCGCCGCCCGGTCGGTTTCCCTGGCGGCGGTCATTAGCTTCGCCCGTCCGGCAGCGCCCCGGAAGGGCCTTCGGCTGTCTCCCCTCGGACTGTCCGGGACCAGACACGCCGCCATGTACGCGTCAACTATTCGGGCGCGCAGCAGCGCACAGGCGGCCCCGGACAGGTCCTAGTACTGCGCGGGCACCTGGACGGCCAGCCGGAACCAGTCGGTGCCCTCGATGGCGCCGACCTCCAGCAGGCCGCCCACGCCAGCGATCCGGTCGGCCAGGTTGGCCAGGCCGGTGCCGCGTTCCCGGGTGCCGATGCGCTCGGTGTGCACCCCGTCGTTGGCCACCAGCAGGCGGAGGTTGGGGCCCTCGGTGGTGAACTCGATCCGGCAGACCTCGGCCTTGCTGTGGCGCAGCAGGTTGGTGACGCTCTCCCGCAGCACGGTGGCCAGCACGGTGTTCGCCTCGCCCGACGGCGCCGGCGCCGAGACGTCCACCTGTGCCCTGATGCCGCCCGCCGCCAGCACCCCGCGGGCCGACTCGATCTCGGTGAGCAGTGACATCTCCCGGTAGCCGCGGGCGACCGTGCGCACGTCGGCCAGCGCCTGGCGGGAGATCGCCAGCACGTCGGTGAGCTCGGAGAGCGCCTGCTCGGGCCGGACCCGGACCAGCGCGGAGGTCAGCTCGCACTTCACCGTGATGGTGGAGAGGCTGTAGCCGAGCAGGTCGTGCAGGTCGCGGGCGAACCGCTGGCGCTCCCGCTCGACCGCCATGGCGGCCATCGCGGAGCGCGCCTCGTACAGCCGGTCGACCAGCTCCACCAGCCTGGTGATGCCGTAGAGCACCAGCGAGGAGAGCAGGTTGGCCACCACCAGGTAGACCGACCCGGCCGCGGGCATGCCGAGGACCGGCCCGGTCGGCGCCAGCACCAGCAGGAAGACGCCGTACCCGATCCAGGCGTCCCGCCCGGCCAGCACGAGGAGCACCGACGCCCCGGCGAAGCCCATCATCGCGCCGGTGTTCCAGTGCGCCAGGTAGAGCGGCGCGAAGGCGAGCGCCGCCTGTAACGCCAGCGTCCAGTGGCCGAACCGTCGGCGCAGGCCGGCCGCGCACGGCAGGCAGTGCACCACCTGGAGCCCGGCGATCAGCAGGAAGTCGACCATCAGGCCGGTCAGCCGGAGCGATCCGGAGATGCCGATGCAGATGTCGACCATGCTCTGCGCGACGAAGCCCGCCATGATGACGGCGAGCAGCGCCGACGCCAGTCGGCGCGGCGGGACCCCGCCCATCAGTCGGGCCAGCAGCGCGGACGGTCCGGCCGCCCCGTCCAAATCGTCGGGCAGCCGCCGTCCGCCGGAGGCCCGCTCGTCCTCGTGGTGGCGGCCGGTCGGCCCGGTGTGTCGAGTGCGTCCGGTCAACGGTCCCCCATGTGTCCCGCAGCAGCCTGACGTCCCATTCGATCTTGAGACTCTCCGGACGAAGCATAGGCCTGCTTACCTGGCAGTCCACCCCCCTCGGCGATCACCGCGTTCAGCGGCCGTCGGCGGCCGCCGGTCACCGGTGGTCGACGGGCTCCGACGGGAATCCAGTCGGGTTCGAGGTTTCGTGCGCACCATGGCGGAGCCGTCACGGCGCGAGGCGAGAGCCCGTCCGACGGATCTTTCCGGGCGCGGGTCGTCGGGCACCCCGACGGTCTGCCCGACCACTACGACGCGTGACCACCACGACGCATGACCACCACGACGCGTGACGACCGCGACGCGTGACCACTACGACGCATGACCACCGCGACGCGTGACGACCGCGACGGGTGACGACCGCACTGCTCAAGAACGGGGGAGGTCTGGGCGTGAGATACCCGGAGATCTTCATCGCGGGAGGCGCGACCGAGCTGCCGCCCGCGCAGGACGTCCGGGCCGCCGTCGCGGCCGGGCGGCTGGACGCGCGGATCGCCGACCGCACCGAGGCCCTGGCGGTGACCGTGTCCGACGGCCCGTCGGGCCCCGAACTGGCGGCCCGGGCCGCGCGCCGGGCGTTCACCGAGGCCGGTGCGCCCGGGCTCGACCTGCTGCTGCACGCCACCGTCTACTACCAGGGCCACGACCTGTGGGCGCCGGCCTCCTACGTCCAGCGCGAGGTGCTGGCCGACGCGCCGGGCTGCGTGCCGTGCCCGGCCGTCGAGATCCGCCAGCTGTCCAACGGCGGGATGGCCGCGCTGGAGCTGGCTGCCGGCTACCTGGCCGCCACGCCCGGGCGGGGGCACGCGCTGCTCACCGCCGGCGACCGGTTCGAGGCACCCGGGTTCGACCGCTGGAACGGCGACCCGGGCACCCACTACGCCGACGGCGGCTCCGCGCTGCTGCTGTCCAACCGCGACGGCTTCGCCCGGCTGCGCTCGCTGGCCACGGTCTCCGCCCCGGAGCTGGAGGGCATGCACCGCGGTGACGACCCGTTCGGTGCCGCCCCCTTCGCGCACCGCCCGGTGGTCGACATGGAGACCACCAAGCGCGCCTTCGTCTCCCGCACCGGGGTCGGCCGGTGCACCGCGCTGGTCTCGGCCGGGCAGCGCCGGGCCCTGGAGACGGCGCTGGACGAGGCGGGCAACAAGCTCGCCGACATCGACTGGTTCGTTCTGCCGCACCTGGGCCGGCGACGGCTGGAGGCGGCCTTCTTCACACCGTTCGGCATCGACCCGGAACGGTCCACCTGGCCGTGGAGCCGCGCCGTCGGCCACCTGGGCGCCGGGGACCAGTTCGCGGGCCTGGACCACCTGCGGCGCAGTGGTGCGCTGCGGCCCGGCCAGCTGGTGCTGCTGGTCGGCATCGGCGCCGGCTTCACCTGGTCGTGCGCGGTCATCGAGGTGCTCGGGCCGCCGCGCCCGAGCGGAAAGGGCACGGAAGCAGCGTGACGAGACACCGAGAGAGCAGGCCCGACCGGCGGGTGGTGATCACCGGCCTGGGGGCGGTGGCCCCCGGGGGAATCGGGATCAAGGCGTACTGGGAGCTGCTCACCGCCGGCCGCTCCGCCACCCGCACCATCACCCACTACGACCCCTCGCCGTTCCGCTCCCGGGTCGCCGCCGAGGTCGACTTCGACCCGGTCCGCGAGGGCCTGAGCCCGCAGGAGATCCGCCGCCTGGACCGGGCCGCGCAGTTCGCGGTGGTCGCGGCGCGCGAGGCGCTGGCCGACAGCGGACTGGCCGTGGCGGCGCTCGACCCCGGCCGGATCGGCACCACGCTGGGCTCCGCGGTCGGCTGCACCACCAGCCTGGAGCAGGAGTACGTGGTGGTCAGCGACGGCGGCCGGCACTGGGAGGTCGACCACGGCTACGCGGTCCGCGACCTGTACCGCCACTTCGTGCCCAGCTCGATGGCGGTCGAGGTGGCCCGGCTGGCCGGCGCCGAGGGCCCGGCCGCCGTGGTCTCCACCGGCTGCACCTCCGGCCTGGACGCGCTCGGCCACGCGGCCGAGCTGATCCGGGAGGGCTCCGTCGACGTGATGGTGGCCGGCGCCACCGAGGCGCCGATCTCGCCGATCACCTCGGCCTGCTTCGACGCGATCCACGCCACCACGCCCCGCAACGACGACCCGGAGCACGCCTCCCGGCCGTTCGACCGGACCCGCAACGGCCTGGTGCTGGGCGAGGGTTCGGCGGTGCTGATGCTGGAGGAGCTGGAGCACGCCCGGCGCCGCGGCGCCCGGATCTACGCCGAGATCGCCGGCTTCGCCTCGCGCTGCAACGCCTACCACATGACCGGTCTGAAGGCGGACGGCGTCGAGATGGCCGCGGCGATCACCGCCGCCATGGACGAGGCCCGGCTCGGCCCCGACAGCCTGGACTACATCAACGCGCACGGGTCCAGCACCAAGATGAACGACCGTCACGAGACCGCGGCGTTCAAGGTCAGCCTGGGCGAGCACGCCTACCGCACCCCCGTCAGCTCGATCAAGTCGATGATCGGCCACTCGCTGGGCGCCATCGGCGCGTTGGAGATCGCCGCCTGCGCGCTGGCGATGGAGCACAGCACGGTGCCGCCCACCGCCAACCTTCACGAGCCGGACCCGGACTGCGACCTGGACTACGTGCCACTCCAGGCCCGGGTGCAGCGCACCGACGCGGTGCTCAGCGTCGGCAGTGGTTTCGGCGGCTTCCAGAGCGCCATGGTGCTGGCCCGCCCGGATCGGAGAATGCCATGACCGCCGTCGTCACCGGTATCGGGGTGGCCGCCCCCAACGGCCTCGGGACCGACGCCTACTGGCGGGCCACGCTGGCGGGCCGCGGCGGACTGCGTCCGCTCACCCGGTTCGACGCGTCCTCCTACCCGTCCCGGGTGGCGGGCGAGATCCCGGACTTCGAGGCCGCGGAGCACCTGCCCAGCCGGCTGCTGCCGCAGACCGACCGGATGACCCGGCTGGCGCTGTTCGCCGCCGAGGGCGCCATCGCCGACGCCGGGCTGCGCCCCGAGGAACTGCCGCGCTACGGCGCCGGAGTGGTGACCGCGGCCTCCGGCGGCGGCGTCGAGTTCGGCCAGCGCGAGCTGCAGGCGCTCTGGTCGCAGGGCAAGGACCACGTCAGCGCCTACCAGTCGTTCGCCTGGTTCTACGCCGTCAACTCCGGCCAGATCTCCATCCGGCACGGCCTGCGCGGGCCGAGCGGGGTGCTGGTCACCGAGCAGGCCGGTGGCATCGACGCGCTGGGCCACGCCCGGCGGCACATCCGCCGCGGCACGCCCGTGGTGGTCTCCGGCGGGGTCGACGGGGCGCTCTGCCCGTGGGGCTGGGCACCGCAGATCGCCACCGGGCTGCTCTCCACCGCGGCCGACCCGGACCGCGCCTACCTGCCGTTCGCCTCCGACGCCGGCGGCTACGTGCCCGGCGAGGGCGGCGCCATCCTGGTCCTGGAGGACGACGAGCAGGCCCGCGCCCGCGGCGCCCGCCGGTACGGCGAGGTCGCCGGGTACGCGGCCACCCTGGACCCGGCGCCGGACAGCGGACGCCCGCCCGGGCTGCTGCGGACCGCCCGGCTCGCCCTCGACGACGCCGGGATCGGCTCGGACGAGGTGGACGTGGTGTTCGCCGACGGCGCGGCCGTGCCCGAGCTGGACCGCATCGAGTCCGACGCCCTGACCGAGCTGTTCGGCCCGTACGGGGTGCCTGTCACGGTGCCCAAGAGCATGACCGGGCGGCTCTTCGGCGGCGCCGCGCTGGACATCGCCACCGCGCTGCTGGCGATCCGCGACGGACTGATCCCGCCGACCGCGCCGGTCGACGCGCCGGCCGCCGAGCACCGCATCGACCTGGTCACCGGGGCGCCGCGCCCGGCCCGGCTGCGCACCGCACTGGTGCTGGCCCGTGGCTACGGCGGCTTCAACTCCGCGCTGGTCCTGCGCGGCTGCAACGACACCACCGATTCCGAGGAGACCGCCCGATGAGCGTCCTTGACCTGCCCACCCTGACCCGGATCCTGCGCGAGAACGCCGGCGCCGACGAGTCCGTCGACCTGTCCGGCGACATCCTCGACATCCCGTTCCCGGAGCTCGGCTACGACTCGCTGGCGCTGCTCCAGGCCATCGGCGTGATCCAGCGCGACTTCGGCGTCGAGCTGGACGACGACGCCGCCTCGGCGGAGACGCCCCGGGAGTTCCTCACCGTGGTCAACGGCGGGGAGCAGCCGTCGGCCGAGAGCGTCTGACCCGGTGGACGCCGACACCGGACTGCGGCCGCCGCGCCCGGTCGCCCTGCTGCTGCCCGGCCAGGGTTCGCAGTACCCGAACATGGCGCGCGGCCTGTACGGGCGGGTGCCCGCGTTCACCGAGCCCTTCGAGGAGGTGCTGGGGCTGCTCGGCCCGCTGGGCGAGCAGGCGCTCGCCGACTGGCTGGCCGAGCGGCCCGCGGTGGACCTCGACCACGTGTCCCGGGCCCAGCCGCTGATCTTCGCGGTGGACTACGCGCTCGCCCGGATGCTGACCGCCTGGGGGCTGCGGCCCGCCGCGTTCGTCGGGCACAGCGCCGGCGAGGCGGTGGCCGCGGTGCTGGCCGGCGTGATGGCGCTGCCGGACGCCGTCCGGCTGCTCGCCGAGCGGGTCGAGCTGATCGCCGACGCGCCGCCCGGCGGGATGCTCGCGGTCGCCGCCAACCCCGCGCAGCTGGCGCCGTACCTCACCGCCGAGGTGGTGGTCGGCGCGGTCAACGGGCCGCAGCAGGTGCTGCTGGCCGGCCCGGACCCGCAGTTGGAGCAGGTCGCGCAGCGGCTGCGGGCGGCCGGCCACACCTGCATGCGGGCCAGGGCGACCAGCGGGTTCCACAGCCCGTCGCTGGCCGAGTGCTGCCGCCGCGCGCTGCCCGGCTTCGCCGGGGTGCGCCTCGCCCCGCCCGAGACACCGGTCTTCTCCGGCCGGACGGGCGGGGAGCTCGACCCGGGCTCCGCCTGCGACCCGGTGTTCTGGGCGATGCAGCCCGCCGAGCCGGTGCTGTTCGCCCCGGCCCTGGACGCGCTGCTGAGCCGCGGCCCGCACCTGCTGGTCGAGGCCGGGCCCGGGCAGGGCCTGACCGCACTGGCCCGCCGGCACCGCGAGGTGGCGAGCGGGCGCAGCGCGGTGGCGCCGCTGCTCGGCACCCGGGCCCGGCAGCCCGAGGCGGACCGCCTCGACGTGCTGCGGGCGGTCCGCGTCCTGGTCGAGGAGGGCCACCCGGTGCAGCCGCTCGGCCTCGACGACCTCGCCCCGGCCGCCGCCCGGGCCTGAACCCCCTTTCCACCGAGGGCTTTCGACGACAGCCCGACCCCAACCTCAGGGAGCCCCACCATGGTCGAGAAGACCACCCCCCAACGCCGGCCCGCCCTGGTCACCGGCGGCACCAGCGGCATCGGCCTGGCCGTCGTCGAGCACCTCGCCGAGGCCGGGCACCCGGTGTACTTCTGCGCCCGGGACGCCGATCTGGTGGCGACGGTCGTGGAAAAGCTCCGCGGTCGCGGCCTGGAGGTCCGGGGCAGCGCCGCCGACGTGCGCGACGGCGCCGCGGTGCGCGCCCTGGTGCAGGCCGCGGTCGCCGCGTACGGCCCGCTGGACATCCTGGTCAACAACGCCGGCCGGGGCGGCGGCGGCATCACCGCCGAACTCCCGGACGAGCTCTGGGACGACGTGATCGCCACCAACCTCACCGCGGTCTTCCGGGTCACCCGCGAGGTGCTGACCACCGGCGGCATGCGGGAGTCCGGGCACGGACGCGTCATCAGCATCGCCTCCACCGGCGGCAAGCAGGGCGTGATGCTGGCCGCGCCGTACTCCGCCTCCAAGCACGGAGTGGTCGGTTTCACCAAGGCCCTCGGCCTGGAGCTGGCCGGCAGCGGGATCACCGTGAACGCGGTCTGCCCCGGCTACGTGGAGACCCCGATGGCGGAGCGGGTCCGGCAGGGCTATGCCGCGCACTGGGGGATCACCGAGGAGCAGGTGCTGGAGAAGTTCCACGCGAAGATCCCGCTCGGCCGCTACTCCACCCCCGAGGAGGTGGCCGGCCTGGTCGGCTACCTGACGACCCGCACGGCCGCCTCGATCACCGCGCAGGCGCTCAACGTCTGCGGCGGCCTGGGCAACTACTGACCGACCCTTCCCCAAGGAGCTTCGCCGTGGCTGAACCACGCATCCGCACCACCCGGCACCGCACCACGGTGCCGGCCGATCCCGACCAGGTCTACGCGCTGCTCGCCGACGCCGGCCAGTGGCCGCAGGTCTTCACCCCGACCGTGCACGCCGAGGTCACCGAAGTACCGGACGGCGACCAGCAGTTGATCCACCTGTGGGCGCTGGCCAACGGCGAGGTCCGGGACTGGACCTCGCGCCGCACGCTGGATCCGGCGGCCCGCCGGATCACCTTCCGGCAGGTGGTCTCCTCGCCGCCGGTCGCCTCGATGGGCGGCGAGTGGCAGGTCGACGCGGCGCCGGACGGCGGCTCCGAGGTCACCCTGCTGCACGACTGGACCACCGTGGACGACGACGAGGCGGCGGCGGACTGGATCGGGCAGGCGGTGGAGCGCAACAGCACCGCCGAACTGGAGGCGCTGAGCCGCGCCGTGACCCCCGGGCCGGACGGCGAGCCGCTGCGGTTCGCCTTCGCCGACTCGGTGGACGCCGAGGGGCCGGCCGAGGCGGTCTACGAGTTCCTGGCCCGGGCCGAGCTGTGGCCGGAGCGGCTGCCGCACGTCAGCCGGCTCGACCTGACCGAGCAGGGCGACGTCCAGCGGATGGAGATGGTCACCCGGGCCCCCGACGGCTCCGAGCACACCACGGTCTCGCTGCGGGTGCTCCGCCCCGAGCAGCACACCCTGGTCTACAAGCAGACCGTGCTGCCTGCCGCACTGGCCTCGCACACCGGGCGCTGGACGGTCGAGCCGCACGGCGCCGGGGTGCGGATCACCTCCTGGCACGGCGTCACCCTGGACGTGGACGGGGTGGCCCGGCTGCTCGGCCCGGACACCGACCTGGCCGCCGCCCGCGCCCGCATCCGGCACAACCTGGGCGCCAACAGCACCACCACGATGCGGCACGCCAAGGAGTTCGCCGAGCAGATCGCCCAGCAGATCACCCAGCAGGCCGCCGAGCAGCAGGAGGCGGCGTGGACGCGTTGAGCCTGACCGGCCGCACCGCCGTGGTCACCGGCGCCAACCGGGGCCTCGGCGAGTCGATCGCCGAGGCGCTGCTGGCCCGCGGCGCCCGGGTGGTCTGCGCCGCCCGGGACGAGGCCGCCGCCGAACCGCTGCTGGCGCTGGGCGGCGACCGGGTGCACTTCCACAAGACCGACGTGCGGGACCCGGACTCGGTGGAGCGGGCGATGGCGTCCGCCGTCGACCGGTTCGGCGCCCTGGACATCGTGGTCGCCAACGCCGCCGTCAACGCGCCGGGCCCGGTGGCCGCGATATCGCCCGAGGCCTGGGCGGAGGCGGTGACGATCAACCTGAGCGGCACCTTCCACTGCCTGCGGGCCGCCGTGCCGCTGATGCGGGAGCGCGGCTGGGGCCGGATCATCACGCTCTCCTCGGCGCTCTCCACCCGGCCGATGCCCGGCGCCGGCGCGTACTGCGCGACCAAGGCGGCGGTGGAGGCGCTCACCCGGGTCACCGCCCTGGAGGTGGCCGCCGACGGCATCACCGTCAACTGCCTCGCCCCGGGCGTCGTCGACCGGGGCATGGGCAGGGCGCTGGCGGCGAACGAGCGGCTGTGGGGGCAGTTCCTGCCGAAGCTCGCCTCCGGCCGCGCGGGCCGCGGCGAGGAGATCGGCGCGGTGGCGGCGTTCCTGGCCGGCGAGGAGAGCTCCTACGTGAACGGCGCGGTGATCGAGGTGGACGGCGGCATGGGGCACTGAACCCGCCGGCCATGCGGAAGGGGGCGCGGACCACAGGTCCGCGCCCCCTTCCGTCATGCGGTCACACCGTGGGGCGCTCGTCGACGATCGCCAGGTACCCGACCGGGTGGCCCTCCGGCTCGGCCTCCGCCGCCGTCGTCGCCTCCGGTTCCTTCTGCGCCTTCGACCGGGCGGCGTCGCGGTCGACGAACAGCGCCGCCACGGCGCCCGCGGCGACCACCGCCGCGCCGATCCAGACCGCCGGACGCATTCCGTCGACATACGCGGCGGCACTGCCGTAGCCGCCGTGCGCGGTGAAGACCGAGGAGAGCACCGCGACGCCGAAGACCCCGCCGAGCTCGCGGACCGTGTTGTTGGTGCCCGAGGCGATGCCCTCCTCGGAGCGGTCCACCGCGCCGAGCGCCACGTCCGCGCTGGGCCCGAAGAACAGGCCCATGCCGAAGCCGTTGAGCGCGAAGCCGGGCACCAGGGCCGGGTAGCCGGTGTCGGTGCCGGTCACCAGCGCCAGGTACACCAGCCCGGCCGCCTGCAGCGCCAGGCCGACGGTGAGCAGCGCCCGCCCGCCGTACCGGCCCGCCAGCACCGCGCCCAGCGGGGCGCCGATCATGGTCAGGCCGGTCCAGGAGAGCAGCCGCACGCCCGCGCCGAGCGGCCCGGCGTGCTGCACGTCCTGGAGGTACTGGGTGATCAGGAAGATCGAGCCGAACATGCCGAAGTACATCAGCAGCGACACCGCGTTGACGGCCGCGAAGGTGCGGTTGCGGAAGTGCCGCAGCGGCAGCATCGGGTGGGGGGTGCGCTGCTGCCACCACAGGAAGGCGACGAGCAGCAGCAGGCCGGCGGCCAGCGGCAGCACCACGCCGGCGGCCGTCCAGCCCGCCTGCGGGCCGCGGATCAGGCCGTACACCACGCCGAGCAGGCCGGCGCTGGCCAGCACCGTGCCGGGCAGGTCCAGCGGGCGCGGCTCGCCGCGCTGCTCGCTCAGCCAGAGCGGGGTGAGCACCAGCATGGCCACGCCGATCGGCACGTTGATCCAGAAGATCCACTGCCAGGAGGCCCATTTGACGATCATTCCGCCGACCAGCGGGCCGAGCGCCACCGCCAGTCCGCCGACGGCGCCCCAGATGCCCAGCGCGGCGGCCCGCTTCTCGGGCGGGTAGGCGGCCGCCACCAGGGTCAGGGTGAGCGGCAGCAGGACCGCCGCCCCCAGCCCCTGGACGGCCCGGCCGGCCACCAGCAGTGCGACGTCGGAGGAGAGCGCCGCCAGCAGCGAGCCGAGGGTGAACAGACCGATGCCGATCATGAAGAAGCGCCGCCGGCCGAACCGCTCGGCGACCGCCGAGGCGGTCAGCAGCAGCACGGCGTAGGTCAGGGTGTAGGCGTTGACGGTCCATTCCAGGCCGTCGATGCCGATGTGCAGATGCTCGCGGATCTGCGGCAGTGCGGTCGTCACCACCAGGTTGTCGAGCGAGATCATGAAGACCACGACACCTGTGACCAGCGAGGTGCGCGCGGTACTGCTCATGCTCATGAGGTTGCCATCCTTTCGGTCGTCGCCGATTCGCGGGCCGTCCCGCGCAGCGTGGAGCGGTCGAGCTTTCCGTTGGGCAGCCGGGGCAGCGCGTCCACCAGCCGGACGCGGAGCAGCTGCTGGTGCTCCGTCAGATCGGAGTTGGCGCGGCGGAGCAGGTCGGCGGCGTCGGCCGGCCCGCGGGTCACCAGGTAGGCGACGGGCCGCACCCGGTCGCCCGCCGGGGCGTCGACCACGGCGCTCTCGGCCACCTCGGGCAGTTCGTCCAGCAGCGCCTCGATCTGCCCGGGGGAGACCAGGGCGCCGTCGGCGGCCTCGAAGACGTCGCGCACCCGGTCCAGGA
The DNA here is from genome assembly GCF_014648555.1 of Kitasatospora griseola. Lineage (GTDB taxonomy): Bacteria > Actinomycetota > Actinomycetes > Streptomycetales > Streptomycetaceae > Kitasatospora > Kitasatospora griseola. The sequence goes on from NZ_BMRI01000002.1 coordinate 366,018, forward strand.
AGAACACGTTGCCCGCCGCGTCGAGTCGGCCGATGTCGCTGGTGGAGAGCCAGCCCTCGGCGTCCACCGCCGACGGGGTGGCCAGGTAACCCTGCATCACGTTCGGGCCCTGGACCTGGATCTCGCCCAACTCGCCTGCGGGCAGCGGGACTCCGGTGCGCGGGTCGACCACGCGCAGCCGGCTGCCGGGCAGCGGGCGGCCCACCGAGCCGGGGCAGCGGGTGTCCAGCCGGTCCGAGGTGGCCAGCGAGGAGGTCTCGGACAGGCCGTAGCCCTGGAGCACCGGCGCGCCGATCCGCTCCTCCAGCCTGCGCAGCACGGCGGGGCGCAGCGGGGCGCCGCCGGTGGAGAGCATCCGCAGCGCGCGCGGCGCCGGGCCGGGCGGCTCGGGCGCGTTGGCGGCCGCGACCAGCCGGAACGGCAGGGTGTAGAAGTGCGTGGCCCGGTGGTCGTCGGCGTGCCGCAGCGCGTCGCCGATGTCGTGGCCGGAGAGCACATGGGTCGCGCCCGCGTGCAGCGAGGCGTTGAGGTGCATCGGGTGGTAGATCGGCAGGCCGTTGAGCACCAGCGAGTCCGGTCCCTGGCCGTGCGCGGCGGCCAGCTGGGCGGCGCCGGTCAGCAGGTTGCGGTGGCTCAGCCGGACGGCCTTGGGGCTGCCGGTGGAGCCGCTGGTGAAGAGCAGGCAGGCGGTCCCGGTGCCGTCGCCGGCCGGCGCGCCGTCCTGGCGCAGCAGCGCCCGGGCGCCCTCGCCGATGGTGAACAGGTGCTCCAGCTGCGGCAGTTCGCCGCCGAACGCGGCCAACCGGTCGCGCGCCTCGGGGGTGACGATGGCGGCCCGGGCGCCGGAGAGCGCCGCGACGTGCTTCAGCAGGTGCGGCGGATAGAACGGGTTGACCGGGGCGACGGTGTTACCGCTGCGGATGATGCCGTGGTACAGCGCACCGAAGTCGGGCGCCATCGCGGCGGACAGCAGCACCACCGCGCCGGAGTCGCCCAACAGCCGTCGCAGGCCCCGGGCGTAGGCGTCGGCGCGCTCGTCCAGCTGCGCGAAGGTCAACTCCTCGCCGCCGGGCACGATCACGGCGGGCGCGTCCGGCCGGGCGGCGGCGGCCAGGGAGAGCAACCGGTCGGCGGTGCCGGTCGGGACGTCGGGCAGCGGACCACCGCTGCTGACCGCCGCGGCGGTCTCGGACGGGACAATGACTTCGGCCATGTTCGCCTCCTGCGGCACACGGGACAGACCTCCGCGTCATCGTCGGGCGGTCCACTCGACAGCCGCTCGACCGACGCCGGAGCCGCCCCGGCTCCGCTGCGGCTCCAGAATCGGCTGGCACCCTCGCCCTGCATCCGCACACCCATCCGGCGAGGAGCCCCCATGACCGACCTGTTCAGCCCCGTCGCGCCGTTGAGCAGCAGCGCCGACGCCCAGCTGTACATCGCGATCCAGCAGTTCTACGCCCGCCACATGCAGGCCGTGGACGGCGGCGACGCCCGCACCTGGGCGCTCGGCTTCACCGAGGACGGCGAGTTCGACAGCAACGCCCTCCCGGCGCCGGTCCGCGGGCGGGAGACGATCGAGACGGCCACCCTGGCCGCCGAGGAGGCCCGCAGGCCCACCGGCGTCACCCGCCGGCACGTGATGACCATGCTCGCCGTCGAGCCCGAGGACGAGGCGGCGACGGTGGTGCGCACCCGCTCCTACGTCGCGGTCTTCACCACACTGCCCGGACAGCCCACCGGCATCTACTGCATGACGTCCTGCCAGGACGTGCTGGTGCGCCAGCCGGACGGCGGCTGGCGGATCCGCAGCCGGCACGTGCTGCGCGACGACCTGCCGCCGCGCGACTGACGACCGCCTGCGCACGCACGTGTGCCCGGTACGGCTCGCCGCCGTACCGGGCACACGTGC
>NZ_BMRI01000002.1:367957-420667 GCF_014648555.1 Kitasatospora griseola
GCGGGCGGGGAGTCACCGGGTCGCCGCCGGGTCACTCCGGGTCGGCGACCCGGGCCACCGCGCGGGTCCAACCGGCGCCACCGCCCCGGATCTTGACGGGGAAGCAGGTCACCGAGAAGCCGTGCGGCGCGGGCAGCGCCTCCAGGTTGGAGAGCCGCTCGATCTGGCAGTACTCGCGCTCCCGGCCGGCGAAGTGCGCCGGCCAGAGCACGCCGGGGTCGCCGGTGGCCCGGTACTTCTCGATGATGGCGCCGAACGGGGCGTCCAGGCTGAACGCGTCGGTGCCGATCACCCGCACCCCCAGGTCCATCAGGTACCGCACGGCCGAGCCGTCCAGGCCGATGAAGTCGGTGAAGTAGCGCTGGCTGCCGGCCCATTCGGCGGCGCCGGTACGGAACAGCGCGATGTCCATCGGCTGCGGCCGGTAGTCGATGGCCTTCAGGGCCAGCTCCACGGCGGCCGCGTCCACGGTGCGGCCGGCGGTGTCCCGGACGTCCAGCACGAACGCGGGCCGGTCGAACCAGTCCAGCGGCATCTCGTCGATGGTGCGGGCCACCTGCCCGTCGGCGCGGGTGCCGTAGTGCGCGGGGGCGTCCACGTGGGTGCCGGTGTGCGAGGAGAGGTAGAGCATGTCGTTGGTGAGGAACTCGCCGCCCGGCAGCTCCTCGGGGCGCAGGTCGATGCCGAAGTTCTTGCGCATGCCGTCGGTCATGTGCCGGGCGCCCTCGGCGGCCGACATCACCGTGTGCTTGACCGGCTCGGGTTCCCAGCCGGAGGCGTCCACCGGCGCGGAGAGGTCGATAAGTCGCATGGCCGCTCGGCCCTTTCGGATTGACGGGGCGTCGTTCACTTGCTTCGGACGGGTGCGGCGCTCGGCGCCGCGGGCTGGACGCTGCCGGCCCGGTCCGGGGTCAGGCAGGCGCCGACCAGGAGCACCGTCGAGAGCACCGCGCAGACGGTGCGCACCACGTGCCAGTTGTTCCAGGAGTGCTCGATGGCCGCCCGGGCCTGGTGGAACTGGTCCGCGGTGGTGGTGACCGCGTCGGCCAGCTGGGTGTTCATCGGCACCTCCACGGCCAGCGAGACCACGAAGGCGGTGAGGGAGAGCAGTGCGGCCGCACCGATCAGCCAGACCCGGGCGTCGGCGCCGCGCCACGGCGTGCGGACCAGGAACGCGGCCAGCGGCCAGACCACCGAACCGACGATCACCAGGAAGAACAGCACGCCCGGCACCGCCTCGTTGAGTCGGCGCATCGTCGTCACGTACGCCTCGTCGTCCAGCCGTTCCAGGGCGGGCGTGACGACGACCGCGTAGCAGAAGCAGAAGCCGGCGAAGAGCCCGGCCGACAGGGCGGCCAGGTGGAGGAAGACGCGGAACGGCACGGTGCCGCCTCCTTCGTGAATAGTCGTGGAGGAAGGGTCGGTGCTGGTGCTAGAGACCTGCTCAAGACCGGCGGCGCGGCTTGTGACGGCCCGTCGGGGTCGTGACCGGTGACCGGGTGCACCTGTGACGGAGTCACGGTTTTTCCGTGACCCTGACACTGTCCGGAAGGCTTCCCCGCCTTCGAGAATGAGATCCCAAGATCGTGGGAACACAGGGGGTACCGCCATCATGAAGGTCCGCGTCTTGGGCGAGTTCGAGGCCACCGAGGACGGCAGATCGGTCGCGCCGAGCGCCGCCAAGCCCCGTCAGATCCTGGCCCTGCTGGCACTCTCGGCGGGTCAGGTCGTCCCGGTGACCTCGCTGATGGAGGAGCTCTGGGACCACTCGATGCCCCGGAGCGCGGCCACCACCCTGCAGACCTACATCCTCCAGCTGCGGCGCCAGGTGCAGCGGGCGCTCGCCGCCCAGGACCACGCCGACCCGGCGGCCGGCGCCAAGACCGTGCTGGCCACCCGTTACAACGGCTACCTGCTGGACCTGCGCGGCGAGGAGACCGACGTCCAGCAGTTCGAGCGGCTGGCGGCGGCCGGCAGCCGGGCCCAGGAGGCCAACGACCCGGAGGCCGCCTCCCGGCTGCTCGGCTCCGCGCTGGCGCTCTGGCGCGGCCCCGTACTGGCCGACGTGCAGACCGGGCCGCGGCTGGCGATCGAGGTGATGCGGCTGGAGGAGACCCGGCTGGGCATCCTGGAGCGCCGCATCGAGGCGGACCTGCGCCTCGGCCGCCACCACACGCTCCTCGGCGAGCTGGCGGTGCTGGCCGCCGAGCACCCCTGGCACGAGAACCTGCACGCGCTGCACATGATCGCGCTGTACCGGTGCGGCCGGCAGTGGCGCGCCCTGGACATCTACCAGCGGCTGCGCGCCACCCTGATCGAGGAGTTCGGGCTGGAGCCGTCGGCCCGGCTGCAGCACCTCCAGCGGGCGATCCTGGAGTCCTCGCCCGAGCTGGACGGCGTCGGACGCTGGGCGCCGGCCCACGAACTGACCGGTTGACCGAAGGCGGGGGGCAGGGTCATGCAGATCGTCCGCGGCGGCGGCCTCAGCGGCCCCGCACCCGTGGCGGCGGACCGGGGCGCCGCCCGGCGTCCCCGGCTGATGGTCTGGTCGGCGGCCGACCCGCAGGGCGAGCAGGACGTCCGGCGCTCGCTGCGGCGCTGGCTGCGGGCCCGCGGCGAGTCCGGGTTCGCGCAGGTGGCGCAGGCCTGGGGGCAGGCCGAACCGGGGCCGGTGCGCGGGGCGGTGGTGGCCGCCGACTGCGCCGAGGCGCTGGCGCTGCTGGGCGAGCCGGGCCCGTCGGCGCCGTCGTCGAGGGCCGCGCAGGTCCGGCAGGTCGGCGCCGCGCCGCCGCCGGTGGTGCTGCTGCTGCCCGGCCAGGGCGCCCAGCGGCCCCGGATGGCCCGCGGCCTGTACGCGTGGGACCCGGTCTTCACCCGGGCCGCCGACGAGGTGCTCGGTCTGGCCGGCCGCGGCGCCCGCGAGGACTGGCTGGCCGAACCCGCCGCCCGCACCCGCCGGGACGCGTTCGGTGCGGAGCGCGCCGCCCGGATCCACCATTCCCTGGTCCAACTGTTCGCGGTGGACTACGCGTTGGCCCGGCTGCTGGTCGGCTGGGGGGTGCGCCCGGCCGCGCTGCTCGGCCAGGGGATCGGCGAACTGGTCGCCGCCGTGCTGGCCGACGTGATGGCGCTGCAGGACGCGGTGCGGCTGCTGGCGCTGCTGGCCGAGGAGGCCGCCGCGCTGGCCCCCGGCGGGATGCTGGTGGTGGCCGCCGGCGTCGAGGAGGTGCGCGGGCAACTGACCGACGGGGTCGCGGTGTCCGCCCTGAACGGCCCCGCCCAGACGGTGCTGGCCAGCCCCGGGCACGCCCTGGCCGACACCGCCGACCGGCTGACCGGCGCCGGGTACGAGTGCCTGCCGGTGCGCACCGAGGCGGCCTACCACACCCCGCACCTGGCCGAGGCCTGCGCCAAGGTGGCCGAGCGGCTGCCCGTCACCGCCCTGCGACCACCCCGACTGCCGCTCTACTCCCCGTCGGTGGGCGCCCGGCTGCCCGTCGACGCGGCCCAGGACCGGCTCCACTGGACCGGCCTCGCGGCCACCCCGGTCCGGCTGCGCGACGCGCTGGACGCGCTGTTCGCGGACGGCGACTGGGCGTGCGTGGAGACCGGCCCCGGGCCGGGGCTCGGCGCCCTGGTCCGCCGCCATCCGGCGGCCGCGCGGACCTTCAGCGCGCTGCGGGCCCGGCCCGGCAGCGGCGCGGACGACCAGCGGGCCGCGCTGTCCGCCGCCGCCGGCCTCTGGCTGAGCGGCCATCGCCTCGACTTCGAGGCGATCCGAAGCACCGGCTGACCGGGGCGGCCGATTCCGAGCATCGGCGGCCCCGGACGGACGGACATCCGCTCCGCGCCGCGGGCGGGGAGCCACCGGGAGAGAGGGAGCACCGATGGCCGACGAACTGATCGACGTGGCGGCGCTGTCCCGCCTGCTGCGCGAGTGCGGCGGTGCGGAGCCGGGCGGCCCGATCGGGCCGGACGACCTGGACGTACCGCTGTACGAACTGGGCCACGACTCGCTGACGGTGGCCCAGTTGCTGACCAGGATCGGGCGGGAGTTCGGGCTGACGGTGCCCCGCGACCTGCTGGAGGACGCCGACACCCCCCGGTCGCTGCTGGACATGCTGGCGACGCTGCCGCGGGTGCCCCGGGCGCCGCGCCCCGAGCACCTCGACGCCCGCGGTCGACGCGGTGCCTGACGGGGCCGGCGCCCGTGAGCGGCGGGTCCCCACGCCAGGGTGGTCGGGGCCGCTCAGCGCGGCAGCAGCTGCATCGGCGCCGTGAAGCGGTCCAGGGCCGGGACGGAGTCGATGACGGCGCGGTGGAGTTCCTGGAGCTCGGGGCCGGGTTCGACGGAGAGTTCGGCGACCATGTCGGCGCGCAGGCGCTGGAAGGTGCTCAGGGCGTCGAGGCGGCGACCCGAGCGGTAGAGCGCGATCATCTGCTGGGCGCAGAGGCGTTCGTTCATCCGGTCCTGGACGGTCAGCGCGGCCAGTTCGCCGAGGAGTTCGGCGTGTCGGCCGATCGCGAGCTCCGCGTCGATACGGCGCCCGGTCAGCGCCGAGCGGCTCAACTCCAGCTGCTGGGCCTCCGGTTCGAGGGCCGGGCCGCGTTCCACGTCGAGCAGGGCGCCGGGGCCGCGCCACAGCCGCAGGGCCTCGCGGAGCAGCCGGGCCGCGTCCTCGTGCGCGCCCAGGGCGGCGGCGCGGTCGCCGAGCGCGGCCAGCGAGTGGTACTCGTGGACGTCGAAGGCCTCCGGCCGCAGCTCCAGGCGGTAGCCGCCGCGCACGGTGCTGATCAGGCGGCTGGACAGGCCGGCGCCGCGCAGCCTCCGGCGCAGCTGGAAGACGTAGGTCTGCAGGGTGGCGGCGGCGCTGGCCGGCGGGCGGCCGGACCAGAGCTCGCGGATCAGCGTCGACGCCGGCACCACCTGGCCGGGCCGGACGCTCAGCAGCGCCAGTACGGTGCGCGGTTTGCTGGCGGTGGGCACCACTGAGCGGCCGTCCACGCTGATCGCGAACGGACCGAGGACCTCGACGCGGATGCGGCTGGGTACTGCGCTGGTCATGACGGTTGTTCTCCCCCGTTGCTGGTCGTGCGCGAGTGTTCGTCAGTCGCCGCCGGGCGGCTGGTGGGCCGCCGACTGCCGTTCCCAGAGCACCTGGACGGTGCGGCGGTCGAGGGCGGTGGCGAGTCCGGTGTCGAGGTTGCGGCCGCGGCCGTCGTCGCGGACGGCGGCCCCGGCGAGGAAGCCGTCGGCGAACCGCTGGGTGTGGAAGGTCCACCAGTGCTCGTCCACCGGGTCGCCCTCCGGGCGCAGCAGCCGGGCCCGGCCGCAGGAGTCCGGCAGGTCGAAGCCGAAGTGCGAGAACCGGAACGCCAGGCCCTGGCCGAGCGCCTTGGTGTAGGCCTCCTTGAGCGTCCAGCGGCGCAGCAGCTGGAGGTTGCGCTCCGACTCGGGGGCGGCGGCGAGGCGGCGCAGTTCGTCGGGGGTGCACATGACCGGCTCGATGCCGCTGCCGTGCACCCGGCGCCCCTCGTGCTCCAGGTCGACGCCGATCAGGCCGAGCGAGGTGATGCCCACCAGCGCGACGTCCTTGGTGTGGCTGAGGTTGAGGTCGATCTGGTCGCAGCCGCGCACGTAGAGCCGCCCGGTGAGGCCGTAGGCGAGCTCCAGTTCGTGCGGGTGGGCGCCCACCGCGGTGGCGGCGACGTGCTTGAGCAGCAGGCGGGTGGCGCGGAACCGGTCGGCGTTCGGTCGCCCGGCGAGCTCCCGGTAGCGGGCCCAGTCGCGGCCGAGCAGCCGCCGTAGTTCGTCCTCGCCGCCCGGCGGGGCGGGCCAGTCGGCCAGCCGGCTGTAGACCAGGGCGACGCCGTGCCGGTCGAGGTCGGCGCGGACGGGCTCCCAGGGGCCGTCGGCTCCGGTGACCAGCCTCGGTGGTAAGACCAGGTCGGCGCCGCCGCTCATCCGGCCAGCTCCAGTGCGTACAGGTCGTAGCCGACCGCGCCGCGGGCGCGCCGCAGCGCCTCGGCCGCGAGCTCGGCCGTGACGGCGTCCGGCACCCGGGGTCCGGCGTGGCCGAGCCGCCGCAGCAGCCGGTCCAGCGCGGCCACCAGCCAGCCGGGGCCGGCCAGGAAGGAGCCGGGGTCGGCGCACCGCCAGACGCCCAGGCAGGCGCAGGCGACCAGCAGCAGGGCGTAGCGGTCGGTGAGCGGGAACGCCGAGGTGTCGGTGACGAACCGTCCGTCGGGGCCGTCCAGCGCCGGGCAGCCCTCCCGGATCGCGGACAACTCGGCTTCCAGCAGCGCCAGTTGGTCGGAGAGCAGGCGCAGCAGCGGGGCGTCGGGGTCGCCGGGCGGCGCCGCCCGCCGCTCCTGGCGGCAGCGGGCGATCCAGCCGATCAGTCCGTCCCGGCCGCCGAACGCGGCGAGCCGCTCGGAGGCCAGCGGCGGCAGCGTGCCGTCGGTGCGGAACAGCTCGGCGGGGGCGGCGAGTTCGGCCGGCCAGTCGTGGGCGAGCAGGCTGGGCAGGAAGGGCGCGATGGTGGCCTGGCAGACCGCGCTGCTGACGTGGCCGAAGCTCACCATGGTCAGGTCCCTGACGTGCTTCTGGAAGATGGCGTGCTCGCCGCTGCGGGTGTGGAAGGCGTCGCCCATCAGCGCCGAGAGCCGGTAGAAGGTCTCCCCCACGATCTTGGGGACCAGGTACTTGGCGGCGGCGGCCAGCACGTTGCACTCCTCGGGGAGCACGTGCAGCGCGCGGGTCGCGGCGAGCGCGATGCTGTCGCAGGCCAGCAGGTCGACCAGGGCTCCGGCGATCGCCCCGCGGGCCGAACCGGACAGCTTGGCGGGGCTGTTGTGGACCGAACCGCCGACGGCGAACCGGATGGCGGTGCGCAGCCCGGTGTCCGCCATGCCGAGGATCATCGACGGCACGGCGGCGGAGTTCACCTGGAGGGCCCGCAGGCCGAGCGTGATGCCGTCGCCCCACTCCCCGACCAGCGCGCCGGCCGGCGCCGGGCAGTCCTGGAACCGCAGCCCGGAGATCTGCAGGCCCTGGGTGCCCTCGGTGCGGTAGCGCGGCAGCCGCTCGCAGGACGCGGCGGGCATCGCACCGGGCTCCAGCAGCAGCAGCGAGTAGCCGTCCTCCGGGTCCTGCGGGCCGACCGTGCGGGCGTAGCTGAGCATCAGCCCGGCGCGGTCGGCGTTGTTGACGGCGGCCTTGCGCCCGCCGAGCAGCAGGGTGCCGCCGGCGGCGCGCCGGACCCGGAACTCGTCGGCGACGAAGTCGTTGCCGTGCTTGAACTCCTGGTAGGCGACGGTGGCCTGGCCGCCGTCGAGCAGCATCCGGGCGGTGCGCCGCTGCTGCCCGGCGTCGCCCAGCAGCCACACCACCATCGCTCCCATCAGCGAGGTCAGCGCCTCGCCGACGGCGAGCGTGGCGTCGCGGCGGAACAGCGGGCGCAGCATCAGCCCGAGGGTGTCGATCTGCTCCAGGCTGCCGCCCAGCGTGGCCGGCACGTACTCCGCGTTCATGCCGAGACGGTGGTACAACTCGACGGCGGCCCGCGGAAGTTCGGCGCGCTCGTCGGCGTCGAGCAGGGCCGCGAAGCCGGTCGGGTTGGCTCTGTCCCACGGATCCCCGTACGCCGTCTCGACCGCCGCATGACGCGCTGCGGCGGTGGTGGTGTCCATGATGCGATCCGTCATTGCCGCTCCCAAGGACGCATGACCGGGCGGGCGTTCCATGCTTCCGCCGCCCGGTGGAGCGATGATGGAGCGCCACTAGACCGGAATCCCGCCACCGGTCGGAAGGCCGCGCAGGAACGGCGGGAACGGCAGCCGCGCCCGGCCTCGCCGACCGCGTCACCTCGGGAAATACCCTGCCGCCCGCCCACCTTGTTGTCGGATCGACCGATAGATCACTCGATCGCGTGATCAGCCTGGCATCCGACATTTCGCCGGGGCAGGATCTCGACCGGTGCGCAACGGCGGCCGTCCTTCTCCTCGCACGGACAGCTCGCACCGAACATCTCGCACGAGCAGCTCGTACAAACACCTCGCACCAGCAGAGAGTCCAGGGTCACCATGACAATGCCGCGGCAACGGCGTGTGCGACGTATCGGCCCGGTGGACCGAGTGTTCCTGGACCTGTCCCCCGGCCTGATCGCCGGATTCGTCCTGGAGTTCACCGGACGCCTTCCCGAAGCGGCCGCGCTGCGCGAACACCTTCGTGAGCGCGCGGCGGAACTCCCCGCTCTCGGCCTCACCTTCCCGGATTCCGCGAAATCGAGAAGGTGGAGCGCCGCCGCGCAGGCCGCGTCGGTCGAGTTCTCCCACCGGCCGGACCTCGCCGGCGAGGACGCCCTGCGGATCGCGGTCACCGAGCTCTTCGACCGCCCGTTCCCGGCCGAACCGGCCCCGCAGTGGGACCTGCTGTTCCTCTCCGGGTACGACGCGCAGCGGTTCACGGTGATCTACCGCGCGAATCACGCCCTCCAGGACGGGGTCGGCATGATCCAGAACCTCCAGGCCCTGCTGGGCGATCCGCGGGACGAACCCCTGGGGCTCCGTCCCCGCCGCCGACCGACCGCACGCGCGGTGGTCAACATCGCCAGGGACGTCCGCGCCACCCGGGAGGGCCCGGCGGCGGACGCGGTCGAGGGCTCCCCGGCGCCGCTGCAGTGGCACTTCAGGGACTTCGACCGGTCGCACCTCGCGGCGGCCGCGGAGAGCCGCGGCGTCACGGTGAACGACCTGTGCCTGGCCACCCTCGCCCGCGCCGTCCGGGCCGTCGGCATGCGCCACCCGACGCTGCTCGTCCCGATGTCGACCCGGCGCCCTGCCGAGCGGTACACGCCCGGGAATTTCACGGCCGGATATCTGCTCAGGATTCCGATCGGGAATCCGCTGTCGCCGGAGGACGCGCTCCGCAGCGTCCGCAGACAGGCGGGCAATGCCCGCCGGACGAACGAACGGGACACCCGACGGGCCGTTCTCGCCGGCCTGCCGAATGCCCTCGCCAGGAGAGCGGCCCGACCGGTCATCGTGAACGTCGGGCTGACCGCGAGTTCCGCGACTCTCCCGCACCTGGAAATCGGGGACGCCCGACTGATCGGCGCCGCCATGGCGCACTCCGCCCCCTCCTCGCTCGCGCTCGACGCCTACGTGTCGTTCGCCACCACCGGGACGACCGTCCGGTGTTCGGTCTTCCACCGGAAGGACCTGCCGGGCGAACTCCTGGTCGAAACGGCCCGAAACCTTTTCCTCGACCTGCCCCAGCACGAACCGAGCCGCGCCTTACGCCTCGGCATGTGACGGCGTCGAGCCGTGACAACGAAAGACAACGAAAGAAGTGGAGCACCCTTCATGCGACCCGTCGCCCTGGTCACCGGGATCTCAGGAGTCCTCGGCTCGGCCGTGGTTCCGGCCATGGCCAAGTCGTTCGACATCGTGGCCCTGGCCGGACGCCGCCCGCTCGATCTGCCGTACCGGCAGGTCGGCATCGACCTGCGGGCTGCACAGCTGGGTCTGGACAGCCCCACTTTCAAGGAACTCGCCCAACAGGCCGACGTGATCGTCCACTTGGCCGGCAACGTCCGCTACACGGCCTCCGCCGACGACCTGCACGCGGTCAACGAGGGCGGCGCGGCGGAGATGGTCGCGCTCGCCGAGACGGCCGGCTGCCCGCTGATCTACGCCTCGACGGCCTTCGCGGGGCGTCACACGCAGGCCGCCAGGGAGGACTCGGTCGGCGCGGTGTGCTCGTCACGGCCGTCCGCCTACCACCGGTCGAAGGCCGCCGCCGACGAGCGGATCCGGTCCTGCACGCAGCCCTGGTCGATCGTCCGCCCGTCGATCATCATGGGCGACTCGCCGGACGGGGCGATGCCCGAGCTGCAGAACATGCACCGGATCATGATGTTCGTCGCCTCCGGGCTGCCGGCGATCTTCGGCCGGCCCGAGCAGCGGGTGGACATGGTCCCCCGCGACCACGTCGCGGCGGCCGTCGCCGCGCTGGCCCGCCTGGCCGTGGAGGGCTCGCCGCTGCCCCGCGAGCACTGGGCCACCGCCGGCCCGTCCGCGCTGACCGTGGCCGAGTGGATCGACGTCCTCGGCGCCTCGGCGACCGCCGCCGGGCTGCCGTTCCGACGTCCTGCGCTGCTGGACCCGTTCACCACCGAGCTGACGGCCTACCCGCAGTGGGAGACCGTGCGGCGGTCCGTGCGACGGGCGCTCGGCAACCTCTACGTGAGCGCGCTCGCGCTCGGCGACGGCGAGAGCTTCCCGGCCTCCACGCTGCCCGAGAGCCACCGGGTGCCGGAGATCGACCGGGACGCCGCCCGGTCCCTGTTCGCGAACGACATGGCGTGGCTGCTGCGCAAGCACGTCGTCCCCGGCCCCAGGAAGCCCGAGCACGCCACCGGCCCGAGCCCGGTGGCGTAGGGGACGCCGGCGAGTTCGGCCGCCCGGGGGTTCCTGCTGGTGCGGCCGGGCGACCCGCTCGCCGCGTGGCGGCCCGCCGCGGCCGACCGGCCACTTGCCTGGTCGGGGGACCGCCCGGGTTCCCCGGCTGCGAGGAGGCTCCACGATGCGCCTGCGGGCCCTGACGACGGCTGCCGCACTGTTCGCGGCCCTCGCGGCGTGCGGCGCCCCGCCGCCGTCGCCGCAGGCCCGCCCGCAGCCCGCCCGCAGCACGGCGGCCGCCTCCCCCGCCGGACCGCGGCCGTTCACGCTGCTCGCCTCGGGCGACGTCCTGCCGCACGCCGAGATCATCCGGCAGGCCGCGGACGACGCCGGCGGCAACGGCTACGACTTCGCCCCGATGCTCGCGGACGTCAAACCGGTGGTGAGCGCCGCGGATCTGGCCATCTGTCACCTGGAGACCGTGTCCGGGGCCGCCGGCGGGCCGTTCACCGGCTGGCCGACCTTCAAGTCTCCCCCGCAGCTCGCCCGCGCCCTCAAGGACACCGGCTACACCTCGTGCGACACGGCGTCCAACCACACCCTCGACGACGGCCCCGACGGCATCCGCCGGACCCTCGACGCCATGGACGCGGCGGGCCTGGCGCACACCGGCTCGGCCCGCACCGCCGACGAGGCCGGCGCCCCGGCCCTGCTGCGGGTGCACGGCGCCACCGTCGCCCAACTCGCCTACACCTACGGCACCAACGACATCCCGCTGCCGCCGGGACAGCCCTGGGCGGTCAACCTCATCGACCGCGACCGGATCCTCGCCGACGCCCGGGCCGCCCGCCGGGCCGGCGCGGACATCGTCGTGGTCAGCATGCACTGGGGCACCGAGTGGCAGGACGAGCCGAACGACCAACAGCTCACCCTCACCCGCGAGTTGACCGCCGATCAGCAGCCCGACGCACCCGACGTCGACCTGATCCTCGGCACCCACGCGCACATCCCCCAGGCGTACGAGAAGGTCAACGGCACCTGGACCGTCTACGGCATGGGGGACCAGATCGCCGGACGGATGTACGACTACACGGGCGCCGAGGACCCGCGCGGCAACTGGAGCTCGATCGCCAGGTTCACCTTCTCGCCGCCCGTCGGGCCCGGCCGCCGCTGGACGGTCACCAGGGCCGAGTTCCTCCCCCAGCTGATGGACGGCCCGCCCTATCGGGTCCTCGACCTCGCCGCGGCGGCCCGCCGCCACCCGGACCGCACCGACCTCGCCCGGGCCCTGGACCACATCCGGACGGTCGTCCTCAGCCGCGGCGCCGCCGCCGACGGACTCACCATGGCGCCGTCCTGAGACCGTGCGGGCCCACCGGGGGCGGCGGCGAGACGGATTCGAATCAGGCTCGAAGGGGGTAGGACAGGCTGGGCCCGCTCCGAACGCGGCGAGTCGGCCCGGGCGGAGTTCCGCCGCCATGACCGAACCCATGACCGTCAGGAGCACACATCGTGACCGGTGCACCGGAGGAGAGCGCGACGTTCCCGTTCGCCCGGCCCTGTCCGTTCGCCGTCCCGGAGGAGTACGCGCGGCTGCGCGCCGACGGGAGCGTCCCGCGGCTGCCGCTGGCGGCCGGCGGGGACGCCTGGGTGGTGACCCGGTACGAGGACGTGAAGAACGCGCTGAACGACGACCGGCTGAGCAACGACCGGACCCACCCGGGGTACCCGTCCCCGATCGCCATCCCCCCGGCGATGCGGACCAACGGCTCGCTGCTGGCCATGGACCCGCCCGAGCACACCGCGTACCGGCGGATGGTGAAGGCCGAGTTCACCCTGCAGCGGGTGCACGCGATGCACCCGCGGGTGCAGCAGCTGGTGACCGAGCACCTGGACCGGTTCGTCGCCAAGGGCGCCCCCGGCGACCTGGCCGCCGACTTCGCGCAACCGCTGACGCTCGCCGTCATCGGCGAACTGCTGGCGATACCGCCGCAGGACCTGGACAGCCTGCACGACGCCACCCGCGGCATGTTCGACTCGGCCCGCACCCCCGAGCAGCGGCACGCCGCGATCTCCTTCCTCGACCACTACTTCGAGCAGTACGTCGCCGACCGCCTGGAGAAGCCCGGCGACGACATGATCGGGCGGATCGTCCGGCGCAACCCGCAGCTGGGCCTGACCGAGACCGTCCACCTGACCCGGCTGCTGCTCAACGGCGGGCACGACAGCACGGCCTCGATGATCTCGCTGGGCGTCCTGACGCTGCTCCGGCACCCGGAGCACTTCCGGGCGCTGGCCACCGACGAGGCGTTCGCCGAGGACGTCGTCGAGGAGCTGCTGCGCTACCTGACCGTCACCGATCTGAGCACCGCCCGGGTCGCCGCCGCCGACCTGGAGATCGGGGGCAGCGCGATCCCGGCCGGCGACGGCGTGTACCCGGCCACCGCCGCGGCCAACCGGGACCCAGAGGTGTTCGAGGACCCGGAGACGTTCGACCCGACCCGCGCCGGGCGCAACCGGCACCTCGCGTTCGGCTTCGGCCGACACCTGTGCCTGGGCGCCGACCTGGCCCGGCTGGAACTGCGGCTGGTGTTCACCGAACTCGCCCGCCGGCTCCCCGACCTGCGCCTCGCCGTCCCGGAGGAGCAGGTCACGGTCCGCGACGGCGGCTTCGTCTACCGGCTGGCCGCCCTCCCGGTGACCTGGTGAGAACAGCGGCCCCTCCCGTCCCCGCGGTCGACGCCGTCGCCCGCCCGCTCCCCGAACAGAGGTGACCACCAGATGGCGCGCGCGCTGATCATCGGCGCCGGCATCGCCGGCCCCGTCGTGGCGATGGCCCTGCAGAAGGCCGGCTTCGAGAGCACTGTGTACGAGGCGTACGAACGCACCGCGGACGGCGTCGGGGCGTTCATGAACATCGCCCCCAACGGCCTGGACGCGGCGGACTGCCTCGGCCTGGCCGACCTGGTCCGCAAGGTCGGCTTCGACACCCCGGGCATGGCGTTCTACCGGCACGACGGCCGCCGGCTGTCCGGCGACATCCCCTTCGACCTGGTCCGCGGCACCGGCAACACCACCGTGGAACGCTCCGACCTGTACATCGCGCTGCGCACCGAGGCCGAGCGGCGCGGCATACCGATCGAGTACGGCAGGCGGATCGTCGACGCCCGCCGCGACGGCGGCACGGTGCGCGCCGAGTTCGCCGACGGCACCCGCGCCGAGGGCGACCTGCTGATCGGCGCGGACGGCCTGCACTCCCGGGTCCGGGAGATCATCGACCCGGCCGCGCCCCGGCCGCGCTACGTCGGGGTGCTGAACGCCTGGGGCTTCGTGCCCGACTACCCGTCCGGCGAGGCGCCCGGGATCATCCGGATGTTCTTCGGCCGGCACTGCTTCTTCATGTACACCCAGGCCCCGGGCGGCGAACTGCGCTGGTACGCCAACCCGCCGCAGGCGGTCCGGCCCGACCCGGCGGCGCTGCGCGGCGGCGAGGCCTGGCGGAGCGAACTGCTGGAGCTGGTGCGGGCCGACCGGATGCCGGTCGCCGACATCATCCGGGCCACCCCCGAACTGCCCGCCCCGTTCCTGAACTGCGACCTGCCCTCGCTGACCCGCTGGCACCGGGACGGCATGGTGGTGATCGGCGACGCGGCGCACGCGGCGTCCCCGACCTCGGGTTCCGGCGCGTCCATCACCATGGAGGACGCGGTGGTGCTCGCCAAGTGCCTGCGCGACCAGCCCGGGACCGACCAGGCCTTCCGCGCCTTCGAACGGGCCCGGCGGGCCCGGGTGGAGGCGGTCGTCGCGCAGGGCAAGCGCAACATCGAGGGCAACCTGAGCGGCGGTGTGCGGGCCGCGCTGCGCAACTACTTCATCGCCCGGACCTTCCGGAAGCCGCAGGCGGACGGCAAGCGGACGCTGTGGATGCACGACCACCACATCGACTGGGACGGCCCGGTGACGGTCGGCGCGGCCGGCTGACCCGGGCACGGGTGGAGCGGCACGGGGACCTCGCCCGCGAGGTCCCCGTCGCTTCACCCGTTCGAGGCAATCTGTCCGGGGGCCGGGCGAAGGCGGACAGCCGGGGTCACCCATTCCGGACATGCTGCCCAGGTGACCGCAATTCACCCCTACCGGATCGATGTCCCGCAGTCCGCGCTGGACGACCTCGACGACCGCCTCGCCCGGACCCGCTGGCCCGAGGCGCTGCCCGGCGTCGGCTGGTCGTACGGCGTCGACCGGGACTACCTGGCCGACCTGGCCGAGTACTGGCGCACCGGGTACGACTGGCGCCGGCACGAGGCCCGGCTCAACGCGGTGCCGCAGTTCACCACCACGATCGACGGCCAGAACGTCCACTTCCTGCACGCCCGTTCGGCCGAACCCGACGCGGTGCCGCTGCTGGTGACGCACGGCTGGCCGAGCACCGTGTACGACTTCCTGGACGTCCTCGGACCGCTGACCGACCCGGTCGCGCACGGCGGCGACCGGGCCGACGCCTTCCACGTGGTCGCCCCGTCCGTCCCGGGCTTCGCGTTCTCCGGCCCGACCCGGGAACCCGGCTGGGGCGTCAGGCGCACCGCCCGGGCCTGGGTCGAGCTGATGGAACGGCTCGGCTACCCGCGCTACGGCGCCCAGGGCGGCGACTTCGGCAGCCTGGTCGCCCCCGAGGTCGGCCGGATCGCCCCCGACCGGCTGCTCGGCGTCCACGTCAACGCCCTGGTCGGGGCCGCCACCCTGACCGGACCCGACGACCGGGCGGCGCTGTCCGGCCCCGAGCTGGCGCAGGCCGAACGCAACGGCCGCTGGTGGCAGGGGCGTTCCGGCTACGCCACCCAGATGAGCACCCGGCCGCAGACCCTGGCGTACGCGCTGAACGACTCACCGGTCGGCCAACTCGCTTGGAACCTCGAATGGTTCATCGACTGGGACCCGACCGGCACCAAGCAGAGCCCGATCCGCCGGGACGACGTGCTGAGCGACGTGTCGATCTTCTGGCTGACCGGCACCGCCGGCTCCGCCGCCCGCCTCTACCGGGAGATGCTGCCCGACGCCTGGGGCCCCCGCCCCGCCCCCGGCCCGGTGCCCACCGGCGTCGCGGTCTTCCAGGGCGACCGGGTGCTGCGGCCCCTGGCGGAGCTCTCCCACACCATCACCCGGTGGACCCGGTACGAGACCGGCGGCCACTTCGCCTCCCTCCAGTCCCCCGACCAACTGGTCGGCGACATCCGGGAGTTCTTCCGCCCGCTGCGCCGCGTCTGAGGCCGGGCACAGCACGGCGGCCCGGCCGGTGCCTGCGCACCGCCGGGCCGCCGCGCTCCGCGGAGCCGGGGGATTACTCCGCGTCGCCGCCGACGCTGCTCGCGGCGGGCTTCTTGGGCTGCGACCAGTTCTTCGCCGCGGCCAGCGCCTCCGGCGAGACGCCGGGGACGGCCAGGCCGGCCAGCAGGCCGGCCAGCGGGAAGACCGCCGCGATCAGGAAGGCACGGGCGTAGCCGTCCGCCGAGGCGCCCGGCACCAGGCTGTTCGCGTAGCCGGCCACCACCGCGGCCAGCACGCTCAGCCAGAGCGCGCCGCCGATCTGCCGGCTCGCGTTCAGCAGGCCGGAGACCAGACCGGCCTGGGTGTAGGGGACCTTGGCGGTGCCCGCCATGGTGACGGTGGAGGACACCATGCCCTGGCCGGCGCCGAACACCAGCGAGGGGCCGAGCAGGTCGCTGACGAAGCCGCCCCCGCCGACCGAGAAGGACAGCCACAGCAGCGAAACCAGCGAGAGCGCGGTGCCCGCCACCAGGACCGGCTTGGGGCCGAGCTTGGTGATCAGCGCCGGGGCGACGCCGCGCGCCGTGGTGACGATCGCCAGCGACAGCGGCAGGTAGGCCAGGCCGGTCTGCAGCGAGTCGTAGCCGTAGACGAACTGCATCAGCAGGGTGAACAGGAACAGCACGCCGACCAGCGCCGCGTTGGTGGTGAAGGAGACCACGTTGGCGGCGGACACCGAGCGGTTGCGGAAGATGCTGAGCGGCACCAGCGGCTGCTTGGCGAACTTGGCCTCGTTGAGCACGAAGAAGGCCAGCAGCGCGACGCCGACGGCCAGCGAGACCAGGGTGGTCGCGGAGCCCCAGCCCTTGTCGTGCGCCTCGACGATCCCGTACACCCCGGCCATCAGGCCGGCCGTGACGGCGACCGCGCCGGTGGTGTCGATCCGCCGGTCGGCCTGCTCGTTGCGGGACTCCGGGACGGCCACCAGCAGCAGCGCCATCAGCGCCGCGCCGATCGGCACGTTCACCAGGAAGATCCAGCGCCAGGACAGCCACTGGGTGACCACGCCGCCGACCAGCGCGCCGATCGCGCCGCCGCCGGCCGCGACCGCGCTCCAGGTGCCGAACGCCTTGGCCTTGCCGCCCGGATCGGTGAACGAGGTGAACAGCACGGTCAGGGTGGCGGGCGCGAGCACCGCGCCGCCCAGGCCCTGGAGGCCGCGCGAGATCAGCAGGGTGGTCTCGTCGACCGCCAGGCCGGCGACCAGGCTGGCCACGGTGAACAGCGCCAGGCCGATCGCGAACACCCGCCGGCGGCCGAACAGGTCGGCGAGCCGGCCGCCGAGCAGCAGGAAGCCCGCAAAAACGATCGTGTAGGCGTTGATCACCCACTGCAGGCTGTTCGACGCCAGGTGCAGGGAGTCCTGGATGGGCCGCAGCGCGACGTTCACGATCGACGCGTCCAGCACCACCATGAACTGCCCGACACAGCACGCCAGCAGGATCAGGCCCAACCGCGGTGCGGCGGTACTCGTCGTTTTCTCCATCGTCGCCATCTGCTCTCGATCCCGTTCCGGTGATTCGTCACCCCGCCGCCGCTGCGGCCGGGCCCGCGGATCCCGCCCTGCGGGTCCGCCACTGCGCTTCCGGGGGAGACCGTAGGAGAGATGTAGGACGCGGACGGTCCCCCATTGGCCGGATCCGGGTACCAATCGGCCAACCCCGCACCGCAGTTCGTCCGCGGCGGATCCCGCCGCAATGTAGGACCGTTCCTGTCCTGAATCGACGTTAGGGTGGCGCAATGCGGGAGACCTCGTCACGACTGCTACGACTGCTGTCCCTGCTCCAGACCCGTCGGGAGTGGACCGGGGCGGAACTGGCGGAGCGGCTCGACGTCACCACCCGGACACTGCGCCGGGACGTCGACCGGCTGCGCGTCCTGGGCTACCCCGTCAACGCCCGGATCGGCGTCGGCGGCGGCTACCAGCTGGGCGCGGGCGCCGAGATGCCCCCGCTGCTGCTCGACGACGAGGAGGTGCTGGCCGTGGCGCTCGGACTCCAGTCCGGGGCGACCGGCCCGGTGATCGGGATCGCCGAGCCGGCCCTGCGGGCCCTCACCAAGCTCCGCCAGGTGATGCCGTCCCGGCTCCAACGCCGCCTGGACGCCCTGCAGGTCGACGTGCTGGACCGGCCGCAGGCCGCGGCCGTCGACGCGGCGGTGCTCTCCGAGCTCGCCACGGCCTGCCACCACCGGGAACGGGTCAGGTTCGACTACCGGTCCCGGGGCGGCGCCGAGAGCCGGCGCGAGGTCGACCCGTACCGCCTGGTGCGGGTCGACGCCCGCTGGTACCTGGTCGCCTGGGACCCGGACCGAGCGGACTGGCGCTCCTTCCGGATCGACCGGATGGAACTGAAGAGCCCCACCGGGCCCCGTTTCGACCCCCGCCCGCTGCCCGAGGGCGGGGCGCGGGCCTTCGTGTCCTCCGGGCTGCGCCAGGCGTTCACCCAGGCCAGCGCCAGGGTGCGGCTGCACGCCCCGCTCGAACGGATGGCCGAGCGGATCCCGGCCGGCTGGGGCCGGCTGGCCGCGGACGGGCCGGACGCCTGCATCGCCCGGCTGTACGGCGAGTCCCCGGCCGCCATCGCCGAGTGGCTGGGGTCCTTCGGGGCCCCGTTCACCGTCCTCGAACCCCCCGAACTGCGGGACGCCTGCCGCGAGTTCGCCGAAAAGCACGCCCGGCTGGCGGCCTGCTACCAGCAGGCCTGAGCCGACCGACCACCACCCGAACGGGGAACCTGTATGGCCGTCATGTCCGACCGCGCGCTGGGCCGCGCCACCCTGCACCGCCAGCACCTGCTCGAACCGGCCGGGCTGACGGCCCTGGAGATGATCGAGCACCTGGTGGGCATGCAGGCTCAGGCGCCCTGGCCGCCCTACGTCGGCCTGTGGACCAGGCTGCGCACCTTCGACCACAAGGATCTGGCCCGGCTGCTGGAGGACCGCTCGGTGGTCCGGCTGCTGATGTTCCGCGGCACCGTGCACCTGGTCAGCAGCGCGGACTGCCTGGCCCTGCGGCCGCTGGTGCAGCGGGTGATCGACCGGATGTACGTCACCGCCAAGCTGACCGCCGCGGTCGGCGACCCGGACGCGGTCGCCGACCGCGGCCGCCGGCTGCTCGCCGAGAAGGCGCTGACGCCCAAGGAGATCGGCGACGCGCTGGCCGAGCACCTGCCCGGGGTGCTCCCCCGGCAGCTCGGCGACGTCGTCCGGGCCCGGCTGCCGCTGGTCCAGGTGCCGCCGCGCGCGGTGTGGGGCGTGGGCGGCGCGACCCGCTACGCCACCGCGGAGTCCTGGCTCGGCGCGCCGCTGCAGGCCGCCGAACTGCCCGCCGTGATCCGCCGCTACCTGGCCGCGTTCGGACCCGCCACCGTCGCCGACGTGCAGGCCTGGAGCGGACTGACCAGGCTGCGCGAGATCACCGACGCGATGCCGGGCCTGCTGCGGCTGCGCGACGAGCACGGCGGCGAGCTGCTCGACCTGCCGGACGCGCCCCGGCCGGACCCGGACGTGCCGGCCCCGGTCCGGTTCCTGCCGGACTTCGACAACGTGGTGCTCTCGCACGCCCGGCGGTCCCGGATCATCCGCGACGAGCACCGCCCGCACCTGTTCCTGCGCAACGGCATCGTGCCCGGCTCGTTCCTCGTCGACGGCCTGGTCGAGGGGACCTGGCGCGCCGACGACGGCACCGTCACGGTCCGGCCGTTCAACCCGCCGAGCGACCGGGTGCGCGAGCAACTGGCGGAGGCCGGCGAGCAGTTGGCCCGCTTCCTGGCCCCGCCGGGGGCGGCCGTGGCGGTCCGGTTCGCCGACCACGGCCAGGGCGTGAGCTAGATGCGCCGACGATGCGTGAGGTCGGCCGACCCGGTCAGGCCGGCCGGTCCTGGCGCACCGTGCGGGCCCGGATCAGCCAGGAGTCGCCCGCGCGGACCAGCTCGTCCTCGCAGGTGGTGCTTGAGCGCACGGCGGCGCCCTCGGCCTCGGTGATCTGGAACACCAGCGCGTAGCTGCGCACCCGGACCGTGGTGTCGTCGGCCGGGGCGATGTCGACCATGCCGAGCCAGTGCCGGCGGGCGATGCCCTGGCCGCGGAGCTGCTCCACGGTCCGGGTGGCGCCGGCCGTGATCTGGCCGCGGCCGCGGGCCGGCTCCGGGTGCGAGTCGACCGCGAAGGTGCCGTCCTCGGTGAAGAACGACGCCCACTCGGGGATCCGTCCGGCGTCCAGCAACTGCATGTGGTGCGCGTAGAACTGCTCGACCGACGCCCGCAGTTCGGCGTCGACCTCGATGGTGCTCGAATCGGTGGTCATGCGGTTGCTCCTCCTGTCGGTGCCGGGCCCGCCCGGCCTGGATGCCGAGGCTGCCTCACGCGCTTCGAGACTCGATCGAAGGCGCGATCGGCTGCGGCGGTTCGATCTCGTGGTCGTGCAGCACCGCCTGCTGGATCCGCCGCAACTCGTGCGACGGGGCCAGCCCCAGCTCCTCGGACAGCACCCGGCGGGTGCGGGCGTACGCCTGCAGCGCGTCGTGCCGGCGGCCGATCCGGGCCAGCGTGAACACCAGCAGGCTGTGGTACCACTCGTTGTACGGGTGCTCGACGATCAGGGCGCGCAGTTCGGCGACCATCTGGTGGTGCCGGCCGAGCCGCAGGTCGGCCTCGATCCGCAGGTTCAGCGCCTGCATGCGCTGCTCCTCCAGGGCAGCCACGTAGCCCTCCAGGACCGGCCCGGCGTCCACATTGGCGAGCGGCGGACCGGACCACAGGTCCAGTGCCCGGCGGAGTTTCGGCCCGGCCTGGTCGGGGCGGCCCGCCTCCAGCAGGCTCTGCGCCTCGGCGGTGAGGCGCTGGAACTGGAAGAGGTCGACCTGCTGGGGGTCGACGGACAGCAGATAGCCCGGGGCTCTGGTGACCAGCACCTGCTTGGCGTCGCCGCCGGTCTCCTCGTCGATGAGGCGGCGTAACTGGTAGATGTACGTCTGGGCGGTGGTCGCGCCGCTGCGCGGCGGCTGGTCGTTCCAGAGTTCCTTGATGATCGTCTCCAGCGGCACCACGTGATTGGCGCGCAGGAGCAGCAGGGCGAGCGTGGCAAGGGTCCTGGGTGCCGTGGGGGCGCAGGAGCGGTGGTCGTTCATGACTTCCAAGGGCCCGAGAATGCGGAAACTCAGCACAGGAACCTCATTACTTCCCGATGTTGGGGCGCGGCGGTACCGAATATAGGAAGGCGGCGTTTCGGACCGATTGCCGGACACCGAACGGCCTTCCGAATGGACCGCCGGATACCCGTCCGGACCCGACCGGGCCCGGACGGGCATCTTTCGGACCGCCCCGCGGACCGATCGATCCGCAAAACGGGGTTTGAGAGGCGGACGGACGGTGCAGCGGGCCCTCGCGGGGCGGGCCGGTCAGCCCGGCCCGGGGCCCGGAACGGTCCGGGATCCCGGCGCTCCGTCCGCGTTCACGTTCTCTTCACCGCCCGCGCCCCGGCCCGTCCGCCCCGCCGCCCGCGTCCGCCGCCCGCATCCGCGTTCTCGCCCTCGGCCCCGCACCCGCGCCCACCGGCGGCCGCCGCGTTCTCGCCGCCGCCCCCGCCCCCGCCCTCGCGCTCGTTCTCGTTCTCGTTCTTGTTCTCGCCCGAGTCGAGCATCAGCCAGGCGGCCAGCTCCAGCCCCCGGCCGTGGACGAGCAGGGCGGCGACCGCCTCGGTGATCTGCTCCCGGGCGCCCCGGACGCTGTCGGGGGGCAGGCCGCCGGCCGGTCCCGCGCCCGTGGTCACGGGCCGTCCCCGAACCAGCGGTCCTCCGTCAACTGCCGCCACAGCAGCCGTTCCTGACGGTCCGGCGGCCGGTCGGCGCAGAGCCGTTCGGGGTGCCCGGGGGGCGGCCCGCCGCCGTCGGGGTCGGGGTCGAGCGGCGGCGGCGGGACGTACAGCGCGCCGTAGACGACCAGGGCCCGCCAGCCGGGCCGCATCAGGTACCTGACGACCAGTCCGAGGAGGTACCGCATGTCCGGCTAGCCGGCCCGGAAGCGGTCGATGGCCCCGGCGTGCCGCTCCCGCAGCCCCGGATCGGTGATGCCGAGGCCCTCCCGGGGGGCCAGTGCCAGCACGCCGACCTTGCCGCGGTGCACGTTGCGGTGCACGTCGTGGACGGCCTGCGCGGCCTCGGCCAGCGGGTAGGCGCGGCTCAGCGTCGGGTGCACCACCCCGCGCCGGACCAGCTCGTTGGCCTCCCAGGCCTCCCGGTAGTTCGCGAAGTGCGAGCCGACCACCCGCTTCAGGTGCATCCACAGGTACCGGTTGTCGTACTCGTGGAGGTAGCCGGAGGTGGCCGCGCAGGTCACCACGGTGCCGCCGCGCCGGGCCACGTAGACGCTCGCCCCGAAGGTCTCCCGGCCCGGGTGCTCGAACACGATGTCGGGGTCGCGGCCGCCCGTCAGTTCGCGGATCCGCGCGCCCAGGCGCTTCCACTCGCGCGGGTCCTGGGTCCGCTCGTCCTTCCAGAACCGGTAGCCCTCCGCGGCCCGGTCGATCACCAGCTCGGCGCCCATGGCCCGGCACGCCTCCGCCTTCCCCGGGTCGGACACCACGCACACCGGGGTCGCCCCGGACGCCAGCGCGAGCTGCGTCGCGTACGAGCCGAGGCCGCCGCCCGCGCCCCACACCAGGACCACGTCGCCGAGCTTCATGCCCGCGCCGTTGCGGGACACCAGCTGCCGGTAGGCGGTGCTGTGCACCAGCCCGGGCGCGGCGGCCTCCTCCCAGGTCAGGTGGGCGGCCTTCGGCATCAGCTGGTTGGCCTTCACCAGGGCCAGTTCGGCCAGGCCGCCGAAGTTGGTCTCGTACCCCCAGATCCGCTGCGCCGGGTCGAGCATGGTGTCGTCGTGGCCGTCGGGGTGCTCCAGCTCCACCGACAGGCAGTGCGCGACCACCTCGTCGCCCGGGTGCCAGGCGTGCACCCCGGGCCCGGTGCGCAGCACCACCCCGGCCAGGTCCGAGCCGAGCACGTGGTACGGCAGGTCGTGCCGGCGGGCGAGCGGGGAGGTGCGGCCGTAGCGCTCCAGGAAGCCGAAGGTGGGGACCGGCTCGAAGATCGAACTCCACACGGTGTTGTAGTTGACGGAGCTGGCCATCACCGCCACCAGGGCCTCGCCGGGGCCGAGTTCGGGCACCGGCACGTCCTCGACGTGCAGGCTCTTGCGCGGGTCCTTGTCGCGGCCGGCCAGCCCTTCGAACATGGCGGCCTGGTCGCGGTGCACGGTCACCGCCCGGTAGTGCTCCGGCAGCGGCAGCGCGGCCAGCGCCGCCCGGTCGCGCTCGCCGGACAGCAGGGCGTCACGGATCCGGTCCATGGTCAGACTCCTCGCGGGGACGGGCGGTGCGGGAACGGGGCGCCGGCCGGGTCGCCGACGATCTGCAGCACGGCGACGGACCAGGCGAACGAGGCGCCCGCGCTGATCAGCACGCAGGTCTGCCCGACGGACAGCGCGCCGGTGGACGCCAGCCGGTCCAGGCCGGCGATCTGGTCGCCCGCGCCGAGGTGGCCGACCCCGCTGCCCCACGGCCAGGTGGTGCGCTCCGGGTCGATCCCCAGCGGCTCGAAGAACTGGAAGTCCATCTTGGGGCGGCCCAGGTTCGGCAGCACGAACCGGTCGATGTCGGCGGCCGCCAGCCCGGCCTCCTTCAGCGCCCGCTCGTAGGCCTCCCGCTGCCCGGCCTGTAGCCGCTCCAGCACCGCACCGGCGCCGAACTCCCTCAGCAGGTGGGCCCGGTGGGCCTCGATGCTGATCGGCGCGCGGGCCGTCAGCGGGGCGTCGCCGAACGGGTCGTCGCCGCGGCCCATGCTCTCCAGCTCCGGCGCCGACACCGTCACCAGGCTCAGCAGCCGGGCGAAGCCGCCCCGCGCGGACAGCACCAGCGCCGTCCCGCCGTCGCCGCACACCGTTCCCGGGTCGGTCCGCCACCGGTCGAAGCCCGGCAGGCAGAACCGGTCGCCGGTGGTGATCAGCACCGAGTCCCGCTCCGGGTCGGCGAGCAGGTACGCCGCGCCCAGCTCCAGCGCCGCCATCCCGCCGTTCGACAACTGCCGCACCTCGACCGCCAGGCAGGCGTTGCCGACCGCGCCGCGCTGCACGTACGAGGCGGGCGCCCACAGGTCGTGGCCCTGGTGGTAGGTGTCCGCGTGCAGCACCAGCTCGATCCGGTCGGGTCCGGCACCGGCCGCAGCCAGCGCCCGCCGAGCCGCCCGCACCGCCAGTTCCGGCCCCGGCTCCTCGGACACGCACACCGAGCGGATCCGGGTGCGCCGCACCGTCCAGTCGTCGCACAGCCCGGCGTCCCGCGCCGCCTCTGCGGCCATCGGCACCGGCAGTTCCACCCCGGTCCCCGACACGTACAGCCCGTCGACCCTCACTGCGGCCCTCCTCCCAGGCAATGGCGGGCCCGCCCGGCCGCCGTACTGCGGCCGACGGCGCCTCCCGCCGGTCGGGGCCGAGTGTGCAGGCCGCCCGTCCAAGGGAGTTCGAGGATCGCCCGAGGTCAGCGCCTGGATCGATCCTCGTACCAGCTTGGATGCCGGCCCGTTGCAATGCCTTCGACGCGCGACGAGAGGCATGCGATGGAGACACCGACCGACCAGGGCCGCCTGCGGGTCGCCCTGCTGTTCCCCGGGCAAGGCGCCCAGCACCCCCGGATGGCCGCCGGCCTGTACGGCGAGTCGCCGGTCTTCACCGCGGCGATGGACCGGGCCTTCGAGCTGCTCGGCCCCGACGGGCCCCGGCTGCGCGCCGAGTGGCTGGCGGCCGAGCCCTCCGCCGCCTTCGACGACGTGACGGTGGCCCAGCCCCTGCTGTACGCGGTGAACCTGGCGCTCGGCCGGACCGTGCTCGGCTGGGGCGTCGAACCGGTCGCGATGCTCGGCCACAGCGTCGGCGAACTCGCCGCCGCGACGCTGGCCGGCGTCCTGGACGCCGAGGACGGCTTCCGGCTGATGCGCAACCGGATCCGGGTGTTCGCCGACACCCCGCCCGGCGGGATGCTCGCCGTCGCCGCCTCCCTCGCCGAGGTCTCCGACCTGCTCGGCGAACACATCCACCTGGCCGCGCTGAACGCCACCCGGCAGCTGCTGCTGGCCGGCGAACGCCACCACCTCGACCGGGCCGCCGACGCGCTCCGGGAGCGCGGCGTGGCCTGCCGGGACGCCCTCGCCCGGCAGGCCTTCCACAGCCCGCTGGTCGACGGCGCCGTCGAGGAGTCGATGCCGGACTGGACGGCGACCCCGCTGCGCCCGCCCGGCCGGACCCTCTACTCCGCCTACACCCGGGGCGTCCTGACGGCCCGTCAGGCCGTCGACCCGGTGTTCTGGGCCCGGCAGGCCGCCGAGCCGGTGCTGTTCGCCCCCACCCTGGACCGGCTGCTCGCCGACCACGACTGCCTGCTGGTGGAGGCCGGCCCCGGCAACAGCCTGAGCGCCCTGGCCCGCCGGCACCCCGGGGTGCTGCGCGGCCGCAGCCGGATCCTGCCGCTGCTGCCGGACCGCCCGTCCGGGGACCGCGCCGACCTGGACGCCGTCGCCGCCGTCCACCGCACCGTCCTCGGCCCGCTCGCCCAGACCCCGACCGCCTGAGACCCGGCCCGACCGCCCGGGGCCCGGCCCCGACCGCTTCGGGCCGGCCCGAGACCGCCCGGGGCCCGCCCGGGACCCGTCGCCCAGAACCCGCCTGCCCGGACCGGTCCCCGCCCGGCCCCGGCGGTCCGCCGAACGGAGGAGACAGATGTCCGCACCACCGCAGCAACCACCGGCCCCGGACGGGCCGGTGGCGATCGTCGGCCTCGCCTGCCGGTTCCCCGGCGCCCCCGACCGGCGGGCGTTCTGGCGGCTGCTCGCCGAGGGCCGCGACGCGGTCGCTCCCGGCACCGGCCCCCGGGCCGGCCGCCGGCCGGGCGGCTACCTGGAGGACACCGAGCTGTTCGACGCCGAGCTGTTCGGGATGTCGGCCCGCGAGGCCGCCGCCACCGACCCGCAGCAGCGGCTGCTGCTGGAACTCGCCTGGCTGGCCCTGGAGGACGCCCGGATCGCCCCCGACGCCCTGCACGGCACCGACACCGGCGTGTTCGTCGGCGCCTGCGCGGACGAACACGCCTTCCTCGCCCGGGCGGCCGGGCCCGCCGCGCTGTCCGCGTACACCCTCACCGGCACCGGCCGGGCGTTCCTGGCCAACCGCCTGTCGTACGCGTTCGGCCTGCACGGGCCGTGCCTGGTGACCGACACCGGCCAGTCGTCCTCGCTGGTCGCCGTCCACCAGGCCGTGCGCAGCATCCGCTCGGGCGAGAGCACGCTGGCGCTGGCCGCCGGGGTCCAGCTGAACCCCACCGCAGAGGGCGACGCGGTCGTCGAGGCGCTCGGCGCGCTCTCCCCGACCGGGCGCTGCCGCACCTTCGACGCCCGCGCCGACGGCATCGTGCGCGGCGAGGGCGCCGCGGTGCTGGTGCTCAAACCGCTGGCGCGGGCCCTCGCCGACGGCGACCGGATCTACTGCACGGTGCTGGGCGGCGCCGTCAACAACGACGGCCGGGGCGCGGGCCTGACCGCCCCCGGGCAGCAGGCCCAGCAGCGGGTGCTGGCCGCCGCGTACGCGGACGCCGGCGTCGACCCGCGGCAGGTCGGCCACGTCGAACTGCACGGCACCGGCACCCGCAGCGGCGACCCGGTCGAGGCGGCCGCGCTGGGCGCGGTGCTCGGCGCGGGCCGGCCCGCGGACCGCCCGCTGCTGGTCGGCTCGGTGAAGACCAACATCGGCCACCTGGAGGGCGCGGCCGGCCTGGCCGGGCTGGTCAAGACCGCGCTCGGACTGCACCACGGCGAACTGCCGCCGAGCCTGCACTACACCGAGCCCAACCCGGCGATCGACCCGGCGGCACTCGGCCTGGCGGTGTGCCGCACGCGCACCGCATGGCCCGGATCGGTCGCCGGCGTCTCCTCGTTCGGCCTGGGCGGCACCAACTGCCACGTGGTGCTGGGCGCCGCACCCGCGCCCGCGTCCGACCCCGCGCCCGCACCCGCGCCCGCGCCCGCGCCCGACCGACCTGATCGGTCCGACCGGCCGGCCGGCCCGGTGCCGCTGGTGCTGTCCGGGCACACCCCGGCGGCGCTGCGCGGCCAGGCGCTGCGGCTGGCCGCGCACCTGTCGGGCGCCCGGGCCGCGGACCCGGCGGCGCTCGGCCTGTCGCTGGCCGTCACCCGGGCCGGGCTGCGGCACCGCGCCGCGGTGGTCGGCGCCGGCCCGGAGGAGCTCGCCGAGGGCCTGCGGGCGCTGGCCCGCGGCGCGCACCCGGACGGGGTGCGCACCGGGCTGCGCGGCACCGGCGGCACCGTGTTCCTGCTGCCCGGCCAGGGCATGCAGCGCACCGGCATGGGCCGTGAACTGCACGGCTCGCACCCGGAGTTCGCGGCGGCCTTCGACCGGGTCGCGGAGGTCGTCGGGCCGCTGCTGGGCACCGGCCTGCACGAGGTGGCGTGGCACCGCGAGGACCTGCTGGACCGGCTGGAGTACGCGCAGCCCGTGCTGTTCGCCCTGGAGGTGGCGCTGTACCGCCTGCTGGAGTCCCGCGGCATCGTGCCCGACCTGCTGGTCGGGCACTCGCAGGGCGAGATCACCGCCGCCCATCTGGCCGGGGTGCTGTCGCTGGAGGACGCGGCGGCGTTCGTGGTCGAGCGCGGCCGGCTGATCGCGAGCCTGCCGCCGGGCGGGGCGATGGTCGCGGTGCAGGCCGCCGAGGACGAGGTGCGCGAGGCGATCGCCGAGCAGTCCGGCCTGGTCGGGGTGGCGGCCGTGAACAGCGACCGCTCGCTGGTGGTGTCGGGCGCCGAGGAGCCGGTGCTGGCGCTGGCCGCCCGGTTCGCGGCGCTCGGCCGCCGCACCCGGCCGCTGCGGATCAGCCGGGCCGGGCACTCCCCGCTGATGGCCCCGATCCAGGACGAGCTGCGCGCCTTCGCGGAGAAGCTGACCTTCCACCGGGCGTCCGGCCCGGTGGTGGTGTCGGCCGTCACGGGCGCCCCCGCCGGACCGGAGGAGCTGGGCAGCGCCGCGTACTGGGCGCACCACCTGTGCGCCACCGTCCGGTTCGGCGACGCGGTGCGCGCCGCCCACGCCCTCGGCGGGCGGTTCTTCGTCGAGGTCGGTCCCGGGCACGGGCTGAGCACCATGGCCGAGGAGGTCGCCGGGGGCGGCGCGGAGGTCTTCGCCGCGCCGCTGGCGACCGCCGAGGAGCGCCGGGGGCTGGCCGAACTGGCCGCCGCCGCCCACGTGTTCGGTCGGCCGGTGGACTGGCGGGCGTACTTCGGCCCGACGGTGGCACCCGTCGACCTGCCCGGCTACGCGTTCCAGCGCCTGCCGTACCGGCTGGCGGACGCCGCCGCCCCGGCCGCCGAGCCGGCGGCGCAGGAGTCTGCGGAGCCGGCCGGCGGCGACCCGGCCGAACTGGTGCCCCGGCACACCCTGGAGATCCTCGGCCGGCCGGCCGGCGCCCCGCTCGACTTCGACGCCTCGTTCAACGACCTGGGCCTGGACTCGCGCGCCGCGCTCGCCCTGTGCACCCGGCTCTCCCGCGACCTCGGCCGGAAGGTCCCCGCCACCGTGCTGTTCGACCACCCCACCCCGGCCCGGCTGATCGAAGCCCTGCGGGCCGCGGCACCCAGCCAGAGCCCCCGGGCATCCCACCGATGAAGGACACCGCTGCAGCGATGACTGACGCCGACACCGCACCCCGCTCCCCCGACGAACCGATCGCGATCGTCGCGATGGCCTGCCGCTACCCGGGGGGCGTGCGCTCCCCCGAGGACCTGTGGCAGCTCGCCGACGAGGGCCGCGACGCCATCGGGCCGTTCCCGACCGACCGCGGCTGGGACCTCGACGCGCTCTACGACCCCACCCCCGGCACCCCCGGCCGCTCGATCACCCGGCACGGCGGCTTCCTCGCCGACGCCGACCGGTTCGACGCCCGGTTCTTCGGCATCTCCCCCCGGGAGGCCGCCGGCATCGACCCGCAGCAGCGGATCCTGCTGGAACTCGCCTGGGAGCTCTTCGAACGGGCCGGACTCGAACAGCGCGCGCTGCGCGGCAGCAGCACCGGCGTGTTCGTCGGCGCGATGGCCCAGGACTACGGCCCGCGGCTGGCCGACGACAGCGCGGACGCCGGCGGCTACCGGATCACCGGCAGCAGCACCAGCGTCGCCTCCGGCCGGCTCTCCTACTTCTTCGGCCTCCGGGGCCCGGCCGTCACCGTCGACACCGCCTGCTCCTCCTCGCTGGTCGGCATCCACCTGGCCGCGCAGGCGCTGCGGCAGGGCGAGTGCGACCTGGCGCTGGCCGGCGGCGTCGCCGTGATGCCCACCCCCGGTCTGTTCATCGACTTCAGCCGCCAGCACGGGCTGTCCCCCGACGGCCGCTGCAAGGCCTTCTCTGACGCCGCCGACGGCACCGCCTGGGCGGAGGGTGCGGGCCTGCTGCTGCTGGAGCGGGCCTCCGACGCGGCCGCCCGCGGCCACCGGGTGCTGGCGCTGCTGCGCGGCAGCGCGCTCGGCCAGGACGGCGCCAGCAACGGCCTGACCGCGCCCAGCGGCCCCGCCCAGGAGCAGGTCGTCCGCGACGCGCTGCGGCGGGCCGGCCTGACCCCGGACCAGGTCGACGCGGTCGAGGCGCACGGCACCGGCACCCCGCTCGGCGACCCGATCGAGGCGCGCGCCCTGGCCGCCGTGTACGGGGCCGGCCGGAGCGGCGCGGAGCCGCTGTGGCTCGGCTCGCTGAAGTCGAACATCGGGCACGCCCAGGCCGCCGCCGGAGTCGGCGGCGTGATCAAGATGGTGCAGGCGATGCGGGCCGGCCGACTGCCCGCGACGCTGCACGTGGGAACCCCCAGCCGGCACGTC
Source organism: Kitasatospora griseola (assembly GCF_014648555.1). Classification (GTDB taxonomy): domain Bacteria; phylum Actinomycetota; class Actinomycetes; order Streptomycetales; family Streptomycetaceae; genus Kitasatospora; species Kitasatospora griseola. The sequence goes on from NZ_BMRI01000002.1 coordinate 397,603, forward strand.
GAGTGGGAGGGCAGCGGCCTGGGGCTGCTCACCGCGGCCCGGCCCTGGCCGGAGACCGGGCGGCCGCGGCGCGCCGCGGTGTCCTCGTTCGGCATCAGCGGCACCAACGCCCACCTGCTGCTGGAGCAGCCGCCCGCCGAGGCCGAGGCGGAGCCCTCGCCGGAGGCCGCCGGCCCGTACGTGTGGACGGTCTCCGCGCCGACCCCCGACGCGCTGCGCACCCAGGCCGCGGCCCTCGTCGAGCACCTGCACCGCCGGCCCGGGCTGCGGGCCGCGGACATCGCGCACACGCTGGCGCTGCGCACCCGGTTCGCGCACCGCGGCACCGTGGTCGCCGACGACCGCGCGCAGCTGCTGGCCGGCCTGGAGGCGCTGGCCGAGGGCCGGCCGGCGCCGGCCGCGCCGGGCCGCTACCGCTCTCCGGCCGTCGGCCGGGGCGAGGCGGCGGCCGGGCCGGTGCGGCCGGTGTTCGTCTTCCCGGGGCAGGGCTCGCAGTGGCAGGGCATGGCGGTCGAGCTGATCGACTCCCACCCGGTGTTCCGGGCCTCGATGGAGGCCTGCGCGGAGGCCCTCGCCCCGTACTGCGACTGGAAGTTGACGGACGCCCTGACCGGCGCCCTGCCGGACCGGGTGGACGTGGTGCAGCCCGCGCTGTTCGCGGTGATGGTGTCGCTGGCCCGGCTGTGGCGCTCGGTCGGCGTCGAGCCGGCCGCCGTGGTCGGCCACTCGCAGGGCGAGATCGCCGCCGCGCACGTCGCCGGGGTGCTGTCGCTGGCGGACGCGGCGCGGATCGTCGCGCTGCGCAGCCGGGCGCTGCGCGCGGTGGCGGGCACCGGCGGCATGGTGTCGCTGCCGCTCCCCGCCGATCGGGCCCGGGAGCTGCTGGCGGGCTTCGGCGGCGCGGTGTCGGTGGCGGCCGTGAACGGCCCCGCGATCACCGTGGTGGCGGGCGAGAGCGCCGCCCTGGAGCGGCTGCTGACGGCCTGTGAGCGGGACGGCGTGGACGCCCGCCGGATCGACGTCGACTACGCCTCGCACACCGCCGACATGGACGTGCTGCGCGAGGCCCTCGCCGAGGACCTGGCGGGCGTGACGGCCGGTCCCGCCGAGGTCGCGCTGGCCTCCACGCTGACCGGGCGGCTGCTCGACGGCGCCCCGATGGACGCCGGGTACTGGTTCGACAACCTGCGCAACCCGGTGCTGTTCGACCCGGCGGTGCGCGAACTCGCCCGGGCCGGACACCGGGTGTTCCTGGAGATGAGTCCCCACCCGGTGCTGACCCTGGGCGTCCAGGAGATCCTCGACGACCTGCACGCGGACGGCACGGTGCTGGGCACGCTGCGCCGGGGCAGCGGCGGCGCGGGCCAGTTCCTGGCGGCCGCGGCCGCCGCGCACGGCGCCGGCGTGTCGGTCGACTGGACGGCCGCGCAGCCCGCGGGCCGGCCGGTCGCGCTGCCCGGGTACCGCTTCGAACGGACCCGGCACTGGCTGGAGCCGTCCGGTCCGGCCCGGCCGTCCGGCCCGGCGCTGCTGCCGGACGCGCTGGACCTGCCGGACGGCTCCACGGTGCTGGCCGGGACGCTGTCCGCGGCCCGGCAGCCGTGGCTGGCCGACCACCGGGTCGGCGACGCGGTGCTGCTGCCCGCCACCGGGTTCCTGGAGCTGCTGGCCGAGGCCGGCGCCCGGCTCGGCCTGCCCGCCGTCGAGGAGCTGACGGTGACCGCGCCGCTGCCGGCGCCCGCCGCGGCGGAGGCGGACCTGCGGGTGGTCGTGCGGCCCGCGGACCCGGCGGGCCGCCGGACGGTCTCGATCAGTGCCCGCACCGCGCCGGACGGCTCCTGGCAGGACCACGCGGCCGGCGTGCTCGCGGCCCGGGCCGGGTCGCCGCGGCCGGCCCCCGCGGTGTGGCCGCCGATCGGCGCGACCCCGGTCGACCTGCGGGACGCCTACCCGGCGCTGGCGGCCCGCGGCTACCGGTACGGCCCGTCGTTCACCGGGCTGCGCGCGATGTGGGTGCGCGGCGCCGAGCTGTTCGCGGAGGTCGAGGCCGGTCCGGGCGTACGGGACGGACGCCAGTGGGCGGGCCCGCACCCGGCGCTGCTGGACGCGGCGCTGCACCCGGCCGTGCTGCGCTCCACCGGGCTGCGGCTGCCGTTCTCCTGGCGCGACGTGACGCTCCGGCCGACCCGGTCGGCGGTCCTGCGGGTGGCGCTGACGGTCGAGGAGGGGCGCTGCGCGCTGGTGGCCACCGACGAGCGGGGCGACCTGGTGGCGTCGGTGGGTTCGCTGTCGCTGCGGCCGGTCGCGGACGAGAGCGGGGAGCTGCTGGAGGTGGTGTGGCGGCCGGTGCAGGACGGGCCGGCGCCGGAGCCCCTGCGGTGGGCGGCGGTCGGGCGGGGGCTGGGCTCCGGCACGGCGTACCCGGACCTGGACGCGCTGCCGGATCCGGTGCCGCCGGTGGTGGCGGTGTCCTTCGAGTCGGCGGGCGCGCTGCCGGGCGAGGGCGCGGCGGCGGCGCTGGAGGCGCTGCAGCGCTGGGTGGCGGACCCCCGGTTCGCCGGGTCCGTGCTGGCGGTGGTGACGCGGGGCGCGCAGGCCGTGCTCGGCCGCGAGCCGGTGTCGGGGGTCGCCCAGGCGGCGGTCACCGGACTGCTGCGGGTCGCGCTGGCCGAGCACCCGGGCCGGGTGCTGCTGGTCGACCTGGACGCGGACCCGGCGTCGGTGGCGGCGCTGCCCGCGGCGCTCTCCTGCGGTGAGCCGGAGGTCGCCGTCCGGGCCGGGCGGCTGTACGCCCGGCGGCTGGCCGAGCCGGCCCCGGCGGACCTCAACGATCCTCCGCGGGAGGGGAGTTGGCGGCTGGACGTGACGACGAAGGGCACGCTGGACAATCTGGCGCTGCTGCCGCACCCGGAGGCCGACGCGCCGCTGGGCGCGGGCGAGGTGCGGATCGCGGTGCGGGCCGCCGGGCTGAACTTCCGCGACATCGCGGTCGGCCTGGGCCTGGTCGCCAGCGAGAAGACCATGGGCAGCGAGGGCGCGGGCGTGGTGACCGAGGTCGGCTCCGCCGTCACCGGTCTGGCGGTCGGCCAGCGGGTGTTCGGCGTGTTCGAGCGCTCGCTCGGGCCGGTCGCGGTCGCCGACGCGCGGATGGTCCGCCCGATCCCGGCCGACTGGTCGTTCGCGCAGGCCGCGGGCGTGCCGATCACCTACATCACCGCCTACCAGTGCCTGGTGGAGATCGCCGGGGTGAAGCCCGGCGAGTCGGTCCTGGTGCACACCGCGACCGGCGGCGTCGGCTTCGCCGCGATCCAGCTCTGCCGCCACCTGGGGGCGGAGCTGTACGCCACGGCGGGCCCCGACAAGCACGATCTGCTGCGCGAACTCGGCCTGGACGACGCGCACATCGCGTCCTCCCGCACCCTCGACTTCGAGTCGCACTTCCGCCGCACCAGCGGCGGCCGGGGCGTCGACGTGGTGCTCAACTCGCTGGCGGGCGAGGCGATCGACGCCTCGCTGCGGCTGCTCGCCGACGGCGGCCGGTTCGCCGAGATGGGCAAGACCGACATCCGGGACGCGGCGGCGACCGCGGCCGCCCACCCCGGCGTCCACTACGAGGCGTACAACATCCTGGGCGTGGCGCCGGACCGGATCGGCGAGGTGCTGGACGAGCTGATCGCCCTGTTCGAACGGGGGGCGCTCTGGCATCCGCCGCTGACCACCTGGGACGTCCACGACGGCGCGAAGGCGCTGCGCCACCTCAGCCGGGCCCGGCACCGCGGGAAGATGGTGCTGACCCTGCCGCGCCGGCTCGACCCGGACGGCCTGGTGCTGGTGACCGGCGGGACGGGCGGGCTGGGCGGCACGCTGGCCCGGCACCTGGTGGACCGGCACGGGGTGCGGCGGCTGCTGCTGGTGAGCCGCCGCGGCCCGAACGCCGAGAACGCCGGGGAGCTGGCCGCGGACCTCGCGGCGCGCGGCGCCGAGGTGGTCGTCGAGGCCTGCGACCTGACCGACCGGGAGGCGCTGGGCGCGCTGCTGGCGCAGTACCCGCCCGCCGCCGTGGTGCACGCAGCGGGCGTCCTGGACGACGGCCTGCTGACCGGCCTGACGGCGGCCCGGCTGGCCCGGGTGCTGCGGCCGAAGGCGGACGCGGCGTGGGCGCTGCACGAGCTGACGGCGCACCTCGACCTGTCGGCGTTCGTCCTGTTCTCCTCCGCGGCGGGCGTGCTCGGCGACCCCGGGCAGGGCAGCTACGCGGCGGCCAACACCTTCCTGGACGCGCTGGCCCAGCACCGCCGGGCGCTCGGCCTGGAGGCCACCAGCCTGGCCTGGGGCTTCTGGGAGCAGCGCAGCGGGATGACCGCGCACCTGTCGGAGCAGGACGTGGCCCGACTGGGCCGCTCCGGGATCCTGCCGATGCCGACCGGGCGGGCGCTGGAGCTGTTCGACCGTGCGTTGGCGGGCGGCGGGGCGCTGGCCGTGCCGATCGCGCTGGACGCGGCGGCGGCGCGCGGCGGCCGGCTGGGCGGGCTGCTCGGCGACCTTCGGCCGGCGGCGGCCGCGCCCGTGGTGGCGGCCGCCCGGCCCGAGCCCGCGCAGCCGAGCGGCGCCGGGCCCGACGGCGCGGACCTGCTGGAGCTGGTGCGGGGCCAGGCGGCCGAGGTGCTGGGCTACGGCGGCGCCGAGGACATCCAGCCGGGGACGCCGTTCAAGGAGCTCGGCTTCGACTCGCTGCTGGGGGTCGACCTGCGCAACCGGCTGAACGCGGTGACCGGCCTGCGGCTGCCCGCCGAGGTGGTGATCGAGAACCCGACCCCGGACCTGCTGGTCGCGTTCATCCGGGCCCGGCTCGCCGAGGGCTGACCGGCCCGGCCGGCCCCGCGGCGCCGCCGCGGGGCCGGCCCGCCGGAGCGCGAGAAGCGCTCTGGATCCGTTCTCCAAACGCCCCTGCCAGGCTCGGGCGCGACCGACGACATCGTGAAGGAGAGGCGTCCGATGGAACTTCGAGAAGGCGGCACGGCCCTGGTCACCGGCGCGACCAGCGGCATCGGCCTGGCCGTCGCCCGGGAGCTCGGCGGGCGCGGCGCCGCGGTCTTCCTGTGCGCGCGGGACGGCGACGCGGTCGCCGGGACGGTGGCGAAGCTGCGCGCCGAGGGCGTGCGCGCGGCGGGCACCGCCTGCGACGTGCGCGACGTCGCCGACATCCGCCGCACCGTCGCCGAGGCCAACGCGTTCGGCCCGCTGGACGTGCTGGTGAACAACGCCGGCCGCAGCGGCGGCGGGATCACCGCGGAGGTCCCGGACGAGCTGTGGGACGACGTGATCGCCACCAACCTGACCAGCGTCTTCCGGATGACCCGGGAGGTGCTCGCCGCCGGCCTGGGCGGCCGCGGCTGGGGCCGGGTGGTGAACATCGCCTCGACCGCCGGCAAGCAGGGCGTGGTGTACGGGGCGCCGTACTCGGCGTCCAAGCACGGCGTGGTCGGGTTCACCAAGGCCCTCGGCCTGGAGCTGGCCGGCACCGGGATCACCGTGAACGCGGTCTGCCCGGGCTACGTGGAGACGCCGATGGCCCAGCGGATCCGGGCCGGGTACGCGCAGCACTGGGAGGTCACCGAGGACGAGGTGCTGGCGAAGTTCACCGCCAAGATCCCGCTCGGCCGGTACAGCACCCCGGAGGAGGTGGCCGGCCTGGTCGGCTACCTGGTCACCCCGACCGCCGACGCGATCACCGCGCAGGCCCTGAACGTCTGCGGCGGCCTCGGCAACTTCTGACCCGCCCGCACGCCCCATCCCTCGGACCCTCGCAACAGGAAGGCACCCGCAATCGTGACCACCATCCGGACGACCCACCGGATCGAGGTGTCGGCCCCCGCCGCGGCCGTGTACCGCGTCGTCGCCGACGTCACCTCCTGGCCGCTGTACTTCCCGCCGACCGTCCGCGCCGAACTGGTGTCGGGCGACGACCGCACGCAGGTGATCCGGATCTGGGCGCTCGCCAACGGCGAGCTCCGGACCTGGACCTCCGCCCGCACGCTGGACGAGGCCGCCCTGACCGTCGAGTTCGAGCAGACCACCCCGCGCGACCCGGTGGCGGCGATGGGCGGCGCCTGGCGGATCACCGGCCGCCCGGACGGGACCTGCACGGTGGAGCTGGACCACCACTACCGGGCGGTCGGCGACACCCCGGAGAACCGGGACCGGATCGCCTCCGCCGTGGACGCCAACAGCACCTCCGAACTGGCCGCCCTGAAGGCCGCCGTGGAGCGCACCGCCGAGGAGCCGGAGCTGCTGGTCGCGTTCGAGGACTCCGACACCTTCGCCGGCTCCGTCGAGGACGCCTACGAGTTCGTCCGCGACCTGGCGAAGTGGCCGGAGCGGATCCCGCACGTGCTGCGGATGGAGGTCCGCGAGGAGGTGCCGGGCCTGCAGTCGATGGAGATGGACACCAGGTCCCCGGACGGCTCGGTGCACACCACCCGCTCCGGCCGGGTCTGCCTCGCGCCGACGCTGATCGCCTACAAGCAGACCCGGCTGCCCGGCGTGCTGGCCGCGCACACCGGCGAGTGGGCCTTCGAGGCGGCCGGCGACGGCCTGGTCACCGTGACCTCCCGCCACCGGGTGGTGATCGACCCCGGCAAGCTCGCCTCGCTGCCGCAGCCGCCCGGCACCCTCGCCGACGCCCGGGCCGCGGTCCGCGCCGCGCTCGGCGCGAACAGCCGGGCCACCATCGCGGTGGCCCGCCAGTACACCGAGAACCTGCACCGTGACCCGACCACCCATGAGAGCGAAGGCGGTACTGCCGTGTCCGAGTTGACGTTCGACCAGCTGAGGGGCTTCCTGCTGCGCGCGGTGGGCGAGGAGGACTCGACGGACCTGTCCGCCGACGACCTGGACGCCGAGCTGTCCGCCCTCGGCTTCGACTCCCTGGCCGTGATCGACGTGACCAGCAAGCTGGAGCAGCACTTCGGCATCAAGCTGCCGGAGGAGAGCACCGCCGAGGCGACCACCCCGCGCGGCCTGCTCGACCTGGTCAACGGCGTCCTCGCGACCTCGGCGTGACGCCCGGCCGGAGAGCGGCGGGGACGGCGCTCGCCGAGCAGTGCGACGCCGTCGCCGAGGCGCTGGTGCTCGGCCACCTGAACCGGGCGGTGGCGCTGCACGACGAGGGCGCCGCCTCCCGGGCCGATCTGGACACCGCGATGCGGCTGGGCTGCGGCCTGCCGGAGGGGCCGTTCGGCGCCATCGACCGGCTCGGCCCCGACCGGGTGCACCGGAGGCTGGTCGCCCTGCTGGCCCGCACCGGCGACCCGGCGTTCGCCCCGGCCGCCGGCCTGCTCGCCGCCCGGCCGGACGCCGGGCCGGCCTCCGCCGCGGACCCGGTCGGGTCCGCGGTGCCGGCCCGGCTGGGCGTGCTGGGCTCGGGCACGATGGCCGGCGGCATCGCCGAGGCCGCCGCCCGGGCGGGCGTCCCGGTGGTGCTGGTGGCGCGCGCGCCGGAGTCCGCGCAGCGGGCCCGGACCGGCGTGGACGGCTCGCTGGACCGGGCGGTGCGGCGCGGCCGGGCCACCCGGCAGGACGCGGCGGACACGCTGGCCCGGATCCGCTTCGGCGCGGACCCGGCGCCGCTCGCCGACTGCGACCTGGTGGTGGAGGCCGTCGCCGAGGACGAGCGGGTGAAGCGGGAGGTGTTCGCCCGGCTCGGCGCGCTCTGCGCGCCCGACGCCGTGCTGGCCACCTCCACCTCCAGCCTGTCGGTGGCGCGCTGCACCGAGCCGGCCGGGCGGCCCGAGCGGCTGGTCGGCCTGCACTTCTTCAACCCCGCGCCGGTGATGCGGCTGGTGGAACTGGTCCGCGGCCCCGCCACCGGCGGGCCGGCGCTGGCCGCCGCCCGCGCGCTGTGCGGGCGGCTCGGCAAGACCGTGGTGGAGTCGCCGGACCGCACCGGCTTCCTGGTCAACTACCTGCTGTTCGCCTACCTGGCCCGCGCGGTCCGCGCGGTCGAGCGCGGCGATGCCGACCCGGCCGGCACGGACGCCGCGGTGGAGTCCGGATTCGGCTTCCCGCTGGGACCGTTCGCGCTGCTGGACACCATCGGTCTGGACGTCTCGCTGGCGATCCTGGAGCAGCTGCACGAGGCGTACCGCGAGCCCGACTTCGAGCCGCCGCGGCTGCTGCGCGAAGCCGTCGCCCAGGGCCTGCTGGGCCGCAAGAACGGACGCGGCTTCCGCACCGGGTGAGCACCGGCGGCCGGGCCTCGGGCCCGCTCTCTCGGATCCTGCCGGGCGCCCGACGCCGTGCGCCGGTCCGGGAGAGCGGCCCGGGCACCGGCCGCCGACCCCATTGATCACCGACCGCCGGGTCGGGAAGAGCCAATTCGAGGAGCACCGATGAATGCCGAACTGATCGACCGGGCCCGCGGTTTCGCCGAGCGGGAGCTGCTGGGCCGGGAGCGCTGGTTCGATTCCAAGCCCCCCGCCCCGACCGCCGCGTCGGCGGCCCTGCACGCGGCCGGGCTCGCGAACTGGTGGTTGCCCGCCGAATACGGCACGGCCGGCGCCTCACTGACCGACAGCGTCGACATCGTGTCCGAACTCTCCTACGCCGACGCGGGATTCGCCTTCTCCTCGTTCCTCTCGGTGCTCGGCACCACGATGCTCCGGCTGTACGGCGCCCCGGCGCTGGCCGAGCAGTACCTCGGCCGGATGGCGGCCGGCGGCGGCTTCTGCGGGATCCTGGTCAGCGAGGAGGACGCCGGGAGCGAACTCGGCCGCACCGCCGCGCTGTTCACCGCCAAGGGCGACCGGCTGGTGCTGGACGGCGACAAGTACTTCGCCACGAACACCGACGCCGCGGACTTCCTGCTGGTGGCCGCCAGGTCGGCGGAGGACGACGCGGTGTTCGGGGTGGTGCTGGTGCCCCGCGACACCCCCGGCGTCGAGATCGTCAAGCGCTGGGACATGATCGGCATGCGCGGCTCGGCCACCTACCAGGTGCGGCTGTCGGGCTGCGAGGTCCCGGCGGCCAACCTGCTGCGCGGGCACGGGCTGCGGCTGCTGGAGGCCGGCCTGAACGCCAGCCGAATCCTGATCGCCTCCACCGCGATCGGCGTCTGCCGGCGGATCCGGGACCTCGCCATGGAGTACGCGGCGGCCAAGCAGGTCAAGGGCGCGCCGCTGCTGGGCAACGCCGTGTTCGCGGGCAAGCTCGGCCAGGTGGAGATGCTGATCGACGTGATGCGCAACCAGTGCCGGTCCGCCGCGGCCGAGTTCGACCGGGCGATGGCCTCGGCGGACCCGGCGGCGGCGCTGTACCGGGCCGGCACGCTGCGCTCGGCGCTCGCCGCGAAGATGTACTGCGGCCAGGCCGGCTGGGAGGTGGCGACGATCGGCTCGGAGCTGTTCGGCGGGCTCGGCTACACGCACGACCACCTGATCGGCAAGCTGGTCCGGGACCTGCGCTACGTCGGCCTGGTGGAGGGCGGCGACGACGTGATCCGCGACCTGCTGTACACCCGCTACGTGATCCCCACCGCAAAACGGCGCTGAGCACTTCACCGCAGCCCGGCGACTGCGGACAATGGCGGACAGTCGGGCGGTAATCACGGAAATATCTTGATTTCCCCGTGGTCAATCACCAAAGCAATTGCGTTATTGACAGACGTGCGACAGACTTGGCCGCTGAGCGTCAGCCTCGATTCGAATCATGAGGGGGAAGTGTGTCGCACAGTTCGCATTCCAATCCGGTGGAACCGCCCTTTCCGGGGGTCGGCCGACCGGGTCCGACCCCTCTGATCACCGTGCTACTCGCCGGTAAACACACCCTGCTGCTGGACGGCCTGTGCCGGCTCCTCGACGAAGAGGACGACATTCGGGTCGTCGCCACCCTGGACCCCTCCGACCAGGCCCCCCCGGTCTCTCCGGAAAGCGTCGACGTGGTCGTGCTGAGCGGAGATTTCGACCACCTCGCCGAGGCCGCGGCGACCAGCCTGCGCTGCCCCGACAGCCGGGCCAGGACGGTCTTCGCCGACACCTCGGACGCCTCGCACCGCGCCCTGGAGGCGCTCGGCCTCGGAATCGCCGCCTATCTTCCCAGACGGGCCACGCCACTGGAACTCAAATCCGCCGTGCGGGCGATCGCCACCCATTCCGACCGGGTCATCATATCGATTCCCCGGGACGGGCTCCGGCGCATCGACAATCAGCGGAACAATATCCAGATCCCGCAATTGGAAATAGAAATCCTCTCCATGGTGGCGGCCGCCCTGACGAACGGCCAGATCGCCAATCGGCTGTCGGTCAGCGAGGCCGTGGTCAAACGCCACCTGCGCAACGTCTTCCGCCGGCTCGGCGCGGTCTCCCGGCTGGACGCGGTGAACAAGGCGCACGAGGCGCGGATCCTGCCCGCCCAGCGGTCCGAGCCGGCCCCGCTCCGCCACGCCCCGAAGCGGCCCTCCCGGCGCACCCACGGTCCACTGGTGCTGACCGAGCGGTAGCCCGCCTCGGTGCGGCGGCCGGGCCGGGGAGCCCACGACTCCCCGGCCCGGCCGCCGTACCGCGTTTCAGGGCCCGGTCAGCACCAGCGCGGAGGCGAAGCCGCCGCGGCCGCGGGCCAGCACCAGCGCGGTGCCGATCTCCAGCGACCGGGGGGCGCCCGCCACCAGGTCGATCCGCGGATCCACCCGGCCGGGCGGCGCCGCGGCCACCGCGGGGACCAGCCCGTCGCGGATCGCCAGCAGCGCCGTGGCGACGTCCAGCGGGCCGCCGCCGGACAGCAGCCGCCCGGTCAGCGCCTTCGGGGCGGCCACCGGCACGCCGCGCTCGCCGAACAGCGTGCACAGCGCGTCCGCCTCGGCCCGGTCGAGCGCCGAGGTGCCCGCCGCGTCGGCGAACACCACGTCCACGTCCTGCGCGCTGCGCCCGGCGTCGGCGAGCGCCTGCCGGGCCGCCCGCACCAGCCCGTCGCCGCCCGGCCCCGCCGGGTCGGGGTCGAAGGCCGCGCCGTACCCGGCGAGCGTGCCGTACAGCCGCGGCGCCCCGCGGCGCTCGGCGTCCTCCCGGCTCTCCAGCACCAGCACCGCGCCGCCCTCGCCGATCGCGTGGCCGGCGCTGTCCAGGTGGAACGGCAGGTAGGCGCGCTCCGGGTCGGTGCCGGTGCCGACCTCGCCGGTGGACGACTGGATCGCCACCCCGTACGGGCAGATCAGCCCGTCCAGGCCGCCCGCGGTCATCACCGCGGTGCCCTTGCGGACCCGGCGCCGGGCGTAGCCGAGCGCGTCCAGGCCGCCGGCCTGCTCGGAGACCACCACCCCGCTGGGGCCCTGCATGCCGTACCGGATGGAGATCTGGCCGGTGTGCACGGCGTAGTACCAGGCGAAGGACATGTAGGCGCTGACCGACTCCCAGCCGGTGCCCCACAGCGCCTGCAGCTCGCGCTGGCCGAACTCCAGGCCGCCGGTGGAGCTGGAGACCGCGACGCCCATCGAGTAGGACGGCAGTTCCTCGGGGACGATCTCGGCGTCCTCCAGGGCGAACTCGGCGGCGAACAGGGCCAGCCGGGTCAGCCGGTCGGTCTGCGGCATCAGCCGCCGGGTGAAGTCCTGCTCGGCGTCGAACTCCGGCACCTCGCCCGCGAGTTTGATCGGGTAGCGGGCGGTGTCGAACCGGCTGATCGGGCGGATGCCCGACTCCCCGGCCACGACGGCCTTCCAGTACTCCTCGGCGCCGACCCCGTTGGGGGCGGCCACGCCGATCCCGGTCACCACGACCTCGCTCATGCCGCACGCCCCGTTCCGGTCAGCACCATCGCGCTCTGGAAACCGCCGAACCCGCTGCCGACCGTCAGCACCGTGTCCAGCCGGCGCTCCCGGGCCACCAACGGCACGTAGTCCAGGTCGCACGCCGGATCCGGCTCGTGCAGGTTGGCGGTCGGCGGGACCAGGCCGTGCTGCATGGCGAGCGCGCAGGCCGCGATCTCGATCGAACCGATCGCGCCCAGCGAGTGCCCGACCATCGCCTTGATGCCGCTCATCGGCGTGCGGTAGGCGTGCTCGCCGAGGCTGCGCTTGACCGCCGCGGTCTCGTGGACGTCGTTCTGCTTGGTGCCGGAGCCGTGCGCGTTGACGTAGTCGACGGCGTCCGGGGCGACCCTGGCCTCGACCAGCGCCGCGTCGATGGCGTCGGCCATCTCCCGGCCGTCCGGCTTCAGCCCGGTCATGTGGAAGGCGTTGCAGCGGCTGGCGTAGCCGGCCACCTCGGCGTAGATCCGGGCGCCGCGCCGCCGGGCGTGCTCGTACTCCTCCAGCACCAGGACGGCCGCGCCCTCGCCGAGGATCAGGCCGTTGCGGGTGCGGTCGAAGGGGCGGCAGGCGGTCGCCGGGTCGTCGTTGCGGGTCGAGGTCGCCTTGATGACGTCGAAGCAGGTCAGGGTGATCGGCGAGATCGGCGCGTCGGTGGCCCCGGTGATCACCACGTCGGCGTCGCCGTCGCGGATCAGCTCGGCGGCGTAGCCCACCGAGTCGATGCCGGAGGTGCAGCCGGTGGAGACCACGGACGCCGGGCCGAGCGCGCCGGTGGTCAGCGCCACCTCGGCGGCGATCGAACTGGGCAGGAAGTAGTCGTACAGGTGCGGCACCGCGAAGGCCGGGTCGACCAGCCAGTCCGCGCCGGAGTTGCTGAGCACCGCGTACTCCGACTCCATGGTGGTGGTGCCGCCGACGGCGCTGCCGATCGCGACGCCGGTGCGCTCCGCGAGCCGGCCGTCGATCTCCAGGCCGGAGTCGAGGACCGCCTCCAGCGCCGAGACCATGGCCAGCTGCGACACCCGGTCGGTGCGGCGCACCTGCTGACGGGTCAGGCCGAGCGCGAGCGGGTCGAAGTCGCACTCGGCGGCGACCCGGCAGCGGTGCCCGGAGGCGTCGAACCGGGTGATCTCCCGGGTCGCGGTGGTGCCGCTGCTGATCAGCTCCCAGAACGGCTCGCGTCCTACGCCGCCCGGCGCCGTGACGCCGATGCCGGTGATGACTGCCCTGCGGGTCATGCGTTCTCCTTCACTGCGGCAGCGAGCAGGTCCAGCTGCCGGACGTCGGTGGAGCACGGGATGAGGACGAGTTCGTCGCAGCCGGCCTGCCGGAAGCGGGCCACCTCCTGCCGGACGGCGTCCTCGGAGGTCAGCGCGGTACGGGCGATCAGGTCGGCCGCCGGACCGGCGAAGGCGTAGTAGGAGCGCAGGTGGTCCAGCGCCTCGTCCGGGCCCTGCGGGCCGAGCGCGTAGTAGGTCTGGGCGACCAACCGGGGGCGGCCCGGGCGGCCGTGCGCCGTCCAGCACTCCCGGGCCTCGACGGCCCGCTCGGCGAACATCGCCGCGGAGGCGACCAGCACCGCGCCCTCGCCGTGCCGGGCCATCCGGTCCAGGGCGGCCCGGCTGCGGCCGCCGACCAGCACCGGGGGCGGGCCGGACGCGGGCCGCGGGCCGATCGCGCCGTCGTCCCAGAACGCGGCGAGGTCGGTCAGCAGCCGGTCGAGCGCGCGGCCCCGGCGGCGGAAGTCGGTGCCGCCGGCCTCGAAGTCGTCGGGGCGGATCCCGGCCGCCACGCCGAGCACCAGCCGCCCGCCGGACAGCTGCTGCAGGGTGGCGAGCTGCTTGGCGAGCAGCGCCGTGTTGCCCCGGTAGCCGGGGACCAGCACCTGGGTGGCCAGCCGGATCCGGCGGGTGACCGCGGCGGCCGCGCCGAGCGCGAGCAGCGGCTCCCAGCCGTCGCAGACCAGCCGGTCGAGCACGGCCAGCGTCGAGAAGCCGCACTCCTCGGCCCGGCGGGCCCATTCGGCCAGTTCGGGCCCGGTCAGTTCGCCCGCCATGGTGGGCAGGCCGATTCCGATCTCCATCTCCCGCCCCCGCTCAGCGGGCCGCGAGCACGGCGTCGGTGTACGCGGTGGCGATCCGGTCGAAGCGCAGCGCGGCGTGCGTGGCGGCGACCGTGATGTCCCGCCAGTGGCGCTGCAACGGGTGCGCGGCGTCCTGCGCGGCGGTGCCCGCGGTGCGGACCAGTTCGTGCGCGGTGTCGACCAGGACCCGGGCCGCGTGCGCCGTGTCGCGGGCGTTGCGGGCCGCGAACGGGCGGGCCCGGCCCTGGTCGAGCAGCAGCGCGGCCCGCTCGGCGAGCAGGGTGGCGGCGTCGACCTCGGCGGCGGCCCGGGCGAGGACCTGGTCGTTCAGCGGGGTCGGGCCGGCGCCGGGGGCGGAACGCCGGGCGGCGACCAGCCCCGTGTAGGCGTCGACCATGCCGGCCGCCGCGCCGAGCACCGGCGCCAGGCAGGTGAGCCCGCCCAGGGACATCAGCGGGACGGCGTGCTGCGGGCGGTCCGAGGTCCGGTTGACCCCGCCCACCACCTCGGCCAGCGGCACGGTGCGGTGCTCGGGCACCCACACGTCGGACAGCACCACGGTGTGGCTGCCGGTGGCCCGCATGCCGACGGTGTCCCAGCTCTCCTCGACCGCGAAGTCGGCGCGCGGCACGGCGAAGAACCGCGGCGGCGGCGCGCCCGGCCCGGGGGTCGGCCCGGCCAGCAGCGCCCAGTCGGCGAACAGCGCGCCACTCACGTACGACCAGCGGCCGTCCAGCCGGAAGCCGCCGTCGACGGCCTCCGCCCGGCCGCTGGGGACCAGCCCGGACACCCAGAGCACGTCCGGGCTGTCGCCCCAGGCCTCCTCCTGCCCGGCGAGCGGGAGGTGCGCCGAGAACCGGGCGCTGTAGGCGAACATCGAGCCGCACCAGGCGGCGGAGGCGCAGGCCCGGCCGACCCGGGTCATCGCCGCGGTCAGCTCCGTGAAGGTGCCCTCGGCGCCGCCCCACCGGGCCGGCACGAAGTGCCGCGGGTAGCCGGCCGCGGTCAGCGCCTTCACGGTCTCCGGGTCGAGCGCGCCGCCGCGGTCCGCCTCCCGGGCGTACCGCCCGGCCGACTCCGCCGCGAGGGCGGCACGGGCCGCCCGGTCGTCGGTCAGGATCTCTGTCACGTCATCGGTTCCTCACCCCGCGCTGCGCCGGGCAGCCGCGGACGGTCCATCCGGCTCCGGCCGGCACCGGAAGGGTGGCCGGAGCGCTTCGACGTCCGATCCAGCCGTGTTGGAAGGCCCCGCCCCGGCGGCGCCCGGCCCGGCCGCCTCGAACCGGGCTGTACCGGACGTCGAACGGCCCGCGCCAGGGTGGCCGACGGCCCCGCGGTCCAGGGGCCCCGACCCGCGAAGGAGGGCCCGTGCCCGAACAGCAGCAGATCCCGGACGTCCGGAAGTCGGTGGCGGTGAACGCCACCCCCGAGGAGTGCTTCCGGGCGTTCACCGAACGCCTCGCCGAGTGGTGGCCGCCGTCGCACGTCCTGCTG
This sequence comes from Kitasatospora griseola, assembly GCF_014648555.1. Lineage (GTDB taxonomy): Bacteria > Actinomycetota > Actinomycetes > Streptomycetales > Streptomycetaceae > Kitasatospora > Kitasatospora griseola. Next base: position 412,980 of record NZ_BMRI01000002.1, read on the forward strand.
GAGAAGGAGCGGGCCGGCCTGGCGTTCGAGCCGGGCGTCGGCGGCCGCTACTACGAGTGGGACGTCGAGGGCAACGAGATCGACTGGGGCGTGGTCCTGGTCTGGGAGCCGCCGCACCGGCTGGCGATGACCTGGCGGGTGGACGGCCGCTTCCGGTCGATCCCCGACGACGAGCGGGCCAGCGAGATCGAGGTGGAGTTCACCCCGACCGACGACGGCACCCTGGTCTCCCTCGCGCACGTCCGCCTGCACAAGCACGGCCCCGACGCCGAGCGGATCTTCTCCGCCCTCGACGGTCCCAGCCCGGGCGAGACCCTGGCGCGCTTCGCCCAGGTGCTCTGATGCGGACCGGCTCCCCGCAGCGGGCCGGCCGGGCGCCCCACCCGGGTGAGCCGGACGCCGCCGGGCTGCGCCAGGCCATGGGCCGCTTCCCGACCGGGGTGACCTTGCTGACCTGCGGATACGGCGACGAGACCACCGCGATGACGCTGAACAGCCTGGTGTCGGTGTCGCTGGACCCGCTGCTGGTGCTGGTGTCGGTCAACCGCGAAGGACGGATGCGGCCCCTGGTGTCCAAGGCCGGGGCGTTCGCGGTGAACCTGCTCACCGACCGGCAGCGCGAGCTCGCGCTGGCCTTCGCCCGGCCGGACCGGCCCGAGGGCGGGGCCGCGGTCCGGCGCACCGCCGCCGTCGAGGGCGTCACCGGGAACGCGGTGCTGCCCTCGGCGCTGGCCGGCGTCGAGTGCGAACTGCACGCCGAGGTCGAGGCCGGCGACCACGTCCTGCTGATCGGCCGGGTGGTGGCGATCCACCTCGGCGACCGGGGCACGCCGCCGCTGGTCTTCCACCGCGGCTCGTTCACCGGCCTGGCCGCCCCGGCCGACGGGGACGCCCCCGGGCCCGCCCACCGCCCCCGGCAGTCCGGGGCCGACCGACCCCTTACGGAGGAACCATGACCGTGCCGCCCGGACCCCCGACCCTGCGGGAGATCGCCGCCGGCGTGTACGCCTTCGAGCAGCTGCCGGGCGGCTGGTGCCTGAACAACGCCGGGCTGATCGTCGACGACGGCCGCTCGGTGCTGATCGACACCGCCGCCACCGAGGCCCGCGCGCGGCAGCTGCGCGCCGAGGTCGAACGGATCGCCCCCGACGGCCCCGACCTGGTGGTGAACACCCACTTCCACGGCGACCACGTGTTCGGCAACGCGGTGTTCCCGTCACGGGCCACCGTGATCGCCCACGAGGGCACCCGCGCGGACATCGCCGAGGCCGGACTCGGCCTGCGCGGCATCTGGCCGGACGTCGACTGGGGCGACACCGGCCTGCGGCTGCCCGACCTGACCTTCCGCGACCGACTGGTGCTGCGGACCGGCCGACTGACCGTCGAACTGCTGCAGGTCGGCCCCGCCCACACCCCCGACGACGTGGTGGCCTGGGTCCCCGAACGCGGCGTGCTGTTCACCGGCGACGTCGCCTGGTCCGGCGTCACCCCGTACGTGCTGATGGGCTCGATCGAGGGCTCGCTGCGCGCCCTGGACCGGCTGCTCGCGCTGGAGCCGCAGGTCGTCGTCCCCGGCCACGGACCGGTCGGCGGGCCCGAGGTGCTGCACGCCACCGCCGCGTACCTGCGCTGGCTCCGGGACCTCGCCGAGGCCGGGCGCAAAGCCGGCCGGTCCGCCCTGGAGACCGCCCGCGCCGCCGACCTCGGCCCCTACGCGAGCCTGGTCGACGCCGAGCGGCTGGTCGGCAACCTGCACCGGGCGTACGCCGAGCTCGACGGCCTCGCCCCGGGCGAACGGCTCGACGTGGCAGCCTCGTTCCGCGAGATGGCCGCCTACCACGGAGGTCTCCCGCAGTGCCACGCCTGACCGCGCCCCCGCAGGCCCCGGCCGGCGGGTACGGAATCCTCGGCACCGGCTCGTACCTGCCGCCGGTGGTGGTGCCGAACGGGCCGGTCGCCGCCGCCGCCGGGGTCACCGACGAGTGGATCGTCCGCAAGACCGGCATCCGGGAGCGCCGCCACGCCCGCCCCGACCAGGCCGCCTCCGACCTCGCGGCGCACGCCGCGACCGCCGCACTGGCCACGGCCGGGATCGACCCCGGCGCGGTCGGCCTCGTGCTGGTCGCCACCTCCACCCCCGACCATCCGCAGCCCGCCACCGCCAACCTGGTCCAGCACCTGATCGGCGCGGACCGCGCCGCCGCGTTCGACCTGAACGCGGTGTGCAGCGGATTCGTCTACGCCCTGGAGGTCGCCCGCACCCTGCTCCCCGGACTCGGCCCCACCCCGTACGCGCTCGTCATCGGCGTCGACGTGTACTCACGGATCCTCGACCCCACCGACCGCCGCACCGCCGTCCTGTTCGGCGACGGCGCCGGCGCCGTCCTGCTCGGCCCCACCCCGGACGGGCCCGGCCTGCACCCGGCGATCCTGCGCGGCGTCGGCGCCGAGCACCGCCTGATCGGCGTGCAGGCCGGCGGCAGCCGCCTCCCCGCCTCGGCCCGCACCGTCGCCGACGGCTCCCACCACTTCCGGATGGACGGCCGCGCCGTCCGCGCCTTCGTCGCCGAGGAACTGCCCGCCCTCGTCCACGACACCCTCGCCGCCCACCGCCTCCCCGCCTCCGACCTCGACCACTTCATCCCCCACCAGGCCAACGGCGTCATGCTCGACGAACTCGCCCCCCGACTCGGCCTGCGCCCCGACACCCTCCGCCGCACCGTCACCCACTACGGCAACACCGGCGCCGCCTCCATCCCCCTCACCCTCGACGCCACCTTCCGCGCCGGCCTCCTCGCCCCCGGCCACCACCTCCTCCTCGCCGCCTTCGGCGGCGGCATGAACCTCGCCGCCGCCCTCTGCACCTGGACCGGCCCCCGCCCCGGACCGGCCATCGACCGACCGGTCGCCAACGGCCGCCCGGAGAAAGGGAATTGTCAGGACAGCGCACCCGCAACCGGAACGCCCCGCTCCTCGACCGCCTCGGCATCGACACCCTGACCGGACTGCCGAAGACGCCGCCCGACCGGCAGCCCGACCCCACGGCGCCGGTTCCGGCGCCGTCGTCGCCTTAGGATGCGGACCATGGACAGCACCACGCCGGCACCCGGGGATCCCATACCGTCGACGACGCGGCGAACCCGCTGGCAGGAGGCGGGAAACAGCGGAAACTTCGGCAAGCGGTTCGCCGAACTCGTCTCCTCCGGTGAGGACATCGACGGCGAGGCCCGCCTCGCCGACACCCTCCTGCCACGCGGCGCCCGGGTACTCGACGCCGGCGCCGGCATGGGCCGGGTCGCCGCGGCACTCCTGCGGCGAGGACACGACGTGGTCGCGATCGAGCCCGACGAGGCACTGGTCCGACAGGCCCGGGAGACCTACCCCGGGCTCCCCATCGAGGAACGCGACATCCTCGACCTCGGCCCCGACGACGGCCCCTTCGACCTGGTCGTCTGCGTCGGCAACGTCATGCTCTACCTGGCCGAGAACACCGAACGCGAAGCCCTGCACGCCATGCGCACCGTCCTCACCGACACCGGCCGCCTCCTGATCGGCTTCCACCTCCAGGACGCACCCCCGCACGCCCGCACCTACACCCCCGCAGACTTCGAAGCAGACCTGACAGCCGCCGGCCTCCGCGTCGACCTCCGGGCAGGCACCTACCAGTTGCACCCGGCCAACGACACCTACAGCGTCTGGATCCTGAGCCGCGCGCAGGGCTGACCCCGGGCCACCGACCTGGCACGACCTGCCCGAGCGGTTCGGCCCACGGGAAACGGTCTACGAGCGCCATCGGCGGTGACCGGCCGACGGGAGCCGGGAGCGGCGGCGGTACCCGCTGTTGCGCAGCAGTCGGACCAGGGCTTCTTCGAGGAGGTAGCCCTTCAGATGTGACTTCGCGAGCATGATTCCCTGCAGCCGCAGCGGATCGCCACGGTCCGGGGATATGAGCGGGCGTCAGGATCAGCTCGGCAGGAAGCGGCTGCGCTCCCGGTGCCAGGAGATCAGGGCGTCAACCGGTCCTCAGCGTCAGGGGTGAACGGGTCCGCCGTAAAGGTTCCCGGCCCCTTCGATCCTGTCCGCGCGATCAGCACCGAAGCGACCTGCCTTGGCCTCGATCCGAACCTGGTCACCCAATGGCCGGCCATCGTCGCGGACGCCACCGGCAGCCCCGCATTCCCCGCCCTCGCGTGTCCGCACGCCGGGAGAAGCTCGACACCGGGGTACGGGTCCACCGCCTCGCCGAGATCCGCCGCGAGCAGGACCTCACCCAGCCCGACGTCTCCCGACTCGAGAACGGCGCGCTCGACACCGCAGCGCCCTCAACGATCCGCGCCTACGTCGAAGCCCTCGGTGGCCGGCTCCGCATGGTCGCCGACTTCAACGACCGCACCCTGACCGTCAGCTGACAGGCTCACGAAACCCACTCCAACCGGCCCCTGCGCTCGCTCCCGCCCCACAGGATTCCCCACACGCAACGTCACAATTTCAGCCGATACCATCAGCAGGATCGGGAAGTGCTCCGTCCGCACGGCGACAGGCTTCGCCCGAAAAGCACTGGCAGTCAGGGCTTGGTCCAGGCCCCTGGGCAAGATCCCTGCACGCCTTGGGGCGACTTCCTCATGACGGTCCATCAAATGACAGAGCGATCTCCAGGAACACCAGACAATGAGCGAACGACAGCGAGCGGATGCCACAGCCGGCTCCATCGAATCCGATCCCGAGGCTCGGATCACGATGATCCCGGCAGCAGACCCCACGTTCGCCATCGGCGTGGGGCTGTGGCAGGAGAGTAGACCGCGCGAGACGTTCCGTGCCTTCGCCCAGGACCAACTGTCCCAGCGTCGGAACAGTGGCCTGGCAGGGACCGGTCGCGGGCGGAAGGACGACAGCAACGTCCTTCCCGTGGTCGTCCAACTCGTTCCCCGCCCGGACAACACCTACAACCCGGACGCCATCAGCATCGCGGCTCCGCCCGCCTACGGCGGCACCGATCACGAGCGGCACATGGCGTACATGTACGACAGGCACCTCGTCTCCCTCGGCGGAGCCCTGCGCAGCCTGGCGGCCCTGTCCCCGTTCCCTGTCGGCTGCCACGCCTTCATCGAGCTGGACGAGGCCGAGCACGACGAGTTCGAATCGGAGTCCGGCCCGGACGAAGAGGACGGCGGCGCTCTCGTCATCACCGACGAGCGGCAGGTCGCGTACTGGACTGGCGGGCTGCGCCTGCTGATGCCGCGCTGGGACAGGCTCCAGGAGTTGACGGTCGGCTACGCCCGAGGGGTCCGCCCCGACCTGATCCTCCCGTTCATCGGCCATTGGACACCTTGGCTGCCCGGCAGCCGTGCGGCGCTGGCGAGCGTGACACAGGAAAAGTCGTTCGACGTCACGCTGCGCGCCGAAGGCGACGCACTCACGGCCTACTACGGAAATCTGCCGCTGTCCGACCTGAACTCCACCCCCCGGGACTACTTCGATCGCACGATGCAGCAGGTGCGGAACATGGGCGGACGGGCCACGGCCCGCGCGGAGGAGCATCAACGGTCGCTGAAGGTGTTCGTGGAGGACAGTCGGCCGCTGACCGAACGCAGCACAGGTCGTTGACTGCCGAGGTGCTGCGAGTACCCCGGTCGGCGCGAACAACAGCTCACCGACCGGAGGGCCGCGAGGACTGCTGACGGCGCGGGACCGGCTGCCGGGTGTCGGCAGCCGGTCAGCGGGCGAGGACGTGGCCGTCGTCGGGGCGGTGGTCGCGGGAGCGGCGCAGGTCGGTGGTGACGTAGGTGCGTTGGAGCCAGCGGTCCGCTCCGTCGTAGCGGGGCCGGAAGGCGGTGCGGCCGTGGACGGTGACGCGGTTGTCGAGGACGACCAGGTCACCGGGGGTCAGGCGCAGGGTGCGGGCGGTCGCCTCGCAGGCGCGGCCGAACTCGGCGAGTGCGGCGGCGGCCCGAGGGGTGAGCGGCGTGGTGACGAGTTGGGCCATGCGGATGTCCGGGTCGTCGGCCGCACCGAACAGCACCGGCACGGGCTCGGGTGCGGCCCCGCTCGCGTCGGGGGCGAACGAGGGCGGCGGTGCGGTGATGAACTCCGGTGCGAACAGGGCCTCGCGGCCGGCCGGGGTGAGCAGCGGCAGCGCTCGGCGGATGCCGGCGACGCGCATGCCGGCCGTCCCGTCGTGGTCGGCGCGCAGGCACAGGAAGACCACGTAGTCGGGCGGGTGGGGGTGGAAGCCGTTCTCGCTGTGGAAGGACAGCGGCGCCGATCCGGCGTTGCCGTGGAAGGACTCCTGTCCGGGCACCGGGACGACGTCCTGCACGAGGGCCCCGGACTTCTCGGCCCGGTAGGCGAGCGGCTCGCCGAGACCGCAGGCCACCATGGCGAGCAGCGCGGCCGGGACGGTCGCCCGGCGTTGCACCGAGCCGGGTACGGCAGGTGTCGGGGGCAGCGTCGCCCGGCCGACGGGCAGGCCGCCGATCACCAGGGTGCCGTGCGGGCCGGAGTGCCTGCGGAACCGTCGAAGTTCGCGGCGCAGCGGCAGCGGGAGTTCGTCCCAGGCGTCTCTGGCCCGGTCCACCCATGCGGGGTTGTCGACCTGGTCGGGTCCGTCGGTGCACAGGGTGCGGGCCAGTTGCTCGCAGGCGTGGGCGTCGGCGGGATCGAGTTGCCAGTCGGCGGCGATGGCGGTGCGCCGTTCGGTGCCTGACGTCGTCTCGGTCATCGGTCTCCTGCCGAAGGGGGCGGGGGCGTGGGTTTCAGGGGTGGCGCAGGCCGGCCACGGCGTCGGCGATGTAGTGGTCGCCGAACCGGATCAGTGGGGCGTACTGGGCGGCGCGGCGGTGACGCATGAGCCGCAGTTCGGCGACGGCGTTGTCGGGGCCCTCGGGCCGTTGGGCGATGGAGCGGCGCAGGTGGACCATCGAGTAGGCGAGGGTGACGTGCCGTTCGGCGTCCACGATGTCGGCTTCCAGCAGGGCGCCGCGCGCGTCGGCCAACTCCGGTGATCGGTCGGCCAGTTGATCGTAGGAGTCGGGCAGTGCGATCAGCAGGTCCTTCATCGCGGCCCGGAACAGCTTGTAGCCCCGGTGCTGGCGCCCGCTGAGCGGGATGTCCGTGGACGGGGGCGCCATGGTCCGGCGGATCTCCGCCATGTAGTGGTCGGCCGGGATCGTACTGGCGTGATTCATCGCCGCCGGGAAGCCGCGCACGTACACCGTCGCGTCCGCCAGCCGGGTCAGTGCGGCATCGGCATCGCCGTGGCGCAGGCCGCGAGTGGCGTCGGCCACGGCGACGGCGGCGCAGACGTTGAACAGGACATGGACCTGGTGCCCGATGAGCCAGCGGGCGCTCCACACGCTCTCCAGCGACGGGCCCGGGCCGGATTCGGGCGCGGCCGCCGGCGGAGCGGGCTCGGGGCCGGCGCCGGGCGTCGTGCCGGTGAGGTCGAGCACGGCCTGCCGCATCCCGGCCGTCTCCAGCGCCAGGTCGGCACCCGACAGCGGCGCTTCGCGCAGGTCCTCCAGGCCGCGGTGGACGACCAGGGCGCCGTGCAGGGCAGCCTGTTGGTCCGACAGCTCCACCTCGCGGACCCGGAAGTACGACTGACTGGTCGACTCCGCCGGCACGTCCTCACCGGCCATGGCCGGAGCCAGCGCCGACAGCGCGCCCACCAACTCCCCCGCCGTCGCCGC
>NZ_BMRI01000002.1:420697-433153 GCF_014648555.1 Kitasatospora griseola
GACCTGCCGCAGCGCGGCGGCCCGCTCGGCGGGCCTGCCATGGGTCGCCACCTCGGCCAGCACACGGGCGGTCCGCCGCGCCTCGGCCTCGACCGCAAGGCCCAGCGCCGGAGAGGGCCGCCCGCCCCGGGGTTCGCGGAAGACGGCGACGGCGGGGTGGTCGGCAATCGGAGGTAAGCCCATGGTGGACATGGTTCGCCAGAAACCCGCCACCCGAAACCTGGACGACAGAGAACTTCCTTACCTGCCAACGTAATTGACCGATCCGGCCGGCGACGCGGGGATCACCGGGCGCATGGGTGTGCGGGCGGTGGCGGGCCCGGCCACGTACCGGGAGCGGCCTCGGAAGGCGCCGCCGATCCCCGCCCGGCGAATCCACGCGGCGCCCCGCCCGGGCATCGGCGGAACGGCAGCCGCCGCGGATCCGCCACGGCGGTAGGGAGCTCAGGGGTTCAGCCGAGCCCGAAGTGGATCCCCTCGCCGGGCTCCCGGATGGAGATCTGGTCGGGCACGTCGTCGAACAGGACGAGCAGCACGTCGGGGCCGGGGTGCGGCGGTCGGGGCGACTGCGCCGGGGCGGGCGCCGGATCGGGCGTGTGGAGCTGCGCCACGCCGTTCGACCAGGCGAATCGGGCCGCGCGCGCCGCGCCGGAACTGTCCACAACGGGCAGTTCGGCCGGAACGTACTTCCCGCCGCTCACGACGACCACGGGTCGGCCGTCCCGGTACTCGATCGACAGGGTCGCGATATCCTCGGGCTCGACCTGGTCCGCAGGGATCAACGTCGGCTCGGGCGCCGTCGCTCCGAGGGGCGCGGACATCCCGAGGTTCGCCATCTGCTCGGGTGACATCTGCATCTTGGCGGGGCCCTTGGCGTTGGGCTCGGTCTCGGACACGGCGTCTCCTCACTGAACGGCCCGCTGCCGTTACGCCGACATCCTTCCATGACGGAGCGTCAGGACACCGTCACCCACGCCCCCTGCCGGAGTTGGGGCCGGACGGCTCGGAGGACCTGCCGATCCGCCCCCTCCTGGACCGCCCCGTCCCCTCATCGTCATCACCACCGACTCCGACGACCGTCGCTGCCTGGCCGGCTTCTGCGGCGCCATGACGCCCGTCGCCGCCGTCCAGCACGGCTCCCTGCGCTCCACCACCGGCTCCACCGGCACCCGTCTTCATCCTCCACCTCGTGATCGCCCTGGTGGCCTTCAACGTCGTCGAATACACCTCCACCAGGCGCTTCGCCTTCCTCGACCGGAACGGCAACACGGCCGCCCGCCTGCTCGCCGCCGGCCAGTCCTGTGCGGTCAGTCCTGCGGTCGGTCCTGCGGGTGGGGCTCGGGCGCGGTCTCGCCGGTCGTGCCGGTGAACGCGGCGCGGTGGTGGGACTCGTTCTCCTGGGCGAGGCGTCGCAGGACCGCCAGGACCGGTTCGAGCAGCAGGACGACGATGGCGGCGTACTCGGCGAGCCGGAGGCGGTCGTCGATGTGTTCGAGCCGGTCGAGGTCGAGCCTGGCGACGGCGGCGGCCGGTTCGGCGTAGGGCAGCAGGTCCTCGGTGCTGTACTCCAGACCGAGGCGGCTGAGGTCCATCAGGCTCGCGGCGAGCGCGCGGCGGTGCGGCGACTCCGCGGAGACGTCCCAGCCCAGCGCCGTGAGCAGCTGGTCGACCCGCGGCAGGTGCTCGTCCACCGCGTCCGTCTCCGCGGCGTCGACGGGGGTGGGCAGCGAGTAGTGCACGACCTTGAGCGTGTCGAGCGGTTCGAGCGGCTGGTCCATCGCGGTGACGATGTCGCGGGTGGCCGCGATCGACAGGCCGCCCCGGGAGGTCAGGGCACGGATCAGCCGCAGGCGCTGGACGTGTTCGTCGCCGTACAGGGTCAGTGTGGCCCCGAGGGGCCGGCCGGGCGGCAACAGGCCCTCGCGCAGGTAGTACTTGATCGTCCCGACCGGTGTCCCGGACAGGCGGCTCAGGTCAGAGATCCTCATGCGCTCACTCACTCGAACGGTTCCGCGGACGTCCGCGTGTGACCAGTCTCCCAGGTCCCCAGCTGGACGCACCTGTTCGATAGTGCAACTATCTGCCTAGAAAGTGAAAGTTTCCAGTAGGTGCCCCGACCAGCAGCGCCGCCGGAAGCCACCGTCCTCGCACCCCGGCGCCGCTGCGGGCGCGACACCGCGACTGGAGCACCATGTCCGAGCCGACCCACGCCCTCACGACGAGCGCCCGCGGGCTGCTGCGCCGCCGGAGCCTGTGGATACCCTCCGCAGTGATCCTCGGCCTGCTGTCGTTCGTCCTGTCGCTGCTCTACCTGGGCGCCAACAACGACCCGGTCGGCTCGATGAAGAACCTGCCGATCGCCATCGTCAACGAGGACCGGGGCACGCAGGCGGCCGGTGGGCAGATCGACCTGGGCGCCCAGATCACCGCCCAGATCACCGGTGCCGCCGACCTGCAGGGGAAGGTCGCCTGGAAGCAGGTCGACCGCCACACCGCCGACGACCTCATGGGCAACGGCAAGGTGTTCGGCGCACTCGTCATCCCGGACGACTTCTCCGCCTCCGTGGCCGCGCTGGCCGGCCCGCTCCAGCCGGGCGCGCACCCGCCGACCATGACGGTGCTCACCAACCCGGCCGCCGGAAGCTTCGGTTCCAACATGGCCTCCGAGATCAACCGCCAGGTCATCCAGTCCACCTCCACCCAGCTCGGCGACCGGCTCACCCAGCAGCTGGCCCAGCAGGCCGCGCAGCACCCCGCACAGCAGGCGGGCGCGCCGGGCGCCGCCGCCAAGCTGATGATCACCGACCCGATCAGGACCACCGTCCAGGCCGGCCACCCCCTCGGCGACCACAGCGGCCTCGGGATGAGCGCCTTCTTCTACACCCTCGTCCTCGTCCTCGGCGGCATGCTCGGCGCCAACGTGATCCACGCCCAGCTCGACACGGCCCTCGGCTGGCTCGCCAACGAGAAGGGCCCGTTCCGCAGCATCAGGCCCGTCCAGCACCTCAGCCGCGTCGGCCACTTCACGGTCGGCTCCGTCCTCATGGTCGTCCTGTCGATGCTCACCTCCGCACTCGCCATGGCCGCAGCGGTCGGCGTCATCGGCATCGACGCCTCCCACCTGCCGATGCTGTGGCTCTTCGGAACCTGCGCCACGGCCGCGATGGGCATCACCGCGCTGGCCCTGCTCGCCGCGTTCGGCACGCCGGGCCCCATCGTGTCCATGCTGATCCTGATCGGCCTCGCCGTTCCGTCCGCCGGCGGCACCGTCCCACTGCAGGCCCTGCCCTCCTTCTACCGGTTCCTCGCCGAGTTCGAGCCCTTCCGCCAGGTGGTCGACGGCGTCCGCGCCATCCTCTACTTCGACGCCCGGACCGGTGCCGGACTCGGCCGCGCCTGGACCATGGTCGGCATCGGGTTCGCCCTCACCCTCGCCCTCGGCCTCGTCGTCACCCGCCTCTACGACCGCAAGGGCCACCACCGGTCCGCACCCCGGACGCCGGTCGCGCAGGCAATCGGCTGACCCCGTGCCTCGGAACATTCGCGGAGGGGCGCCCACCCCACCCGGCGCCCCCTCCCGCGGCACACCGGAAGCCCCCGTCGTCGGCTCCGCTCCCGCCACCGTCCCCCTGTGGCCGCTCGGCGTCCTCCATCACGTCGCCTCGACGTTGACGGCGCAACTGGCGGCCGACCTCAAGGCACACGGACTCACCGCGCCCACCTTCCACATCCTCGCCGTCCTGCGGCAGGCCGGCCCCGCCCACCGGCTGACCACCGGTCAACTGGCCGCCATCGACATGGTCACCTGCTCCGGAATGACCGTGCGCGCCGACAAGCTGGAGCGGAGCGGGCTGATCGTCCGCGAACGCGACGAACACGACCGCCGTGTCATCCGCCTCCGCCTCACCGGGCGCGGCCTCGACCTCACCGACCGCATCCAGGCCGGCCAACACGCCCGAGAAGCCCGGCTGATGGCAGCACTCGACACCGACGAACTCCAGGCCCTGGCCAAACTCGCCGACACCCTGGAGCGGACCCTGCACCACACCGCCGACGAGCCCCCGCCCGCGCCACCGCACTGACGAAACACCCGCACGCCGGACGCGGACACCCTGCGCCGCCGCCCGCCCGAACCCGCGAGCGGCGAACTCCCGTCGACATCTGGCGCAGGCACTTCGGCCCCGCGCATGAACGCCCCCTCAGCAGCACCACGGCGTCCCGCTGCTCTCCCTGCCCGGACGACGCCGCTCACACCATGAGTCCTCGGCTCATCGGTGCCGCAACCCGGTGAACCGGCACCGTCCCCGCCCGCGATCAGCTGACGCGCGACTGCTCGGACCAGCGGATCCGCTCGTCCGACTCGCTGCCGAGGGAGCGGACGCGTCGCCGTTCAGGCCTTCGCGTCACGTGCCTGGTGGAGGCGTTCCAGGACCAGCTCGACCAGTTCGGGCGCGTCGCCCAGCGGCTGGGAGACACCGACCACGCCGGCCGCGGTCGAGGCCTCGACGGTCTCGCGGTACAGCACGCCGGATGCGAGGCAGTAGGACGCGACCGCGATCCGGCGAGCCCCGGCACGGCGCAACTCTTCCGCCGCCTCGCCGGGGGTCGGCGTGGTGGTCGCCGCGAAGGCGGCCCGGCACGGCAGGCCGAGGTCCGTACCCAGCGCGGACGCCATGGCGGTCACCTCGGCATACGCGCCGACGTCGGTGCTGCCCGTGGCCACCAGCACCACCGCGTCGAACTCGACGTCCAGCTCGGCGAGGCGGCGGCGCAGCGCCGCGACCAGCCGTTTGTCGGGCTCGCCGGTCGTACCGCCCAGCACCGGCGTCACGAGCGGCGCCCGGCCCAGCGGGTTGGACAGCGCCTTGGGCAGGTCCACCCGGGAGTGAAAGGCCGAGCTCAGCAGCAGCAGCGGTACCACGGCCACCTGCTCGTGCCCGGCGTCGGCGAGCATGCTCAGCGCTTGACGGGCCGTGGGGCGGGTGTGCCGGAGGTACGCGACTTCGACCCGGCCTGCCCAGGCGGACCCGACCGCGCGGGCGAGCGCGCGGGTGTACTCCTTTGCCTCGGGGACGCGGCTGCCGTGCGCCAGCAGGAGCAGTGCACTCGGAGCCGCCGGCCGGGCGACTGGTCGGGGCGTCCCGATCGCGTCGGTCACTGTCGTACCACCCTCGTCATCCGGTGCGAGCACCATGAAAAGTGATGGAAAGGTTACCGTTTGTGATGACTGTGTCGATGGGGCTGCGCCGGTGACTCCCGGCTGGACTCGCGGCCCGTGACCGCTCGTCAGTTCCGGCGGTCATCGGCTCGGTTCCGGTGGTCATCGACGGCCGCCCGCAGCCGCGCACTGGACTGCCGTCCCGTACCGTCCTGCCGTCGCCGGTGCGGCACGTCACCGACGGCGACGGGCCGACCGTTCGCCAGGGCCGTCCAGGCCTGCCGCCTGCACTCCTTCGGAGTTCCCCGGTGGCGACTTCCCCCTCCTGCACCCGCCCGACACGCAAGATCGTGCACTGACCATACGAAGCTCCACCGGATCAAGGAGGACGCCATGAGCCCCCTCGCCATCAACAGCGCGGGTGACGACGACAACAGCGACGACGACAATGCCGGCACGACAGCGGAACTGCGGGACCTGGCCCGCGATGTCGCCCAGCGGGACGACGTTCCCCAGGACCTGAGGCAGCGCGCCCAGGCGCTCACCGAGAAGTAGCGGACCGGCCGAGCCCGGCCCGGCACCCTCCGCCGGCGTCACGCGCGGTCCTGGCACCCCACGGACCCAGGACCGCCCCCTTCAGGACTCCCGCTCCCAGGTGCTCGCGGCACGGGGCTCCGGCGGACGCCGCCCCTCGGGCCGCCGTGCGCACGCGCCCCGCTTCCCCGGCCCCCGCTCGTTCGCCCTCCGGGCCCCTCCGCCCGCCGTCGGTTCCCCTTCTTGCGATGGAGCACGCATGCGCGTCACTGCCCGCCGGACAGCCGCCGTCCTCCTGCTGACCGTGCCGTTGACCGGCGGCACCGGCCATGCGGGCGCCGCCACCGGGCCCGACCGGCCCCCGGTCACGATGACGCGCTCCCCGGCGGCGGTGCCGGGCGAGTACATCGTCAGGGTGAAGCCCGCTTTCTCCCCCGAGACGGTCCTGCAGCAACTCGGCGTCCGGCCCCTGTTCACCTACGGCACGGCGCTGCGCGGCTTCGCCGCCCCGCTCACCCCGCTCCAACTGCGGACGGCGCAGGACCTGCCCGCCGTCGAGGCGATCGAGGAGAACGCCCGGATCAGCGTCGGCCCCCTCCCGCACCGGACCGGACCGCGCAGCCCGTCCGGGACGGGCGGGCGCCGTTCACCGTCGGAAGCGCCGCGCCCCGGGTGACCGTCGAGGCGGCGAGCTGGGGCCTGGACCGGATCGACCAGCGCACGCTCCCGCTCGACGGGCTCTTCACGGTCGAGGGAAACGGCAAGGGCGTCACCGCGTACATCCTCGACACCGGCATCGAGACCGGGCACGAGGAGTTCGAAGGCCGCGCCACCGCAGATTTCGACGCCGTCGGCGACGGCCGCAACGGCCAGGACTGCCACTCGCACGGGACGCATGTGGCCGGGACCGTCGGCGGCCGGACCTACGGGGTGGCCCGCGCGGTGTCCCTGGCCGCCGTCCGGGTGCTCGACTGCGAAGGGGAGGGCTCCACGGCCGCCGCCCTCGCGGGCCTGGACTGGGTCGCCGCCAACGCCCGGCAACCGGCGGTGCTGAACGCCTCCCTCGGCGGACCGCCCTCAGAGGCGCTCGACGCGGCCGTGGACGCAGTGGCGGACCGGGGCGTGCTGCCCGTGGTCTCGGCCGGCAACGACGCCCAGGACGCCTGCGACTCCTCCCCCGCCCGCACGCCCATGGCCCTCGCCGTCGGCGCGGTCAACAAGCAGGACCGGCAGGCGAGTTTCAGCAACTACGGCCCCTGCCTGGCCCTGTACGCGCCGGGCGTCGCCATCGTCTCCGCCAGACTCGGCGGCGGATCCAGCACCCTCAACGGCACCTCCATGGCCGCGCCCCACGTCACCGGAGCCGCCGCCCTCATCGAGCAGCAGACCCCGCAGGCCGCCCCCAGGACATCCGCGCCCGACTCGTCACCGACTCCACCACCGACGTCCTCACCCGACTCGGCCCCGACTCACCCAACCGCCTCCTCTACACCGGCGGCCTGTGAACGGCCTCGACGCCCGGCGAAACACCCCTGACGGCCTGGCCGCGACCCCGATACGACCTCGTGGCCCTCAGCGCCGATCCCCACCCGGCCCCCCTGACCCACACCCTCATCCCGGGCCGCCTCTGCACTCCCGACCTCACCGTCGTGCCCGGCCGCCTGGTCCTGGACCGCCCTCGCCACCAACCTCGCCCGATTCGACGCGAACCTGCACGTCATCGGCCCACCGGCCCTCCACGAAGCCTGCGCCGCACTCGCCCGCCGCTACGGCGCCGCCACGACCACCGAGCCTGGCCAACTGAACGCACCCGACAGCTGACGGGACGGACCGTCTCACGCCCCGAATGCGTCCTGCGGCGCCTTCCGGCCCCAGCACGCGCGTCGAGGTGCCCCTCGCCGAAGGGTCGGCCCTTCGGCGCCTCCGATCGAGGTGCGAGTGAGCATCCCACTGCTCACCGACCGCCTCGACAACGCCGAACTCGCCCGCCACACCACCCAACGCGCCGCCCGACCACGGAACCTGATCAAACAGTTCCGCGACCACCTCACCAACCACCGACGCTGTCGGACCCGCCGTGCGCCCAGCTCAGGCCCCGTCCCGCTGTGACCGATGCGACCGTCAGCTGACGGGACGCCCAAAAGGCCGCTCCCACCATCCGGTGGAAACGGCCTACGACCTGCGGTTAAGCAAGTCGGGACGACAGGATTTGAACCTGCGACCCCTTGACCCCCAGCGGTCAACTTGCTTTCCACGCACAAGAGTTGGCGCGTGAGCGCTACTCGGATGGTTCACGCGGGCCGACGGAGGCTCAGCTGTGACAATGGCCAGAGATGTCCAACTGCGTCCATATGCGTCCACCAGCGGCCAAACCCGCTGGTCCCAAAATGGTCCCAAGGCCGGGCACCAGGCTCGGACACGCCGAGTAACAGCCCTCCGCCTGCCACTCCCTGCATGCCGGAGATAGCTCCCGAGACCTCGGCCTGCGGGTTCGCCTACCGTGAAGCGTCCAAGGGCGGACCAGGGACGCCTACCCACCGGCTACGTGCCGTGATCCCCCGTTCGGCGTGTGCCGCCTGGCGTGTCGTCCCCAACCGGCCGCCGCGTGCTTCGCGCCCTGCCTCGTGAGCCCTGTCGACATGCTGGACACGCTCGGGATGGTGTGGTCGGTGCCGGACGCGCGGTCCGAGCCGGAACGCTGCGGTGCGGTGCTGGCAGGGATCAACAAGGGAGCGGCTCACGCTCCCGCCGGGATGGCCGCCAGGGTCGCCCTCGCGACGTCCCGGGCCGACGCCTCGCAGTCGGGGTAGGTGTCGCGCTTGCAACGGCAAGCAACTGGGGCCGTGGTGCCCGCTATTGGCCGCGGACGTGAAGCACGGGAAGTGGACGTACTGCGTCGACCTCGCCCCCGACGAGGGACGGCGCCGCACCCGCCGGCCGGGCGGGTTCGCCTCCCGCGCCGAGGCCGCACGGGAGATGGCCGCGGTCCTGGACGGCGAACTGCGCGGAGTGCATGAGAACCGGCGCACCACGGTGGCGAGCTTGGACCCCTGCGCCCCAAAAAAGGCGGTCCCCGCATCACTGCGGGGACCGCCTTTCCGGCCTGTGCAAACGTAACGCCGGCCGAGGCAACAGGATCCAAATCTGCGAGCCCCCGCCCCCGTCACCCTATGATCTTCCCGCCGAAAGGGCGGACATTTTTTGCGATCACGAGTCGCACATTCAGGGATCCTGTCTCACTGATCTGCATATTCGCCTCCTCGCGATCGCCCTACCGGTAACTTATCCCGGCAGTGTCCAGAATACTCCGCACTGCGCGAATTCGAAGCCTCCATGCACATAAATAATTATTCAAAAATTCCCACGCGCGACGTTTAGTCAGAAAAGTCACCCAAGGGATACCCTGCGTTGCACCCCACGGTGACAAGATCCATCCTGACTGAGGTACCGCAGGGTGAGAGCCAGTGAAATTCTGGATCAGGGAAACATCGGTGAGACGCGTGCCGATCTACGTGGCGGCAAGGCGAGGAATCCGGCCGAGGAAGAAGACTGCTACACAGAACTGAGTTCTCATGGCCCCCCGTGCTCGCCCCGGAGGCCAGGGTTGTGGCCGGATTATACGGTAGAAGAGTTCACCGCCCACGGCCTGCGGAGTACTGCGGTGCCCCGGCGGCAGCACCAGGCCGTCCACAAAGAGCCCGAGGCAGGTGTTCGACATGACCACGACCTCCGATCCCACCGCTGCCCAGCCACCGGGGCCGGAACCGCCGGTCCGGCTCTCACTGACACCCGAGGGCGCCACCCGAGGGCGGCTGGACGGAGCCTGGTGGCCGCGCTCGCACGACCTCCTGCGCGAACTCCCCCCGCTGGCGGCAGCACTGGACCCCACGTGGGGGAAGATCACCCGTGTCACCGTGAACCCTACGCACTGGCCGGTCATCCCCCACCGCGTCCCGGTTGCAGGCCACGTCATCCACGTCGGATGGTTCGAACAGGAGCAGGACGCGGACGAGGTGATCGTGTGCTCCTTCACCCCTCTGCTCCTGGAATTCCTGGTGATCCCTCCCGAGACCGAACCCTCCACCGCCGAGCGGCTGATGACAGCGGCGTCCGACCCGGCCAACACCCGCACCGGCACCGACCTCCTGACAGCCGCGGGCGCGCCAACCGCAGACCTACGGGCCGACGGATGACAACGACCGGCAGCGGACGACACCATAGAACCGCCAGGCCCGAAGGAGACCGAAGATGGCGCTCGTGCTGTTCCTGATCATCGTGGCGATCGCGCTCGGGCTGGTCGGCGTCGTCGCCAAGGGCCTGCTCTACCTGCTGTTCATCGGCATCGCCGTACTGATCGTCGCACTGGCCCTCTCCGCCGTCCGGTTCCGGCACGGAGGCCGGTCCGCGCGCCGCTGAATAAGCGGGCAACCGCTGCCGAGGCCCTGCCGGTTCGCCCGCAGCTGCGGATCGCCGTCAGTACTCGGAGCCGCTTCGCAGGTAGGTGCCCGCGACCTGGAGCCACGCCCCGGCGCTGAAGCACGCCTCGATCCGGTGCGGCGTGTCCTCGAAGACCCGCAGGACACGCAGTGCACCACTCGGATGCAGGTCGTACTCGAAGGTGACCCCGTCGTCCGCGCCGTCCTCGTACTGCAGGTCCAACGGCCCCTTCGACGGCTCCGCCGGTGCCCGGGCGTCGGCCGAGAGTTTCACGTAGACGGACATCTCTGCGTCCCGCCTTTCCTGTCCACCCGAGGAGCCCAGCCTGTGAGGCCGGCCCCTCAGGACTCTTCGGCCGACAGCTCAAAGCCAATGCCAGTGGCGATGAGGATCTGCCGTGCCGAATCGGTTCCGCCGGCCTCGACCGCGCGGGCCATCGCGGCCAGGGCCGCCTTCTGGCTCGCCTGCGGGGGGGACGACGAGCAGGCTGAAGTGATCGCGGCCGCCCCGTGTGATGATCACGGTGTCGTCGCCGACCGGGTATCGGTCGAGGTGCACCGACCTGCCGTCGACGACCAGGCGGGCCGGCACGTCGTCGAAGGCTTCAGCGTCCAGCCCGACGCTCGCTACGGGGCCGAGGTGTTCGATCAACGCCCTGACCAGAACAGGCAGTTCGGCTCCGACATCCCGTGAACGCGGCCACCACGCGCCGTCGAGCACACCCTCGCGCGACTGGGTGGTCTCCAGGCGCAACAGGACCGTCCCCGGCTTCGCGGCCTGCCGGAACCGGTCCGGCAGAAGCCCGTAGTGTGAAGCACTGGTTTCGTCCGACATGGCTCGCCACCTGTCCGCGGGCGCGGGCCGAGCCCGACCCCAAGGGCGCAGCGGCTCAGGCCGCCCCGATATCCCCACGGTACTCCGCCCGCGCCGGGCCGATCCGGCCGCCCACGAGAGCCGCGGCGGGGTGCGGGTGTCTCAGCGCCACTCGATCAGGAACAGGGTCGCGTCGTCACTCGTACGACCGCCCCGCTTCTCCTTCAGGACGTGGGAGAGAGCGCGCACCACGGAAAGCGCCGGGCAGGGCGATCGCGTACCGCAGCGGAAACCATGGCGAACCTCCTCACCACCGAGCGTTCGGGCCCCTCCCGCCCCGCGGCGGGAGGCCCGACACTCCCATCGTATGAACAGCGCAGGCCGTCGCTTCAGCGGTCCGGCGCAGGCCCCCGCCAACGGGACTCCCGCCAGCCCTTGACACCGGGCAACTCAAGCTTTACGAGTGAGGCAGAGGGGGGTGGCTCAAGGAATCCGCTCGTGCGGGAGGAGGCCCCGCGATGGCTCGCTCCGTCGGTATCGATCTGGGCACCACGAACTCCGTCGTCTGTGTCCTGGAGGGCGGTGAGCCCACGGTCATCCCCAACGCGGAAGGGGCGCGCACCACCCCGTCGGTCGTGGCGTTCGCCAAGGGTGGCGACGTGCTGGTCGGCGAAGTCGCCAAACGCCAGGCCGTCACGAACGTGGACCGCACCGCCCGCTCCGTCAAGCGCCACGTGGGCGACCCGCACTGGCGCTTCCCCGACACCGGCGACGTCGAGGGAAAGCGGTACACCGCGCAGGAGATCTCCGCCCGTGTACTGCAGAAGCTCAAGCGCGACGCCGAGGCCTACCTCGGCGAGGACGTCACCGACGCCGTCGTCACCGTCCCCGCCTACTTCAACGACTCCCAGCGCACCGCCACCAAGGAAGCCGGGGAGATCGCCGGCCTGAAGGTGCTGCGCATCGTCAACGAGCCGACCGCCGCGGCCCTCGCGTACGGGCTGGACAAGGAGAGTGACCAGACGATCCTGGTCTTCGACCTCGGCGGCGGCACCTTTGACGTCTCCCTGCTGGAGATCGGCGAGGGCGTGGTGGAGGTGAAAGCCACCAACGGCGACACCCACCTCGGCGGCGACGACTGGGACCAGAAGATCGTCGACCACCTCGTCCAGCAGTTCAAGAACGGCTACGGCATCGACCTGTCGAAGGACAAGATGGCCGCGCAGCGACTGCGCGAGGCCGCCGAAAAGGCCAAGATCGAGCTGTCCTCGACGAGCGAGACGACGATCAACCTGCCCTACATCACGGCCTCCGCCGAGGGCCCGCTGCACCTGGACGAGAAGCTCACCCGCGCCCAGTTCCAGCAGCTCACCGCCGACCTGCTGGAACGCTGCAAGACCCCGTTCCACCAGGCGGTGAAGGACGCCGGGATCAAGGTGTCCGGCATCGACCACGTCATCCTCGTCGGCGGCTCGACCCGCATGCCGGCCGTCACCGGCCTGGTGAAGGAGCTG
>NZ_BMRI01000002.1:433186-433406 GCF_014648555.1 Kitasatospora griseola
ACCGGCAAGGACCCGCACAAGGGCGTCAACCCGGACGAGGTCGTCGCCATCGGCGCCTCGCTGCAGGCCGGTGTCCTCAAGGGTGAGGTCAAGGACGTCCTGCTGCTGGACGTCACCCCGCTGTCCCTCGGCATCGAGACCAGGGGCGGCATCATGACGAAGCTGATCGAGCGCAACACCACGATCCCGACCAAGCGCTCCGAGATCTTCACCACCGCCG
>NZ_BMRI01000003.1:0-21407 GCF_014648555.1 Kitasatospora griseola
CTCGACGCCCGACGCCGGGACAGCGCCAAGAGCGCCCTCATCACCCTCGTCGAGCACGCCCTCCTCGCCCGCCTGCGCTGACGAAGAGGTCATGGTCACGCCCAGAAGGGGGCGTGCGGAGCCTTCCGCACGCCCCCCGGGCACTTCCTCGCACCGACCGCGGCTACGGCTGCTGATCGGCCCTCAGCAGGCCGTAGGTGTACGCGTCCTCCAGCGCCACCCAGGACGCCGCGATCACGTTGTCCGCCACCCCGACCGTCGACCACGTCCCGGTGCCGTCGGTGGACTCGATCAGCACCCGGGTCTTCGAACCGGTGCCGTGCTGGCCCTCCAGGATGCGGACCTTGTAGTCCACCAGCTCCAGCTTCGCCAGCGGCGGGAAGATCGACTCCAGCGCCGCCCGCAGCGCCTTGTCCAGCGCGTCGACCGGGCCGTTGCCCTCGCCGGTGGCCACCTTCCGCTCGCCCCGCGCCCACAGCTTCACGGTGGCCTCGTTGCCCGCCCGGCCCTCCGGGCCCTGCTCGCTGATGGTCCGCCAGGACTCCAGCTCGAAGAACCGCAGCCGCTCGCCGCCGTTCACCTCGTCGCGCAGCAGCAGCTCGAACGAGGCGTCCGCCGCTTCATAGGTGTAGCCCAGGTTCTCCTGCGCCTTCACCCGGGCCACCACCCGGCCCGCCAGGTCGCGGTCGCTGGACAGGTCGTAGCCCAGCTCCTTGCCCTTCAGCTCGATCGACGCCCGGCCCGCCATGTCGGACACCAGCATCCGCATGGTGTTGCCGACCAGCTCCGGATCGATGTGCTGGTACAGGTCCGGGTCCACCTTGATCGCCGAGGCGTGCAGGCCCGCCTTGTGCGCGAACGCCGAGAGGCCGACGTACGGCTGGTGGGTCGACGGGGTCAGGTTGACCACCTCGGCGATGGCGTGCGAGATCCGGGTCATCTCGGCGAGACTGCCGGCCGGCAGCACCCGGCGGTCGTACTTCAGCTCCAGCGCCGCCGTCACCGGGAACAGGTTGGCGTTGCCGACCCGCTCGCCGTAGCCGTTCGCGGTGCACTGCACGTGCGTGGCGCCCGCGTCCACCGCGGCCAGCGTGTTGGCGACCGCGCAGCCGGTGTCGTCCTGCGCGTGGACGCCCAGCCGGGCGCCGGTCTCCGCCAGCACGGTGGCGACGATCTCCCGCACGCCCGCCGGCAGCATGCCGCCGTTGGTGTCGCACAGCACGACCACGTCCGCGCCGGCCCCGTGCGCGGCCCTGACCACGGCCAGCGCGTACTCCGGGTTCGCCTTGTACCCGTCGAAGAAGTGCTCGCAGTCGATGAACACCCGGCGGCCCCGGGAGCGCAGGAACTCCACGCTGTCCCGGACCATCTCCAGGTTCTCCTCCAGCGTGGTGCGCAGCGCGAGCTCCACATGCCGGTCGTGGGACTTCGCCACCAGCGTCACCACCGGCGCGCCGGACGCCACCAGCGCCGCCAGCTGCGGGTCCTCGGCGGCCTTCCCGCCGGCCCGGCGGGTCGCCCCGAACGCCACCAACTGGGCGTTCTTCAGCTCCAGTTCGGCCTGGGCACGGGCGAAGAACTCGGTGTCACGGGGGTTGGCGCCGGGCCAGCCGCCCTCGATGAAGCCGACGCCGAACTCGTCCAGGTGGCGCGCGATGGCCAGCTTGTCCGCCACGGTGAGGTTGATCCCCTCCCGCTGGGCGCCGTCGCGGAGCGTGGTGTCGAAGACGTGGAAGCCGTCGTGCGGGCGGCTGTTGGCCTCGGTCATGGCCCTGGGTTCTCCGTTCGGTGGAGTTTTTCGTGCATTTTGCCGGGATCGGAATCCGGCTCCACTGTCCAGCATCCCGCGCGCGTCCCCGGTGTCTCCGGGCCCCTCGTGAGGGCCCGGGCCGGTCCGGGACAAAACAAAAGACCCCTCGCGGGTGCGAGAGGTCTGCGCGCGGGTCTGGACGCTGGTGGTCGCTCCGCGATCAGGGTGTTGCCACGGAAGCGGTCACTGCGGACCGGCGCGCCTGCTGCTAATAATCAGCGAAAGCGAGGACACCTTTGCAGTCTTGCACACCGTCCGCGATACGACAGACCCGTCTCGCCATCCGAAACGGCTCAGATCAGCCGGTCCGTAGCCAGGTCGAACCCGAACGGCTTGGGCAGCGGCAGCGGATCGCCGACCGGCACGATGTGCGTCCCCGAGTAGTCGCCCTTCTCCGGATGGCTGTACAGCACGACCTCGCGCCGCTGACGGTCGACCAGCAGGTACAGCGGGATTTCCGCGGCGGCGTAGCCCAGACGCTTGGCCTCCCGGTCCCTGCCCGGGTTGCTGGAGGTCACTTCCACGACCATCAGCAAGCCCCGCGGCTCCATCCACGGCGGCTGCTCGTCGAACGCACCCTCCATGGCGAACGTCATGTCCGGGATGAACTTGCCGCCGGGAACGTTCAGGCCCTTGTTCCCGGCGAGCGTGATGTCACCGTCGGACAGTCGGAACACCTGGCGGCTGATCCGACCGAACACGGCCTCGTGGTTGCCGTCCGGCGGTGGGGTCACGACGATCTCTCCCTCGATGAGCTCGGCCTTGAACCCCTTCGGGGTGTGCAGGGCCAGAAAGGCTTCGAGGAGGTCGTCCTCCGGGCTGTGCCCGACATCGCTGGCGTCATACATCGCGGCGGTCATGGTCCCTCCCTCCTATCCGATCTGCTCAACGAGTGGAGTTTTTCCGAGGTTATCGAGCCCGGGCATTCCGCCATGGAATGCCCGGGCCGGTGGCGTCAGACGATCTTGTGGAGCCAGCCGTGGGTGTCCGGGCGGTGGCCGCTCTGGACGGCGAGGAGGGCCTCGCGGAGCTGCATGGTGATGGGGCCCGGCTCGCCGGTGGCGACGGTCCAGTCGGCGGTGGCGGACTTGACGTGGCCGACGGGGGTGATGACGGCGGCGGTGCCGCAGGCGAAGACCTCGGTGATGGTGCCGTCGGCGTTGCCCTGCTTCCACTCGTCGGTGGAGATCTTGCGCTCCTCGGAGCGGTAGCCGAGGTCGCCCGCGAGGGTGAGCAGCGAGTCGCGGGTGATGCCGGGGAGCAGGGCGCCGGAGAGTTCGGGGGTGACGACGGTGGCGTTCTCGCCCTCGCCGACGACGAAGTAGAGGTTCATGCCTCCCATCTCCTCGACCCACTTGTGCTCGGCGGCGTCCAGCCAGACCACCTGGTCGCAGCCCTTCGCGGCGGCCTCGGCCTGGGCGACCAGCGAGGCCGCGTAGTTGCCGGCGCACTTCGCGGCGCCGGTGCCGCCCGGCGCGGCGCGGACGTAGTCCTCGGAGAGCCAGACCGAGACCGGCTTGACGCCGCCGGGGAAGTACGCGCCGGCCGGCGAAGCGATGATCATGAAGATGTAGGAGTTGGCCGGGCGCACACCCAGGCCGACCTCGGTGGCGAACATGAACGGCCGCAGGTAGAGGCTCTGCTCGGCCTGGTTCGGCACCCACGCCTGGTCCTGCTGGACCAGCAGCTCGACGGCCTCGACGAACGCCTCGACGGGCAGTTCCGGCATCGCCAGGCGGCGGGCGGAGGCCTGGAAGCGCTCGGCGTTGGCCTCCGGGCGGAAGGTCGCGATGGAGCCGTCGGCCTGGCGGTAGGCCTTCAGGCCCTCGAAGATCGCCTGCCCGTAGTGCAGGGTCATGTTGGCCGGGTCGATCTCCAGCGGCGCGTACGGCGTCAGCTGGGCGTCGTGCCAGCCGCGGCCCTCGGTCCAGCGGATGGTCACCATGTGGTCGGTGAAGATCCGGCCGAAGCCGGGGTTGGCCAGTCGTGCCTCGCGCTCCGCGTCGGACAGCGGCTGCGCCGAGGGCTTGAGGTCGAACGTGATGGGCGCCTGGGTGGGCGTACTCATGGCTGTCTGTCCTTCACCGTGGGGTTTGGCTGGGCCACCGCCGGGCGGAGGAACGCATGACGGCACGGCCCACTGTCGATACTCGCATCCAGAGGGCCGTGCCGAACAGCCGGGAGGCTGTACGTATATGAACCGGCCCGTCGGCCGGAATTGTGGTCCGGCCGGTCAGCCCGATACTCGGGCGGCGAGCGCGTCGCCGACCTCCGAGGTGGACCGGGCGCCGGCCCGCTCGGTGAGGTCCGCGGCGACCGCGGCCTCGACCTGGGCCGCCTCGGCGGCGAAGCCGAGGTGCTCCAGCAGCATGGCGACCGACAGCACGGTGGCGGTCGGGTCGGCCTTACCCTGGCCGGCGATGTCCGGGGCGGAGCCGTGCACCGGCTCGAACATCGACGGGAAGTCGCCGCTCGGGTTGATGTTGCCGGACGCGGCCAGGCCGATGCCGCCGGTGACGGCCGCGGCCAGGTCGGTCAGGATGTCGCCGAACAGGTTGTCGGTGACGATCACGTCGAACCGCTCGGGCTGCGTGACGAAGAAGATCGTCGCCGCGTCCACGTGCAGGTAGTCGGTGGTGACCTCGGGGAACTCCCGGCCGACCTGCTCGAAGATCCGGGTCCACAGGTGGCCGGCGTGCACCAGCACGTTGTTCTTGTGGACCAGCGTCAGCTTCTTGCGCGGGCGGGCCTGGGCGCGACGGTAGGCGTCCCGGACGACCCGCTCGATGCCGAACGCGGTGTTCAGGCTGACCTCGGTGGCGACCTCCTGCGGGGTGCCGGTGCGCAGCGTGCCGCCGTTGCCGACGTACGGGCCCTCGGTGCCCTCGCGGACCACCACGAAGTCGATCTCCGGCTGCCCCGCCAGCGGCGACTGCACACCCGGGAACAGCTTGCCGGGACGGAGGTTGATGTGGTGGTCGAAGGCGAACCGCAGCTTCAGCAGCAGCCCCCGCTCCAGCACCCCGGACGGCACGCTCGGGTCGCCGATCGCCCCGAGCAGGATCGCGTCCTGCCCCTTGAGCTCCTCCAGCACCGCGTCCGGCAGCGTCTCCCCGGTCCGGTGGTACAGCCGGGCCCCGAGGTCGTACTCGGTGGTCTCCAGCTTCACGTCGGAGGGCAGAGCGGCGCGAAGCACCTTGAGGCCCTCGGCCACGACCTCCTGGCCGATGCCGTCACCCGGGATCACTGCGAGACGAATGGTGCGAGACATGTTTCGGACAGTACAACCGTCCCAGGCCCTGAGCACGCGCCGTCCACCATCTGGACGGGGCGTCAGCTCAGCTCGATGTCGACGGGGAACGGGTGCTCGATCTTGAGCCGGTCGTGGAAGATCCCGGTGGGGGTGTAGCGGTTGCTCGCCGGGTCCAACTCGTAGGTGTAGACGACGGGTCGGCCGTCGACGTTCTCCACCCGCCAGAAGAAGCGGATGCCGGCGGCGGCGTACTTGACGGGCTTGATCTCGCGGTCGCGGATCTTCGATTCGACGGACACCACTTCAACCGCCAGCAGAACGTCAGCCGCAAGGCTGAAGGTCTGGCTCTGGCCCGTGTTCCCCTCTTCGGCGACCACCATGAGATCCGGCTCCGGGCGATTTCGAGTGTCGATCTTGACCGACATCTCGCGCAGGACCTCCCACCCCGAGGGAACGGCGGCGGCCAGCGCGTTCTCGAGAACGCGCAGCACTCGCATGTGGAACCTCACCTGCGGACTCACGAAAACCAGGCTCCCGTCGATCAACTCGGTGTGCGGCGGGAGGTCCGGCAGTCGGTCGAGGTCGTCGGCGGTGTAGCCGCCGACCGGCGGGCGGAGCCAGTCCGGGTACGGGTCGACGCTCATCAGTGCTCCCATGGCGGGGATTCTGGCCTGTGCTGTCAGGCTACCGGGTGGCTTCCCGCCCGGGATCACCCTTCTGAGTGAGCAGTTGGACGCGCTGCCCGACCCGGTTCAGGTGGTGGATGAGCAGGGCGTCCCGCAACCCGGTGTGGAGGGTCTCGCCGGGGCGGACCGTGTGCAGGACGGGGGTCGGGCGGGTGAGGTCGACGGGGTACGGGCCGAGGGTGGAGGGGGTCGGGTCCGGGCCGGAGGAGAGGGTGTAGTGGAGGTCGGTGGCCGGGGGCAGCGCGGCGAGGCGGACCGGGAGGAGGACGGTGTCGGAGTCGAGGAGGGCGGTGTCGGTGTCGCCCCAGCGGCCGTTCAGGGGCTGGACGTCGAGTTCGGCGCCGGTGCGGGCGTCGAGGGTGCGGGCGACGAGGACGTCGCTGCCGGGGAGGCGGTCGGCGAGGACGGTGGCGTCGGGGGCGCCGTCGCCGTCGAGGTCGAGGGAGGCGCGGAGGCCGTGCGCGCCTACGGGCGTCGCGGCGGGGGCCGACAGCACGGCGGCGAGGTGGAGCATGCCCTGGTCGTCGACGGCGGCTGCGGCGTGCCGCAGCTCGGCGGCAGGGTCACCGGCGGCGCCGCCGGGCTGCAGGACGGTGAGCAGGTCGGGCTGCGCGACGCCGAACGCGGCGGAGGTGCCGAGCGCGGTGGCGTCGGTGGCGTGGCGCGGCGCGGCGAACAGCGGAACCCGGAGCGCGGGCAGTCCCGGGTCCGCGGGGGTGAGGACGAGCCGCCCGGACAGTTCGCTCCGGTAGGCGCGGGCGTGCCCGGCCTGGACGAGGTCGAGGGTCGGATCGGGCGCCCGCCCGAGGCCGCTCCCGAGGCGCAGCGTGACGGTGACCTCCGCCGTGCCGTACGGCGGCAGCACCACCCACCCGGGCGACAGCCCGAACGTCGCGCCGGGAACCTCCGTCGAGCCCGAGTATCCGACCCAGTAGGCGAGGTGACGGTCGCTCAGGTTGCGGACGGCGACCTCACGGGTGGCCGTGTACGCCCCGGTGGCCTCGACCACGCCGAACGAGACGCCGACCGCGCCCTCCAGCTGGGTGCCGTACGCGAGGGCGGGGGTGCGGACGGCTTCGTCCACCCGGACCCGGCCGCTGCCGGTGCGTTCAGGGCCGTACACCGGCCCGGTGCGGTCGTCGTGCAGGTAGGTGTCGGTGGCGGTGTTCATCAGCGCGGCCTTGATCTCGGCGGCGCTCCGTTCGGGGTGGGCGGAGCGGACCAGCGCGGCCAGGCCGGCCAGGTGCGGGGTGGCCATCGAGGTGCCGTCCTCGCGTTGGCCGTCGCTGCCGGAGCCGGCTTTCGCCGACCAGACGGTCTCGCCGGGCGCGGCCAGGTCGGGTTTGACGATGCCGTCGACGCCGATGCCGCGGGAGGTGAAGGAGGCGAGGGTGTCGGTGCGCTGCGGCTGGTCCTGCGGGACGGCGCCGTGCAGCGGGTTGCCGGGGGCGGCGAGCCGGACGGTGACGGGGCCGTTCCGGGCGGCGGTCAGCAGCCGTTCGCCGTCGGCGCGAGCCAGGATCGCGGCGGGGATCCGTTCGTCGCCGGCGATCTCGCCGAGGCTGTCGCCGTCGGCGGCGTACAGCGCGCCGATCGCTCCGGCGTCGGCGGCGTGGTCGGCGCGCGGGGCGGAGCCGCAGGCCCGGTCGGCGTCCTTGGTGGTCCAGCGCAGGATCGCGATCCTCCCCCGCAGCCGGTCCGCGTCGGCCTGGTCGAACGCCGCGCATCCGTCCGGGTCGGCGGACGGAACCGCGAGTTCGCCGCTCACCGCAGCGGTGTCCCACTGGGTGTACCGGCCGCTCCAGTGCGCGGGGACGGTCCCGGCGAGGTCGGCGGGGGCGAGCACGGTGATGCCGTCGGCGTCGCCGTGCGGGTCGACCGAGGCGGCGGCGGTGAGCACCCGGGCGGCGGTGCCGGGGCTGCCGCCGATGCCGTACGCGTCGCCCTCGTTGCCGGCGGCGGCGACCACCACGGTGCCGAGGGCGGCGAGCCGGTCGGCGGCGAGGGCGTCGGCGTCGTCGGGGCGGCCGAAGGGGCTGCCGAGGGAGAGGTTGACCACGTCGAGGCGGTCGGAGAGGTCGCCGTCGCCGTTCGGGTCGGCGGCCAGGTCGAGGGCGGCGGCGAGCCGGTCGGTGGAGCCGTGGCAGCCGAACACCTTGATGGCGTACAGCTGGGCGCCGGGGGCCGCGCCGGGGGCGACCTTGAAGTCGGCGGGGTTCAGACCGGGCCGGTAGGGCCCGCGGTAGGGCTTGCCGTCGGTGGTGACGCCGAGGCCGGCGGCGGTGCCGGCGACGTGGGTCCCGTGGCCGTTGGCGGCGCAGTCGAGCGGGTTGTCGTCGGGGTGCGGGTCGGGCTGGTAGTGCTCGGCGGCCGGGTCGGGGTCGTAGTCGTCGCCGACCAGGTCCTTGCCGCCGATCACCTTGCCGTTGGGGAACAGTCCGGCGGGCGCGGGCGCGGCGCCGTCCACGGCGCGGTGGGCGTCGGGGGTGCCGGGGCCGCCGAAGTCGGCGTGGGTGTAGTCGATGCCGGAGTCGACGATGCCGATCCGGACGCCTTCGCCGGTGTGCCCGGCGGGCCCGTCCCACACGTGCGGGGCGCCGGTGAGCGGCACCGAGTAGCCGTTGGCGGGCCGTTCGAGCGTGATGGGGTGGACGGCGTGTACGCCGGGCAGGCCGGCCAGGCGCGGGAGTTCGTCGGCGGGCAGCCGCAGGGCGAGCCCGCTGACCAGGGTGCGGGTGCGGTACAGCGGGCGGGCGTGCGGGACGGCGCGTCGCAGCGTGGCGGTGAGGGTGTCCAACGAGCGGTCGGCGGCGGCGCGTTGGGCGCTGCCGGCGGCGGCCGCGGCGCGCCTGGTCTGGTCGGGGGTGCGGAGTTCGCGCCGGGCGCTGTCCTGGGCGCGCCGCCAGGCGGTGGCGGCGGGCTCGGTCGACAACTCCAGCAGCACGGCGGTGCTGGGCCCGGGTGACCCGGCGGGGTGGGCGGGCGCGGTCGGGGCGAGCAGGGCGAGGGTGGCGAGGAGGCCGAGGGCGGTGCGCACCGCCCCAACCTAGGAGCCGCCGCGGGGCCGGGTGCGGACGTTCACCGCATGGGTGACGGTAAGTCACCCGACCGGCGCAGTAAGGCGGTTGGCGCTCAGCGCTCGGCGGGGGCGCCGTTGTCCCTGCGGTCGAGGGCGCGCTGCAGGGCGGCGGCGGTGCGCGGGTCGGCCTGGGCGCGGCGACGGCGGCGCTGGGCGACGGCAGCGGCGGCGGAGGGCGTGGTGGGGGCGGTGGTGCGGTCTGCGACGAAAGGCATACCGGGCTCCTTGATGCGGGGGCGCAGCAGCGCGCGGAGGCGAGGGTCGGTGACGGAGAGATACGCCTGGCAGGGGTCGCCTGCCGTACCGCGTACGTGTCCACGGGCCACGCGCCCCGGCGTTGCGGGGGTGGCGCACCGTATGACTACTCCACAGTACGACGGGTGGGCCGCACTGTCGTCGAAATTACTTGGATTTCCTACTATCTGAGACGGCGACGTCCTCCGGGTATGCGAACGGCCCTTCCGCCTCAAGGTCGGAAGGGCCGTTCGGGGGTGCCGAGGGGGCGTCAGCCCAGGTTCACCGAACGGGCGAAGCGGGCGCCGATGGCGGCGGCGATCTCGGTCAGGACGTCCTGCGAGACCTCGGTGTCGACGGTGATCGAGGCGAGCGCGCTGTCGCCGTCGCGGGCCACCTGCATGCCGGCGATGTTGATGCCGGCGTCGCCGAGGATCCGGCCGAGGGTGCCGACCACGCCGGGGCGGTCCTCGTAGTGGAAGAACGCCATGTGGTCGGTGAGCGCCACGTCCACGTCGAAGCCGTCCACGCCGACGATCTTCTGGGTCTGCTTGTGGCCGGAGAGGGTGCCGGAGATCGACACCTCCTCGCCGTTCGCCAGGGTGCCGCGGACGGTGATCACGTTGCGGTGCTCGGGCGACTCGCTGGAGGTGGTCAGGCGGACCTCGACGCCACGCTCCTGGGCGAACAGCGGGGCGTTGACGTAGGACACCGTCTCGGCCACCACGTCCTCGAACACGCCCTTCAGCGCGGAGAGTTCGAGCACCTTCACGTCGTGCTGGGTGATCTCGCCGCGGACCTCGACGTCGAGGCGGACGGCCACCTCGCCGGCCAGCGCGGTGAAGATCCGGCCGAGCTTCTCGGCCAGCGGCAGGCCCGGGCGCACGTCCTCGGCGATCACGCCGCCCTGGACGTTGACCGCGTCCGGCACGAGCTCGCCGGCCAGCGCGAGGCGCACCGACTTGGCGACCGCGATGCCGGCCTTCTCCTGCGCCTCGTCGGTGGAGGCGCCCAGGTGCGGGGTGGCGACCACGTTGTCGAAGGCGAACAGCGGCGAGTCGGTGCACGGCTCCTTGGCGTACACGTCCAGGCCGGCGCCGGCGACCCGGCCGTCCTGCAGGGCGCGCAGCAGCGCGTCCTCGTCGACGATGCCGCCGCGGGCGGCGTTGACGATCCGCACGCTCGGCTTGACCTTGTGCAGCGCCTCGTCGCCGATCAGACCGATGGTCTCCGGGGTCTTCGGCAGGTGCACGGTGATGAAGTCCGAGACCTCCAGCAGCTCTTCGAGCGAGAGCAGCTTGACGCCCATCTGGGCCGCGCGGGCGGCCTGGATGTAGGGGTCGTAGGCGACGATCTTCATGCCGAACGCGGACATCCGCTGCGCGACCAGTACGCCGATCCGGCCGAGGCCGACCACGCCGAGGGTCTTCTCGCTGAGCTCGACGCCGGTGTACTTGTTGCGCTTCCACTCGCCGTCCTTGAGCGCGGCGTTGGCGGGCGCGATGTTGCGGGCGACCGAGATCAGCAGGCCGCAGGCGAGTTCGGCGGCGGTGACGATGTTGGAGGTCGGCGCGTTGACGACCATCACGCCGGCCTTGGTGGAGGCGGCGACGTCGACGTTGTCCAGACCGACGCCGGCGCGGGCGACGACCTTGAGCTTCTTCGCGGCGGCCAGCGCCTCGGCGTCCACCTTGGTGGCGGAGCGGATCAGGATGGCGTCCACGTCGGCGATCGCGGCCAGCAGTTCGGTGCGGTCGGCGCCGTTGCAGTGCCGGATCTCGAAGTCGGGGCCCAGCGCGTCCACGGTGGCCGGCGAGAGCTCTTCAGCGATCAGAACGACAGATTTGCTCACGACAGTGTGTCCTAACTGTCCGGTTCACCCCGCCACACGGAGGTGGCGTGCACAGGGCGGGGGAAGGTGGCATGTCGCGTAGCTAGACGCACGACGCTGTGGGCCTGACGCGTATTCGGGAGTCTATCGGCGGGCCGCCGGGGGGACTGCTCCCGTCCGGCGAAATCACCCGGACGGGAACAGCCTTGTTGTACAACGGAGGTGGGGTCGATCAGGCGCTTTCGTCGACCCAGCTCATCAGCTTGCGCAGCTTCTTGCCGGTGGTCTCCAGCAGGTGGTCGGCGTCCGCGTTCTTGTACTCGTTGTACTTGGGCAGGCCGGCCTTGTACTCGGCGATCCAGGTGTTGGCGAAGGTGCCGTCCTGGATCTCGGCGAGGACCTTCTTCATCTCGGCCTTGGTGTCGGCGGTGATGATGCGGGGGCCGGTGACGTAGTCGCCCCACTCGGCGGTCTCGGAGACCGACCAGCGCATCTTCTCCAGGCCGCCCTCGTACATCAGGTCGACGATCAGCTTCAGCTCGTGGAGGCACTCGAAGTAGGCGATCTCGGGCTGGTAGCCCGCCTCGACCAGGGTCTCGAAGCCGGCCTTGACCAGGGCGGCGGTGCCACCGCAGAGGACGGCCTGCTCACCGAACAGGTCGGTCTCGGTCTCCTCGGTGAAGGTGGTCTTGATGACGCCGGCCTTGGTGCCGCCGATGCCCTTGGCGTACGACAGCGCCAGGTCGAAGGCCTTGCCGGTGGCGTCCTGCTCGACGGCCACGATGCACGGGACGCCGCGACCCTCCTGGTACTGGCGGCGGACCAGGTGACCCGGGCCCTTCGGGGCGACCATGCAGACGTCGACGTCGGCCGGCGGCTGGATGAAGCCGAAGCGGATGTTCAGGCCGTGGCCGAAGAACAGGGCGTCGCCCGCCTTCAGGTTCGGCTCGATGGCCTCCTTGTAGACGTCGGCCTGGATCGGGTCCGGCACCAGGATCATGATGACGTCGGCCTCGGCCGCGGCCTCGGCCGGGGTGACCACGCGCAGGCCGGCCTCCTGGGCGGCGGCACGGGACTTGGAGCCCTCCAGCAGGCCGACGCGGACGTCCACGCCCGAGTCGCGCAGCGACAGCGCGTGGGCGTGGCCCTGGCTGCCGTAGCCGATGACCGCGACCTTGCGGGCCTGGATGATGGACAGGTCGGCATCGTCTTCGTAGAACAGCTCGGCCACGGGGGCACATCTCCTTGCGTGGTGGTGTTGCCGGGGGTTCCTACCGTAGGCGCACCCGGCAAGGGTTCGGTGGTGGTGCTCAAGTGTTGATACGGCGCGCGGAGCGCGTCCTATGAGGGTGGTGGTGGGCGGCGGGTGGGAGAGACGACCGGTGTCAGGCGCTGCGGTCGAGGGCCCGCAGCGAGCGGTCGGTGATGGAGCGGGCGCCGCGGCCGATCGCGACCAGGCCGGACTGCACCAACTCCTTGATGCCGTAGGGCTCCAGCATCTTCAGCATGGCCTCCAGCTTGTCCGAGGAGCCGGTCGCCTCGACGGTCACCGCATCGGGCGACACGTCGACGGTCTTGGCGCGGAACAGCTGAACGATCTCGGTGACCTGGGAGCGGGTCTCGGCGTCGGCGCGGACCTTCACCAGGACGAGTTCGCGCTGGACGGCCTGGGCCTGGTCCAGTTCCACGATCTTGATCACGTTGACCAGCTTGTTGAGCTGCTTGGTGACCTGCTCCAGCGGCAGCTCCTCGACGTTGACCACGATGGTCATCCGGGAGATGTCGGGGTGCTCGGTCGGGCCGACCGCCAGCGAGTCGATGTTGAAGCCGCGGCGGGAGAACAGCGCGGCGATCCGGGCGAGCACGCCGGGCTTGTTCTCGACCAGGACGGACAGGGTGTGCTTGGACATGGTGGTCATCGCTTTCCGACTCGTCAGTCCTGGTCGTCGCCGAAGTCGGGGCGCACGCCCCGGGCGAACTGGATCTCGTCATTGCTGGTGCCGGCCGCGACCATCGGCCAGACCATCGCGTCCTGGTGGACGATGAAGTCGATGACCACCGGGCGGTCGTTGATCTCCATGGCCTGCTTGATGACCGCGTCCAGGTCCTCGGGGCGCTCGCAGCGCAGGCCGACGCAGCCCATCGCCTCGGACAGCATCACGAAGTCCGGGATCCGGGTGCCCTGGGCGGGCTGCTCGATGCCGTCGTGGCCCGGGCCGGAGTGCAGCACGGTGTTGGAGTAGCGCTGGTTGTAGAACAGCGTCTGCCACTGGCGGACCATGCCCAGCGAGCCGTTGTTGATGACCGCGACCTTGATCGGCAGGTTGTTCAGGGTGCAGGTGGTCAGTTCCTGATTGGTCATCTGGAAGCAGCCGTCGCCGTCGATCGCCCAGACCGGGACGTCCGGCTTCCCCGCCTTGGCGCCCATCGCGGCCGGCACGGCGTAGCCCATCGTCCCGGCGCCGCCGGAGTTCAGCCAGGTCGCGGGCTTCTCGAACTGGATGAACTGGCTGGCCCACATCTGGTGCTGGCCGACGCCCGCGGCGTAGATCGCGTCCGGGCCGACCAGTCGGCCGATCCGCTCGATCACCTGCTGCGGCGACAGCATGCCCGCGGGGGCGGGCTCGTGGCCGATCGGGTAGGTCTTCTTCCAGTGGTCCAGCTTGGTCCACCAGTCCGTGTAGTCGCCGCGGTGGCCGGCGTCGAACTCGGCCTGGACGGCGACGATCAGGTCGGCCAGCACCTCGCGGGCGTCGCCGACGATCGGGACGTCCGCCGGGCGGTTCTTGCCGATCTCGGCCGGGTCGATGTCGGCGTGCACGACCTTGGCGTTCGGAGCGAACGAGTCGAGCCTGCCGGTGACCCGGTCGTCGAAGCGGGCGCCCAGGGTGAACAGCAGGTCGGACTTCTGCAGCGCGGTGACGGCCGGGACCGAGCCGTGCATGCCGGGCATGCCCAGGTGCTGCGGGTGGCTGTCCGGGAAGACGCCGATCGCCATCAGGGTGGTGACCACGGGGGCACCGGTCAGCTCGGCCAGGATCCGCAGCTCCGCGCCGGCGTTGGCCTTCAGCACGCCGCCGCCGACGTACAGCACCGGGCGCTTGGAGTTGACCAGCAGCTTGGCGGCCTCGCGGATCTGCTTGGCGTGCGGCTTGGTGACCGGACGGTAGCCGGGCAGCGCGGCCTCGACCGGCCAGCGGAAGGTGGTGGTGGCCTGCAGGGCGTCCTTGGCGATGTCGACCAGGACCGGGCCGGGGCGGCCGGTGGCGGCGATGTGGAACGCCTCGGCGATCACCCGGGGGATCTCGGCGGGGTCGGTCACCAGGTAGTTGTGCTTGGTGATCGGCATCGTGATGCCGCAGATGTCCGCCTCCTGGAAGGCGTCCGTGCCGATCGCCTTGGAGGCGACCTGGCCGGTGATCGCGACCATCGGGACGGAGTCCATGTAGGCGTCGGCGATCGGGGTGACCAGGTTGGTGGCGCCGGGGCCCGAGGTGGCCATGCAGACACCGACCTTGCCGGTGGCCTGCGCGTAGCCGGTCGCGGCGTGGCCGGCGCCCTGCTCGTGGCGGACCAGGATGTGCCGGACCTTGGTGGAGTCCATCAGCGGGTCGTACGCGGGGAGGATGGCGCCACCCGGAATGCCGAAGACCGTGTCGGCCCCGACGGCCTCGAGCGAGCGAATGAGCGACTGCGCGCCGGTCATCGTCTCGACGGTCTGCTGACCCGGAGCGTGGGCGGCCGGGTGGTCCCCGCGGCGGGGGGTTGCGGCGTGCTCAGTCATCTGCCTGTCTCTTCTCGGGTTCTGCTCGGGGTGGCGCCGGCCCTGGTGGCGGTGGCTCCCGGGGCGGTCTCCGGCGGTGCCTCGATCGTCCGGATTTCGGGGGGTTGAGGCCAGGGTTCCTGCGGTGGCCGACCCGGATTCGTGCAACAAAAAACCCCTCGTGCCAAGGGCATGCGAGGGGGAGGCGCGTCAGGCTGGTCTTCAGCCGACGCGCCCGCCAAGTACGAGAATTCGGGTGGTCATGGCACCGACCTTCCTCCCACGCGGCGGTGGGTGTCAAGCTGGTGGGACCGACGTCTCACCATTCGGGCCGCCGATCGGACCGCCGACGGTGTGGCGTTGCGGCAGCTCAAGGCCGCTGTGGAGGGGTACCGGACGGGCCGCCGAGGCCTCCGAGAGGCCGCCCGTGCGGGGCTCCGGGGTGAGCAGCGGGCGCCGGCCGGCGTGGCCCTGACCGGGGCGCGGGACGGGGTAGCCGCGGCGCAGCAGGGCGCGGCGCAGCCGCAGTTCGTCGAGCGGACGGTCGAAGGCCAGGCCCTGGCCGCGCCGGCAGCCGAGCTCCTGGAGCACGGCGACCTGCCGGGGGTGGTCGACGCCGTCGGCGCCGGTGACCAGGCCGAGGTCCCGGCCGAGGCGCAGCGCGTGCCCGGCGAGCGCCCGGGTGAGGGTGGAGTCGGCGATGTCCTGGACCAGGCTGCGGTCCAGTTTGAGCGCGTCGAACGGCATCCGGGCGAGGACGCCGAGCGAGCCGCCGCCGGCGCCGAACCCGGCGAGCGCGGTGGACACCCCGAGGCGGCGGAACGCGGCCAGCCGGCGGCCGAGTTCGTCGGCGAGCGCGTCGGGGCCCATCCGGGAGACCTCCAGGACCAGCAGGTCGGGCGGCAGTTCGGTGTCCCGCAGGGCGCCGGCCAGGGTCTCGTACATGCCGGGGGCGCAGAGCCGTTCCGCGGCCAGTCGGACGGTGACCGCGACGGGCGGGGCGGCGGGGCCGTCGGCGCGGCGGCGGGCGGCGGCGGCGACCGCCTCGGTGACCAGCCAGCGGGCGAACCGGGTGGCGCCGTCGCCGGTGTCGGCGGTGCGCAGGAACTCGGCGGGGGTGAGCAGCATGCCTTCGGCGGAGCGCCAGCGGGCCTGCGCCTCGACGCCGGTGAGCCGGCCGCCGGCCAGTTCGACCACGGGCTGGTGGAGCAGCGCGAAGGAGCCTTCGCGGACGGCGGCGCGCAGTCGTTCCTCCAGTTCGCCGCGCCGGTCCAGTTCGGCGCGCATCGCGGGCGTGTAGAGCACCACCCGGCCCTTGCCGCGGGACTTGGCCTGGTACATCGCCAGGTCGGCGTTGCGCAGCAGTTCGTCGGCGGCGAGGGCGGCCAGGTGGTCGGCGCTGCGGGCCCGGGCGTCCTCGTCCTCGCCGGGGACGGGTTCGGGGACGGGCAGCGGGCTGTCGGGGCCGAACGCGATGCCGATCGAGGCGGCGACGCCGAGTTCGGCGCCGCCGATCCAGTACGGCTCGGTGAGCGCGGCGCGGATCCGTTCGGCGAGGTCGCGGACCTGGGGGTGGCCGAGCCGGCCGCGGACCAGGACGGCGAACTCGTCGCCGCCGAACCGGGCGACGGTGTCCTCGGTGCGGACGGCGGTCTGGAGCCGGCGGGCGGCCTGCACCAGGAGTTCGTCGCCGACCTGGTGGCCCGCGGTGTCGTTGACGGCCTTGAAGCCGTCGAGGTCGAGGAAGAGCACGGCGACGGCGGTGCCGGCCGGGCCCTGCGCGGAGAGCGCGGCCCGGACCCGGTGGGCGAAGAGGGCGCGGTTGGGCAGGTCGGTCAGCGGGTCGTGGAACGCGTTGTGCTGCAACTGGGCCTGCAGGCGCACCCGTTCGGTGATGTCGCGGCTGTTCAGGATCAGCCCGTCGCGGTACGGGTTGACGGTGGATTCGACGTGCAGCCAGTCCCCCTCGCCGGAGCGGATCCGGCACTCCACCCGGGCGGAGGGCTCGCCGTTGTGGAACCGGGCGCCCCGGGCGCGGGCCAGGATCCGGCGCACCTCGGCCAGCACCCGGTCGACGTCCTCGGGGTGGACCAGGTTGAGCAGGTTGCCGCCGACCAGTTCCTCCGGGTCGCGGTTGTAGACCCGCAGCGCGGCGGGGCTGACGTAGGACAGCGCGCCGGACGGTCCGGCGATCATGATGACGTCGCTGGAGCCCTGCACCAGGGAGCGGAAGTGGGCTTCCTTGGTGGCGAGTTCCTGCGCCAGCGACAGGTTGTCGATCAGCATGACGCCCTGCCGGATGATCAGGGCCAGGCCGACGGTGCTGGCGGCGGCGAGCATCACCCGGTCCAGCGGGCGGCCGCCGAGCGCGTTGTAGAGGATGCCGGCGGTGCAGACCGCGGCGGCGGCGTAGGGCGTGAGCGCGCTGAACGTGGAGGCGACCCGGCGGCGCGGCGAGCCCTGGGCGGACGGGTGCTCGCGGCTGGCCCGGCGGGTGTGCGACCAGGGCGCCCAGGCGAGCAGCAGGGAGCCGGCGAACCAGCCGGCGTCCAGCAGTTCGCCGGAGTGGTAGTCGCTGTGGAACTGCGGGGTGGTGAACAGCGCGTCGCACACCACGGTGACGGCGAGGCCGATCATCGCGGTGTGCACGGCGGCCCGGTTGCGGTCCCGGCCGCGGACGTTCAGGCCGACCACCAGGCTGACCAGCAGGATGTCCAGCACGGGGTAGCCGAGGCCGAGGGCGAGCTTCAGCGCGGAGTCACCGTCGCCGGCGGCGACCCGGCCGAGCGCCAGGCTCCAGCTGAGGGTGAACAGCGAGCCGGCCACCAGCCAGGCGTCCAGCACCAGGCAGAGCCAGCCGGCCGGGTTGCGGGGGCGCTGGGCGAGCACCAGCAGGCCGGTGATGGCGAGCGGGGCGAACAGCAGGAACGGGTAGTCGGCGGCGGAGTCCGGCGGCAGCGGCCGGCCGAGCACCACCTCGTACCAGCCCCAGACGCCGTTGCCGAACGCCACCACCGCCGAGGAGAGCCCGAACAGCAGCCAGGCGGGACGGGTGTGGCCGCCGATCGCGACGCCGTGCGCGACACAGGACAGCGCGGCCGCGAGGGCCGCTCCGGCGAGGCCGAAGTCCCCCATCACCAGGGCGAGTTCGCACGATCCCCAGCCGATCCCGGCGCCCACCGCGTACCCGGCGCAGAGCACCGCGAGCAGCACGGCCGTGAGCCTGCGCAGGGCAGGGCGGGCAGGCAGCACCGATTCGGTGGAGTTCAATCGACATCTCCCCCTCCGGCCCGTGGCCGTACCGGTGTTCCCGCTCCGGACCCTACACCAATCCCGTCACGCACCGGCACGCATCCTCAACTCAGCGTAATGATTGCCAGGTGGGGCGGGGGGCCTTCGGGGCGGTGTCGCCCGTTCGGCCCAGACGTCGACCCTTTCGGGAAGGGCGGCGAAGCATCGGAGGCCCGGCCGAACGCCTTCTGACGATCCCTCAGTTCGCCTGATCCGGCGGGAAGTTCGCGGCATTCCGCTCGACGGCCTTCCACCAGGCCGGGTTGTCGCGGTACCAGTCGACGGTGTCGGCCAGGCCGCGGGCGAACGGGACCTGCGGCCGGTAGCCGAGCTCCTCGCGGATCTTGCGCTCGTCCAGCGAGTAGCGCAGGTCGTGGCCCTTGCGGTCGGCGACGTGGCGCACCGCGCTCCAGTCGGCGCCGAGGTGCTCCAGCAGCCGTTCGGTGATCTGCCGGTTGGTCCGCTCGTCGCCGCCGCCCACGTTGTAGACCTCGCCGGCCCGGCCGCCGTCCAGCACCAACTGGATCGCCCGGCAGTGGTCGTCCATGTGCAGCCACTCGCGGATGTTGGCGCCCTCGCCGTACAGCGGGACGGGCCGGCCCTGAAGCAGGTTGGTGATGAAGAGCGGGATGAGCTTCTCGGGGTGCTGGTAGGGGCCGTAGTTGTTGGAGCAGCGGGTGGTCGAGACGTTCAGCCCGTGGGTGCGGAAGTAGGCGCGGGCGATCAGGTCGGCGCCGGCCTTGGAGGCGGCGTACGGGGAGTTGGGCAGCAGCGGCGACTCCTCCGTCCAGGAGCCCCGGTCGATGCTGCCGTACACCTCGTCGGTCGAGACGTGCACCACCCGCTCGACTCCGGAGCGCAGCGCGGCCTCCAGGACGTTCTGGGTGCCGCCGACGTTGGTGCGGACGAACTCGGCGGCGGACTCCAGCGAGCGGTCCACGTGCGACTCGGCGGCGAAGTGCACCACCGCGTCGTGGCCGGGCGTCAGTTGGCGCAGCAGGTCGAGGTCGCAGACGTCGCCGTGCACGAAGTCCAGCCGGGGGTCGGCGGCCGGCAGGTTCTCCCGGTTGCCCGCGTACGTCAGCTTGTCGACGACCGTCACCCGGGCGCCGCGCAGGCCGGGGTAGCCGTCCGCGAGCAGCGTCCGGACGTAGTGCGAGCCGATGAAGCCGGCGCCGCCGGTGACCAGGATCCTCATGTGGTTCTCTTCCCGAAAACGACGGTGCCCGCCCCCACCTCGGGAACGGGCACCGTGCGAAGCGACAGCACTCGGGCGAGCTGCTCCGGGCTGTACTCGACAGTCCTTGCGCGGCAAGCCGCTCCAGGCTGTGCTGATGGTCCTTACGCGGCAAGCCGCTCCAGGATCAGGTCCTTCACCTTCGCGGCGTCGGCCTGCCCACGGGTGGCCTTCATGACGGCGCCGACCAGCGCGCCGACGGCCTGCACCTTGCCGTCGCGGATCTTCGCGGCGACGTCCGGGTTGTCGGCGATCGCCTGGTCGACGGCCGCACCGAGCGCGGAGTCGTCGGAGACCACGGCCAGGCCGCGCTTCTCCACGACCTGGTCCGGCTCGCCCTCGCCGGCGAGGACGCCCTCGATGACCTGGCGGGCCAGCTTGTCGTTCAGCTTGCCCTCGGCGACCAGCGCGCAGACCCGGGCCACCTGGGCCGGGGTGATCGGCTGCTCGGACAGCTCGGTGCCGGTCTCGTTGGCGCGGCGCGCCAGCTCGCCCATCCACCACTTGCGGGCCTGGTCGGCGGGGGCGCCGGCCGCGATGGTCTCGGTGATCGGCTCGACCGCGCCGGCGTTCAGCACCGACTGCATGTCCTGGTCGTTCAGGCCCCACTCGGCCTGCAGCCGGGCCCGACGGACCCGGGGCAGCTCGGGCAGGCCGGCCCGCAGTTCCTCGACCCACTCGCGGGCCGGGGCGACGGGGACCAGGTCGGGCTCCGGGAAGTACCGGTAGTCCTCGGCGTTGTCCTTGATCCGGCCGGAGGTGGTGGAGCCGTCCTCCTCGTGGAAGTGCCGGGTCTCCTGGATGATCGTCCCGCCGTCGGTGAGCACCGTGGCGTGCCGCTGGATCTCGAACCGGGCGGCCCGCTCGACGCTGCGCAGCGAGTTGACGTTCTTGGTCTCGCTGCGGGTGCCGAAGGTCTCGGTGCCGTTGGGGCGCAGCGACAGGTTGACGTCGCAGCGCATCTGGCCCTTGTCCATCCGGGCCTCGGAGACGCCCAGCGCCTTGATCAGCTCGCGCAGCTCGGCGACGTACGCCTTGGCGACCTCCGGAGCCCGGTGGCCCGCGCCCTCGATCGGCTTGGTGACGATCTCGATCAGCGGGATGCCGGCCCGGTTGTAGTCGAGCAGCGAGTACTCGGCGCCGTGGATGCGGCCGGTGGCGCCGCCGACGTGGGTGGACTTGCCGGTGTCCTCCTCCATGTGGGCGCGCTCGATCTCCACCCGGAAGACCTCGCCGTCCTCCAGCTGCACGTCGAGGTAGCCGTTGAAGGCGATCGGCTCGTCGTACTGGCTGGTCTGGAAGTTCTTCGGCATGTCCGGGTAGAAGTAGTTCTTCCGGGCGAACCGGCACCACTCCGCGATCTCGCAGTTCAGCGCGAGACCGATCCGGATCGCGGACTCCACGCCGACCGCGTTGACCACCGGCAGCGAGCCGGGCAGGCCGAGGCAGGTCGGGCAGGTCTGCGAGTTCGGTTCCGCGCCCAGCTCGGTGGAGCAGCCGCAGAACATCTTGGTCTTGGTACCCAGCTCGACGTGGACCTCAAGGCCCATCACCGGGTCGTACGAGGCGAGAGCCTCCTCGTAGGAGACCAGGCTCATGACGCTCACAGCGTCCCTTCTTCAGTCATGGGAGGTTCAGCCGAGCAGGACGTCGTCGTCGCCGAGCCGCTTGAGCTCGCGCACGAGGAGCGCGGTGCCGGTCACCAGGGCGGCGGCGCCGACCAGGGCGTTGATCAGCTTGAGGGTGTCGTTGTCCTCACGGGCGTGGCGGACGTCCTTGACGATGGAGATCGCCCCGAACGCGCTGGTGCCGATGGACAGCCACAGGCCGGGCTTCGAGTGCTTCCAGCCCTTGGCCTTCTCGATCTTGCTCACAGTGCCGGTGCCTCCTCCAGCAGGGTGTGACCCCACTTGTCGTTGAGCGCGGCCTCGACGGCGCCGCCCACGCGGTAGAGGCGGTCGTCCGCCATCGCGGGGGCGATGATCTGCAGGCCGACCGGGAGATTGTCCTCCGGGGCGAGCCCGCAGGGCAGCGACATGGCCGCGTTGCCCGCCAGGTTCGAGGGAATGGTGCACAGGTCGGCGAGGTACATCGCCATCGGGTCGTCCGCCCGCTCGCCGATCGGGAACGCGGTGGTCGGCGTGGTCGGGGAGATCAGCACGTCCACCCCGGCGAACGCGGCGTCGAAGTCCCGGGAGATCAGCGTCCGGACCTTCTGCGCCG
>NZ_BMRI01000003.1:21431-94866 GCF_014648555.1 Kitasatospora griseola
AGCCGTAGTAGGCGTCGTAGTAGCCCGAGGACAGCGCGTAGGTGCCGAGGATGATGCGGCGCTTGACCTCGTCGCCGAAGCCGGCCTCCCGGGTCAGCGCGGTGACCTGCTCGGCGGAGCGGGTGCCGTCGTCGCCGACCCGCAGGCCGTAGCGCATCGCGTCGAACCGGGCCAGGTTCGAGGAGCACTCGGACGGGGCGATCAGGTAGTACGCGGGCAGCGCCAGCGTGAACGACGGGCAGGACACCTCGACGACCTCGGCGCCCAGCTCGCGCAGCAGCTCCACCGACTCGTTGAAGCGCTGCATGACGCCGGGCTGGTAGCCCTCGCCCGCGAACTCCTTGACGATGCCGATCCGCATGCCGCGGATGTCGCGCATCTTCGCGGCCTCGACGACGGCCGGCACCGGCGCGTCGATCGAGGTGGAGTCCAGCGGGTCGTGGCCGGCGATCGCCTCGTGCAGCAGCGCCGCGTCCAGCACGGTGCGGGCGCACGGGCCGCCCTGGTCGAGCGAGGACGAGAAGGCGACCAGGCCGTAGCGGGACACCGAGCCGTAGGTCGGCTTGACGCCGACGGTGCCGGTGACGGCGCCGGGCTGGCGGATCGAGCCGCCGGTGTCGGTGCCGATCGCCAGCGGCGCCTCGAACGCGGCGAGCGCCGCCGCGGAGCCGCCGCCGGAGCCGCCGGGGATCCGGGTCAGGTCCCACGGGTTGCCGGTCGGGCCGTACGCCGAGTTCTCGGTGGAGGAGCCCATCGCGAACTCGTCCATGTTGGTCTTGCCGAGGATGACGACGTCCGCGTCCTTCAGACGCCGCGTCAGCGTGGCGTCGTAGGGCGGGATCCAGCCCTCCAGCATCTTCGAGCCGCAGGTGGTCGGGATGCCCTTGGTGGTGAAGACGTCCTTCAGCGCCAGCGGCACACCGGCCAGCGGGCTGAGCTGCTCGCCCTTGGCCCGCTTGTCGTCGACCTTGCGGGCGGCGGCCAGCGCGCCCTCGCTGTCGACGTGCAGGAAGGCGTTGACCTTCTTGTCGACGGCGTTGATGCGGTCCAGGTGGGCCTGGGCGACCTCGACGGCCGAGACCTCGCCCTTGGCGATCGCGGAGGCCGTCTCGGCCGCCGTGTACTTGATCAGGTCGGTCATCTGGGTCAGTCCTCCCCGAGGATCTGCGGCACTCGGAAACGCTGGTCCTCACTCGCCGGGGCGCCGGAAAGCGCCTGCTCCGGGGTCAGCGACTGTCGCACCTCGTCCGCCCGCATGACGTTGCTCAGCGGGAGCGGGTGGGAGGTCGGCGGGACGTCCTGCCCCGCGACCTCGGAAACGCGGGCGACCGCGCCGATGATCACGTCGAGCTGCTCGGCGAAGTGGTCCAACTCCTCCGCCTGCAACTCCAGACGCGACAGCCGGGCGAGGTGGGCGACCTCCTCGCGCGTGATGCCAGGCATGCAGCGATCCTCAAGGGTGAGTTCCGGTGGAGCGGGCGGCCCTGGGCACACCCGTCCTTTTTGGTCTTGAGGGCCCATCCTATGGCCACCGGGCGCCCCGACAGGGGCGCGGGGAACCGCGCGGGCAAGCCGGCAGACGTGGAAAGGTCCGCCCGAGGACGGAACTGCCCTCCTCGGACGGACCTCGCCGGCGAAGAACTACCGCGGAAGCGACGAGACCGGCGCCGCCCCCGTCCGCCGCACCTGCAGCCACGCCGTCGCCTGGTCGGCGGGCAGCGCGGCGGAGACCAGCCACCCCTGGACGGCGTCCACCCCGAGGTCGTGCAGCCGCTCCCAGGTCTCGTCGTCCTCGACGCCCTCGGCGACCACCGTCAGGCCCAGCGAGTGGGCGAGTTCGACGGAGCAGCGGACCACCGCCGCGTCGTGGTCGTCGGCGACCATCCGGGAGACGAACGAGCGGTCGATCTTCAGCTCGCCGACCGGGAGGCTGCGCAGCCGCACCAGCGAGGAGTGCCCGGTGCCGAAGTCGTCCAGCGACATCCGGACGCCGTAGCGGCGCAGTTCGGCCAGCGTGTCGGCGGCCCGCCGGCTGTCGTCCAGCAGCAGCCGTTCGGTGATCTCCAGCTGGAGCGCCTCGGCCGGGACCTGGTGCCGGGTCAGGTGGCCGGCGACCCGGGCGGCGAACCCCGGATTGAGGACGTCGCGCGGCGAGACGTTGACGGCGACCGGCACCATCAGGCCCTGGTGGCGCCAGCGGGCGATCTGCCCGACGGCGCTCTCCAGGACGTAGTCGGTGAGCCGGGGCATCAGCCCGGAGGACTCGGCGAGGCTGATGAACTCGTCAGGGGGCACCCGGCCCTGCCCGGGCCGCTCCCAGCGCACCAGCGCCTCCAGGCCGACCACCCGGCCGTCGAAGGCGACCTTCGGCTGGTAGTGCAGCGCGACCTCGTTCATCTCCAGCGCCCGGCGCAGGTCGCCGAGCAGGCCGATCCGGTACGGGGTGTCCAAGTCCCGGGCCTCGTCGTACAGTTCGACGCCGCTGCGGCTGTGCTGGGCGTGGCCCATCGCCACGTCGGCCCGGCGCAGAAGCGA
The DNA here is from genome assembly GCF_014648555.1 of Kitasatospora griseola. GTDB lineage: Bacteria > Actinomycetota > Actinomycetes > Streptomycetales > Streptomycetaceae > Kitasatospora > Kitasatospora griseola. The sequence continues at coordinate 23,967 of NZ_BMRI01000003.1, forward strand.
TTCTGCGTCCTGGGCGTGCGTCGGGTGCACACAGACCCCGGCGCTGGCCTCCAGCACCAGCAGCAGCCCGTCCAGCCGGATCGGTGCGGCGAGTTCGGCGATCAGCCCCTTCGCCATCCGCTCCAGCAGCTCGGGGCTGCCGACGCCGGGGAGCAGCACCGCGAACTCGTCGCCGCCCATCCGGGCCACCACCGGGCGCTCGCTGCGGCGGCGCACCTGCGGGGGCAGCACGGCGGCCTCCGGGTTCTGCGCGAAGCTGGTGCCGGCCCGCAGCGCCCGGTGCAGTCGGCGGGCGATGTGCACCAGCAGGCGGTCGCCGGCGGTGTGCCCGAGTGCGTCGTTCAGCGACCGGAAGCGGTCCAGGTCGAGCAGGATCAGCCCGACGCTGTAGCCGGGTTCGCCCTCGTGCGCGGCCAGCGCCTCCTGGGTGGCGATCAGCAGGGCCTGCCGGTTGGGCAGGTCGGTCAGCGGGTCGGTGAGCTGGTCCCTGGCCCGATCGCGGGCGATCCGCCAGGCGGCGACCAGCACCGCCAGCGGAACCGCGAACAGCGGGAGCAGTTCGGGTTCGTAGCGGTACACCAGGACGGCCAACGGGATCAGCGGCGCGGCGCCGGCCAGCAGGACGCCGAACAGCAGCACCGCCCCCGCCATCCCCTGCGGCGGGCGCGTGGGCGCGCCACCGGTCGTACGATCCATAAGCCCAGTCCTCCGTCGGGCCCGCCCCCGCTGGGCCGCCTCACGGTGAGGCACCCCCTCCTCGGGATGCCGGTGGACGTCAGACGAGGGCGTGTCCCCGGGGCTCCGGCAGAACCGGTGCCACACACTCCTGCTGACAGTTCGTAGCGCCCAGGGTAAGCCGGGGTCCGCCGCACGGGCGCACTTTCCGGTCACCTCCGAGCGCGACGTCATATCCGCGCGCTGCTCGATGACACAATGCCCGATTTCGCTCTCGAACACCCGACTGACGCGGCATCAGGACGGTAACGACCCGTCAGGAAACCTGCTCCTGCGGTACTTCTCCGGCATTTTCCCCACCGGCCTCCTCGTCGACGTCCAGCCCGAGGTGCCGACGGGCCGCGTCCGCGCCCTGGCCGAGCAGCACCTCGAAGCCCGCGTCGTCCAGCACCGGAACGCCGAGCTGCACCGCTTTGTCGTACTTGGAGCCGGGGTTGTCGCCGACCACCACGAAGTGCGTCTTCTTCGACACCGAACCGGTGACCTTCGCGCCGCGCGAGGTCAGCGCCTCCTTCGCGCCGTCCCGGGTGTGCCCGACGAGGGTGCCGGTGACCACCACGGTCATGCCCTCCAGCGGGCGTTCGCCCTGCTCCTCGCCGGCCTCCTCGGTGAACCGCACCCCGGCGTCCTTCCACTTCCGGAGGATCTCGCGGTGCCACTCCTCGGCGTGCCACTCCTTGATGGAGCGCGCGATGGTCGGCCCGACGCCCTCGACGGCGGCGAGCTCGGTCTCGTCGGCGTCGAAGATCCGCTCCAGGTCGCGGAACTCGCGGGCCAGCTCCTGGGCCGCCACCGGGCCGACGTGCCGGATCGACAGGCCGTTCAGGAAGCGCCACAGCGGGCGGTCCTTGGCCTTGTCCAGGTTGTCCAGCAGGACGCCGGTGTTCTTCTTCGGGGCGCCGGCGGTGGTGGCGAAGAACGAGACCTGCTTCTCCTTGCCGGTCTTGTCGTCCGGCTTGGGCATGCCGGTCTTCGGGTCGCGCACCAGCACCTTGATCGGCAGCAGCTGCTCCTCGGTCAGGCCGAAGATGTCGCCCTCGTCCTTGACCGGCGGGTCGGCGGGCTCCAGCGGCTGGGTGAGCGCGGTCGCCGCGACGTAGCCCAGGCCCTCGACGTCCAGGCACTGGCGGCCGCCGAGGAACGCGATCCGCTCGCGGATCTGCGCCGGGCAGTGCTGGGCGTTCGGGCAGCGCAGGTCGATGTCGCCCTCGGACATCGGGCGCAGCTCGCTGCCGCACTCCGGGCAGTGGGTGGGCATCTCGAACGCCCGCTCGGCGCCGTCGCGCAGGTCGTAGACCGGGCCGAGGATCTCCGGGATCACGTCGCCGGCCTTGCGCAGCACGATGGTGTCGCCGAGCAGCACGTCCTTGGCCTTGACGATCTGCTGGTTGTGCAGCGTCGCGTACTGCACCATCGAGCCGGCCACCTTCACCGGCTCGGCCAGCACCGCGTACGGGGTGGCCCGGCCGGTGCGGCCGATGCCGATCTTGATCTCGGCGAGCTTGCCGGTGACCTCCTCCGGCGGGTACTTCCAGGCGATCGCCCAGCGCGGCGACTTGGAGGTGGAGCCGAGCCGGCCCTGCAGGGCGATCTCGTCGACCTTGACCACCACGCCGTCGATCTCGTGCTCGACGGAGTGCCGCTGCTCGCCGAAGTGCTTGATGAACGCCCGCACTTCGTCCAGCGTCCCGACGACCTTGTTGTGCTTGGCCGTCGGCAGGCCCCAGTCGTGCAGCAGCTGGTAGGCGTGCGACTGGCAGTCGATGTCGAAGCCGACCCGGGCGCCGATGCCGTGCACCACCATCCGCAGCGGGCGGGCGGCGGTGATCAGCGGGTCCTTCTGGCGGAGCGAACCGGCGGCGGCGTTGCGCGGGTTCATGAACAGCCGGATCATCGCCCGGGGCCGCTTGCCCTCCTTGGCGCGCTCCTCGTTCTCCTGCCGGCGGCGCTCGTTCTCCTCGGCGAACGAGGCGTTCAGCGCGTCGAACTCCTCGCTGGGGAAGTACACCTCGCCGCGGATCTCCACCAGCGCGGGGACGTCGTCGCCGTGCAGGCGGTGCGGGATCTCCTTGATGGTGCGGACGTTGGCCGTGATGTCCTCGCCGACCCGGCCGTCGCCGCGGGTCGCGGCCTGCACCAGCACCCCGTTCTCGTACGTCAGGTTGACGGCCAGCCCGTCGACCTTCAGTTCGCACAGGTAGTGGTACTCGATGCCGGCCAGCTCGCCGGCGACCCGCTCGGCCCAGGCGGCGAGCTCGTCGGCGTCCATCGCGTTGTCCAGGCTGAGCAGCCGCTCGCGGTGCTCGACCGGCGCGAACAGCACGGTCGGCGCGCCGCCGACCTTCTGGGTCGGCGAGTCGGGCGTCACCAGCGCCGGGTGCTCGGCCTCCAGTGCCTCCAACTCACGCATCAGCCGGTCGAATTCGGCGTCGCTGACGGTCGGCGCGTCCAGCTCGTAGTACCGGGACCGGTGCTCCTCGATCTCGGTCGCCAATTCGGCGTGCCGGGTCCGCACCTCCGCCGGGATCTCCTCCCAGCCCTCCACAGCCGCCACCGCGCCGTCCTCCTCGCTCGTCACTCCGGGTTGTCCGCCAGGCTCCGTGCCGCCCGCACCGCCGCGGCCAGCGCCCGCCGCGCGTACGCCGGGGACGCCCCCGCGAGCCCGCACGTCGGCGTCACCACCACCCGGCGGCCCAGGAGCTCCGGTGCCAGCCCGAGCCTGCGCCACAACGTCCTGACACCGTGGACACTACCGGCCGGGTCCGACACCGCTTCTGATTGAACCGCAGCGGCGTCGGTGGACGGCACCACACCGGCGAGGATCAGCGTCCCGCCCTCGATCGCCTCGCCCAGGTCGTCGTCATGACGCTGCGTCAGCAGTCCGAAGTCCAGGCTGATCCCGGCCACCCCCGCCCGGCGCAGCAGCGGAATCGGCACCTCGGGCGCACAACTGTGCACCAGCACCGGCGTGTTCACGCCCCGGATCACGTCCCGCAGCGCCTGTTCGGCGAGCTGGCGGTCGATCGCGCGCAGCCGCTGGAAGCCGCTGGCGGTCTTCACCGATCCGGCCAGCACGGCGGGCAGCAGCGGCTCGTCCAGCTGCAGCACCACCGTCGCTCCGGGCACCCGGCGGCGGACGTCCTCCAGGTGGCGGCGCAGCCCCTCGGTCAGCGACTCCGCGATGTCGCGGCAGGCGCCCGGGTCGCTGAGCGCCTTCTCGCCGTGCTTCAGCTCGATCGACCCGGCCAGCGTCCACGGCCCGACGGCCTGGATCTTCAGCAGTCCTTCGTAACCCTGTGTGTACTCCTCCAGCGCGTCCAGGTCCTCCCCCAGCCAGGACCGGGCCCGCTTGGTGTCCCGCCCGGGGTGGTCGGTGAACCGCCACCCGCTCGGCTCGGTCTGCACGAACAGCTCGGTCAGCAGGCCGGCCCCGCGCCCGATCATGTCCGCCCCGGGCCCGCGCCCGGGCAGTTCCGGCAGGTGCGGCAACTGCTCCAGCTCCGCCGTCACCCCCCGCGCCATCTCCCGCACATCCCCGCCGGGCATCGACCCCACGCCGGTCGCGGCCCCGGCCAGCTCTCCGAAAACGTCCACGTCAGTCACGGGAGAGAGCCTACGCAGCCCCGGCCGGTCGTTCGTGCCTCAGGCGGCGTCGAGGAAGCCGGTCAGGCTGCGCACGTAGTCCTCGGGGTGCGAGACGTGCGGGACGTGGCCGGCTCCCGCCAGTTCCCGGACCTCGGCCCGGGGCAGGGCCTCGCCGAGCCTGGAGATGATGGCCGGGAACCACGGCGGGCTCTCGGTGCCGTTGGTCAGCAGGGCGGGGCCGGTGTAGGCGGGCAGCCGGGCAAGGTCGAGGAACAGCCAGTCGGGGTCGGCCAGTTCGTCGAGGAAGGTGGGGGCGTTGGTGACGAGGGCGTCCCGGAGCCAGTCCGGGAGCTGCTCCCAGTTCCCCGGGCCGAGGGCGACCTCGTCGACGAACTGCTCGGCGCCCGCGAGGTCCTCGCCCGCGCGCAGGTGTGCGCGGACGGACTCCAGCTTCTCCTCCATGGTGCGCATCAGCGGCCGGAGGTCCGGGTCCTCCGCCACGATCCCCATCAGCGGGGGCTCGTGCGCCGCCAGGCTCCGGAACAGCTCGGGGCGCCGGGCGGCCAGGCCCAGCGCCGTCGAGGCCCCGAAGGAGTTGCCCGCGACGTGCGCCGGAGCCAGGTCGAACGTCTCGATCAGCGCGGCGAGATCCTGCTCGTCCTCGGTCCTGGCCCCCTGCCCCTCGGGGCGTTCGCTCCGGCTGTGCCCCCGCCGGTCGTAGACCAGGACGCGGTACCGCTCGGCGAGGTCGGGCACCACGGAGCCCCAGGTGAGGTGGTCGCTCCACGACCCGTGGACCAGCACCAGCGGGTCGCCGTCCCCCGCCAGCTCGTAGTAGAGGCCGACGCCGTTCACCCGGGCCAGAGGCATGCGCGCACTCCTCACGCCGTGGAGCCGCGACCGCGGCCCCGCCCCTCCAGTGGACCGCAGGCGCGGGCCCCCGGCTACTGGCCGGGGCGGACGGTGATCTCGGTGATCTCCGCGTCGCGCGGCAGGTCGAGCGCGGCGAGGATCGCGGTGGCGACCGACTCCGGGGCGATCCACTTCGCCGGGTCGTACTCCTTGCCCTCCTGCTGGTGCACCTTCACCTGCATCGCGGTGGCGGTGCGCCCGGGGTAGACGCTGGTGACCCGGACCCCGTGGGCGTGCTCCTCCTGCCGCAACGCGTCGGCGAGCGCCCGCACCGCGAACTTGCTGGCCGCGTACGAGCCCCAGGTCGGGTCGGCGCGCAGGCCGGCGCCGGAGTTGACGAAGACCACGTGGCCGCGGGCGAGCCGCAGCGAGGGGAGCAGCAGCCGGGTGATCTCGGCGGGGGCGACGGTGTTGACGTTCAGCTGCTGCTGCCACGCCTTCACGGGGGTCTCGCCGACGGTGCCGAGTTCGACCACGCCGGCGATGTGCAGGAGCGAGTCGAGTTCGACGGGCAGCGCCTGGTGGCCGAACGCCCAGGACAGCTTGGCCGGGTCGTCGAGGTCGCCGACCAGCGTCCGCGCCTCGGGGTAGCGCTCGCGCAGCTGCGCGGCGCGGCGCGCGTCGCGGGCGAGCAGCCAGACCTCCTCGCCGCGGGCGGTGAGCTTGTCGGCGACGGCGGAGCCGATGCCGGAGCCGGCTCCGGTGATCAGGTGGGCACCCATGGGATTCCTCAGTTCTGCTGGACGGTCGCGTGGGCGAGGGCTTCGGCGGGAGTCTGCGCGAAGGACACCAGCTCGGCGAGCGGACGCGGCAGGAACCCGTCGCGGTCCATCCGTTCGAGCTGGGTGCGCATCCCGTCGTAGAAGCCCTCGGTGTCGAGCAGCACGATCGGCTTGTCGTGCTGACCGTGCTTCTTCAGCTCCAGCACCTCGGTGACCTCGTCGAGCGTCCCGATTCCGCCGACCAGCACCACCAGCGCGTCCCCGCGGGCCAGCAACTCGGCCTTCCTGGTCGGCAGATCGGGCATCACCACCAGCTCGTCGGCGCCCTCGTACGCCTTGTGCCGCAGGAACTCCACCGACACCCCGACGAGCCGGCCCCCGGCCTCCTTCACCTCGTCGGCCAGCAGCCCCATCAGCCCGGTGTGCGACCCGCCCCACACCAGGGTGTGCCCGGCCGCCCCGAGCAGCCGGGCGAACTCCGCCGCCGGGGCGGTGTACTTGGCATCGAGCAGGTTCGCCGAACAGAAGACCGTGATGTTCATAGTGCAACCAGTCCTATCACCGGCCGACACGCCCGGGTCAAGCCGATAATCCCCCCGGGCAGGCTCTAGACGCCCTGGGCCTCGACGGCCCGCTCGGTGCTCGCGATCGTCGCCGAGCCGACCACCCGGGTGCCGTCGTACAGCACCACCGCCTGGCCGGGGGCGATGCCGCGGGCCGGAGTGTCGAGGCGGACGTGCAGCTGGTCGTCCGTCAGGACGGCCGTCACGGGGACCTCTTCGCCGTGGGCGCGCAGCTGCGCGGTGTAACGGCCTTCGCCGGTGGCGGGGGTGCCGCACCAACGGGGGCGGATGGCGGTGAGGGCGTGCACGTCGAGGCCGCTGGCGGGGCCGACGGTGACGGTGTTGTCGACCGGCGAGATGTCGAGGACGTAGCGGGGCTTGCCGTCGGCGGCCGGCCGGCCGAGGCGCAGGCCCTTGCGCTGGCCGATGGTGAAGCCGTACGCGCCGTCGTGCTCGCCGAGCTTGGTGCCGTCGGTGTCGAGGATGTCGCCGGTGGCGGTGCCGAGGCGTTCGGCGAGGAAGCCCTGGGTGTCACCGTCGGTGATGAAGCAGATGTCGTGGCTGTCGGGCTTCTTGGCCACGGCGAGGCCGCGCCGGTCGGCCTCCTCGCGGATGACGTCCTTGGTGGTGTCGCCGAGCGGGAACAGCGAGTGGGCGAGCTGGTCGGCGTCGAGGACGCCGAGCACGTACGACTGGTCCTTGGCGCCGTCGACCGCGCGGTGCAGTTCGCGGGTGCCGTCGGGCAGGTCGACGATCCGGGCGTAGTGGCCGGTGCAGACGGCGTCGAAGCCGAGCGCGATCGCCTTGTCGAGCAGCGCGGCGAACTTGATCTTCTCGTTGCAGCGCAGGCACGGGTTGGGGGTGCGTCCGGCGGCGTACTCGGCGACGAAGTCCTCGATCACGTCCTCGCGGAAGCGCTCCGCCAAGTCCCAGACGTAGAACGGGATGCCGATCACGTCGGCGGCGCGGCGGGCGTCCCGGGAGTCCTCCAGGGTGCAGCAGCCGCGCGCGCCGGTGCGGAAGGACTGCGGGTTGCTGGCGAGCGCCAGGTGGACGCCGGTCACCTCGTGGCCTGCTTCGACGGCCCGGGCGGCGGCGACGGCGGAGTCGACGCCGCCGGACATCGCGGCGAGCACGCGCAGGCGGCCGGTGGACGGGGTGGTCGGGGCGCCGGGGAAGTCAGTCATAAGGAGTCCAGCGTAACGGGGGCCGGGCGCTCGCCCGACGGTCAGTTCGGCACCGGGGCGGGCGGCTCGGCGGCGGCCGGGACCGGGGCGGTGCGGGCCGGCAGCGCGGTGGCCAGCAGGAAGGCCGCGAGCAGCAGCGTCGCGCCCACGCCGAAGGCCAGGTGGAACCCGTCGACGGCATCCCCGGAGCCGCCGGCCAGCGCGGTGAGGACGGCGACGCCGAGCGCCGCGCCGACCTGCTGGGTGGTGTTGAGCACCCCGGAGAGCAGTCCGGCGTCCTCGGGCCGGGCGTCGGCCATGCCGAGGGCGGTGAGCGCGGTGGCGGCGAGTCCGAAGCCGGCGCCGAGCAGCATGGTGGGCAGCAGGTCGGCGACGTAGTCGAAACGGCCGGCGGGCAGCCGCACCAGCAGGGCCAGGCCGACGGTGAGCAGGGCCAGGCCGAGCAGCAGGGTGCGGCGCTCGCCGAACCGGCCGATGGCGCGGGCGGCGACCAGCAGCGAGACGGCGCCGATGGCGAGCGCGGCGGGCAGCATGGCCAGTCCGGTGTCGAGCGCGCCGTAGTGCTGGACGTTCTGCAGGTAGAGCGCCACCAGCACCTGGAAGCCGAACAGCGCGCCCAGCAGCAGGATCTGCACCAGGTTGGCGAGCGCGGTGGTGCGCCGGGCGAGGACCCGCAGCGGCAGCAGCGGGGCGGCGGCGCGGGCCTGCCGGAGGACGAACGCGGCGAGCAGGGCGAGCGCGGCGGCGGCCGGGCCGAGGGTGCCGGCGGACGTCCAGCCGTGCGGGCCGCCCTCGACGATGCTGTAGACCCCGAGCATCAGCCCGCCGGTGACCAGCGCCGCGCCGGGGACGTCCACGCCGCCCCCGGCGCCGCCGCCCGCGTCCCGGGGCAGCAGGCGCAGGCCGGCCAGCAGCGCGGCGGCGCCGATCGGCAGGTTGATGAAGAAGATCCAGTGCCAGCCGAGGCCTTCGGTGAGCACGCCGCCGAGCACCTGGCCGAGCGAGGCGCCGGCCGAGCCGGTGAAGCCGACGACGCCGAACGCCTTGGCCCGGTCGGCGGGTTCGGGGAACAGGCCGACCACCATGCCGAGGCCGACGGCGGAGGCCATCGCCCCGCCGACGCCCTGCAGGAAGCGGGCGGAGATCAGCGTCGCGGGGCCGGTGGCGAGGCCGCACAGCACGGAGGCGACGGTGAAGGCGGCGATGCCGGCCAGGTAGATCCGGCGGCGGCCGAGCAGGTCGCCGAGCCGTCCGGCGAGCAGCAGCAGGCCGCCGAAGGCGATCACGTAGGCGTCCACCACCCAGGCCAGTCCGGCCGGGCCGATGTGCAGGTCGTCCTGGATGGCGGGCAGCGCGACGGTGGTGATCGAGCCGTCCAGGATCACCATCAGCATGCCGGCGCAGACCACCGCGAGGGCCGACCAGCGGGCGCGTGACGGGTGTTCGGACATGGGTGTCTCCCTCCCCCGGGGCGCGCGGGCACGCGCTCCCTCAACAAGAGAGACCGTAACAGATGGTTTCGTAATAGACGATCCAGAACGGACCGATTGACTGGACCGCTACCCCTGCCGGGCCCGCCTCGGCTTCCGCACCACGCCGCCCTCCCCCGCCATCGGGAACTCCACGTCCTTCTGCAGCCGGTCCAGCGCGTCCACGAACACCTGCCGCTCCCCGGCGGACAGTTCGCCCAGCGCCTCCCCGTGCACCCGGTCGACGATCACCTCGCCGCGCCGCACCAGCTCCTCGCCGGCCGGGGTGACCCGGATGACCTTCACCCGCCGGTCGGTCGCAGACGGGTGGCGCTCGGCCAGGCCGTCCCGCTCCAGCTCGTCGGCGGTGACCACCATGGTGGTCTTGTCCAGCCCGGCGATCGCCGCCAGCTGCGACTGGGTGCGCTCGGCCTCGATGGCGTGCAGCAGCACGCAGTGCTTGCGCGGGGAGCTGTCGATCTCGGCCAGGGCCAGCGACAGACGGGTGTTCATGGCGTGCGCGGCCTGGACCAGCAACCCGGTGAGGTCACGGACGGTGCGCTCGGGAAGGGGTGCGCTCATCCCCCCAGAATACGTCCGCCAGCAGACGGTTCCGCTGCGGAACGAACCGGGTCAGCGGACGGACCGCACCAGCCCGGCCCGCCGGGCCCGCTCCACCGCACCGGGCAGCGCGGCGGCCAGCGCTTCCACGTCCGCCCGCGTGGAGGTGTGGCCGAGCGAGAACCGCAGCGAGGCGCGGGCGAGTTCGGGGGCCACGCCCATCGCCAGCAGCACGTGACTGGGCTGCGGGACGCCCGCCGAACAGGCCGAACCGGTGGAGCACTCCACCCCCGCCGCGTCCAGCAGCATCAGCAGCGCGTCGCCCTCGCAGCCGGGGAAGGAGAAGTGCGCGTTGGCGGGCAGCCGGCCCGCCGGATCCGGGTCGCCGTTCAGCAGCGCGTCGGGCGCGGCCGCCCGGACCACCGCGACCAGGTCGTCGCGCAGCATGCCGACGCCCGTCGCGTACTCGGGCTGCCGCTCGACGGCCAGCTCCGCCGCCACCGCGAACCCGGCCGCACCGGGCACGTCCAGCGTCCCGGAGCGGACGTCGCGCTCCTGGCCGCCGCCGTGCAGCAGCGGAACGGGCGTCGCCGAGCGCGACAGCAGCAGCGCGCCGACCCCGTACGGGCCGCCGATCTTGTGACCGGTGACGGTGAGCGCGGTCAGCCCGGAGTCCGCGAAGGACACCGGGACCTGGCCCAGCGCCTGCACCGCGTCCGCATGCACCGGGATGCCGAACTCGGCGGCCACCGCAGCGAGTTCGCGGACCGGCTGGACGGTGCCGACCTCGTTGTTGGCCCACATCACGGTGACCAGCGCGACCGTCTCCGGCGCCCGCCCGATCGCCTCCCGCAGCGCCTCCGGGTGCACCCGGCCGACCGCGTCCACCGGCAGGTACTCGACCTCGGCGCCCTCGTGCTCGGCCAGCCAGTGCACCGCGTCCAGCACCGCGTGGTGCTCGACCGGGCTGCTCAGCACCCGGCGGCGGGCCGGGTCGGCGGCCCGCCGGGCCCAGAACAGGCCCTTGACCGCCAGGTTGTCGGACTCGGTGCCGCCCGCGGTGAACACGATCTCGCTGGGCCGCGCGCCCAGCGACTCGCCCAGCGACTCCCGGGACTCCTCGATCACCCGGCGGGCCCGCCGCCCGGCGGTGTGCAGCGAGGAGGCGTTGCCGACGACCCCGAACTGCGCCGTCATCGCGGCGATCGCCTCGGGCAGCATCGGGGTGGTGGCGGCGTGGTCGAGGTAAGCCATAGCGGGACCAGTGTAGGCGGCCCACGGGTCACGATTTGGCCATTGCACCCTCTGCAACGCGCCGTTAGCCTTCCGGCCACGCCGCTGTGAGAAGGGAGGGCCATGTCCCAGACGGTCGACCGCGCGCTGACCATCCTGGCCTCGCTCGGTGAGGGCCCGGCCTCGCTGGAACAGGCCGCGTCCCGGATCGGGGTGCACAAGTCCACCGCCCTGCGGCTGCTGCGCACCCTGCAGGAACACGGCTTCGTCACCCGGCAGTCCGACCACCGCTACCGGCTCGGCGGCCGACTCTTCGCCCTCGCCCACCAGGCGCTGGAGGGCATCGACATCCGCCAGGTCGCCGCCCCCTACCTGGCGGTGCTGAACGAGCGGTACGGGCACACCGTCCACCTGTCGGTACTGGAGGGCGACGAGGTGCTCTACCTGGACAAGGTCGACGCCCGCTACCCGGACACCGGCCAGGGCTGGCTGGGCGAGGACAGCCGGATCGGCCGGCGCGCCCCCGCGGTGGCCACCGCCGCCGGCAAGGTGCTGCTCGCCGACCTGCCCGCGGACCGGCTCGCCGCCTTCCTCGCCGAGGCCGAGTTCCCGGCCCGCACCCCGCAGTCCATCCGCGACCCGCAGGCGCTGCGGGACCAGCTCGCCGAGGTGCAGCGGCTCGGCTGGGCGGCCGACCAGGCCGAGTACCACGAGTCGGTGAACTGCATCGCCGCCCCGATCGCCGGCACCGAGGGCACCGCGATCGCCGCCTGCTCGATCTCCGCCCCGGTCCGGGTCGCCTCGGTCGTCGAGCTGTCCAAGCTGCTGCCGGAACTGCTCTGCACGGTCGAGGCGATCTCGCTGGCGTACGGCGGCTCCCCTACTCCTCGCTGGTGCGAGAACCGTTGCGGTGCCAAGCACGCGGTGCGCGCCACCCGTACTTGAGCGCCAGCATCCGCACCGTGAACGCGGCCACCGCCGCCAGCGCCGCGCTCACCGGGGTGAGCTGCCCGATGCCGATCAGCAGCGCCGTGATCGCCGCGCCGATCAGCGCCGGCACCGCGTAGATCTCCCGGTCCCAGCGCAGCAGCGAGGGCGGCTCCATCGCCAGCACGTCACGGACCACGCCGCCGCCCGCCGCAGTCAGCATGCCGCAGGCCACCGAGGCGACCGCGCCGAGCCCGTAGTCGTGCGCCTTGATGGTGCCGGTGACGGCGAACAGGCCGAGGCCCGCCGCGTCCAGCACCATCACCGCCCGGGTGATCCGCTCCACCTCCGGGTGCAGGAAGAACACCACCACCCCGGCCACCAGCGGGGTCGCGAAATAACCGGCGTTGGTGAAAGCGGCCACCGGGAGCGCCCCGATCATCAAGTCCCGCAGCACGCCGCCGCCCAGCGCGGTGGCCTCGGCCAGCACGCAGATGCCGAAGATGTCCATGTTCTTCCGAACCGCCATCAGGCCGCCGGACAGCGCGAAGACGAAAATGCCCACCAGGTCGAGGATCTGCTGGACGTCGTGCGGGAAGATCTCGGATGTCACCTGGTCAGTGTCCACGTCGCCCGACCGGCGCCGATCGCCGGGAGTCAGACGAACGACTCGTGCGGCGCCGGCCCGCCCAGCGCGTTCAGCTTGGCGGGCATCCGCAGCGTCGTCATCCGCCGCCACCCGCCGGCCCGCTCGAACCCGTGCACCGCGTGGATGCCCGCCGCCAGCGCCGCCGACTTCGCCCGCGGCCAGCGCAACAGCTCCCCCAGGTGCGCCATCACCGCCAGGCTGACGTCCCGGTAGGTGCGGATCTCCGCCCGGGCGGTCTCCTGCAGGGTGTCCAGGATCAGCCGGCCGTGCCCGTGGTACGCGAGCCGCAGCAACTCCTCGTGGCAGAACGCCAGATGGTTGTCCTCGTCGTTGGAGATCATCCGCACCGCCCGGCCCAGCTCCGGGTGGTCGCCGAAGATCCGCTTCAGCATCAGCATCTGCTCGGACGCCCGCTGCTCGGTCACCCTGCTGTGCGCCAGGTACGTGATCACGTCCTGCTCGGTCAGCGGCTCGTCCCGGCGCAGCCGGGCGTGCGCCAGGCCGATGCCCTGCCGCTCCAGGATCATCGTGTAGTCGGTCTCGTCCGGGACCTCGGCCGGATCGAGGCCGCGCTTGTGCATCAGCGCCTTGAAGATCCGCCCGTGCTTGTCCTCGTCCGCGCCGTGCCGGGCCACCTTCGGCGCCAGCTCCTGATCGGGCACCAGCCGGGCGATCCGGCCGTTCTCCCAGCCGCCCTGGTCCTCCCCCTTGGCCGCGATCGAGCAGAACAGCCGGAACGCCCGGTCGTCGTCGTGGATCTCCTGGAACAGACTGCGGGCCGACAGCATGGTGGACCTACCCCTCGCGCGGGAGCCGGGACATTCCGGTCCAGCTCAAGGCACCCGCACCGCCCGGGCAACAGCTCGCGCTCCCTGCTGCGCCGGACGGTGGACGGCCTTGCCGCACTCGGACTAGCCGACCAGCCGGCGCCGCCAGTCCAGGCCCGTGACCCGGATCGCCTCGTCCGGACTACCGTCCCAACGGACCGTCAGGCCGCACTCCTCCAGCGCCGCCACGACCTCCCGGCCGACGGCCGCCGTGGTCTCCTCCGAGTCGTCGAAGCCTCCGTACAGCAGCCACAGGTCCTGGCCGGCCGCCGCGCCCTCGGTGCACTGGGAGTGGAAGTACACGAAGCCGCGCGCCTCCGGGTTCTCCGCCCCGATCTCCCCGTTGCCGCAACTGCGGCAGCAGGTGAAGTTCTCCCGGGCCGTGATGCCGCTCGACTCCAGCGCGGCGAACGCCCGCGCCACCCGTTCCGGATCGGTCTCGCCGACCCAGCTCCGCTGCTCGGCGACCCGCTCCAGCCACATCCGGTCGACCAGCTGCTTCGCCTGGGCCTTCGTCACCGGTCGGACGCCCTTGTCGACCAGGCACTCCTCCGCGGCCTCGGCCGCCTGCGCGAGGGTCGTGTAGCCCTCCACCAGCAGCCGCCGCACCTCGGCGACCAGGGTCCGCTCGTCCTGCTCGGACAGCTCCAGCGGCGCGGGCTCCGGATCCGGCCCGAAGTCGATCCGCTCCCACGCGGCCCCGGCGTCCCAGCCCTCGTCCTCCCGCGCCCACCCGAGCAGCAGCGCGGCGACCTGCTCCACGTCCTGCACCTGCGTCCCGTAGTGCCGCGCGGGGCTCCCCGCCCGGTGCTCCACCGTCCACGCCCCGTTCTCCGGGCACGCCTGCGCATACGTGTCCGGCAGGTCCGGCACCCGCTGCAGCACCACGAACGTCCCGCTCGCGTACGCCATGTCCCGCACCGTGTCGACGAGTTCGTCCTCCGACAACCGCACCCGCACCACGTCCGCCTGGTCCCGCACCGCAATCCGAAGCATGTCCGCCACTTTCCCACCCGGCACTGTCAGGCCGGCGGGCGCCCGCCACCGCCCGTGAACGGCGAAGGTCCGCCCCGGGAGGGAACCCCTCCCGGGACGGACCTCGGGCGTCCGACTACTCGCCTGCGTTCTCCGGGAAGTGGCACGCCACCTGGTGCCCCGGCCGCGCAGCGCTGAGCGGGGGCTCCTGGCTCGCGCAGATGTCCTGCGCCTTCCAGCAGCGGGTGCGGAACCGGCAGCCCGACGGCGGGTTGAGCGGCGACGGGACGTCACCGGTGAGCAGGATCCGCTCGCGGCGCTCCTTGCGTCGCGGGTCGGGGACCGGCACCGCGGACATCAGGGCGTTGGTGTAGGGGTGCATCGGCTCGGCGTACAGGGAGTCGCGGTCGGCGATCTCCACCACCTTGCCGAGGTACATCACGGCGACCCGGTCGGAGACGTGCCGGACCACCGAGAGGTCGTGCGCGATGATCAGGTAGGTCAGGCCGAGCTCCTTCTGGAGGTCGTCCAGCAGGTTGACCACCTGGGCCTGGATGGAGACGTCCAGGGCGGAGACCGGCTCGTCCGCGACGATCATCTTGGGGCGGAGGGCGAGCGCGCGGGCGATGCCGATGCGCTGGCGCTGGCCGCCGGAGAACTCGTGCGGGTAGCGGTTGTAGTGCTCCGGGCTGAGTCCGCAGAGCTCCAGCAGGTCCTGGACGGCCTTCTTGACGCCGTGCTCGGTCTGGACGTTCTGGAGCCGGAACGGCGCGCCGACGATGGTGCCGATGGTGTGCCGGGGGTTCAGCGAGGAGTACGGGTCCTGGAAGATCATCTGGATGTCGCGGCGGTACGGCCGCATCGCCGAGACTCCCAGGTGGGTGATGTCGGCGCCCTCGAACTCGATCTTCCCGCTGGTGGGTTCGTCGAGCCGGGTGACCAGGCGCCCCATCGTGGACTTGCCGCAGCCGGACTCGCCGACCACGCCGAGCGTCTCGCCGGCCATGACCTCGAAGTCGATGCCGTCGACGGCGCGCACCGCGCCGACCTGACGCTTCAGCAGGCCCTTGGTGACCGGGAAGTGCCGGGTCAGCCCGGTGACCCGCAGCAGGGGTTCACGGTCCGGGCCGGGTGCCTGGGCGGGCACCTTCGCGGCCTGCGGGGCCGCCGTCTGGCTGTCCGTCATCGGTTGTCTCCAAGTGGGTGGTACGTGCTCACAGCCGGGGCGCGATCTCTTCGGTGAAGATCCGGTGGCGTTCGGCGATCGGCAGGTGGCAGGCGGCGTAGTGCCGGGGTACGGCTTCGGCGAGCACGGGCACCTCGCCGGTGGAGCGGCCGCCGGTGAGCTCGGCGTACGGGCAGCGCGGGTGGAACGCGCAGCCGGACGGCACGTTGATCAGGCTCGGCGGGGTGCCCTTGACCGGGATCAGCCGGTCCTGGAGCTCCCGGTCGAGACGGGGCATCGAGCCGAGCAGGCCCCAGGTGTAGGGGTGCTCGGGGGATTCGAAGATGGTCGCGGCGGGGCCGCGCTCGACGGGCTTGCCGCCGTACATGACCAGGATGTCGTCGGCGATCTCGGCGACCACGCCCAGGTCGTGCGTGATGATGATGACGGCGGAGCCGAACTCCTTCTGCAGGTCCCGGATCAGGTCGAGGATCTGCGCCTGGACGGTGACGTCCAGGGCAGTGGTCGGCTCGTCGGCGATCAGCAGCGAGGGGTCGTTGACCAGCGCCATGGCGATCATGGCGCGCTGGCGCATGCCGCCGGAGAACTCGTGCGGGTAGTTGTCGACCCGCTTGTCGGGCTGCGGGATGCCGACCCGGTCGAGCATCTCGATGGCGCGGGTGCGGGCGACCTTCTTGGAGGTGCCCGGGTGGTGGGCCCGGTAGCCCTCGATGATCTGGGCGCCGACCGTGTAGTACGGGTGCATCGCGGTCAGCGGGTCCTGGAAGATCATCGCCATCTTCTTGCCCCGGAGCTTGCGCACCTGGTCCGGGTCGGCGGAGACCAGCTCCTGGCCGTCCAGCCAGATCTCGCCGGAGATCTGCGGGGCGCCGCGCTTGGTGCCGGTGCGGTGCAGGCCCATGATCGACAGCGAGGTGACGGACTTTCCGGAGCCGGACTCGCCGACGATGCCCAGGGTCTTCCCGCGCTCCAGGTCGAAGCTCAGGCCGTTGACGGACTTGACCAGTCCGTCGTCGGTCGGGAAGTGCACCTTGAGGTCGCGGACGGAGAGGAAAGGCTTGTCAGTGTTGCTCATGCCAGCTTCACCCGGGGATCGACGACGGCGTACAGCAGGTCAACCAGGAGGTTGGCGATCACGATGAAGAACGCGGCGAAGAGCGTCACACCCATGATCACCGGCAGGTCGCTGGAGGCGATCGACTGGACCGCCTCGTAGCCGAGCCCGCGCAGGTTGAAGGTGTTCTCGGTGAGCACCGCGCCACCCAGCAGGCCGCCGAGGTCCATGCCGAAGATGGTCAGGATCGGCGTCAGCGTGGAGCGCAGGGCGTGCTTGCCGATGACCACCGGTTCCCGGAGGCCCTTGGCGCGCGCGGTGCGGATGTAGTCCTCGCCGAGCACGTCCAGCAGGGTGGCCCGACTGAGTCGGGCGTAGGTCGCCGCGAACAGGAAGGCCAGGGTGACCCACGGCAGCACCAGTCCCTGGAACCAGGCCACCGGATCGGCTGTGAAGTCGGTGTACTTGCGTGGGAACCAGCCGAGTTGGCCGACGAAGATCGCGAGCGAGACCAGGCCGGTGAAGTACATCGGCAGCGAGACGCCGGCCAGCGCGACCGACATCGAGATGCGGTCCAGCGCGGTGCCGCGGCGCAGCGCGGAGACGATGCCGGTGGCGGTGCCGAGCACCAGCCACAGGATCGAGGCGCCGATGGCGAGCGAGAAGTCCACGCCGACCCGGTCGAGCAGCAGCGGCCAGACTTCGCGCTCGGTCTTGAACGAGTAACCCAGGCAGGGGGCGTAGCAGTGGGTGACGTCGGTACCGGCGTTGTAGGAACGGCCGACGACGATGCCCTTCAGGAAGAGCCAGAACTGTTCGACGATCGACTTGTCGAGGCCCATCTTGTGGCGGATACCCTCGACGGCCACCTTGTCCGCGATCTTGCCCACGTAGAGCAGTGCGGGGTCGGTTCCGGTGAGCTTGGGCACCATGAAGAAGATGCCGAAGGTCACCGCAGCGACCACCAGCAGCATGAGGACGACGTTGATCAGTCGCCTGAAGAGATACACGAGCACTGCGGTCGGCCCTGCCACGGGCCGGCCGGGGTTCCCCGGTAGGGGTGTCCCGGCCGGCCCGGGCAGGGCCTTCACCTGCCCTTCGGACTAGCGGTGCGAACTAAGGGAGAAGGTCAGGTCACTTGCCGTCGGAGACGCCGAGGGCCTGGAAGTCCACCTCGCCGAACGCGTCGGTGATGTAGACGTTGGTCAGGCGCGGGTTGCGCCAGTTCAGGGCCTTGTCGGCGACGATCGGCAGGTAGTAGGCGCCGTCGACGACCTTGTGGTTGATCTTCTTGTACAGCTCGGCGGCCTTGGCCGGGTCGGTCTGCGCCGCGGCCTGGTCGAACCAGCCGTTGATCTCCGGGTCGTTGATCTCGGCGTAGTTGCTGTTGCCGTTGCTCGGGATGAAGCGGCCGTCGACCAGCGGCTGCAGGTAGCCGGAGCCGGTCGGGAAGTCGGCGCCCCAGCCCATCACGATCAGGCCGTAGCCCTTGGCCTTGACCACGTCGGGCGCGCCGATCTCGGAGGCGATCAGCTTGCCGTCGTACTGCTGGACCGTGACGTCGATGTTGACGGCCTTGAGGGCGGTCTGCAGCGCCACCGCGGAGTTGACCTCCTTCGGCTTGTTGCCACGCACCGCGATGTTGGTCTTGAAGCCCTCGGGCTTGCCGCAGGCCTTCAGCTCTTCCTTGGCCTTGTCGAGGTTCGGCTTGCCCTGGGCCAGCTTGAACGGGTCGTAGTCGTCCGAGCCGAGGATGTTCGGGGGCAGCATCGAGCCGTAGAGCGAGCCGGCCACCGAGCCGCCGCGGGCGGTCTGCAGGGCGGTGGTGTCGGCCGCGTACAGGACGGCCTTGCGGCAGTGCTCGTTGTCGAACGGGGCGACCGTCGGGACGGCGGTGATGTAGCGGATGAAGCCGTTGTACGGGTCGTCCGTGTTGGCCTTCAGCGCCTGGTCCTGCAGCACCTTGACCTGCGCGGCCTGCGACAGGCCGGTCTGGGCCCAGTCGAGGTCGGCGGTGTTCGCCAGCAGCTGGGTGTCCATGTCGTCGGCGTTGGTGGTGACGGTCAGCTTGACGACGTCCGGCAGCGCCTTGCGGAACGGGTCGGAGGCGGCGTCCCAGTTCTCGTTGCGGACCAGCTCGTAGCCCTTGCCCGGCTCGGCCGACTTGAACTTGTACGGGCCGGAGGAGACCGGCTTCTGGCCGTACTGGGAGCCGGTGTCCAGCTTCTGCGGGACCGGGGCGGCGGAGCCCATGGCCAGCAGGTACGGGAAGTCCGAGTTGGGCTTGGCCAGCGAGAAGACGATGGTGTTGTCGTCCGGGGTGGTGACCGACTTCAGGCCCAGCTTGTTCGGGTCCGCGTCGGTGTAGGGGCCCTTGTAGTTCTGGCCCTGGTCGAGCTCGTTGATCAGGTAGGTCGGGCCACCGGAGATGACGTCCTGCGCGAAGATGCGCTCGACGCCGTACTTGATGTCCTTCGAGGTGATGACGGAGCCGTCCTCGAACTTCAGGCCCGGCTTCAGCTTGAAGGTGTAGGTCTTGGCGTCCGCGGAGATCTCCGGCTGGGCGGCGGCCAGGTCGGGGACCAGCTTCAGGCCCTCCTTGCCCGGCTTGCCGTCGAAGGCCAGCAGGGTGCGGGTGTAGAAGCGCTCGAAGTTCCACACCGAGGCGTAGTACGCGCGACCGGGGTCGAGCGAGTCCACGTCGGTGGTGGTCCACATGTTGAGGGTGCCGCCCTTCTTGTCGGACGGGTTCACCACCTTGTCGACGGCCGCGTTGAAGCCCGCCGCGGTGCCCTTGGTGCCGCCGTCGCTCGACTCGTCCTTGCTGCCGCCGCAGGCGGTGGCGGTGAGCGCGAGAGTGGCCGCGAGGGCGGCGACCGCGAGCGTCCTGTTTCGCTTCATGGGTTGGGGAACCTCCAGAGTTGCGGGCTCAGTTGCCCTTGGGGTCGAGCGCGTCGCGCAGGCCGTCGCCGAACAGGTTGAAGGCGAGCACGGTGATGAAGATGGCGAGACCGGGGATCACCATGTAGGTGGGATCCGCCTGGTAGATCCGGACCGCGTCGGAGAGCATCTGCCCCCACGAGGCGCTGGGCGGGCGGACGCCGGCCCCGAGGAAGCTGAGCGCCGCCTCGTTCAGGATGTTGGTGGGGATGATCAGGGTCGCGTAGACCAGGATCGGCGCCACCAGGTTGGGCAGCAGTTCACGGAACAGGATGTGGGCGCGGCCGGCGCCCAGGCTGCGGGCGGCGTCGACGAACTCGCGCTCGCGCAGCGACATGGCCTGGCCTCTGACGATGCGTCCGATGTAGGGCCAGCCGAAGAAGCCGATCACCAGCACCAGCACGCACACGCGCACGGTGGTGTCGCCCAGGCCGAGGACCGAGTTGGGGATCACCGACACCAGCGCGATGCTGAACAGCAGCTGCGGGAAGGACAGCAGGATGTCCATGAGCCGGCTGATGAACGCGTCCACCCAGCCGCCGAAGTAGCCGGCCGTGACGCCCATGACCACGCCGATGCTGACCGACAGCAGGGCCGCGCCGAGCGCCACCAGCATCGAGATCTGCGCGCCGTAGAGGACACGGGAGAACACGTCGCGGCCGAACACCGGGTCGACGCCGAGCAGGAATTCGCTGCTCATACCGCCGAACGCGCCCTTGGGCAGGCCGAGATCGGGGTTGATCTGGTCGGCGTGCGGCTCGTTCGGCGGGTGTCCGAACAGCGCGGAGAGCACCGGCGCGAAGATCGCCGCGAGCACCAGGAGGATCACCACGACACCGCCGGCCAGCGCGACCTTGTCGCGCTTGAGGCGGTCCCAGGCGATGCGGCCCGGGGAGCGACCCTCGATCTTCTTGGCCGGCAGGTCAGTTGACGCGCCGTCAGGCTGCGCGCCGGCCGGCGGACCCGAGGTCTCGGTGGGTGTGGTCATGAGTCAGTTCGTTCCCCTCGCCGACGGTGGCCGGCCCACAGAGTCGCGTTTGGTGCGGAAGGCAGAGCGGTTGCGGTGGTGCCGGGTGCCGATGCGGCGGTGCAGAAGTGCGTTTGGCAAGCAGGGCGTTGCGGGGTGGTGCCGTTCGACGCCGGGCGGAGTGCCCCGGCGCGCATGGTGCTGCCGCACGGAGATGCGCATCGTGCGGTTCATGCTGTGGCGGCGGCACGTTCACCTTCGTGAGGATCGTCTCGCGCTCCGCATTGGGCAGCACTCTCTGTCATGGCGAGTACCGGACGGAAGACCCTCATCCCGAAGGATGCCTAACTGTGATCTGTAGGCATGCACATTCGTTGCGCTGGTATATCGCTCTTCACACAGGTGCCGAGGGCACGTCAAGGCATGCACTGACGACACCCCGCCAGTGGCGAGGAAACGCCAGGTGGCGCGTCGGGTGGCACGCGTAGATCACGGCACAGCAAAAGACCCCCGCCGACCTCGAAAAGAAGGTTCGTACGGGGGTCCTCCTGCGTTCTGCCCGGGCGGTCTCAGCGCCCCGGATATCCCGGCCACTGAGGCTGCGGCCAGCCCGGCGCGGGCCCGGCCGGCGGTTGCGCTGCGTAACCGAAACCGGTGGGGTAGGGCCCCGGCGCGCCCTGCCGGTCGACGAACGGGCGGGCGTTGGCCCGCAGCCACATCACCACCGGGTCGAACCCGTCGGCCATCAGCACGGTGGAGACGGCCGGCCCCTCGGGGGCGTGCGCGGCGGCCCGCTGCACCAGCGCCCGAGCGGCCTCCACGGCCGGCGGAGAGGTGTCGTACAGGTCCAGCCCGATCGCCAAGTACGGCTCGCCCAGCACCGGTTGCACCCAGGCCCGCCACAGCGCGCGCAACGGGCGCACCTCGGCGGCCTGTTGGTCCAGCACGGCGAAGAACTGCGGTGCCTGCACGGCCGGTTCGGAGATCCGCAGCGGCCCGGCCGGCAGCCGGTCCAGGCCGACGGCGATCCGCCGCAGGTCGGCCCACGGCACGCCGACGCCGCCGCCCGGGCGGTGCGGGTCCAGCCACAGGCCCCAGCGGGAGCGGTACAGCGAGCCGGCGATCTCCGGCCCGGACACCACCTCGTGGCCGCGCGACCAGCCACTGGCCGCCAGCTGCCCGGGGGACGTCACGCAGGGCGCATAGCCGTGCCCGCCGACGTCCATGTTCCCGTACTGGGCGTCCGGGCTGCCCGGGCTGCCGTGCCACAGCAGCATCCAGACCTGCCCGTTCGCGAGGGCGCGCAGCAGCCCCTCGTACGCCTCCCAGCGCTCCGGTGCGACCGCTGCGAGGGCGCGCTCGATCGCGCCCGGGTCGCCGGTTGCTCCCGTCACGTCGCCGCCCTCTTTCTCGTCCACGTCCACCGCGCCGCGGTGTGCCGGGGCAACCCTATGGGGCGTGCCCGACAGCCGTCATGCCGCCGTCCCGGATCCGGGCCCGCGAAAAGACGTCCGGGGTCACGGCCGCACATAGAAGGGCTGTACCCGTCCCAGCAGCCAGTCCACCACCGGGTCGGCGACCAGGTCGAGCAGCACCAGGTGGACGCCCCAGCTCGGCGCCGCGGTTCCGAGCGCCCGGCCGAGCGCCAGGTTGACGTCGCCGGGGTCGGCGGGGTCCACCGGGTCCAGCTGGACGCCGATGTACAGCAGCGTCGACTCGCCCTCCACCCGGGCCAGCGCCCGACGGGCCGTCAGCACGCCCGGCAGGGCGGCGAGTTCCCCGGTGGCGGCGGCCAGGAAGGCGAACGGCTCCTGGTGCGGCTCGGGCTCCTTGAGCGCCACCCGGGCCCCCTCGGTGACGCCCTGTGCCTCCCACTGGTCGCCGCGCGGGCCGCGCCGCAGCTCCCCGACGCCCTCCGGCGGCACCGGGATGCCCACCGGCGCCTCCGGATTGACCGCGATGCCGATGCCCAGCGGCAGGCCCCGGGCGAACTCCCACATCGGGGCGATCGCGAACGGGATGCCCGGCGCGTGCTGCAGGTACAGCTCCTGCGAGCTGTACACCGGCACGTAGGGCGCGCCCGCGAGTTCCAGGGTCGGCAGGTCCAGCGCGCCGGACTGCGGGTCGGCGCCGGACGGCAGCGGGATCCACACCTGGCTGCGCGCCAGCACCTCGATCACCCGGGGCGTCGCGCCCGGATCGCCCAGGGCCGCCATCAGCACCTGCTCCAGCTCGTTGGCCGGCCAGCTCCCGCCTTCCGGAACCTGACCCAGCGGGAACCCCATCTCGCCCCTCCACACTCACGGTTGCGATCAGGTTAGCGGCGTGCGCGGGCGCCCGGCGGCGACTGTCGGCGAACCCCACTCCCACCAGGGGCTCGCGGCATGCCATGATGGGCCCGCCCAAACTTCATACCGGCCGCTCGAACCCGCGCGGGAGAGCCGGAACGACCGTCACCACGGTCGCGACCGGCGCCGAAGGAGCAAGTCCTCCCCGGAATCTCTCAGGCCCCCCTACCGCCCGGGCGAGGCAGATCTGGAAAGTGGACACGGCCGCGCCGTGCGCCCACCCACGGTGCAAACCGCCATCCTGTCCGGGATGCGGTGAAGCTCTCAGGTTCGACGACAGACGGGGAGATTCGCCCCAGCCTGCCCGTTTCCAGATCCCGGGAGTCCTGTCGTGTCCCTCCGCCTGACCGCGCTCGACGCGCTGCACCGCTCGCTCGGCGCCACCATGACCGACTTCGCGGGCTGGGACATGCCGCTGCGCTACGGCAGCGAGCGCGAGGAGCACCTCGCCGTCCGCACCAAGGCCGGTCTGTTCGACCTCTCGCACATGGGCGAGATCACCGTCTCCGGCCCGCAGGCCGGCGAGCTGCTCGACCACGCGCTGGTCGGCTTCATCTCCGCCCTCGGCGTGCTGCGCGCCCGCTACACCATGATCTGCCGCGAGGACGGCGGCATCCTGGACGACCTGATCGTCTACCGCACCGCGGACGACGAGTACCTGGTGGTCGCCAACGCCTCCAACGCCCAGGTCGTGCTGGACGCCCTGACCGAGCGCGCGGCCGGCTTCGACGCCACCGTCCGCGACGACCGCGACGCCTACGCGCTGCTCGCCGTCCAGGGCCCGGAGGCGGGCGGCATCCTGGCCAAGCTCACCGACGCCGACCTGCCCGGCCTCAAGTACTACGCCCTGCTGCCCGCCACCGTGGCGGACCGTCAGGTCTGGCTGGCCCGCACCGGCTACACCGGCGAGGACGGCTTCGAGATCTTCTGCGCCCCGGCCGACGCCGAGCACCTGTGGACGTCGCTGACCGGGGCCGGCACCGACGAGGGCCTGGTCCCGTGCGGCCTGTCCTGCCGCGACACGCTGCGCCTGGAGGCCGGCATGCCGCTGTACGGGCACGAGCTGTCCACCGAGCTGACCCCGTTCGACGCCGGCCTCGGCCGAGTGGTGCGTTTCGACAAGACCACCAACGGCGGCGAGTTCGTCGGCCGCAAGGCGCTGGAGGAGGCCGCCGCCGCGGCCGAGGCCAACCCGCCCCGCAAGCTGGTCGGCCTGGTCTCCGAGGGCCGCCGCGTCCCGCGTGCGGAGTACTCCGTCGTGGACGCCGAGGGCGCCGTGATCGGCCGGATCACCTCCGGCTCGCCGTCCCCGACCCTGGGCAAGCCGATCGCCATCGCGTACGTGGACGCCGCGCACGCCGAGCCGGGCGCCACCGTCGCGGTGGACGTCCGCGGCAAGGCCGAGCCGGTCCAGGTCGTCGCACTGCCGTTCTACAAGCGCGCCCGCTGACCCCAGGTCGGCCCTTCACCTGCCGCGAGCAGCTCTTTCCGGTTCGTCCGCACAGCGGACGGCCGCGCCCTCCCCTCTTGCGATCCTGGAGAATGACGCCATGAGCAACCCCACGCACCTGCAGTACACCAAGGAGCACGAGTGGCTGACCGCCGCCGTGGACGGGGTGTCGACGATCGGCATCACCGCGCACGCGGCCGACGCCCTCGGCGACATCGTCTACGTCCAGCTCCCCGCGGTGGGTGACACCGTCACCGCTGGTGAGACCTGTGGCGAGCTCGAATCCACCAAGTCGGTCAGCGACCTCTTCTCCCCCGCCACCGGCGAGGTCACCGAGGTCAACCAGGAGGTCATCGACGACCCGGCCCTGGTCAACTCGGAGCCCTTCGAGGGCGGTTGGCTGTTCAAGGTCCGGGTCGAGGCCACCGACGAGCTGCTCGACGCCGACGGCTACAACGCCCTCATCGGCGCCTGACCGGGAGTCCCCCCATGACTGTTCTCAACCAGTCCCTCCACGCGCTCGACCCGGAGATCGCCGCCGCGGTCGACGCCGAGCTGCACCGCCAGCAGACCACCCTGGAAATGATCGCCTCCGAGAACTTCGCCCCGGTGGCGGTCATGGAGGCCCAGGGCTCGGTGCTCACCAACAAGTACGCCGAGGGCTACCCCGGCCGCCGCTACTACGGCGGCTGCGAGCACGTCGACGTGGTCGAGCAGATCGCCATCGACCGGGTCAAGGAGCTGTTCGGCGCCGAGCACGCCAACGTGCAGCCGCACTCCGGCGCGCAGGCGAACGCCGCGGCGATGTTCGCGCTGATCCAGCCGGGCGACACCATCCTGGGCCTGAACCTGGCCCACGGCGGTCACCTGACCCACGGCATGAAGATCAACTTCTCCGGCAAGCTCTACAACGTGGCCGCGTACCACGTCGACGAGAAGACCGGCCAGGTCGACATGGCCGAGGTCGAGCGCCTCGCCAAGGAGCACCAGCCCAAGCTGATCATCGCCGGCTGGTCCGCCTACCCCCGCCAGCTGGACTTCGCCGAGTTCCGCCGCATCGCGGACGAGGTCGGCGCCCTGCTGATGGTCGACATGGCGCACTTCGCCGGTCTGGTCGCCGCCGGACTGCACCCCTCCCCGGTGCCGTACGCGGACGTGGTCACCACCACCACCCACAAGACCCTGGGCGGCCCGCGCGGCGGCGTCATCCTCTCCAAGGCCGAGTTCGCCAAGAAGATCAACTCCGCGGTCTTCCCCGGCCAGCAGGGCGGCCCGCTGGAGCACGTCATCGCCGGCAAGGCGGTGGCCTTCAAGGTCGCGGCCTCCGACGAGTTCAAGGACCGCCAGCGCCGCACCCTGGAAGGCGCGAAGCTCCTCGCCGAGCGTCTGCTCCAGGACGACGTGACCGCCTCCGGCGTCTCCGTCCTGTCCGGCGGCACCGACGTGCACCTGGTGCTGGTCGACCTGCGCAACAGCGAGCTCAACGGCCAGGACGCCGAGGACCGCCTGCACGAGGTCGGCATCACCGTCAACCGCAACGCCGTCCCGAACGACCCTCGCCCGCCGATGGTCACCTCGGGCCTGCGCATCGGCACCCCGGCGCTGGCCACCCGCGGCTTCGACGCCGAGGACTTCCGCGAGGTCGCCGACGTCATCGCCGAGACCCTCAAGCCCGGCTTCGACGCCGCCAAGGCCGAGTCGCTCAAGGCCCGGGTCACCGCGCTCGCCGCGAAGCACCCGCTGTACCCCGAGCTGTAACCCCTCCCAGCGGCCGCCGACACCCGGCGGCCGCCCGGAACCCCCGGGGCACCGCGCACACTGGAAGACGTGCGCGCGGTGCCCCGTTCCATGCGCAGCCCCCCGTCCCACCCCGGACGGACCACTCCACGAGACCAGACAAGGACGTCACCCCGTGGCCATCAGCGTCTTCGACCTCTTCTCCATCGGCATCGGACCGTCCTCCTCCCACACCGTCGGCCCGATGCGCGCCGCCCGGATGTTCGCCCGCCGGCTCGCCACCGAAGGACTCCTCGACCAGGTCGCCTCGCTCCGCGCCGAGCTGTACGGCTCCCTCGGCGCCACCGGCCACGGCCACGGCACCCCCAAGGCCGTCCTGCTCGGCCTGGAGAACAACTCCCCCCGCACCGTCGACGTCGACCAGGCCGACCTCGACGTCGAACGGATCCGCGCCGCCAAGCGCATCAACCTGCTGGGCCGGCACGAGATCGCCTTCGACCCCGACACCGAGCTGATCCTGCACCGCCGCAAGGCCCTGCCCTACCACGCCAACGGCATGACCCTGTGGGCGTACGCCGCGGACGGCTCGACCGTGCTGGAGAAGACCTACTACTCCGTCGGCGGCGGCTTCGTCGTCGACGAGGCGGCGATCGGCGAGGCCCGCGTCAAGCCCGACGACACCGCGCTGCGCCACCCCTTCCGCACCGGCGAGGAACTGCTCCGCCTCACCCGGGAGACCGGCCTGTCCATCTCCGGCCTGATGCTGGAGAACGAGAAGGCCTGGCGCACCGAGGCCGAGATCCGGGCCGGGCTGCTGGAGATCTGGGCCGTCATGAAGGAGTGCGTCGCCGCCGGCATGTCCCGCGAGGGCATCCTGCCGGGCGGGCTCAAGGTCCGCCGCCGCGCCGCGTCCGCCGCCCGCGCGATGCGGGCCGAGGGCATCGGACCCGGCAACGCGATGGAGTGGGTCACCCTCTACGCGATGGCCGTCAACGAGGAGAACGCCTCCGGCCGCCGCGTGGTCACCGCCCCCACCAACGGCGCGGCCGGCATCATCCCCGCCGTCCTGCACTACTACCTGAACTTCATCCCCGGCGCGGACGAGGACGGCATCGTCCGCTTCCTGCTCGCCGCCGGCGCGATCGGCATGCTCTTCAAGGAGAACGCCTCCATCTCCGGCGCCGAGGTCGGCTGCCAGGGCGAGGTCGGCTCCGCCTGCTCGATGGCCGCCGGCGGCCTCGCCGAGGTCCTCGGCGGCACCCCCGAACAGGTCGAGAACGCCGCCGAGATCGGTATCGAGCACAACCTCGGCCTCACCTGCGACCCCGTCGGCGGCCTGGTCCAGATCCCCTGCATCGAACGCAACGGCATGGCCTCCGTCAAGGCCGTCACCGCCGCCCGGATGGCTCTGCGCGGCGACGGCCGCCACCACGTCTCCCTCGACAAGGCCATCAAGACCATGAAGGAGACCGGCGCCGACATGAAAATCAAGTACAAGGAGACCTCCCGCGGCGGCCTCGCGGTCAACGTCATCGAGTGCTGACACCTGCCCCACCCCCGGCTCCGCCGGGGGTGGGGTATGGCTAGAAGGTCCCGGGTTCGGGGACCTTCGGAGGCTGGTGGCGAGAGTCCGGATTATGAGATGATCCGGAGGTCGCCTGGAATCCTAAGGCCAATCGCGATGCAAACCTTGGTTTCGGCTTGTTTTTGGCATCGAGACGTGCGATAGTTATGGGTGTCGGGCGGTACCGCCCGGCCACTTCCATCCGGCGGCACGCACCCCCTTGGCTGCCGGATGACGCGCAGGGGCCCCGGACCGCGAACAACCGCGGACAGGGGCCCCGCATCGTTTCTTCAGAGGGTTCAGGGGGTTCAGGGGACTGATCGGTCGCGGGTCTTCACCTCGAACCAGACGCCCTTGCCGCGTGGCAGCAGATCCGCCCCCCAGCGGTCGGAGAGCTCGTCGACCACGCGCAGGCCGTGCCCGTTCTGGTAGCGGCCGATCTCGGGGGCGAGGATCAGGCAGGGCATCGCCCGCGAGGAGTCGCGGACCTCGATCCGCAGCCAGCCGGGGCGTCGCACCAGCTTGAGGCCGATCATGCGCCCGCCGGCGTGCCGCACGGCGTTCGCGACCAGTTCGCCGGTGAGCAACTCCCCGACCTCCAGCAGGTGGTGGAGCTTCCAGGACGCCAGGACCGAGAGCACCAGTCGCCGCGCGACGCCGGCCGACTCCGGGCGGGAGGGAAGTCGCACCTCCTCGCCGGCCTCGGGGTCGCCGAGTACGCCGAGGAAGGCGCGTTCCATCTCGTTCGCGGTCATCCGTTCCAGTTCGGCGAGCACCACCGCGGCGCCGACTCCTGACGAGCCGTCACCGCGGGTGTCGACCGATGGAAGTGCCCGTTCCGCTTCGCCCCATCCCGCCATGGGGCCCATCATTGCGGAACGTGGGCGGCCGCGTACGGACAATGAGCAAACGATCACCGCTCATTTGGCATATGCCGTCAGCAACCGAACAGGCGCCCTACGACTACCACTGCGACCAGCCGAGGTTCCAACCGCCCAGTCCGTTGACCGCGTCGACCACCGGGCCCTTGGAGTTGACGACCGTGACCACGTCGCCGACCAGCGTGGAGTCGTAGAACTTGCCCGCCGGGCTGCTCGAACTGCCGGCCTCGGTGTCGGTCAGGCCGATGCAGCCGTGGCTGCCGTTGGAGCGCCCGATCACGCTGCCGCTCCAGTAGTTTCCGTGCACGTAGGTGCCGGTGTCGGTCAACCGGATGGCGTGCGGAACCACCAGATCGTATTCGTCGCCGGAACCCGACTTGGTGACGCCGGCGGAGGTCATCCGGGTCTTGCCCTCCATGCCCTCGACCACCATGGTGCCGTTCCAGGTGTCGAAGCCGGCCTTGCCCGCGGTGAACGGGATGGAGTCGGTCTGCTGGCCGTCGCGGACCACCGCCATCCGGTGGGTGTCCACGTCGGCGGTGGAGATCTGCGAGCGGCCGATGGTGAACGGCTCGTCCTTGTCGACGCCGCCGTACACGCCGGGGGCGGTCTCCACGTTCTTGAGCTTGTAGTGGATGGTGACCTTGGTGTTGGGGTTCCAGAACTTCTCGGGGCGGAAGTCCAGCCGCTTGTCGTTGAACCAGTGGCCCTTGACCACGGTGCCGTCGGCGGCCTCGAAGGCGATGCCGGCCAGCACCGCGTCCTTGTTCTTCACCGCCCGGTCGAACCGGACCGAGACGATCATGCCGACGCCGTACTGGCCGTTGTCGGCGATGTTGTCGCTGACGCCGGCGTCCTTCTCCGGGGTGAGGGTGGTGAAGGTGGAACGCGAGTTGGCGACCACGCCCTGGGAGTCCTCGGCGAGGGCGTCCACCGTGTACGCGGTGGAGACCTTGAGGTTGTCGGACGGCGCCCACGAGGCGCCGTCGGCGGCGAGGGCGCCCTTCACCTCGACCCCGTCCGGGCCGGTGACCTTGACCGAGGTCAGCTTGCCGTTGGCGGCGGACACCTTGACCGCGCCGGACGGCTTGACGTCGGTGGTGCCGTTGGCGGGCTCGATGGCGATGGTCGCGGCCGACACCGTCGGCTTGGCCGAGCTGGGGGCCGCCTTGGGACTGTCGGCCTTGGCCGTGTCCGTGCTGCAGCCGGCCGTGGCCATCAGCACCAGGGCGCCCGCGAGCGCACCCACAACCGCGTAACCCCCGCGTATAGCCTTCACGTTCCGCTCTCCCCACACACCTGCCTGTCGGCTGACAGGTCTTTCTGTTGATATGACGGGTCGAGTGCGGGAAACGTTGCGAGCCATGTGTCCCGGTACGGTCACGAACGGCCGACGGCCCGGCGATCGAAATCGCCGGGCCGTCGTTGCCGGTTGAGCGTGCGGGCTACCACTTGCTCCACGGGATGGTCCAGCCGCTCAGGCCGTTGTCCCCGGAGACCGTCTGGCCCTTGGAGTTCACGATCTTGACCACGTCGCCGACCATCGACGAGTTGAAGAACTTGCCGGCCGCCGAGCTGTCGCTGCCGCCCTTGGCGTCGGAGACGCCGATGCAGCCGTGGCTGGCGTTCGTGGAACCGAACGCGCTGCTCCAGTAGTTGCCGTGCACGTAGGTGCCGGAGGTGGTCAGCCGCATCGCGTGCGGCACGTCCGGAACGTCGTACTCGTCGCCCTTGATGTTGGACACCGTGGCGGAGTTCATCCGGGTCATCTTTTCCTTGGTGGCGACGACCATGGTGCCGTTCCAGGACGGGTTCTGGTCGTTGCCCGCGGTGATCGGGATCACCTGGGTGTCGCTGCCGCCGCGCGAGACCGTCATCTTGTGGCTCGCGGCGTCGACCGTCGAGACCTGGTAGCGGCCGATGGTGAACGGCTCGTCCTTGTCGACGTCGCCGTACACGCCGGGCGAGACCTCGACGTTCTTCAGCCGGTACTTGACGGTCACCTTGGTGCCCGGCTTCCAGTAGTTCTCCGGCCGGAAGTCCAGCCGGGAGGAGCCGAACCAGTGGCCCTTGGCCACCGTGCCGTCCGCGCCCTCGACCGTGATGCCGGCCAGCACCGCGGCCTTGTTCTGGACGGCCTTGCTGAAGTTCACCGAGACGATCATGCCGACGCCGTACTGGCCGTTGTCGGCGATGTTGTCGTTGGTGGCGATCTTCTTGGCCGGCGTCAGCGTGGTGAAGGTGGTGGTGGAGGCGGCCACCAGGCCGGCCGAGTCCACCGCCTGCGCGTTCACCGTGTACGTGGTGCCGACCGCCAGCTGCTCGCCGGGCTTCCAGCTCAGGCCGTCGGCGGCGATCTCGCCGGCGACCGCCTTGCCGTTCTTGTCGGTCACCGTGACCGCGGTCAGCTTGCCGCTGGCCACCGCCACCTGCAGGCCGTCCTTGGGCGCCACGTCGGCGGCGCCGTCGGCCGGGGTGACCGTCAGCTGAGCGGTCGACACCTTCGGTGCGGCGTCCGAGGCGGACGAGGAGCCGCCGCCCTTGGCGTCGGTCGAACCGCCGCCGCTGCCGCCGCTGCTGCTGCAAGCCGTCCCGAGCAGCATGACGCCGCCCACCAGCAGGGCCGCCGCGGCCCGACGCGCACGCCGCCCGTTCCCCACCACGACTATTCCGGACTCGGCCTTCTGATCCGCCTTCACCGCGCTGCTCCCCTCCAGGTCTGCACAGCGATAACACGTGTGACGCCCGGGAATGTTCCGCCGGGTCGGATGCGCTCACCGCGCTCCCGATCATGTCGGGCATGCGCGGGGGCAAGGATAACCGGCGAAGCTGAGTGAATCTTCGGAGGGAGCCGGGTGCCGGTTCAGTGAACTGCCGTGGCCCGCCCCACCGTCCACTGCGACCACGGGAGGTTCCAGCCGTTCAGGCCGTTGTCGGGCGAGACCTGGTCGCCGTGCGAGCCGTGCACCTGCACCACGTCCCCGACCAGGGAGTGCCGCCAGAGCCAGCCGGCCGGGGAGTTGGCGTTGCCGCCCTTGAGGTCGGCCAGGCCGATGCAGCCGTGGCTGGTGTTGGCGGCTCCGAACACGGCGCGGTCGGACCAGTAGTTGCCGTGCACGAAGGTGCCGGAGGCGGTCAGCCGCATCGCGTGCGGGACGTCCTGGATGTCGTACTCGTCGCCGAGGCCGACGGTCTGCGAGTTCATCCTGGTCACCTCGAAGCGCTCGGAGACCACCATGGTGCCCAGGTAGGTGGTGTGCTCGGGGCTGCCGCCGCTGACCTCCAGGGTGCGGATCAGGTGGCCGTCCTGGTGGACCGTCATGAGGTGCCGGTCCAGGTCCACGGCGGCGATCAGCGCCCGGCCGACGGTGAAGTGGACGTCCTTGCGCTGGGTGCCCAGGTAGCCGCGCGCCCCCTCCACGTCCTTGAGCCGCAGCCCCAGCGTGACCTTGGTGCCGGGCGGCCAGAAGCCCTCCGGGCGGAAGTCGAGGCGCTGGTCGCCGAACCAGTGGCCGGCGATCTCCTGCGGCGGGTCGGCGGTGACCGAGACGGCCTGCTCGACGACGGCCCGGTTCTCGATCGGACGGGAGAAGCGCAGCGAGACCGGCATGCCGACGCCGACGGTGGAGCCGTCCTCGGGGGTGAAGAAGGCGACGAAGGTGTGCTCGGGCGGCACCGTGGCGAACCCGGAGTGCTGGACGGCGCGCAGGCCGTCGGCGTCCTCGGCGGTCACGTCGAGGCTGTAGGCGGTGGCGGTGTCGAGCCGGCCGTCGGGCGTCCAGCGGGTGGCGTCGGCGGCGAGGGCACCGGGCACCGGGACGCCCCTGCCGTCGGTCAGCCGGACGTCCAGCAGGCGGCCCCTGGCGACCGTCACCGCGACCGCGCCGTCCACCGGGACGCCCTGCGCGCCGTCGGCGGGGCTGAGCACGAGCCTGGCGCGGGAGACCGGCGGGCCGGCGTCGGCCGAGGTGAACAGGCCGGAGCAGCCGGTCAGCAGGACCAGTCCGGCCGCGGCCGCCCACCGTGCCCAGAGCCGTGCCGCGGCGTGCATGCCGTCCTCCCGCTGTCGCGCGAAACCACCCGATGCCGGGCTCAACGACCGATCGAGCCCCCCGGACACGACCGGATGGTTTCCCCGCCCGGCTCCGCGGGGCACAGGATTGGTCACGGTGCGTCACGAACCCCGGGCGAGGGTGACGCGCGCCGTCGCACAGGGAACAACCGGAAGAACGGGGACGGGCCCCCGGATGGCTGGGAGGGTCGCCATGACGGCGTGGCAGGAGCTGGGTACGGACACGCCCCGGGAGGCACGCGCGGCCGCCCGGCTGAACGGCTCGGCGCCCCGGCCCGCCCCGGCGCCGCCCTGGCCGGGCAGCTGGCAGCCGCTCGGCGCCCGGTTCCGCACCGACGGCGAGGGCGGCCGGGGCACCAACTTCGCGCTCTGGGCGCCGGGTGCGGAGGCCGTCGACCTGTGCCTGTTCGACGAGAGCGGCCGGGAGAGCCGGCACCGGCTGGCCGAGCAGACCTACCAGACCTGGCACGGCTACCTGCCGGGCGTGCTGCCCGGCGCCCGCTACGGCTACCGGGTGCACGGCCGGTGGGACCCGTGGACGGGCGCCCGGTACAACCCCGCCAAGCTGCTGCTCGATCCGTACGCCCGGGCCGTCGACGGCGGCTGCACCACGCACGACGCGGTGAGCTCGGCGGTCCGCGGCTGGCCGGAGCGGGACGTCGCGGACACCGTCCGGGACGACCGGGACTCGGCGCCGTACGTGCCCCGGGCGGTGGTGGTGGACGACGCCGACGACTGGTACGACGACCAGCGCCCGAAGACGCCGTGGGCCGAGACGGTGCTGTACGAGCTGCACGTGCGCGGCTTCACCATGCGCCACCCCGACGTCCCGCCGGAGCTGCGCGGCACCTACGCGGGCCTGGCGCACCCGGCGGCGATCGCGCACCTGACGGGGCTGGGGGTGACGGCGGTGGAGCTGCTGCCGGTCCACCACCACGTCAGCGAGGACCACCTGCAGGAGCGCGGCCTGGTCAACTACTGGGGCTACAACACGCTGGGCTTCTTCGCCCCGCACGCCGGCTACTCGTCCTCCGGCAGCCGGGGCCAGCAGGTCGGCGAGTTCAAGCGGATGGTGCGGGCGCTGCACGCGGCGGGCATCGAGGTGATCCTCGACGTGGTCTTCAACCACACCGCCGAGGCGGGGGCGATGGGCCCGGCGCTGTCCTTCCGCGGCATCGACAACGCCGGCTACTACCGGCTGGACCGCTCGCGCCGCGGCTACGCCGACTACACCGGCTGCGGCAACACCCTGGACACCCGCCGCCCGCAGGTGATCCGGCTGATCACCGACTCGCTGCGCTACTGGGTGGCGGAGATGGGCGTGGACGGCTTCCGCTTCGACCTGGCGGCGGCGCTGGCCCGCGGCAGCGACGCGGTGGAGATGGAGCACCCGTTCCTGGCCGCGGTGTCGCAGGACCCGGTGCTCAGCCGGGTCAAGCTGATCGCCGAGCCGTGGGACGTCGGCCCGGGCGGCTACCAGGTCGGCGGCTTCCCGCCGCTGTGGGGCGAGTGGAACGACCGCTACCGGGACACCGTGCGCGACTTCTGGCGCGGCGCCCGGCCGGACGTGCGCGAGCTGGCCACCCGGGTCGCCGGCTCCTCCGACCTGTACCAGCGCGGCGGCCGGCGCCCCTACGCCTCCGTCAACTACGTCACCTCGCACGACGGCTTCACGCTGCGCGACCTGGTCTCCTACGACCGCAAGCACAACCTGGCCAACGGCGAGGACAACCGGGACGGCACCGACGACAACCGGTCCTGGAACCACGGCGCGGAGGGCGACACCGACGACCCGGCGATCCGCGAGCTGCGGGTGCGCCAGCTGCGCAACCTGCTGACCACGCTGCTGCTGTCCAGCGGCGTGCCGATGCTGACGGCGGGCGACGAACTGGGCCGCACCCAGCGCGGCAACAACAACGCCTACTGCCAGGACAACGAGACCGGCTGGCTGGACTGGTCGCTGCTGGACGACCCGCAGTGGCGCTCGCTGACCGAGCTGACGGCCCGGCTGATCCACCTGCGTCGGGCCCACCCGGTGCTGCGGCAGCGGGCGTTCTTCTCCGGCCGCCCCGCCGGGCCGGACGGCCTGCGGGACTTGAGCTGGCTCACCCCGGACGGGCGGGAGATGACCGAGGCGGACTGGTTCGCCCCGACCCGCGCGCTGGCGCTGCGGCTGTCCGGCAGCGCCATGTCCGAGCGGGACCAGCACGGCCGCCCGGTGCACGACGCCGACTTCCTGCTGCTGCTGAACGCCGGCCCCGAACCGCGGCACTTCACCCTGCCCGGCCCGCACCGCCCGCTGGTCGACACCGCCCTGGCCGGTCCGCCGGAACCCGCCCCCGTCACCGGGGCGACGCTGACCGGCCGCTCGGCGATGCTGCTGACGGCATGACGGGGTGGCGGGACGGCGACACGCGGGGAGGCCCGGGCGCGCTGCCCGGGCCCCCCTGCGAACCGGCCGTCAGACCCGGTCGGCGACGATCATCAGGTAGTGGAAGCTGCCTTCCTTGTACGCCGTCAGGAACGGGTCCTCGATGCCGGTGGCCACCGAGGACTGGGCGCGCAGCTCCCAGTACGGGATGGTGTCGGCGGTCAGGTCGACCACGCTGATCGGCACCAGGTTGTTCGCGGCCAGCGCCTTGAAGTACTGGCTGCGCGGGTGGATGTTGCAGATGTAGTGCTCGTCGATCCGGCTGACGGCCTTCGAGCGCAGGCCCATCACGTCGTTGGAGCAGCCGGTGATGCAGACGTAGCGGCCGCCGGGGGCGAGCAGGCGGGAGAACTCGCCGAACGCCTCGAAGAGGTCCACGTACATGGTGGTCTCGTTGGTCCAGATCGCCCGGCGGGAGGCGGTCCGGAAGCCGGTGTCCAGCATGTTGCGGAAGTGGAAGCGGACCCGGTCGGCGATGCCGCGCTCGTGCGCCTGCCCGTTGGCGAACGCCACCTGCTGCTCGGAGATGGAGACGCCGTCGACCTCGCAGCCGAACCGGTGGTTGGCCATGATGCTGGTGCCGCCGCGGCCGGAGCCGGCGTCCAGCAGCGCGTCGGTGGGCGCGATGTCGCCGAGGTGGTCGAGCAGCACGTCCGCCTGGGCGGTCTCCAGCCGGTGCATCTCCTTGATCATGCGTTCGTCGCGGGTCTCGTCCGGGCCCTCGAACACCAAGGGGTCGACCGGGCCGAGGCCGTAGTGGTGGTGGTAGAGGCCGTCGACCTCACCGAGCTTGATGTTGACCGGGTCCTTCTCCAGGTTCCAGTAGTTGGCGACCGACTTCTGGAACGCGGTCCGCAGCACGTTGGTGGCGCTCGGGACGGTGATGGTCATGGACGCAATGCTCCTCAACTGGCGGTGAACGTGGGTCAGTCGGTCTGGTAGCGGGCGCTGCCCGCATGCCACTCGCGGTTGCCGCCGACCCAGGCCCAGGTGCCGGCCAGGAAGCGGCGCAGCTCGGGCGAGCCGGTCAGGGCGAGGGCGGAGGCCTCGGCCTCGAAGGTGTGCATCAGTTCGTCGTGGACGGCCACGCTCTGCTGGACGGCCTCCTCCAGCGAGCAGCCCTCCTCGGTGGCGATCAGCATCGGCAGGCTGAAGTCGCTGGGGTCTTCCTTGCCCATCGAGTACAGGTCGTTCATCAGCACGGTGGCGGTGCCGGCCAGGTTGAACGTGCGGCGCACCGCGGGGTCGGCGAACTCGGCCTGCGGGACCTCGTAACCGGCGATCGCGTCGACCAGCACCATGCACGGGATGAACGAGTTCTCGTGGCGGTGCATCAGGTACTCCCACACCGGCGGGCGGTGCCCGGTGGTGTGCCACATGCCCTCCTGGCCGTACGCGACGAACATGATCGCCAGTTCGTGCCGCAGCCGCCGGACCTGGTTCCAGCTGGCGTACGCGGCCAGGTCGCCCAGCGCGGAGCGGAGCGCCATGGCGACCGGGTCGCCCTGGACGTGCGCCTCCAGCTGGGGGGCGTAGCGCAGCGGCAGCTGGGCCTGGTCGATGACGGAGTGGCAGATCGCCAGCCGCCGGCCGATCACCTCGTGGTGCGGCTCCTCCACCTCGGCGTCCACGATGTGGTCGTCCACCGACCACTCGGACAGGCCGCACTTGGCGGCGGCGAGCAGCCGGTCGGGGTCGTCGGTCTCGGGGTGGGCGAGCATCATCAGCCGGCCGAAGTTGGCCTTGCGCAGCATGTCGGTGCGGCCGGGGTAGATGCCGATCCGCTCGGCCCACTCGATCAGCCGCTCGTTGACCAGGTCGCCGAGCGCCGGGTCGTCGCGCATCGCGGGCGGGCAGTACAGCGCGGGGGCCTTGCCGTTGGTGATCGGCCGGGCGGCGGGGGCGTCCCGGACGATGTCGTCGGTGGCCTGGTTCGGGACGGTCGGGCGGTGCGTCAGCAGGCCGCTGGTGCCGAGCCCGGTGGGGCCGGGGGCGTGCCAGGTGAGCCGGCCGGGGGCGGGGCGCTCGGGGTGGGTGAGGATGGCGGAGATCAGCGCCGCCAGCTCGTGGGTTCCGTGCGGGGCGAGCGTCCGGGTGAGCAGTGAGGGCATGTCGGTCGTCTTTCGGCGTGGGGGCGGTCAGGACCGGGGGTGGTCGACCTCGACGTTCTCCAGCACGCCCAGCGCGTCGGGGACCAGGATCGCGGCGGAGTAGTACGCGGAGACCAGGTAGTTGGCGACGGCCTTCTCGTCGATGCCCATGAAGCGGACGTTCAGGCCGGGCTCGACCTCGTCGGGGATGCCGACCTGGGTGAGGCCGACCACGCCCTGGTTGTGCTCGCCGGTGCGCATCGCGAGGATCGAGGTGCTGCCGCCGCGGACCGGGATCTTGCCGCAGGGCAGCAGCGGGACGCCGCGCCACGCGGGCACCCGGTGGCCGTGCACCTCGGCGGTGGAGAAGTAGACGCCGCGCCGGTTGGCCTCCCGGCCGAACGCGGCGATCGCCTTCGGGTGCGCGAACAGGTAGTCGGTGTCGCGGCGCATCGCGAGCAGCTCGTCCAGGTCGTCGGGGGTGGGCGCGCCGGCGTGGGTCTGGATCCGCTGGTCGAAGGCGCAGTTGGCGAGCAGCCCGAACTCGGGGTTGTTGACGATCTCGTGCTCCTGGCGCTCGCGCAGCGCCTCGATGGTCAGCTGGAGCTGCTCCTGGGTCTGGTCCATCGGCTGGTTGTAGAGGTCGGCGACCCGGCTGTGCACCCGCAGCACCGTCTGGGCGACGCTCAACTCGTACTCGCGGGGGCCGAGTTCGTAGTCGACGAAGGCGGTGGGGAGCTCGTACTCGCCCTCGTGGCCGGCCGACATGTCGATCCGCGCCTCGCCGTGCGGGTTCTGCGCGGCGGCCTGCCCGGCCTGGAACCGGGCGATCTGCGCCTGCAGGGACGGGGAGCGGTCCACGACCTCCTGGAAGGCGGACCAGGGCAGCGACATCGCGGTGCCCGCGGTGGCGGCCTTCACGGTGTACGGCCAGCGCCCGTCGGCGACGTCGAGCGCCTCGTCGCCGAGGTGGTCGCCGTCGGCGTGCACGGCGAGCACGGTGTCGTCGCCGTACTTGCCGGTGCCGATCCGTTCGACCTTGCCGTGCGCGATCAGGAAGACCTCGCTGATCGGGGCGCCCTCCTGGACCAGCACCTCGCCCGCGCTGAAGCCGCGCTGGACGAAGCGCCCGGCGAGCTCGTTCAGCACCGCGAAGTCCTGGTAGCCGCGCAGCACCGGGACTTCGCTCAGGGTGGGCCCCGCCACCTTGACCTCCCGGCCGGTCTGCACGAAGGACACCCGGCCGCGGCCGACCGCGTGGCTGAGCCGCCGGTTGACCCGGTAGGTGCCGGCCGAGACCTGGACCCAGGGCAGCTTGCGCAGCAGCCAGCGCGAGCTGATCTCCTGCATCTGCGGCTTGGACTTGGTCGTGGTGGCGAGGTTGCGCGCCGCCGCGGTGCTCAGGCTCTGCTGCGCCGGGGCCTCGGCTTCGGGGACGGGCTCGGTCTCGACCGACATGCTGGTTCTCCTGGCTGCTCAGGTGATCCACCGCGATCACTTCGGCCAGATCAGACACTGCGGGGGCAGGGGGCCTGCAAGGAGGCGCTCAGAGCAGGTCGCTCGGACAGAGTGCGCCCTTCACGCCGGCCCACATCCGGTGTGCGCCCCCGTGCCGAGGGGCTCCCGCCCGCCGCGCGCGACGCCCGGAGCGACCCGAACGGCGCAGCCGGGAGCGCCGCCACCTGGGGTGACGCCCCGTCCGGCCTGGCCGGATCTCACCGACAGGGGCAAAAAAGCAGATGAGAAATGTCAGTGCCTGCGCCTACCCTCACGGCGATGGCCGAGAACCAGAACCCCGCTCCGCCCACCCCCGCGGAATCGAATACTCCGTCAACCGGCGACATCGGAAGTTCACCCGAATCGGTACCCCGATCGCCGGTGCGATCCCTGCTGCGCCTGTGGCCGTACGCCCGCGAGGCCCGCTGGCGGATCTTCGGCTCGATGGCCGCCGCCGGGCTCGCCTCGCTCAGCGTGCTGGCCGTCCCGATCGTGCTGCGCGGGATCGTGGACGGACCGATCGCCCATCACGACCTGGCCGGGCTGTGGCCGCTCGCCGCCGCCCTGCTGGTGCTCGGCCTCGCCGAGGCCTGCCTGTTCGGCGTCCGCCGGATCATCGTGGCCCGCCCGCTGGCCAAGGTGGAGACCAGGCTGCGCGGCGACCTGTTCGCCAAGCTCCAGCGGCTGCCGATCTCCTTCCACGACCGCTGGCCGTCCGGGCAGCTGCTCTCCCGGGCCACCTCGGACCTGTTCGTGATGCGGCTGTTCCTCGCCTTCCCGCTGGTCTTCCTGGTGGTCAACTCCACCGTCTTCCTGACCGGCACCGTGCTGATGTTCACGCTGGACTGGCGGCTCGCCCTGATCACGCTGGTCCCGGCGGTCCCGCTGATGGTCTACACCCGGCGCTTCGAGGCCGGGTACTCGGCCGCCTCCCGGCTCGCCCAGGACCAGAACGGCGACCTGGCCACCGTGGTCGAGGAGTCGGTGCTCGGCATCCGCATCCTCAAGGCCTTCGGCCGGCACCGCACCATGGCCGAGGAGTTCCGCCGGCACAGCGCCGCCCTGCGCGACACCGAACTGCGCAAGGCCGGTCTGCTCGGCAACCTCTGGGCGGCCATCGTCGGCCTGCCCGAACTCGCCCTCGGCGCCGCCCTCGCCACCGGCGCCGTGCTGGTCGCCCACGACGAGCTCTCGGTCGGCACCCTGGTCGCCTTCCTCTCCACCGCGCTCGCCCTGCGCTGGCCGGTCGAGTCGATCGGCTGGCTGCTCGGCTTCGCCGCCGAGGCCGCCAGCGCCGCCAACCGCTACTTCGAGGTGATGGACGAGCCGGAGCCCGCCGACGTTCCCCCAGCCCCAAGGGGGGCTGGGAGGTACCCCCACTCCGGCGACGCCCCCGCGGACGACCGCGGCATCCGCTTCACCGGTGTCCGCTTCCGCTACCCCGACGCCCCGGCGGGCACCCCCGACCTGCTCGCCGGTATCGACCTGCACATCCGCCCCGGCGAGACGCTCGCCCTGGTCGGCGCCACCGGCAGCGGCAAGACCACCCTCACCGCGCTGCTCCCCCGCCTGTACGAGCCCACCGCCGGCTCGATCACGCTGGACGGCACCGACATCCGCGACCTGTCGCGCGAGGAGCTGCGCCGCGAGGTCGCCGTCGCCTTCGAGGAACCCACCCTGTTCTCCGCCACCGTCCGCGAGAACGTCCTGATGGGCGCCCCGAACGCCGACGAGCAGCGCCTCGCCCGCGCCCTCGACACCGCGCAGGCCGGCTTCGTCGACCGGCTCCCCGAGGGCCTGGACACCGAGGTCGGCGAGCAGGGCCTGAGCCTGTCCGGCGGCCAGCGCCAGCGCCTCGCGCTGGCCCGCGCCGTGGTCGGCGAGCCGCGCTTCCTGGTCCTCGACGACCCGCTGTCCGCGCTCGACGTGCACACCGAAGCACTGGTGGAACGCGCCCTGCGGCAGGTCCTCTCGGACACCACCGCCCTGGTCGTCGCGCACCGCCCGTCCACCGTGCTGCTGGCCGACCGGGTCGCGCTGCTCGCCGACGGACGGATCACCGCCGTCGGCACCCACCAGGAGCTCCTGCAGTCCTGTCCCGCCTACCGGGCCCTGATGTCCGGCGAATCCGAACTGGAAGGGGCACTGGCCCGATGACCACCGCCGTCGCGGAACCCGCCCTCGAAGAGGACGACCTGCTCCCCGCGGCCGCCGACGACCAGGACATCCCCGTCCCGCCCGGCGCCCCCCGCGCCCTGCTCGGCTCGCTGCTCGCCCCGCACCGCCGCCGGATCGCCGTCGCCGTGCTCACCGTCCTGGTCCAGCAGGCCACCCTGCAGGCCGGACCGCTGCTGGTCGCCCTCGCCATCGACCGCGGCATCCCCGCACTGCGCGACCACGACGCCGGCCCGCTGATCGCCGTCACCGCCGCGTACCTGGGCTGCGCACTCGTCGCCACCCTGCTGCAACGTTCCTTCATCCGGTACGCGGCCCGGATCAACCAGGACATCCTGCTGGACCTGCGCGGCCGGATCTTCCGGCACGCCCAGCGGCTCAGCCTGGACTTCCACGAGCGCTACACCTCCGGCCGGATCATCTCCCGCGCCACCAGCGACGTGGACACCCTGCGCGAACTCCTCGCCGAGGGCCTGCAGGAACTCCTGATGGTCTGCCTGTCGGTCGGCTACATCACGGTGGTGCTCTGCCTGATGGACTGGCGCCTGGGCCTCGCCGCCCTGGTCTCCTTCCTGCCGATGTACCTGATCATCCGCTCGTTCCGGCGCCGCTCCCAGCAGGTCTACCGCCGCTCCCGCACCGCAGTGGCCGCGCTGATCGTCCGCTTCACCGAGACCATGAACGGCATCCGCCCGGTCCAGGCGTTCCGCCGCGAGTCCGCCAACAACAGGGCCTTCGACACCGTCAACCAGCAGTCCGCCACCGCCACCGCGGACGGCCTGCTGGAGATGGCCCGGTACGTCTTCCTGTCCCGGATGACCGCCAACACCTGGATCACCGGCGTGGTCGTCCTCGGCGCCCTGCTGGTCAGCGACGGCAGCCTCGAACTCGGCGTGCTCACCGCCTTCGTGCTGTACCTGCGTCGGCTCTACGACCCGATCGACCAGCTGGCGATGTTCCTGAACAGCTACCAGTCGGCCGCCGCCGCCCTGGAGAAGATGGCCGGCCTGCTGGCCCACGAACCCTCCGTCCCCGAGCCCGCCGAGCCCACCCCGCTGCCCGCCGCCACCGGCAAGGGCCGCGAAGTCGCCTTCCGCGGCACCCGGTTCGCGTACGCCAACGGCAAGGAGATCCTGCCCGAGTTCGACCTCGTCCTCCCCGCCGGACAGACCACCGCGGTGGTCGGCGCGACCGGCGCGGGCAAGTCCACCCTGGCCAAGCTGCTCGCCCGCTTCTACGACCCCACCGCGGGCACCGTCACCCTGGACGGCGTCGACCTCCGTGCCCTCACCACCGCCGACCTGCGGGCCGACGTGGTCATGGTCACCCAGGAGTCCTTCCTGTTCTCCGGCACGGTCGCCGAGAACATCGCCGTCGGCAAGCCGGACGCCACCCGCTCCGAGATCGAGGCCGCGGCCCGCGCGATCGGCGCGCACGAGTTCATCGCCGCCCTCCCCGACGGCTACGACACCGACGTCCGCAAGCGCGGCGGGCGCATCTCGGCCGGCCAACGCCAACTGGTCGCCTTCGCCCGCGCCCTGCTCGCCGACCCCGCCGTCCTGATCCTCGACGAGGCCACCTCCTCCCTCGACGTCCCCGGCGAACAGGCCGTCCAGCACGCCATGCAGACCGTCCTGGCCGGCCGCACCGCCGTGATCATCGCCCACCGCCTCTCCACCGTCGAGATCGCCGACCGCGTCCTCGTCATGGACCAGGGCCGCGTGGTCGAGGACGGCACCCCGGCCGCCCTCATCGCCGGCGAGGGTCGCTTCGCGACGCTCCACCAGACCTGGAAGGACAGCCTGGTGTAGGGAGCGCTGTGAGGTGCGAATTCAGGGGCTCGGGGGGTGCCCCCACGAGCCCCTGAATTCGCACCCCTCAGCCTTCTAAAGAAGAAGTGCCCCCATCACGGCGGCGACCCGTTCCTCCCGTCCGCCCCGGACCTCGATCCACCGCTGGCCGCTCGCGGACAGCACCTCGCGGAAGCGCCCCGTCATCCACTCCCGCAGGTGCTCCCCGTCCCGCAGCCCGTCGTCCTCGAACGCGACCCCCTCGTGCGAGGTGAGGACGTACAGGTCACGCGCCGCCTGCCCGGCCACCGCCGTCCAGGTCTCCGGTGCGGTGGCCCCGCAGTAGCGTTCCTCCCAGACGGCCGTCGCCAGCAGGTCGGTGTCGCAGATCAGCACCGGCCCACCGGCCCTCGCCGCCCGTTCCTCCGCCTCCGCCTGGCGCTTTCGGACCAGCGCGAAGTCCCGTTCGTCCCAGTCGAGTTGGTCCACCGTGGGCGCAGCCGCCCCGGCCAGCGCCGCCCGGCCCCGGGCGGAAGCGAGTTTCGCGGCGGTGAGCTCCCGCCCGTACTCGGCCACCCATCCGGTGAGGGCGTGCGCGCCGCCGCGCAGTCGCATCGCGTGGGCGAGGTCGCGGGAGAGCGTGGTGGTCCCGGTGGATTCGGCGCCGAGGACGACCACCCGGCGGGTGAGTCCGGCCCGGACGGCGGGTTCGAGGTCGGCCCAGTGCGCGGCGGGGTCGGCGCGGACCTCGGTGCCGGAGACCGGGAAGGTCGCGCGGTCGACGTCGAGCACCACGGGTGCGGCGTCGAAGCGGCGGGCGAGTTCGTGCCCGTAGTCCTCGGAGGAGAACACCGCGTCGACGCTTTCGCCGGGCCGCAGTGCCGCTCGCATCAGGGCGACGTGGCCGTCCCAGATCTCCGGGTCGTCGTAGTCGACGGGGATGTTGTCGACGGTGCCGACCACCCGGACGTGCGCCTCGGCCTGCCACACCTCGCGGATCCAGTCGACCCGGCCGTCGAGCGACATCGTCTCGCTGTCGGCGGCCATCACCACCACGGTGACGTGTTCGGCTGCGTCGGCCGCGCTGCGGATCAGGAAGTGGTGGCCGGCGTGCGGCGGGTAGAACTTGCCGATCACCAGGGCGTGCCGGAACAGGCTCATGCGGCCACCGCTGGCTTCGAGGCGGGGAGGCCGAGTTCACGCTGCCAGGTGCGCAGGCCGTAGAGGCACAGGCCGAGGAAGAGGACATACACCGCGGCGGTGGGGTACAGCCCCTTCGCGGCGTACAGCGGTATGTAGATCAGGTCGGCGGCGATCCACAGGTACCAGGTCTCGATCCGCTTGGTGTTCAGCAGCCACTGCGCGGCGAGCGAGAGCGCGGTGGTGAGCGCGTCCCAGAACGGCGCGGTGTCGTGAACGGCCGTCAGCAGCCAGGTGAGCAGCGCGGTGGCGGGCACCACGGCGGCGAGTGCGACGCCGATCGCGGCCGGGCCGCCGCGTCGCACCACCAGTCGTTCGCCGTCGGCGCCGCGGCGCAGCCACTGCCACCAGCCGTGGGCGGCGAGCGCCAGGAAGACCACCTGGAGTCCGGCGTCCGCGTAGAGCCCGGCGGTGGCGAACACCACCAGGAAGAAGCCGTTGTTGGCGATGCCGACCGGGAAGGTCCACACGTTGGTCCGCACCGTCAGCCATACGCAGATCGCGCCGGTGACGAACCCCAGCCACTCCGTCATGTGTGCCCTCCTCCAGCCTTTACGTCGAAGTGACGATAATCGAATCCCCACTGCCCCACAAACGCGTTTCCCATGACTTGGGAAAAACGGCCCACCCGACGGTTCGCGCACCGTACGCTGCCACCGCCCGCGGCCGGACCGGCTCCGCGGGCACCGCCAAAGGGGGAACTCGCATGACACTCCTGCCGGGCAGACACCTCCGTGCTGCCCTGACCGCCACCGCCGCCTTCTCGCTGACGCTGCTCGTCCCCGGCGCCGCCGGGG
The DNA here is from genome assembly GCF_014648555.1 of Kitasatospora griseola. GTDB lineage: Bacteria > Actinomycetota > Actinomycetes > Streptomycetales > Streptomycetaceae > Kitasatospora > Kitasatospora griseola. The sequence continues at coordinate 68,491 of NZ_BMRI01000003.1, forward strand.
CCGCCACCGGCACGCCGAACACCCCGACCGACCTGTACAACGCCTTCCAGCCGTGCGCCACCGACCCGGGCGCACCGCTGGTCGCCGGCAGCGACTGGGGCGGCCAGGTCAGGGGCATCACCAGCTCCACCGACCCCGCGGTCACCCGCCTGACCGCGCAGTTCCGGTACTGGCCGGTCGCCGACCCCGCGCAGGTCACCACGGTGGAGAACACCTGGGCCCGGCCCGGGTGGGAGGCGTCGGCCAAGCTCGGGCCGGCCGCCGGCGCCACCTACGCCTGGCAGGTCCGCACGGTCGACCCGGCGAACGGCGCGGCCTCCGACTGGACGGCCTCCTGCTACGTCGCCACCGACGACTCCGCGCCGTCCGCCGCCGCGGTCGTCACCACTCCCGCCTTCCCGGACGGCCAGTGGGCGCCGGGCGGCGCGCCGATCGAGTTCCGCCTCGACCCGAACGGCGTGGCCGACGTCGCCGGGTACCAGTACAGCTTCCGGGACCTCACCGTGCCCTTCACCGCGACCGACGGCGATCGCGGCATCCCGGTCCTGCACGGCCCGTACGACGCCGACCCGCCGTTCGGCGTCCGCGCCGACTTCCTCGGCGGTCCGGCCACCGTGCACCTGCTGCCGCCGGCCGGGATGTCCAGCGGGCCGGTGACGCTCTCGGTGCGCAGCCTGGACCGGGCCGGGAACCCGGGGCCGATCGTGCGTCACACGATCTACGTCAGCCCGACCGCGCCGACCGTCACCCAGCTGTCCCACAACCCGCTGTTCGGCAAGCCCGTCACCTTCCGGTTCACCCCGAACCCGGGCACGCAGGCGATCAGCCCGACGGTCAGTTACACCGTGACCAACACCAGGACCGGGAAGACCACGGTCGTCCCGGCCGGCGCCGACAGCACCGCCGAGACCACCCTGCTGCTCAACCACCCGCTGGGCGACCTCCTGGACGTCACCGCCACCAGCGCCAACGGCTGGATCAGCTCGGCCGGCCAGTGGGGCCACTACCTGGACACCACGCCGACCATCACCTCCACCGACTTCCCCGCGGACGGCGCCGGAACGGTCGGCACGCCCGGCACCTTCCACCTGGCCCCGAAGATCAGCGGCTCGGAGATCGCCAGCTGGACGTACTCGTTCGACTGGGGCGCCCACACCGTCACCGTCCCGGCCGACGCGCACGGCGAGGCCGACGTCAGCTACACCCCGACCGAGAGCGGCTGGTACGACATCGACGCCTGGGCCACCACCAAGGACGGCGTCCAACTGACTGACGGCTACTACGACTTCACCGTCAGCTGACGCACCGTCGGGCCCCGGCGCACTGCCGGGGCCCGACTGCGGGAAACCCCTCCGGGGCGATCGATCGCATGCCGTACGATTCCCCCGCGCCCGCCCTGCCGGTACGGCACGCGGGCCCTGATGGAGGGGGATCACCATGAAGGTTTCACCGGGACGCCGCGCCCGCATCGCCCTGGCCACCGGCGCCGGCCTCACCCTGGCGCTGCTCGTCCCCGGCGCGGCCGGCGCCGCCACGGGCACGCCGACCGTGCCGACCGACCTGTACAACGGGTACCAGCCCTGCGCCACCGACCCGAACGCGCCACTGGTGCTGGCCGGCCGCGGCGGTGTCACGGTCGAGGGCATCGTGCACCACACCGACCCGTCGGCCTACATGCTGACCGAGCAGTTCCGCTACTGGCCGGTCTCCGACCCGTCGCAGGTCGGCATCGTCGAACATCCCTGGGCCCACCAGGGGCGCGAGGAGGAGGGCCGGCTCCCCGAGCTCACCGACGGCCTGACGTACGCCTGGCAGGCCCGCACCGTCGACGCGACGAACGGCGCGGCCTCCGACTGGACGGCGTCCTGCTACGTCACCGCCGACGACACCTTCCCGGACCAACCGCCGACCGTGGTCTCCCCCAACTACCCGGAGGACCAGGCCAGTCAGGGCGGCGCACCGATCCACTTCGACTTCGGCGCGAACGGCGTCCCCGACGTCCTCGGCTACCAGTTCTCCTGGACCGGCACCTTCTCGGTCAACGGCGCCGAGATCGGCGAGAACGGCATTCCGGTCTACCACGACCCGTTCGCCGACCCCACCTCGACGGTCCGTGCGGGCGGCCTCGGCGGCGGCGCCTCGGTCGACCTGATCCCGCCGAGCGACAGCATCGGCTGGATCCAGGAGCTCTACGTCCGCAGCGTCGACCGCGCGCTGAACCCGTCGGCGACCTACCGCTTCCGAGTCCGGGTCAAGCCGGACGCCCCGAAGATCACCGCACTGTCGCACGCCCCCGTCGGCAAGCCGATCACCTTCAAGTTCACCCCCGACCCGGGCGTGCAGGCCGCAGGCCCGGTGACCGGCTACAGCATCTGGCGGTTCGGCAGCTCGGAGCCGACCGTCGTCCCGGCCGAGCCGAGCGGCGTCGCCACCACCACCCTCGCCCTGCAGCCGGGCGAGACCCTGATGGTCGCCTCCACCAGCGCCAACGGCTGGACCAGCCAGCGCGGTTGGTGGCGCGACGACACGGACACCAGCACCACGGTGACCTCCGCGCAGTACCCGATCGGCGCCTCCGGCAACGCGGTCCCGGGCACCTTCCACTTCGCCCCGAAGACCGAGTCCTCGCAGATCGCCGGCTACACGTACTCCTTCAGCTGGAGCGACCAGCCCGTCACCGTCCCCGCCGGCAAGAAGGGCGAACTCGACGTCGCCTGGACGCCCCCGCACAGCGGCTGGTACTACCTGCAGGTGCACGCCACCACCAAGGACGGCGTCCAACTCGCCGACACCTCCTACTGGTTCGGCGTCAACTGACGCACCGTCGGGCCCCGGCGCACCACGCCGGGGCCCGGCCCGTCCCGGGCGGGCCCGAAATCGATCGACCCGCTCCGGCCGCCGCCACTAGCCTCGGCCCGTGGACGACCCGACCGCCGGCCGAGCCGGCCCCCCAGACGCCCGCAGCCCGCTCCGCTTCCTGTGGTGGCTGGTGCTCAGCCAGCGCCGCCGCTCGCTGGCCGGCACCTTCTTCGGCACCGCCTGGATGCTCGGCCTGACCGTCCAGCCCTACCTGCTCTCCCGCGCCGTCGACGACGGACTGCGGCCGGGTCGCCTGGGGACGGTCCTCGGCTGGTCGGCCGCGATGCTCGGCTTCGGGCTGCTGAACCTGGTGCTGGCCTGGTGCCGGCACCGCACCATGACGCTGATCCGCAACGACGCGTCCTTCCGCACCATCGGCGTGGTGCTGCGGCACAGCGTGCGGCTCGGCGCGGCGCTGCCCCGCCAGGTCTCGGCCGGCGAGGTGGTCACCATCGGCATCTCCGACGTGTCCCGGATCGCCATCGCGCTCACCTTCGTCGGCCCCGGCGTGGGCGCGGTGGTCTGCTACCTGACGGTCGCCGCGATCCTGCTCACCCTCTCCCCGCTGCTGGCCCTGGCCGTCCTGCTCGGACTGCCCTTCCTCGCCCTGACCCTCCGCCCCCTGATCGCCCGTCAGCAGACCGCCGAGAGCCGCTTCCGCAACCACCAGGGGCGGCTGACCGCCCGGTTCGAGGACCTCGCGGGCGGGCTCCGGGTGCTGAACGGCCTCGGCGGCAAGGACGTGTACGCGGCCCGCTACCGGGCCGACTCCCAGGCGCTGCGCGCCGAGGGCTACCGGGTCGGCGCGGCCGTCAGCTGGATCCAGGCACTCGGCGGCGGCCTGCCGGTGCTGCTGCTGGCCGCCGTCACCTGGCTCGGCGCCCGGCTCGCCGCCGAGGGCCAGTTGACGCCCGGCCAGCTGGCGGCGGCGTTCGGCTACGCCGCCGTCCTGGTCGGCCCGGTGTACTTCCTGATCGAGAACAGCCAGGACATCGGCCGCGCCCTGGTCTGCGCCCGCCGAGTCACCGACTTCCTCGCCCTGACCCCCGACCCGGACCTGGGAACCGCCCAATCCCCCTCCACTTCGGCCGAGTTGATCGACCACGAGTCGGGTGTCCGACTCGCCCCCGGCGAGCTGACGGTGCTCGCCGCGGCCCGCCCCGCCGACACCGCCGCCGTCGCCGAACGCCTCGCCCGGCTCACCCCCACCACCGCCGACTGGGGCGACACCCCGCTCGCCGACCTGCCGCTCGCCGAGGTCCGCTCCCGGATCACCCTCGCCGAGAACGAGGCGACGCTGTTCACCGGCACCCTGCGCGACACCGTCCGCGGCCGCACCGACGCCCCCGACGACACCGTGCGCGCCGCGCTGGAGGCCGCCGCCGCCCTCGACGTGCTCGGCTCGCTCGGCGGCCGACTCGACGCCCCGATCGCCGCCGACGGCCGCAACCTGTCCGGCGGGCAACGCCAACGCCTGCGCCTGGCCCGCGCGTTGACCGCCGAGCCGGACGTCCTGCTGGCCGTCGAACCGACCTCCGCGGTGGACGCCCACACCGAGGCCGCGATGGCCGCCGGACTGCGCGCCGCCCGCACCGGACGCACCACCGCCCTCACCAGCACCTCCCCCCTGCTGCTCGACCAGGCCGACACGGTGCACTACCTGGTGGACGGCAAGGTCGCCGCCAGCGGCACCCACCGGGAGCTGCTCCGCACCCAGCCCGGCTACCGGGCCCTGGTCACCCGCGGCCCCGACTCCCCCTCCGAGGTGGCCGAATGAGCAACCTGCCGATCGCCACCGCCCGCCAGGTCCGGCAGGCCGCGATCCGACTGGTCCGCGAGGACGGCCGGGCCTTCGCCGCCGTCCTCCTCCTCAACGGCCTCGCCGCCCTGCTCGGCCTGGCCGGGCCCTGGCTGCTCGGCCGGATCATCGACCGGGTCACCGACGGCGCCACCACCGCCGACATCGACCGCCTCGGCCTGCTGCTGCTCGGCTGCGCCGCCGCCCAGCTCCTGACCAACCGCCAGGCCCGCTACCTGGCCCACCGGTTCGGCGAACGGGCCGCCGCCCGGGTCCGCGAACAACTCCTCGACCGGATCCTGGCCCTGCCCGCCGCCACCGCCGAACGCACCGGCACCGGCGACCTCACCTCCCGCGGCACCACCGACGCCACCGCCGTCGGCGAGACCCTCCGGGACGCCGCGCCCGAGCTCTTCGTGGCCGCCGCCCAGTCCCTGTTCATCCTCGGCGCGATCCTCACCGTCAGCCCCCTGCTGGGCAGTTGCGGCCTGCTCGGGGTCGTCGGCGTCGCCCTCGGCGCCCGCTGGTACCTGCGCCGCGCCCGCCCCGCCTACCTCGCCGACCGGGCCGCCAACGCCGGCCTCGCCGAAACCCTCTCCGCCACCGCGAACGGCGCCCGCACCATCGACGCCCTCGGCCTCCGGCAGCAGCGCCTCGACGCCGGCCACCGGGCCGTCGACACCGCCAACCGCGCCCGGCTGCGCACCCTGCACCTGCGGCTGCGCTTCTTCGCCGTCATCAACCTGTCCTACACCCTGCCCGTCGTCCTGGTCCTCCCGCTCGGCGCCGTCCTGGTCGCCCACCACACCGTCACCCTCGGCGCGGCCGTGGCCGCCGTCCTGTACCTGCGGCGCATCGAGGAACCGCTGGACACCATCGTCGTCCTGCTCGAATCCGTCCAGAGCAGCACCGCCGCGTACGCCCGGGTCGAGGGCCTCGCCGCCACCCCCGCGACGGCGGCCGCCCCGACCGCCGACCGCGAACCCGCCGACGACCGGATCCGGGTCACCGACGTCCGCTACGCCTACCCCGACGGGCCCGACGTGCTGCACGGCCTCGACCTCGACCTGCGCCCCGGCGAACGCCTCGCCGTGGTCGGCCCGTCCGGCTCCGGCAAGACCACCCTGGGCCGCCTGCTGGCCGGCATCGACCGCCCCCGCACCGGCGCCGTCACCGTCGGCGGCGTCCCGCTCGCCGACCTCTCCCCCGAACGGCTGCGCCGTCAGGTCGTCCTGGTCACCCAGGAGCACCACGTCTTCCTCGGCACCCTCCGCGACAACCTGCGGATAGCCGCCCCCGACGCCGACGACCCCGCCCTCACCGCCGCACTCGACGCCGTCGGCTGGCACCACGTCCTGCCCCACGGCCTCGACACCGACCTCGGCCCCAGCCATCGCCTCAACGGCGCCCAGGCCCAGCAAATCGCCCTCGCCCGCGTCATCCTGGCCGACCCCCACACCCTGATCCTCGACGAGGCCACCGCCCTCCTCGACCCCACCGCCGCCCGCAACACCGAACGCGCCCTCGCCGCCACCCTCACCGGTCGCACCGTCATCGCCATCGCCCACCGCCTCCACACCGCCCACGACGCCGACCGCGTAGCCGTCCTCACCCAGGGCCACTTGACCGACCTCGGCCCCCACGAAACCCTCGTCACCACGGACGGCCCGTACGCGAAGCTCTGGCACTCCTGGCAGGGCTAGAACGTCCAGGCGCTGGAGCGCGCGAATCCAGGGGCTCGTGGGAGGTCCCCCACGAGCCCCTGGTTTGTTCCCCTTCGCCTGCCTTACCTGAGCACGCCTGCCTCCAGACCCCCCAGTTCCACCGGCACCGCCAACAGCCCCAGTTCCGCGATCGAGGCGAGTCGCGGATGGGCGGGAAGCACGCGCACCGTGTACCCGAACGGCCCCGTCCGGGACAGTTCCAGGTGGCCCTCGTAGCGGAGGCGTCCGTCCAGGTCGGGGCCGCCGACGGCGGGCTTCAGCGCCAGGGTCGTCGCCTCGGAGATGCGGTCGCTCTCGTCGACCCGGCCTGCGACAACCTGTACTTCGACGTCGTCCGGGCCGAGGCGTCCGAGGGCGACCTGGACCCGGAGGGCGAGTGTCGCGCCGAGTTCCTGGGCCTCGCCGACGCCGTCCGCCTCGACGTGCTCCACCCGCACGGAGGGCCAGGCGTCGCGGACGGTGGCCTTCCAGGCGGCGAGTTCCTTCGCGCCGGCGTAGTCGCCGGCCCCGCCCGTCAGCCGCCGGCGGGCCGTCGCGGCGGGGACGTAGAGCCGTTCGACGTACTCGCGGACCATCCGTCCGGCGAGCACCTTGGGCCCCAGGGTGACCAGGGTGTGCCGGACCATCGAGATCCAGCGGTGCGGCAGCCCGTCCGCGGCGCGGTCGTAGAAGCGGGCGGCGACCTGGTGTTCGATCAGGTCGTAGAGGGCGGCGGCTTCGATGTCGTCGCGCCGTTCGGCCTCCTTGCTCTCCGGGTCGAGGACGCCCTCGCCGGTGCCGCCGTCGGCGGTGGGAATGGCCCAGCCGTTCTGGCCGTCGTACCACTCGTCCCACCAGCCGTCGAGGATGGACAGGTTGAGGCAGCCGTTCAGTGCGGCCTTCATGCCGGAGGTGCCGCAGGCCTCCAGGGGGCGGAGCGGGTTGTTCAGCCAGACGTCGCAGCCGGGGTAGAGGGCCTTGGCCATCGCCATGTCGTAGTCGGGCAGGAAGACGATGCGGTGCCGCACGGCGGGGTCGTCGGCGAAGGCGACGAGTTGCTGGATGAGTCGTTTGCCGCCGTCGTCGGCGGGGTGCGCCTTGCCGGCGACGACGATCTGCACGGGCCGTTCGGGGTGCAGCAGCAGGGCCCGGAGCCGGGCGGGGTCGCGGAGCATCAGGGTGAGCCGCTTGTAGGACGGGACGCGTCGGGCGAAGCCGATGGTGAGGACGTCCGGGTCGAGGACGGCGCCGGTCCAGCCGAGTTCGGCGGCGCCGGCGCCGCGCTGCTGCCAGGAGGCGCGCAGTCGCCGGCGGGCCTCGTCGACGAGTTGGGCGCGCAGGGTGCGGCGCAGTTCCCAGACTTCGGCGTTGCCGATCCGCTCCAGGCCGGTCCACTGGCCGGCGGTGCCGACGGCCATGGCTTCCTCGGCGCGTTCCTGGCCGATCTCGGTGGCGCCGAGGCGGACCACGGCGGGGTCGATCCAGGTGGGGGCGTGCACGCCGTTGGTGATCGACGTGATGGGGACTTCGGGCGCGTCGAAGCCGGGCCACAGGCCGCGGAACATCTCCCGGCTGACGGCGCCATGCAGGGTGGAGACGCCGTTGGCGCGCTGGGCGAGCCGCAGGCCCATGGCGGCCATGTTGAACAGTTTGGGGTCGCCGCCGGCCCAGCTCTCGGCGCCGAGCGCGAGCACCTGGTCGACCGGGACGCCCGGCAGTGCGGCGTCGCCGCCGAAGTGGCGGGCGACCAGGTCGCGGTCGAAGCGGTCGATGCCGGCGGGGACGGGCGTGTGAGTGGTGAACACGGTGCCGGCCCGGACGGCCTCCAGCGCGTCGGCGAAGCCGAGGCCGGGGTGGGCGGTGGTGAGTTCGGCGATCCGTTCCAGGCCGAGGAAGCCGGCGTGGCCCTCGTTGGTGTGGAACACCTCGGGTTCGGGGTGGCCGGTGAGTCGGGCGTAGGTGCGGACGGCGCGGACGCCGCCGATGCCGAGCAGTATTTCCTGCAGCAGCCGGTGTTCGCTGCCGCCGCCGTAGAGGCGGTCGGTGACGTCGCGCTCGGCGGGGCTGTTGGCCTCGATGTCGGAGTCGAGCAGCAGCAGCGGGACGCGGCCGACCTGGGCGCGCCAGACCTGGGCGGCGAGGGTGCGGCCGCCGGGCAGGGCGAGGTCGATCCGGCAGGGGGCGCCGTCGTTCTCGCGGAGCAGGGTGACGGCGAGCGCGTCGGGGTCGAGCAGGGGGTAGCGCTCCTGCTGCCAGCCGTCCCGGCTGAGCGACTGGCGGAAGTAGCCGTGCCGGTAGAAGAGTCCGACGCCGATGATCGGGACGCCGAGGTCGGAGGCGGCCTTGAGGTGGTCCCCGGCCAGGATGCCGAGGCCGCCGGAGTACTGCGGGAGGGCGGCGGCGATGCCGTACTCGGGCGAGAAGTAGGCGATGCCGGCGGGCAGGCCGCTCTCGGGGTCGGCGGCGCCCTGGTACCAGCGCGGGCCGGTGAGGTAGTCGCGCAGGTCGTCGGCGAGGTCGCCGAGCCGGCGCAGGAACCGCCGGTCGCCGGCCAGCGCGGCCAGCCGGGCCGCGGGGACTTCGCCCAGCAGTCGGACCGGATCCTCCCCGGCGGCGGCCCAGACGTCCGGGTCGACGGAGCGGAACAGCTCTCTGGTCTCGGGGTGCCAGGACCAGCGGAGGTTCAGCGCGAGCTCGTGCAGTGGCTGCAGTTGTTCGGGCAGGACGGTGCGGACGGTGAACCTGCGGATTGCCTTCACGGCTTGAAGCGTAGCCCCGCCCATGCGCCTGACGGGGCGTCAACTTGCGGTCGCTGCACCCGTTCGGAGCAGCGTTGAGATCGTTCCGGGCGCGTGGTGGCAAATCCCGGCGCACGACAGGCGCAGGCAGGTAAAACACGCGCCGTCGGGTGTGAACTCCTGGGAACGGAGGTGTTGCGGGGGCCTGTTTCGGCGCTGCACACCGGCTGAAACCGCGTGCCTACCCGGCCGTACCTCTTGCCCGCGGTGCGAGGATGCAACAAGGTCGTGGGTGCCGCTGGTGCACGATCGGACGGTCGTCCCACCGCTGCCTCCGGCCGGTGCAGGTCCGGTTTTGACGTGCCACCACACTCCTTAGCCCATTCGGCCCCAGTAGGCGTGTCTTTGCGTGTCCTCGTTCCCCGACCGGTCGTTTTCCGGTGGGCTGGGTCACGCGGGGGCGCGCACCGGGCGACGCGCGCCGGGACACGTGCGTTCGGCGCGGCGGGTCCCGCTCCGGCGGTCGGCGGGCGAGGTGTCCGGGTCCGTCGGCGCGGGGCCGGCCCGGGCCGCACGTCCTTCCTCACCCAGTAGTCCTCCCGGTACTCTCCCGGCGTCGTCCGCCGGGCAGAGCTGCCGCCGATCTCGGGCAGGAGCTTGGCATGCACGGCGACACGCGGGACCAGTCCACGGTACCGACGGACCACACCCCTGACGGACCGTCGACCGGGGAGCCCCCGGTGCCGGCCCCGCGCACCGCGGCGGCCCGCAGGCGGGCGGCCGCACCGGCCGACAAACGCGCGAGCACCCCGCGCAAGGCCGCGTCGAAACGGACCACCACCGTCAGGTCCGCCGCGGCCCCGCCCTCCGGCGCCCCCTCGGCCACCGCCGCGCCCGCCACCGGCGGCACGTCGTCCCCGCACAAATCCCCGACCCGCCCCACCCGCACCAGGACAGAGAGCGACACCGTGATCGGCCGCATCCCCGTGCTTGACGTGACCCCGCTCGTCGACGCCGGCCGGCGTCCGGCCAAGGCCGTGGAGGGCGAACGCTTCCTGGTCTCCGCCACGGTGTTCCGCGAGGGCCACGACGCGGTGGGGGCCAATGTGGTGCTGCGCGACCCGCGCGGCCGCTCCGGACCGTGGACGCCGATGCGCGAGCTGTCCGAGGGCAGCGACCGCTGGGGCGCGTACGTGACGCCGACCGCGCCGGGCCGCTGGTCGTACCTGGTGGAGGCGTGGGGCGACCCGGTGGCGACCTGGCGCAGGCACGCGGCGGTGAAGCTGCCGGCCGGGATCGACACCGCGCTGGTGCTGGAGGAGGGCGCCCTGCTGCTGGAGCGGGCGGCGGCCGGGGTGCCGAAGAAGGAGGGCCGGGCCCAGGTGCTGGCCGCGGTGGACGCGCTGCGCGACTCCGGCCTGCCGCCGCTGAGCCGCTACGCGGCGGCGCTGGTGCCGGAGGTGACGTCGCTGCTGGACCGCTTCCCGCTGCGCGAGCTGGTCTCGGCGACCCGCCCGCAGCCGCTCCAGGTGGACCGCAAGCGGGCGCTGTTCGGCGCCTGGTACGAGTTCTTCCCGCGTTCGGAGGGCGCGGTGGTCGACCCCAATGGGGTGGAGCCGCCGGTCTCCGGCACCTTCCGGACGGCCGCCGAGCGGCTGCCCGCGGTGGCCGCGATGGGCTTCGACGTGGTGTACCTGCCGCCGATCCACCCGATCGGCCGGGCCCACCGCAAGGGCCCGGACAACTCCCTGGAGGCCGGTCCGCAGGACGTCGGCTCGCCGTGGGCGATCGGCTCCCCGGAGGGCGGCCACGACGCCGTCCACCCGGACCTGGGCACCCTGGAGGACTTCGACCACTTCGTCGCGGAGGCCGGCGCGCTGGGCCTGGAGGTGGCGCTGGACTTCGCGCTCCAGTGCTCGCCGGACCACCCGTGGGTGCACAAGCACCCGGAGTGGTTCAGCCACCGCGCGGACGGCACGATCGCGTACGCCGAGAACCCGCCGAAGAAGTACCAGGACATCTACCCCGTCAACTTCGACCAGGACTTCGACGGGATCGTCCGCGAGACGGTGCGGATCCTGCGGTTCTGGATGGGCCACGGGGTGCGGATCTTCCGGGTCGACAACCCGCACACCAAGCCGGTGAACTTCTGGGAGAAGGTGCTGTCCGACATCGCCCGCACCGACCCGGACGTGCTGTTCCTGGCGGAGGCGTTCACCCGTCCGGCGATGATGCACACCCTCGGCAAGATCGGCTTCCACCAGTCCTACACGTACTTCACCTGGCGCAACGACAAAGCCGAGCTGACGGAGTACCTGACCGGGCTCACCGGCGAAGCGGCCGCGTACATGCGGCCGAACTTCTTCGCCAACACCCCGGACATCCTGCCCGAGTACCTGCAGACCGGCGGCCCGGCGGCGTTCGCGGTGCGGGCGGTGCTGGCGGCGGCGCTGTCGCCGACCTTCGGGGTGTACGCCGGCTTCGAGCTGTTCGAGAACGAGCCCGCGAAGCCCGGTTCGGAGGAGTACCTGCACTCGGAGAAGTACGAGCTGCGGCCGCGCGACTGGACCCGGTCGGACTCCCTCGCGCCGCTGCTGACCGCCCTGAACCGGCTGCGCCGCCGGCATCCCGCGCTGCAGCAGCTGCGGGACCTGCGCTTCCACCCCGTCGACAACGAGCGGATCATCGCGTTCTCCAAGACCGCCGTCACCGAGGACGGCCTGGAGGACCAGGTGATCTGCGTGGTCAACCTGGACCCGCACCACGTCCAGGAGGCCACCGTCACGCTCGACGTGCCGGGGCCGCTGACGGTGCACGACGAGCTGACCGGCGCGACGTACGCCTGGGGCCGTCACAACTACGTCCGGCTCGATCCCTCTACCGGGCCGGCCCACCTCCTCACGGTTCGGAGGAACCCGCAGTGACAGTCAACGAGCCCGTCCCCGACACCTTCGCCGACACCCCCGCCCGGGACCGCGACCCCGAGTGGTTCAAACGCGCGGTCTTCTACGAGGTCCTGGTGCGTTCGTTCCAGGACAGCAACGGCGACGGCGTCGGAGACCTCAAGGGGCTCACCTCGCGGCTCGACTACCTCCAGTGGCTGGGTGTGGACTGCCTCTGGCTGCCCCCGTTCATGAACTCCCCGCTGCGGGACGGCGGTTACGACGTCTCGGACTACCAGTCGGTGCTCCCGGAGTTCGGCAACCTGGCCGACTTCGTGGAGTTCGTCGACGCGGCGCACGCCCGCGGCATGCGGGTGATCATCGACTTCGTGGTGAACCACACCAGCGACCAGCACGCGTGGTTCCAGGCCTCCCGCAGCGACCCGGACGGCCCGTACGGCGACTTCTACATGTGGGCCGACGACGACAAGCAGTACCCGGACGCACGGATCATCTTCGTCGACACCGAGAGCTCCAACTGGACGTACGACCCGGTCCGCAAGCAGTACTACTGGCATCGTTTCTTCAGCCACCAGCCGGATCTGAACTACGACAATCCGCGGGTGCAGGAGGAGGTGATGGCGGCCCTGCGGTTCTGGCTGGACCTCGGCATCGACGGCTTCCGGCTGGACGCGGTGCCGTACCTGTACGCCCGCGAGGGCACCAACTGCGAGAACCTGCCGGAGACGCACGACTTCCTGCGCCGGGTCCGCAAGGAGATCGACGCCAACTACCCGGACACCGTGCTGCTGGCGGAGGCCAACCAGTGGCCGGAGGACGTGGTCGACTACTTCGGCGACTTCGGCTCCGGCGGCGACGAGTGCCACATGGCGTTCCACTTCCCGGTGATGCCGCGGATCTTCATGGCGGTCCGCCGGGAGTCCCGCTACCCGGTCTCCGAGATCCTGGCGAAGACCCCGGCGATCCCTTCCGGCTGCCAGTGGGGGATCTTCCTGCGCAACCACGACGAGCTGACCCTGGAGATGGTCACCGACGAGGAGCGCGACTACATGTACGCGGAGTACGCGAAGGACCCGCGGATGCGGGCCAACGTGGGCATCCGCCGCCGGCTCTCGCCGCTGCTGGAGAACGACCGCAACCAGGTCGAGCTGTTCACCGCGCTGCTGCTCTCGCTGCCCGGCAGCCCGGTGCTGTACTACGGCGACGAGATCGGCATGGGCGACAACATCTGGCTCGGCGACCGGGACGGCGTGCGCACCCCGATGCAGTGGACGCCGGACCGCAATGCGGGTTTCTCGTCCGCCGACCCGGGCAGGCTCAGTCTGCCGCCCATCATGGACCCGGTGTACGGCTTTCAGGTGACCAACGTCGAGGCGCAGCAAAGCAGTTCGAGTTCGCTGCTGCACTGGACGCGTCGCATGATCGAGATTCGCAAGCTCAACCCCGCGTTCGGCCTCGGCGGCTACACGGAGCTGCCCTCCAGCAACCCCGCGGTGCTGGCCTTCGTGCGCGAGTACGAGGGCGACCTGGTCATGTGCGTGAACAACTTCTCGCGGTTCGCGCAGCCGACCGAACTGGACCTGCGGCAGTACGGGGGGCGGTACCCGGTCGAGCTGATCGGCGGCGTGCGTTTCCCCACCATCGGCGAGTGGCCGTACCTGTTGACGCTGGCCGGCCACGGCTTCTACTGGTTCCAGCTGCGCCAGTCCCCGGCGAAGGCGTCCGGGGCGAAGTAGCGGCGGGGGCCACTGCGCCACGCTCGTTCACCGAACGATCCCCCAGGCCCTGACAGGCCCCGATCGGGACACCCCTTCCGCGGGCGCGCGAGTTGTTCCGCGCGCCCCCGGAGGTCTTCGCACCACCGCGTACGGAGAACAGCCCAACGGCCATCCACACGAAGGCGTGACACCGAGCCAGCGGCTCGCGTGCCGTCGCCGCCGCGCCGTCGAAATCCGGAAGAGTGAAGGGCCCGGCCACGACCCGTCGGGCAGCCGCCCGCTTCCGGGGAAAGGGAGTCATGTCCGAAACCTCCCGTTCTCAAGCCCACCTGCACCGTGATCCGTCGGCCGCCCCCGGGCCGGTCGGCACGCGGGCGCCGGGGGCCCGGAGAACCGCCGCGGGAGTCAGCGAGCTGGTCCAGGCGGCCCTGCCGCTGATCGCCGAATGGCTTCCCACCCAGCGCTGGTACGCCGGCAAGGGCCGGCCGATCGCCGCCCTGGTCCCGGTGATCGGCACGCCGCTCCAGGTCGGCGATCCGGCGCTGCTGCACCTGCTGCTGCGGGTGGAGCACGGCGGGGCGGCCGCCGGCCCCGGCGACGTCTACCAACTGCTGCTGGGCATCCGCTCGGAGCGGCCCGCGGCGGTCGGGCAGCGGGCGGTGCTGGGCCGACTGGCGGGCGGCACCTACGACGGCGCGACGCTCTACGACGCGGTGCACGACCCGGAGCTGACGGGCCGGTTGCTGGAGCACCTGGCCACCGGCGACCGGTTCGGTTCGCTGTCGTTCCGCCGCACCCCGGGCCCGGGCCTGCCCGGCAACATCCCGGGACGGGCGTCCACCGCCGAGCAGTCCAACTCCTCGGTGATCTACGACACCGCGTTCATCCTGAAGCTGTTCCGCCGGATCAGTCCCGGGACCAACCCCGACCTGGAACTGTCGCTGGCGCTGTCCCGGGCCGGCTCGACCCGCATCCCCCGGGTCGCCGCCTGGTTCGAGTGCCGGCTGGAGCGCTCCGAGCCCGCCACCCTGGGCCTGCTGCAGCGCTACCTGCCGGACGCCGAGGACGGCTGGGAGCTGGCGCTCGACCAGGTCGCCCGGCTGAAGGGCGACCCGTCGCCGGGCAACTTCGCGATCGAGGCGCACCGGCTGGGCCGGGCCACCGCCGAGGTGCACCGGGTGCTGGCCCGCTCGATGCCCACCACCCGGCTGGACCGGCCGCGGATCGCCGAGCTGGCGGGCGCGATGGCCGACCGGCTGGACGCCGCGGTCACCGCGGTGCCCGGCCTGCTGCGCTACCGCTCCGCGCTGCGCTCCGCCTTCCAGCAGCTGACGGCCGCCCACCTGGACGGGCTGCTGGTCCAGCGCATCCACGGCGACCTGCACCTGGGCCAGGCGATGCGCACCCCGCAGGGCTGGGTGCTGCTGGACTTCGAGGGCGAGCCGGCCAAGCCGCTGGCCGAGCGCCGCCTGCCGCAGCCCGCGCTGCGGGACGTCGCCGCGATGCTCCGCTCCTTCGACTACGCGGCCGCCCACCTGCTGGCCGGCGCCCCCGTCCAGGACCCGGAACTGGCCCACCTGGCCGCCGCCTGGGCGGCCCGCAACCGGGCCGCGTACTGCGCCGGGTACACCGCGGGCGGCGGCGCCGATCCGTCCGCGTCCCCGGAGCTGATGCGCGCGCTGGAGATCGACAAGGCCGTGTACGAGGTGGTGTACGAGGCACGGCACCGGCCGAGCTGGCTGCCGATCCCGCTGGCCGCGATCAACCGGCTGGCCGACTCCGCCTGACAGTCCGCCCGGCCTCCCCGGCCGGGCGGTCCGCTCTCCCGGCAGTAACCCCGACCCGTTCGCAGGAATCCAGGAGGCCTCCGCCGTGACCCCGCTCGGTCCGCTCGACCCGTCCCTGCCGGCCGACCGCCAACCGGCTGTCCCGGCCACCTTCCGGAACGGCGAGCACGGCAGGGGGGCCGGCCGGCAGTCCCCGACGAAGCCCGCGCGGCCGGCCGGCGCGGCGCCGAAGAGCCCGGCGGCGGCCGCTCCCCGGAGGGCCGAACGCCCGGCGAAGTCCCGTCCGACGCCCGTCCGGCCCGCTCCGGGCTCGGCGCTGCGCCTGCCGGAGGCGCCGCTGCCGCCGGGCGAGGTGGAGCGCCTGGTGTCCGGCGCGCACCACGACCCGCACGCCCTTCTGGGAGCGCACGCGCTGCCGACGGGCACGGCGATCCGGGTGCTGCGCCCGTTCGCCGAGCGGGTGGTGGTGGAGACCGCGCTCGGCCCGGCCGAGCTGACGCACCAGCAGGCCGGCCTGTTCACCGGTCTGCTGACGGGGCAGCGGTTCCCCGCCTGCTCGCTGAAGGTGACGTACCCGGGCGGGGAGCCGCTGGAGCAGCAGGACGGCTACCGGTTCGCCCCGACGCTCGGCGAGCTGGACCTGCACCTGATCTCGGAGGGCCGGCACGAGCAGCTGTGGCACGCGCTCGGCTCGCACGTGCGCACCGTGGACGGGGTGGCCGGCACCTCGTTCGCGGTGTGGGCGCCGAACGCCGTCGGGGTGCGGCTGGTCGGCTCGTTCAACCACTGGAACGGCACCGCGCACCCGATGCGCTCGCTGGGCTCGTCCGGCGTGTGGGAGCTGTTCGTGCCGGGCCTCGGCGAGGGCGCGCAGTACAAGTACCAGATCCTGACCCGCTCCGGCCGGATGGTGGAGAAGGCCGACCCGCTGGCCCGCGCCGCCCAGTGCCCTCCGGACACCGCCTCGGTGGTGACGGTCTCCCGGTACGAGTGGCAGGACGCCGAGTGGATGGCGGCGCGGGCGCACACCGTCCACCACCGGGCCCCGATGTCGGTCTACGAGCTGCACCTCGCCTCGTGGCGGCCGGATCTGACGTCCTACCGGCAGATCGCCGAGGTGCTGCCCGGCTACCTGACCGAACTGGGCTTCACCCACGTCGAGTTCATGCCGGTGATGGAGCACCCGTTCGGCGGTTCCTGGGGCTACCAGGTGTCCGGCTTCTACGCCCCGACGGCCCGGCTCGGCACCCCCGACGACTTCCGCCACCTGGTCGACACGCTGCACCGGCACGGCATCGGCGTGCTGGTCGACTGGGTGCCCGCGCACTTCCCGAAGGACGACTTCGCGCTGGCCCGCTTCGACGGCGAGCCGCTGTACGAGCCGGCCGACCCGCAGCGCGCCGAGCACCCGGACTGGGGGACGCTGGAGTTCGACTACGGCCGCACCGAGGTGCGCAACTTCCTGGTCGCCAACGCGGTGTACTGGTGCGAGGAGTTCCACGTGGACGGCCTGCGGGTGGATGCGGTCGCCTCGATGCTCTACCTCGACTACTCCCGCGAGGGCGGCGGCTGGTCGCCCAACCGGTTCGGCGGCCGGGAGAACCTGGACGCGGCGTCCTTCCTCCAGGAGATGAACGCCACCGTCTACCGGCGCTGCCCGGGTGTGCTGACCGTCGCCGAGGAGTCCACCGCCTGGGACGGCGTCACCCGGCCCACCGACACCGGCGGCCTGGGCTTCGGCCTGAAGTGGAACATGGGCTGGATGCACGACTCGCTGGTCTACATGTCCAAGGAGCCGGTGCACCGCAGGTACCACCACAACGAGATGACCTTCTCGATGGTGTACGCGTACTCGGAGAACTACATCCTGCCGATCTCGCACGACGAGGTGGTGCACGGCAAGCAGGCGCTGGTCTCCAAGATGCCCGGCGACTGGTGGCAGCGGCGCGCCAACCACCGCGCCTACCTGGGCTTCATGTGGGCCCACCCGGGCAAGCAACTGCTGTTCATGGGGCAGGAGTTCGCCCAGGGCGCGGAGTGGGAGCACGAGAGCGGCCCGCAGTGGTGGGTGCTGGACGAGGCATGGGAGGCGCACGCCGACCACCGGGGCGTGCAGCGGTTGGTCGGCGACCTGAACCGGGTCTACCGGGACACCCCCGCGCTGTACGAGCAGGACACCGTCCCGGCCGGGTTCCGCTGGCTGGACGGCGGCGCGGCCGACGACAACGTGTTCTCCTTCGTCCGGTTCGCCGCCGACGGCAGCCCACTGGTGGCGGTCTGCAACTTCTCCCCCGTGGTCCGGCACGGCTTCCGGGTCGGCCTGCCCCGGCTGGAGGGCGGCGAGCAGCTGTGGGAGGAAGCGCTGAACACCGACGCCGAGCGGTACGGCGGCAGCGGGATCGCCAACTCGCTGCCGGTGAAGGCGGAGGGCGCGCAGTGGAACGGCCAGTCCCGTTCGGCGGAGCTGGTGCTGCCGCCGCTGGCCACCGTCTGGCTCCGTCCGGCCCGTTGACCGCCCGCCGCGCCGTCGGTCGGACACGGAGGACTTCCGGCACCCCCGGGCGGCCCTAACGGCAGTGCCGCAGCCCGGTCCGAATGTCGTACGAAGGTATGGTCAAGATGACCGCAGCCTGAGAAAGACGGACGGAGAGTTCCACCGTGGCGAGCAGCGTGTACGTGACCGGGATCGACCGGGGGGACGGCCGACAGGCCGTGGAACTCGGGGTCATGGAACTGCTGACCCGTCAGGTGGACCGGGTCGGGGTGTTCCGGCCCCTGGTGCACACCTCGGACAACGGACAGCCGGCCACCGACCACGTGGTGGAGCTGCTGCGCACCCGCTACCGGCTGGACCTGCCCAGCACCGAGCTGTACGGGCTGACCTACGACGAGGCGGCCGCCCTGCAGGCCGCCCGCGGCCAGGACGAGCTGGTCTCCGTCCTGGTCGACCGGTTCCACCAGCTGGAGCGGCGCTGCCAGGCGGTGCTGGTGCTCGGCACCGACTACTCGGACACGAACATCCCGGACGAGCTGGCCTTCAACGCCCGGCTGGCGAACGAGTTCGGGGCGGCCGTCCTCCCGGTGGTCGGCGGCCGGCAGGACGACCCGCAGGCCGTGGTCGCGGAGGTCCGCAACGCCCACCGGGCCTACCGCGACCTGGGCTGCTCGATCCTGGCGATGATCGCCAACCGGGTGGCGCCGGGCGTCAAGCAGCAGGTGCAGCGGGCGCTGACCGAGAAGCTCCCGGTGCCGGTGTACGTCGTCCCGGAGGAGCCGTCGCTGGCCGCGCCGACCGTGGCGCAGCTGGTCGAGGCGACCGGTGCGACGGTGCTGCTCGGCGACGCGGCCGGACTGTCCCGGGACGTGCGGAAGTTCGTGTTCGGCGGCGCGATGCTGCCGACCTTCCTGAACGCGCTGTCCGAGGGCGCCCTGGTGGTCACCCCGGGCGACCGGGCGGACCTGCTGATCGGCGCGCTGGCGGCGCACGCGGCGAGCTCCCCGCCGATCGCCGGCGTGCTGCTCACGCTCGGCCAGCACCCGGGCCCGGACGTGATGGCGCTGGCCTCCCGGCTCGCCCCGGGCACGCCGGTGGCGGAGGTCGAGGAGGGTTCCTGGCTGACCGCCACGACGCTCACCCCCCTGGAGGGCCGGATCGGCCCGAACAACCCGCGCAAGGCCGAGATCGCCCTCGGCCTGTTCGAACTGCACGTCGACACCGCCGAGTTGACCAGCCGGATCGAGCTGACCCGCTCCGAGCGGGTGACCCCGATGATGTTCGAGCACGCGCTGCTGGAACGGGCCCGCGCCGACCGCCGGCACATCGTGCTCCCCGAAGGCGCCGAGGACCGGGTGCTGCGCGCCGCCGAGGTGCTGCTGCGCCGCAACATCTGCGACCTGACCCTGCTCGGCGAGCCGGAGACGGTGCACCGCCGGGCCGCCGCGCTCGGCATCGAGTTCCCGCAGGCCGGCGACTCCGGCACCCGGCTGCGGATCGTCGACCCGGCGGCCAGCCCGCTGCGCCAGCAGTTCGCCGAGCTGTACGCCAAGGCCCGGGCGCACAAGGGCATGACGGTCGAGCGGGCGCTCGACGTGGTCACCGACGTCTCGTACTTCGGCACCCTGATGGTGCAGGAGGGCATCGCGGACGGCATGGTCTCCGGCGCGGTGCACTCGACGGCGGCGACCATCCGCCCGGCGTTCGAGGTGATCAAGACCTCGCCGGACGCGTCGATCGTCTCCTCGGTGTTCTTCATGTGCCTGGCCGACAAGGTGCTGGTCTACGGCGACTGCGCGGTCAACCCGGACCCGGACGCCCAGCAGCTGGCCGACATCGCGATCCAGTCCGCCGAGACCGCCGCCCAGTTCGGGGTGGAGCCGCGGGTGGCGATGCTCTCGTACTCGACCGGCACCTCGGGCTCCGGCGCGGACGTGGACAAGGTCCGCAAGGCCACCGAGCTGGTCCGCGCGCTGCGCCCGGACCTGCTGGTGGAGGGGCCGATCCAGTACGACGCGGCGGTGGACGCGCGCGTCGCGCAGACCAAGCTGCCGGGCTCGCCGGTGGCGGGCCGGGCCACCGTGCTGGTCTTCCCGGACCTCAACACCGGCAACAACACCTACAAGGCGGTGCAGCGGTCGGCCGGCGCGATCGCGGTCGGCCCGGTGCTGCAGGGCCTGAACAAGCCGGTGAACGACCTGTCCCGGGGCGCCCTGGTCGAGGACATCGTCAACACCGTGGCGATCACCGCGATCCAGTCCCAGACCCAGTCCGCCGAGGGAGACGCGCAGTGACCACCGGTACCCGTGTCCTGGTGCTGAACGCCGGGTCGTCCTCGGTGAAGTACCAGCTGATCGACATGCTGGACGGCTCCCGGCTGGCGTCCGGCCTGGTGGAGCGGATCGGCGAGGCCGAGGGCCGGCTGCTGCACCTGCCGCTGACCGGGGAGCCGCGCGAGTCGGTGCGGCGGTTCGCCGACCACGACGGGGCGCTGCGGGCGGTCGCCGACGAGCTGGCCGCGGACCTGATGGGCCTGGACTCGCCGGAGCTGGCGGCGATCGGCCACCGGGTGGTGCACGGCGGGCTGCGCTTCACCCGGCCGACGCTGATCAACGACGCGGTGGTGGCGGAGATCCGCCGACTGATCCCGGTGGCGCCGCTGCACAACCCGGCGAACATCACCGGCATCGAGGTGGCCCGCGCGATGCGCCCGGACCTGCCGCAGGTCGCGGTGTTCGACACCGCCTTCCATGCCACCCTGCCGGAGCACGCGGCCCGGTACGCGATCGACCGGAAGACCGCCGACGAGCACCGGGTGCGCCGCTACGGCTTCCACGGCACCTCGCACCAGTACGTCTCCCGGGCGACCGCCCGGCTGCTGGGCCGCGACCCGGCCGAGCTGAACGTGATCGTGCTGCACCTGGGCAACGGCGCGTCGGTGTCGGCGGTGGCGGGCGGGGTGTGCGTGGAGACCTCGATGGGCCTGACGCCGCTGGAGGGCCTGGTGATGGGCACCCGTTCCGGTGACGTGGACCCGGGCCTGGTGTTCCATCTGCACCGGGTGGGCGGCCTGACCATCGATCAGATCGACGACCTGCTGAACCGCCGCAGCGGCCTGCTCGGCCTGTGCGGCGACAACGACATGCGCGAGGTGGTGCGCCGCGCCCAGGACGGCGACGAGGACGCCAAGCTGGCCTTCGACTCGTACGTGCACCGGATCCGCCGCTACCTGGGCGGCTACTACGCGGTGCTGGGCCGGGTGGACGCCGTCGCGTTCACCGCGGGTGTCGGCGAGAACTCCGCGGAGGTCCGGGCGGCGGTCTGTGCCAATCTGGAGGAGCTGGGCATTTCGGTGGATCCGGAGCTGAACGCGGTGCGTTCGCGCCACGCCCGGGTGATCTCGCCGTCCTACGGCCGGGTGACCGTCGCCGTGGTGCCCACCGACGAGGAACTGGAGATCGCCCAGCAGACGTTCGCGCTGGTCCACGAGGTGTAGGGCCGACGCGGGCTGACTACCCGTCAGTATCCCATCCCTCGGAATGTTCGTTGGCGATATCTGACGATTCGAGCCGAATGCATCGATAACACGAACGGATAGACTGACGGATATGCGCCGAGCGAAAATTGTCTGCACCCTGGGTCCTGCCACGGACTCCTACGAACAGCTGAAGGCCATCGTCGAAGCGGGCATGAACGTCGCCCGACTGAACATGAGCCACGGCTCCCACGCCGAGCACGAGGACCGGTACCGCCGCGTCCGCCAGGTGTCGGAGGACACCGGCCGCACCATCGGCGTGCTGGCCGACCTGCAGGGCCCCAAGATCCGTCTGGCGACCTTCGCCAACGGCCCGGTGACCGTTGACAACGGCGACACGTTCACCATCACCACCGAGGACGTCCCCGGTGACCAGTACATCTGCGGCACCACCTACAAGGGCCTGCCCGGTGACGTGAAGCCCGGCGACCCGATCCTGATCAACGACGGCGTCATCGCCCTGGAGGTCGTCAGCGTCGACGGCCCGCGGGTGCGGACCGTGGTGGTCGAGGGCGGTGTGCTCTCCAACAACAAGGGCATCAACCTGCCCGGCGCGGCGGTCAACGTGCCCGCGCTGTCCGAGAAGGACAAGGACGACCTGCGCTTCGCCCTGCGGCTGGGCGTCGACATGGTCGCGCTGTCGTTCGTCCGCAACGCCGCGGACATCGACGACGTCCACAAGGTCATGGACGAGGTCGGCATTCGTGTGCCGGTCATCGCCAAGATCGAGAAGCCGCAGGCCGTCGAGGCGATGGAGGAGATCGTCCTCGCCTTCGACGCGATCATGGTGGCCCGCGGCGACCTGGCGGTCGAGTACCCGCTGGAGAAGGTGCCGCTGGTCCAGAAGCAGCTGGTCACCCTGGCCCGCCGGAACGCCAAGCCGGTGATCGTCGCCACCCAGATGATGGAGTCGATGATCCACGCCTCGCGCCCGACCCGCGCCGAGGTCTCCGACGTCGCCAACGCGATCCTGGACGGCGCGGACGCCGTGATGCTGTCCGCCGAGTCCAGCGTCGGCAAGTACCCGGTCGAGACCGTCAAGACCATGAGCAGGATCGCCGAGAAGGCCGAGGAGGAGCTGCTCTCGCAGGGCCTCCAGCCGCTCAACCCGGGCCGCAAGCCGCGCACCCAGGGCGGCTCGGTCGCCCGCGCCGCGTGCGAGCTGGGCGACTTCCTCAACGGCCAGGCCCTGATCGCCTTCACCAAGTCCGGCGACACCGCCCGCCGGCTGTCCCGCTACCGCTCGCCGATCCCGGTGATCGCCTTCACCCCGGACGTCGCCACCCGCAACCAGCTCTCGCTGAGCTGGGGCGTCGAGGCGTACGTCACCGAGCAGGTGGCCACCACGGACGCGATGGTCGAGCAGGTCGACCGCGAGCTGCTGAAGCTGGGCCGCCTCGCCGAGGGCGACACCGTGATCGTCACCGCCGGCGTGCCGGTCGGCATCCCGGGCACCACCAACATGGTCCAGGTCCACCACCTGGGCACCCGCGGCGGCCGCTGACACCGGCGGCACCCGCACGAGAAGGCCCCCGACGGTTCGCCGTCGGGGGCCTTCCTCGCAGCTGACGACGGCTCAGCCGTCGTACGGCTCCTTGTCGTTGAACAGCCGCATGCCCGGGATCTTCAGGTCGCCGCCGAACTGGCCGGCCTGCACCGCCTTGGCGCCGGTGAGCGTCAGGTCCAGCGGGATCGGGATCGCGCCCAGCAAGTCCCACAGCCACTTCGGCAGGGTGTCCGGGGTCAGCGTGATCTCACCCAGGTCGATCGGTATCGGCAGGCCGTAGATCGCCGCCAGGTGCCCGGACAGGCTCTCCACGTACATGGTGATCGGGCCGTTGCGCATGGTGGAGGTCGATCCCTCACGGCTCTTCACGTGGAAGGTGAGGCCCGGGATCTGGATGGTCGACATGTCCAGGTTCTCGATGTCGACGCTGTCGGTGGTGAACTTCAGCACCCGCTTGGTGCCGCTCTCCGTGGTGACGTCGTAGACGCCGTTGAACACCGAGCCGTGCAGCGCCAGCCGGGTCGAGTGCAGCACCCAGTTCTGGTCCGGCACCACGTGGCCCTTGGGCGCGGCCTTCGCCGCCAGGCCCCGGGTGCTCACCAGGCAGTTCGGGTCGGCCGACGCCGACGCCGAGGCGGACGCGGACGACTTCGGCGCCTTGGTCGACGGGGCCTTCGTGCCGGTGGCGGCCGGCTCCGACGGCTCGGCCGGGGCGTCCGGCGCGGCGGGCGCCCCGGTGGCCGGCCGCCCGGTCGCCGAGGGGCTCGGGGCGGCGGACGGCTTCGCGGTGGGGCTCGGGGTGGCGGCGGGCGCGGGGGACGCGGGGGACGCGGCCTTCGGCGCGGTCGACGGGGTGG
Organism: Kitasatospora griseola; assembly: GCF_014648555.1. GTDB lineage: Bacteria > Actinomycetota > Actinomycetes > Streptomycetales > Streptomycetaceae > Kitasatospora > Kitasatospora griseola. The sequence goes on from NZ_BMRI01000003.1 coordinate 92,390, forward strand.
CGGTCGCGGCGGCGCCCGGGTGGATCAGGTTGTTCCACCAGTCGTCGATGGCCCCGGCCTGCTGCACCCCGGCGCCCGCCGGAGCCCCGTTCGGCGTCACGTAGGCGGCGGACCGCACGCCGGCCGAGCCGGTGAACACCGCCGGCACTGCGGCGGCACTGCCCGCGGGCGCCTGCCCGGACTGCGCGGCCACCGCCTGGCTCACCGAGGAGTCCGGCTGCACCGCGATCTCGCTCTTCGGGACGGGCGTCTCCTTGAGCACGGCGTCCGGGCTGCTCGCGCAGGCCCCGGACTGCGGGTCGGCCGCCACCGCCAGGGTCGGCGTGTAGGCGGCGCCGACCAGCAGCGCGGTCGGCACGGCGGCGATCGCCAGCGCCCGCCCGCGCAGCCGGGACCGCACGCCCTCGCGTGGCACCGCGTGCCGCGGACCGGGAACCGCAGGCTTCTCCGAGTCGGTCACCGCTGCTCCCCCTCCGCGTGCGCTGTCGGTGCGGCTCCGTACTCCAGCGGCTGCTCCGCCGCGGCCTGCGCGGGCAGCTGCGCGGTCGGCGCGGCGTCCTGGGGCGCGGCCGCCATCTCGGCCGCCGCCTCGGCGGCCTCCGGCCCGGCGGCCGGGAGCGGCTGCAGCGGCGCCCAGGAGACCAGCAGGCCGCCGGCGATCAGGCCGGGGATCGCACCCATGCCGAAGCCGCCCAGGTTGGAGACCGGGATGGAGATCAGCGCCAGGATGGTGGTCGCCACCCCGCAGAACACCCGCACCACCGGCTGGAACCAGACGGTGACGCCGAGCACCATCATCAGGAGGCCGATCAGCAGCGAGCCGGCCCCGGCGGTGGTGGCCATCGCCACGGTCAGGCCGCCCAGCGTGAGGTGGGCGTACGGGAAGTACAGGATCGGGAGGCCGGCGATCACGGCCAGCAGGCCACCCCAGAACGGCCGGGTGCGCCGCCAGGCACGGAACCCCCGCCGGCCTCGACGGACCAGGCCGGCCGGGTCCTCGGGCCAGGCTTCGACGGTTGCGCTGGACATGGTGCGACTCCTCGATGGTGGGTCCGAGGGGGAAATACGGATGGCCCCGGGTACGCCGGGGTGCGGCCCGAGGGAACGGCGCGATGCCGCCCCCTCGGACCGGTGGTCCACGGTCGGGCCCGCCTGACGGGCCGTCAGTCGCGGACTAGTAGCACTCGTTGGCGCCCTGGGTGATGTTCAGGCGCAGGCCCGGGAGCGTGAAGGTGCCCGCCGAGGTCGCCCAGGCGGTCTGCTGGACCTTCGACAGGTCCGCGGACTTGGCGGACTGCGCGAAGCCCTGCGCGCCGGTCGGCACCTTGCCGCCGTCGTTCTTGAGCTTGTCGATGGCCGAACCCTGCAGGGTGCCGGCGTCCTGGCCGATGTTGATGCTGTGGAACTCGGCGTCGGCGTTCAGCTGGTTCATGTCGATCAGCAACTGCTGGGCGTGAACCTGCTTGGCCTCGTCGGGGCTGTCGCCGGCCTTGAGGACCAGGGTCCACTTGCCGAGCGGGCCGAGGTCGGTGACGACCGACTGGCACAGGTTCTGCAGCCGGGCGGTGTCGAACGCCGAGATGGCGACCGGGTGCGCGGTCTTGCCGTCGGCCTGCATGTCGACGCCGCCGAACTGCGAGAAGTTCTCGCCGTGCAGCTGGTCGACGGTGACCTTGAACTGCTGGCCGGAGACCGCGAACGAGGCCGCGAGCGCCGAGTTGGCCAGGGAGACGCCGATCGCGGCGGTGGCCGCGACGCTGGGCACCATCACCAGGGCGAAGCGCTTCCAGCGGGTCTTGCCGTAAGACGTGGACATGCGAGTCCTCCTTCTAGGACGTACATCTCCGGCCGTTCCGGTGCGTCCCGCACCCGGTTCGACCCGAAATGGGAGAGAGCTACGTCCTCGGTAGCGGAGAGCGCCTGGCGCCGTGGGGACGGCATGGGCGATCACCCCGAGCGACAACCGTGCGAACGCGCGGGATGCGCGATCGCCGAGGCCAGGAACCGCCGCGTGGGATCTGCGGTTACCCCCCTGCCCTCACCCGGCGGGGACCCTCGCAGTGGAGGGACCGGGCGTCGCCGATCGTGCTCGAATACCGGGCGGAGCACAAGGGGTGCGTTACTGACGGGTAATCCAACAGTGAACGCGTTCGCTCAGGGGATCGAAGGCCCGACTGCGCAGCGTGACGAAAAGCTCGGACCGCCGGAGCCGTGACCCCCGCAAACGCAGACGAAACACCCCTCCTCCGTCACGCACCGCGACGAAGAAGGGGTGTTATCAAGATTTGGTAAACCTGCCCGGTTCACCCGCGAAAGTCGTCAAATCGCCGACGACACCGCAGGTCATCCGACGTGTCACCGAGTGCCGTCAGAACAGCACCCGAGCCAGGGCCTGACGGGCCGCCACGGTGCGCGGGTCCTCGGAGCCGATCACCTCGAACAGTTCCAGCAGCCGCAGCCGCGCGGTGTCCCGGTCG
>NZ_BMRI01000003.1:94902-119392 GCF_014648555.1 Kitasatospora griseola
AGGTCCTCGCCACGGTGTCGACCAGCCGGCCGAACGCGTCCTCGACGTGCCCGCCGACCAAGTCCAGGTCGGCCGCCCGCAGTTGGGCCTGCACGTCCTTCGCGTCGGCCGCCGCGTCGGAGCGCACCTGCTGCGGGTCGAGCTTCTCCACCCGCTGCAGCAGCTGCGCCTGGGCCAGGCCGAGCTTCGCCTCGACGTGGCCGGGCCGCTCGCCCAGCACGTTCTGGTACGCCTGCACCGCGCCGCCCAGGTCGCCCCGGTCCAGCGCGTCGTGCGCGGCCTCCAGCGCCGGGTCGGCCGGCACCCGCGGCACCGCCTCCTCGCCCGCGCCCGCGCCGCCCGCGGCGGTGCCGACGATGCCGAAGCGCTGCTCGGCGACCGCGATCAGCTGGTCCAGCACCTTGCGGACGTTCGACTCGTTCTCGGCGCCCTGGAACAGCGGCACCAGCTGGCCCGCCACCACGGCCATCACGGCCGGGATCCCCTGGATGCCGAACTGCTGGGCGATCAGCGGGTTGGCGTCCACGTCGATCTTGGCGAGCACGATCCGGCCCGCGTACTCCTCGGCGAGGCGCTCCAGGATCGGGCTCAGCTGCTTGCAGGGACCGCACCACTCGGCCCAGAAGTCCACCACCACGGGGACCTCGGTCGAGCGCTGGACCACCTCCGACTCGAAGGTGTCCTCGGTGACGTCCAGCACCAGGGGGTAGTCCGCGAGCGCCGGGGCTTCGCCCGCCGCCGCCTGCCGGGCTCGCTCGGCCCGGGTCTGCTCCGCCTTCTGGGCGGCCTCTCCGGCCGCCTTCACCGCGGCGAGGTCCACCGCACCGCGCAGGGCGGAGCTGTTGAGACGCGAATTCCGTGACTGCATGGCTCTATCCTCCCCCGCCGGAGCCGGTACCGGACGCCATCCGCCCGGAAATGCCGAAACCCGGACGCCCCGCCTCCCCCGGCGGAGCCCGACCGTTCGGGCGCGGATCCCCATCCGCGCCCCGTGCCCGCCCGATCCCGGAGGGCAGGGCACATTGGTTGTCGCTCTTTCGCTACTGGTCGTAGCGTATCTGCCCGACGGGCTCCCCCCGCAAGCCCCAACCGCCCTCCGGAAGCGTGAGCTGTCCCACTTTCCGACCCCGGGCGGGTGTCGGGCAGCGCCGCAGGTCGCTACCGTGGGCCCACCAAGTTACTTCTGAGTAAATTCGCTGAGGAGGCGCGGTGGCCCCCACCACCCGGCAGCCCGCCGAGCACCCGGACCCGCCGGCCGCCGTCACCCCGCCGCCCACCCGCGGCAAGGGCCGCCCCCGCAGCGTCGCCGCCGACCAGGCCATCCTGGACGCCACCCGCGAGGCACTCGCCGAACTCGGCTGGGGCGGACTCACCATGGGCGACGTCGCCCAGCGGGCCGGCGTCGCCAAGACCACCCTCTACCGCCGCTGGCCGTCCAAGAGCGAGCTCGTGGTCGACGCCATCGCCAGCCTCTTCGACCAACTGGAGTGCGCCGACCGCGGCAGCCTGCAGGCCGACATCGAGGCCGTGGTCGCCCGCTTCGCCGAGCTCCTCACCCGCCCCGAGACCCAGGCCGCCCTGCTCGCCCTGTTCGCCGAGGGCAGCCGCGACGTCCAACTCCGCCACCGCATCCGCGAACGGATCGTCCAGCCGCAGAAGGTCCTGGTCCAACTCGGCCGGGCCAACGCCCAGGCCCGCGGCGAGATGGACCCCGACCGGGACCCGGCCACCGCCGACGAGGAGATCGACATCATCTTCGACACCATCGCCGGCACCGTCGAACACCGCCTGCTGGTGAGCGGCGAACCCGTCACCCCGGACTGGATCCACCGCTTCACCACCCTGCTCCTCAACCCCTTCCCGGGGCTGCTGCGCTGACGGCCGCTCAGCTCGGCAGTGCCAGCGCCGCCAACCGCGCCGGATCGTTCAGCACGTCGATCCGCGCCACCCGGCCGCCCACCACGGTGAACGCCATCACCGACACCGGACGGCCCTCCCGGACCGTCAGCACGCCGTAGGCGCCGTTCACCAGCACCAGCCGCGCGAACGGCGCCAGGCTCCGGAACCCGGCCGCGGAGGCGGCGATCGCCGCACCGCCGCGCAGCACCCGGGACAGCTCCACCAGCGCACCGCCGTCCGAACGCAGCACCGCGTCCGGCGCCAGCACCCGGACCAGCGCCTCGAAGTCGCCTTCCCGGGCCGCCGCCAGGAACGCCTCCACCGCGCCCCGCTGCACCGCCGGATCCCGATCGGGCTCCGGCGCCCGCTCCTTCACCCGCCTGCGCGCCCGACTCGCCGACTGCCGCACCGCCGCCGGGGACTTCTCCAACAACGGCGCGATCTCCTCGAACGGCACCGCGAACAGATCGTGCAGCACGAACGCCAACCGCTCCGCCGGCCCCAGCGTCCCCAGCACCACCTGCAGCGCCATCCCCACCCGGTCCCCCAGCAGCGCCACCGCCTCCGGATCGTCCCGCTCCGGCGCGGCCAGCACCGGATCCGGCACCTGGGTGTCCAGCTCCTCCTCCCGCCGCCGCGAACGGCTGCGCAGCTCGTTCAGGCACACCCGCGACACCACCGTGGTCAACCAGCCGCCGAGGTTCTCCACCTCCTCCGCATGCCGGTCCAGCCGCAACCACGCCTCCTGCACCGCGTCCTCGGCCTCCCCCAACGACCCCAGCATCCGGTACGCCACCGCCCGCAACCTGGGCCGCTGCGCCTCGAACCGCTCCGCGAGAAGAGCTCCCCCGCTCATCTGTCACATCCCTTTCCCGGTCGGGGTCACCACTGCAGACACCCACTGTGGCAGGCCGGACGATCACGCCGGCGGCCGGAACGGAGCACACGCCATGAACGTCCTCGTCACCGGCGGCACCGGAACCCTCGGCGCCCTCGTCGTCCCGCAGCTCCTCGAAGCCGGCTGCACTGTCCGCGTGCTCAGCCGCCGCACCCGCCCCGACAGCGACGGCGTCCACTACGTCCGCGGCGACCTGATCGCCGGCACCGGGCTGGCCGAGGCACTGGACGGCGTCGACACCGTGCTGCACCTCGCCGGCGGCGCGAAGGGCGACGACACCGCCGGCCGACGCCTCGCCGACGCGATGGCCCTGGCGGGCGGCGTCCGGCACGTCGTGATGGTCTCGGTGATCGGCGCCGACGCCATGCCGATCGGCTGGTTCCGCGCCAAGCGGGACGCGGAACGCGCCCTCGCCGACAGCGGCGTGCCCTGGACGGTGCTGCGAGCCGCCCAGTTCCACACCCTGGTGGCCACGATGGCGGGCAAGCTCGGCAGACTCCCCGTGCTGCCCGACCCGAAGGGGCTGCGCTTCGAGCCCGTCGACCCTCGCGAGGTCGCCGACCGCCTGGTCGCCCTCACCCTCGCCGCCCCCGCCGGCCTCGTCCCCGACCTGGCCGGCCCCCGGGTGTACGCCTTCGCCGACCTCCTCCGCCCCCGCAGGACGCTGCGCGTGCCGCTCGCCGGAAAGATCGGCCGCGCCTACCGCGACGGCCGGAACCTCGCCGGGCCGGGAGCGACTCGCGGCACCCGCACCTGGGAGGCGTTCCTCCTGGAGAACAGGTAGCACCGGGGGCGCCGGGGACACCCCGGCGCCCCCGGTCCCTCAGAAGCTGGCGTTCTCGCGGTACGTGCCCCACTCGTCGCGCAGGGCGTGGCAGATCTCGCCGAGGGTGGCTTCGGCGCGGACGGCCCGGAGCATCGGTTCGATCATGTTGGCGCCGGAGCGGGCGGCGGCCAGCATCGCGTCGAGGCCGGCGCGGACGGCGGTCTCGTCGCGGTGCGACTTGCGGTCGGCGAGGACGCGGACCTGCTCGCGTTCGACCTCGTGGCTGACGCGGAGAATTTCGAGTTCGGGGGTGACGCTGCGGGGGTGGCAGTTGACGCCGACGACCTTCTTCTCACCCTTCTCCAGGGCCTGCTGGTACTGGAAGGCGGCCTCGGCGATCTCGCCGGTGAACCAGCCCTCCTCGATGCCGCGCAGGATTCCGGAGGTCATCGGGCCGATCGGGTGGTCGGCGGCGCCCTTGTCGAGGATGCGGCGGAAGATCTCCTCGACCTGCGCCTCGATCTTGTCGGTGAGCGCCTCGACGTACCAGGAGCCGCCGAGCGGGTCGGCGACGTTGGTGACGCCGGTCTCCTCCATGATCACCTGCTGGGTGCGCAGCGCGATCTCGGCGGCCTGCTCGCTGGGGAGCGCGAGGGTCTCGTCCAGGGCGTTGGTGTGCAGGGAGTTGGTGCCGCCGAGGACGGCGGAGAGGGCCTCGACGGCGGTGCGGACCACGTTGTTGTACGGCTGCTGGGCGGTGAGGGAGACGCCGGCGGTCTGGGTGTGGAAGCGCAGCCACTGCGCCTTCTCGGTCTTGGCGCCGAAGTGGTCGCGCATCCAGCGGGCCCAGATCCGGCGGGCGGCGCGGAACTTGGCGATCTCCTCGAAGAAGTCGAGGTGGGCGTCGAAGAAGAAGGACAGGCCGGGGGCGAAGACGTCCACGTCGAGGCCGCGGGACAGGCCGAGTTCGACGTAGGCGAGGCCGTCGGCGAGGGTGTAGGCGAGTTCCTGGGCGGCCGTGGCTCCGGCTTCGCGGATGTGGTAGCCGGAGACCGAGAGCGGCTTGTAGGCGGGGATGCCGCTCGCGCAGTGCTCCATCAGGTCACCGATCAGGCGCAGGTGGGGCTCGGGGGCGAAGAGCCACTCCTTCTGCGCGATGTACTCCTTGAAGATGTCCGTCTGCAGGGTGCCGTTGAGGACGGCGGGGTCGACGCCCTGGCGTTCGGCGGCGACCAGGTACATGCAGAAGATCGGGACGGCGGGGCCGGAGATGGTCATCGAGGTGGTGACCTCGCCGAGCGGGATGCCGGCGAACAGCACCTCCATGTCGGCGGCGGAGTCGATGGCGACGCCGCAGTGGCCGACCTCGCCGAGCGACTTGGCGTCGTCGGAGTCGTAGCCCATCAGGGTGGGCATGTCGAAGGCGACGGAGAGGCCGCCGCCGCCCGCGTCGAGGATCATCCGGTAGCGCTCGTTGGTCTGCTGCGCGTTGCCGAAGCCGGCGAACTGGCGGATGGTCCAGGCGCGGCCGCGGTAGCCGGTGGGGTGCAGGCCGCGGGTGTAGGGGTACTCGCCGGGCCAGCCGATCCGCTCGAAGCCCTCGACCGGCTGGCCGGCGGGCGGGCCGTAGACGGGCTCGACGGTCTCGCCGCTCAGCGTGGTGAAGTCGGCGTCGCGCTTGCGCGCCTTGTCGTACCGCTGCTGCCAGCGCTGCCGGCCGGCTTCGATCTGCTCGGCGTCCATCGGCTCCGACTCCGCTCCGTGCGGCCGCCCGGTGGGTGGGCGGCACAACTACTTGGATGTCCTACTAATTTACTCGGACGTCCTACTATCTGTCGATGCCCAGCCGCCGGAATCGAACACACGAAGGGCGCCCCTCCCGAGGGAGGGGCGCCCGGCAGAGCGGTGTGCGGCGGGTCAGGCGGCGGCCGGCTCCGCGGCGATCAGCGGGGCGATCTCGCGGCTGACCTTGCGCTCGACGAAGAACACGGCGGTGGGGATGGTGCCGGCCAGCAGGACCCAGGCGAGCTTGCCGATCGGCCACTTGGCCTTGGTGCCGAGGTCGAAGGCGAGCACCAGGTAGATCACGTACAGCCAGCCGTGCGCGATGCCGACCGCGGTGGTGAAGCCCGCGGCGCCCGACACGTCCAGGGCGTACTTGGCGATCACCCCGGCGGTGAGCAGGATCAGGAGGACGCCGGTGATGTAGGCCATGGCGCGGTAGCGGGTCAGCACACTCTGCTTCATGCCATCGAGGGTAACCGGCCCTACGGGTGCTCCCGGCCCGGGCCCTCCTGGTGCGGCAGGTCGAAGTCTCCGGCCGCGACCCGCAGCGGGCGGAGCAGTTCGAACACCTCGCGGCAGGCGTCCTCGTCGTAGCCCTCCAGGCCGAATTCGACGGTCATCAGGTCGCGGGTGGCGTGTTCGACGACCTGGCGGCCGCGGTCGGTGATGGCGGCGAGGACGCCGCGGCCGTCGAGCGGGTTGGGGCGGCGGGCGACCAGTCCGGCGCGCTCCAGGCGGTCGACGGTGTTGGTGACGCTGGTGGGGTGCACCATCAGCCGCTCGCCGATCTTGGACAGCGGGAGTTCGCCGGAGCGGCTGAAGGTGAGCAGCACCAGGGCCTCGTAACGGGCGAAGGTCAGGCCGTAGGGCTTGACCACCGCGTCGACCCGGCCCAGCAGGATCTGGTGGGCGCGCATCACCGAGGTGATCGCCGCCATCGCCGGCACCTTGCCCCAGCGGCGGGTCCAGAGCTGGTCGGCGCGGGCGATCGGGTCGAAGTCGAGGGCGAGGGGCTTGGGCACGACCCCACCGTACCCGCGGGGCGGGGCGGGAGTAGCAGGTGTCCACGATGGTGGACAAGGCCCGCCTGTTGGCGGGTTCGCGCCAAACAGACGACCGCCACCGGTTGGCCGCCTTTTACACCGGATATTCCGTCACTATTCAGTGAAAACCCGGGAGTTGGGTCGAGGCCCAGCCCGCAGCGCATCGTTCGCGGTGAAACCTCCGATTTCCTGACCGTTCCATTGCCGGGGCGCTGGCGAGAGTTTGCCAATAGTTGCCGGGGCGCTGTTCCCGGATTTGAACGGTTGTCATGCTTCTGCCCAGCCCCGTTCGACACGTCGGCCCCACCCCACCGGCGTCCGTCGTTCAGACCGCACGGAGCTGCACGTCAGCACCCGTATCCGCCCCAGCAGGCACTGACCCCCGGTGCCCCGGAACGTGGTGCGACCGCGCACGCGGTTGATCCGGAAGGAACCCGTACGTGAAGCGAAAGCTCGCTGTCGGAGCCGTTCTCTCTGCCTCGGCCCTGCTGGCCGGCGCGATCCAGGTGAGTGCCGGGATCGCACAGGCCGCCCCGAACCCGGCCGCCCAGAACGCCGCCGCCCAGAACCGCGGCAACGCGCTGGCCCTGGCCGCCTCGCAGGCGCCCTCCGCCGCCAAGGCCCTGGGCCTCGGCGCCCAGGAGAAGCTGGTGGTCAAGGACGCCATCGTCGACGCCGACGGTACCCGTCACTTCCGTTACGAGCGCACCTACGACGGACTGCCCGTGCTCGGCGGCGACCTGGTCGTCCACCAGGACGCCAAGGGCCAGGTCCGCTCCTCCGACAAGGCCGTCTCCGGCAGCCTGGCCCCGGCCTCGCTGAGCCCGAAGCTGACGGCCGCCCAGGCCGCCGGCAAGGCGACCGGCGCGGTGCAGTCCACCGTCGGCATCGCCAAGGACGCCGACGAGGCCGCCCTCACCTCGGTCTCCGGCGCCACCGGCACCGCCGAGCTGGTCGTCTGGGCCGCCGACGGCGCCCCGCGCCTGGCCTACCGCACCACCGTCGAGGGCATGCGGGCCGACGGCACCCCGAGCCGCCAGAAGCTGGTCACCGACGCCAACACCGGCGAGGTCCTCTCCACCCACGAGGAGATCCAGACCGCCAACGCGACCGGCACCGGCAACGGCGTCTTCGTCGGCAACGTCTCGCTGACCACCACGCTGACCGGCAGCACCTACACGTTGAAGGACGCCACCCGCGGCAACCAGTACACGACCACGCTGGCGAACAAGACCTCCGGCAACGGCACCCTGTACTCGAAGACCACCAACTCCTGGGGCAACGGCCTGGCCTCCAACAAGGAGTCCGCGGCCGTGGACGCCCAGTACGGCGCGGCCGTCACCTGGGACTTCTACAAGAACACCTTCGGCCGCAGCGGCATCCGCAACGACGGTGTCGGCGCGTACAGCCGGGTCCACTACGGCAGCAACTACGTCAACGCGTTCTGGGACGACAGCTGCTTCTGCATGACCTACGGCGACGGTGCGTCCAACACCCACCCGCTGACCGAGCTGGACGTCTCCGGCCACGAGATGAGCCACGGCGTCACCTCCAACACCGCCGGCCTGAACTACTCGGGCGAGTCCGGCGGCCTGAACGAGGCGACCTCCGACATCTTCGGCTCGATGGTGGAGTTCTACGCCAACCTGTCGAAGGACGTGCCGGACTACCTGATCGGCGAGCTGATCGACATCAACGGCAACGGCACGCCGCTGCGCTACATGGACAAGCCCTCCAAGGACGGCGCGTCCGCCGACTACTGGTCCTCCACGGTCGGCAACAAGGACGTCCACTACTCCTCGGGCGTCGCCAACCACTTCTTCTACCTGCTGGCCGAGGGCAGCGGCGCCAAGACCATCAACGGCGTCAGCTACAACTCGCCCACCTACAACGGGGCGACCCTCACCGGCATCGGCCGGTCCCAGGCCCAGCAGATCTGGTACCGGGCGCTGACCGTCTACATGACCTCCACCACCAACTACAAGGCCGCGCGCACCGCGACCCTGAACGCGGCGAAGGACCTGTACGGCGCCACCTCCACCCAGTACAACGCGGTGGCGGCGGCCTGGACCGGCGTCAACGTCAACTGACCCCCAGCGGGTAGCGCAAAAGCTCGCGGCGGCCGGGCCTCCCACGAAGAGGCCCGACCGCCGCGCACCACGTTCCGGTGTCAGGCAGCGGCCGGCTTCGCCGCGTCCAGCTCGCCGCGCTCCTCCTTGGCCAGCATCCGCTCGGCGAAGAAGCCGCCGGTGGGCAGCACCGACAGCACGAACATCAGCAGCGCGCGCTTCGGCTCCCAGCGGCGGGCCTGGTACGCCTGCACCAGGAAGACCACGTACAGCACGAACAGCACGCCGTGCACCATGCCCATCACCGGCACGCCGTTGAAGCTGGTGGTCCGCTTCAGCACCGAGCAGATCAGCAGCAGGATGAACGACAGGCCCTCCGGGCCGGAGACCAGGCGCAGGCGGTGGACGGCGGCGATGCTCTTCACGGGATTCCTCACAGGCACGGCGGGCGGCGGCGTTTGTGAACGGATGCACAAACCATGCCTATTATCACCGACCCCCCATCCCGGCCGACCCGGACCCCCTATCCTGCTGTGCTGCGCGCGGCCTGACCGGCAGGCCCGCGAACCCACGGGGGGACGCACGACATGCTGAGGCGAGACTGGGACCGGCACACCTGTGCCCGGCGCGGCCACATCACCTACGCGCCCGACGAGACCGACCTGCGGACACGACTGCACGCGAGCACCGCCCTCGGCACCGCCTGGCGCTGCCTGCGCTGCGGCGACTTCGCCCTCGGCGAGCCGCACGGCTCCGGCCCCGCCGACGAGGCGCCGCTGGTGCCCCGCGGCAAGGCCCTGCGCGACCTGTTCATCCTGCGCTTCCTGGCCGTCGAACGGCTGCTGCGCGGCCTGCTGATCGTGGTCGCCGCCTGGGCGGTGTGGAAGTTCTCCAACAGCCAGGACGCGGTGCACCGGATCTTCGACGAGAACCTGACCGTCTTCAAGCCCGTCACCGACCACTTCCACTACGACCTCGACCACTCGCCGATCGTCGACACCATCCGCAAGACCTTCGACTACCGGCACGACACCCTGATCTACGTCGCCGTCGCGCTCGTGGTGTACGCGGTGGTCGAGATCGTCGAGGCGTTCGGCCTGTGGTGGGGACAGCGCTGGGCCGAGTACCTGACGGTGGTCGCCACCGCCGCGTTCCTGCCGCTGGAGGTCTACGAACTCACCGAGCACGTCAGCGTGCTGAAGATCTGCACGCTGCTGCTGAACATCGCCGCGGTGCTCTGGATCATGCTCTCCAAGCGGCTGTTCGGCCTGCGCGGCGGCGTCGTCGCGTTCGAGGCCGAGCGGCACTCCGCCTCGCTGCTGGAGGTGGAGACCTCCGCCGGGGCGCTGCCGCAGGCCGCCTGACGGCCCGTCCGATGTGCCGGTTCCGTACCAGCTCGGCCCGGCCCTCTCCCCATATCGGGGCGAGGGCCGATACATTCCGGAACGTGGCACAGTTCCGACTCCAGGGGTCCAAGGTCCTCGCCGTCGATCTCGCCGGGGACACCGTCAAGGCACGCAACGGCTCGATGGTCGCCTACACCGGACAGATGGGCTTCAAGAAGCTCACCGGTGGCGGCGACGGCCTGCGCGGCATGGTCACCCGCCGGCTCACCGGCGAACGCATGGAGGTCATGGAGGTGAGGGGGCAGGGCACCTGCTACTTCGCCGACAAGGCCACCGAAATCAATCTGGTCCGACTGAACGGCGAAACGCTGTTCGTCGAGTCCGACAACCTGCTCTGCACCGAGGCGACGCTGCGCACCGGCACCTCCTTCACCGGCCTGAACGGGATGGCGGGCGGCAACGGCCTGTTCACCACCAAGGTCGAGGGCCAGGGCTGGGCCGCCGTCACCTCGAACGGCCCGGCGGTGATACTCCGCGTCACCCAGGGCCTGCCGCTGCGGGTCGACCCCGGCGCGTACATCGCGCACACCGGCAACCTGAACCGCGCCCTCAAGTCCGGCGCCGGCTGGACCACGCTGATCGGCGAGGGCGGCGGCGAGGCCATGCAGGTCGAGTTCACCGGCGAGGGCCTGGTCTACGTCCAGCCCTCCGAGCGCCTGACCTTCGGAGGCGACGCCTGATGGCCTTCACCCTGATCAACCACAAGATGGTCTCCGCCCAGGTGTTCCCGGGCCGGCGGATCCTGTCCCAGCGCGGCGCGATGCTCGGCTACACCGGCGAAGTCACCTTCCGGCCCAACCTGATGGGCGGCCAGGGCGGCGTGATGTCGATGATCGGCCGCCGGGTCGCCAACGAGGACACCCCGCTGATGACCGTCGAGGGCCACGGCACCGTGATGTTCGGCCACGGCGGACACCACGTCCACGTCATCGACCTGGCCGGCGACACCCTCTACGTCGAGGCCGACCGGCTGCTCGCCTTCGAGGACAGCCTCCAGCAGTCCACCATGTTCATGGGCCAGCAGGGCGGCCTGATGGGCGTGGTCCGCGGCCAGGTCACCGGACAGGGCCTGTTCACCACCCAGCTCAGCGGCAAGGGCGCCGTCGCCGTCATGGCCCACGGCGGTGTCGTCGAACTCCCGATCTCCCCCGGCCTCCCCGTCCACGTCGACCCGCAGGCCTACGTCGCGCACCGCGGCCAGGTCACCAACAAGCTGTCCAGCGCGCTCGGTTGGCGCGACATGATCGGACGCGGCTCCGGCGAGGCCTTCCAACTCGAACTCTCCGGACACGGCATGGTGTACGTGCAGGCCAGCGAGGTGAAGCTCTGATGACCTACCCGCCGATCCTTCAGACCCCCGGCGGCGAGGGCCCGCAGATCTGGGACCCGCACACGCTGCCCGTCAACGACAACGTCAACCCGTACTGCTTCTCGGTGAACCTGAACGGCGCGTACTACCTGCAGAAGGGCAAGATGATCGCCTACTACGGCGAGATGCGCTTCTCCGGGATCGGCCGCGGCGTCCTCGACCGGGTCCTCGAACAGAACTTCAACTCCCCGCTGCACGCCTCCGACTGGGTGGTCGCCGAGGGCCGCGGCACGCTCCTCCTCGCCGACCGCGCGTACGACCTCAACTCGTACGACCTGGAGGACGGCAACCTGACCGTCCGGTCCGGGAACCTGCTGGCCTTCGAGCCCACCCTCCGCCTCAAGCAGTCGATCATCCCCGGGTTCCTCACCCTGATCGGCACCGGCAAGTTCGTCGCGGCCTCCAACGGGCCCGTGCACTTCGTCGAACCGCCGGTGCGGGTGGACCCGCAGGCCCTGGTCGGCTGGGCCGACTGCCCCGCCCCCTGCCACCACTACGACCACAGCTACCTGCACGGCGTCCTGGGCGGCATCCGGCACCTGACCGGGATCGGCGGCGCGAGCGGCGAGGAGCACCAGTTCGAGTTCATCGGCGCGGGGCAGGTGCTGATGCAGTCGTCCGAGACGGTCCTGGCGGAGAAGTCGGTGGGCGTCGTCGGCGAGCAGTCGGCGGTCCCGCACCAGCAGCCCACCCAGGCCGCACCGGGGCTGGGCAACCTTAGGGACCTCGGCCGCCAGTTCGGGCTCTAGCAGACGGCAGAGGGCGCACCGCCAGGGGCGCCCCTGGTGATGCACCTCCTGGTCTCTCGCCCTAAAGCGCTGTGAACTCGACCGGGAGGGAGACGAGTGCCCGGTGGACCGGGCCCTGGCGCCAGAGGATCTGGTCGGCGGGGACGGCCAGGCGGAGGTCGGTGAGGCGGCTGATGAGGTATTCGATCGCGGTGACGGCCATCAGGACGGCGGGCTGACGGGCGGGGCAGCGGTGCGGGCCGGCGCCCCACGCGAGGTGGGCGTAGGAGCCGCCGAGGGACTCGCTCTCGGCGGCGGGGAGCGCGGCCTGCGCGTTCGCGGAGGCGTAGGAGATCAGCACCGGCTGGTCGGGGGCGATGGCGGTGCCGTGGAAGACGATGTCGTGCCGGGCGTAGTGCGGTGCGAAGTTGGACAGCGGCGGGTCGGTCCAGAGCACCTCGTTGACGGCGTCGTGCGCGCTGAGCGCGCCGCTGTGCAGGGAGCCGGCGTAGCGGTCGTCGGAGAGCATCCGCAGCAGCGCGTTGGCGGTGAGGTTGGCGGTGGGTTCGTGGCCGGCCATCAGGGTCAGGGTGATGTGCCGGACGACCTCGTCGTCGGCGAGTCGCGCCGGGTGGTTGATGAAGGCGGAGATCAGGTCGTGCCGGGGTGCGGTGCGGCGTTCGGCGACCAGGCCGGTGATGACGGCGACCAGGTCGGCGTACGCGGCGATGGCGCCGGTGGAGGACTCGAAGGAGCGGTTCATCGCGGCGCTGATCCGGTCGAGGTCCTGGTCGGGGATGCCGTACCAGGAGCAGAGGATGAGCAGCGGGAGCCGGTAGGCGTACTGGGCGAGGATGTCGGCCTTGCCGGTGTGCGCGAATTCGGCGATGAGCTGTTCGGCGACGGCGGTGGTGTCGCGTTGCAGCAGGTGGGGCTCGATGATGCCGACGCTGTCGGTGATGACCTGCCGGTAGCGGGCGTGGATGGCGCCGTCGTTGAAGAGTGCGGTGGGGCGCCAGCCGAGCATCGGCATGATCGGGGAGTCGGCGGGCTGGGTGGCCTGCCAGACGCGGGAGTCGCGGGTCCAGGTCTCGGTGTCGCGGAGGACTTCCAGGGCGACGTGGTAGTCGGTGACCAGCCAGGCGTCGATGCCGGGGGCGAGTTCGACGGGGGCGAGCGGTCCGCGGTCGCGCAGCCGGGCGTAGTGGGCGTGCGGCTGGGCGGCGAACTGCGGGCCGTAGAGGGCGGTGCGGGTCATGGGGCGGTCTCCTGGGGGAGGCGGTCCAGGACGTGCTCGGTGAGGGCGATCAGCGCGTCCAGGCAGCCTGCACGTTCCCGGGCGTCGCATTCGATCAGCGGGGTGGCGGGGTCGAGGTCGAGTGCGGCGCGGATCTTGTCGAGCTCGATCGGCGGAGTGTCGGGGAAGCGGTTGACGGCGACCGTGTAGGGCAGTCCGGCTTCCTCGATGAGGTCCATGGCGTCGAAGGCGTCGGCGAGGCGGCGGGTGTCGGCGAGGATCAGCGCGCCGAGGGCGCCGCGGGCGAGGTCTTCCCAGAGCGGCAGGAAGCGGCGCTGGCCGGGGGTGCCGAACAGGTAGAGGACGAGGTCGCCGGCGGGCAGGGTGAGCCGTCCGAAGTCGACGGCGACGGTGGTGGCGGTCTTGCCCGGGGTCCGGCTGATGTCGTCGACGGGGACGCCGTGGGCGGTCATGGTCTCCTCGGTGTGCAGCGTCGGGATCTCCGACAGCGAGCGCACGAAGGTGGTCTTCCCGACCCCGAACGGCCCGGTGACCATGAGTTTCATCAGGATCGGGTCGGTGGCGGGGAGGTACACGGGGCTGCTGCCCGTGCTACTTGAGGGCGCGGAGTCCACTGAGGAGCCTTTCGGCGAGGTCCCGGTTGACCGGCTGGGCGGAGGGGATCGGCGCGCGCACCTTGAGGGCGCCGCGCTCGGCCAGGTCGGCGGCGATGAAGACGGTGGCGCTGACCGGGAGCCTGAGGTGGGCGGCCGCCTCGGCGACGGTCAGTGCGCCGGGGCGGACCAGCTCCCATAACTGGCGGTGTTCGCCGCCGAGTCCGGCGGGCAGGTCGGCGGCGGCGTGCAGGATGCTGAGCCGGTCGAGGCTGTGCCTGCCGGCGGCGGCGGTGCGGCCCTGGGTGGCGAGGTAGGCCGGGACGAGCCGGCGGCGGGGCCCGCTGGGTGTGGTCATGTCCCGCTCGCCTCCCGGGCGGGGCTGGCGAGGGCTCTGGCGAGCGCGGCGACCTGGACCTGCATCTGGTAGGCGATGGTGCCGAGGTCGGCGCCGGGGAGGGCGAACACCGCGAGCGAGGAGTTGGCGCCGGCCGGGGTGACCACGGCGTAGCCGAGGTCGGACTCGACGACGGTCTGGGTGAGCCGGACCTGCTCGGCCTCGGTGAAGGCGACGGTGAACGCGCGGGCGGCGGCGTGCAGCGAGGCGGTCATCGCGGCGACCCGGTCGGCGTTGTCCCGGCCGAGGTCGGCGGAGTGGCCGGTGACCAGGCCGTCGCCGGTGGCGATGACGGCGTTCTGCACGCCGGGCAGGTCGAGCAGCGGGGTGAGGACCCAGGAGAGGTCCTCGGTGTGGCGGCGGAGCTGGGTGGTCACGGGGTTTCGACTCCTTCGGGTGCGGCGGGTCCGTCGAGGCCCGGGCCGTGGTGGACGGCGCTGCGGCCGGCGAGGGTGCCGGACTGCAGGGCCGACCACGCGGAGCGGGCCCGGTCGGGGGTGCTGCCCGCCGGGGACGGGAGGGCGGGCGGCGCGTCCTGCTGCGGGACGCGCGGGCTGCGGCGCTTGCGGGTGGGCAGCGCGTCGCCCTCGTCGAACACCGGTGTGGTCTGGGTGATCGGGCGGGGGGCGAGCGCGGAGAGCGGGGCGGCCGGGTCGGTCAGCGTGAGCAGGTCGGCGGGCAGCCGCAGGATGGCGCGCACACCGCCGTACGGGGACGGCTCGACCCGGCAGCCGAAGCCGAACTGCCGGCAGAGCAGGCCGATCACGGCGAAACCGGCCTGCGGCGGGTCGCCGAGTTCGGTGAGCAGTACCTCGGCCTGGCCGCCGAGCAGGTCGCCGGCCCGTTCCAGCTGGTCGGGTTCCATGCCGACGCCCATGTCGTCGACCACCACCAGGGCGCCGGAGCTGCCCTGTTCGATGGAGACCACCACCCGGGTCTCGGGGTGCGAGTAGGCGGTGGCGTTGCCGAGGATCTCGGCGAGCGCGATGGCGACGGGTTCGGCGGCCCGGGCGGCCACCGCGAGGCGCGGTTCGCGCAGGTGGTTGGTGATCTCGATGCGGGCGTAGCCGGCCACTCGGGACTGTGCGCCGACGCAGAGTTCGGCGAGCGGCGAGTCCTCCCGGGTCATGCCGGGCCAGGCGCCGGAGAGCACCGCGAGGGACTGGACCCGACGCAGCGTCAGTTCGTTGCGGAAGTCGAGCGCCAGCAGTCGCGGGTCGTCGACGCTGAGCTGGATCTCCTCCAGCAGCGAGCGGACCTGGATCAGCAGGGCCTGGATCTTGGACGCGGCGCCGCGCAGCGCGGCCCGGGCGGCGGCGTCGGTGCGGTCGCGTTCGGCGAGCACGGCGCGGACGGCGGCGGTGAGCGCGCTCTCCAGGGCGTGCTGGAGTTCCTCGGTGCCGCCGGTGACGTCGAGCGGCCCGGGGACGGGCGTCCTGGGGTGGGTGAGCGCGGTGGTGGCGGCGGGCAGCCGCTCGTGCGCGAGGTGGCCGAGTTCGCGCACCGCGGCGGCGTACCGGGCGTCGGCGACGGTGCGGTGGGCCTCCGCGGTGCGGGCCGCGATGTCGGCGGCGTGGGTGCGTTCCTCGGCCGCGTCGGCCCGGGCGGAGGCCGCGCCGGCGCGGTCCTCCGCGGCCCGGGCGGTCGCCTCCGCGGCGCGGGCCGTCGCCTCCGCCGCGCGGGCCGTGCCGTCGGCGGCGCGGGAGCGCTGCTCGGCCGCGTCGGCGCGGGCGCCCACGGCGCGGGCCGAGGCCTCGGCGTCGCCGGTGCGCAGTTCGGCGGCCCGGGTGGCCCGGACGGCGCGGCGGAGGAGCCACAGCAGGGGTGCTGCGGCCGCGGCTGCGCCGGCCAGGACGTACACGATCACGACCATCGGATCCTCGGGGGGTGTCGTCGTCGCGGGTCGGGGGTCAGGCGGTGCTGGCGGCGGTCTCGGCGCCGCGCTGCCGGGCGAGGCCGGCCATCCGGCCGAAGACCTCCATCATGGCGGGCGGCTCGCTGCCGTCGAGGTGCCGGTACTCGGTTGCGATGGTGATCAGCAGCCGCTCGGGCAGGCCGAGTTCGGGGTAGCGGCGTTCGTCGATGACGGTGCGCGCGGCCTCGGCGGCCGGGACGCCGGCGGCGTGCAGGGCGTGCGCGCGGTCGCGGACGTGGCCGAGGTACTCGGCGTGGGCGCGCAGGTCGTGCCGGGTGAGCAGCGGGCCGTGGCCGGGGACGATCTTCTCGGCGCCGGTGGCGAGGATGCGTTCGACGGCGTCGATGACGTTGCCGAGCGGGCCGGCCCAGTGCACGGCGTGGTCGCCGGGGCGGTCGGCGGTGGAGCCGAAGACGATGTCGCCGGTGAACACGGTGGAGCGGGTGGGCAGGTGGACCATCAGGTCGCCGCTGGTGTGGGCCGGCGGGAGGCTGCTGACCTGCACCGGGATGTCGCCGACGCGCAGTTCGAGTTCGCCGGTGAAGACGGTGTCGGGCTGGATCGGCGGGGTGTCGGCCCAGTCGAAGCACCCGAAGTGCTCGTGCAGGTAGGAGCCGGTGTCGGTGGCCGGGTCGAGGCTCTGCAGCAGGGCGTGCTGCTCCTCGGGGGTCGGCTCGTAGGCGATGTGGTGCAGCGCCTCGTGGGTGGTGATGAGTTCGGCGTCGGGCAGGACGCCCGCGCCCCACATGTGGTCGCCGTTGGCGTGGGTGACGACGATCCGGTCGACGGTGACGCCGCGCGGGAGGACGGCGCGGGTGCGGTCGAGGAACTGGCCGGCCAGCGTGCGGTCGTACGGAGTGTCGATCCACAGTGCGGCGTTGCCGGAGGCGACCAGGCCGCAGTTGGCCAGGCCCCATCCGCGCTGCTCCGGCTGCCAGGCGTACACGCCGTCGGCTATCGAATGGAAGTTCGCGCTCCGCGTCGTCATGGGCGCGATTATGCCTAACATACCGTCACCGGCCGAGTGCGCCCCGAGAATTGAACATGCCCGTTTCAATTCGGCCAGGCGGGAAGGCGGTTGTGCGGGTACGGAGCATTCCGATCTTCGAAACGGCGACCATACACCGGCCCGCCCGTGTGAACTTGTACAAGATTGAACAACACGAGCTATACTCGGTCCCATGGATACACCTGTGACCGGAGCGCCGGCGGTCTCCCCCTCCCCCGCCGAGGAGGACACGCCGTGGCTCGACGCGCGTGAGCAGCGGTTCTGGCGCGCCCACCTGGAGGTCGGGAAGCTCCTCGAACACCAGTTGAGCCGGGAACTGCAGGCGCACAACCTCGCCATCAACGACTACGAGATCCTCGTGGTGCTCTCCGAGTCCCCCGAGCGCCGGATGCGGATGACCGACCTGGCCTCCGCCACCATGCAGTCCAAGAGCCGCCTCTCCCACCAGATCACCCGGATGGAGACGGCCGGCCTGGTGCTGCGCCAGGAGTGTCCCGGCGACCGCCGCGGCCTCTACGCGCACCTGACCGACTTCGGCTGGGAGACGCTGCGCAAGGTCGCCCCCGACCACGTGCGCAGCGTCCGCGAGCACTTCGTCGACCGCCTCACCGACGAGCAGCTGGACGCCATGTACGACGCCCTCGCCCCGATCGCCGAGCACCTGCGGGCGCTGCGCGGCCGGAGCTGAACACCGCCGCTCAGCCGGTGAGTTCGGCCACCAGCCGGTCGGCGGCCGTGTACGGGTCGAGGGCGCCCTCGGCGACCTGACCGGCCAGCGCGTCCAGGTGGCGGTCGCCGCGCAGGTCCCCGATCCGGGCGCGCAGCGCGGCCAGCGTGATCGCCTCGACCTCCTGGGCGGCCCGGCGCCGGCGGCGGGCCGCCAGCTCGCCGGTCTCGGCCAGCCAGCCGTGGTGCTTCTCCAGCGCCTCGACCAGCTCGTCCACGCCTTCGCCGCGGGCGGCCACGGTCTTCACGATCAGCGGCCGCCAGTCGCCGGGCTGCCGGGACTCGCCCAGGCCGAGCATGTGGTTGAGCTCCCGGGCGGTGGCGTCCGCGCCGTCCCGGTCGGCCTTGTTGACCACGAACACGTCGCCGATCTCCAGGATGCCCGCCTTCGCGGCCTGGATGCCGTCGCCCATGCCGGGCGCGAGCAGCACCACCGAGGTGTCGGCCTGCGCGGCGATCTCCACCTCGGACTGGCCGACGCCGACGGTCTCCACCAGGATCACGTCGCAGCCCGCCCCGTCCAGCACCCGCAGCGCCTGCGGGGCCGCCCAGGACAGGCCGCCCAGGTGGCCGCGGGTGGCCATCGAGCGGATGAACACCTCCGGGTCGGTGGCGTGCTCCTGCATCCGCACCCGGTCGCCGAGCAGCGCCCCGCCGGAGAACGGCGAGGACGGGTCGACGGCGAGCACCCCGACCCGCTTGCCGAGCCGGCGGTAGGCGGTCACCAGCGCGGAGGTCGAGGTGGACTTGCCCACCCCGGGCGAGCCGGTCAGGCCCACCGTGTACGCCCGCCCGCTGTACGGGGCCAGCGCGGCCATCACCTCGCGCAGCTCGGGGGCGGCGTTCTCCACCAGGGTGATCAGCCGGGCCACCGCCCGGGGGCGGCCCTGCCGGGCCTGCTCGACCAGCGTCGCCACATCGGCCATCGGGTTGCTCCTCGCAGCAGAAAAGACGGGATCCCCGTGAGGCGGCGGCTGCCGCCTCACGGGGACTTGACGATCGGTCAGCCCTGCGCGGGGACCTTGACGATCAGGGCGTCGCCCTGGCCGCCGCCGCCGCACAGCGCGGCCGCGCCGACGCCGCCGCCGCGGCGCTGCAGCTCCAGTGCCAGGTGCAGCACCACGCGGGCGCCGGACATGCCGATCGGGTGACCCAGCGCGATCGCGCCGCCGTTGACGTTGACGATCTCGTCGCTGACGCCGAGGTCCTTCATCGACTGGTGGGCGACGGCGGCGAACGCCTCGTTGATCTCGATCAGGTCGAGGTCGGCGACCTCCAGGCCCTCCTTGGCGAGGGCGTGCTTGATCGCGTTGGACGGCTGCGACTGCAGCGAGTTGTCCGGGCCCGCGACGTTGCCGTGCGCGCCGATCTCGGCGATCCAGCTCAGACCCAGCTCCTCGGCCTTGGCCTTGCTCATCACCACGACCGCGGCGGCGCCGTCGGAGATCTGCGAGGAGGTGCCGGCCGTGATCGTGCCGTCCTTGGTGAAGGCGGGGCGCAGCCGGCCCAGGCCCTCGGCCGTGGTGTCGGCCCGGATGCCCTCGTCCTGGCTGAACAGCACCGGGTCGCCCTTGCGCTGCGGAATCGCGACGGGGACGATCTCGGCCTCGAACACGCCGTCGGCCTGCGCCTTGGCGGCCCGCTGGTGGGAGGCGGCGGCGATGGCGTCCTGCACCTCGCGGCCGATGCCCAGGCGGGTGTTGTGCTTCTCGGTGGACTCGCCCATCGGGATGTTCTCGTAGGCGTCGGTCAGACCGTCGTGCGCCATCGCGTCGAGCATCTCGATCGCGCCGTACTTGAAGCCCTCGCGGGACTTCGGCAGCAGGTGCGGGGCGTTGGTCATCGACTCCTGGCCGCCGGCCACCACGATGTCGAACTCGCCGGCCCGGATCAGCTGGTCGGCCAGGGCGATGGCGTCCAGGCCGGACAGACACACCTTGTTGATGCTGAGCGCGGGCACGCTCATCGGGATGCCGGCCTTCACGGCGGCCTGCCGGGCCGGCATCTGGCCGACGCCGGCCTGCAGCACCTGGCCCATGATCACGTACTGGACCTGCTCGCCGGCCACACCGGCCCGCTCCAGTGCCGCCTTGATCGCGAAGCCGCCCAGCTCCGCGCCGGAGAAACTCTTGAGCGAGCCGAGCAGCCGACCCATCGGCGTGCGCGCACCTGCGACGATCACAGAAGTAGTCATGGACGAGCCCCTTCGCGCGTCGGACCAGAGGGTATGGGGATGCGGTCAATGTACTGATCGGTCACCTCCGCGTCACCGCCGCGAGGATGTGATCAGCGCTACTGGCACCTTCAAGTGAACACCGTGCCAGTTCCGGGAAGTTCCACCACGGGAAACTCCGATGTGAGCAGACTCGCAAGGCGTGCCGCTGGCGTGCGGTCGCCGCGATGCGCTGCACTGAGTGCCACCCTTCACACGCCTTCGGAGGCCCCCGTGCTGACCCGCATCGACCACATCGGCATCGCCTGCTTCGACCTGGACCGGACCGTCGAGTTCTACCGGAACACGTACGGGTTCGAGGTGTTCCACTCGGAGGTCAACGAGGAGCAGGGCGTCCGCGAGGCCATGCTGAAGATCAACGACACCGGGGACGGCGGCGCGTCCTACCTGCAGCTGCTGGAGCCGACCCGGGAGGACTCCACGGTCGCCAAGTGGCTGGCCAAGAACGGCGAGGGCGTGCACCACATCGCCTTCGGAACCGCGGACGTCGACGGGGACGCCGCGGCGATCCGGGGCAAGGGCGTGCGGGTGCTGTACGACGAGCCCCGGCGCGGTTCGATGGGCTCGCGGATCACCTTCCTGCACCCCAAGGACTGCGGCGGCGTGCTGACCGAGCTGGTCACCGCCGCGGAGCCGGGCGAGCACTGACCGCAGGCCGTACGGGCCCCGGTCGGGGCCGGTACGGGGCCCGGCCGGGGGGCGAACAAGCAGTAACGAACCGGTCGGTAACTTCCGAAAAGGACCTCGCCCCCATTCCCCCCGGCACGGCTCCCACTACAATGCCCAGGTGCGCAGGTACCTCCGGTCCGCGCACCGCAGGGGAGTCCACGACGCGGGCACGGCCGAACGGTCGCCGTTCGGATCTGTCACCATTCTCCAGAGGCAACAGATCGCTCAGGAGTCCACCCGGACGGCGGAGCGATGGCAAGGACCGCCCGGTCCGGCCCCGGCACCTGCCCGGGAGCGGAACGGACCGGTCGAGGACGCGACCAGGAGATGGGCGGGACCGCGGAGTGCGGGGCTACGACCGCGTTGAGGATCACCTCTCCAAGTTCGAGGCCGAGCTGGAGAAGGCCCGCAAGGAGCGGGACAAGACGATCGAGCACGCCGACGACCTCGCCTACCAGGTGGAGGTGCTCCGGGCCAAGCTCCACGAGGCCCGTCGGCAGCTCGCCCAGCCGCGAGCCTTCGACTCCGTCTCCGGCCAGGCCGAACAGCTGCTGCGGAACGCCGAGATGCAGGCCGAGGCGCTGCGCGCCGACGCCGAGCGCCAGCTCCGCGAGTCCCAGGCCGCCACCCAGCGGATGATGGCCGAGGCCGCCGAGCGCACGGCCCAGCTGGAAGCCGAATTCAACGCCAGGCGCCGCCGGTTGGAGGAGGAACTCGCCGAGTTCCGGGCCGCCGCCGAACGCCACGTCAACGAGAACGTCAACTGGGCGGAGCAGACCCGCGCCGGAACCGAGCAGGAGGCCCAGCGCCTGCTCCAGGAGGCCCGCGCCGAGGCCGACCGGATGATGGCCGCCGTCCGCGCCGAGGCCACCGCGCTCGCCGACCAGGCCCGCGCGCAGACCGCCGCCGACGTCGACGCCGCCCGCGGCGAGGCCCAGGCCCGCGCCGAGGCCGCCCTGCTGCGTGCCCAGTCCGACGCCGAGCGCCTGCTGCGCGCCGCGTCCGAGCAGGCCCAGCAGACCGGCGCCCAGGCCGAGGAACAGCGCGTCGCCGCCACCGCCGCCGCCCAGCAGCAGCTGGCCGAGGCGCACGCCGCCGCCGAGCAGAAGCTCGCCGCCGCCGAAGCCGAGATCACCGCCCTCAAGCGGCAGGCCCTCGCCGACCAGGAGCGCGCCGAGGCCGCCCTGGTCGGCGCCCAGGCCGAGATAGAGCGGCTGCGCGCCGAGGCCCTCGCCGAGGCCGAGCGGGCCCGCACCGAGGCCGCCCGGATGCGCGAGGAGGCCCTCGCCGCCGCCGAACGCCTGCAGTCCGAGGCCACCGCCGAGGCCGAGCGCAAGGTCGCCGACGGCGACGCCGCCAGCGAACAGCGCTCGCAGACCGCCAAGGCCGAGATCGCCAAGATGGTGGCCGCCGCCACCCGCGAGGCCGAGCTGATCAAGGCCGCCGCGTCCACCGCCCAGGCCGAGGCGGACGCCGCGAAGGCCGCCGCCGCCGAGGAGAGCGAACGCCTGCGCGGCGCCGCCGAGTCGGTCGCCAACGAGCTGCGCGCCGACGCCGAGAAGGAGATCGCCGAGCACTGGACGGCCGCCGAGCGCAAGGCCGTCGAGCTCCACGAGCAGGCCGCCGCCGAGGCCGAACGCCTGCGCGCCGAGGCCGCCGAGACCGGCCGCGCCGAGGGGGCCAAGGACGCCGCGCTGCGTCTGGCCCGGGCCGCCAAGCAGGCCGAGGAGGTGCTCGCCCGCGCGACCACCGACGCCGAGGCCACCCGCGGCGAGGCCGCCGCCGAGGCCGAGCGGCGGGTCGAGCACGCCAAGTCCGAGGCCGGCACGCTGCTGGAGCAGGCCCGCCAGGCCGTCGAGCAGGCGCAGAACGCCGCCATGGAGGACGCCGCCTCGATCCGCGAGCAGCTGGAGCGGATGCAGGCCGAGGCCGCCCAGGCCCGCGAGCAGGCCGAGGAGCACCGCTCCGCCGCCGCCGCCGAGGCCGAACGGGTCCGCTCCGAGGCCCGCCGGCAGGCCGCCGTGCAGATCGAGGAGTCCGCCAAGCAGGCCGAGGAACTGCTGACGGGCGCCAAGACCGACGCGGACGCGCTGCGCTCCGGCGCCGCCGAAGAGGTCCAACGGCTGCGCACCGAGACCCGCGAGCAGGCCGCCGCCGTCCAGGGCCGGGCCGAGCAGACCCTGACCCGGGCCCGCACCGAGGCCGAGAAGCTCACCTCCTCCGCCGCGCAGGCCCGCGACGAGGTGCTGGCCGCCGCGAAGACCGCCGCCGAGGCCACCCGCGCCGACGCCGAACGGGACGCCGCCCAGACCCGCGAGCAGGCCGAGGCCGCCGCCGCGACCGTCCGCGCCGAGGCCGACGCCACCGCCGAGGCCACCCGCGCCGACGCCACCCACTGGGCCGAACAGCACCGCGACGAGACCGAGGACGCCTGCCGGGCCGTGCGCGAGGCGGCCGAGCAGGTCGCCCGTACCGTCACCGAGCAGGCCGAGGCCGCCGCCCAGGCACTGCGCGACGAGGCCACCGCCGCCCGCGAGGCGGCCCGCGAAGACCTGGAGCGCGACCGGGCGCTGACCGCCGAGAAGCTGACCGAGGCCACCACGATCCGTGAGGCCGCCGACGGCGAGGCCGCCTCCGTCCGCAAGGCCGCCGCGCAGGACGCCCAGCGGGTGCGCGCCGAGGCCGACCAGCAGCTCACCGCCGCCCGCGCCGAGGCCGAGGCGCTGGCCGCCGAAGCCGCCGCCGACCGGACCGAGGCCGCGCAGCTGCGCGAGGACGCCGACGCCTACGACCGCGAGCTGCGCGAGATCGCGGACCGCGACACCGCCGAGCTGCGCGCCGTCGCGGACCGGGAGACGGCCGAACTCCGCGCCACCGTCGAGCAGGAGGTCGCCGAACTCCGCGCCACCGCCCAGCGCGAGACCACCGAACTGCGCGAGCAGGCCGCCGCGTTCGACCGCGAACTGCGGGAGAGCGCGGCCGTCTTCGACCGCGAACTGCGCGCCATCACCGAGCAGGAGACGGCCGAACTCCGGACCGTCACCGAGCAGGAGGTGGCCGAGCTCCGGGCCGTCGCCGAGCGGGACGTCGCCGAACTGCGCACGGTCGCCGAGCAGGAGACGGCCGAGCTCCGCGCCACCGCCGAGCGGGACGTCGCCGAGCTCCGCGCCGTCGCCGACCGCGAGACCACCGAACTGCGCGAGCAGGCCGACGCCTACGACCGCGAGCTGCGCGAGACCGCGGACCGCGACACCGCCGAGCTGCGCGCCGTCGCGGACCGGGAGACGGCCGAGCTGCGCGCCGTCGCGGACCGGGAGACGGCCGAACTCCGCGCCACCGTCGAGCAGGAGGTGGCCGAACTCCGCGCCACCGCCCAGCGCGAGACCACCGAGCTGCGCCGGGACGCCGCCCAGGCCTCCGAGGAGTTGCGGGCCGAGGGTGCGGCGCAGGCCACCGAGCTGGTCGCACAGGCCGAGCAGGACGCCGCCGAGGTCCGGCAGTCCGTCGCGGGCCTGCACGAGACGGCGACCAAGCAGATCACCGCACTGCGCGCCACCGCCGAGCAGGAGGTCGCGGAGCTCCGCGCCACCGCCGAGCGGGAGACGGCAGAGCTGCGCGAGGCCGCGGCCGCGTACGACCGCGAGCTGCGGGAGACCGCGGACCGCGACACCGCCGAGCTGCGCGCCGTCGCGGACCGGGAGACGGCCGAACTCCGCGCCACCGTCGA
>NZ_BMRI01000003.1:119422-175021 GCF_014648555.1 Kitasatospora griseola
GGGAGGTCGCCGAACTCCGCGCCACCGCCCAGCGCGAGACCACCGAACTGCGCGAGCAGGCCGCCGCGTTCGACCGGGAGCTGCGCGAGAGCGCGGCCGCCTACGACCGCGAACTGCGGGAGACCGCGGACCGCGACACCGCCGAGATCCGGGCCGTCGTCGCACAGGAGGTGGCCGAGCTCCGCGCCGCCGCCGACCGCGAGATCGCCGAACTGCACGCCGCGGCGGCCGAGTTCGCCGAGCAGCAGCGGGCCGCGGCGGAGGCCGGGGCGCAGCGCACGCTGGCCGAGGCGGACGAGCTGGCGGCGGCCGCGCTGGCGGACGCCGAGGAGCGGTCGGCGGCGCTGCGCGGCGACGCCGAGGAGTACGCGCTGGCGACCCGCACGCTGGCGGAGGAGTTCGACGCGGACATCCGGTCCCGCGCGGAGTCCTTCGACGCGGAGCTGCGGGAGGCCGCCGAGGCGTACGACAAGGCGACCCGCGAGCAGGCCAAGTCGGTGCTGGAGAAGGCGTTCACGGACGCCGAGCAGCTCGCCGAGCAGGCCCAGTCGGAGGCGCTGGCGGCGGCCGCGGCGGCCGAGGAGCAGGCCGACGCGCTGGTGACGGCGGCCCGCAAGGAGGCCGAGCGGCTGGTCGCGATCGCCGACGCGCAGGGCAAGGCCGAGGTGGAGAAGGCCCGTTCGGACGCGGACGCGCTGCTGAAGGAGGCCCGTCGGGACTCGACGGCGATCCGGGACCGCGCGGAGGAGCTGCGCGAGCGCACCGATTCCGAGATCGAGGCGCTGCACGAGCGGGCCCGCAAGGAGAACGCGCAGGCGATGAAGTCCGCCGGCGAGCGGGTGGACGCGCTGGTGACGGCCGCCCAGGAGCAGCTGACCGAGGCCGAGGAGCAGGCGCAGGCGCAGGTCGCGGAGGCCGAGGAGCGGGCGGCGAAGCTGATCGAGGCGGCCGAGACCCGGGCCTCGGACCTGACCTCGGAGGCGTCGGCGGAGGCCGGCCGGGTGCGGATCTCGGCGGTGCGCAAGGCCGAGACGCTGCTGAAGGAGGCGGAGAACAAGCTCGCCGACTCCACCACCCGGGCCGAGGCGCTGATCATCAAGGCGGAGGCGAAGCTCAAGGCCGCCGAGATGGAGTCCGAGGAGAAGCTGGAAGCGGCGGCCGACGAGGCCTCGTCCCGGCTCAAGCGCGCCGACGACGAGTCGGAGAAGCGGATCCGGCGGGCCGGTTCGGACGCCGAGGAGCAGCTGCGGCTGGCCGCCGAGGAGGCGGAGCGACTGCTCGCGGAGGCAAAGGCCGAGGCGAAGCGCGTGACCGACGAGGGCCAGCGGGAGTTGGACGAGTTGGTGCGCCGCCGCAAGGACATCAACACCGAGATCTCTCGGGTCCAGGACGTGCTGTCGGCGTTGGAGGCGTTCGAGGCGCCCGCGCCGGTGGCTCAGAGCAACGGGGGCAGTAAGAAGGACGGAGGGCCCAAGGCCGGTGCCGGGGTGGGCTCTCCACGATCGGGAGGCAATCGCTCCGGGGGCGCGCCACCCGATTGAGCGGACATTGTCCGCGAACCAACGGCGTTTCGTCGTTGACACTCCGGTACCGTGTCAGGATTCCCTCAACCATCTCAGCGGTTTGACGACAGGAAGCCCAGAAATCCCATGAGCGACAGTCACTCCCCGCACGGCTTCGACCTGGTACGCCGTGGGTACGAGCGCGCCCAGGTCGACGAGCGGATCGCCAAGCTGGTGGCCGACCGAGACAGCGCGCTTTCCCGGATCAGCGCGCTGGAGAAGCGCATCGAGGAGCTCCACCTCGAAACCCAGACCGCGCAGGCCGCGGTCACCGAGGCGGAGCCGTCGTACGCCGGCCTCGGCGCCCGCGTCGAGAAGATCCTCCGCCTCGCCGAGGAGGAGGCGAAGGACCTGCGCGACGAGGCGCACCGCGCCGCCGAGCAGCACCGCGAGCTGGCCGAGGCCGCGGCGCAGCAGGTCCGCACCGAGGCCGAGAACTACGCCAAGGACCGCAAGGCCAAGGCGGAGGACGAGGGCCTGCGGATCGTCGACAAGGCCAAGTCGGACGCGGCGCAGCTGCGCGCCGAGGCCAACAAGGACGCGCAGAACAAGCGCGAGGAGGCGGACGCCCTCTTCGAGGAGACCCGCACCAAGGCCGCGCAGGCCGCGCTGGAGTTCGAGACCAACCTGGCCAAGCGCCGGGAGCAGTCCGAGCGCGACCTGGCGGCCCGTCAGGCCAAGGCGGAGAAGCGCCTCGCCGAGATCGAGCACCGCGCCGAGCAGCTCCGCCTGGAGGCGGAGAAGCTGCGCACCGACGCGGAGCGCCGTTCCCGCCAGACCATCGAGACCGCGCAGCGCCAGGCCGAGGACATCGTGGCCGACGCGAACGCGAAGGCCGACCGGGTCCGCAGCGAGTCGGAGCGCGAGCTGGCGGCGCTCACCAACCGCCGCGACTCGATCAACGCGCAGCTGACCAACGTCCGCGAGATGCTGGCCACCCTGACCGGTGCGGCGGTCGCCGCGGCCACGCTGCCGACCGACGACTCGCTGGGCGTCCCGGCGCAGCAGTCGCGCTGACGTCCCGTCGGGGCCGCTGAGGTCCGACCGACCGCGAAGGGCCCGGAGCCTGCTGCTCCGGGCCCTTTCGGCGTGTCAGGAGCCGTGCTGCTTCAGGCGCTTGAGGAAGGCCCGGACGGCGGCGTTGAAGGTCTCGGGGGCCTCCAGCGAGGAGAGGTGGCCGACCGCCGGAATGACCGTCAGCTCGGCGTCCTGCAGGGCGTCGGCCATCATCCGGGCCTCGCCGAGCGGGGTGACGGTGTCGAGTTCGCCGACGATGACCGCGGCGGGCACCTCCAGCGCGGCCAGCGCCTCCAGCGAGTCGGGGCGGGCGGCCATCGCGCGCTGCGCCCAGGCGACTGCGGCCGGGTCCGCCTCGGCGATCATCCGGCGGACGGCGTCGACGAGTTCGGGATCGGTGCCGGGGGCGAGCAGGTTCTCCGCGGTGTTCTCCTCGATCAGCAGGTCGACGCCGCCGTGTTCGAGGACGGCGGCGGCGATGCGTTCGCGGTTGGCGCGGGCGGCGTCGGTGTCGGGGGTGGCCCTGGTGTCGGCGAGGACCAGGCCGGCCAGCCGTTCGGGGTGGCGGCGGGCGAAGGCCATCGCCACGTACCCGCCCATGGACAGGCCGCCGAGCACGGCCTGTTCGATGCCGAGTTCGTCCAGCAGGTGCGCCAGGTCGTCGGCGGCGGTGTCCAGGGACGGCGGCTCCTCGCCGAGCGGGGCGGCGCCGAAGCCGCGCAGGTCCGGCGCGACCACCCGGGCATCGTCCCCGGCCGGACCGGGTACGCGTTCCAGTTGCCCCTCCCACATGCGCGCGGAGAGTGGGAAGGCGTGCAGCAGGACGAGCGGGGTGCCGGTGCCGTTCTCGCGGACGACCGGTGCGCTGGGGGAGGTCATGGCTCCACCGTAGGGCCCGGGGGCCGCGCCCCGGACGACGATCGTCCGAATCATCCGTTTTTTGTCCTACCCTGGCGGCAGACCTAGGAGTGGCACATGATCGAGTTGCACCATCTGACGAAGCGTTATGGCGACAAGTTGGCCGTGGACGACCTGAGTTTCCGGATTCCGGAGGGCGTGGTCACCGGCTTCCTCGGTCCGAACGGCGCCGGCAAGTCCACCACCATGCGGATGATCCTCGACCTGGACCGGCCGACGGCCGGCAAGGTGACCATCAACGGCCGCAGTTACGCCTCCGTCCAGGACCCGCTGCGCGAGATCGGCGCGTTGCTGGAGGCGAAGGGCGTGCACCCGGGGCGGACCGCCTACGACCACCTGCTGTGGATGGCGCAGTCGAACCGGATCCCGCGCGAGCGGGTCGACCAGGTGCTCGACGTGGTCGGCCTGACCGCGGTCGCGAAGAAGCGCGCCCGGGGCTTCTCGCTGGGCATGGGGCAGCGGCTGGGCATCGCCTCGGCACTGCTGGGCGATCCGAAGATCCTGATGTTCGACGAGCCGGTGAACGGGCTCGACCCCGAAGGCATCGTCTGGATCCGGAAGTTGATGAAGGCGCTCGCCGCCGAGGGCCGCACGGTCTTCGTCTCCTCGCACCTGATGAGCGAGATGGCGCTGACCGCCGACCACCTGGTGGTGATCGGCCGCGGCCGGCTGCTGGCGGACCTGCCGATGGCCGAGTTCATCCGGCAGAACTCCCGCTCCGCGGTGCGGCTGCGCACCCCGCAGCCGGAGCAGCTGCTGGACGCGCTGCGCGGCGCCGGCCTGACCGCCGAGCCGGGCCCGGACGGGGCCTGGGAGGTGGTCGACGGCGACCCGGCCCTGCTCGGCGACCTGGCCGCCGCGCACGGCGTCACGCTGCACGAGCTGAGCCCCCAACAGGCTTCGCTGGAGGACGCGTTCATGCAGATGACCGCCGACTCGGTGGAGTACCACACCGACGTCGCCGCCACCACGGGCGCCACCGGCGCCGCCACCCCGCAGCCGGCGCAGCAGCCCGGATGGGGCGCCGGCTGGGACGCCCGCCAGGCCGGAAAGGAGAGCTGAGATGGCCGCGTTCCCCGCAGTCGTGCAGTCCGAGTGGACGAAGGTCCGCAGCATCCGCTCCACCGTGTGGACGCTGGTCCTCACCTTCCTGATCGTGGTCGCCATGGGCTTCGCGATCTCGCTGCTGACCAAGCTGAACTACGACCAGTTCACCGAGCACAACACCGCCCCGTTCGACGCGACGACCACCTCGCTCGCCGGGATCTCGCTCGGCGAGCTGGCGATCGTGGTGTTCGGCGTGCTGGCGGTCGGCAACGAGTACGCCAGCGGCATGATCCGGGTGTCGCTGGCGACCGTCCCGCAGCGCGGCGTCCTGATGGGGGCGAAGACCGCGGTGCTGGGCGTCCTCGCGTTCCTGGTCTCGCTGGTGACGGTGTTCGTCGCGTTCTTCCTCGGGCAGGCGGCGCTCGGCCAGTACTCCACCGGCCTCGGCGAGCCGCACGTGCTGCGGGCGGTGTTCGGCGCGGCCTGCTACCTGACGCTGCTGTGCCTGTTCTCGATCGGCGTCACCATGATGCTGCGCAACCAGGTGCTGTCGCTGGGCATCCTGATCCCGTTCTTCTTCCTGGTCTCGCCGATCCTGTCGATCGTCCCCAAGGTGAAGGACGTGGTCCGCTACTTCCCGGACCGGGCCGGCTCCGCGGCGCTCCAGGTCTACCCGACCGGGGACCACCCGTACGGCCCGTGGACGGGCCTGCTGATCTGCGCGGCCTGGGCGGCGGCCGCCCTGCTCGGCGGCTACCTGGTCCTGAAGAAGCGCGACGCCTGACGGATCGTCAGTACTTCGGAGCGCCGCGGCCCCGCAGCAGGTTGGAGCCGCGGCGCTCCCGCGCTCCCCAGCACGCCCGGTGCCAGTGCCGCCGGTCGTCCACTCCGCTGCTGTGGTCCGGCCACGCCACCACGTGCCCCACGCCCGGCGGGATCTCCTGGTCGCACCCCGGGCACCGGTAGTGCCGCCCGGCCGTCCCGGCCACGGTCTGCACGACCCAGTCCTCGCCCCGGTACGACTCCACCCGTCGCAGCGACCCGCCCATCGGCGCGGCGCTCTCTCGGTCCTCGGACTTCTGGATCCGGTTGCGTCGCGGTGACACGTGACTACCCCTCGTTCCGGCGCGTTGTCCCTCCAGGGTACGGGCCGCCGCGTCACCGGTGGGCGGCCGTGGCCGGGACGTTTCGCCCCAGGGGTCACGCACGCCACACCGGCCCCTTCCGCGCCACTAGCACGGATCACCGTCCGGCTTCAGCGATTCGACGGTAATCCACCCTTCCCTTGGGCAAATTGAGGGTTCGGCGTGCCATTGGCACATGACATGGGTTACTCACGAGGTGACACGGCGGGGCTCGCGAACCCTGCGCGCACCGAGGAGGCACGCCCCATGACGAAGACCACCGCCCGCCCGCACGCCCGCTCCGAACGGCGACCGACCGGCCGAGGGGTGGCCACGGCCGCCCAGCCGGCCCCGGAGCAGGGGCCGGGGGCCGACACGGACGCGATCCGGGTCGGCGCCTTCCTGCTGTCCGCGCAGTTCCCCGGGCAGAGCCACGGGGAGGTGCTGGACCGGACCGTCTCGGCGGCGCTGACCGCGGAGCGGGTGGGCCTGGACGCGGTGTGGCTGGCCGAGCACCACTTCGTGCCGTACGGGGTCTGCCCGGACGCGGCGACGCTGGCGGGGATACTGCTGGGCCGCACCCGGCGGATCGGGGTGGGCACCGCGGTCAGCGTGCTCAGCACCCGCCACCCGGTGGCGCTGGGCGAGCAGGCGGCGCTGCTGCACCTGACCTCCGGCGGCCGGTTCACCCTCGGGGTGGGCCGCGGCGGGCCGTGGATCGACCTGGCGGTGTTCGGCGGCGGCCTGGAGGCGTACGAGCGGGGCTTCCCGGAGCGCCTGGACCTGCTGCTGCGCTGGCTGCACGGGGCCCGGGTGGGCGGCTCTGGGCCGCAGTTCGACTTCCCGGAGGTGGCGGTGGTGCCGCGGGCCGTCGAACCCGCCCGGCGGACGGACCTGACGGGCTGGCTGGGCCTGGACGGGCCCGCGCCGACCGCCGCGGTGATTCCGCGGCAGCGCCAGGAGCCGCCCCAGCAGCCCCAGTCGGGCCCGCCGGTGGTGATGGCGTGCACCTCCCCGGCCGGGGTGCGGACGGCCGCCGAGCGGGGCCTGCCGATGCTGCTGGGCATGCACTCGGGCGACGAGGACAAGCGGGACATGCTGGCCGCCTACCGGGCGGCCTGGCGGGCCGCGGGGCGGGGCGAGGAGCAGTTGGCGCGGGTGCAGCGGGAGCACGTGGCGGCCGGCGTGGTGCAGGTCGACGACCAGGCGGGGGCGGCCCGGGACAGCCTGCTGCGGGCGATGCCGGACTTCTTCGCGTACGGGCTGGGCGCGCACCGCACGGTGGACGGCCGGGAGCGGTCGATGCGCGACCCCCGGGCGTACACCGAGCTGCTGTGCGACCTGCACGCGGTGGGCACGCCCCGGCAGTGCGCGGACCGGCTGCTGGCGACCGCGGAGGGCACCGGGATCCGGCGCTTCGCGCTGCTCGCCGAGGGTTCCGGGGACACCGCGGCGACGCTGCACAACCTGGACCGGATCGGCGACGAGGTGCTGCCGCAGCTGCGCTGAACGCATGCCTGCGGGCCGCCCCGGCCGGTCAGGTCCGGGGCGGCCCGGTGCCGGGCGGCGCCGAGTCGGCGTCAGCAGTCGCGCAACTCCGGCGACTGGTTGAGCAGTTGGGCCCGGACCGAGGTGAATCGGGCGAGCCGGTCGGCGGTGTCGGGACCGGGGGCGAAGACCGCGACCCGGTGGCAGTTCTGGAAGGCCAGCTGGACGCCGAAGTGGCGCTGCAGGGCTCCGCGGATGGCGTCGCTGGCCATCGCCCGGAGCAGCTGTCCGCGCTCCTGCTCACTCGGCGGGGGGACCTCGTTGTCGGCGAAGTCGGTTCCGTCGACCTTGAGTTGGGCCACCAGCGAGCTGATCATGTCCCAGGCGTAGGGCAGCGAGGTGCGGACACAGTCGACGAACTCCCGCTCGTCGACCTCGCCCCGTTCGGCCTTCTCCAACAGGGCCGGTGAGACGTCGAGCGACATGGGTTCTCCTCTCACGGTCCGCCCCGACGGATTCGACGGGGCGGTCGTACCGGGGTGCTGAGGGTGCGTTGGACGTGCGGTGGACCACGCGCGATGTTCGAATGCCGACGGCGCGACGGGGCTGGGGGATGCCGCCGCGTAATCGAGGTCCTGGCCAGGGGGTCAGACCAGCGTGTCAGTCCTTCCCGGACCCGGCTGGAGAATCCGGGGATTGCCACCCGAATCGCCGTGCCGCAGCCGAGATTGGCCGGAATCAGTTGTGCACCGACCCTGTACGCCGAGCTGGCCCGGCTCACCGGTGGTGGCCGTGCGGTCACCATGTTTCGCCCCTCCCGGCCGACCCACACCCGGTCTGCGGACACTCGCTTCAAACGGCCTCCGGGCCCGCCTCCCGACAGCCGCCTGTCTCGGGAATCGCGCCCCCTCGACCCACTGCACGCCGGCGCACCCCTCCCCTCCGCACGCCCCCTCCCCGCGCCCGCCGAAATCGAACAGGGACGGGGGCACTCCCGGCGGGCCGTAGGCTTGTCCCCATGCGTCTTGTAATCGCCAAGTGCACCGTGGACTACGCGGGCCGCCTCGCTGCACATCTGCCCTCCGCCGTGCGCCTGGTGATCGTGAAGGCCGACGGGAGCGTCAGCATCCACGCCGACGACCGGGCCTACAAGCCGCTGAACTGGATGTCCCCGCCGTGCTCCCTGAAGGAGACCGAGGGGGTGTGGACGGTCACCAACAAGGCCGGCGAGAAGCTGATCATCACCCTGGAGGACGTCCACCACGACTCCAGCCACGAGCTCGGCGTCGACCCCGGCCTGGTGAAGGACGGCGTCGAGGCCCACCTGCAGGAGCTCCTCGCCGACCGGATGGAGGTCCTCGGCGCCGGCTGGCAGCTGATCCGCCGCGAGTACCCCACCGCGATCGGCCCCGTCGACATCCTCTGCCGCGACTCCGACGGCGCCACCGTCGCCATCGAGATCAAGCGCCGCGGCGAGATCGACGGCGTCGAGCAGCTCACCCGCTACCTCGACCTGCTCAACCGCGACCCGCTGCTCGCCCCGGTCAAGGGCGTCTTCGCCGCCCAGGAGATCAAGCCGCAGGCCCGCGTGCTGGCCACCGACCGCGGCATCGGCTGCGTCGTCCTCGACTACGACGAGCTGCGCGGCATCGACGACGACAAGCTCAAGCTGTTCTGACCCCGGCGGCGACGAACCTGCGGCGGGCCCCCTGGCGGGCCGCCGCCCGCGTCCGCCTGCCAGGATCACCGCATGCCCGTGCGAAGCGCTGAACCGGTCGGCCGGTACGAGACCCATCTCACCCTGGCCCCGGCCGAGGTCGACGCACTGGCCGCATGGGCGGCTGCGCACGGCCTGGAGTTCACCCACATCCTGCTGGCCCGCGGCCGGCACCCCTCCCGATGCTGTCCTGGCAGTGCGACGGCACCCTGGCCGCCCAGCACCGCCGCGCCGCCGCCGAGACGGCCCGCCTGCGCGCCGCCGGGTTCACCCCGGTCCGGGTGAAGATCGAGGCCGCGCCCTGGACCTGGGTCCGCGACTGACCCCGCCGCCCTTCCAGTGGATCTGCCCGCCCGGGACCCCCGATTCGGTTAGGCGTGCCCGCGCTGCCGGAATCCCTGAACGGCAGCGGCGCTCGGCATCCGGTTCGACCCGGAGGGCGACCCGGGCCAGTGCGGCGGGCGCCAGGGCCGACCGGGCGGGTGCATCCTCACGTTCCTCGTGGCGGACACCCCGTCCGTCTCCCTCGACATCCGGTACGCCGGGAACGGCGACGTCCGCCAGTGCGGCGGCGCACTCCCCAACGACCGCTTCACCGCCACCCCGGGCCACCCGGTGCCGCTCACCGTGGACACCGACAACCGCCCCGGCGGCTGCCGGCTCCAGCTCCGGCTCAACGTCTAGCCTGCGGCCGGACTGCCCGACGGGTCCGGGGAGGTCGCCGGCGGGGAGCTCGGCGGAGTGCTGGACGGCGGCGGGCTGGCGGGCTGGGTGGGCGGCTTGGTGTTCTGCGGCGGAGAACTCGTCTGCGGCGGCGAGGTCTTGGTGCCGGTCGCCGTCGCGGTCGACTTCGTGCCGGTCGGGCTGCTGCTCGGCCGGTGGGTGGCGGAGGGGCTGTCACTGGCCGACTCGGTCGGGCTCTCGGACGGCGTCGCGCTGTCGCTCGCCGACGGCCGGGGGCTGGCGCTGGGCCGGGGGCTGGTGGTCGCGTCCGGCACGGGGATGTCGTCCGCGGAGCTGCCGGGCTGCTTGCCGGCGGGGGCGTCCTCGCTGCTGACGGCCACGCCGATCGCGGTGCCGAGCACGCCGAGCGCCATCACCGCGGCGCCCGCCGCCAGGGCGGTCTTCCGGGCCCCGGCGGGGGCCCGCTTGCGCAGCCGGGCCGGGACCTGGGCGATCGCCCGGATGGTGCGCCGCCCGCGCACCGGCTGGGTGTCGCCGACGGTGAGCGCCGCGGTCTCCTCCAGGCGGATCACGTCGAGCATCCGCCGCGCCACCGCCCCGCCGCGCTGGTCGCCGGCGGCGGCCCGCAGCGCGAGCGCCGCCTCCAGCTCGCCGACGGCCCGCTGCGGATTGCCGACGCACAGCGCGTACACGCCCAACTCGTGGTGGAACCAGCCCTGTTCGGCGGTCGCCCCGAGCATCCGGGCGGCCTCCAGGCCGAGTTGCAGGGCCCGCTCCCAGGCGCCCCAGCGCAGCGACAGGGCGAGCGCGGGCGCGGCGGCCCGGGCCAGCCGCAGCACCTGCTCGGGCCGGTCGGCGTTCCGCTCGGCGCGCAGCACTGCGAGGATCACCTCGGCCTCGGCGGCGATCTGGCGGGTCGTCACCGAGGCGTGCCCGACCCACCAGGACAGGTGCTCGGCCGCGCCGTGCGCGACCCCGCCGGCGGCGAACGGGGCCGGCTGCCCGTCCGCGTCGGACTCCAGTTCGGGCAGCAGCACGGCCAGCACGCCCTCGGTGAGCCGGTGGTGGCCGCCCACCGACACCGCCAGGCCGTGGTCCACCAGCTCCTGCAGCGCGCTCTCGCCGAGACCGACGTCGATCAGCGCGGGCAGGTGCGGCGCGGTCGGGCACTCCCCCTCCAGCGCCAGCGCCAGCCGCAGCACCCGCCGGGCCGGCTCGCTCAGCCCCTGCACCAGCAACCGGGCCGGAGCGGCGCTCTCCCCGACCGACGGCAGCGGCACCCCGGCCCGCAACTCGGTCTCCAACTCGGCCGGATCACCCGGGAGTTCGTACTCCTGCGCGAACCCGAAGACGCTCCGCCGGTCCTCCTGCGCGGCGACCAGCGCGTCCACCGCGACGTCCCGCTGCCGCAGCAGCGCCGCCGCCCGGACGAAGCGCAGCGGCAGGCCCTCCGACTCGAACCACAGGTCCACCGCCCAGGCCCGCTCGGCCTCGTCCAGCTGACGGCCCGCCAGCCGCGCCGCGAGAGTCAGGCACGCCGGCCGCGACAGGCCCGCCACCAGGTGCTCCCGCAGCCGCGAACCGGGCGGCGACGGCGGCGCGTCCGGCGCGGTGCTGATCAGGAACGCGCACTCGGGGGCGATCGCCAGCAGCTCCTCCAGCTCCTCGCCGGACGGCTCCACATCGTCGATCACCACCACCGCGGCCACCCCGGCCAGCAGTTCGACCAACTGCTCCCGGTCGGGCCGGAAGTCCGGCGCGTGGTGGGTCGCCGCGAACAGGTCCTGCAACAGGTCGGCGGACGTCCTGCGGTAGCCGCTCAGCCGCACCACGCCGTCCGGCGCCAACTCCCCCGCGACCTCGGCGACCGCCGCGAGCAACGCGGAGCGGCCCGACCCGGCCTGCCCGACCAGCCGCACCGAACGGCCCTCCCGGAGCTGCCCGAGCACCGCCGCGACGTCGCCGTCCCGGTCCAGCAGCGGCAGGTCCCCGGGCCCGGCCCCCAACGCGAGCGGTCCCACCGCGGCGGTCGGCCCCAACTCCGGCCGCGCCTGCACCAAGCCGCGGATCCGCCGAGGCTGCGGCAGCCACTCGTCCGGACAGTGCCGCGCCTCCGACCCCTCCGGCCCTCCGACCACCACCAGCCGCTCACCGCTGACCAGTTCCCCACCCCGCGGGCGTATCCCACTCGGCTGACCCACGTCGCTGCTCCCCGCCACTCGGACACCTGACCGGAGACTTTCCCACATGACCGAACCGGGTCAACACACCGGGTAGTTGTGGGGAGAGGAGAAGGCGGACGAGCGATCAGCTCAGCGCGGGCAACGTCGTCCCCACCGGGTCCTGAACCGCCCCCTCCACCGCCAGGATGCGGTGCAGCCGGGTCGCCACCAGCAGCCGCTGGAGTTGCATCGGCACGTCCCGCAGGACCAGCCGCCGCCCGGCCCGGCCGGCCCGGCGGTGGGTGCCCATGATGACGCCGAGGCCGGTCGCGTCCCAGGATTCGAGCCGGCCGAGGTCGAGGACGAAATCGCCCTCGCCGCCGTCGACCGCGGCGTGCAGCAGCGCCTTGGCGTCGGCGGCGCTGCGCACGTCGAGCCGCCCTTCGACGGCCAGTCCGGTGTGGTCGCCGCTGATGCGCACGCTGTCCTCCTCCTCGGCCGTGTGCCGTTGTCCGTCCGCCGCGTTGCGCCTGCCGCCCGTCCCGTGCCCCAGGGATCGACCGCGCCGTGTTCTGGACCGGTTGTGCACCGGCCCCTTCCTGAATCTGACGGTCGACCAGTTCCGCAGGTTGCTGTCACCCGGCGGACTGTCCCTCAACTTCACCCGTCCGAGGGAATATACGCAGGAACACCTGGTACCTACGCTCGATTACCGCCCAAATCACCCGTCTGCGCGGTGCTCCGTGAGCAAACTCACCCGGAGGGTGCGGGCGGCCCGTGCGGGGCCGGTCGTGCGGTCATCTGGTCCTCCCAGGGGCACGCGGAGGGCTCGCCCGGGCCGGGGCGGCACCGACCGCCCGACGGGGAGCCACATCGCTCTGCGCCGGACTCTAGTAGCAGCACGCGCCCCGTGGTGCGTTCCGACAGTGTGATCTGCACCGGAACAGGTGTGATCTGCGCCCCTCCCCCGGGTTGCGCCGTCGGCCGTCACCGCTCCCCGGGAACGGGCACTCCCCACTCCTGCGCGAGGATCGCGGCCTGCACCCGGCTGCGCTGCCCGAGCTTCGCCAGGATCCGGGTGACGTGGGTCTTGGTGGTGGCCTCCGCCGTGCCGAGCCGGTGGGCGATCTCCGCGTTGGACAGGCCCGCCCCGAGGCAGCCGAGCACCTCGCGCTCCTTGGGCGTCAGCGCGCCGAGGGCCGTCGCGTCCGCCGCCGGCGCCGCCGTGGGCCGGGCGAACGAGGCGATCAGCCGCCGGGTGACGGACGGCGCGAGCATGCCGTCGCCGCGGGCGACCGTGCGGACGCCCTCGACCAGGGTGTCCGCCTCCAGGTCCTTGAGCAGGAACCCCGCGGCGCCGGCCCGCAGCGCGCCCCACACGTACTCGTCGAGGTCGAAGGTGGTGAGCACCAGCACCTGCGCCGCCCCGGCCTCCACCACCCGGCGGGTCGCGGCGACGCCGTCCAGCCGGGGCATCTGGACGTCCATCAGGACGACGTCGGGCCGCAGTTCCAGCGCGAGCCGCACCGCCTGTTCGCCGTCCGCGGCCTCGCCGACCACCTGCAGGTCGTCCTCGGCCCGCAGGATCATCACCAGCGCCGCCCGGACGGCCGCCTGGTCCTCCGCCACCAGCACCCGGATCATGCCCGCTCCCCGCTCGCCGTCCGCGGCAGCACCGCCCGGACCCGCCACGTCTGCCCGTCCGGCCCGGCGTCGAACTCGCCGCCGAGCAGCTGGGCCCGCTCTCCCATGCCGACCAGCCCGGCCTTCGCCCCGGGCACCGCCCGGCCCTCGCCGGCCCGGTACGGGGACTCCACGGTGATCTCCAACTCCCGCTCCCCGTACCGGATGCACAGCCGGACCGGGCCGGGTGCGGCGTGCTTGACGGCGTTGGTCAGCGACTCCTGGACGATCCGGTACGCGGCGAGTTCGACCGGCGCGGGCAGTTCGCCCGGCTCGCCGTGCTGCTCCGCCGCGAACCGCAGCCCGGCCGACCGCCCGGCTGCCGCAGCCTGCTCCAGCAGCACGTCCACCGCCGCCAACCGCGGCGCGGCGTAGGGCTCTTCGGGCGTGGCCTCGCGCAGCAGGCCGATCATCCGACGCATCTCGGCCAGGCCCTGCACGCTGTTCTCCCGGATCACCGCGAGCGCCTCCACCAACGGCTCGTCCGCCGCCCGCACCTGACGGCGCGCCACCGCCTGCGCGCCGGTGGCGTGGATGGCGATCGCCGACAGGTGGTTGGCGATCACGTCGTGCAGTTCGCGGGCCATCCGGGCCCGCTCGGCGACCACCGCGCCGCGCCGGTCCAGCTCCGCGAGCAGCGCGGTCTGCTCGGCGCGCAGCCGCTCCGCCTCGGCGACCTCCCGGTGCCGGCGCAGCAGGTCCGCCGTCCACACCGGGGAGAGGAAGATCAGCCCGCAGAACACGGCGACCAGCAGCGCCTCGGACAGCGAGGCGTACCTCCACGTCAGGCCGGTCAACACCACGGTGGTGGCGGCGCCCGACAACTGCAGGACCCGGCTCATCCGCGCCGGGCCGTACAGCACGGCCGCGTACAGCAGGTCGGTGTACAGCAGCATCGTCGGCACCAGCGAGCCGAAGTACACGGCGACGCCGAACACCACGCCGCCGACGCTGACCGTCCACACCGTCCACCGGCGGCGCACCAGCGACAGCCCGGCCATCGCCACCAGCGGCAGCACCGACGCCCACGCCGACCACTCGGGCCGCCGGTCGTACGCGCCGACCGCGATCAGCAGCAGGCCGCCGAGCAGCCCGGCCACGGCGATGGCCACGTCCTGCCCGCGCTCGGAGAGTCTCACCCGACCCATCCCAGCACCCCTTCCGGCCCGCCGGGACGACCGCTCGGACGACCCGCCGTCCGACGAACGTCTGACACCCCGGTCCACCGGCCGGACGACGACGGCGCACCCGCGCGCGAGGAGGATCGAAGCATGGTTTCCCTGATCGTGGCCGGCGAGGCCGGCTTCTGGGTGGTGCTGGCGGCGGGGCTGCTGGCCCGCTACGCGCTGCGCCTGCGCCGCACCGGTCTGGCGTTGCTGGCGCTGCTGCCGGTGGTCGATCTGGTGATCCTCGGCGCCACCGTCGCCGATCTGCGCGGCGGCGCCACCGCCGACTGGACGCACGGCCTGGCCGCCGCCTACGTCGGCTTCTCGGTCGCCTACGGGCACCGCCTGGTCCGCTGGGCCGACGGCCACGCCGCGCACCGGCTGGCCGGCGGCCCCAAGCCTCCCGGCATGCCCAAGTACGGTGCGGCGCGGGCCCGTTACGAGTGGGGCGTGTTCCTGCTGACGTTGCTGGCCGCGGCCGTCACGGTGGCGCTGGTCGCCGCCGTCCAGTGGCTGGTCGGCGACGCCGCGCGCACTGCGGCGCTGGATTCCTGGTACCCGAAGATGGCCCTGGCGGTCGGCATCAACCTCGTCGTCGCCGCCGGCTACACGGTCTTCCCCAAGCGGGCGAAGTAGCCGGAGGTCAGCGGTTCTCGCCGGGCACCCACAGCACGTCGCCGCGCTCCTTGTTGGCCGTGCGCGCCAGGATGAACAGCAGGTCGGACAACCGGTTCAGGTACTTCGCGGTCAGCGGGTTGATGTCGTCGCCGTGCGTCTCGATCGCCGCCCAGGTGGCCCGCTCGGCCCGCCGCACCACGGTGCACGCCAGGTGCAGGTACGCGGCGCCGGGGGTGCCGCCGGGCAGGATGAAGCTGCGCAGCTTCTCCAGCTCCGCCAGGAACCGGTCGCAGTCCCCCTCCAGCCGGTCGACGTAGGACTGCTCGACCCGCAGCGGCGGGTACTTGGGGTCCTCGACGATCGGCGTCGCCAGGTCCGCGCCCACGTCGAACAGGTCGTTCTGGATCCGGGTCAGCACCGTCACCAGTTCGCCGTCCAGCGCCCCGGCGGCCAGTGCCACGCCGATCGCCGCGTTGGCCTCGTTGGTGTCGGCGTACGCGATCAGCCGCGGGTCGGTCTTGGTGGTCCGGCTCATGTCGCCGAGCGCGGTCGTGCCGTCGTCCCCGGTGCGGGTGTAGATGCGCGTCAGGTTCACCATGCCCGCAGCCTAGCGCGCACGTCGGAAGCGGTGGACG
Organism: Kitasatospora griseola; assembly: GCF_014648555.1. Taxonomy (GTDB): domain Bacteria; phylum Actinomycetota; class Actinomycetes; order Streptomycetales; family Streptomycetaceae; genus Kitasatospora; species Kitasatospora griseola. Next base: position 135,244 of record NZ_BMRI01000003.1, read on the forward strand.
CGAGCCACGTCACGCTCCCCCGACCGCGGCCCCGGCGACGTCGACCCTCCCGAGGGTCTCGTCGCTACGCGACGTTGACCCTCCCCCAGCCTCCGGCCGGGGGGACCCCCACCCCGAGGGTCTCGTCGCTACGCGACGTTGACCCTCTGCCCGGGCGGGGCGGCCTCCAGCCAGGCCAGGAAGCCGGTCAGCGCGTCGTCGCTCATCGCGAGCTCCAGCGGCGCGCCCCGGTGCAGGCAGCGCAGCACCACCGAGCCGGAGAGCAGGGCGAGTTCCTCCTGCCCCTGCGGGTAGCGGCGGCCCAGCACCTCGATCTCGGTGCGCGGCAGGACCCGTCGCGGCCGGGGCGCGTAGGAGAACACCCGGAACCACTCGATGGAATCGCCGCTGTACCGGCCGATACCAAAAACCCACCCCTTGCCGTCGGTCTGTGGGACCGGGGCCGAGGTGGGTTGGCCGTTCTCGTCGAGATCCGGCTGCGTGGAGGCGTCCGCCGGCATTTTCAAGCGGTAGGAGCAGTCGAAGGTGCCGCCCACCCGCTGGATGAGGCGGCGGCGTACCGCGAAGCCGACCAGGCCCGCGATGGCGAGGACCACTACCGACGCGCACACCACAAGGGCGAGGACCACGCTCACCTACCTCCTCGCTGCCTTCATCCCCGTTGACGGCCGACAACGGCCGCCCATTCCTACCAACTGATACGACAGTCCCGAGGACACGCTCCAGGCGTCCCCGGGACCGTCGCTGAGACCAGGCTCAGTGATGCGCCTTCAGGCCGCCGGCGGCGACCAGTCGGACCTCGGCGCGACGCTCGGCGTGCGAGTCGGCGTCGGCCTTGGCGTTCTCCAGCGCGCGCTCGGCGCGGGCGACGTCGATCTCGTCGGCCAGCTCGGCGATCTCGGCGAGGATCGACAGCTTGTTGTCGGCGAACGAGATGAAGCCGCCGTGCACCGCCGCGATGATGGTGCCCTCGGAGACGGTGCGGATGGTGACCGGGCCGGTCTCCAGCACGCTCAGCACCGGGGTGTGACCCGGCATGATGCCGGTGTCGCCGGAGGCCGTACGGGCAACAACGATGGTGGCCGCACCGGACCACACCTTGCGGTCGGCTGCGACCAGCTCGACGTGCAGCTCAGCCAACGTGGGCTCCTTGGCTCTTGCCGGGCCTCGGCCACCCGGGCGAACGGGCGGCTGAGCTCTCGGCAGTTTCGGTAAGAATAACGGTCGCGCGCCCCCGGAACGAAACCAAGGGCGGGTAAATGACCGGGATCACAGCAGTTCCAGCGGTGAGGGGTGGCCCCCGACGAGAGCCGGGAACCACCCCTCAACGGTTGGGTCTGCGGTGCGACCGGTCTGCGGTTACTTCTTCAGCAGCTCGGCGGCGTTGCGCTCGAGGTCGTCGATGCCACCGCACATGAAGAAGGCCTGCTCCGGGATGTGGTCGTACTTGCCGTCCGCGATCGCGTTGAAGGCCTCGATGGTCTCCGACAGCGGCACGGTCGAACCGTCGACACCGGTGAACTGCTTCGCCACGTAGGTGTTCTGCGAGAGGAAGCGCTCGATGCGGCGGGCACGCTGCACCGTGATCTTGTCTTCCTCGGACAGCTCGTCGATACCGAGGATCGCGATGATGTCCTGCAGGTCCTTGTACTTCTGCAGGATCCCCTTGATACGGATGGCCGTGTCGTAGTGGGTCTGCGCGATGTACCGCGGGTCGAGGATGCGGGACGTGGAGTCCAGCGGGTCGACGGCCGGGTAGATGCCCTTCTCCGAGATCGGGCGCGACAGAACGGTGGTCGCGTCCAGGTGGGCGAAGGTGGTGGCCGGCGCCGGGTCGGTCAGGTCGTCCGCGGGGACGTAGATCGCCTGCATCGAGGTGATCGAGTGACCGCGGGTCGAGGTGATGCGCTCCTGCAGGAGGCCCATCTCGTCGGCCAGGTTCGGCTGGTAACCCACCGCGGAGGGCATACGGCCGAGCAGGGTCGACACCTCGGAACCGGCCTGGGTGAACCGGAAGATGTTGTCGATGAAGAGGAGCACGTCCTGCTTCTCGACGTCGCGGAAGTACTCCGCCATGGTCAGCGCGGAGAGCGCGACGCGCAGACGGGTGCCCGGCGGCTCGTCCATCTGGCCGAAGACCAGCGCGGTCTTGTCCAGAACGCCCGAGTCGACCATCTCGTCGATGAGGTCGTTGCCCTCACGGGTGCGCTCACCGACACCGGCGAACACCGACACACCACCGAAGTTCTCGGCGACGCGGTAGATCATCTCCTGGATCAGAACGGTCTTGCCGACACCGGCACCACCGAACAGACCGATCTTGCCACCCTGGACGTACGGGGTGAGCAGGTCGATGACCTTGATGCCGGTCTCGAACATCTCGGTCTTCGACTCGAGCTCGGCGAAGTTCGGGGCCTTGCGGTGGATCGGCCACTTGACCTCGACGGAGGCCTCGAACTCGGCCTTGTCGACGTTCAGCACCTCACCGAGGGCGTTGAAGACCTTGCCCTTGGTGATCTGGCCGACCGGGACGGAGATCGCCGAACCGGTGTCGGTGACCTGCGAGCCACGGACCAGGCCGTCGGTCGGCTGCATCGAGATGCCGCGGACCAGGCCGTCGCCGAGGTGCTGGGCAACCTCAAGGGTCAGGGTCTTCTTGCCCGTGCCGTCGGGGTTGTCCACCTCGACGTGCAGGGCGTTGAACATGTCCGGAATCGCGTCGACGGGGAACTCCACGTCGACGACCGGGCCGATGACCCGCGCGACGCGGCCCGTCGCCGTGGTCGGCTCAACAGTGGTGGTCATACTCATTCGCTCCCGCGGCTAGCGTCGGCGAGGGCGTTGGCGCCGCCGACGATCTCGCTGATTTCCTGGGTGATCTCGGCCTGACGGGCCGAGTTGGCAAGCCGCGTCAGCGACTTGATGAGCTCGCCGGCGTTGTCCGTCGCGCTCTTCATCGCACGCCGGCGGGCGGCGTGCTCGGAGGCGGCCGACTGCAGGAGAGCGTTGTAGATCCGGCTCTCGACGTACCGCGGCAGCAGGGCGTCGAGGACGCCCTCCGCCGACGGTTCGAAGTCGTACAGCGGGAAGATCTCGTTCTTCGCCGGCGACTTGTCGCTGAGCTCGACCTCGTCGAGCTTCAGCGGCAGCAGTCGGGCGTCCACGGCGGTCTGCGTCAGCATCGACACGAACTCGGTCGACACCAGGTGCAGCTCGTCCACGCCACCGGTCTCCGCGGTGAAGGCCTCGATGAGGTCCGCCGCGACGGCCTTCGCGTCCCCGTAGGTCGGCTTGTCCGAGAAGCCCGTCCACGAGTTCGCGACCGCGAGGTTGCGGAACCCGTAGTACCCGACGCCCTTGCGGCCGACGATGTACGTGACCACTTCCTTGCCCTCTTCGCGGAGGCGGGCGGCGAGCGCCAGCGACTGCTTGATGGCGTTGGTCGAGTAGCCGCCCGCCAGACCGCGGTCCGCCGTCACCAGCAGCACGGCGGCGCGCGAGGCGCTCGGGTTCTCGGTGGTCAGCGGGTGCTTCGCGTTGGACCGGGTGGCCACCGCGGTCACCGCGCGGGTGAGCTCATCGGCGTACGGGGTGGAGGCGGCCACCGCGCGCTGCGCCTTGACGATGCGCGACGCGGAGATCATCTCCATCGCCTTGGTGATCTTCTTCGTCGCGGTGACGGAGCGGATGCGGCGCTTGTAGACCCGAAGCTGTGCTCCCATGGGTCGTTACGTCCTTTCCCTCGCTACCGGACTCAGGCCTGCTCGGAGAGCAGCTTGCCGTCCGCCGTGGTGTAACCCTGCTTGAACGAGGTGATCGCCGCGGTCAGCGCGTCGATGGTGCCGTCCTCGAGCTTCTGGGTCTCGGCGATGCCGGTCAGGATGCCCTTGTGCTCCAGGCGCAGGTGGTCCAGGAACTCGCGCTCGAAGCGACGGATCTCGGCGACCGGGACGTCGTCCAGCTTGCCGGTGGTGCCGGCCCAGATCGAGACGACCTGGTCCTCGACCGCGAACGGCTGGTACTGGCCCTGCTTCAGCAGCTCGACCATGCGCGCACCGCGCTCCAGCTGGGCCTTGGAGGCCGCGTCCAGGTCGGAACCGAAGGCGGCGAACGCCTCCAGCTCGCGGTACTGGGCCAGGTCCAGGCGCAGGCGGCCGGCGACCGACTTCATGGCCTTGATCTGGGCGGAGCCGCCGACGCGGGAGACCGAGATACCGACGTTCACGGCCGGGCGGATGCCGGCGTTGAACAGGTCGGACTCCAGGAAGCACTGGCCGTCGGTGATGGAGATGACGTTGGTCGGGATGTACGCCGAGACGTCGTTGGCCTTGGTCTCGATGATCGGCAGACCGGTCATCGAGCCGCCGCCGAGGGCGTCGTTCAGCTTGGCGCAGCGCTCCAGCAGGCGGGAGTGCAGGTAGAAGACGTCACCCGGGTAGGCCTCGCGGCCCGGCGGGCGGCGCAGCAGCAGGGAGACGGAGCGGTAGGCCTCGGCCTGCTTCGACAGGTCGTCGAAGACGATGAGGACGTGCTTGCCGTCGTACATCCACTCCTGGCCGATGGCCGAACCGGTGTACGGGGCGAGGTACTTGAAGCCGGCCGGGTCGGAGGCGGGAGCAGCCACGATGGTGGTGTACTCCAGCGCGCCGGCCTCCTCCAGGGCGCCGCGGACGGACGCGATGGTGGAGCCCTTCTGGCCCACGGCGACGTAGATGCAGCGGACCTGCTTCTCCGGGTCGCCCGAACGCCAGTTGTCGCGCTGGTTGATGATGGTGTCGACGGCGACGGCGGTCTTGCCGGTCTGACGGTCACCGATGATCAGCTGGCGCTGGCCGCGGCCGATCGGGGTCATCGCGTCGATGGCCTTGATGCCGGTCTGCAGCGGCTGCTTGACCGACTTGCGGGCCATGACGCCGGGGGCCTGCAGCTCCAGGGCGCGACGGCCGGTGGAGACGATGTCGCCCAGGCCGTCGATCGGGTTGCCCAGCGGGTCCACGACGCGACCGAGGTAGCCGTCGCCGACCGGAACCGAGAGGACCTCGCCGGTGCGGCGCACGGTCTGGCCCTCTTCGATGCCGCCGAACTCACCGAGGATGACGACACCGATCTCGCGGGTGTCGAGGTTCAGCGCGAGGCCGAGCGTGCCGTCCTCGAACTTCAGCAGCTCGTTCGCCATGACCGAGGGCAGGCCCTCGACATGCGCGATGCCGTCCGCAGCGTCAGTGACCTTGCCGACCTCTTCCACAGAAGCGGCGTCCGGCTGGTACGACTGGACAAAGTCGGCCAGCGCGTCCCGGATCTCCTCCGGACGGATCGTAAGCTCCGCCATCAGGCTTCCCTGCTCTCCTAGTTTGCGATCCTCGGCCCGCCATTGAGGGCCGCAAGTGCTCGACTCTCGGCCGGGTCGAGTGAACCGGCCGTACGTTTTGCCGGCCCACCTGGTGTGGACCGACGCCCGACCGAGGGTCGGATAGTGCTGGTGCTCAGCCTTCGAGGCCCTGGCGAGCGCCTTCGAGGCGGCTCGCGACCGTGCCGTCGATGACCTCGTCGCCGATCTGGACCCGGACACCGCCCTGGACCTCGGGGTCCACGTCGATGTTCAGGTGCACCGAACGGCCCTGCAGGCCGGCCAGGGCAGCGGCGAGCCGCTCCTTCTGGCGGTCCGACAGCGGCACGGCGGTGGTGACCAGGGCCACCACGCGGCCACGCCGGGAGGCGGCGAGCTTGGAGTAGGACTCCAGGCCACCCTCCAGGCTACGGCCCCGGGGGACCGTGACCAGGCTGGTGACCAGGCGGACGGTGCCCGCGTTGGCCTTGCCGCCGAGAAGCTTGCGGATCAGCTCCTTCTTGGCGGCCGTGTCGGCCTTCGGCTCGGTCAGCGCGGCACGCAGCTCGTGCGAGCCCGCCACCACCCGGCCGAACCGGAACAGCTCGTCCTCGACGTCGTCCAGCGCGCCCGCCTTGTCGGCGGCGATGACCTCGGCGTACGCGGTCAGCTGCTCGGCCGCGTCGGCCAGGTCACGCGAACCCGACCAGCGCGAGCGGACCAGGCCGGAGACCAGGTCGACGGTCTCGCCGGAGACCTGACCGGCCAGCAGCGAGGTGACCAGCTGGGCCTTGTCCTGACCGGACCGGGACGGGTCGGTCAGCACGCGGCGCAGCGACACCTCGCGGTCCAGCAGCGCGGTGACGGCAGCGAGTTCCTCGGCGAGCTTGGCCGCGTCCACCGAAGTGTTGTCGGTCAGGCTCTCGAGGTTCTCGCGACCGGCGGCGAGGGCCTCGCGGCTCGCGCCGATCACTTGGACGCACCCTGGGCAGCGGCGGCCTTGGACTCCAGCTCGTCCAGGAAGCGGTCGATGACACCGCTCTGGCGGGCGTGGTCCTCCAGGGACTCACCAACGATGCGGGAAGCCAGCTGGGAGGCCAGCGAGCCCACGTCCTGGCGCAGGGCGGCGGTCGCCTGCTTCTTGTCGGCGTCGATCTGCGCGTGGCCGGCGGCGACGATGGCCTCGCGCTGACGCTGGCCCTCCTCGCGCATCTCGGCGATCAGGACAGCACCCTGCTCACGGGCGTGCTCGGTGATCCGAGCGGCCTCGTGACGCGCCTCGGCCAGCTCGGCACGGTACTGCTCAAGCATGGCCTGGGCCTCGGCCTGAGCGGTCTCCGCGCGCTTCATGCCGCCTTCGATGGCGTCACGGCGCTCCTCCAGCACCTTCTCGATGCTGGGGAGGAGCTTCTTGCCGAGAAGACCGAAGACGATGAAGAAGCAGAGCAGGCCGATGATGACCTCGGGCCACGCGGGGAGAAGAGGGTTCATCTTCTCTTCAGCCGCGAGGAGAACCTCGGGGGTCATATCAGAACCTTTCGTCGGAATTGACTACCGGTGCGCCTGGCTCACTGGCCGTAGACGAACGGCATGACGATGCCGATGAGGGCGAGGGCCTCGGTCAGGGCGAAGCCGATGAACATGTTGGAGCGGATCAGGCCGGCAGCCTCGGGCTGACGGGCCATCGCCTGCACGCCGTTACCGAAGATCAGACCGACGCCGATGCCGGGGCCGATCGCGGCGAGGCCGTAGCCGATGGACGCGACGGAACCGTGGATACCTTCAGCGAGAGCGGACATCTCAGCTAATCCTTTGCGGGGATGGAATACCGGTGGGTGTTGGCCACCGGGAGTTCAGGGCGCGGCCGGAGCCGCGGGGCTCAGTGCGCCTCTTCCAGGGCACCGGCGATGTAGCTGCTGGCGAGCATCACGAAGATGTACGCCTGCAGGAACTGCACCAGCAGCTCGAAGCCGGTCAGACCGACGGCCACCGCGAAGGACACCGAGCCGTACAGGGCGCCGATGCTGGGGCTCAGCAGGTACCACGAAGCCACCGAGAAGACGACGATCAGCAGGTGACCGGCGAACATGTTCGCGAAGGCTCGGACCGCGAGGGTGAAGGGGCGCACGAAGATGTTCGAGAAGAACTCGATCGGCACCAGGATGAACATGACCCAGCCCGGGATGCCCGACGGCCAGCAGAGGTTCTTCATGCCGCCGACGAAGCCGTGCTTCTTGAAGGTCAGCGTCATGTAGGTGATCCACACGACCGCCGCGAGCCCGACCGGGAACGCGATGCGCGACATCACCGGGAACTGGGCGAACGGGATGATGGACATGATGTTCATGATCCACACGAAGAAGAACATCGAGACCAGCATCGGGACGTACTTCTCGCCCTTTTTGCCGATCGTCTCCAGCACGATGCTCCGCTTGACGAAGTCGTACCCGATCTCACCGACCAGCTGGAGCTTGCCCGGCAGCAGCTTCGGCTTGGCGAACGCGGCCCAGAAGAAGCCGACCACCAGCAGCGCACAGATGATCGACAGCAGCATCGGCTTGGTGAAGTCGACACTGCCGATCGAGAAGATCGGCTTGAAGTCGAACTCGTTCAGGCCGGGGGCCGGGAAGCCGCAGCCGGAGAAAAGGTGGCAACCGGCCTCGGAGGCGAGCTGAACGTCAGCACCCACCACAGACTCCTTCGTTCTGACGCATGGTTACGGCAACCTCGGTGTGTCGGCGTGGCCTGCGGCCACGGTGCGGCACTGGAACTAGTTGGATTTCTCGCGGACCCGGCGCGGCGCATATCCCCGCCGCGGGATCTTCGAAAGCTTCGTGGAGCCGGGGGGCGATCCGTCCGATTCTCGGAGAGACCTGGCCGCATCCCGTACTCCGCCGTTGGGACGGACGATAGCAGCCCGTCAGGAGGGCATAAACACCGCCCCCCTCGCGAGGGGGACAGCCGGCCCCGCTCACGGTTGACGCCCGGATTTCGGCTTGCCGTCGGGTTCCACGTAATAGATCTTCGCCTTCAGCGCGCCCCTCACCTGGAACGCCGTCCAGATGATCGCGAGGCCGAGCAGGGTGAACCCGAAGACCTTGCGGTCGAAGAACGTCAGGTGCTTGGCCACCGCGAGCAGGATGCCGATCGCGAAGATCTGGGTCGTGTAGACCAGCAGCCCGGCGGCCATCATCATCTGCGGGTTGTTCCGGGTCAGACGGTCGAGCGCGAGTTGGCCGAAGCTGAAGAAGCCCAGCACCACCACGGTCGCGAGCAGCGCGCCGAGCAGGCCCTTCCCCTGGGCGACGGCGAAGGAGATCGCCATGGCGATCACTCCGGCGGCCGCAGTGGGAATTGCGGCGCCACGGAGGATCCGGGCGTCGTGGGACGGCATGTCGGCAGCTCCGCAGGCATGTCGGTGGCAAGGGGCAGTGAACTCAGGGCGAGAACCACGCCGCGGACCGCCCGTTTCGGCGAGCCCGTCGAGGGAGACCGACCAGGGACGGAAGTCCTCCACCTGTCAGGTCTTTCGGCGCGTTCTCGGTACTCGTGAACGGTATCACAAACTATTTGATGAGAGCTTTACCATGAACGTGTGGCACCTGTCACACCGCGGGCGCGCGAGTACCGCCGAACGGGTGCCGCCGAACGGCCCAACGGGAGTTGACGATTCGTCAGTCCTGCCGCTCACCCCGTCGGCCGGACGCCGTCGCACCCGTCCCGATTCGTCCCAGCAGGGCCTTGTCCTCGGCCGACAGCTCGGCCATCGCGGACGCCTCGGCGCCGACGTCGGCGTCCTCGACGCCGGTCTCCGCCCCGACCGGCCCGGCGGCCCGCTCGCCGCTGCGGTAGCGGGGCGGCACGAACGGCTGGACGGCCTTCGGGGCGCGCGGGCGGAAGCGCGGCATCAGCAGCACCGCGAGGCCCACCAGGCACAGGCCCGCCATGGTGAGGACCACCGTGCGGCCGGTGTTGGTGACCGACACCGCGACGGTGCCGAAGGCGATCAGCGCGGCCCAGAAGTACATGATCAGCACGGCCCGGCTGTGCGAGTGCCCGACCTCCAGCAGCCGGTGGTGCAGGTGCTGCTTGTCCGCCGCGAACGGCGACTTGCCCGCCCAGGTGCGGCGCACCACGGCCAGCAGCAGGTCGGCCAGCGGCAGCGCGATCACCGTCAGCGGCAGGATCAGCGGGATGTAGATCGGCACCAGGGCGTGCACGGTGAGGGTCTGCGAACCGGTCCGGGCCGAGATCAGGTCGGGGTCGACGCGGCCGGTGATGGAGATCGCGGCGACCGCCAGCATCAGGCCCAGCATCATCGAGCCGGAGTCGCCCATGAAGATCCGCGCCGGGTGCAGGTTGTGCGGCAGGAAGCCCAGGCACATGCCGATCAGCACGGCGGTGAACAGCGCGGCCGGCGCGGCGTCGTTGACCCCGTAGCCGAGCCACAGCCGGTACGAGTACAGGAAGAACGCGATCGCGGCGATGCACACCATGCCCGCCGCCAGGCCGTCCAGGCCGTCGATGAAGTTCACCGCGTTGACCATGACGACCACCAGCGTGACCGAGATCAGCATGCCCTGGGTCGGGGTCACCGCGACCGGGCCGTAGCCGGGCACCGGGATGGAGATCACCGTGACGCCCTGCCAGACCATCACGCCGGCCGCGATCATCTGACCGCCGAGCTTCACCAGCGCGTCCACGCCCCACTTGTCGTCCAGGACGCCCAGCACGAACATGATCCCGGCCCCGGACAGCAGCGCCTTGACGTCCGCACTCTGGACGAACAGCCGCCCCAGGTTGGTGAGTTGGGAGGCCGCCAGCAGGCCCGCCAGCAGGCCGCCGAACATCGCGATGCCGCCCAGCCGCGGAGTCGGTTCGCGGTGCACGTCACGCGCCCGCACGGCGGGCATCGCGCCGGCCGCGATCGCGAACTTCCGCACCGGGCTGACCAGCAGGTAGGTCACCGCCGCGGAGACGAACAGGACCAGCAGATACTCACGCACCACTGGCCTCCAGGGTCGCGGTCCGACGGACGAGTACGCAGGGTACTCCCGCGCAGGTTCGGGGTTCGAGGTGCGTCGCCACGCTGCACACCTTATTGACTCCGACGCCCGGGCCCCGCATCGCGGTTCGCCTCCGCGGCCGGCGAATGCTCAGCGACGCCCGGCGAAGGCCTGCGCGAGCTCCCGGACCCGGCCCCGGACCGAGGCCGGATCGGCCCCGGCGAGCACCCGTCCGAGCAGCTCACCGACCTCGCCGAGCTCCGCCTCCGCCATTCCCTGGGCGGCGCACGTCCCGGTGCCCAGCCGGATCCCGGAGGTCTCGGTGGGCGGCGCGGGGTCGTACGGGACGGCGCACCGTCCGAGCATCAACCCGGCCGCCGCGCACCGGCGTTCGGCCTCCACGCCGGTCAGGCCGAGGCCGCCGACCTCGGCGGTCACCAGGTGGGTGTCGGTGCCGCCGGTGAGCGGCGCGGCCCCGGCGGCGGCCAGCGCGGCGGCCAGCGCCCGCGCCCCGGCCACCGCCCGGCGGGCGTACTCGGCGAAGCCGGGGGTGCCGGCCTGGGCCAGCGCCACCGCCTTGGCGGCCACCTCGTTCATCGCCGCCCCGCCCTGGCAGAACGGGAACACCGCCCGGTCGATCCGGTCGGCCAGCTCGCGGGCGCACAGCAGCAGGCCGCCGCGCGGGCCGCGCAGCAGCTTGTGGGTGGCCACCACGGTGACGTCCGCGTACGGCACCGGGGAGGGCGCCAGGCCGGCCGCGACCAGGCCGGCGCTCTGCCCGGCGGTGGCGATCAGGTAGGCGTCGACCTCGTCGGCGATCTCCCGGAAGGCCGCCCAGTCGAGGTGCCGGGGGTAGGAGATGCCGCCCGCGACGATCGCCTTGGGACGGTGCTCGTGGGCCAGCCGGCGGACCTGCTCCAGGTCGATCAGGCCGTCCTCCTCGCGCACCCCGTAGCCGTGGAACTGGAACCACCGGCCGGAGAAGTTGGCCCGCGAGCCGGCGCTCAGGTGGCCGCCGTGCTCCAGCGACATCGCCAGCACCGCGTCGCCCGGCCGCAGCAGCGCCGCGTAGGCCGCCAGGACGGCCGAAGTCGCGGACCGGGGCTGGACATTGGCGTGCGGGGCGGCGAACAGCTCACGGGCCCGGTCGACCGCCAGCAGTTCGACGGTGTCGGCGGGCGCGCAGCCGGTGTGGTGGCGGCGGCCGGGGTAGCCCTCGGCGTACTTGTCGACCAGCGGGCCGGCCAGCGCCGCCAGCACCGCGGGGGTGGCCAGGTTCTCCCCGGCCAGCAGTTGCAGGGAATCGGCCCGGCGCTCGTCCTCGGCGGTGAGCAGGTCGGCGATCAGCGGGTCCGCCGCGCGCAGGGCCTCGGCGGCCTGCCAGTGGGTCTGTCGGGCATCGGCAACCGTCATGCTGCAGCTCCCGGGTGGGGGGGTCCCCCAACCGAAGGCGAGGGGGCCGGTGCGGGCGGAGATTCCTCCAGCCTAGGTCGGCCCCGGTCGCCGGGCCCGCCCCCACGCGCGGGACTGGGCCTTTCGGCCGCGCCCCGGCCACCTGCATCGCCCGAGCACACAGACTTCACAATTTCTCCACCGAAACTTTAGTGGAGGGCGCTCAACTCACCGGTCCACGCCGGTCAGTGCGGTCACCACCGGGTCCAGCGCGTCGAATATCTCCTCGCCGCAGTTGCGGAACATGCCGATCGGCGCCCCGTAAGGGTCCCTCAGCTCGTCCGATTCCGGTGAGGCGGCCAGCAGCCAGCCGCGCAGGGCGGCGGCCGAGCGGACCAGCGCGCGGGCGCGTTCGGTCAGTCGCGCGCCGTCCCTGGGGTCCGGCAGGGTCCGCGGATCGACCCTTTGCACCAACCGGGTGAACTCCTTCAGCGTGAAGGTGCGCAGACCCGCCGCGTGCCCCATCGAGATCACCTGCGCGCGGTGGTCCAGGGTCGCGGTCAGCACCAGGTCGGCGTCGATCACGTGCTCGTCGAGCAGCTCCCGCCCGGCGAAATCGCCGCTGTCCGCGCCGTACTCGCCCAGCACGGTGGCCGCGTGCGCCTCCATCGGGGCGCCCTCGTGGCCCCAGGTGCCGGCGCTCTCCACCACGATCCGGCGGCCCACCCGGACGCCGAGCCGGGAGTCCAGCTCCAGCCGGGCCAGCCGCTCGGCGATCGGCGAGCGGCAGATGTTGCCGGTGCAGACGAAGAGGATCTTGAAGGTGTCCAGCGGGAGCGGCCCGGACGCCGGATACGGCGCCAGGGCGCTCCCCGCTCCGTACAAGGGGGCGGCGGTCAACTGCCGGCCTCGACGTCCGGAGCGACCTCCCTCAGCTGCTCGACGCTGATCGCGCCCGCCCGCAGCACCACCGGCACCTTGCCGGTGACGTCGACGATGGTGGAGGCCGTCGCGTAGTCGGCCGTCCCACCGTCGAGGTAGATCGACACCGCGTCGCCGAGCTGCGCCTCGGCCGCGTCGCAGGTGGACGGCGAGGGGCCGCCGGTCTTGTTCGCGGAGGACACCGCGAGCGGGCCGGTGGCGTTCAGCAGCTCCAGCGCGACCGGGTGCAGCGGCATCCGGACCGCGACGGTGCCCCGGGTCTCGCCCAGGTCCCAGCGCAGCGACGGCTGGTGCCGGGCCACCAGGGTCAGGCCGCCCGGCCAGAACGCGTCCACCAGCTCCCAGGCCTGCTCGGAGAAGTCGGTGACCAGCCCGTGCAGGGTGGTCGGCGAACCGACCAGCACGGGCGAGGGCATGTTCCGCCCGCGCCCCTTGGCCGCCAGCAGCGCGCCCACCGCGTCCGGCGAGAAGGCGTCGGCGGCGATCCCGTACAGCGTGTCGGTCGGCACCACCACCAGCTCCCCGCGGCGAATCGCCGTGGCGGCCTCACGCAGCCCGCTGGCGCGGTCCTGGGCGTCGGAGCAGTCGTATCGGCGGCTCATCGGAGCAATCCCCTTCCGGTGATTTCAGTGGTGGTCTACAGCGAAGCGCGTCGCGCAGTCGTACTGCGCCTGGCGTTCACAACGAAGCCCTTCGGGCCGTGGTGAAGCGGGGCCGGTTGTTCAGGTCCCGGTGGTCGGCGGCGTCCGTCCAACCACCCTCCTCGCGGAAGATCCACGGGACCTGGCCGCCCTGGGTGTCCGCGTGTTCGATCACCACCGCGCCGCCGGGCCGCAGCAGCCGGGCGGCGACCCGCTCGATGCCGCGGATGGTGTCCAGGCCGTCCTCGCCGGAGAACAGCGACATCTGCGGGTCGTGGTCGCGGGCCTCGGGGGCGACGTACTCCCACTCGGTGAGCGGGATGTACGGCGGGTTGCTGATCACCAGGTCGAACCGGCCGTCCCAGGCCCGGTCGTCGGCGAACGCCTTGGTGGCGTCGCCCTGGTGCAGGTGGACCCGGGCCCGGTCGGGGCTGGCCTCGATGTTGCGGCGGGTGTACGCGATCGCGCCCTCGTCGAGCTCGAACGCGTGCACGGTGGAGCGCGGCAGTTCCTGGGCGAGGGCCAGTGCGATCGCCCCGGAGCCGGTGCACAGGTCGACCACCAGCGGCTCGGCGACGTCCATCGCGCGGACCGCCTCTATCGCCCACTCGACCACCGTCTCGGTCTCCGGCCGGGGCACGAACACCCCGGGGCCGACCTCCAGTTCGAGGTAGCGGAAGAACGCCCGCCCGGTGATGTGCTGCAGCGGCTCGCGCTGCTCACGCCGGGAGATCGCCTCCCAGTAGCGGGCGTCGAAGTCCCCGTCCGGCACGGTGTGCAGCTGGCTGCGCTTCACGCCGTGGATGTGCGCGGCCAGCTCCTCGGCGTCGAAGCGCGGCGAGGGCACGCCGGCCGCGGCCAGGCGCTGGGTGGCCTGGGCCACCTCGGCGAGCAGCAGGTTCATGCCTCGGGTTCCTTAGGCTCAGTTCTCCTGCGCGGCGGCCAGCTTGGCCGCGGCGTCGGCGTCCACACAGGACTGGATCACCGCGTTCAGGTCGCCGTCCAGCACCTGGTCCAGGTTGTACGACTTGAAGCCGGTGCGGTGGTCGGAGATGCGGTTCTCCGGGAAGTTGTACGTCCGGATGCGCTCGGAGCGGTCGACCGTGCGGACCTGGCTGCGGCGGGCGTCGGACGCCTCCCGCTCGGCCTCCTCCTGCGCGGCGGCCAGCAGTCGCGAACGCAGGATGCGCATCGCCTGCTCCTTGTTCTGCAGCTGGCTCTTCTCGTTCTGGCAGGACGCGACGATACCGGTCGGCAGGTGGGTGATCCGGACCGCGGAGTCGGTGGTGTTGACCGACTGCCCGCCCGGGCCGGAGGAGCGGTAGACGTCGATCCGCAGGTCGTTGGCGTGGATCTCCACCTCGACCTCCTCGGCCTCCGGGGTGACCAGCACGCCCGCGGCGGAGGTGTGGATGCGGCCCTGCGACTCGGTCGCGGGCACCCGCTGCACCCGGTGCACGCCGCCCTCGTACTTCAGCTGCGCCCAGACGCCGTGGCCGGGTTCCGCGTTGCCCTTGGTCTTCACGGCCACCGAGACGTCCTTGTAGCCGCCGAGGTCGGACTCGTTGGCGTCGATGATCTCGGTCTTCCAGCCGACCCGCTCCGCGTACCGCAGGTACATCCGCAGCAGGTCACCGGCGAACAGCGCGGACTCCTCGCCGCCCTCACCCGCCTTGACCTCCAGGATGACGTCCTTGTCGTCGTTGGGGTCTCGCGGCACCAGCAGCAGCCGCAGCTCCTCGGTGAGCTCCCCCTGGTGCGCCTCGGACGCCTTCGCCTCGGCGATGAAGTCCGGGTCCTCGGCGGCGAGTTCGCGCGCGGCGACGATGTCCTCGCCGGCCTGCTTCCAGGCCAGGTAGGTCCGGGTGATCGGGGTCAGCTCGGCGTACCGCTTGGCCAGCTTGCGCGCGTTCGCCTGGTCCGCGTGCACGGACGGGTCGGCCAGCCTCTTTTCGAGGTCGGCGTGCTCGACGAGGAGCTCTTCGACTGCCTCGAACATCGGGTGGTCCTACTTCCGTGAGTGCCGAACAGGGGGTGCCCAGCAGGGGTGATGGGCGGGAGAGACGCGAACGGCGCCGGCCCGGACGCCCCCGTGAGTACACGAGGACGCCCGAGACCGGCGCCGTGGAAGCGCTAGGCCGACTTGTTGCCGGAAAGCTTCTTGCCGAAGCGCGCCTCGAAGCGGGCCACGCGGCCACCGGTGTCCAGAATCTTCTGCTTGCCGGTGTAGAACGGGTGGCAGTTCGAGCAGACCTCGGCGCGGATCTCACCGCTGGTCTCGGTCGAGCGAGTGGTGAACTCGTTGCCGCAGGTGCAGGTCACCTTGGTGACCACGTACTCCGGGTGAACGTTGGACTTCAACGGATTCTCCTAGCTGATCGGGAGGGCACCGGGTCGGCGGACATGGACGTCCGCACGTGAACCGGGACCGACGGACCAGTGTGCCAGCACTGCCCGCTTCTTCCCAAACCGGGAGGCGGAGCGCGCTATTCCACACCCCCCTGTGTCGGCACCGAGCCCGGGTGCGCCGAGGCCGTTGCGGACGGCGAACCGTCCGCCGGATTGGTCGGCTGCTCGGAGACCACCGGCGTCGGCACCGGCTGGTCGACCCGCAGCGCCGCCCAGAGCTGCTGGGCCTCCGGGTTCTTCGGCAGCACCCGGTTCGGGTCGCTGGGGGCGTACGCCACGGGCAGCGTGACCATGGTCAGCTGGTCCGGGCCGATCCGCTTCAGGGTCTGCGCCAGGCCCACCAGCGAGCTCACCGAGGCCAGGTCGGAGTCGGTGGTGAGCGACCGGGTCAGCTTGTCGCCGAGGCTCCACACCGCCACCGGGTCGGTGGCCAGGCCCAGCGTGTCGATCCGGCCCAGCATGGCCTTCACCATCTGCTTCTGGAGCTCGATCCGCCCCAGGTCGCTGCCGTCGCCGACGCCGTGCCGGGTGCGGACGAACGCCAGCGCCTGCTGCCCGCCCAGGTGGTGGGTGCCGGCCGACAGCTGCAGTCCGCTGTCCGGGTCGCTTATCGGCACCGTGGTGGTGACGTCCACCCCGCCGATCGCGTCGATCATCGAGGCGAAGCCGGCGAAGTCCACCTCGACGAAGTGGTCCATCCGCATCCCGGTGAGCTGCTCGGTGGTCTTCACCGCGCAGGCCGGGCCGCCGACCTCGAACGCCGAGTTGTACATCGCGCTGCGGACCGCCGGGACGGGCTTGCCGTCGAGGCCGGTGCAGGCGGGCCGGGCGACCAGAGTGTCGCGCGGTATGGAGACCACCGAGGCGGCCGTGTGGGTCTGGTTGACGTGCACCACCATGGCGGTGTCGGAGCGGGCGGCGTCGCCGGTGTCACCGCCCGCCAGGTTGCCGTTGGCGCCGGCCCGCGAGTCGGAGCCGAGCACCAGCAGGTTGAACGAGCCGTCGGTGGAGGCGGGCGGGCGGGCGCTGCCCAGCTGCCCGGAGATGTCGACGCCGTGCAGGTTCCGGTTCAGCTTCCAGTAGGCGAGCCCGCCGAGCCCCGCGGCCACCAGGATGACGGCAACCAGCGCGAACAGCGTGATCCGCAGTCCGCGGCGACCCGCGGAACGATCCTTCCGATGTTCGGCCATATCGCCTCATTTCACCCGCAGTGCGACCTTTCGAGCATAAGTGACGCACCGGTAGGGCGAACCGGTTCTGAAGCCCGCATGAGAAAAGGCCGAGACCCCGCACCGCGGGAAGCGGCACGGGGTCTCGGCGGGACTGCTGCGATCAGTCGCCGGAACCGGGGGTGTTCTTGGCGATCTGCATCAGGAACTCGGCGTTCGTCTTGGTCTGCTTCATCTTGTCCAGCAGCAGCTCGATCGCCTGCTGCGAGTCCAGGGCGTGCAGCACCCGGCGGAGCTTCCAGACGATGGAGAGCTCCTCGTGGCCGAGCAGGATCTCCTCCTTGCGGGTGCCGGAGGCGTCCACGTCGACGGAGGGGAAGATGCGCTTGTCCGAGAGCTTCCGGTCGAGCTTGAGCTCCATGTTGCCGGTGCCCTTGAACTCCTCGAAGATCACCTCGTCCATCCGCGAGCCGGTCTCGACCAGCGCGGTGGCCAGGATGGTCAGCGAGCCGCCGTTCTCGATGTTGCGCGCGGCGCCGAAGAACTTCTTCGGCGGGTACAGCGCGGTCGAGTCGACACCACCGGACAGGATGCGGCCGGAGGCGGGCGCCGCCAGGTTGTAGGCGCGGCCCAGGCGGGTGATGGAGTCCAGCAGGATCACCACGTCGTGGCCCAGCTCCACCAGGCGCTTGGCGCGCTCGATGGCGAGCTCGGCGACGGTGGTGTGGTCCTCGGCCGGGCGGTCGAAGGTCGAGGAGATGACCTCGCCCTTCACCGACCGCTGCATGTCGGTGACCTCTTCCGGACGTTCGTCCACCAGGACGACCATCAGGTGGCACTCGGGGTTGTTGTGGGTGATCGCGTTGGCGATCGCCTGCATGATCATGGTCTTACCGGTCTTCGGCGGGGCCACGATCAGACCGCGCTGGCCCTTGCCGATCGGCGACACCAGGTCGATGATCCGGGTGGTCAGCACGCCCGGGTCGGTCTCCAGGCGCAGCCGCTCCTGCGGGTACAGCGGGGTCAGCTTGCCGAACTCGGGGCGGCCGCGGCCGCTGTCCGGGTCCATGCCGTTGACGGAGTCCAGGCGCACCAGCGCGTTGAACTTCTCGCGGCGCTCGCCGTCCTTGGGCTGCCGGACGGCGCCGGTGATGGCGTCGCCCTTGCGCAGGCCGTGCTTGCGGACCTGGGCCAGCGAGACGTAGACGTCGTTCTGGCCGGGCAGGTAGCCGGAGGTCCGGACGAAGGCGTAGTTGTCCAGGATGTCCAGGATGCCCGCGACCGGGATCAGGACGTCGTCGTCGCTCAGCGGGACCTCGGGGCCACCGGCGCCCTCGAAGCCGTCGCGGCGACGGCCCCGGCGGTCACGGTAGCGGCCGCGGCGGCCGCGGCGGCCGTCGCCGAACTCGTCGTCGTCGTAGCCGCCCTGCTGCTGGGCGCCGCCGCCCTGCTGCTGGCCCTGGGCCTGGCCCTGGCTCTGCTGCTGGCCCTGCTGGCGGGACTGGCCGCCGTCCTGCTGCTGGCCGCCGCCCTGCTGCCGGTCGGCGCGGTCGCGCTCGCGGCGGTTGCGGCGGTCCCGGCGGGACTCGCGGATCTCGTTGTCGCCCTCGGCCGTGCCGGCCTCGGTGCGCTCGGCACGCTCGGTGCGCTCGCCGCCCTCGCGGCGGTCACGGCGGTCCCGGCGCTCGCGGCGCTCGGAACGGCCCTCGCCCTCGGCGGCCTGGCGCTGGCCCTCGGCCTTGGCCTCGGCGGCCGGCCGGTCCTGCTCGGCGGCGGTGGCGGCGGCCGCGGCCTCGGCGGTCGGCGCACCGGCGGCGGCGGTGGCGCGGCGGCGCGGACGCTCGGTCCGGGCGGCGGCGGCCGCGGTGTCGGCGGCGGCCTGCACCGGGATCTCGATCTGCGCCTGCGGCTGCGGCTCGGTGGCGGCGGCGGTGCGGGCGCGGCGGGTCGCCCGCGGCGCAGCCGCCGACTCGCCCTGCTCCTCGGCGGCGGCCGGGGCGGCCTCGGCGGGAGCAGCCGACTTGGCGGCCTTCTTGGCGGCCGGAGCGGCGGGGGCGGAGCCGCCCGCGAGCAGCGGGTCTCCGCCGCTCTTCTCCTTGATGGCCTCGATCAGCTGGCTCTTGCGCATCCGTCCGGTACCGCTGATCCCGAGGGTCGAGGCGAGCTTCTGGAGCTCGGCCAGGACCAGGCCGTCCAGGCCGGCGGCAGCGGTACGACGGCGTCGCGCCGGAGCCGCGGGGGCGGCGGCAGCGTCCGACGCCTCGGCGTCCGGGCGCGCGCCCATCAGATCGGTGGTGTCGCTCACTAAGGGTCCTTCCCTGGAGCGGACGTCGGCCTGTCTGGCACGGCGACCGGTTGTGCTGTCCTGCCCAGCATCTCTGTGCGCTGGTCAGGGGCTGGATTCCCGCGGAAGGCTGGTCCTTCCGGGGAGCTGCGAAGTGCGGTGCACTGTGGTGCGAAGTGGCGCGGACGGCCGGTACCGACCTCGCTGCGCCTGTTTGATGCCCGGGCCCCCGTCGCGCGGCGGCAGTTCGGGCCCCGCCCGGCCAGGCCTCAGTGCAGAGGCTGCGGGTGGGAGTCTGGTGCCGTCACGGCTTCGGGATGGGCCGCAGTCGCGGAGGCAGGCTGCGTACGCGGTGTGGCGGGCTCCCGGAGAATCGTGTTCCCGAGCTTCCGGCCCCCGTGACGGGGGAACGGGATCGGGATGCGTCGCACCGGTCCCCGGAGGGCATCTGGTGCAGCAATGAGGTTAACACTACCGACCCCCTGACACATTCCCCAGCCCTTTGTTTGTCAATCGTGTCCGTCTCACATGTCGAGCGGCAGCACGGTCGCGCCGGTGCGGTCGAGCTCCAGGCGGTGTGCCGCGAACTGCGGTCCTGCGAAGTTCACGAGCTTCTCCGCGCCGGCCTCGTCGGTGAGCGCGAGGACCGTCGGTCCGGCGCCCGAGATGACGGCGGGGACGCCCTCGGCGCGCAGGGCGGCGACCAGGGCGGCGCTGTCGGGCATGGCGGAGGCCCGGTAGTCCTGGTGCAGGCGGTCCTCGGTGGCGGTGAGCAGCAGCTCGGGGCGGCGGGTGAGCGCCTCGACCAGCAGCGCGGCGCGGCCGGCGTTGACGGCGGCGTCGGCGAGCGGGACGGTCTTGGGGAGGAGACCGCGGGCTGTCTCGGTGAGCACCTCGGTGGAGGGCACGAACACGACCGGAACCACCCGGTCGGCGGGGTCGAGCGTGATGGTGCGGGCGGTGCCGTCCTCGGTCCAGGCGACGGTGAAGTTGCCGCGCAGGCAGGCCGCGACGTTGTCGGGGTGGCCCTCCAGCTCGGAGGCGAGGGCGAGCAGCGCGTCGTCGTCGAGGGCGGAGGCGCCGCCGATGGTGACGGCGCGGGCGGCGACGATGCCCGCGCAGATCGCGGCGGACGAGGAGCCCAGGCCGCGACCGTGCGGTATGCGGTTGGCGCAGACCACTTCGAGGCCGCGGGGCTGTCCGCCGAGCCGGTCGAAGGCGGCGCGCAGCGAGCGGACCAGCAGGTGGCGCTCGTCGCGGGGCAGGGTCTCGGCGCCCTCGCCGGCGATGTCCACGCTCAGACCGGAGTCGGCGACCCGGACCACCACGTCGTCGTAGAGCCCCAGGGCGAGGCCGAAAGCGTCGAAGCCGGGGCCGAGGTTGGCGCTGGTCGCGGGAACGCGGACCCGGACGGCGGCGGCGCGGAACGCGGGACCGGCCATGCGGTGGACACTCCTGAAAGTGGGGGCGGCCCGGACGACGGGGCCTGCGGTGGTACGACGGCGGGAGGTCGAAGGGAGCGCGCGGCGTGGCGCGGCCCGCCGGGGTCCAGCGTATCGAAGAGAGGTTCCAGAGCGGTACACCCCGCCCGGCTCGGATCTTCCGTGTTGCCACAAGAAAGCGGAAAAGCGCCGGTCGGATGACCTGAAAGCGGTGCAGAAAACCGCTGAGCGGCGGGCCCGATCAGGCCCGCCGCTCAACGGTGTTGACGCCGGTTCAGCCGGGTCAGTCCAGCAGGCCCAGGCGGCGGGCGGCCGCCTCCGGGTCGATCGGGACGATCTGCGGCTGCGGCGCGCCGGCCACGGCCCAGTCCGGGTCCTTGAGGCCGTTGCCGGTGACGGTGCAGACGATCCGCTGGCCGGGGTCGACCAGTCCGGCCTCGGCCTTGGCCAGCAGGCCGGCCACCGAGGCGGCCGAGGCGGGCTCCACGAACACGCCCTCCTGCGCGGCCAACAGGCGGTAGGCGGACAGGATCTGGCGGTCCGTCACCTTGTCGATCAGGCCGCCGGACTCGTCCCGGGCGGCCAGCGCGTAGTCCCAGGAGGCCGGGTTGCCGATCCGGATCGCGGTGGCGATGGTCTGCGGCTTGAGCACCGGGGCGCCGTCCACGATGGGCGCGGAGCCGGACGCCTGGAAGCCCCACATCCGGGGGGTCTTCGAGGAGAGGCCGTCCGCCGCGTACTCGCGGTAGCCCTTCCAGTAGGCGGTGATGTTTCCGGCGTTGCCGACCGGGAGGACGTGGATGTCGGGGGCGTCGCCGAGCATGTCGACGATTTCGAAGGCGGCGGTCTTCTGCCCCTCGATGCGCACCGGGTTGACCGAGTTGACCAGCGCGACCGGGTACTTCTCGGAGAGGTCGCGGGCGAGCGTGAGGCAGTCGTCGAAGTTGCCGTCCACCTGGAGGATCTTCGCGCCGTGCACCAGCGCCTGGCCCATCTTGCCGAGGGCGATCTTGCCCTGCGGGACGAGCACGGCGGACACCATGCCGGCCCGCACCGCGTAGGCGGCGGCGGAGGCGGAGGTGTTGCCGGTGGAGGCGCAGATGACGGCCTGGGCGCCGTCCTCCTTGGCCTTGGAGATGGCCATGGTCATCCCGCGGTCCTTGAAGGAGCCGGTCGGGTTGGCGCCTTCGACCTTGAGGTAGACCTCGCAGCCGGTGCGCTCGG
Source organism: Kitasatospora griseola (assembly GCF_014648555.1). Classification (GTDB taxonomy): domain Bacteria; phylum Actinomycetota; class Actinomycetes; order Streptomycetales; family Streptomycetaceae; genus Kitasatospora; species Kitasatospora griseola. Next base: position 157,079 of record NZ_BMRI01000003.1, read on the forward strand.
AGAGCACCTGGGCGGGGACGAGCGGCGTGCCGCCTTCGAGCAGGGTGACCACGGGGGTGGAGTCGGTGACCGGGAGGCGGTCGCGGTACTCCTCGATGAGGCCGCGCCACTGGTGGGTGCGGGTGCCTCGGGCAGCGTTTTCGGCAAGGGCGTTCATGGTTGTTCCTACTCCCCTTCGACCCGCATGATGCTGGCCACGTCGCGCACGCTGTCCAGTGCGCGGAGCTTGTCGACCGTCGCCGACAGGGCGGCGTCGGTGGCGCGGTGGGTGACCACGACGAGCGCGGCGTCGCCGTCGCGACCCTGCTGGCGGACGGTGTCGATGGAGACGCCGTGCTCGGCGAAGACCGAGGCGACCTGGGCCAGCACGCCGGCCCGGTCGTCCACGTCGAGGCTGACGTGGTAGCGGGTGACCACCTCGTCCATCGGCTTGGCCGGCAGCTGGGCGTAGACCGAGTCGCCGGGGCCGGTGGTGCCGTTGACCTTGTTGCGGCAGACCGCGACCAGGTCGCCGAGGACCGCGGAGGCGGTCGGCGAGCCGCCCGCGCCGGGGCCGTAGAACATCAGCCGGCCGGCCGCCTCGGCCTCCACGAACACCGCGTTGTAGGCCTCGCGGACGGAGGCCAGCGGGTGGCTGAGCGGGATCATCGCCGGGTGCACCCGGGCGGTGACCGAGCTGCCGTCGGTGGAGCGCTCGCAGATCGCCAGCAGCTTGACCACGCAGCCCATCTGCTTGGCGGAGGCGATGTCGGCGGCGGTGACCTCGGTGATGCCCTCGCGGTAGACGTCCGCGGCGGTCACCTTCGTGTGGAAGGCGATCCCGGCCAGGATGGCGGCCTTCGCGGCGGCGTCGAAGCCCTCCACGTCGGCGGTCGGGTCGGCCTCGGCGTAGCCCAGCGCGGTGGCCTCCTCCAGCGCCTCGGAGTACCCGGCGCCGGTGGAGTCCATCTTGTCGAGGATGAAGTTGGTGGTGCCGTTGACGATGCCCAGCACCCGGTTCACCTTGTCGCCGGCCAGCGACTCGCGCAGCGGGCGCAGCAGCGGGATGGCGCCGGCCACGGCGGCCTCGTAGTAGAGGTCGGCGCCGGCCGCGGCGGCTGCGGCGTGCAGTTCGGCGCCGTCCTTGGCGAGCAGCGCCTTGTTGGCGGAGACCACCGAGGCGCCGTTCCCGAAGGCTTTCAGGATCAGCGATTTGGACGGCTCGATGCCGCCCACCACCTCGATCACCACGTCGATGTCGTCGCGGCCGACCAGGGCCTCGGCATCGGTGGTGAGCAGGTGCTCGGGCACCCCGGGGCGGGGGCGCCCGGCCCGTCGGACCGCGATTCCCGCGAGCTCGACCGGGGCGCCGATGCGCGCGGCGAGGTCGTCGGCTGTCGTCGTCATGATGCGCGCCACCTCGGAGCCCACCACACCACAGCCCAGCAACGCCACCTTCAGCGGGCGCGTACGCATCATCCGACTCCGCTCTGCATTCTTCGTCCCCGCCGGGGTGATTCGGTGTCCCCCGGGGGCTTTCCTGTCCGTACCAGTCTCCGGGACTTTCCGCACGGATCTACCGCCGGTCCACGTTATGAGACGAAAATTTCGTCAGCCGATATCGAGACGCAGAAGATCCTCTTCCGTCTCGCGTCGGACGATCACCCGGGCCGCCCCGTCCGCGACGGCCAGCACGGGGGGCTTGAGGGCGTGGTTGTAGTTGCTCGCCATCGACCGGCAGTAGGCGCCGGTCGCGGGCACCGCGATCAGGTCGCCGGGGGCCAGGTCGGCGGGCAGGAAGGCGTCCCGGACCACGATGTCGCCGGACTCGCAGTGCTTGCCGACCACCCGGACCAGCATCGGCCCGGCCTCGCTGGTCCGGGAGACCAGCGCCACCGAGTACTCGGCGTCGTACAGCGCGGTGCGGATGTTGTCGGACATGCCGCCGTCCACGCTGACGTAGGTCCGCAGGCCCTCCAGCGGCTTGACGGTGCCGACCTCGTACAGCGTGAACGCGGTCGGGCCGACGATCGCCCGGCCGGGCTCCACCGAGATCCGAGGGGTCGTCAACTGTGCTGCGGCGCACTCGCGTCGGACGATCTCGCCGAGCGAGACGGCGATCTCCGCGGGCTCGCGCGGGTCGTCGTCGGGGGTGTACGCGATGCCCAGGCCGCCGCCCAGGTCGATCTCCGGCAGCTCGACGCCGTGCTCGTCGCGGACCTCGGCCAGCAGGCCGACCACCCGGCGGGCGGCGACCTCGAAGCCGGCGAAGTCGAAGATCTGCGAGCCGATGTGCGAGTGGATGCCGCGCAGCTCCAGGGAAGGCTCGGCCAGCACCCGGCGGACCGCCTCGGCGGCCAGGCCGCCGGACAGCGACAGGCCGAACTTCTGGTCCTCGTGCGCGGTGGCGATGAACTCGTGGGTGTGCGCCTCGACGCCGACGGTGATCCGGATCAGCACCGGCTGCCGGACGCCCTGCGCCCCGGCGATCTCCGCCAGCCGCTCGATCTCCTGGAAGGAGTCGACCACGATGTGCCCGACGCCGGCCTTCACGGCCTGCTCCAGCTCCCGCACCGACTTGTTGTTGCCGTGCAGCGCGATCCGCTCCCCCGGCATGCCGGCCGCCAGCGCGACCTGCAGCTCGCCCGAGGAGCACACGTCGACGTTGAGGCCCTCCTCGTGCAGCCAGCGCACCACGGCCTTGGACAGGAACGCCTTGCCCGCGTAGTACACGTCCGCGCGGTCGCCGAACGCGTCCCGCCAGGCCCGGGCGCGGGCCCGGAAGTCGGCCTCGTCCAGCACGTACGCGGGGGTGCCGAACTCGGCGGCCAGGGTGCGGACGTCGACGCCGCCGACGATGGCGACGCCGTCCGCGTCACGGGTGACGGTGCGCGACCAGACCTTCGGGTCCAGGGCGTTCAGGTCGGCGGGCGGGGCCTGGTAGTGGCCCTCGGGCAGCACGTCGCCGTGCCGGGGGCCTGCGGGATGTGCGGAGCGACTCATGTGCGGGACTTCCTCGACCTATGGCAAGGGGCGGCGACCGGTCTCCGTCGACCGGTCCGCCGCCCCCGCTCGTGCTGCGCTTGGGGGTTGTGGTGCTCTACATCCGCTCGGGGGCGGATACGCCGAGCAGGCCGAGGCCGTTGGCGAGCGTCGTTCGCGTGGCGTCGGCGAGCCAGAGGCGGGCGTGCGTGAGGTCGGTGACCTCCTCGTCGCCCTTCGGCAGGATCTGGCAGTTGTCGTAGAACCGGTGGTAGGCCCGGGCCAGCTCGTCCAGGTACGTGGCGACGTGGTGCGGCTCGCGCAGTTCGCCGGCCTTGGCGAGGACGCGCGGGAACTCGCCGAGCTGGCCGAGCAGGGCGTTCTCCCACTCGCTGTTCAGCAGCTCCGGTTTGAAGTCCGCGCTGCGGGCGATGCCCTTCTCCACGGCGTTGCGCGCCACGGAGCACATCCGGGCGTGCGCGTACTGCACGTAGTAGACCGGGTTGTCCTTGGTCTGGCTGGTCACCACGTCGATGTCGATGGTGATGGTGGAGTCGGTGGACTGGCGCACCAGCATGTAGCGGGCGGCGTCCACGCCGATCCAGTCGATCACGTCGTCGATCGTGATGATGTTGCCCGCGCGCTTGGAGAGTCGGACCTCCTTGCCGTCGCGCAGCATCTTCACGAACTGACCGATCATCACCTCGATGTTGCGGTCCATGTCGTCGCCCGCGCAGGCCGCGATGGCCTTGAGGCGGTTGACGTAGCCGTGGTGGTCGGCGCCGAGCATGTAGACCGAGACCTCCGCGCCGCGGTCCCGCTTGCTCAGGTAGTAGGCGGCGTCGGCGGCGAAGTAGGTGGTCTCGCCGTCGGCCTTGATCAGGACGCGGTCCTTGTCGTCGCCGAAGTCGGTGGTGCGCAGCCAGATCGCGCCGTCCCGGTCGAAGACGTGGCCCTGCTCGCGCAGCCGCTCCATGGCCTGCTGGACGGCGCCGGAGTCGTGCAGCGACTTCTCGGAGAACCAGGTGTCGAAGTGCACCCCGAACTCGTTCATCGACCGCTGGATCTCGGTGACCATCAGCTTCAGGCCCTCGGCGCGGAAGGCCGACAGCTGCTCGTCCTCGGGCAGCTCCAGGATGCCGGGCACGCCGTCGGTGACGGCCTTGGCGATGTCGGTGATGTACTCGCCGACGTAGCCGTCCTCCGGGACGGGCTGTCCGTTGGCGGCGGCCTTCAGCGACTTGGCGAACTTGGTGATCTGCACGCCGGCGTCGTTGAGGTAGTACTCGGTCGACACCTCGGCGCCGGAGGCCTTCAGGACGCGGGCCAGCGAGTCGCCGACGGCGGCCCAGCGGACGCCGCCGATGTGGATCGGGCCGGTCGGGTTCGCCGAGACGAACTCCAGGTTGATGTTCAGGCCCTTGAGCGCCTCGTTGCGGCCGTACGCCTCGCCCGCCTCGACGATGGTGCGCGCCAGCTCGCCCTGGGTGGCGGCGTCCAGCGTGATGTTCAGGAAGCCCGGACCGGCGATGTCGACCTTCGCGACGCCGGTGATCTCTCGCAGGCGTGCGGACAGGATCTCCGCGACGGCTCGCGGCGGCTTGCCGGCCGGCTTCGCGAGCTGGAGGGCCACGTTGGTGGCGTAGTCGCCGTGGTCCCTGTTCTTGGGCCGCTCGACCGTCACGTGCGCGGGCACGTCGACGGTCAGCTCGCCTGCCTGGATGGCGGCGCTGACGGCGGCCTGGACTGCCTGGGAGAGTTCTGCGGGTGTCACGGGCCCAAGCCTAGGCGAGAGGGGGCGGTCGACCGCCACTCGGTTTGCCGAGCGGGACGCGCGTCGTGCCCCGCGGCGTGCTTCGTCTCGTCGGACAGCGCCGCAGACCGGCACATCTCACGGGCGTGACTCGTCCGGCGGAACAAGTTCCTGTGCGTGTTCGCTCAGGGCGAAATCTCGCAGGGTTTGGGCGATCGGATGGGGCGCGCTGCCGAAGTCGTACGCGAAACGGCGCCCGGCTGCCGCTGCGGCCGGGCGGTCCATCGCCCGCAGTCGGCGCACCAGCTCGATCAGGTCCGCCGGATCGAACGGCTTCGCGAGGTAGCCGTCCACCCCCACCGACTCGCCGCGCTCCAGGTCCGCCGGCGTACAGGCGCTCACGATCGCGATCGGCAGGTGCGCGGTCTCCCAGGCGGCGCGCAACCGGGCCGCCGTCCGCAGCCCGTCCAACCGGGGCATCACCACGTCCAGCGTCACCACGTCCGGCGCGACCCGGTGGACCACCTCCAGGCACTCGGCACCGTCGGCGGCGGTCACCACCTCGAAGCCCTCCAGCTCCAGGTTGACCCTGATCAGTCGACGGATCGCCTCGCTGTCGTCCACCACGAGAACCCGCCCCGACGTCGCCGCCACCTCACCGAGGGTAGCCGCGCGCCGCCCCGCCCGTCCGGTCTTTCGGGCACTTGCCGCCCACCGCTGACGGCCCGTCCGAACCCGCCGTCGGAAACCCGTGCACGGACCACGGAGTTTCCCTGGTAGTGTTTTCCCCGCAAGGCCGGGTGATCGCAGATCACCCAAGGCCCCCGTAGCTCAGGGGATAGAGCACCGCCCTCCGGAGGCGGGTGCGTAGGTTCGAATCCTACCGGGGGCACTTCGCAGCAAGTGCGTGAACGAGGCTCAGGTCCAAGGGACTTGGGCCTTTTTCGTTTCCCCCCTGACAGCCTCCGCCGGTACGCTCCCCCGACACTTGAACGAGGGGGCACCACCATGACCACGAACAGAACCGTTCCGAACCTGCCGGACGAGCGGCTGTGCTGGCTGGCCGTCCGGGAGCAGCTGAACCGGAAGGCCCGTCGGCGCGGTGTGCTCGGCTGGCTGACCGCGCTGTTCGGCTCCCGGGACGGCTGGGAGGGCAACTACTGGGCGGAGGAGGCCGCGGACCTGCGGCGCGGGACGGCCTCGGGGAAGCTTCACGCGTACGCCCTCGCCGTGGACACCGCCGCCGAGGCCCTCACCGCCGCCGAGCGCGCCCACCTGCGGGCCACCGGCGAAGTCCCGGCCCACTTCCTGGCCGAGGTCGAGCGGCGGGTGGCCGAGCGCCGCAAGCGTCGCTGACGGGCCGTCAGTGCGGGGGGCGCCGGTGGTGGGCGCCGCGCAGGACGAGGGACGGGGTGGCGGGGTCGTAGGCGCCGCAGGCGGTGGCGGACCAGGGGGACCACTGGCGGGGGACGGCGAAGTACGGGACCAGGACGGGGCCCTTGCGGCCGGGGGCGGCCTTGGCGGGGAGCAGCGCGGGCAGCACGTCGGGGGTCTGGCCGGCCAGGATCGCGGCGCGGCAGGAGCGGCAGGCGGGTCGGCGGTCGGCGGCGGCCTCCCGGGTGGTGGTGCGGGCCCGTTGGCGGGTCTTGCGGTTCTTGGGCGGTTCGGCGGCGTTCTCGACCGGGCCGTGCAGCGGGTTGTAGTAGCAGCGGACGGCGAGCGGGCCGGGCCGCTGTCCGGCGTGCAACAGGTGTGCGGCGGCGAGGCGTTCGACCGCCTGTTCGGCGAGCACCACGGCGGCGGCCAGGTCGGGCAGGTCGGTGTCGGGGTGGTCGGCGCGGTCGAGCAGCCGGCCGGCCGCCTCGTACGCCTCCAGCGCCCACTGGTAGGCCCGGCGGGCGGCGGACTCCTCGGTGGGGAGCCGGAGTTCGGCGGCCTGGAACACCGTGCCGGCGGCGGTGACCCGTTCGGCGGCGAGCTCGCGCAGGCGGTCCCGGAGCGCTTCCCACTCCCCCAGCACCAGCGCCTGGTGCTCGCGGACCTCCCGGCGACTCGGGTGGTGCTCGGTTGTCGGGGCGGGCCTCGCGGCCTTCAGGAACCACCAGCGGCGGAACACCGCGCCTCCCCCTCGTGTGCGTCGTCGCCCCATTGTGGGTGACACGGGAGGGGAGATTCCAGGGCCGGTCAGCTCGCGCGGGCGACCAGGTCGGCGACGGTGTGGTCGAAGTAGGCGCTGTAGGAGGTGTCCTCGGTGTCGCCGCCCTGCTGGTAGCCGCCGACGACGCCGATCACCTCGCCGGTGGCGGAGTCGATGAACGGGCCGCCGCTGGTGCCGTTGGAGAACGACGGGCAGTCGATGCGTCGCTGGAGGGTGTCCTCGCGGCTGGTGACGTTGGTGCACAGGACGGGCTTCTCGGCGCTGTCGGAGTAGCCGTACAGCCGGGCCTGGACCGTCGGCGCGGCGTTGACGCCGAGCGGGTTGCCGCCGACCGCGTCCTCGATCCGCAGGTTGTTGGTGGGCGCGACGGCGAGCACCGCGAAGTCCTCGTCGGGGTCGTCGCTGTTCTGCCAGCCGTCCGGGGTGTACACCTTGGTGACCTGCCAACTGCCGAACGGGGCCATGCCGTCGCGGTAGCCGGGGACGAAGACGATGCTGCTCACGCCGGACACGCAGTGCGCGGCGGTGAGGATCAGGTTGCGGCCAGGGCTGTCGATGACGCTGGCGGAGCAGAAGTGGCTGCCCGGCGCGACGTCGCCGGTGAACAGCGCGCCGACCCGGACCGACTCGGAGTTGAGCGGGGCGGTGCCGGTGACGCCGAGCTTCACGTCCGGCGGCGCGAAGGGCGGGACCTGCCGGGTGAGGCCGTCGGTGGAGCTGCCGGCCTGCGCGACGTTCAGGGGCCCGGACGGCTCGGCCTCCGTGCTCGCGCTCGGGCTTGCGCTCGGCGTCGCGCTCGGGCTCGGGGCAGCGCTGGTGACGGGGGCAGGCGTGGGGGCCGAGCCGACCGCCGCGACGGTGTCGGTGCTGGTCCGCTGCCGCGGGTCGCGCAGGTGGACGGAGAGCACCCCGGCGGCCGCTATCGCGCCGACCACGCCGACGGCGAGCACCGAACTGAGGACGACCGGCCGCAGCGAGCGGCGCTTGCGCTGCTTGGAGTGGCGTCCCATGCTGCCCCGTTCCTCCCGACCGGAGGCCGCGCCGACGTCCGCGTCGTTGCCGACCTGGACACCGGGTGACCCGAACTGTCTCGAATATGCGTCGCCGAGCTGGAAATGCCGTGATTCCTGGCTGGGAGACTCGTGAGATTTCCGGTGGCGGACAGCAGGGTCTCATGCCGGGGGGCGGACGCGGGGACGGCGGCACCGCGCCGATCGGGTCATGCCACCGCTCTGGCCTCGCTCCGGTCGGCCCGGCCCTTGGCCTCGCCCGGGGCGGGGCGGTGGGTGATCATCACGAACGCGACCACGGCGGCCAGCAGCAGGATGCCCATCGCGACGGCGGTGGCGACCGCGTAGCCGTGCACCGCGCCCTGGGCCTGGACCAGTGGGTCGGTCGGGTTGCGGGTGGCCAGATACGTGGCGGTGACGCTGGCGGCGATGGTGTTGAGCAGCGCGGTGCCGATCGAACCGCCGACCTGCTGGGCGCTGTTGATGATGGCGGAGGCGGCGCCGGTCTCCTCCGGGGCGACGCCGAGGGTGGACAGGTTGATGGCGGGCATGAAGACCAGCCCGAGGCCGATGCCGAGCAGCAGTTCGGCGGGCAGCACCAGGCCGAGGTACGGGCTGTCCACCCGGAGCTGGGTGAGCCAGGCCATGCCGCCCGCGCCGATCAGCAGTCCGGGGACGATCAGGGCGCGGGTGGGGATGCGGGTCATCAGGCGGGAGCCGATGCCGGCCGAGCTGAGGATGATCGCACCGGTCATCGGCAGGAACGAGACGCCGGCCCGGATCGGCGAGTAGCCCTTGACGACCTGCATGTAGTACGTCAGGAACAGGAACAGCCCGTACATGGCGATCACGGCGAGGCCGACCGAGAGCGCGCTGCCGGCCCGGTTGCGGTCGCGGATCAGGTGCATCGGCAGCAGCGCGTGCGGGGTGCGCCGCTCGACCAGGGCGAACACGGCGAGCAGGGCGACGCCGACGCAGAGCGCGGTGAGCACCAGCCAGTCGCCCCAGCCGCGGTCGACGGCCTCGGAGGTGCCGTAGACGATCAGCAGCAGTCCGCCGCAGCCGAGCACCGCGCCGGGCAGGTCCAGCCGGACCCGGTGGGAGCGGTCGATGTGGTCGCGGCGCAGCAGGTAGTAGGCGGCGAGCGCGGTGGCCGCGGCGATCGGGCCGTTGACGTACAGGCACCAGCGCCAGCTGAGGTACTCGGTGAGCAGGCCGCCGGTGATCAGGCCGATCGCCGCACCGCCGCCGGCCAGGGCGCCGAAGACGCCGAACGCGGTGGCCCTCTCGCGCACGTCGCGGAAGGTGATCGACAGCAGGGACAGCGCGGACGGGGCGAGCAGCGCACCGAAGCTGCCCTGCAGGGCGCGGGCCGCGAACAGCATGCCGCCGCTGACGGCGAAGCCGCCGAGGCAGGACGCCGCGGCGAAGCCGAGCAGGCCGATGATGAAGGTGCGTTTGCGTCCGAAGAGGTCGCCGATCCGGCCGCCGAGCAGCAGCAGGCCGCCGAAGGCCAGCGTGTAGGCGGTGATCACCCACTGCCGGTTGGCGTTGGAGATGCCCAGGTCGTGCTGCGCGGACGGGAGGGCGATGTTCACGATCGTCGCGTCCAGGACGATCATCAGCTGGGCGATGGCGATGACCGCCAGGGCCCACCAGCGGCGCGGATCGGCCTGCTGGGTGTCGGGGGCGTGCTGGGAGGTCACCGGAGGACCGCCTTCCGCCGAATCGGGAATGGGCCTGGGGCGCGCGCACGGCGCTCTCTCCAGCCAAACGCTCGATCCGATCATCGGCAAGGCGGTCTGTGTTCTTTTGTCACGATTTGGGACGAGGACCCGGGTGCCCGGCCGCATCGGCCACCCGGGACACTCCCTCGGTTACAGCGCGCTCAGCTCCGTCACCAGGTCGTCCAGGCCCAGCGAGCCCTGCGACAGCGCCGCCATGTGCCACGCCTTCAGGTCGAACTCCTCGCCGCGCGCCGCGGCCGCCGCCCGGGCCGCGGACCGGCCGCTCAGCCAGGCCCGCTCGCCGAGCTTGTAGCCGATCGCCTGGCCGGGCAGGCCCAGGTAGCGGACCAGCTCGCTGTCCAGGAACTCGGCGGACAGGCCGCAGTACGCGCCGAAGAACTCGCGGGCGCGCTCCGGCAGCATCGGCTCGCCGGCGGCGAACGGCGAGTCGGCAGGGAAGTCCAGCTCGGCGTGCATGCCGATGTCCACGATCACCCGCAGCGCCCGCATCATCTGCGCGTTCAGGTAGCCCAGGCGGTGGCCCGGGTCGGTGAGGTAGCCCAGCTCGTCCATCAGGCGCTCGGCGTACAGCGCCCAGCCCTCCATGTTGGCGCTGACGCCGCCCAGGGTGACCTGGTAGGTGGAGAGCCGGTCCGCCATGTACGTCCACTGCGCGAGCTGCAGGTGGTGGCCGGGAACGCCCTCGTGGTACCAGGTGGAGACCAGGTCCCACTCCGGGAACGCCTCCCGGCCCAGGGTGGGCAGCCAGGTCCGGCCGGGACGGGAGAAGTCCAGCGACGGCTGGGTGTAGTACGGGGCGGCGGCGCTGCCGGGCGGGGCGATCCGCGACTCCACCTTCAGCAGCGGGTCGGCCAGGTCGAAGTGCACGCCCTGCAGGTCGTTGATCGCCCGGTCCATCAGGCCCTGCAGGTACTCCTGCACCTCCTGCTCGCCGCGGATCGCCGGACCGTCGGTCTCCAGCCACTTCATCGCCTGCATCGGGGTGGCTCCGGGACGCACCTTCTCCGCCTCGACCCGCATCTGCGCGTCCAGGTCGTGGAACTGCTCCCACGCCCAGCGGTACGCCTCGTCCAGGTCCAGGTCGGCGCCGGTCCAGTACCGCACCCAGCGGGTGTAGCGCTCGCGGCCCACCGCGTCGGGGGTGCCCTGGGTGGCCGGGCCGTACACGTCGCGCATCCAGTCGCGCAGCTCGGCGAGCGACCCGGTGGCCGCGACCGCGGTGGCGGTCAGCTGCTCCCGCAGGTGCTCGGGCGCGGGGGCGACCAGGTCGCCGAACCAACCGCCGGGCCGCTCGGACTCGATCCACTCGCCGAACTGGCCGACCACGGTGTCCACCTGGCGCGGCGCCGAGAACAGGCCGCGACGCAGCCCCTCCTCCAGGGTCTGCCGGTACTGGGCCATCGCCTCCGGGAAGCGGGCCAGCCGGCGCTCCAGCCGCTGCCAGTCCTGGTCGGTGTCGGTGGGCAGCAGGGTGAACATCTCGCGGGTGTTGTGCACCGGCGAGCCCAGGTTGCGGACCGTCCGGAGTTCCTCGCCCGCGTCGTGCACCGCGAGCTCCGCGGTCAGCCGCTCGCGCAGCAGTCGGGCGCAGCGGCGCTCCGCCTCGTCCTCGACCGGGCCGGACGCCTCCAGCGCGTCCAGTTCGGCGAGGGTGCGGCGGGCCAGGTCGGCGAGGGCGCCGGTGCCCGCCGGGGACAGGTCGGTCAGCCGGTCGTCGTCCGGGTTGAGGCCGAGGTAGACCGCGGTCAGCGGGTCGAGGTCGGCGAGGGCGTGGACATGGGAGTCGGCGATGCGGCGCGGGGTGGGGCCGCCGATGTGACGTTCGTTCAGTTCATGAGCCATCCGGCCATCCTGTCGCAGCGCCAGGCGAATTCAACCCCAATCTGAAAGTGACCCCGTCAACTGTGTCCAGCTCGCAATCGGCGCAGCGTGCGCCCCGGGTCCCAGACCGGCCGGCCGCGGGTGATCGGACGGAACGCCAGGCCGATCAGCACCGCGCAGAAGTGCCCCAGATCGGTGAACGTGCGCGAGGTGAACAGCGCCACCAGGTAGAACACCACCAGCCCGCACCCGTACACCCACCGCCAGACGCCCGCCAGGCCCCACGTCAGCACGCCCTCCACACCGGCCAGCGCGTACGACACCCCGACGTCCACGGTGCGCGCCATCCTCATCGGCAGCACCTGGTGGTGCACGCCCCAGGCCACCACCCCCTGGCTGATGAACGTCGCCAGCACGTGCGCGGTCAGCGCCACCGTCAGCCAGCGCCCGGTGCCGAGCCAGCGCTCGGCCGGGACGTGGAAGAGGTGGAACATCACGAAGTAGAACAGGAAGTTCGCCTGCTCGGTCCAGATCAAGCTGGCCAGCAGCGCGTGCACCGGATGCGCGTTCAGCTGGTCGATGTTGGTGGAGCGCTTCTGCAGGAAGAAGTGCAGCGCGGCCGGGTCCTTCCGGGCCACCACGAAGCTGGTGACCGCGAGCAGCAGCAGCCACACGTACGTCCCCGGCGACTTCCCGACCCACCGGCCGACCGCCCGTACCCACCGCACCGGCCGCTCCTCGTCGCACTCCGCCGACACCTGGTCACAGTCTGCGGTCGACGGCGGCCGTCGCTCGGCAGGGACCCGCCGGTCCTGCCCGCAGAGCGCGGACCCGCCCGGCGATTACCCTGACACCCATGGCAGCGACCCCCTCCCCCGCCGCGGCGGAGCGCCCCCGGCGCACCGGCTACCGCCGCCTGCCCGTCCAGCAGCGGCGCGAACAGCTGATCGCCGTCGCCCTCGAACTGTTCGCCGCCCGACCGCCCGAGGACGTCTCGCTCGACGACGTCGCGGAGGCCGCCGGCGCGTCCCGTCCGCTCGTCTACCGCTACTTCGCCGGCGGCAAGCAGCAGTTGTACGAAGCCGCTCTGCGCAGCGCCGCCTCCGAGCTCACCACCCGATTCACGGTCGCCACCTTCACCGGCACCCCCACCGAACAGCTCGGCGCGGTCCTCCACCGCTACTTCGACTTCGTCGACGAACACGCCGCCGGCTACGGCGCGCTGCTGCGCGGCGGCTCCGTCGTGGAGACCGCCCGCACCTCGGCGATCGTCGACGACGTCCGCCGCGCCGCGATTCGGCGCACCCTGCGCCACCTGGGCGTCCGCGAGGCCGGCCCCCGACTCACCCTGCTGGTCCGCTCCTGGATCTCCGTGGTGGAGGCCTCCGCGATCAGTTGGCTCGACGAGGGCCGCCAGATCCCGCTCGACTCCCTCTGCGCGTGGCTGGTCGACCAGTTCGTGGTGATGGCCGCGGCGACGGCCGTCCGCGACGACCAGACGGCGGAGGTCCTCCACCACTGGCTCCAACTGGAGACGGACGAGAGCCCTGCGGGGGTGCTCGTCTCCCGCCTTCGGGACATAGGCATGTAGGGAGCGCCCCTGTTTTCGCGCCCATCTGCTCTCCTACGTCTCCCGCTGGGGGCGGTACTCGTCCTCCTCGACCCCGAAGGTCCAGGCCACGCCCGCCCTCGCGGTGCGGATGTGCGGCGGGACGCGCAGGTAGTAGGTGCGGAAGGTGCCGTCCGGTTCGGCGGTGGAGTTGACCACCTCGACCATCACCACCGATTCGTCGTCCGGGAGTTGGATCCGCCACAAAACGCCGGTCGCGTCGCGGTGCAGCGGTTCCGCGCCGCTCTCCGCCAGGTACCTCTCGTAGCCGAAGTGCTCCAGCATGACGCGGCGCAGTTCGGCGTTCTCCTCGGTGCGGATGCGTTCCACGGTGAGGTCGGTCAGCCGGTCGAGGAAGTTCGCGGGGACGGGCATGCCGCGCCAGGCGTACAGCGCGAAGCCGTCGGCGTAGGCGAGTGCGGGGCCGTCGGCGCGGTCGAGGCGGCCGGCCTCGTCGCGGTGCAGGGCCACGGGGCGTTCGCTGAGCAGCACGGTGTTCTCGAACGGCCACCACCAGCCGGTCTGTCGGGCGACGCCGGCCAGCGCAGCGAGCGTCTCGTCGCCGGTGCCGGCGGTGTCGAAGGCCGCGAACCAGGCGGCGTCGTGCTGGCCGGCGACCGCGTCCAGCACGGTGAGGCGGACCTTGGCGCGGGTCTCGCCGGCGACCCGGCGGAGTTCCTTGTTCGCGGGGAGGCGGGACTCCTCCCACCCGAGCGGCTCGGGTTCGGGCGCGAAGTGGTCGAGCAGCGCGGCGCGGACCCGTTCGGCGGGCAGTGCGGCGGTGGCGGCGAGTTCGGCGCCGGTCGCGCCCCACAGTTCGGCCCAGCCGGTCGGGCCGAGCGCGGTGAACGCGGCGGTGCGGGCCCGTTCCCAGGCGGCGGTGCGCACCTGTTCGCGCACGGATCGGCCGAACTCCTCGCGGTGGTCGAGCAGTTCGGTGACGGCGGCGAGCGGCGAGGGGTACCAGCGGAACTCGGCGGGCTCGGCCAGCCCGGCGGCCCGGTAGGCGGTTCGGACGGCCTGTTCGGCGGTGGCCCGGTCGGCGGGACCGGTGGCGGCGGCGACCGCCCGCCAGTGCGCCACCGAGGCGTCGGCCGGACGGCCGGTCAGCTGCGTGCTCATCAGTTCTGTCCTCTGTCTCTTACGGGGCGGCCGGGCTCAGTCCGCGACGATCCGGACCGCGCCGGGCACGTACTCGCGCTGGCGGACCACTCGGAACCAGCCGGTGGGCAGGGCGATCGCCGCGTGCTCCTCGTGCACGACCTTGCCGCCCTCCGGCAGGTGCAGCCAGGCGCGGCCGAACGGGCCGGACTCGCGCAGCAGTTCGCCGGGGCCGACCACCGCGTGGGCGTGGCCGGTGACTTCGCCGAGGGCCAGCACCAGCCGGCCGCGGCCGTCCCGCGGCTGGCGCGGCAGGCGGGCCACCGCGGCCGGGACCGCGCCCTGCTCGACCGGCACGATCAGTACGTCTCCCTGGCGGTACACGGAGTCCTCCCGCGGTCGGGTCCGGCCGGGCGCCGGACGTCCCGACCGGAAAACTAGGCGGCCCCACCGACAACACCACGCCCGAACAATTCCCCGTGCGGGTGAACGTCGGGGGCGGCTGGTAGACAGGGTCCGGCCCCACGACGAGCAGCGAGGAGCGGCGCATGACCATCAATCAGCACATCGAGGAGTTCCACGGCCTTCCGGTCACCGACTTCCTCAAGGCCTCCGAGGAGGGGAAGTTTCCCGCGGCGGCGGCCACCGCCTGGAAGATCTGGGTGGACTGGGACGACGACACCACCTTCGCCGAGTACTGGGCGAAGTTCCTGGAGACCGTCGCGGTGGAGGAGGTCACCGCGGTGGTGATCGGCCGCTGGTTCTCCGAGGAGCCGGAGTCGCTGTCCGAGGCGCTGCCGGTGGTGCTCGCGTCCGCCGCCCGCTTCCCCGCGCTGCGGGCGCTGTTCATCGGCGACATCGTCATGGAGGAGTGCGAGATCTCCTGGATCCAGACCTGCGACATCACGCCGGTCCTGGAGACCTTCCCGCTGCTGGAGGAGCTGGTGATGCGCGGCGCCGGCGAGGACTACGACGGCAACGACCGGCTCTCCCTGAAGCCGCTGCGGCACGAGAAGCTGAAGGCGCTGCGCTTCGAGGCCGGCGGCCTGCCGGGCGTGGTGGTCCGCTCGGTCGCCGCCTGCGACTTCCCCGCGCTGGAGAAGCTGGAGCTGTGGCTCGGCGTCGACAACTACGGCGGCGACTGGACGATGGCGGACCTCGGCCCGTTCCTGTCCGGCGCCAACCTGCCCTCGCTGAGGTACCTGGGCCTGCAGAACGCCGAGCAGCAGGACCGGATCGCCGCCGAGATCGCCCACGCCCCGGTGGTTCCCCGACTGGCCGGACTGTCGCTGTCCATGGGCGCGCTCACCGACGAGGGTGCGGCGGCGCTGCTGGAGGGCCAGCCCCTCACCCACCTGAAGACGCTGGACCTGCACCACCACTACCTCACCGAGGGCATGCAGAAGCGCCTGCGGGACGCCCTGCCCGGCGTCGAGATCGACCTCTCCGACGCCGAGGACCCGAACGACAACTGGCGCTACGTCGCCGTCTCCGAGTAGCCGGAGGTCCTGCGTTGACGCCGCCACAGCTGGTCGTCCTGGGTTGCCCGGGCCACCGGAGAGTCACCCTGTTCGCCGCCGCGGCCCGCGCCGCGGGGCTGCCGGAGCCCGCCGTGCTGCCCTGGTCCGCGGTGCTGCGCGGGCGGTACGAGCTGCCGCCCGGCGCGGTGGTCCGGGTCGACTCGCCCGGTGAGGACCCGGAGGCCGACCGGCTGCTGCGCGGCGCCGCCCTGGGCGCGGGCTACGCCGCCACCCGGGTCGAGGGCGGCCCGGCCTGGTACGCGGGCGTGACCGCCGCCCTGCGCGAGCTGGCCGCCCGGCCCGGGGTGCGGCTGCTCGGCGACCCGGAGGAGACAGCGGTGATGTTCGACAAGCGCCGCACCCACGCGGCGCTGTCCGCCGCCGGGGTGCCGGTGCCCCGCGCGCTGCCCGGCGAACTCCCGCACTCCTTCGAGGAGTTGCGCGAACGGATGGCCTCCGCCGGAATGCGCCGGGCCTTCCTCAAACCGGTGCACGGCTCCTCCGCCTCGGGCGTGGTGGCCCTGGAGTTCGGCCCGCGCGGCCAGATCCAGGCCACCACCTCCGTGGAGGTCACCCCGGACGGGCTGCACAACTCGCTGACCGTCCGGCGCTACCGCGGCGCGACCGAGGTCGCCGCCCTGGTCGACCGGCTCACCCCGGAGGGCCTCCACGTCGAACAGTGGGTCCCCAAGTCCGGCCAGCACGGCCGCGCCGCGGACCTGCGCGTCCTGGTGGTCGGCGGCCGCGCCACCCACGTGGTGGTCCGCACCAGCCGCCACCCCATGACCAACCTCCACCTCGGCGGCGCCCGCGGCGAACTCCCGGCCGCCCGCGCCGCCGCCGGCGACACCTGGCCCACCCTGCTCGCCACCGCGGAAGCCGCCGCCGCCTGCTTCCCGCGCGCCCCCATGGTCGGCGTCGACCTCCTCCCCTCCTCCCACTGGCGCCGCACCCTGGTCGGCGAGGTCAACGCCTTCGGCGACCTGCTCCCCAACCTCCCCGGCCTGCCGGACGGCCCGGCCCCGGGCCTCGACACCTACGCGGCCCAACTGGCTTCGCCGAGCTACCTGAACGCCCTCCACCGGAGCACGGCGGCAGCCCACGCTCCGCACCCGCACGCAGCGGAAGGGCAGCCCCAGCCAGTCGACGCCCCGGCGGCGTAACCCCGAAGGAACCCCCGTGCACCACGACATACCGAACATGAACGAGATCGTCGGCACCCACGATCTCCTCCTCCTCACCCTCGACACCCTCCGCTTCGACGTCGCCGAGGAACTCCTCGCCGCCGGCCGCCTCCCCCACCTCGCCCGGGTGATCCCGAACGGCGCGTGGGAGCGCCGCCACTCCCCGGGCAGCTTCACGTACGCCGCCCACCAGGCGATCCTGGCCGGGTTCCTGCCCACGCCGGCCTCGCCCGACGGCCCGCACCCGCGCCTGTTCGCGGCGCGTTTCGCCGGCTCCGAGTCGACCGAGTCCCGCACCTGGGTGTTCGACGCGCCGGATCTGCCGACGGCGCTCGCCGCGGCCGGTTACCGCACGGTCTGCATCGGCGGCGTCGGTTTCTTCAACAAGCAGGGCCCGCTCGGCTCCGTCCTGCCCGGCCTGTTCCAGGAGAGCCACTGGGCACCGGAGTTGGGCGTCCCGTCGCCGACCTCCTTCGAGTCGCAGGTGGCGGTGGCCGAGCGGGTGGCCGCCGAGCAGCCGTCCGATCAGCCGCTGTTCCTGTTCGTCAACGTCTCGGCGCTGCACCAGCCGAACTGGTTCCACCTGCCGGGCGCGACCCGCGAGGACGGCGACTCCCGGGCCAGCCACGCCGCCGCGCTGGAGTACGTGGACGCGCATCTCGGGCGGCTGTTCGCGGCGATGTCCGCGCGTCGGCCGTGTTTCGCGATCGTCTGCTCGGACCACGGCACGGCGTACGGCGAGGACGGTTACACCGGTCACCGGATCGGCCACGAGGTGGTCTGGACGGTGCCGTACGCGCACTTCACCCTCCCGGCCACCTCCCAGGAACCCCGATGACGACGACCCCCGAGTCCCCGTACCAGTCGTACGTCTACGCGTACCCGCACAAGACGGCGTACCGCCCGCTGCCGGACCGCCCGACGCTGGCCGAGCTGTGGCGTGGCGAGAAGCAGGACGCCCTCTCGCTGTACCTGCACATCCCGTTCTGCGAGGTGCGCTGCGGCTTCTGCAACCTGTTCACCCGGATCGGCAGCCCGGAGGGCCTGACCACGGCGTACCTGGACGCGCTGGAGCGCC
>NZ_BMRI01000003.1:175057-183555 GCF_014648555.1 Kitasatospora griseola
AGGCCGGCCAGGTCCGGGACGCGCTCTCCGGCGCCGCCGGGTTCGCTCTCGCGGCGTTCGGCGGCGGCACGCCGACCTATCTGACGGCGGCCGAGCTGGAGCGCCTCTGCGACATCGCCGAGCACCGGATGGGCGCGGATCTGCGCGGCATCCCGCTCTCCGTCGAGGCCTCCCCCGACACCGCCACCGCGGACCGCCTCCAGGTCCTGGCCGAGCGCGGCGCCACCCGGCTGAGCCTGGGCGTGCAGTCGTTCCTGGACGAGGAGGCGAGGTCGGCGGTCCGGCCGCAGAAGCGGGCGGCGGTGGAGGCGGCGCTGGGCCGGGTCCGGGACGCCGGCTTCCCGGTGCTGAACATCGACCTGATCTACGGGATCGACGGCCAGACGCCCGCCAGCTGGATCAAGTCCCTGGACGCGGCACTGAGTTGGCAGCCCGAGGAGCTGTACCTGTACCCGCTGTACGTCCGCCCGCTGACCGGTCTCGGCCGCCACGCCGACCACGCGGCCTCCCCCGAATGGGACGCGCAGCGCCTGGCGCTGTACCGGGCCGGCCGGGACCACCTGCTGGCGCACGGGTACGAGCAGGTGTCGATGCGGATGTTCCGCCGGGCCGGCGCGGCGAGCGCGAGCGCCGGCGAGTACGCCTGCCAGACCGACGGCATGGTGGGCCTGGGCTGCGGGGCGCGCTCGTACACCTCGAAGCTGCACTACTCGTTCGACTACGCGGTGGACGCCCGCGAGGTGCGGCGGATCATCGACGACTACGTCGCCGCCCCGGACTTCTCCCGGGCCGAGCTGGGCTGGGAGATGACGGACGAGGAGACCCGCCGCCGCCACCTGGTGCAGTCGCTGCTGCAGGGCGAGGGCGTCGACCTGACGGCCTACCGGGGGCGTTTCGGCAGCACGCCCGGGCAGGACTTCCCGTCCGAGCTGGCCGGGTTCGCCGCCAACGGCTGGCTGGCCGAGGACGGGGGCCGCCTGCTGCTCACCCCGGAGGGCCTGGCCTGGTCGGACGCGATCGGCCCGCGGCTGTTCTCCGCCGGCGTGCGCGAGCGGATGGCGGGGTACGCGCCGAAATGAGCACCCTGACCGTCCTGTACCGGGGCCCGCTGTCCTCCTGCGACTACGACTGCCCGTACTGCCCGTTCGCCAAGCGGCGGGACACCCCGGAGCTGCTGCGCACCGACCGGGCCGCGCTGGAGCGGTTCACCGACTGGGCCGCCGGATACGAGCACGGCCGCCTGTCCGTGCTGTTCACGCCGTGGGGCGAGGGCCTGGTGCGGTCCTGGTACCGGCGGGCGATGGTGGAGCTGAGCCGACTGCCGCACCTGGAGCGGGTGGCGATCCAGACCAACGCGAGCTGCCGGACCGGCTGGCTGGCCGAGGCGGACCTGTCGAAGCTGGCGCTCTGGGTGACGTACCACCCGGGCCAGGTGACGGAGGAGCGGTTCCTCGCCAAGTGCGCCGAGCTGACGGCGCTGGGCGTGCGGTTCAGCGTCGGTGTGGTCGGGCAGCCGGAGCACCTGGCGGACGCCCGCCGGCTGCGGGCGGCCCTGCCGCCGTCCGTCTACCTGTGGGTGAACGCGGCGGACGGGCACGCCTACGACGACGCGGAGGCGGCCGACTGGACGGAGCTGGACCCGCTGTTCGGCTACAGCCGCCGCCCGCACCGCAGCGCGGGCCTGCCGTGCCGCACCGGGGAGAGCGTGGTGTCGGTGGACGGGGACGGCACGGTGCGCCGCTGCCACTTCGTCCGGCCGCCGCTGGGCAACCTGTACGACGACTCCTACCGGAGCCAACTGCTGCCCCGGTCCTGCCCGTTGGGCGAGTGCGACTGCCACATCGGCTATGTGCACCTGGAGTCGCTGCCGCTGTACGACGTGTTCGCGGGCGGGGTGCTGGAACGCATTCCGCACCGGTGGTGACCGCACCCCGCCCGGGCGGTCAGTTCTTCGGCAGGCCGGGCGGGTTGATCTCGGAGCTCTGCACGGCCTCGTTGTCCAGTCCCCAGCGCTTCAGCACCTCGGCGTAGGAGCCGTTCCTGATCAGCTCGTCGATGGCTCCGCCGAGCGCCTTGATCAGGCCGTTGTCCTTCCTGGTGGTGGCGGCGATCTTGCCGAGGACCTGGTCGCCGGCGCCCGAGTAGGTGCCGATGATCTCGGTCTCGCCGGTCTGCGCGGCGTGGAAGGCGCCGGACGGGTTGGGGCCGAGCCAGGCGTCGATCCGGCCGGAGCCGAGGGCCAGGTAGTAGTCGGAGGAGTTCTGGTAGTACTTCACGTCCACCGGCTTGAGCCCGGCCCTGACGTTCTGCTCGTTCCAGTCGAGCAGCAGCTTCTCCTGGTTGGTGCCGGAGGCGACGCCGATGGTGTGCCCGGCGACGTCGGCCGGGCCCTTGACCTTCCAGCCGCCGCCCTTCTTCGCCTCGAAGCCGAGGATGTCGAGCCGGTAGGTGGCGAAGTCGTACTTCTCCTTGCGGGCCTCGGTGACGGTGATGTTGGTGATGCCGACGTCGAACTTGCCGCTGTCCAGGCCGACGAAGACGTTCTCCCAGGAGACCGGCGTGAGTTCGACCTTCAGACCGAGGACGTTGCCGATCAGGTACGCCAGGTCGGGTTCGGCGCCGATGATGGTGCGGTCGTCGGTGGCGTGGAAGTCCAGCGGCGGGACGGTGCCGAGGTTGTCCACCACTTGCAGGGTGCCTCTTCGGCGGATCTCCTCGGGCACCAGTGCGGCGAGGGCGTCGACCTTGGGCGTGGTGACGCGGTGCTGCTCCGGCGTCAGGTTGACCTTGACGCCGTTGGGCGCGGTGCCCGCACCGGCCCCGCCCAGGTCGGCGGCGGCGGTGCCGCCGGAGCCGCAGGCGGTGAGCAGCAGGACGGCGGCGAGCGCCAGGGCGGCCGGGGCGGCGGTGCGGCGGATCACGGCGGACATGGGGACGACTCCTTGCGAGTGGGCGGTGTTCAGAGGACCTTGGCGAGGAAGGCGCGGGTGCGCTCGTGCTGCGGGGCGTCCAGCACCTGGGCGGGCGGGCCCTGTTCGACGACCACTCCGCCGTCCATGAACACGACGGTGTCGGCCACCTCGCGGGCGAAGCCGATCTCGTGGGTGACCACGATCATGGTGGTGCCGGTGCGGGCCAGGTCCTTGATGACGTCGAGGACCTCGCCGACGAGTTCCGGATCGAGCGCCGAGGTCGGCTCGTCGAACAGCAGCACCTTGGGTTCCAGGGCGAGCGCCCGGGCGATCGCGACCCGCTGCTGCTGGCCGCCGGAGAGCCGGCGCGGGTACTCGTCCGCCTTGTCGGCGAGGCCGACCCGGCTCAGCAGTTCGCGGGCCCGGGCGCGGGCCTGCTCGCGCGGGACGCCGAGTGCGCCGACGGGCGCCTCGACCAGGTTCTCCAGCACCGTCAGGTGCGGGAACAGGTGGAAGTTCTGGAACACGAAGCCGAGCCGGGTGCGCTGCTTGAGCACCTCGCGTTCGGGCAGTTCGCGCAGCTTGTCGCCGACCCGCCGGTAGCCGATCAGTTCGCCGTCCACCCGGACGTACCCCCGGTCCAGCTTCTCCAGGTGGTTGACCGCCCGCAGCAGGGTGGACTTCCCGGAGCCGGACGGGCCGAGCACCACCGTGACGGTGCCGGGCCGGACGTCGAGGTCGATGCCGCGCAGCACCTCCAGCCGCCCGAACCGCTTGTGGACGCCGCGCACTTCCACCATCGCCGTGCCGCTGCTCATGTCTGCTTCTCCCGGATCTCGGTGACGGCGGCGCGCAGGCGCTGCCAGGGGGTGGGCGGCGGGGTGCGTTCGCTGCCGCGGGCGAAGTACCGCTCGACCCGGTACTGGACGAGGGACAGCACGGTGGTCAGCAGCACGTACCAGGCGGTGGCGACCATCAGCAGCGGCACCACCCGGCCGGTCCGGCCGTAGATCACCTGCGCCTGGTAGAAGAGTTCGCCGATCGCCATCACGTAGACGATCGAGGTGCCCTTGAACAGCGAGATCACCTCGTTGGCGGCGTTCGGCAGGATGCCGCGCATCGCCTGCGGCAGCACAATCCGCCAGGCCTGCCGGAAGCGCGGGATGCCGAGCGCGGCCGCCGCTTCGAGCTGCCCGGCGTCCACCGCGAGCACCCCGCCGCGGATGATCTCGGCGGCGTACGCGGCCTGGTGCAGGGCGAGGCCGAGGACGGCCGCGCCGAGCGCGCCGAGCAGGTCCATGGTGCCGAAGGAGACGAAGCTCGGGCCGAACGGGATGCCGAAGCCGATCCGCTTGTACAGGTAGGCGAGGTTGAACCAGAACACCAGCTGGACGATCAGCGGGATGGAGCGGAACGCCCACACGTACGTCCAGGCGATGGTCCGCAGGATCGGGCTGCCGGACAGCCGCAGCGCGGCGATCACCGCGCCCAGGGCGAAGCCCAGCACCGTTCCGTAGGCGGTGAGTTGGAGGGTGACGCCGACCGCGCGCAGGATGCTGTCGGAGAACACGAAGGCGCGGAAGGTCGGCCAGTCCCAGCCGGGGTTGACGGCCAGCCCGTGCAGGAACTGGGCGACCAGCACCAGCGCGGCCAGGCCGGCCACCAGCCGCCAGGGGCGGCGGTGCGGGACGATCGGCAGCTCGGCCGTCGGGTCGGCGGGTGGTCGGAGGGACAGCTGGGCGGTGGTGGTGGTCATCGCGGGGCTCCGGGGTCAGGGGTGCTCGGGCGGGTTGATCCGGGATTCGGTGATCGCCGAGTCGGTGGTGCCCCACTTGGCCAGGATCTTCCGGTAACTGCCGTCCTGGATCAGCCGGTTGACGGCGGCCTGGAATGCGGGGGTGAGCGGCGAGCCCTTCTTGAACGCGAAGCCCACGTCGAGGCGGTGGTACTCGCCGAGGAAGCGGACGTGCGAGCCGGGCTGGGCGGCCTGGTAGCGCAGGCCGTTGATGGTGGACATCACCACGTCGAGCCGGCCCTGCTGGAGGCCGGTGGTGACGGCGCCGCTCTCGGAGAACGCCTTCACCTCGTAGGGCTTGCGGCCGGCCTGCGCGCAGACCTCCTTCTTGGCGTTCAGCGTGGCCTCGAAGGTGGTGCCCGCCCCGGTGCCGACGGTCAGTCCGCACAGCTGCGTCAGCTCGGTGACGCCGGTCAGCGCGGTGTTGTCCTCGCGCACCGCGAAGCCCTGGCCGTCGTCGATGTAGGTGACGAAGTCGACGGTCTTCAGCCGGGCCTCGGTGACGCCGAAGTTGCCGGTGCCGACGTCGTACTTGCCGCTGCCGAGCGCGGGCAGGATGGTCTCGAACGCGGCGTCCTCGCGCTGCACCGTCAGCCCGAGCACCTTGGCGACGCCGTCGACGATGTCCACGTCCAGCCCGACCGGCCGGTGCTGGGCCGGGTCCGGGTAGTACGCGCCGGGCGGGGTGCCGATCGCCCCGCCGAGCTTGATGGCGCCGGCGGCCCGCACCTCGGCGGGCAGCAGGGCGGCCGCCGCGTCGTCCTTCCGCACCTGCCCGAGCACGTCCTGGTCGGGCTGCACGCCGACCGGCGCGGCCGCCGGACCCGCCGTCGGGTCGGAGCCGCAGCCGGACAGCACCAGGACGGCGGCGACGGCCGGCCCGAGCAGGAGTCGGCGCTTCGGACGGTTCGGGTGCTGCGGGTGCTTCATCGGAGCTGAGCCTTTCCGGCCGTCGGGGCGGCCAGGTCTTTCTCGAACGGCAGCAGGTGGAACTCCGCCGACTGCTCGGTGACGTCGAACAGGGGCGTGTAGCCGGTCGCCAGGTAGAGGCCCTTGGCCTCCGGCTGGAACGACCCGGTGGTGAGGAAGATCCGCCGGTAGCCCGCCGCCCGGGCGGCGGACTCCAGTTCGGCCACCACCCGGCGGGCGAGGCCCTGGCGGCGGTGCGCGGCAGCCGTCCACATCCGCTTCAGCTCGGCGGTGTGCGCGTCGTAGCGGCGGAAGGCGCCGCCCGCGACGGGCTCGCCGTCGCGCAGCAGCAGCAGGAGCAGGCCGTCCGGCGGGGTGAACTCCCCGGCGGGGTGGCCGGCCATCTCCTCCTGGCCGCCCGCGCCGTAGCGGGCGACGTACTCGTGGGTGAGCTCGCGGATCAGCGGTTCGGTGAGCGGGTCGCCGAGGACGGCCCGCTCGACGGTCAGTGTGCTCACGCGGCCCCGGCCCCCACGTTCGCGGCCTCCACGGCCTTGGCGGCGTCGCGCTTGGCGACCTCCTCGCGGACCAGCGGGATGACGTACCGGCCGAAGTCGACGGCGTCGTCGACGTGGTCGTAGCCGCGGGCCGAGAGGATCTCCACGCCGAGGTCGTAGTAGTCGAGCAGCGCCTGGGCGACCGTCTCGGGGGTGCCGACCAGCGCGTTGGAGTTGCCCGCGCCGCCGGTGGCGGCCGCGGTCGGGGTCCACAGCGCCCGGACGTAGCGCTCGCCGGCCTCGGCGATCTCCAGCAGCCGCTGCGAACCGGTGTTCTCCGGCTGCTGGGCGCCCGTCAGTCGGCCGCGCACCAGGTCGTTGTTCTGCCGCCGGGCCTTGATCGCGCCGACCGTGCGGTGCGCCTTCTCCCAGGCGAGTTCCTCGGTGGGCGCGATGATCGGCCGGAACGCCGCCTGGATGCGCGGGACGTCGGTGCGTCCGGCGGCCTTCGCGGCGGCCCGGACCAGCTCGATCTGCTCGGCGGTGCGGGCCAGCGGCTCGCCCCACAGGCAGTAGATGTCGGCCTCGGCGCCGCCGGCGGCGTAGGCGGCGGGCGAGGAGCCGCCGAACGAGACCTTCGGGCGGGGCTGCTGGACCGGGAAGACGTCCGAGACGAAGTCGTTGAAGCGGTAGAACTCGCCGTCGTGGTCGAAGGGCTGGTGGCTGGTCCAGGCCCGCTTGACGATCCGGATGTACTCCCGGGTGCGGTCGTAGCGGCGGTCCTTGGGCAGGAAGTCGCCCTCGCGCTGCTGCTCGTGGTCGTTGCCGCCGGTGATGAAGTGCACGGTGATCCGGCCGTCGCTGATCCGGTCCAGGGTGGCGAAGGTCTTGGCGGCGAAGGTCGGGTAGGAGACGTTCGGCCGGTGCGCCAGCAGGATCTGCAGGGTGTCGAGCTTGGCGGCGAGGTACGCGGCGGAGGCGGCGGGCTCCGGGGAGCCGGCGCCGTAGGCGAACAGCACCCGGTCCCAGCCGTGGTCCTCGTGGGCGCGGGCGAGGCGCAGGGTGTAGTCGCGGTCGAAGGCGTGGGTGGTGCGAGCGGTGGTCTCCGAACCGTCGCCGGTGGCGGCGATTCCGAGGAACTCGACGGGCATGGCAGGCCTCTTCGGGTCGGCGCGGTTCCGCGTCCGGGCATGCCGGGGGGACGCCTCGGCGGGCGGGACGGGAACGACGGGTGGGTCGGCGGGTGGGTCGGCGGGTAGTCAGCGGGAAGCCGGCCGGAATCCGGTCGGGCAGGCAGGCGGGTGGGCGGCGCGTGACGGGGCGCCGGTGGGCTCTCGGAGCGAGCGGGGACGCAGGAAAAGGGCGGCAGCGTACGCCTGTCGATCCGTCCGGACGGACGGCTTCCCGGCCCGCGACGGGGCGACCGAGGGAGGACTCCCGGAGGGAGAAGGGCCGGTCAGGCGGCCCGCTGCCGGGTCAGCCGCGACACGCGGCGGACCACACCCGACCGAAGTCGATGTGGCCTCGCGTCACCAGGGCGGGCTGTCCGGCAGTCATGTCGAACAGTTGAGCAGTGCCCCCGATGGTCCGTCAACCATCGTTCACGGGGCGAAACCTGGCCGCTCTTGACAGTGCCGCGCCGCCCGCCCGTACCATCGGGGCGGAGCGAGTACCGCCCGGGCCCGGCCGAACTGCCGCCGGGACCAGCCGCGTTGAGGGACGCGGCGCGCGTGAGTGACGGCATGCGGACACCGCCTGCCCCGCCGCCCGATGGAGCCCTCATGGCCTCGCCCGCCGCCCCGTCCACCGCCCCGCCCGTTGCGCGCGCCACTGCCGCGCCGCCCGCCGAGCTGCCGATCGCCCCCCGCCGCCGCCCCTGGCGGTACGTCAGCGGCGGCCTGGCGCTGCTCGCCACCGCGCTGCTGCTGCGCTCGCTGGCCGGCAACCCGGCCTTCGAGTGGCCGGTGGTGGGCGCCTACCTGACCTCGTCCGCGATCCTGCGCGGCCTGTGGCTGACGCTCTGGCTGACCGCCGTCGTGATGGTCCTCGGCTTCGCCCTCGGCACCGGCCTGGCGGTGGCCCGACTGTCCGGCAACCCGGTGCTGCGCACGCTGAGCTGGGGATTCGTCTGGATCTTCCGGGCCACTCCGCTGCTGGTCCAGCTGCTGTTCTGGTTCAACATCGGCGCGCTCTACCCGCGGCTCGCGCTGAGCGTGCCGTTCGCCGGCGAGCTGTTCGCGGTGCGGACCGTCGACCTGCTCGGCCCGGCGCTCACCGCCGTCGTCGGACTCACCCTGCACGAGGCCGCGTTCGCCGCCGAGGTGGTGCGCTCCGGCGTCCTCTCGGTCGACCAGGGCCAGCTGGAGGCGGCCGCCTCGCTCGGCC
>NZ_BMRI01000003.1:183585-190928 GCF_014648555.1 Kitasatospora griseola
TCGGGCGCGGCCGGGTGCTGCGCCGGATCGTGCTGCCGCAGGCGATGCGGGCGATCCTGCCGCCCGCCGGGAACATGCTGATCGGCACCCTCAAGGGCACTTCGGTGATCTCCGTGCTGGCCGTCCACGACCTGCTGTTCTCCGCCCAGCTGATCTACAACCGGACGTACCAGGTGATCCCGCTGCTGGTGGTCGCCACGCTCTGGTACGTGGCGGTGACCAGCCTGCTCTCGGTCGGCCAGTACTACCTGGAGCGGCACTTCGCCCGCGGCTCCACCCGCGCCGAGCTGCCGCCCACCCCGTGGCAGCGGGCCCGGACAGCGCTGCGCCGGGCCGGCGGGCGGTGAGCCGGGTGCCGGTCCTGGTCGTCGTCGGCGCCGGTCCGCGGGGCACCGGCCTGCTGGAGCGGATCGCCGCCAACGCCCCCGAACTGCTCGCTCCCGACACCGAGTTGGACATCCACCTGGTCGACCCGCACCCGCCCGGCGGCGGCCGGATCTGGCGGCACGCGCAGTCACCGCTGCTGCGGATGAACTCGATGGCCGAGGACGTCACCATGTTCACCGACGAGCGGTCCACCCTGCTCGGCCCGGTCCGCCCCGGCCCGTCGCTCGCCGAGTGGGCCGCCGAGCCGGCCGCCCACCGGCCGTACCGCCCGGTCGAGGACCCGGACGTGGCCGACGAACTGCGCACCCTCGCCCCCACCGACTTCCCCACCCGGCGCGCCCAGAGCGCCTACCTGGACTGGGTGCTGCGCCGGTCCGCCGCCGAACTCCCGAAGAACGTACGGCTGTTCCTCCACCGGGACACCGCGTGGCGGCTCACCGGCGACCCGGAGGGACCGCAGCACGTCCACCTCGGCGGCGCCGTGCTGCGCGCCGACCGGGTGGTGCTGGCCCTCGGCCACCTCGACTCCGCGCCCGGCCCGGAGACCGCCGCCGCCCGCGCCTTCGCCGCCCGGCACGGCCGCACCTACGTGCCGCCCGCGTTCACCGCCGACGCCGACCTGGACGGCCTCGCCCCCGGCGAGCAGGTGGTGGTCCGCGGCCTCGGGCTGGCCTTCGTCGACCTGGTCGCGCTGCTCACCGAGGGCCGCGGCGGCCGCTTCGTCGCGCACCCCTGCGGCGGCCTGCGCTACCTCCCGTCCGGCCGCGAACCGGTGCTGCACGTGGGCTCCCGGCGCGGCGTCCCGTACCACGCCAAGACCGACTACCGGCTCCGGGGCCCGCTCCCGCCGCTGCCCCGCTACTTCGGGCCGGACACCGAACTCTCGGACGGGCCGCTGGAGTTCCGCCGCGACCTGTGGCCCGCGATGGCCAAGGAGATCGGCTTCGGCTACTACCACGAGCTGTTCCACGGCCACCCTGGACGCACCGCCGTGCCGTGGGACGCGTTCCTCGCCGCCTACCACCCGCTCGACTGGTACAGCCCGCAGCGCGAGGCGCTGGTCGCCGCCGCCGTCCCCGACCCGGACGACCGGCTCGACCTCGAACGGCTCGACCGCCCGCTGGCCGGCCTGCGGGTCGCCGACCCGGCCGAACTCCAGCGCCACCTGCGCAGGTACCTGCGCGCCGACCTGGACCGCCGCTCCGACCCGCGGCACAGCGCCGACCTCGGCGCGTTCCACGCCCTGCTCTCGCTGTACGGCCAGCTGGTCCGGCTGCTGCCCCGGCACCCGCTCACCGCCCGTTCCACCGCCGCCGAACTCGACGGCTGGTGGAACGGCTTCTTCTCCTTCTACGCGTCCGGCCCGCCCGGCTTCCGCCTCGACCAGCTGCTCGCCCTCGCCGACGCCGGACTGCTCCACTTCCTCGGCCCGGACGTGCGGGTGGACCTCGACGAACGGCACGGCGCCTTCCGCGCCTCCTCCCCCGCCCTGCCCGGCCACCACGTCCACGGCACCGCCCTGGTCGACGCCTTCCTGCCCCCGCCCTCCCTCGACCGCACCGCCGACCCGCTGCTGCACCGGCTGCTGGACGAGGGCCGGATCGACGAGGAGCACCTCACCGACCCCGACGGCCACACCTACCGCTCCGGCCTGATCCGCACCGACCCCGACGCCCGGCTGCTCGATCCGGCCCTCGGCGGCCGGCCGCACCCGCGCCGCACCGCCCTCGGCGCCCCCACCACCACCCGCGCCCCCGCCGCCTTCGCCCGGCCCCGCACCGACGCCCCGGCGTTCCGGCAGAACGACGCGGTCGCCCGGCGGCTGCTGGCCGAGCTCCAGAAGGAGGTCTGACCGCCGCCCCACGACACCCGCCGCCGCACCGGATACGCTCCAAGCACCCCGAGCCCTCCGGAGAGTCCGCCATGGCCAAGCAGCCCCCGCACCGCGACCCCGCCCAGGACGCGCCGCACGTCGGGCCCCCGGCCCACGCCGCCGCCGGTCTGCCCGCGATCGGGCACACCCTGCGGATGGCCGCCGACCAGATGTCGCCGGGCCGGGTGCTGGCCACCCTGCGCAAGGTCAACCAGCAGGGCGGCTTCGACTGCCCCGGCTGCGCCTGGCCCGAGCCGGACAAGCCGCACGTGGCGGAGTTCTGCGAGAACGGCGCGAAGGCGGTCGCCGAGGAGGCCACCGAGCGCCGAATAACCCCCGAGTTCTTCGCCGCCCACCCGGTCGCCGAACTCGCCGACCGCTCCGGCTACTGGCTCGGCCAGCAGGGCCGCCTCACCACGCCGATGCTGCTCGACGAGGACGCCACCCACTACGCGCCGATCGGCTGGGACGAGGCGTTCGCGCTGATCGCCGCCGAACTCACCGCGCTGGGCTCCCCGGACGAGGCCGCGTTCTACACCTCCGGCCGGACGTCCAACGAGGCGGCCTTCGCCTACCAGCTGTTCGCCCGCCGGCTGGGCACCAACAACCTGCCCGACTGCTCCAACATGTGCCACGAGTCCTCGGGTTCGGCGCTCACCGAGACCCTCGGCGTCGGCAAGGGCAGCGTCTCGCTCAAGGACCTGTACCAGGCCGACCTGATCATCGTCGCCGGCCAGAACCCGGGCACCAACCACCCGCGGATGCTCTCCGCGCTGGAGCGCGCCAAGCGGGCAGGTGCGAAGATCGTCAGCGTCAACCCGCTGCCCGAGGCCGGCCTGGAGCGGTTCAAGAACCCGCAGACCCCGCGCGGTCTGGTCGGCGGCGGCACCAAGCTCACCGACCTGTTCCTGCAGATCCGGCTCGGCGGCGACCTGGCCCTGTTCCGGGCGCTGAACCACCTGCTGCTCACCACCCCCGACGCGGTCGACGAGGCCTTCGTCGCCGAACACTGCGCCGGGTACCGGGAGTTCGCCGCCGAGGCCGCCGACCTCGACCGGCCCGCCACGCTGGCCGCCACCGGACTGCCCTGGGAGCAGATCGAGGAGCTGCACCGACTGGTGCTCTCCTCGCGGAAGATCATCGTCTGCTGGGCGATGGGCCTGACCCAGCACAAGCACTCGGTGCCGACCATCCGCGAGGTCGTCAACTTCCTGCTGCTGCGCGGCAACGTCGGCCGACCCGGCGCGGGCGTCTGCCCGGTGCGCGGGCACAGCAACGTGCAGGGCGACCGCACCATGGGCATCTTCGAACGCCCCAGCACCGCGTTCCTGGACGCCCTGGGCAAGGAGTTCGCGTTCGAGCCGCCGCGCGCCCACGGCCACGACACCGTCGACACCATCCGGGCCATGCGCGACGGCCGGGTCAAGGTCTTCTTCGCGATGGGCGGCAACTTCGTCTCCGCGAGCCCCGACACCGACGCCACCGAGGCCGCGATGCGCCGCTGCCGGCTGACCGTGCACGTCTCCACCAAGCTGAACCGCTCGCACGTGATCACCGGCGCCCGCGCGCTGATCCTGCCCACCCTGGGCCGCACCGACCGGGACGTCAGCGCCCTCGGCCCGCAGTTCGTCAGCGTCGAGGACTCCATGGGCATGGTGCACTCCTCGCGCGGCGGGCTGCGCCCGCCCGCGCCCGACCTGCTCTCCGAGGTGGCGATCGTCAGCCGACTGGCCCGCGCCGCGCTCGGCCCGCAGGACCCCACGCCGTGGGAGGACTTCGCCCGCGACTACGACCTGATCCGGGACCGGATCGCCCGCGTGATCCCCGGCTTCGACGACTTCAACGCCAAGGTCCGCCGCCCCGGCGGCTTCGCCCTGCCGCACGCCCCGCGGGACAGCCGCACTTTCCCCACCGCCACCGGCAAGGCCAACTTCACCGTCAACCCGCTCACCGCCCCCGACGTCCCGCCGGGCCGGCTGCTGCTCCAGACGCTGCGCTCGCACGACCAGTACAACACCACCGTGTACGGCCTGGACGACCGCTACCGGGGCATCACCGGCGGCCGCCGGGTGGTCCTGGTCAACCCCGCCGACGCCGCCGAACTCGGTCTCGACGACGGGCGGTTCGTAGACCTGGTGAGCGAGTGGAAGGACGGCGTGGAGCGCCGCGCCGCACGCTTCCGGGTGGTGCACTACCCGGTGGCGCGGGGCGGCGCGGCCGCCTACTACCCGGAGACCAACGTGCTGGTGCCGCTGGACTCCACCGCGGACATCAGCAACACCCCGACCTCCAAGGCCGTGGTGGTCCGCCTGGAGCCCACCGCCTGACCGGGCCGGACCCGCCGCTCCCCCGGCCGCGCCGTCAGTCGCCCGACGGCGTGGCCGAGCCCGAGCCGTGGGCGCTCGCCGACAGCGACGCCGGACCCGACCCGGAGGCCGGCGCCGAGCCGGCGCCGGACGGCGCCCCGGAGGCCGACCCGCTGGGCGAGCCGCTAGAACCGGTACTCGGCGAGCCGCTGCCGCCGGGCGCCGGCGGGGCCGTGGTGCCCGGGGTGCTGGGCTTCGGGTCCGGCGAGGCCGAACCGCCGGGCGCCGGGGTGGTCGGGGCGGGGGTGGTCGGGGCCGGCACGGGCGGCAGCGTGGACGGCTTGGCGGGCGCGATCTTCGACTCGCCGACCGGCACGTCCGGCACCTTCCACGCGCCGCCCGCGTCGTCCGCCGAGTCCTCCGGGTCGGGCCGGACGGCCCCCAGGATCGGCATCGCGCCGACCTTCGACACCTTCACCACGTCGCCGGTGCGCGGGGCCTGCACGACCAGACCGCCGCCGAGGTACATCCCGATGTGGGTGGCGCCGCCGTAGTACACCACCAGGTCGCCGGGGCGCAGCTGGTTCAGCGGCACGTGCTGGAGCTGCGCCCACTGCTCCTGGCTGGTGCGCGGAATGGCCCGGCCGGCGTGCAGCCAGGCCTGCGAGGTGAGGCCCGAGCAGTCGAACACGTCCGGGCCGGCGCCGCCCCACACGTAGTCCTTGCCGAGCTGCTGGAGCGCCCAGGCCACCGCCTTGCGGCCCATCGTGGACGGCGTGCGCTCGCCCTTGCCGAGCGCGCCGGAGGCCAGGAAGGCCAGCTGTGCCTGGTCGGCCTGCTGCTTCTCGATCGCCTCCAGCTCACTGCGCTGCGCGCCGGTGAGCGAGCCGACCAGGGTCTCGACGTCGGCCAGCTTCCTGGCGACCTCGTTCTTCTGCTGCTCCTGCTGGGCGGCCAGCGTCTGCGCGTCGGCCAGCGCCTGCCGGGCAGCCAGCTGCGCGGCGGCCAGGGTGTCCCGGTCGGCCTTCAGCCGCTCCAGGAACGCCTTCTGCGAGCGCCCGGCGGAGTCCAGCAGTTCGGCGATCACCACCGCCTCGTACGGGTCCTTGGCGAGCAGCATCTCGGCGTACCCGGATATCTGGCTGTTGCGGTACTGCGCGGACGCCAGCTGGGCAGCAAGGTCGCTGCCGGTGTCCACGGCCTCCTGCTGGCGCACCACCCGGGCGTTCAGGTCCTGGACGGCGGCCTGCTGCTCGGCGAGCCGGGCGACCGTGCCGTTGTACTGCTCGGTGGCGGCTTCGGCCTGCTGGTAGAAGGTGTGCAGCTGCTCCAGCAGCGGGCCCAGGGTCTGCTTGGCCTCGGCCAGCGGGTCGGATCCGGCGGAGACGGCGAGCTTGGCGCCCGGGTCCGGCGCGGCGTACGCGGCGGTGCCGAACGGGAGGGCCAGTGCGGCGACGGCCAGCACCGCCCCGCATCGCAGCGCGGCCCGCACCCACGGCCGCAGTCCGGTCGACTCCGCGCGCTGCCCTGCCCCCATCGGCCGGCCCTCCCCTGGTTCTCCGTCGGCGATCGGAGCGATCCTGCCATGCGGAGGGGGGTTCCCGGCAGGCCTCGCGGGGGGCGTGAAGTGAATTCTCACCCGCGCCGGAGTGTGACAACCCTCTCATCCGCCGACGCGATCTCCATGGAAAACCGACGCTCCGGCAACTCCCGCGCCACTCAAGGAACCGCAACTCCGCGCCGAGTTAACCTCCCGTTCACCGAGGCTTCCTACCGTCGCCCCGGACAGCAACGTCAGTCCGACCACTTCGACGATTGTTTGGGTATGGAACACATCACGTTCCTGGTGGCCGTTGTGATCATCACGGCGCTCGCCTTCGACTTCACGAACGGCTTCCACGACACCGCCAACGCGATGGCCACCTCCATCGCCACCGGCGCCCTCAAGCCCAAGGTCGCCGTGGCCATCGCCGCGGTGCTGAACTTCGCCGGCGCGTTCCTCTCGGTGAAGGTGGCCACCACCATCTCGGGCGGCATCGTCAACGAGAAGGCCGGACTGCAACCCTCGATCATCTTCGCCGCCCTGGTCGGCGCGATCCTGTGGAACCTGCTGACCTGGCTGAAGGGCCTGCCCTCGTCCTCCTCGCACGCCCTGTACGGCGGCCTGATCGGTGCGACCGTGGTCGGCGCCGGCATCGGCGGCGTCAACTTCAGCGTCGTCGTCTCCAAGATCCTCATCCCGGCGGTGGCCTCCCCGATCATCGCGGGCGTGGCCTCCTGGGGCGCCACCAAGATCGCGTACCTGATCGCCGGCAGCAGCCCGAAGAAGAGCACCGAGAAGGGCTTCCGCCGCGGCCAGATCTTCTCCTCCTCGCTGATCTCGCTGGCGCACGGCACCAACGACGCGCAGAAGACCATGGGCATCATCACGCTGACCCTGATCTCGGCCGGCCAGCTGCACAAGGGCGACGGCCCGCCGACCTGGGTCATCATCAGCGCCGGTCTGGCGATCGCGCTGGGCACCTACATGGGCGGCTGGCGGATCATCCGCTCGATGGGCTCCGGCCTGGCGGACATCCGGCCGCCGCAGGGCTTCGCCTCGGAGACCGCGGCCGCCACCGTGATCCTGACCTCCTCGCACATGGGCTACGGCCTGTCCACCACCCAGGTCTGCTCCGGCGGCATCATGGGCGCGGGCCTGGGCGGCCCGTCGGGCAAGCTGCGCTGGGGCATGGTCCGCCGCATGGTCTACACCTGGGGCCTGACCCTGCCGGCCG
>NZ_BMRI01000003.1:190955-197844 GCF_014648555.1 Kitasatospora griseola
CCGCCGTGGTGTCCGGGCTGGCCGCGCTGGTCGCCGACCAGGGCAACTGGGGCGTGGCCGTGGTCGGCGTCGCGCTGGTGCTCGGCGCCGGCTCGATGTGGCTGATCTCCCGCCGCCAGCCGGTGCACGCCGACAACGTGAACGACAGCGACAGCGACAGCGACAGCACCACGGTCGACCTGCCGGTCACCGGCACCACCACCGGCCAGACCACCATCGCGGCCTGAGAGGACAACGACCATGCACATCAAGTGGGCCGCTCTGGCCGAGACCGCGGGCGTCAGCCTGACCGTCACCCTCGCCGTCGTCACCGTCTTCGCCCTGGGCAACCTGGCACTCTCCCGCCGGGAGGCGGCCGTCGAGGCCGGCACCGGCAAGGGCACCCCGGCCCTGGCGGCCGCGGTCCTGTGCTTCGCCGCCTGCGCGGCGGCGGTGGGCTACGGCATCTCGCTGATCGCCGCCAAGTAGCACCGCACCCCGAGAAGGGCCCCGGCCGACCCGGCCGGGGCCCTTCTCGCACTCCCGGCGGCAGCCCGACCGACCATCGGCCGCACCCTTACGGTCGGGACACCGAGCGCTCCAGCCACCGCGGCCGGCCCGCTGGAAGTCCGTCCACCTGTCGACACGCGACCAATCGCCCACCAGGCCCCGACCCGCACGGCCGGGACGGCACGCAGGCCGCCCATCTCGCCATCCGTCGAGGCAATCCACCCCGGCACCCTGCACCCTTCGCGGCCGTCCGCGCCGACGCCACACCGATGGCTGCCCGGCGGCCCGCCCGGCCACGGGCCACGGCTCCGCAACCCCGGCGGCCCGCCCGGGCCCCGATCCGACGAAGGGCCCCCGCCACCTCGGCGGGAGCCCTTCTCGCATGTCGACGCGCGGCTCAGTCGGCGACCAGTTCCACAGGCTCCGCGGCGGGCTTCTCGTCGGCGGCGGTGCGCAGCGGCACCTCGCGGATGAACAGCACCAGCAGGAAGCCGACCACGGCGAACGGGGCGGCGACCAGGAACACGGTGCCGACGCCGTGCCCGAACGCGTCGGTGACCAGCGGGACGATCCGCGCGGGCAGCTTGGACAGGTCGGGGATGCCGTCCCCGCCGCCCGCGGCGGCCGGCAGGCCGGCCTTGGCGAAGTTCTCCGCCAGGTAGGCGGCGACCTTGTGCCCGAGCAGCGCGCCGAGCGCGGAGACGCCCATCGCGCCGCCCATGGTGCGGAAGAAGGTGACCACCGAGCTGGCCGCGCCGAGCTCGTGCCGCGGGACGGTGTTCTGCACCGCGAGCACCAGGTTCTGGCTGGTCAGGCCGAGGCCGACGCCGGCGATCGCCATGTAGAGGGCGAGCAGCGCGTAGGAGGTGTCGGCCCGGGCGGTGCCCATCAGGCCGAGGCCGACGGCGAGCAGGACGGTGCCGCCGACCAGGTAGCCCTTCCACTTGCCGTACTTGGTGATGAGCTTGCCGGCCACGGTGGAGGAGACCGCGAGGCCCAGGATCATCGGCAGGGTGAGCAGGCCGGCCTGGGTGGGGGTCTTCTCCTTGGCGAGCTGGAAGTACTGGCCGAGGAAGGTGGTGGTGCCGTACATGCCGACGCCGACGAAGGCGGAGGCCACCGAGGCGAGCGCGACGGTGCGGTGGCGGAACAGGTCGAGCGGGATCAGCGGCTCGGCGGCGCGCTTCTCGACGGCGACGAACAGTCCGGCCAGCGCCAGGCCGCCGAGCACCATCACCGCGGTCTGCCAGGACACCCAGTCGTAGTTCTTGCCGGCCAGCGAGATCCAGATCATCAGCAGGCTGACCGAGGCGGTGATCAGCACCGCGCCCAGGTAGTCGATCTTCGGCTTGCGGACGGTCTGCTCGGGGAGCTTGAGGGTGCGCTGCAGCACCAGGATGGCGAGCAGGGCGAACGGGACGCCAACGTAGAAGCACCAGCGCCAGCCGAGCCAGGAGGTGTCCACGATGACGCCGCCGATCAGCGGGCCGCCGATGGTGGCGAGCGCGAAGACCGCGCCGAAGTAGCCGCTGTAGCGTCCGCGCTCCCGCGGGGAGACCATCGCGGCCAGGCAGATCTGGCCGAGCGCGATCACACCGCCGGCGCCGATGCCCTGCAGCACCCGGCAGAAGATCAGCATGCCGATGCTCTGCGACAGGCCGGCCAGCGCCGAGGAGAGCACGTAGATCACCATGGCGATCTGGACCAGCAGCTTCTTGCTGACCAGGTCGGAGAGCTTGCCCCAGAGCGGGGTGGCGGCGGTGATCGACAGCAGGGCGGCGGTGACCACCCAGGTGTAGGCGGACTCGCCGCCGTGCAGGTCGTTGAGGATCCGCGGAAGCGCGTTGGAGACGACCGTGGAGGACAGCACGGCCACGAACAGGCCGAGCAGCAGGCCCGAGAGGGCTTCGAGCACTTGACGGTGGGACATCTGGGCCTGGGGGGCGGTCGGGTGGGTCGTCGACATGCGCTTCCTTCGACTGATGATTCGTTGCCTCAAGCAACTATACGTGGATAGTTGACTAAGGCAACTTTCTTCAAGCCCAAGTAAAGAAACCCTCCCGACGCCCCGCTCAGACCCCCTCGGTCAGCTCGTTGAACCGCTCCAGCAGTCGCGCGAACTGCTCCAGCTCACCCAGCTCCCACGCCGCCAGCGAGGCCCGGAACCGCGCCATCCGCACCTCCCGGGCGGCCGCGAACCGCCGCTCGCCCTCCTCGGTCAGCGACACCAGCGAGGCCCGCCGGTCCAGCGGATCGGTCTCCCGGTGCAGCAGGCCCAGCTCCTCGATCGCCCGGATCTGCCGGCTGACGGTGGCCTTGCCCACCCCGAAGTGCAGCCCGATGTCGGTCACCCGGGCCCGCCCGGACTCCCGGATGAAGGAGAGCAGGACGTACGCCCCGGCTTCCAGTTCCGGGTGCACCAGCCGGGAGACTTCGGAGGCCCGCGCCCGGCTGCGCCGGAACAGCGTCGCCACCTCGCGCTCGACCGCGAGAAATGCCAGTTCGGAGGCGTCCGGCTGCGCCACGGGGTCGTTCATGGCGCTCAGTATCGCGCAGGCGGCGCCTCCCCCGGCGGGTAACTGTTTCATGATATGAAGTATCCGTTTTGCGTACTGGCACCGGATTGATAGGGAGATGCCCCGCATGGCAGAGCCTGCAAAGGGATTCGTCAACGACCTCAAGGACGCGGTGACACCACGCGCGTTCCTCCTGGTCGTCGCCGTCCTGCTGCTGCAGCTCGGCTTCATCACCTCGTACGTGGGCGCGCTCCACCAGCCGAAGCCGCACCAGCTGTCCATCGCAGTGGTCGCCCCGCCGGAGGTCGCGCCGAAGCTGACCGCCGCCCTGGAGTCCGTCCCGAACGAGGCCGTGCGCGCCTCCGTCGAGCCCGACGCGGAGACCGCGAAGGCCCGGATCAAGGACCAGAAGATCTACGCGGCCTGGGTGTTCGACCCGGCCGGCACCCAGGACACCCTGCTGGTCGCGGAGGCCCGCGGCCCGGCCGCGTCCGGCGCCGCCGAGCTGATCGTCACCAAGGTCGCGGCCGCCCAGCACCGCACCGTCGAGGTGCAGGACACCATTCCGCTGGCCGCCGGCGACGGCAAGGGCCTGTCGAGCTTCTACCTGGTGGTCGGCTGGTGCGTCGGCGGCTACCTGGTCGCCTCGATCCTCGGCGTCAGCGCCGGCGCCCGCCCCGCCAACACCAACCGGGCCACGGTGCGCCTGGGCACCCTGGCGCTGTACTCGATCGCCGCGGGCCTCGGCGGCACGCTGATCACCGGCCCGATCCTGAACGCGCTGCCCGGCTCGATCCTGGCGCTGACGGCCATCGGCGCACTCGTGGTGTTCTCGGTCGGCGCGGTCACCATGGCGCTGCAGTGTCTGTTCGACATCATCGGCATCGGCGTGGCCGTGCTGATCTTCGTGGTGCTGGGCAACCCCAGCGCGGGCGGCGTCTACCCGCCGCCGCTGCTGCCCACGTTCTGGCGGGCGATCGGCGAGTGGATCCCGAACGGCGCCGGCACCTCGGCCACCCGCTCCATCGCCTACCTGGGCTCCTCCGCGATGGCGCTGCCGCTGACGGTGCTGGCGGTCTGGGCCGTCCTCGGCGTCGCGGTGACCTACGTCGCGGCGGCCCGCCGACCGCTCCTCGGCCGCCCCACCCCGAACGAGGTGTGAGCGGCCGTCACGGACAGGGCAGGGGTCAGACCCGCTCGGGCTCCCGCCCCTGCTCCTGGTTGGTCACCCGGTCGGAAAGCCGGGTGAACACGAAGCGGTTCATCGCCCAGTAGCGGAACACCATCGCCACCAGGGTGCCGATGAGCATGCCGCTGACGAAGTCGGCGACTTCCTGGGTGAACTTGCTGACGTCCGGGTAGCGCAGGTCGAACACGTAGCGCGAGGCCGCCAGCGGAAGGTCGTTCACGCCGACCGCGAGGGCGCTGACCACCAGGAACAGCACCGCCTCGCGCTGCTTGCCGGCCGCCCGGAAGGACCACTGGCGGTTCCACACGTACGACACCACAGTGGCGAGCGCGGTCGCGATGGTCAGCGCGATGACCGGCTTCGACTCGAAGACGGTCATCTTCAGAGCGAAGTTGATCACCATGGTGATCAGGAAGCAGGTTCCTCCGACGACGAGGAACTTGACCAACTTGCGGTGCTTGACCAGGAACGGGCGGAACTGCTCCGGGATAGCGGTCAGCGCGCGCTGTGTAGGGGACGGCATGCGGGAAGTCTGCCACGGGCCCGGATCGCCAACCACCAGGGGCCCTCGGAGTGGACACTCCGAGGGCCCCGGCCGTCCTCAGGCCGCCGCGACCAGCACCTCGGCCGGCTCCAGCGCCAGCCGCAGCACCTCCCGCACGTCGGCGACGGCGTGCACCGTGAGCCGCTCCAGCACCTCGGCGGGGACGTCGTCCAGGTCCGCCTCGTTGCGCTTCGGGATGATCACCGTGGTGACCCCGGCCCGGTCCGCGGCCAGCAGCTTCTGCTTGACCCCGCCGATCGGGAGCACCCGCCCGGTCAGCGACACCTCGCCGGTCATCGCCACGTCGGTGCGCACCTTGCGCCCCGACAGCAGCGAGGCCAGCGCCGTGGTCATCGTGATGCCCGCGCTCGGACCGTCCTTCGGCACCGCGCCGGCCGGCACGTGCAGGTGGATGCCCCGCTCGCGCAGGCCCGTCACCGGCAGCTCCAGCTCGGCGCCGCGCGACCGCAGGTAGGAGAGCGCGATGTGCGCCGACTCCTTCATCACGTCGCCCAGCTGCCCGGTCAGCGTCAGCCCGGTCGAGCCGGTCTCCGCGTCCGCCAGCGACGCCTCGATGTAGAGGACGTCACCGCCGGCCCCGGTCACCGCCAGCCCGGTCGCCACCCCGGGCACCGCGGTGCGCCGCTCGGTCGGCTCCTGCGCCGCCTCCGGCACGTGGTGCGGCCGGCCCAGCAGCGCCCGCAGGTCGTCCGCGCCGACCGCGGCCGGCAGCTCGCGCTCGCCCAGCTCGGTCTGCGCCGCGACCTTGCGCAGGATCCGCGCGATCGCCCGCTCCAGGTTCCGGACGCCCGCCTCCCGGGTGTACTCGGCGGCGAGCCGGCGCAGCGCCGCCTCGTCCACCGTCAGCTGCTCCGCGGCCAGGCCCGCCTTGGCGAGCTGGCGGGGCAGCAGGTGGTCGCGGGCGATGGCGACCTTCTCGTCCTCGGTGTAGCCGTCCAGCCGGACCACGTCCATCCGGTCCAGCAGCGGCTCCGGGATCGCCTCCATGACGTTGGCGGTGGCCAGGAACACCACGTCCGACAGGTCCAGCTCGACCTCCAGGTAGTGGTCCCGGAAGGTGTGGTTCTGCGCCGGGTCCAGCACCTCCAGCAGCGCCGCCGCCGGGTCGCCCCGGTAGTCCGACCCGACCTTGTCGATCTCGTCCAGCAGCACCACCGGGTTCATCGTCCCGGCCTCCTTGATCGCCCGGACGATCCGACCGGGGATCGAGCCCACGTACGTCCGCCGGTGGCCGCGGATCTCCGCCTCGTCCCGGACGCCGCCGAGCGCCACCCGCACGAACGACCGGCCCATCGCCCGGGCCACCGACTCGCCCAGCGAGGTCTTGCCGACACCGGGCGGGCCGACCAGCGCCAGCACCGCGCCCCCGCGCCGCCCGCCGATCTGCCCCAGCCCCTGGTCGGCCCGGCGCTTGCGCACCGCCAGGTACTCGACGATCCGGTCCTTCACGTCCGCCAGCCCGTTGTGGTCCGCGTCCAGCACGGCCCGCGCACCGGCCAGGTCGTACGCGTCCTCGGAGCGCTCGTTCCACGGCAGCTCCAGCACCGTGTCCAGCCAGGTGCGGATCCACGAGCCCTCGGGCGACTGCTCACTGGAGCGCTCCAGCTTGTCGACCTCCTTGAGCGCCGCCTCCCGCACCTTCTCCGGCAGCGTCGCGGCCTCCACCCGGGCCCGGTAGTCAGCGTCTTCGGAGCCTCCGAGCCCCGCCTCGCCGTTCAGCTCGGCCAGCTCCTTGCGGACGGCCTCCAGCTGGCGGCGCAGCAGGAACTCCTTCTGCTGCTTGGCGACGCCGTCCTCGACGTCCTTGCGGATGGTGTCGTTGACCTCCTCCTCCGCGAGGTGCTCGCGCAGCAGCCCCAGCGCGTACTCCAGCCGGGCCGGCCGGTCCGCCTCCAGCAGCACCTTCAGCTTCTGCTCGGCGGTGGCGAACGGCGCGTACCCGATGTTGTCCGCGAGCTCGCCGATGTCCTCGATCGCCGCCACCCGGTCGACGATCTGCCACGCCCCGCGCTTGCGCAGCCACTTCGTGGACAGCGCCTTGTACTCCTTGGCCAGCTCGGCCGCCCGGCCCGCCACCGGCAGCCCCGGGTCCGACTCCTTGAACGGCGTGGTCTCCACCCACAGCGCCGC
>NZ_BMRI01000003.1:197875-198675 GCF_014648555.1 Kitasatospora griseola
CCCCGGCCCGGTCGTCCCCGTGCCGATCCGCACCCGTCGCACGGCCCGCACCAGCGCCGCCGGATCCCCGTCCGCCAGCCGCCCCACCTGCTCGACCGTCGCCAGCGCACCCACCGCCGCGTACGACCCGTCCAGCCGCGGCACCAGCAGCACCTGCGGCTTCCCCCCGCTGCTCCCCGCCCTGGCCGCCTCCACGGCAGCCCTCACCTCCGGATCCGAAAGCTCCAGCGGAACCACCATGCCGGGGAGCACCACCTCGTCGTCGAGCGGCAGCACAGGCAGAGTGAGCGGAACGGACGTCGATGCCATGATCTCTCCCCAGTCAGTGAAGTTGAGTCGACCTGACTAAGGCTTGGGGCGCACCGATTGTTCCCCTCCGACTGTTCACCCTGAGCGAAGCGGGCGCAGGCCTGCGCGGCTCAGCCCTCCACGGCCGTCGCCGTCTTCCAGGCCCGCACCCGCTCCGGCCCCCGCGGGCCCCTCCCCCGGCGCAGCCACGGCCACATCGCCACGCCCAGCAGCATCGCCGCCGGATGCCCGACCGAGGTCACCAGGTCGGGATCGGTGAGCAGCTGGTGCCCGATCAGCGCCAGTCCCGCCCCGAGCGCGAGCGCCCGCCCGGGCCGCCGCAGCAGTCCGGCCAGCCCGCCCAGCGAGGCCAGCACTCCGTAGCTGACGCCGATGTCCATCGCGTCCAGCACGTCGGGCGCGGTCGCCCCGCCGGCCACCGTCGCCACCACCACTCCCTGCGAGAGCAGCGTCGCGCCGATGTGGCCGGCCCCGAAGACGCCGAGGGCACG